>JBATRF010000009.1:0-1700 GCA_049292455.1 Thiolinea sp.
CGATCTGAGATATCCCAGCCTTGGTAAACTTCCACATCTCCTTGGGGCCAAACACGATGCCCAGGTAGGCGTAGCCGTTGATGGTTCTGTACTGGTAGTCGTTGGCCGCCTCTGTACCTAGAAAATCTTCACCCAGGGCATTGGTTGCCACGTTGGCCAGGCGCAGCCCCATGGTGCCGAAAAGCGGCGAGACCGGATTGGGCAGGTGCTCGGCCAGGCTGCCGCGGGCATACATCGCCTTGGGGTTGGGCCGTGTCCATTCGGTCGACGCGGGTGCGGCAGGCTCAAGCAGGGCGGTGATGGGCCGGGCCTGCAGGATGGCGATGTGGCCGCCGGCGAGCGCCCATTCGACGTCCATCGGCTGGCCGTACAATGCCTCGATCTGGTTACCTAACTGCACCAGCTCGGCTGCGGTGGCGTCGTCCAGCACGGCGGCGCGGCGCAACGACGCAGGCACGCCCTGTGTCTCGGTTGTACCGTCGACTCGCACTGTCATCACCTGCTTGTCTGCCACCTCCCGCGATATGACCCGCCTTGTCTCCTTGTCTACCACCACCATATCCGGCGTCACGATGCCGCCGACCACTGCCTCCCCCAAGCCCCAGGCCGCGCTGATCATAGCCTGATCGCGCTGGCCGGTGATCGGGTTTGCGGTGAAGAGGATGCCCGCTGCGTCGGCCGGAACAAGGAGTTGCACGACCACGGCCAGGCTCAGCCCATCCATCGAAACGGCGTGCTGGCGGCGGTAGGCAATGGCGCGGGCGGTCCACAGCGAGGCCCAGCAGCGCTTGACCGCGTCCAGCACGGCTTCGATGCCGTGGATGTTGAGGAAGCTCTCTTGCTGGCCGGCGAAGCTGGCTTCGGGCAGGTCCTCGGCCGTGGCCGACGAGCGCACGGCGACGGCCGAGTGCTGAGTGGTGAATGCTGAATGCTGACTGGTAAGGTCGGTATAGGCCGTCTTGATTGCCTCGGCGAGATCGGTGGGGATCGGACTGGCGGTGAACAAAGCATGGATACGTGCGGATGCGGCCTCCAGTGTCGCCGGCTGTGCAGGGTCGATTGGCTCCAGCGCGGCCAGGATGCCCGGTTGCAGATCGTTTTCGGCCACGAAGCGACGATAGGCTTCAGTTGTGGTGTGGAACCCGTCGGGTACCGGCAGGCCGGCCGCTGAAAGCCGGGCCAGAGATGCGCCCTTGCCGCCGGTGGTCTCGATGGTGACACGCTTATCTGCCAATGAGAGCACGTAGTTGGTTGTCATCGCCGTTCTCCTGAGGGCAATTTGGCAAATTGCCCTACTATCAACCCAACTTCGCCAGCGTGGCCAGCATGCCCAACACGAGGAACGCGTCGGCGGCGGCATGCGCCAGCACCGCGCCCCACAGCGTATCCGTGCGTTGGGTGATCCAGCCGTAGGCCAGACCTAACAGGATATCGATGCCCACGAACGCCAGGAGCTGGCCGCCGGCAAAGTAGCTGACGATCAGATGCATTAGACCCCAACCCAGCGCAGTCAACAACAGGGCGCCCCGGGCGCCCAGGAATACCTGGTATTTGCGCAAGAACAGGCCCCGCCACCACAGCTCCTCCATAAAGCTGTTCGACAGCGAAAAGACGGCGATCCAGGGCAGCGCAGCTACCACCGCGGCCGCACCCACAGCGCGGACGCCCTCGAGTCCACCCAGCATCACGAAGGGAATAAA
>JBATRF010000010.1:0-1889 GCA_049292455.1 Thiolinea sp.
ATGTTATTATGCTATGTTTAATAAATTGATTATCAATCTCTGAATTTTTATTTTTGGACACAATTTTTATTCTCTGGTTTTGATTTTTACACACTGTTTTCTATTATTATAAAAAATTATAATATCTAAATCTTTGGTAAATTATTTAAACTGTTCAAACTCTAAAATTATCAACAATATACACACATTCATTTATCAACATTTAACTTATCTACATCTGTTAATAAATAATTCCAAATCATTGTAATTCAACTTAGAAATATAAAAAATTTTGTTTATAATTAGTGTATATCTTTCAAAATTACATTTATCCACAATTCCACAGAGACATAACATATTCAGTTTATTTTTATATATTTAAAAGATATATAGAGAGACTGTGTAAATCATTAAAGTAATTATTCCACGATTTGGTTGATCTTTGTGGCATGGATTCGGGAAAATGGAAGAAATGGGTATACATTTGGTTGTGGGCTGGCTTTGTAATGATACTTTTCCAGATTTTTTTGGGGGGTGTTACAAGGCTAACAGGCAGTGGTTTAAGTATTACTAAATGGGATATAGTTACTGGAATAAAATACCCATTGAGTATATCCGAATGGCAGAATCATTTCGAATTATACAAGGAAACTCCCCAGTATCAAAAAATTAATTCTGGCATAAGTTTAGAGGAATTTAAATACATTTTCTTTTGGGAATATTTTCATCGTTTGTGGGCCCGATTAATGGGGTTTGTTTTTGTAATTCCTTTTTTTGTTTTCTTGCTAAAAAAGGTTTTGTCCAAATTATTGATCATTGATTTATTGATCATCATTTTGTTAGCATCGATTGTGGCTTCACTAGGATGGATTATGGTGGCAAGTGGTTTGGTGAATAGACCGTGGGTTAATGCTTATAAACTATCATTTCATCTTTTAGCGGCTGTGGCTCTGTTAAGTTACTTATTATGGACCATTTGGAAATTTAGAAAATCAGGATCTTCATTCACTCTGATTAAATCCTCATTTACTTATTCATTGATTGTATTAATCCCTATTATGTTACTTGTTCAATTGGGTTTAGGTGGGATCATGGCAGGAATGAAAGCAGCATTGGTAGCCCCAACTTGGCCTGATATGAATGGAGTATGGATACCCGATGAAATTAAAATGATCGGTAATTATTCAGACATTCTTTTTAACGAATATGAATTGAATGCAGGATCAGGAATTATTATGCAATTTTTTCATAGAGGATTAGCATATGTGATTGCTGCATTAAGTCTTATCTTGTTTGTGTTGAGTTATAAATTAGGAGATTTAAGAGTTTTTAGAAATTCGTTTATCATTTTTATTTTGGTTATTATTCAATTAATACTGGGCGTTCTAACTATTTTGGGTTCAGTTGGGCAAATTCCTCTATGGTTTGCGGTGTCTCATCAACTTGTAGGAATTGGCCTATATAGTATGAGCATCTATAATTTATTTGGTGTAAAGCACTCTTTTTAAAAATAATTTATACTTTTGACGCTAAGTAAAAGAATATGGCATACGAAATCAAAACGGAGGATAGGTTCAAATTTATAGAAACAAGAGAAGAAGGGCCTACTATAGTGCTATTACATGGACTATTTGGAGCTCTTTCCAATTTTAAAGATTTAATTGATCATTTTGGAGATAGATATAGAGTGGTCGTTCCCATCCTTCCAATTTATGAATTGCCAATTACTCAGGTAGGTTTAGGAGGTTTGGTAAAATATGTGTATGATTTTATGAGGCACAAAAAACTAGATCATGTTCATTTACTTGGAAATTCTTTAGGTGGTCATGTGGGTTTGCTTTACACTTTAGAAGATCAGGAAAGGGTAAAGACTTTAACATTAACTGGAAGTTCAGGATTGTATGAAAGCG
>JBATRF010000011.1:0-1536 GCA_049292455.1 Thiolinea sp.
AGGTAAAGGGGATGTCGAGCTTCTGTAAACGTTTTCTGAGAACGTTCACAGGAATAATATCACAAATATTTGCAAATGTCAATACCCAAAATTGATCGACATATCAAACTATCCGCCGCAAGCTGCCAGCAACATGCTCAACAGCAAGAGCATCGAGATCGCGAGGTTGGGCCGATAGCCGTGCTCACGGAAGGCCTGCCAGCCACGCTCGCGCACTTCAGGCCGCACATTTGGCTGCTCGTTGATCACGCGGGAGGCGGTGGAGAGGGAGACACCGGCCAACTTGGCGATCTGCTGCAACGTGAGGGACATGATGCTCCTGACTCAATCATATTGGGAGCCATACCAAACAGTTCTATTGTACTGAGTTACACGAAGTGGGGCTTGGAGAAAAACGAGAGGTTGGGGGACAGATCAGAGGAATAAAAAAGGCGACGCTGCGTGTCGCCGTTGGTTCAGAACTATCGGGGGCACAAAACGAATAGGGTGTGTTCAAACTCGGTCACGGAGTGTGGCGATACGCATCGGGCGACAGACCAACCTCCTTGCGGAACACGCGGCTAAAGTAGCCGCTGTCGGTGAAGCCTACATCCAACGCAATCTCGGTGATGGTCTTGCCCGTCTCTTTGAGCATACGCTTGGCCTGCGTGACGCGATAGCGATTGAGATAGGCGATGGGCGTCATGCCCTGCTCCTGGCGGAAGCAATAGGTCAGATAGTCGTCGCTCAGACCCACGTGCAGCGCCAGATCGTGGCGCGACAAAGGCTCCTGGTAGTTCTGCTGAACATAAGCCATCGCCTTACGCACCAGACGCTGCGCTTCACTGCTGAGTTTTTGTTGCCGCTCCAGCGCTGAACTCAAACGCACCAGGGTCTCGTCCAGGCTGAACAGCCCCTTGCTGAGCACGGTCGCCACACCCTGGTTCAGCCGCGCCATCTCTGCTTCGGTCAGCACCTGGCCGGTCACCACGATCACCGGGATGTCGCGCATCGACTCGCGCTGCCCTATCGCCTCCAGCACGGCGAAACCATCCATCTCTGGCATCATCAGGTCCAGCAACACGAGATCGACCGGTGCTCGCTCCAACATCTCCAGCGCCTCGCGGCCGTTGCGCGCCCGGAGGACTTGATTCGAAGACGAATGGGCTTGGACAATCCGGGCGTACATTTCCAGCGTGTCAGGGTCGTCGTCCACGACCAGGAAGGTTCGTACTGGCCGGTCAGCGGCCAGCCAGTGCTGGTCAAGCGCTCGCGTCAACTCGGCCAGTTCGATCGGCTTGGTGAGGTAGTCCAATTCAAGCACGGCACCGGTGTCTTTTGACCCTACGTAGAACAAGACCGGAATGTCCTGGGTCGCAGGGTTGCCCTTGATCGTCTTCAGCGCATGCCAACCATGCTCGGGCGCCTGGCCGATGTCGAGCACGACGGCGCTCGGCGGCGCTGCAAGCAGTTGGGCGAGCCATGCCTGGCTATCCTCCACACGCGCAACCTGCACCTGGAAGCCGCGCCCGGGCAAATACTCAAGCAACCGCTGGC
>JBATRF010000012.1:0-1712 GCA_049292455.1 Thiolinea sp.
GCCGAACCGTGCACGGACAGTTTCGTCGCCACCACCCTCGACCACACCACCACCGTCCCCGGCGACACGGTCGATCACTTCGAGGCCAACGGCGCCGGCGTCGCCATTGGCGACCTGGACAACGACGGCGATCAGGACGTCGTGCTGGCAAACCACGCCGGGCCAAACACGATCCTGTGGAACGAAGGGGGCTTACGCTTTCGCACCGAGCGGATGGACCACGGCGACTCGCGCGCGGTTAACCTCGTCGACGTCGATGCCGACGGCCGGCTGGATATCGTGTTCACCCGTCGGACCGGCGGCATGACCTGGTGGCAGAACCAGGGCCAGGCCGGCGAACCCGGCCGCTTCCGCCGCGAGGTGCTGCCCGGCGTCGCCCGCCCGGCCTATGCCATGGCCTGGGGCGATCTGGATGCCGACGGCGACCTGGATCTCTTGATCGGCTCCTACGATGCCAGCCTGCTGGACGACCTGGGCAACGAATTTCTCTTGAAGGGCGGAGGCGGGGTTACCTTCTACGAAAACCGCGACGGCAGATTCGTGCCAACCGGCTTGGAGTCCAAAGCGCAGGCCATGGCGATCGCCCTGTTCGACGTCGACCGCGACGGCCGGCGAGACATCGTCGTGGGCAATGACTTCGCCGTCCCGGACTATGCCTGGTTGCGAAGCACCTTGTCGGGCGAAGCCCAGAGTGGACTCCCTGGAGAATCCGCCTGGCAGCGCACGTCCTTTGAGACCACCAGCCATAGCACGATGAGCCTGGATGCCGGCGACGTCGACAACGATGGCCTGTTCGAGCTCTTTTCGACGGACATGATGCCGATCGACGACGCTCCCGAAACGGTCGCGGCATGGGATCCGCTCATGGCCGACATGGTAGATCCGATCGACCCGGCTGATCCGCAGATCATGTCCAACGTGCTCCAGGTGGCAACCGGAGAGGCAGGCAATCAAAACGCCGCCAGGCCTCGCGGCGTCGACGCGACCGGCTGGAGTTGGTCGGCCAAATTCGGCGATCTGGATCAGGACGGGCTGCTCGATCTGTACGTGGTCAACGGGATGATCGAGTCGACGATGATGGCGCATCTGCCCAACCACGAGTTGGTCGAGCCCAACCAGGCAATGCACAACGTCGGCGACGGCTTTTTCCGGCCGGCGCCGGAGTGGCAGCTTGGCTCAACCGCCAGCGGCCGCGGCATGAGCATGGCCGACCTGGATGGCGACGGCGACCTCGATATCGTCGTGAACAACCTGCGTGCACCGGCTCAGCTTTTCGAGAACCGGCTGTGCGGAGGCCAAAGCCTGCTCGTCGACCTGCGCTGGCCGGACAGCCCCAATACGCATGCGATCGGCGCCGAGCTTACGCTCATGACCAGCGACGAGACCATGACGCGAGACGTGCGTTCCGGCAGCGGATATTTGTCCGGCGACCCGGCGCGCAGTCACTTTGGCGTTCCAGCTAGCGCATCGACGCAATCCCTGGAGATCCGTTGGCCCGATGGGGTCCTCTCAACAATACGCGATCTCCAACCCAACACCCTGGTGATGATAACTCGGGAAGACACCGTCAGACTAAGTCCTGACAAGTCCGCTCTGCCCGAATCTCCGGACAGCACCCTACGAGCCCTCATCGCCCGGCAAGGCTTAACCGGCGACCCCAGCACCGGCCGCGAGCTGCCCGATATAGAGGCCCCGTTGGCGCAGTTGGGGAT
>JBATRF010000013.1:0-1501 GCA_049292455.1 Thiolinea sp.
CGCAATCGATTTGCGGTATCGCGAGGTGCAGTTGCGCCATCAGCTCGACCAGATGCGCACCACGTGGGATGCGGCATCGGGCAAGCCGATGGTCACGGCCGAAGACGTCGCCGAAGTCGTGGCGATGTGGACCGGCGTTCCCGTGCGCCGCATTGCCGGCGAGGAGAGCGAGCGGTTGCTGGCAATGGAAGCCGCGCTCCACGAGCGAGTGGTTGGGCAGAACCAGGCCATTGTAGCCATCTCCAAGGCCGTCCGGCGCGCGCGCGCGGGTTTGAAGGATCCCAAGCGTCCCATCGGCACGTTCATGCTGCTTGGCCCGACAGGCGTCGGCAAGACACTGTTAGCCAAAACCCTGGCGGAGTTCCTGTTCGGCAGCGATGAAGCGCTGATCAAGCTGGACATGAGCGAGTTCATGGAACGCCACAATGTCAGCCGCTTGGTAGGCGCGCCGCCGGGATACGTCGGCTACGACGAGGGCGGCCAGTTGACCGAAGCTGTGCGCCGGCGTCCTTACAGCGTGATTTTGCTGGACGAGGTCGAAAAGGCCCATCCTGAGGTGCAGAACATGCTGTTGCAGATCATGGAGGATGGCCATCTGAGCGATGCCAAGGGCCGGCGGGTAGATTTCCGCAACGCGATCGTGATCATGACCTCCAACGTCGGCGCGAATCTGATCAAGCGCGCCAGCAAGCTCGGTTTTGCCTTTAGTGCCGACGACGACGGCAAGCGCGAGCAGGACTATGAGGCGATGCGCGAGCGGGTGACCGACGCGCTCAAGCAGGCCTTCCGGCCGGAGTTTATCAATCGGCTGGATGGCATCATGGTCTTCCGTCACCTCACCAGAGATGAACTGACGAGTATCGTCGACTTGGAGCTAAAGCGGGTGTATCTGCAGCTCACCGAGCACGACATCACCCTTGTGTTGTCGCCGGAGGCCAAGCTCTTCCTGGCTGAGGAAGGGTATGATCCGGACTACGGCGCCCGCCCGCTGCGGCGTGTCGTGATGAACCACGTCGAGGACAAGCTGAGCGAGGGCCTGTTGGCCGGTGAGTTCAAGCCGGGTGACACGCTGCTGGCTGAGGTGTTCACCGACGAAGCTGGCAAACAGCAACTCAAGTTAACAGTGACGGACTCCAAGCCTGCCATGGATGCTATCGACAGCGCGGCAGAAGAGTTGATCGAGATGGCGTTGGCCTAGCACATCTGGATCCCTCATGTTTTCGGGTGGCAGGCTCGCCTTGCTCCTGACGCTGTTCGGAAACCGGGTTTCGACTGAGAAACCCGGTTTCTCTGTTGCCGGACCATGCGTCGATCCATCTCGCGAAAGTGAAAGCCAGCTGGATACCCATGTTCCTGTTTTCGCGGAAGTGACGGCACACATCCGATACGTTGCCCAATCGAGCGAACTTCGAGGCCGAATCGTAAGCGAACACGCTGGCACGATTGCTGAATAAATGGTATAATCGGCAAGTAGTGACACAAGACTTGGGCATACGAGACC
>JBATRF010000014.1:0-907704 GCA_049292455.1 Thiolinea sp.
GGCTCAGGCTCAGGCTCAGGCTCAGGCTCAGGCTCAGGCTCAGGCTCAGGCTCAGGCTCAGGCTCAGGCTCAGGCTCAGGCTCAGGCTCAGGCTCAGGCTCAGGCTCAGGCTCAGGCTCAGGCTTCAGCATCCTGCCCGAATCTACAGGCACTTGTCGAGCTGCTTCATCTACTCGGTTCGATGTTTTAACAGATTGGCGCTTCTTTCGCCAGCCAAAAACTGCTTTACCTGCATCAACAAAGCCATCCTTTATACTCGTTATTAAAGCTACGAGATACATAAAGGGAAAAACAATCAAGCCTTTTGCAGCACTCCCCAATTTACTAGGCTTAGCCTGAGTCGCTGCTGAAGTACTAACGCCTTGATTTCCCGCAGGGTCAGTACCTTGGGGTGGTACGCCTAATGAATCGCCAGCGCTAATACAACCTAAAGGAATCACTAATAAAGTCAGTAATGTTGAAACTGCGCCGCCAAAAATTAAGGATACTGCCATACCTTGGAAAATAGGATCAGACAATATCACCATTGACCCGCCCAATAAGGCTAAAGCCGTAATTAAAATCGGCCTAGTACGTGCCTCACAAGAACGAATTACCGCCTCACGTGGAGATAAGCCCTGACTGACCACAGCATCGCGTGCAAAGTCCACTAACAAAATAGAGTTGCGCACAATAATCCCTGCCAAGGCAATAAATCCAATCATGGAAGTGGCAGTGAATTCCGCCCCCATAATCCAATGCCCTGGCAAAATTCCAATTAAGGTCAGAGGAATTGGCGCCATAATAATCGCAGGTAAAATGAAATTACCAAATTGCGCCACGATTAACATATAGATCAAAACTAAGGCGGCTGCAAAAGCAATTCCCATATCGCGGAAAGTTTCGAAGGTAACAGTCCACTCCCCTGCCCAAACCAAAGACGATTTTAACTCCAAATGGCTAGGCGATTTAAACCAATAGCCGCTATCCACTGGAGTACCATCAGGGGCAATATAACCCTTACCATCATTCGCTGCTGCTAATAAGCCTTCAACTTCTTTTTGCCCATAAACAGGAGCGGCTAAACGCCCTACTCCTTCAGCCGTTACGAATTCAACCGGATTCAAATCTTTGTGATAAATCGGCTTATCTTGCGGCTCGCGTACAAAGCTTCCCAACTCAGATAAAGCCACTGACTTACCTTGTGTATTAGCGACTGGCAATTGCACTAAAGTCATGATTCGCGAGCGCGAACTCAACGGTACTTGCATCACAATATGCGTCGGATCAATTAAGGCATTTTTCTTAACATCGCCTAACACAAAGCCACCCATAGACATGCTGAGAGCACGATTAATATCCTCAATCGTAATCCCATTGCGCTGTGCTTTGTCGGTATCAATCACAAAACGTAGATTTTCGTAATTATTCTCCAACATATTATCAACATCACCCAAATTCTTCGCTTGCTTGAAGAAGTTAGTCATGTCAGCTGCCATTTGGCGGCGCATCATTGGGTCTTGATGATAGATTTCAGCAACGACGGTTTGTAACACTGGTGGGCCTGGAGGCATTTCTACCACTTGAATACTAGCGCCCACGGCTTGTGCTAGTGGGGTTAAGATTTCGCGCGCTTGTACCGCAATTTCATGGCTAGTCCTCGCCCGTTCTTTCTTATCCAATAACTGGACTTGAATATCGCCCTGCCACGCCTGCTGGCGCAAATAATAATGCCGAACCAAACCATTAAAATTAAAAGGAGAAGCCGTGCCTGAATAAGTTTGTACCGCAGTAACTTCAGACAGCTTTTGCATTTCAGTGGCTAATTGATGAATTAAATTAGCGGTGACTGGCAAAGCAGTGCCTTCAGGCATATTCACGACGACATTAAATTCTGGCTTATTATCCAAAGGCAGCATTTTGACAGGCACTGCTTTAAAAGGATAAAACAGCGTCATTAGGGCAAAGAAAACCAGAATGATACTGAACAGAAAAGCATAACCTTTCACTTTGCTATCAACTAAAGGCAGAATTAAACGTCGGAAAAATGACTCTAAACGCACTGCTTGTTTATGCTCTTTTTCAGCCTCAGCATGTAATTTTTCTAAGCTAGGCTTAAATAAATTAGTTAGCCACGGGGTAAAGGCGAAAGCAGCGAATAAAGAAATAATCATCGCGACCGAGCCTAAGACTGGAATAGGCCGCATATAAGGCCCCATCATTCCGCTCACAAAACCCATCGGTAATAAGGCAGCAATAACGGTAGCCGTGGCTAAAATAGTGGGATTGCCCACTTCCCGCACCGCATCAACCGCTATCTCTAGCGATTGTTGCCCTGCCATCAACCAGCGTCGATAAATATTTTCGACAACAACAATCGCATCATCGACCAAGATGCCAATCGAAAAAATCAAAGCAAATAAGCTGACCCGATCAATGGTCATCCCTAAAATCAAAGCTGAAAAAACGGTCGTCATAATGACCGCGGGAATCACAATCGCAACTACTAAACCCGCGCGCCAAGCTAAAGCGATCCAGACTAAAAAGGTAACAATTAAAGTAGCAATGAACAGCTTTTTTAAGAGTTCGTTGACCTTAGCTTTAGCGGTAGCACCATAATTACGGGTAATTTCCACATGCACATTATCAGGGATAATTTGCCCTTTTAAGCCTGCAAGCTTTTTCAAAATCGCTTCTGAAACTTCGACACCATTAGTACGATTTTTCTTGGCAATCGCCAAAGTGACGGCGGCAGCATTAGAAGCCACATCCGTGGTTTTGGTAGCAGCACCTGTGTAATAACCCACCATATGGGCAGCATCACTAGGGCCTTCTTTCACCTCAGCGACATCGCGCACATAGACCGGACGGCCATCAACAACTGTCACGATTAAATTTTTAATATCTTGTGCAGAGCTTAAAAATAAGCCGCTATACACTTTGTAAACATGCTGATTCGGCTCGACAAAACCAGTAGCTTGCTCCGAATTAGCCATTTGAATCGTGCGCGCAATCTGCTCTAAAGAAACACCGAAGGTTGTTAGGCGCTCCGGCAAAATTTCTACTTGGATCTCTTCACGCCGCCCATCCACAATAAAACTTTGGCTAGTATTGGCTACCCCACGCAGCTCTTGTAATACTTCTAAGCCGAGCAAGCGCAAGGAAGCATCATCGACCTCATTCGACCAGAGTGTCACAGTCACTACCGGCACATCATCGACGCCTTTCGGTTTAACAAGCGGCTCACTGGCACCACGCGGAATGGCATCACGATTCGAAGTGAGCTTGTCATACAGCTTAACTAAAGAGGTTTCTAAATCCTCCCCGACTTTGAATTGCACAGTCACCATCGCTTCGCCACGCATCGAAGCGGAGTAAACGTGATCGACGCCGGTAATTTCTGACACGATAGCTTCAAGCGGGCGGGCAATAATAGCCTCGACCTCACGTGAAGAAGCACCAGGGTATTTGACGAAAATATCCACCATCGGCACAGAAATCTGTGGATCTTCCTGACGGGGCGTAAGCATCAGACCCAGCGCGCCAATAGCTAAAAAAGCCAACAAGAGCAGCAAAGACAAGGGTGAATTAATAAAGGTTTTAGCAGTTTTACCTGCGATTCCTAAGTTATGGTGTGGAGTTTGGCTAGGCTGAGGGGAGTCATTCATGCACTATCTTACCAATACGAAAAAGTGAAAGTACGCGACCATAGTCGCCGCTACTGAGCATCCGGCATCCACCCTGAAACAGCACGAGGTGGTGGATTATCAATAATATTCAGCCCCGGTTTTAAGCCCGAAACAACCTCAACCTTAGTGCCATGCTCTGCACCTAAGCGCACTAGGCGTAAGGAAGATTGACCATTTTCCACCACTAAGACACTCGGCAGGCTTCGCCCACTCAACAAAGCAGTGCGCGGTATCATCACCACCGGTTCAGCATTCGCTTGAGGGCTGGATAAATAAATTTCCGCGTACATTCCAGGTGCAGCCACTACATCCACAGGCAAATCAAATTTAACCGTGACGGTGTGATGCTCAGCATCGGCCACTGGATAGATTTGGGAAACCTTAGCCATCGTCTCAGCAGCACCATTGATCTTGACCGGCACGACCATGCCTTGACTCACTTGTGACATCAGGCTGGCAGGGACATCTGCTTGCAAGCGCTTATACTTCACAAAGCCGTAGCGCAGTAAGGCTTGTCCGGGTTGTACTGTAGCGCCTACTTCGACCATTTTCTGCAAAATCACCCCTTCAAAGGGTGCGATACCTTTAGCATTTTGTAGGGCTGCATCAATTTCTTGGAGTTGTGAATAAGCCTGCTGTAACGAGCCACGAGCTTGGGAAACCCCAGAAGCACTGGTGACTAAATCTGAATAACGCCCCATATCGGAGTCATAATTATTCATCATCATGTCGGCCATCGGCCGCGTGACAAAATTATCCATCATCGCAGGCATACCAAAACCCGGCATAGCCCCAATATCACGGCTACGTGGGGATACTACTTCTCGTTGGTATTGAGCTTCTGCACTTTGCAGCAAGGATTGGGCATTTTGAATCTGTGCCAACACTGCATTGCGCTTAGCGACTAATTGCGCCTCATCCACTTGCGTCAGCATTGCTCCTTGTTGAAAAGAGCTACCGACATCACCCGCAAAATATTTAAGCACACCCGGAATTTGGGCGGCCAAAGTAACTTCCTTATAGGGAATGACTGAACTACTTAACACCGTTTGGGTAGGAGAACTTGAGGTTTCGACAGCGACTATTTCAGCGGCCTGTACCACGCCCAAACTTAGCATAACGCATAAAAATGCTAGAGTTGAGCGCACCGCACAACTACGTCCTCTTCTCATGAATAACTCTTCCTCAGTGACCACGGATGCACTACATCCCATTTAGCAGGCTTGAACTATATCTTTTCGGGGAGGGTAATTCTAGTGAAAAGGCGGCAATACACTAATAGGGATATAGTGACTAATACTGAATTAAAATCACAATAAAGACTTAAAGTGAGGGGGGCTGCACATAAGCTTTAACCACTGAAACAGGTTCGGCATCGGTCGAATTATTACCATGAAACACCGAAACTTTAACTTCTAATAAAATCTTTGAGCTAGAGGGGTTAACCTCGCGCACCCAACGCCAAGGTATATTCCCCATCTCCTCTTCACCGTCTGCAGCAGGCTCAGTAGTGCCGTTATCGGCTGCCATTTGATAGAGATCGAGCTGGTTCAAACCCACCCAACGAGCAAACGTGGCCTCTTTTAGGAGTTGAGCGTTACGTGCGCTATTGGCCGCTACCTGAGCAGCCATACTAATCACTAAAACAATGATAAAGAGCGCAAACATCACCTCAACTAAGCTAAAGCCCGTTTGTTGGGAGGTTTTTTTAAGTTTTAGCATCACTATCTTCGGATTTTGGCTCAACGACTTGGCCTAAAGCATCAAACTGCATGCGCTGCGGCTCATCTTTACCAGCAGCTAACTCATAGATAAAAGGTGTTAGTTCACCAGTTGGCTCGACCACAATTTGCGGCTCACTGGGTAAATCTGCAGACAAACTGATTAGCTCTTGTTCAATTAAAATTTGGGCTTTTAAACTTTTGCCATCAAAAGCACGCGCTTTAAACAAGCTATCATTTTCAATCTCGACCCATTTATCTTCTTCATCGAGCTTAAAAAAATGATAACCCGTTTCGGTAAACCCTAAAGCTAAGGGTTCAGCGCGGACAATCGCTTCATTACTCAAAACATTCACATCAAAACGTAAACGTTCTAACGCTTGCTCAACTGGATCGGTTTCAAAACTGCGAAAGGACAAGGATACAATGGAAATCAATACGGCCATCACCACTAAAACAATCAGCAGCTCTAACAGGGTGAAACCTTGCCGCCTTACTAAAGGCCTCAAGTTATTCCTGCATCCAATTACCGATATCATCTTCACTTTCGCGCCCATCCGGCCCTAAGCTATAAATATCCACCTCACCACCGTGTGTGCCTGGATTCAAATACTTATACGGATTGCCCCAAGGATCATTAGGCACTGTTTTCGCTTTTAAGTAGCCACCTTGTTGCCATTTACGGGCTTCTGCAGGCTTTTCGACCAAGGCTTTGATGCCTTGCTCAGTAGTAGGGTAAGCAGCGTTGTGCATCCGGTACATATCCATCGCTAACTCCATCGTACGAATTTCTTGCTTAGTAGAAGAAATACGGGCTTCATCGGGCGTGCCTCTCAGATTGACGACAGCAATCCCCAGCAAAACCCCGATAATAGTGATAACAATCAATAACTCCATCAAGGTATAGCCTGTCATACTAGGCTGACGGCCTGTTATCTGTTTGTGCTTATTCATTCGACTTATCAAACCTTCAAATTCAAAAACGGCGCAATCATGGCATAATACTCCAATCTTGTAACCAACCAACACTGAAGCACATTACCAATCGATTAAACCTACCAAAGCCCCTGCTAGCCTACGGCCTCGGTTTTAGCCTTTTACTTTTAGCTTTGTATAATTTGCAGGACTTCTTGCGCTATGAGCGCAGTTTAATTCTGCAAGGTGACTATTGGCGCTTACTAAGTGCGCATTTTGTTCACCTAAACTTCACTCATTTAGCCTTAAATTTAGCAGGCTGGTGGTTGTTCTTACTGGTATGTGGGCATTTATTTAGCTATAAACAGCTCACACTTAACATCTTAATTTTGTCATTAGGGATTAGTTTAAGCCTACTCATCCTGCGACCCGATTACCAATGGTATCTAGGTTTTTCTGGGGTGCTGTATGGTTTGCTATTAATCGGCTCGCTACGCTTCGCCTTGCAGGATCAACACTTACTAGGTGCGCTCATCTTCACTACCTTGGTTCTAAAAATGGCTCTCGATATCTATCAGGGTCAAGCTAATACCAGTGCTGTGCTGATTGGCGCTCCGGTTGCTACCGTAGCTCACATCTATGGTTTAATTATAGGCTTAGTACTTAGCCTGCCGGTTTTATCTAGAGCATCCCGCTTTAAACTTACGCAGACTACAAAAATAACCAAGCATTATAAAAATAAAAAATAAGCTCAATCTTTTATGTTTAAACAAGTTTCTCAAGCACTACAAGCCACCACTCGTTGGCTAGGCTACGCGCAAACCTGTCCGTTATGTAACTCTAAACTGACTTCTAACCAGCAGCTTATTTGCCTAGCATGCTATCAAGCCTTACCTTGGCAAACTGCCCCTGCTAAGCAAGCTGCTACTCCACTGCACAGTGCTTTTACGTATGCTAGCCCCATTAAAGAACTCATTTTAGCGGGTAAAAATAGCCAGTCTTTAGATAAAATCCAATTACTTGCAAGCCTGTTGCAGCAAGAGTTTCCGAAGTTCATTACTGAACTACCAGAAGCCATCTTACCTGTACCCTTGCATCCGAAGCGCCTTCGGCAACGTGGTTTTAATCAGTCAGTTGAGTTAGTGCGCCCCTTAGCCAAAAACTTGGGTTTACCTTTACTCCTTACCCCAATCATTCGCCAGCGCCATACCGATGAGCAGAAAAAATTGGCGGCCACGGCACGTCAGCATAATCTTGAGCGAGCATTTCAATTAATCAGCCCTATTTCTTATCAGCATGTCGCGATTTTTGATGATGTAGTCACTACCGGTGCTACTTGTGCGGAATTAGAGGCTTTATTAATTGATCATGGAGTGGAAAAGATTCAGATTTGGTGTTGCGCACAGACAAAAATGACCTAAAGCACCAAATCCTCTAAGATATAAACCTATTAGCTTTTAACCCCTAGCCGGATAGGAAACTCAAGATGATTCGTAGCATGACTGCATTTGCACACCACGAAATTTCTTCAGCTCAAGGTAAGTTGAGTTGGGAGTTGCGTTCTGTTAATCATCGCTACCTAGATATTAGCCTACGGGTTCCTGAAGAATTCCGCTCTATCGAAAACAACTTCCGCACCCTGCTACAAAACCGTCTACACCGTGGCAAATTAGAAGCCTCATTACGCTATGCAGCGGGCGTAGGTGAAAGCTCCACGATTGTGGTGAATGAACCCTTAGCGCGTGCATTGATAATTGCATGTAGGCAAATTGAGGCGTTAACTAATAGTTCTGAAACCCTAAAAGCGGTGGATATTCTGCGCTGGCCGGGTGTTACCTTAGACAGTGCCCCTGATCTAGAACGTTTGGGGCAAGAAGCAGAGCAATTATTGGCGACTGCTTTAAATGACTTAATCGCTACGCGTGAACGTGAGGGTAAACGCCTAGCTGAATTTATTGATTCGCGTTGTGATCAAATCGCCGAAATTTTAGTGCGTATTCGGAAACGTCGCCCCGAGATTGTTAGTGGGATTAAAGACAAAATTCATCAGCGTTTAGCTGAGCTGGATGTCATTCCTGATAACAATCGTCTTGAACAAGAACTGGTTATGCTCGCGCAACGCTTAGATGTCGAAGAAGAGCTTGACCGTTTAATGGCGCATCTTGACGAAATAAACGCCGTACTCGAACGCGATGAACCCATTGGTCGGCGCATGGACTTTCTGATGCAGGAACTGAATCGTGAAGCGAATACCTTAGCTTCCAAGTCGAATGATGCAGAAACCACCCAAGCAGCCGTTGATTTAAAAGTACTCATCGAACAGATGCGTGAGCAAATTCAGAACATTGAATAATGGCCGCCAAAGATTATTATCAAGTATTGGGGATTTCACGGAGTGCTAGCGCTGACGATATTAAGCTAGCCTACCGCCGTTTAGCACGCAAATACCATCCTGATGTCAGTCGAGTTCCAGGGGCTGAAGAGCATTTCAAAGCGGTTAATGAAGCCTACGAAACCCTAGGTGACAGCAGTAAGCGCAGTAAGTACGAACAACAGCAAACTCCAACCAAGCCCACTCCAACTAGTTCATCAGTTAATACTGCTAGAAAAGTCGATGTGGCTTTCTTTGAAGAAATTAGCAAACAAGATATTCCTGATACTCGGCGTAGCTCGACACTTTTTAATAATTTATTTGGAAAAAAACGCCGCGATAAATCAGCGGAATTTAAACCCCAAGCCCCCATTGAGCCGCAAGAATATAATTTAACGTTGCAAATTGAAGATTTATTTTTCGATACTATCAAAGCTATTCAAGCGCCTAATGGCGATACAATTCAAGTGCGTGTTCCAAAAGGCTCTGCAGAAGGTAGCCGCTTACGTTTAATAGGTAAAGGCCTAGGTGGTGCTGATTTAAGCTTAGTCATTCATATTGCTGAACACCCGTACTATGAGCTAGTCGGACAAGATTTATATTTAGACTTACCCCTAAGTCCTTGGGAAGCGGCCTTAGGCGCTACGGTGCTCGCACCGACCCCGACAGGGCCTGTGAGTTTAAAAATTCCAGCTGCCAGTGAATCAGGCAAAAAAATGCGTTTGCCGGGACGCGGTATTAATACCAGTGCAGCCCAAGGTGATATGTACATCACTTTACAAGTACAAACGCCCCCTGCTACTACAGCACAGCAACAAGAGTTTTATGCACAAATGGAACGTACTTTTAACTGGTCACCCAGACAACATTTAAAGACGACGCGATAGGCGGTGGTAATCTTTACGTGGTTTTTTTGGAACAAAAGTTAAAATAGTGGTATTTTCACTACACCACAAAGTCTTCTGTTCAGCTTTGCAAAAATTGAATGGGGCTGGTCTAGAATAATCAGATTCACGAAGCAAAACGTTTCAGGATGCAGATAATATGTCACCAAGTATTTGGAAGCGCGCTCTACTCGCCACACTCTTAGTAGTAGGTATACAAGGTTGTGCCTGTGCAGGTGCTTTGCCTGAAAGCGTTAATGGTCAAACCCTCCCCAGCCTTGCGCCCATGTTAGAGCGCGTCACCCCTGCAGTGGTTAATATCACCACTGAAGGTAAGCAAAAAATCGACGAATCGATTCTGAATGACCCCTTCTTCAAGCGTTTTTTTGGCGATGTTCAAGGGGAGCGCAAAATTGATGGTACGGGTTCAGGTGTCATCGTACATGCGCGGCATGGGCATATTCTCACCAATTACCATGTGATTGAAGGCGCTGAACGGATTACGGTTACTCTGAATAATGGGCAACGTTTTCAAGCGCGGATCATCGGCGCTGATCCTAAAGTCGATTTAGCCATTATTGCTATTAAAGCAGAGCGCTTAGCGGCAATGCGCTTTGGTGATTCTGATCGCTTAAAAGTGGGCGATTTCGTGGTAGCCATTGGTAACCCATATGGGATTGGTCAATCAGTGACTTCAGGAATTATTAGCGCTCTGCATCGTAATCCTGGGATTGGTGAGTATGAAAATTTTATTCAGACGGATGCCTCTATCAATTTAGGTAACTCTGGTGGCGCTTTAGTGAATCTACGCGGTGAGCTGATTGGGATTAATACTGCCATTTTAGGTGGTCAAAGTGGTGGCAATATTGGGATTGGCTTTGCAATTCCTGTCAATACCGCAGCCGGTATCATTGATCAGATTGTGCGTTTTGGCCAAGTAGAGCGTGGCTTATTAGGCATTGAAGTCAGCGATGTCGATGCGCAGATTGCGAGTAACTCCAGTCTACCCGCGAATACAGGCGCTTTAGTTGAACGGGTGTTTCCTGGCTCTGCCGCAGAACGCTCTGGTTTACAAGCAGGTGATGTGATCTTACAAGTCAATGATGCTGAAATTCGCGCAGCCAGTGACGTTAAGAGTTTAATTGGCTCTGTACGTGCTGGAACTATGCTTAAGATCATTTATTTACGGTCAGGTCAGACTTACACTGCTCAAGCACGCATTGGACAAGTGGGAGCGGCTGGTAATGCTACACCAACCCAGCAACGTCCCTTTTGGGAAAGTAATTAATTCAGGCTAAAAGCTCATAACTTGAGCAAATGTAACTGAACTGACATTGACAAGCGGCAAAAAAATGCTATAAATGGTGGAACTGATACAGCCTACGTTCATCTAAGGAAGTAGAAGCAGAAAAATCTGACTTCTAATCTAAAAATGAAGGTAAGCAGTTATTGCGAATTTCCGCGAAATGAAGGGACGCGACACAAAAAAGCACTAAAGCCCGGTGCTGTCGAGGTCTCTTTTGCGGATACAGGTTTGGTGTCCCCAATCCAGACCTGTTTATTAAACCCCGGCTTTTAGACCCCCTGTTTGGCCGGGGTTCCTTTTTATACTTAAAGTTTATGCGCTATTAAATGAACGGTTAATGAATATTAATCGTAGTTTGAGTCGCGCCTCGCTCGTACCACTCATCCAACTTTATCCACAACTCTTCTAAACCTAAGCCCTTGGTTGCTGAGAACGCTTGTGCACTTACTGGCATGCGATAGCTGGTTAATTCTTTTCTCACTGCTAACACCGTGCTATGCATCGCTCCTTTGCTTAATTTATCTGCTTTATTCAGTACGATATGCACAGGCAATTGGCGATGTTCTGCCCAAGATAATAAGCCCTGATCGAAAGTCGTCATGGGATGACGAATATCCATGACCAAAATCAAGCCCTTAAGGGTGGTACGCGTAGTAAGATAAGCCTCGATAAACTTCTGCCACTGTAACTTGATATTTTCGGGCACTTTGGCATAACCATAACCCGGAAGATCCACTAACAATTGCCCTTCTGGCAAGGTAAAGAAGTTAATCAGCTGTGTACGCCCAGGCGTTTTACTGGTACGTGCCAGTGATTTTTGGAAACAAACGCGATTAATTGTACTGGACTTGCCTGAGTTAGAACGCCCAGCAAAAGCCACCTCGATACCACTTTCTTGAGGAAGGGTTTTAGGAGTCGTGGCACTTTGCACAAAACTGGCTTGCTGATAATAATGATTCATCATGATGTTAGCGTTCTCTAATGCATTTTTTGAGGTATGATTGCGGGATATGATATACAATTCTGGCACTTTTGGAGGATACCCGGCGGCCATCCTCTCAGGCAAACGAATTTGTAGCTTTACTTCGATGTTTTTGGGAGCACTTTCTAGATGAAGAAGACACTCATCCTAGCACTAACAAGCCTTGCTTTTAGCACTTCTGCTGCAGTATGGGCAGCTGATACTGCACTAAAAGGCGATCCAGCTGCGGGTAAGACCAAATCAGCAACTTGTGCCGCTTGCCACGGCGCTGATGGTAACAGCACTAACCCTGAATGGCCAAAACTAGCGGGCCAAGGTGAGTCTTATCTGTTTAAGCAACTACAGAATTTCAAAGCTGGCAAGGATGCTGAAGGTGGCCGCTATAACGCTTCCATGGCTCCGATGGTTGCTCCGCTGACCGATCAAGATATGGCTGATTTAGCTGCTTATTTTTCTAGTCAGACAATCACTCCAGGTAAAACTGATCAAACTCAAGTGACCTTGGGTGAGCAAGTTTATAAAGGCGGTAATGCCTCCAATGGTATTCCCGCTTGTGCCGCTTGCCACGGCCCGACTGGCTCTGGTAATCCAGCCGCTAAGTTCCCGTCCTTAGCAGGTCAACAAGTCACTTATACCAAAACTCAATTAGATTCGTTCCGTACTGGGGCGCGCGCTAATGACAATGGTAAAATGATGCGCAACATCGCAGTCAAAATGACTGACGCAGAAATGACTGCTGTTGCTGAGTACGTCTCTGGTTTGCAGAAGTAATTTGCGCTTTGCAGAACTTCTGATATATAGACGAAGGGTGGCTTGTCCACCCTTTACTATTTTTCCCCATCACTAAGCTCACACTAAGCAGTACTTATGAAAGTTTCTCGATCTAGCAACAATCGACTGGTTGATTTTCTAGGCTCAATGAACCTAGCGATCACTTTATTAGTGATTTTAGCTATCGCCTCCGTCATTGGTACTGTGCTTAAACAGAATCAGCCCTATCCTGATTATGAAATCAAATTTGGCAAATTTTGGTTCGAGCTTTTTAAATCCTTAGGCTTGTATGATGTCTATTCTTCGATTTGGTTTTTATTGATTTTAGGCTTTTTACTGTTGTCTACTGCGACTTGTGTGATCCGAAATACGCCGGGCATTTTACGCGAACTGAAACAATACCGCGAAAAAGCTAAAGAAAAGTCCTTACGTGCTATGCATCATAGCGCCAGTTTTGTCAGCCACGAATCGGTAGAAAACATCCAAGCTGTTTCGCAGCAGACCTTAAAGAATGAAGGTTTTCGCTTCCGTAGCCATCAAGATGAAGGCTATAGTATCGTTGCAGGGATGAAAGGTGGCGCGAATAAATGGGGCTATTGGCTAACTCATATAGGCATGATCGTGATCTTCATTGGCGGTTTGTTAGACAGTAAGCTGCCTATTATGTGGGGTGAATGGCAAGGAACGATCAAACCCGAAACCCGCAATATGCCTGCCTCAGAGGTTCCAGCAGTCAGCCAGCTGGGTGCTAAGAGTTTTTCTTATCGCGGCTCGGTGGATATTCCTGAAGGCCGTAGCGCCAATATTATTTTCCTCCCCGTGCGTGACGGCTATTTAGTGCAGCGCTTGCCTTATGAAATTGAGGTTAAAGAATTTAGAGTAGAACACTATTCGACCGGTCAACCGAAGTCATTCGAGAGTGATATCGTCATTCACGACCCCGATCTGAAAGAGCCGATGGCGCATACCATTTCAGTGAATCATCCGCTAATTTATAAAGGCACCGCGATTTACCAAGCGAATTTTGGCGATGGTGGCTCTGAAGTACAGCTGCAATTTAATCCCTTCACCAAGCAGTATGCGCCACAGACTGTCACTGGGAATATTTCACAAGATTACAACCTAACCGGCTCGACTGAGAAATATCGTTTAGAGCTGGATAATTTTCGTCTCTTCAATATTAATCCTGTGAAAAATGAGCAAGGGCTTGATGAGCAGAAAAATATTGGCCCCAGTGTTATCTTCCGCTTAAGAAATGCAGCAGGTGAGGCGATTGAATACACCAATTACATGAACCCAGTGATTATTGAAGGGCGTATGTATCTCATCAGTGGGGTGCGCAAAAGCCCAGCTGATCCACAACGCTTCTTACATATTCCTGCGGATAAAAAAGGCTCCCCTGAACTGTTTCTTGCTTTCCTCAGTGCTTTGCAAGATGAAGCGACTGTCCGCGCCACCGCCACCGCCACCACTAAAAGCTCAATGGGTGCGGTACAGAATAGCCAAATTGATAATGCAACCGTGGAAACTCAAATCATTGATTCTATGGTACGCCTCACGCAATTATTCGCCGCTAAAGGCTTTGATGGTATTATGAGCGATATTGATGCGCGTTTCCCTGAAGAGCAACGCCAACAAGTCAGTGAAGCCTTTACCAAAGTACTGCAAGCTTCCTTACGTAGTGTTTATATCGATCTTCTCAAGCAGCGCGGCATCACTGAACCCACAGAAACAGATTGGTTGTTTTTTGATGATAGCTTGAGCGCTATGTCCAACCTACCTTTCTATGGTTCACCTTGGTACATTCAACTCAAAACCTTTAAACAGATTGAAGCTTCCGGTTTGCAAATTACCCGCTCCCCTGGGCAAGACGTCGTCTATCTCGGATGTATTATGCTAACTATTGGGGTCTTTTTATTATTCTATGTGGCTCAACGTAGAATTTGGGTTTTGGTAAAACCTTTAGAATCTGGCGACAATGAAATCATTTTAGCGGGTAGTAGCAATCGTAATCCGCATGATTTTGATAAGTATTTTGAACGCTTACGTTCAGCCTTTCAGACAGTGCTTACAGCAAGAGGGGATTCATAATGTCTGTTCCACAAGAAGCCATGCATGCGCTGATGGACAAGCCTAGTTTTTGGCAGCGTCTTAAGATAACCGATTGGGCTTGGGCTGCCTTAGTCGTGGCGGGAACTGCTTTCGCCTATATGCTCTACTCTGGCTATATGGATGTGTATGAGCAAGGCTTCTTGATCATGAGTGCGCCTGCTCTCATTGTGTTAGGCTGGAATTGGCGCGCAGTCCAGCCAATGAGTTTAGCCATTACCGCTTTTAGCTTATTAGGGATATGGCTTTACAGTGGCAATATCGCGAATGCAGAAACCGTCTTTGGACTGAAATACTTATTCTCCAGCCAATCCGCGATTATGTGGATGAGCGCCCTGTTTGTCTTGGCGACGGTCTTTTATTTTGCGGGTTTAATTGCGAATAATGAATTTATCGCCAAAACCGCTAGCATCCTAACTTGGTCTGCCGTGGTAATGGGCTTTACCGGCTTGATGGTACGCTGGTATGAATCTTATTTAGTCGACCCTGAATTTGGGCATATTCCGGTCAGTAATTTATATGAAGTGTTTATTCTCTTCTGCTTAATTACCGGTACGCTGTATTTGTACTATGAAGGCCGCTATCGCAGCCGCGCATTAGGCGGTTTTGCCTTATTAGTGATCAGTGCAGCAGTGGCTTTCTTGCTTTGGTATAGCTTTGAACGCGGCGCACATGAAATCCGCCCACTGGTTCCTGCCTTGAAAAGCTATTGGATGAAAATCCATGTACCGGCTAATTTCGTGGGTTACGGGGCTTTTGCTTTAGCTGCTATGACCAGCAGTGCTTATTTAATTAAGTACTATTACAGCCATCCTTCACGCTTAGTCGCCATCCTCGTCCCTTCGTTTATTTTCCTAGGTTTGTTCACTTGGATGTTTGCACGTGCTGCTTTTGGCAAAACACCGTTTGAGGGCAGCTTGCTGGCTTTAGGATTAAATTCAGCAGGGATCGCTTTAGGCATTACCCTGCTGCTGACTGCCTTGGGCTTCCTGTTAATGCTACCCAGCACGCAAAAAGCCTTACCCTCTTTAGAAATGCTGGATGATATTACTTATAAAGCGATAGCTTTAGGCTTCGCCTTCTTCACTATTGCAACGATTTTGGGAGCTATGTGGGCAGCAGAAGCTTGGGGCGGCTACTGGTCTTGGGACCCTAAAGAAACTTGGGCGCTGATTGTTTGGTTGAATTACGCTGCTTGGTTGCATTTCCGCTTTTCTAAAGGCTGGCGCGGCACCCAGATGGCTTGGTGGGCGGTTATTGGCTTATTCATTACCTTGTTTGCCTTCTTAGGCGTGAATATGTTCCTTTCCGGCCTACACTCTTATGGTGAACTTTAAGCCTAAGATCAAGGTCTGAGCTAATGATTTGCGTGCAATACTCAATAACGACGGAGAATAATTGAATGAGAATGGTTAAGTTTTTCCTACCGATGGTAACAGCGATGTTATTGACTTTGGTGGGTTGTATGTCGGAAGTCACACAAGCTGAATACACGGAAGGCAAGCAATATACCATCATTAACCCACCTGTGGCCTTGAAAGCACCCACGGGTCAGAATGAAGTCAGTGAGATTTTCTGGTACGGCTGCCCACACTGCTTTAGTTTAGAGCCGACTATTAAGGAATATCTCAAAACTAAACCAGCTAATGTATTTTTCAATCGGGTACCAGGCACTTTAGGTGAGACGTGGGATTATCACGCCAAGCTTTACTATATTGGCTATATCCTAGATCGGGACGGCGCTAAAGGTTTACATGACAAAATCTTTAATGCTGCGCATGTGCAACGCCGCCCGCTGCCGCGCCTTGAGCGTGGTGATACTGTAAAAAGTGATGACAATCTACGCCGCTTTTTCGAGTCTTTTGGCTACACAGCGGATGAAGTCAATAAAGCAATGTCATCGATGGAGCTGAATAGTTTACTCAGCTATGCACGTGATATTAATACCAAATCTGGGATTGACTCAGTACCTAGTATTATTGTGAATGGCAAATACATCACAGGCCCGAGCCGCATGACTGGCTCTGATAAATTGGGTGATGTGATTAATTATCTAACTACTTTACCTCGTTAATCACTATGCGCTCATTGAGTTTGTTAGATCGTTTGTTAGTAGAAGTTGATCAGTCTTTACGGGCAACGGTGGCTACGCCTAGCACCACTGAACGCCCTAATCCTGCACAGCAAGTACAGGGACGGGCTGAGTTAACCGAAGAAGAACGCAAACGGTCTGCTCAATTGATGCGCATTAACCATGCAGGCGAAGTCGCTGCACAGGGCTTGTATCGTGGACAAGCCCTGACTGCTAAGCTCCCCCAAGTACGGGCTCAAATGGAACGTGCTGCCTTAGAAGAAAATGATCATCTCGCTTGGTGTGCTCAGCGTCTGGAGGATTTATCGAGCCATCCTAGTCGCCTGAATCCCATTTGGTATTGGGGTTCATTTTCAATGGGAGCAGCTGCAGGTTGGGTAGGTGATAAATGGAGTCTCGGTTTTGTTAAAGAAACTGAAGACCAAGTGGAGCAACATCTAGCTGAACATTTAGGCAAACTACCTGCCAGCGACTTACCTAGCACCGTCATTTTGCAGCAAATGAAAGAAGATGAAATCCGTCATGGTCAGATGGCTGAACAAGCAGGCGGCGCGAAATTACCCTTCCCCATCCGCAAACTTGCTATGCCCTTATTTTCTAAAATCATGACGGGCACAGCTAAATATATTTAGTCAGCTGCTGAATCTCGTGCTTTAAAATACACAAATACCGCTACTACTTTGCCTACCTAATGCATGTGAAGGATATTTAAGCGGACACACTTCAAACAACTCTAAATTTGTTAAAACTCGTAACTGCTCCAGATCGATCATTCGAGTTTTGATAAGTGTTAGTTGCCTGAGCAGTAAAGATCTGCCGTTAACACTCAGATATTTTTTAGATTTTAATCAGCTAGCCACTCGATTTGCTTATAACCCAACTGTTGAGCCAGCAGCATTGCTAATTCCCCAGCTAGTTCCATCGGTGTTTCAGTGATGCCCAAATCGCGGCATTGAATGACCTCTAAACCCGCATAGCCGCAAGGATTAATGCGCTTAAACGGCTCTAAATCCATATCTACATTTAAGCTTAAACCGTGGTAAGTCTTACCTCGGCTAACCCTTAAACCTAAAGCTGCAATCTTTTTGCCAGCGACATAAACCCCTGGCGCATCTCGATCACCAGCGGCGTCAATATTGCGGTTGGCTAAGAGTTGAATAATCGCTTGCTCGATCTTCATCACCAACTCACGCACCCCCAAGTCGAGGCGGCGCACATCTAACAACAGATAAATAACGAGTTGGCCAGGGCCGTGATAGGTCACTTGCCCACCACGATCAACTTTTACAACCGGAATTTCGCCCGCAGCCAGCACATGCTCCATTTGTCCATTACGACCTAGCGTAAAAACTGCTTGATGCTCAACTACCCAAAGTTCATCAACAGCCTCTTCTGTACGCTGCTGAGTGAAGGCTTGCATCGCTTCAAGGGTTGGTAGGTAAGCTTGGTTTGCGCCTAGAACCCGAACTTTTAGAGTGCCCACAGCACCAGCTCGCAGGCTTTTAAATCATTATAAATGGAATCTAACTGCTCTTTGCTGGTAGCACGCACACCTAAAGTTAGACTGTGATATTTACCACTGCGGCTTTCGGTGCTACGAATGGCATCCATTGAGAACTCAGGATCATGCTGGGCAATAATATCGTGAATGATTTGCTTTAAATCATCACGCGCCGCCCCCACTACTTTAATAGGAAAGTCACTTGGAAATTCGATTTCCACTTCAGACTTACTAAATACACTCATACTAGTGGCTCCCGCGCCTTAGTCAGCAAAAAACTTCTGAACACTATCTGACATTCGCCGCCACAAACCACCTTCGGCAATATCCTCTAAAGCCAATAAAGGCACTTCTTTCAATACTTTACCTTGATCAGATAGAATGATTTTCCCAAGAACATCGCCACGTCGAATCGGTGCATCAATCGCTTTATCGAACTGCATAACACCTTTAAGTTGGTCGTAGCGGCCTTTACCTATACTTACATATAGATCGTCAATCACACCGGCTGCCACTTTAGTTTTATCGCCCTGCCAAACACGTACTGCAGAAAGGGCATCGCCGCCTTTATACAATTTGTGCGTTTCAAAGGTACGGAAACCATATTCCAATAAACGCTGGCTAGATTCAGTGCGGCTATTTTCGTCAGTTGATCCCAATAACACCGAAATCAACCGCATATTGTCACGCTTAGCGGAGGCTACCAAACAAAAACCCGCCGACTCGGTATGGCCGGTTTTCATGCCATCCACAGACGGATCACGCCATAATAATTTATTGCGGTTATGCTGCTTAATATTGTTATAGGTAAATTCTTTCTCTGAATAGAGTTTATAGCGATCAGGGAATTCAGTGATCAAGGCGCGTGCCAAGGTAACAATATCGCGAGCGGTAGTATAATGATCAGGTGCTGGCCAACCTGTAACATTTTGGTACTGTGTATTATTCATGCCCAATTCTTTGGCCGTCTCATTCATGCGCTGCACGAAAGCAGTTTCAGAGCCTGCCACATGCTCGGCTAAAGCGACTGCAGCATCATTGCCGGATTGAATAATCAAACCGCGTAATAACTTTTCTAGTTGAACCTTTTTACCTAGCTCCACAAACATGCGCGAACCTTGCATTTCCCAAGCATGCTGGCTAATCAGGACTTCATCATCCAGCTTGATCGTACCTTTGCTCAGCTCACGATACAGAATATAGGCAGTCATCAGCTTAGTAATGCTGGCAGGCTCTACCCGCTCGCCCGGATTCAAAGCGGCTAATTCTTCCCCGCTTTGAAAATCAACCAAGACAAAGCTAGTGGAGTCCACTTCAGGCGCGCCATCGGCTAAAGCAACCACTTGTCCGCCTTTGGGTGGAGCCATCGGTTTAGCACCTGAACCTGCACCGGCAGGCATATCTTCCGAACTTTCTACAGCGGTGGGTGCTGGAGTTTTGACAGGCTTGGTTTCAGCATACGCCAAACTCGATAACAACAAACCCACCAACAGTATTCTCAGTAACATCCTGTTATTCACTCTCTATTTCATTGATTGATTGCGACAACTCGGAAAGTTGCCAAACCATTATTTTCTAGCGCATCCTTCACATTATCAATTTGATCTTGTGTGTACAGCGGCCCGATCCGTACTTGATGCATTTGTTTACCATCTTGCGCTGCAGTCGCCATTTCTGTTTTGCTTAAGCCCACCGACGTGAGGCGTACAAACATTTCTAAAGCTTCTTCTTGCTCAGCAAAATTATTGACGACGACATAAAAGCTTTTGCCAGTGGCCTTCGCTGCCTGCTCAGCTTGAATTTGCGCTGGAGTCTGCTTAGCTTTGATGCGCGCACGCCCAGCAAGTTTACTCTGCCCTGCTTCTAAGGCAGCATTTTGTTGAGTATCCAGTGCTTCTACCCGTACCTGAGCCGTTTCACCGCTTTTCGTAGTAATATCTAACGCATTGGCGGCAGCAAACGAAAGTTGAATTAAACCATCCCCCTCAAAGGGGCCACGGTCATTCACACGTACAATCACCGATTTCTTATTGGCTAAATGGGTAACCCGTACAAAGCTTGGCAACGGCAAACTACGATGAGCTGCCGAGAAGCTATTCATATCAAAGGTTTCACAGCCTGCCGTTTTCGTGCCTTGAAACTCAGCACCATACCATGAGGCCAAACCCTCTTCTTGATACCCCTTAGCCGAGCTAAGCACCTGATAGCTTTTGCCTTTTAGCGTATAGCTGGCTTCATTGCCACAGCCCTCTCGGCCTTCAGCCATTTTTAAAGGGGGTATGGAATTAGTCGTTGTCGGCTCATCGGTCGTGAATACACTACACCCCACTATAAAGTTCATAGTGACAACCAACAGCAGTGCTCGTTGAATAATACTTTTCATCGTTGTTATCATCATTAATTCATGGCTTGCCCTAGCTGCTAGTCTAAGGCTGAGCACAGTAACAGATCATTAACGGCCTATCCGTTGGCGGATAGCTTGTGCTAATTGATGCACAGCCATCGCATATTTATTGCTATGGTTGTAGCGGGTAATCACATAAAAATTATCTCCACCCAACCAAAACTCATTTCCTGCCGCCCCATCCAGCAGAATTAAACCCGCTTGCCGCACTCGCAAATTACTCACCGGCACGATGCCCTGAGCAGCTAGTACTGATAAATCCATGCTTGGCTTCACTGGCTTTTCGTTCAGCAGTCTAGCATAGCCCTGCCCGGAAACATAAGCTGGAACCGCAACATCTTGGCCTGCTTGCCAGCCATGACGCGCTAAATAATTAGCGACACTGCCAATCGCATCTTCGGGGTCCCATAAATTACGCCGCCCATCGCGATTAAAATCTTGTGCATATTGACGATAGCTACTAGAGATAAACTGCCCTAGACCCATCGCTCCTGCATAGGAGCCTTGCCAAGCTAAAGGTTGTACCTGTTCTTCACGGGTCAGTAATAAATATTGCTCAAGTTCTTTTTGGTAGAAATCGGCACGTTTCGGAAAATCAAAGGCTAAGGTGGTCAGCGCTTGTAATACATAGTAATTGCCGGTATTCCGCCCATAAAAAGTCTCTACGCCAATAATGGCGACAATATAAGCGGGATCAACACCATACTGCTGGGCAGCCGCATTAACGACCGTAGCATGCTGCTGCCAGAACGCTACACCACTACTAATCCTATCTTCGGTCATAAAAATAGGCCGATACTGCAACCAAGGCTTGCCTTCCGCCGGTTTAGTTGCTTTAGCAATTATTTCATCATTACGCTGCACATTGCTAAATAAGCTCTGTAATTGAGTCGGATTAAAACCATGTGTTTGCTGCATCCGACTAATAAACGCTTGCATAGCAGGATAGCTTAAATAATTAGCGCCCAGAGCTGGCGGGTCAATCTGCGGCTGCACAGGGTCAGGAATAGTCAGTGGGTTCGGGTAAATAGGTTGCACAGACGGCTGCGGCCTTGGTAAGACGGGAGGTCGAATCGGCCGATTCGGTTGCGGGCGCGGAGTTACCAAAGGATCAGCGGAGGGAATAGAACCAGAACCTGAGGAACCAGCTCCGGCTTCAGGAATACCACCAGGATTAGTACAGGCTGCTAAACCAGAGCATAGCAATAAGGTGACTACCCAGCTTAGGCCATCCTTTCCCCAAGATTTTTGCATTGTTGAGCCCTATTCGTCTGTTTGATAAATACGCTTACGCTTCTTCATCCCCATGATAATACCAAAAGCACTCATTAGGGTAACCACCGAGGTGCCACCATAGCTCACTAACGGCAAAGGAATGCCCACAACAGGTAAAACCCCACTCACCATGCCAGTGTTCACGACTAAATAGATGAAGAAGGTTAAGCTTAAGCTACCTGCTAATAAGCGCGAAAAGGTATCTGCTCCTTTGGATGCAATATACAAACCACGCCAAATAATAAATACATAGAGACCCAGTAATAATAAATTACCTAAAAAGCCAAACTCCTCACCAAACACCGCAAAGATAAAGTCAGTATGACGCTCCGGTAAAAAGTCCAAATGAGATTGATCGCCACTCAGCCAACCTTTCCCGTAAAGGCCACCCGAGCCAATCGCGATTTTGGATTGAAAAATATGATAGCCCGTACCCAATAGATCACTTTCTGAATTAAACAAGGTCAGTATCCGCTGGCGCTGGTATTCGTACATGCCGTAATTGAACATCAAGGGAGCAGCGATCGCTACAGCGGCTATCGAGCCACCAATCAGCCACCACGACATACCAGCTAAATAGATGACAAATAAGCCTGCTAAAGCGACTAGCAGTGCCGTACCTAAATCGGGCTGCTTCATGATTAATACCATGGGGATGCCCACCAAAATCAGGGCAACAATAATATCTAAGAAGCGCGGTGGTAAGGGCTTTTCAGAAAAGTAATAGGCGACCATCATCGGCACTGCCAGCTTCATCATCTCAGCAGGTTGGATATCAATCCCCACATACAGCCAGCGTTGTGCACCCTTCTTAATGACGCCTACCATCAAGACTAAAATCAGTAAGACGATGCCAATGCCGTAGAGCCAAATCGCAAACTGGCGCAGGGTTTTACCTTCAACTTGTGAAAATAACAGCATCAAGACTAGGCCGATCGCAAAGTGAATGCCTTGACGATAGACCGTGGACAGCTGAGTATCCGCTGCACTATATAAAGTGACTAAGCCCATAAACATTAAGAGGGACAAAGCAGCGAGCAGTACTAAATCTACACGCTGCAGCATCTTTAGAAGAGAGGCTGGAAGCAAGCCAGAAATCATTACTCAGTGCCCTCAATGGTAGGGACTATATCAGCGGGTTCAACTTCACCGCTTTCTTCAGTTGAAGCTTCATCATCATATTTTTTCAGGAGATAGGCATCCATCACCTTGCGGGCAATCGGTGCTGCGGTCGAGCTACCACCGCCCCCATTTTCTACAATCACCGACACCGCAATTTGTGGATTATCAGCAGGCGCAAAGCCTACGAATAAAGCATGGTCATGTAAGCGCTTCGCCAAGCGTGAGGCATCATAACGCGCATTCTGCGCAATCCCAAAAACTTGCGCAGTCCCTGTTTTACCCGCAATCGTATAAGGCGCACCCACGCCAACTCGCTTGGCAGTACCGTAAGACGCATGCACTACATGCACCATACCTTGCACCACCATTTCCCAATGGCGCTTATCCCGGGCGGGAATTTGTGCAATCACTTCTGGCTCGATCAGGGTTTCAGGCTTATTTTTAGCAGGGCGCACCGCTCTTAAGACATGCGGACGAATACGCTTACCCCGCATTGCTACACTGGCAGTTGCATGTGCAAGCTGAATCGGTGTAGCCAACCAGTAACCTTGACCTATACCAATATTGACCGTATCACCGGGATACCAAACTTGCTTATAACGGCGCTGCTTCCATTCAGTGGTGGGCATTAGGCCATCTGATTCAGAAGTCAGATCGACCCCCGTTTTCTTCCCGAATCCAAATAAACTCATATAGCCTGAAAACTTCTCAATACCCATGCGATAAGCCATATCATAAAAGAAGGTATCGCAGGATTGTGCAATCGCATAATCCATACTCACGCCACCATGCCCTGACTTTTTCCAGCAGCGATAGCGGTGCTTATGACCTGGGATTTGGAAAAAGCCCGGATCATAGACAGTTTTGCCGGGCCAAATGACTTTCTCGTATAAACCCGCCATCGTATTCATCGGTTTGACTGTCGAACCTGGTGGGTAGGCGCCTTGCAGAGCACGATTATACAGGGGGCGATCAGGGTCATCACGTAACTCAGAATACGCTTTGCTAGAAATGCCATCCACGAACAGATTCGGATCAAAGGTCGGTACACTCGCCATCGCTAACACTTCGCCAGTGCGCGGATCAATCGCAACCACGGCGCCACGCTCGCCCTTGAGTAAAGCCTCTGCTTTCAGCTGTAGATTGATATCTAAACCTAAAATCAGGTCTTGCCCACCCACAGCCTCTTTACGCTCAATCATGTCTTGGTGGCGACCATGCGCGTCTACTTCAGCAAGATCATAGCCTGCTTGGCCATGTAGCAAGCCTTCATGTGCAGCTTCAACACCCACTTTGCCAATGTGACTCGTGCCTGCGTAGTTATCTTTATCTAAACGCTCTAAATCGCGATCATCAATCCGCCCCACATAACCAATGACATGGCTAGCGACAGTACCCAGTGGATAATAACGCTGCATGCGCCGCTCTAAATTGACTCCCGGAAAGCGCGACTTATTCACCGCAAACATCGCCATTTCCTGTTCGGTCATATTTTCTTTCAGCGGAGTCGGCTGATAACGACTGCGACGATTGACCTGCTGACCAAAAATGCGGATATCTTTTTCAGACAGAGGAACGATTTTATTTAAGCGCTCAAGCATGATTTCCATATCATTCCAGCGCTTTTTGCCGTCGTCATTTTGATCAGGCACACTGTCCCAGACGATTTCTAAAACATATTGGGCATGATTGTCAGCTAGCTTAGCGCCATTACGGTCGTAAATTTGCCCACGAGTCGGTGCACGCGGAATATGTTTTTGGTAGTTTTGCTTAGAAAGCTCGGTATAAGCTGCATGCTCTTTGATCTGCAAAAAATATAGACGCATCATGATGCCGCCTAAAGCAAACAGCACGATCAAACCAGCAACAATAGCGCGCGTATTAAACAGCTGCTGCTCGTCCCGTTCAGTTTTAATAGATAACCGCTCACCCATACCGTGCCGACACTATAATTAATTAGTTTAATGATAAATAAGTATTATTAGCCCAGAGATAAACTCCTGCCTCTAAGTTTATCAGAAAATCAGCAGGAGTTTATTGGATGAGTCCAGCTTAACTAAAGTTTAATTTAAGCTAGCTCTAAAACTTTACTTGCTGCTATCTTCGTAACGCTTAATGCTGTCTAAAATTTCTTGTTTAGCTTCAGCAGCATCTGCCCAACCTTCAACTTTTACCCACTTGCCTGGCTCCAGCTCTTTGTAACGTTCAAAGAAGTGCTGGATTTGCTTAATCAACAAAGGCGAAAGTTGAGTATACGACGTTATATCCTTGAATTCAGGTGCTAACTTACCGGCTGGCACGGCAACAATCTTCGCATCTTGACCGGCTTCGTCAGACATTTTCAGCACACCGACTGGGCGTGCTGGAATCACACAACCGTGTACCAATGGATGGGGAGTGACCACTAACACGTCAACCGGATCGCCATCATCTGATAAAGTATGTGGCACGAAACCATAGTTGGCTGGATAGAACATCGGAGCAGACATAAAACGATCCACTACCACCGCACCACTTTCTTTATCTATCTCATACTTAACAGGAGAAGATTGAGCTGGGATTTCGATAATAACATTGACAGATTCAGGTACGTCTTTGCCGACGGCAATTTTGTCGATATTCATAGCGGTCTTCCATTGGTTTAAAGCGGGCTATTATAACGACTGTTGAATCTAACTTGCACTGCAACATTTAATTAAGTATAAGAAGTGACTCGATTGGAGCAGAAAAGGGAAACAAATTTATGCGTATCATACTTCTCGGAGCACCAGGCTCAGGTAAGGGAACTCAAGCACAACGCTTGACGGATATTTATAATATTCCGCAAATTTCGACGGGTGATTTACTGAGAGCAGCAGTGGCTTCCGGCACTGAACTCGGTAAGCAGGCCAAAGTAGCCATGGATGCAGGCGGCCTAGTCTCTGATGATATCGTACTAGGTATGATTCGCGAGCGTTTACAGCAGCCTGATGCAGCCAATGGCTTCATTCTGGATGGTTTCCCACGCAATTTAAGCCAAGCAGCTAGCTTAGATAAATTACTAGCTGAAGTTGGCCAACCGATCGATGCCGGCCTATTAATTGATGTTGATTTTGACATCTTATTAAAACGCCTAACTGGTCGTCTTTCTTGTAAAGACTGCTCGACTGTTTACAACCGCTACTTCTCTCCGCCGACTAAAGATGGAGTATGCGACAAATGTGGCAGCACTAATTTATATCATCGTGCTGACGATAATGAGGAAACGATTGGTAATCGCCTCAAGGTATATGAAGAAAACACCGCGCCCCTCATTAACTACTACGCAGATAAATGTCTGTTGAAGCGAGTTAATGGGACTGGCGAGATGGAAGACATTACCAAAGCGATCCAAGCGGAACTTGCTACTGTTTAATCTTAACGACCATTGACTATGTCCAATTCACTAAGCGATCAACTGCTCAAAGCTGGCCTCATTACTCAGTCGCAAATCGACCAAGCGGAACAGGCTAAAGTAGAGCAGAAAGAAAAGGCAAAAGAAGCCCGCGAACAAGCTAAGCACAAGCAAAGCAAACCCAATCGCCCTTCGATGCCTGCCAGACCTAATAAACCTGCTGCTAAGCCTGAAACTCCTAAGGCTGACGCGGATAAACCAGCTCAAAACAAGCCTGCTAAGCAACGCAGTGCTTCCGATTTAGAGCAGTTTTACCGCGAACGTAATAGCTTAGAGCGTCAGGAAAAAGAAGCAGAAGAAAAACGTAAACGTGAATTGGCTGAGCGCAAAAAGCAAACACGTCAGCAAGTCCAAGAACTGATCACTGCTAATTTGAAAAATGTGGAAGATGCTGCAGTTCGCTACAACTTCGTAGTGGGCGAAACGGTGAAATACTTATATGTCACCGAGCAGCAACAACAAGAATTAGCGCAAGGCGTTTTAGCGATTACTTTCTTAGCGGGCAAGCGCTGTTTAATCCCAGCCGAAGTGGCTGAGCAGATTTTAGCGGTCGATCCTGATAAGTTAATTGTGCTCAACAAAGACGGTGTTGAAAGCGAACTGCTGCTGGAGCCTGAATTAGTAGCTGAAGTGGATACACTTACGCTTAACCCTTCAGCTGAGTGATTTGCTCATTTCCATCGCTTGACGATAGAGCTTATTTTTTGCTTGCCCGGTAATCCGGGCGGCAATCTTCGCTGCTTGATTCACCGGAATTTCCTCATCCAATAACGCCTGCAAAACCGTTTCCACGTCCACACTGCCCTGCTCTGGAACTTCACTTGCGCCCTTAACTAACACTACGAATTCTCCTTTCTGCATATCATTATCCACCCGCAAGCGTTCTAACAGTACTTGGGCTGAACCTCGATAAAAACTTTCATATAACTTGGTTAATTCGCGGGCAATGACGAGTTCGCGCTCAGCACCTAAGACTGTGATTAAGTCCTCTAAAAACCCTTCGATGCGATGACTCGACTCGTAAAAAATTAAAGTGCGGGTTTCCGTTTTAAGCTGTTCAAAACTAGCCTTCCGCCCCGACGACTTCGCCGATAAAAAACCTTCAAAGATAAAACGATCGGTCGCCAAACCTGCAGCGGATAAAGCAGCCACCACTGCACAAGCGCCTGGAATCGGGACGATATTAAAGCCTGCCGCCGCCACCTCTTTCACTAAATGATAGCCCGGATCGCTAATCAGAGGTGTGCCTGCATCACTGACTAAAGCTACATTCAAACCCTGCTCTAAATCAGCCAATACCTGAGCGACCCGCGCACTTTCATTATGATCATGCAAACTCACCAAGGTTTTTTGAAAGCCCAAATGAGTCAATAAGCGCACAGTCACGCGCGTATCTTCCGCGTAGATCTTATCCACTGCTTTGAGGGTTTTAATGGCGCGTTCGCTGATGTCGGCTAAATTGCCAATCGGGGTGGCTACACAATACAAACTGGCGCTCATAAAAACATCTCGGGGGTTGTGAGTTGGAAGGCGCTATGATCACGCTTTACTGAGCTTTTTACTATCCCAAACCCAGCGAAATCCTGCTATAGTTTCAGCCCAATTGGGCACAAGCGTGGTTAACTCTGCGCGTATTTAGGATAGATATAATGACAATTCTGAACTTACGCTACTCCTTATCAATTAGCTTAGTCAGTGGATTATTCATGCTGCAAGGATGTAGCCTCAATCCAAATTTTCTCGGTGAAGCGAATGCTACTACTAGCCAGTCAGGCTCTACAGCCGCTCAAGGCGCTAAAACTAGCCAGCAAAAATCTGCGCCTTCAGTTGAATTAGGCAATCAACTATTTAAGCAAGGCCGTAAACAAGCAGCGGCAGATACTTATTACCGTGCTGCTTTGAGCTTGCCTTCACCACAGCGTGAACGGGTCATTCTGCAAGCAGCTGAAGTCACTGCGTCTTTAGGCGATGATAAAACCACTAAACAGTATTTGAAGAAAATCCCACGCCAAGCTTTAGTGGGCGAAAATCAAACACGTTATCGCTACACCTTGGCTTTATTAGCGCTGCAAAATGAACAAGCTAATTTAGCCCTACGCTTACTCCCCATAAATGCCAGCGAAATGTCAGACGGTTTACAGAATAAAATCCAATTAGTCCGCCAACGCGCCTTAGAAATGGGTGGTCGCTTGCCCGACGAGCGCGAAGTGGCTCAAGGCATCCCTCCTGAATTAGAGCCTGCTGTTAATGAAAGCCCCACACAAGCAAACGTTTTACCTAGCGTAGTGGAAAATCTAGCGGTATTGTTGCCCGACAGTGGTGCTTTAGGCGCGGTCAGCAAAGAAATCTATCAGGGCATACAGGACATGGGTAGCCAGTTTGGCACAGTGACTAATAGCAAAAAATATGCAACAACCTCAGCGAATGTCTTAGCGCAGTATCAGCAAGCAGCCAGCGAAGGTGCAGATATTATTGTCGGCCCCTTGGATAAAGATGCCTTGGATATATTGTTAGCTAATAGCAACTCATTAACCGTGCCAGTCTTGAGCCTCAATTACACGACGGATGGACAAACCTCACCTGCACTTTATCAATTTGGTCTGTCGCCTGAAGATGAAGCGCGTCAAGTAGCCGCTTTAACCAATAGCCGTGGTTTACGTCAAGCTTTAGTATTAGTCCCTGACTCACAATGGGGCACACGCTTAGCGGAAGCCTTCACTGCAGCTTATCGTGCGGGTGGCGGTCAAGTAGTGAATAGCATTGCCTATCCCAATGAAACCTCTAAAGATTATTTGGGCGCTTTACAAGCTGCTTTAGCCAATAGCAGTGGTGCACAAATGATTTTCTTAGGCGCATCACCTACTCAAGCGCGCTTAATGAAACCGCTCTTACAAGCACAAGCACCTGATTTGCCAGTCTATGCCACTTCGCATGTTTTTTCTGGGCGCGTAGAAAAAACCAAAGATGCTGATTTAGAAGGGATTATCTATACCGAAGTTCCCTTTGTATTACAGAGTTTGCAGCAAGGTAGCCTTGAGCAGCTTAAATACCCACGCTTATATGCACTTGGCATGGACGCAGTGGCGGTCGCTAAAAACTTACCAGCTTTAACCCAAAGCCAGCGAATGCAAGGCCGCACGGGTGAAATCAGTTTAGGGCCGAATCGCATGGTTCAACGCCGCTTAACCATGGCTACCTTTAAAGATGGCTTACCTACTCCACTAGAATAATGAGCACTAGCCAGCAACGCGGGCAAGCAGCCGAGGATAAAGCTTGTGACTACTTGCAAGCTCAAGGCTTCCAACTGTTAGCGCGTAATTACCGCTTGCGGGTGGGTGAAATTGATATCATTGGCCGCGACAATACCCATTTGGTATTCATTGAAGTGCGCTATCGGAGCAGTCAACAGTTTGGTGGCGCGCTGCACAGTATTGACTCACGCAAACAGCAGCGCATCATTCGAACTGCTCAGCATTATTTAATGTGCCATCCCCTTGATCTGCCTTGCCGCTTTGATGTAGTAGCGCTCGATCAAGCGCTACAGATTACTTGGCTCAAAAATGCGTTTGAAACCTAGCAGTTAAGACTAGAAGTACAGGAAAAATCATGTCTGACACTAAGAATACTAATTCAAGACTTGTTGACTGCAATAGCGTGGAATTTTTCCGTGAGGCTAGCCCCTATATTCATAAGCACCGCGATAAAATTTTCGTGATTGCTTTTCCAGGTGAAGTGTTAGAGCAAGCGAATTTCCGGCGCATTCTGCAAGATATTGCGATTATTGCTGCGCTTGGCGCGAAAATTGTGCTGGTACATGGGACGCGCCCACAGATTGATCGGCGTTTAGAGCAATTGGAACTGCCGATTCGTTTCCATAATGGGGTGCGCATTACGGATCAAGCTGCCTTGCAAGCAGCGCAAGATGCGTGTGGCTCGGCACGGATTACGATCGAAAATGCACTAACCTATATGCTCGCGCAACCCGGTTTAGGCAATATTGGCCCTGGAGTCATCTCTGGTAATTTTGTGACTGCGCGCCCCATTGGTGTTTTGGATGGAGTAGATTATGGCTATAGCGGGCAAATCCGGAGGATTCGGCATAATTTTATTCGCCAGCAACTAGAGAATCGACATATTGTCCTACTTTCTCCGCTTGGTTACTCGCCGACAGGAGAGGCTTATAATTTACGCTATGAGCAATTAGCCATTGAAGCCGCGCAAGCACTCGAAGCTGATAAGGTCATGCTGCTCGATGAAACCTCCTTTGATTTGCCGAATAATTTAACAGTTGAAGAAGCCGAAGATTATGTCGATCACCATGATATGCTCCCGCAAATTATTGCAGCGCTTAAACATAAAGTGGGGCGCGTACATCTCTTGGACGCGAATGTCGATGGGATTTTGCTAACAGAACTTTACACCCGTGACGGCATTGGTTGCATGATCTCAGCCGATGCTTACGAAACGATTCGTGCTGCAGGCGTGGATGATATTAGCGGAATTTTAGATGTGATTCGCCCGATGGAGCAGTCTGGAATTTTAGTTAAGCGCTCGCGTGAGCAGTTAGAGTTAGAAGTGAGTCGTTTCCAAGTGTTTGTGCGCGACCAGAAAATTATTGGCTGTGCCGCTTTGTACGATACCGCTGACCCAGAAATTGGCGAATTAGCCTGTTTAGCTGTTGACCCGCACTATCGGACAGCGAATCGTGGCGACCGCCTATTGCAAGCGATTACTCAATTAGCCAAGTCTCAGCATAAAAAGAAACTGTTAGTGCTCACGACCCAGACCACCGATTGGTTTAGAGAGCGCGGCTTTATGGATGCGGATATCGCTGCTTTACCCGAGAATAAAAAACAGGTTTATAATCATAAGCGTAATTCTAAGATCATGTTCAAGACCCTTTGAAATTCTGCCTAGGTCTTATAACCAGTTATCAAAAAACATGGTAGGTTTAAGAACAATTGATCTAAATTAATGAATCAGGTAAAACTACTATTAGCTCTACATTAGCAATAAGTATCACAGGGGCACTGAGAGGCTCCGCTCCGAGACTACCGAAGTAGCTCGTTCCGGTTAATCTTTGAACTTCGCTGCTACCTGTCCTACACAGAAGGAGTGAGTCATGTTCAACGCAACCCGGCAATGGCTATGGGATAAAGGTATCACTTGGCTGAATGCCACCCCGCCTGCTGATTCGCAACTCAGCGCTTACTGCAATTTTGATTTTCTTGAACATGAAGTTCGACCCGGTGATGTCATTTTATTTGCAGGCCAAACGCGGGTGAGCAAAGTCATCCAAATGGTCACTCTTTCACCGTGGACACATGCCGCGCTCTATATAGGTCGGATCAATGATATCCGCGACCCACAAGTACGCGAAAAGCTCCAAACCCATTACCCCGGCAACCCTAACGATAAATTAGTCGTAGAATCTCTGTTAGGCTATGGAACCGTAGCCAATGCTCTCAGTGCTTATCGCGAAGAGCACTTGCGCATTTGCCGTCCGGCTGGTTTAGATTGGCGCGATGCGGATACGGTGATTAATACTGCCATTGAGCATTTAGGTATGGGCTATGATGTTCAGCAACTGATGGATTTAGCGCGTTTTTTATTTCCTTATGGCATTCTGCCGCGTCGTTGGCGCTCGTCTTTGTTTCAACACAATGCAGGCCAACCCACGCACATTATTTGCTCCAGTATGATCGCACGCTGCTTCCAACAAGTGCATTATCCAATTTTACCAGTGATTCATAATGGGCTTGATCACAGCGTAAGTTTCGAAGAGCGGGATTTTCGCCTGTTCATTCCGAGCGATTTCGACTATTCACCTTATTTTGATGTCATCAAATACCCTGCTTGGCATTTCAGTGAGCAACCTGCCTATCGTAGTTTACCTTGGCAACAGCAAGCGAGTATCGCGCCAGAAAAGCTAGAAACCAATAATACCAGTCAGTTACTACCTAGTGCTTAGGAGTTACCAACCCTAGCTAGTGGCTAAATTTTAGCCGATTACTAGTTTATTTGTGTAATTTACTGACAAACAATAGCCTACTGCGTTAAAATTATTCGGAAAAATAGATCATTCAGCACAATAATAGGGGCTAAAAATGTGCTTTATCCAAAAACTATCTAGACGCAGGCTTGTTTAGGTCTGTGAGCGGCACTTTTCAACATCTTATTATCCAGCGCGACCAACATGTGGTTTGGATTGGTTTAAACGTACAAGACTCGGCGCGTAACTTACTGACGCCTGCTGTCTTAGCTGAACTGCAACAAGCACTTAAAATTGCTCAAGGTTTGGGTGTGCGTGCGATCATCTTGCATTCGGTGCGCCCTAATACGTTTAGTGCTGGTTTAAACCTTGATCTGTTACAAAACAATATAGATTCGCAGCCCGTAACTCATCTGCTAAAGTCAGGCCAACATCTTTGTGAACAACTCAATGCCTCCTCAATTGCTACCTTGGCAATGGTTGAAGGCGAGTGTTTAGGTGCTGGTTTATCTTTAGCTTTAGCCTGTGATTATTGTGTAGCCGCGATTGCGCCTGATACTAGCTTTGCTTTTCCAGAAACCGCTCAAGGGATCATTCCTGTTTGGGGCGGCATGTCGCGGGCTTTACAGCGGATGGGAGTTAAAGCCGCGCTGGAGCTATTCACCCAAGGCAAGCCACTCACTACGGAAGAGGCTCTGGCTGGAAAGCTAATAGATGCAGCCGTCCCCCCTCAGCATTTAAAAACAGTGGCTTTACGCTATGCAGCAGGGCAACCCGCTAAAGCACCCTCGCCGTTTAGCTCAGTCTTCTTGGAAAATATTTCTGCTCGACTCTTGCTTAGCTCGCAAGTGCAGCGAAAATTAAATAAAGAAATAGATATAGCCCAATACCCTGCTGCTGCCCGCTTACTGACTACTTGGCAACAGCATGGTAGTAGCTTAAGTAATTTGCAGCCAGCCGAAGCCAATACGTTTAAGCAATTAGTCTCAACGCCTACTACACAAAATTTATTACGCCTATCGCAGTTAAAAGATCAATTGAAGGCGTTTGCACCGAAAAATACTGATAGTTATTCAACCGTGCATATTATTGGCGCGGGGCATATCGGGCGTGAAATTGCTGCTTGGTGTAGCTTGTCGGGCTTAACCGTGAGCCTCCAAGACTCAAACCCTGAAAATCTAGAGTATGCCTTAGAAAGAACGCGGGCTATTTTTAATAGCTATTTTCAAAATGATATTGCTAAATTAAAAGCAGCTACTGAGCGCTTAACCGTCGATAATGAAGGTAACGGTATTTTCTATGCCGATATTATTATTGATGCCACCACCGACAAATTAGCCAGCAAGCAAGAACTGCTCGCACGCTTAGAAGAAAATAGTCGGCCTGATGCGCTATTAGCAATTACTTCATCAACATTAGCCCTAGAGCGTTTAGCAGCTGTCTTATTAAAGCCTGAACGTTTGATTGGCTTACACTTTCTTTATCCGATTATTCAGCGTGAATTGGTAGAGGTTATTCATTTATCTGCAGCCACTTCAGCGCATGTTATTGATCAAGCCTGCACCTTTGTTACACAAATTAATAAACTGCCTTTGCCGATTCAAAGTACGCCCGGTCTATTAGTCAACCGCATTTTATTAACCTATATCATGCAAGGCATGCGATTATGTCAGCAGAATGTACCTCCAGTAGTGATCGATAAAGCGGGGCGTGATTTTGGAATGCCGTTAGGGCCTTTAGAATGGGCGGATGTTTTAGGCCTCGATTATTGCTTACAATTAGGCGAGACTTTGGCTAAAACCAGCCCTGTTTTAGTGCCCGAATTACTGGTAGAAATGGTTAAAGCGGGTAAATTAGGTCGAAAAAATGGCACAGGCTTTTATCGTTATCGGCATGGGCGTATGCTAAAGCCAGAACGTGCCCAATGGAACGGCAATATTACCGCCCTTCAAGACAAGTTAATTAATCAAATGTCGGAAGAAGCGGCTTTGTGTTTAGAACAAGGTATTATCGAAAACCCTGATTTATTGGATGCAGCCGTGGTTTTCGGCGCCGGTTTTCCGGCATTTCGTGGGGGGCCGCTGCAATACGCACGCAGCAGTCGTAAATAGAGATCTGCAGCCCGAGGAAGTGGCATGAACCTGCCTACGGTTAAACAACTACGTTATTTTGTAGCTCTAGATACTTACGGACATTTTGGGCGTGCCGCTGAAGCTTGTTTTGTTTCCCAATCTGCGTTTAGCACTGCGATCCGCGAACTTGAATCTACGCTTGAAGTTCAATTGGTCGATCGTACCAATAAAAATGTTACCGTCACTCATATTGGCCGCCAACTGGCTATAGAAGCGCGCCGCTGTCTACGGGATATTGAAGGTTTAGTTGAGCTAGCACGCAGTAATCAGCAACCACTCACTGGCGAATTAAGAATTGGGGTGATCCCAACGATTGCGCCTTTTTTACTGCCTGAAATCCTGCCTAAACTACGCGCTGAATTTCCACGCCTTAAACTGTATTTAACGGAAGATATTACCCAGCGCATTTATGAAAAGCTCATGGATGGAGAACTGGATTTAATTATTCTCGCCCTGCCCTATGCTTTAAGAAATGCTGAAGTTCAGCCCTTATTTCGGGATCGCTTTTATTTAGCTTGCCGCGAAGATACCCAGCACTTAAATCCAACTAGCTATGAAATCGAAAACCTTGAGCCGGAAACGGTTTTATTATTAGAAGATGGGCACTGCTTGCGTGACCATGCACTTTCCGCTTGCCATTTACAAGATATTGAAAAAATCAGCCGCTTTGCGGCGAGCAGTCTATTAACTTTAGTGCAAATGTTGGATGCGGATTTGGGTGTTTCGTATTTACCCGAAATGGTGATTGGTTCGCCTTTATTAGCAGGCACTGCTGTAAAACTTTGGCCAATTGCAGAAGAAAGTTATCGTGAAGTCGGTTTAGCGTGGCGGCGTGGCAGTGCACGTGAACAAGAGTTTTTGCAATTAGGTGAAGCGATTAGAACTGCGAAGATAGTGGCTGTTGTACCCGAAAATACGTAATAAAGGGCGGATTATGCCCTGGCAATAAGCGAATAGCGCGCTCCTCAAAATAAGCATTTTCACTATCTAAAGCTTTAATCTTTAATTGCAAACGATAAACTGGCTGCTCAGTACTATCTAATAAACCATTGCCAAACGGCGGTTGCACCCAAGCACCTTCGGCCTCTTCGCGCTTACGTATATACTCATCGACTGCAGCCTCATCACCATCGGCTAATAATAGTAAAATATGACGCGGCGCTAGCATCGGATTGATACCACTACTCCGTGCATTCACCGATAAATAGCGCGCTAAGCCTTGATAAATTAACGGAGTAATACCTAATACTTGTTGCAACTCTTCAATTCGCTCAAAAGGCGCATCTTTCGCCCCATAATCTAAGCCTGCGGTTTTATAATCATCATCCTCAGCACCATTCACATGCTTTAAGTCATCAGGATCACGAAAATCTTCAATGGCATCTAATACTGCTTCGGCCTCTTGGTCTACCACAGCTAAGGCTTCCAGCACTTTCTTTAATAATTCACGGTTGGCTTGATTGATATCGATTAAACCATTTTCACCAATCACCCGAATTTCAACGCCATAACCGTCACGTGTCCAAGTGGAGGCTGTGCCACCTAATTTCAGTTCGCGCTTATCCGCCGGCAGAAAGAGCTGCATCACGGTGTAATGCGCAGCGGCTTCTGCAAAACTGCGCGCTTGTGCAGTAGAACGAGCATAAGTAACTAGTTGGGTTTCCGTTTTCACGGCATACATCAGTGTGCCTGCCATCGTCATCATGATCATGACCATCCATAGCACCATAATTAGTGCGACGCCATGCTGCTTGTTTAAAGGCAAATTAGGTCGCGCCGACATATTCATCTACCTGAGGTAAGTCGACGACCAGTTCTGGCCAAATTTGATGATCTTTACCTTCAATTTTTACCCGCATCAGCAAAGGATAGACGGGTTGATCCAGCCATTCAGACTCCCAACGCGGATCATCTTTATCGGATTCGGCGGCATAATAATCAAAATGTACCAAGCCTAAACCGCTATACACCAAGACTGGCTCAACTTCTTTTAAAGCCTCATCCCAATCCATGTCGGGGCGATAGGGCGCATAACGCATTTCGAGCTTGCGCCCATCCCGATCTAGGCCGACTGCAAGCTCAATCAGATAAATCCCACCTTGAGTTTGTAAAGGCTGCAAGGGTGCTGCATAGCGCACATAGTGATCTGTGCCCTCAAACGCATACACTGGGCCATTTTCACCTTTGATTTGCACAACAATGGTTTGGCTGAGCTGATTGCGTAAGAACTCACTAATTAAGCGGGTATCTTCGGTTTTGAGGAGTTTACGATCTGCTGCTTCCCAGCCGCGCCCAATCGTATTAAAACTAGAAAACAATGCGAGAAATAAGAGCGCCAGCAGGCTGAACGCAATCATCATTTCCAGCAAAGTAAAACCCGCTTGTGGTTTGCGCTGATTTCTAGTCAAGACTTTTCACCGAAACGCAAAGAAGTCAGAGTAAATTGACGCTGTTTACCTTCACTATTCCAGCTCACAATCACCGTGACTTGGTATGGCTCGATGGAAAGCGAAAACTCTTCCTGTTTTTCGTTTAATTCAATCGGCTGCATGGTCACTGCCCATTTATAAGCAGTACCCTCTTCTTGGCCGCTGACGGTGGTTTTTTCGACTTTGATTTCGCTGCCAACCGCTTCCATCCGTGACTCAGCGACTTGCACGGCAAAACTATATTCATCGGCTAAAGCAACGCTGCGCATCGCTGAACCGAATAATTGCAATAGCGTTCCCACCACCAAACCCATGATGACGAAAGCCACCATAATTTCCAGTAAGGTGAAGCCTTGCTGCTTTGATGATTTAGAGCAGACTAATACGCCCACTAATCCACTCCACATTCACTTTGAAGGTTTGCCCACGGGCAGTCAGCTCTACTGAGCCGCCGGTAGAGCTACCATCAGGATAGAAACGAATATTGCCTTGAGTCGCCGAAACTATTTCAGATTTAGCGGTATTGATCTTGGTTTCAATGCTGGGATGTAAAGCGCGCTGCTCTAATTTATTCACAGCGAGGCCAAAATGACGACTGCTAATATCCATCGTCCAAACCATTTCTTTGCGCTGCAAAATCGCTACGCTGCGCGCTTGACGCATACTGGTGGCGACTTCGCGAGCTGCTTTGCGCAACACGGGGCCTTCGGTTAATGAAGTCGCGACTACGCCCATAATTAGAGCCGCAATCACCAGCACTAACATGACCTCAATTAAGCTGAAGCCCCGTGTTTGCCGCATGATTAGTTCTTTTTCACCCACAAGGAAATGTCGGCATCATCACCTTCACCGCCAGCAGCACCATCGCCACCTAAAGACATTAAATCGTAGGGTTGGTTATTGCTACCGGGGCGTTTGTATTGATATTCATTATTCCACGGATCTTGTGGTACGCCTTTTTTCATATACGGGCCATTCCAACCGCGAGCACCAGAAGGTGCTTCGACTAGTGCTTTCAAACCTTCCGAACTGGTCGGATAGCTGCCCACTTCAAGGCGATACATATCTAAAGCAGCACTAATATTTTCGATTTGCACTTTAGCGGATTGGCTCTTGCCCTTACCCAGATACTTCATGGCTTGTGGGCCAACGATCCCAGCGATTAAACCTAAAATCACCAGCACGATCATTAACTCGATTAAGCTGAAACCACCAGTTAAGCGCTGATGTTTATAAGCTTTAGAGGATTGCAACATGCTAACAAGCTCCTTTTTATTATTAATTATCTATTTGTTAAGCAAACTGTTATTGAACTAGGTCGGCCATACTAATCATTGGGATCAGAATCGCGAAAATAATCGCCAACACCGCCACCGACATGATTAAAATTAAAATCGGCTCCATCAAAGACAACATACGCTGCACTGCATTTCGTACTTCGGTATCGTAAATATTCGCGACTTTGTGCAGTAATTGCTCCATTTGCCCGGTTTCCTCGCCCACCCGCAACATGTGTAGCGCATAGGCTGGAAAAATCTTTTTGCTCATCAACGTTTGGGTCAGGCTTTCGCCCTGCTTTAAGCTATCGGCTGCCTCGCCAATCGATTTAGCCATCACCCGATTCGTCATCGTGTTTTTGACAATCTGCAAAGAACCGAGCAGCGGCACACCATTGTGAAGCAAAGTACCTAAACTGCGCGAAAAACGCGCCATCTCTACTTTACCGACCAGATCGCCAATGATCGGCCAACTCAACATGGAGCGATCTAACCACATACGCGCTTTCTCATTGGTGAACACGTACTGTAAAAGAATCAGCAGGCATAAAAACACGCCTAGCAACGCCCACCAATAAGCCTTTAAACCATCACCCGCGCTAATCACTATTTTCGTAATCGTCGGTAGCTCAGCACCCATATCCGCAAACATCTGCGAAAATTGCGGAACAACAAACAGCAACATCGCCACAATCGACAGCACCACCACCACGGATAAAATCGCCGGATAAATTAAGGCTGCAATGATGGTTCCTTGCAAATCTTTAGCGCGGAACATGTAATCCACTAAACGATCCAGCGCATCATCAATCGAACCGCTGGCCTCACCCGCCCGTACCATATTCACGAAAAAACGCGAGAATTTATTGGTTTCCTCTAAAGCATCCGCGAAATGCACCCCACTTCGTACTCGTTCTTGTAGGCCGCGTACTAAGGCACTCATGCCGGGCTGCTCAATTAATTCTAATTGGATACTTAAAGCACGATCTAGCGGCAAGCCAGCATTCAACATCGACGATAATTGCTGAGTAAAAGCAATAATGTCGTTTTGACTCACCTTCTTACTGGTAAAAAAGCCCTGCTTTTTCTTGGAGCCTGATTCTGCACTAAGCGCGGCTGCACCGGCTGGTTTCACCTGCAAAGGTAAAAAACCTAAGGCATGAATCTTCTCTAATACTTGAGCTTCGCTCGCAGCCTCCATCGAACCCGTTTGGCTAGCTCCGGCGGCGGATAAGGCTTTATATTCAAACAGTGGCATTTGGAGTTTCCTCCGCAACACGCAAGACTTCTTCTAAGGTCGTGACCCCTTTCAAAGCTTTCAGCAACCCATCTTCATAAATGGTACGCATCCCAGCCTTGCGAGCTTGCTCTTGAATCACGCCGGAATCTTCGTGCTTGAGGACGAGGCGGCGAATCGGATCATCCATCACTAACACTTCGTGAATCGCACTGCGTCCTTTGTAGCCAGTAAAACCGCAAGCACGACAGCCTTTGGCATGCCACAAACGCATTTCACCGTCACGCTGATATTGACGCAAACCAAGCTCATGCTCGATTTCGGGCAGCACGCTGTGTGGTTCGCGACATTGTGGGCATAAACGCCGCACTAAACGCTGCGCCAGAATGCAGTTGACCGTGGACGTGATCAGATAATCTTCTATCCCCATATCCAGCAAGCGTGTTACACCACTAGCCGCATCATTGGTATGAATAGTAGACAGTACTAAGTGTCCCGTTAGTGCGGACTGAATCGCAATCCGTGCTGTTTCCACATCGCGCATCTCCCCGATCATAATAATATCGGGGTCTTGGCGAACGATTGAACGCAAAGCATCAGAAAAAGTCAGACCAATTTTAGGATTAGCCTGAATCTGATTAATCCCTTCCAGCTCATATTCAACCGGATCCTCTACCGTGAGAATTTTATTCTCGGTGGTATTCATCTGTGTCAAAGCCGCATACAGTGTGGTGGTTTTACCTGAACCGGTCGGACCAGTGACTAAAACCACACCATGCGGCTGACTCAACTCACATTGCAAACGGGCAAAATTCTCATCCGAGAAGCCTAAACTGCTCAATTCAAGCTTGACGCTATTTTTATCCAGTAACCGCATGACTACGCTTTCACCATGCATGGTGGGCACAGTCGACACACGCATATCAATTTCTTTGCCTTGAGCTTTGAGCTGGATACGCCCATCTTGTGGCAGGCGGCGTTCGGCAATATTCAAACGCGCCATTAGCTTGATGCGCGAAAGTACCGCAGGTGTCATGGAGGCGGGTGGCGATTCGACTTCGTGAATCACGCCATCAATGCGGTAACGTACTTTTAAATGGGTTTCAAAGGGTTCGATATGAATATCTGAAGCCCGCCGTGCCATTGCCTCAGTCATGATTTGATTGACGATTTTGATGACAGGCGCTTCGCTAGCCATGTCTTTTAGGTGCTCGATATCAGCCATGCCATCATCGCGGCTGGTGATTTCGAATTCTTCGTCATCTTTTTTAGTGCTAGCGCTGTACAGGCGCTCGATATTCGCGCGAATTTCTGAAGGTAAACCTAGCAGTGGCTTGATGGGTTTCCCTACTGCCATTCCCAAGGCTTGATAGGCAAATTGATCGCCCGGATCAGACATGGCGATCGTTAAGACACCCTCATGCTCATACAAAGGCACGACTTCTGCGGCGCGCATGTAATTCACCGAAATGCCTAAATCTTGTAAAGGCTCAGTGGGATAATCGCGGGTGAGCGCTAAGGCAATGCCTAAATGGCGGGAAAGAACAACGGCGACTTCTTGCTCTGTCAATAGCCCCAAACGGACTAAGACGCTCCCTAAAGGCTGGTGAATTTCGGTTTGCGCACGTAGCGCACGCTCCAGATCAGCAGGCTTAATTTTTCCAAGCTGTACTAAGCGTTCGCCAAAAGGCACAGGGGCACGTTGCGGTTTAGTAGCAGGAGCTAGCATAGATAATTCTTATTTATTGTTAGTATTTTAATAACAAGGCCAGCAAGAAAACCTAGTTATGGCTTGATTTTATCCAAGCTTCTTGGAAGATAGCATAATTTTTATTTATTAGAGAGAAACATGCAAGAAGTTTCTCTCTGAACGGAATTTAGTAAGCTCACTGAGCAGGCAAATTACTCATCATGGCTAAGCTACCGATACCAACTACCATGAATACAATAGTTAATACGATCGAGACGATGGACAAAATGCCGATTAACTTCCAAAAACTAGCCTGCGCTTCTAAAGCACTTTCCAGATCACTAGCATTTAAACCGGTTACTGCACGTTTGATCGCACTGGCATAGCGCAGTAAATATAAAGAGGCCATGAAGTAAATGACGCCCATTAACAGATACAGGACACCCATGCCAACCATGAAACCTGTACCGGGCATGCCAGGTACTCCTGTGTCTAGGCCACCCATCATGCTGCCGCCTAAAAACATCGGAATACTCGCGACTACCACCAGAGCTGTGAAAATAAAGCCTAATATAGCTATGAATAAAACCCATGGACGGGTCTTACGCAATGATGCCACGATTCGCTCTGACATCGCACCACTGCCACCACTCACATCGCGGACCACCGAGCGCGGCGGGGCATATGCATCTTGAACACTCATTACTGTCACCTATCTTTATTATTGAAAATTTAAGCTTAGCTTAATAAGTAAATTTGTGTCAGAAAGAGCCGAACAACGGCCAAAAAACCCCTACTGAACTACTTATACAGTAGGAGTTATTTTAATAGCCAGCCTCTACTACTGCGTTTTGATTTTTTGCATTAAACCGAAGGATTTGACGAAAGGGCCAGCCATTTTAGGATTTTTAATCATGGCTCCATAATCACCCGTTTTAAATTTCAGCTTACCCGTAGTGTAAGCTAAGCCCATGCCTGTGAAACCAAGACCTTTTTCTACCCATTTCAGCCAATCTTTGCGATCGGCACGCATATCCCAATCCGGCTTTTCACCGTTGTAAGCGCCTGCTTCAGTACAAATACCTTTTTTCACCACAAATACACCGCGTGGCTTATCTTCATCCTTGAACCCACAGGTAATAACTGAATTAAAATCAATTTCAGCCAATTTAGCGCTGACTTCTGGCTCTTTATTCCATTGATCTTTCAACTCATTCATCCAATCGGCTGAAAATAACTCAGGCATAGCGTGCACTCCTCTCATTATGGGTTTGAAAGCAACTAACATTTCACAAGAGAGTTGCTTATAACGTGCAGCTTAAGGCTTAACAATATAACTAAATGGGGATAGAGCTTGGCTGTTACTTATCCACTTTAGTGGGTACTGCCACTGCTTGATAAGCATGCGGCCAATGCTCTAAAACCACCGGGCTGGAAAAAGCTAAAGCATGACAGGTGTGTAAATGTTTGGGGATAGCAGTAGGATCAGGATCAGTAAAGTTATTACGCCGCATTTTCGAGCCGCCTACGGTTTGAAAGGCAGCGGTCGCCATCGTAGCCAGTAGCTCAGTAATATGCGTACAGCCTTGCGTCCCGCCAAAAATCTCTTTAAGTTTTTGATTCCAGCCGGGTGCTATGCGCAATCCCACTAAGCTTTGATAGCTTGGATGAATAGCGGTGCAATAATTAAACGGTGAAGCCTCAGTCACTGCTTCGGCAGCATGAATTAATAAAGTTTCATCAACCGTCAAGCGCACTTTCATATCATGTAAAGCTTCACCAGCTTCGATACGCCCGCCACGATCTTTATTCGGAAAAGAATAAGGTTTGGTATCTTCAATATGAGCTTCAATGTCCCATAATCCATCTTTACGCTCGTAACCGTGGCAAATAATTGTGCGGGTATGAGCCAATTCACGTTCAATGGGCTGAGAGAGAGGCATAAGTTAAAATTCCGCTAGTAAACAACGCTGCAGACAATAAAACTATCCGCTCAAAGCTGCAAGCACTGTAGGTTTAAGCGCCATCTATCGCCTTGTGTTAGCGTTATTCTTGAAAACCCTCCACTCCTCCCTGTCTTGGTCTACATTTTGTTAAGATAGTGCTACTCTTGGCAGCATTATTCATAGACCCCACTCATAATGAAGAAGCTTTTTATGTTGCGTATTTTAATCGGGGCAGTGCTGACTGTTGCATTAAGCCCAGCGTTATTGGCCAATGAACCAGCTCCCCAAACCGCTAGTACTCCACCTATAGAAGCCAGCTCACCGCGTCAAACCACTATGCTGATCCTAGATGGCTCGAATAGCATGTGGGGACAACTGAATGAGGTGAATAAAATTGTCAGCGCGCGTGAAAGTATTCGCACCTTGCTCGAAGCTGCAGACGGGAACATCCAATTCGGCTTACTCACTTACGGCTCAGAAGGTAAGAAAGCAGGCTGTACTGATTTTAATTTAGCGGTTAAGCCAGAAAATTACGATTTAGTCAAAGTCCTGAAGGAAGTTTACAAGCTTAAACCCAAAGGGCGCTCGCCGATTGCAGCCTCCTTAAAAGAAGCAGCCAAATACTTACCTACTGAAAATGCGCATATTCTGTTGGTGAGTGATGGCGTTGAAAGTTGTCAAGGTGACCCCTGCGCGACTGCCAAAAGCTTAGTGGAGGCTAATCCTAGCCTGCAAATAGATGTAGTGGGTTTTCGTGCTGATCAAGAAGCACAACTCGAATGTATTGCCGAAAACGGACGCGGAGCTTTCGTAGTCGCTACCGACACTGAGCGTCTAAAAACACTTTTAGCGGGTGTACAAGCTAAGGCAGCGACTATTAGCCAAACACCAAGCGCTCAACCCACCCGGACTCCTATTGATAATAAAGCCCAACCCGGTAGCTTAGAGTTGAATATTTTAGCGGAAGGCGATCCTGAACCTATACGCGCTAACTATTCGATTTATCATCCTGATGGCACGAACGCCGTCAACTTCTCAGCACGAACTCAAGTCACTGAATATTTACCACCCGGTAAATATCGCGTTAAGGCTATTTGGCAAAATGTAGAAAAAGCTGAAAATGTAACCATCCATTCAGGTAAGGCTACACCGCTGACCTTTAATATCGGCCCCACTGGGGAAGTAGCGGTGAAGGCTCTGAATAAAGAGCAACAAGCTGTCGCTGTGAACTATGCTTTATATACAACCAAAGACCAGTTCATTTCGCGCCACGTCCTACAAGAGTCTATAAAAATGCGTTTAGCAGTGGGCGAATATCGCATCAAGGCTTTACTAGGTAAGCAAAGTCTGGAAACTACACTTAGAGTTACTACAGACGCAGTGACGAACTATACTTTCAACTTTACTGATAAATAATATGGGCTTTTCAGAACTTGGTAGTTAGACGTTAGTCTAAGTCCACAGAATAGTTCTTAAACTGGGCTAATCTAACAAGAAAAAACTGAACAGATTGAATAAATAGCTAATGACAAAGGAGTTTCCTAATGTTTAAAACCACGACCAAAGTAGCTGCTGTAGTACTGGCTACTAGCTTCGTTTTAGCAGGTTGTAATCCACCCAATAATGCTCAAGGTGGCGCCATGATGGGCGCTGTTTTAGGCGGTGTTGCAGGCAACCAATTGGGTAAAGGCGATGGTAAAGTCGCAGCCACTATCGCAGGCACGATGCTAGGTAGTTATATTGGCGGCCAAGTTGGCGCGTCTATGGATACTTATGACCAACAACAAGTTGGCAATGCGATTTACTCTGGTCGCCCAGCGACTTGGCAAAATCCAAATACTGGCTATAGCTATACAGCGACTCCAGGGGCTACTTACACCTCTAACTACCAAGGCCAGCAAACTGCTTGCCGTCCAGTTACTGTTGTTGGTTACGTGAATGGTCAACAGCAAAACATTCAAATGAATGCTTGCCGTGGCGCTAACGGTCAATGGCAGGCTGTTAACTAACTAGCATTTCCCCTTGCAGACAGACAGCCACTCTGCTATTTCAGATAGTAGAGTGGTCTCCAAAGTATCAAAACAAGCGTTACTAGGCTAAGCACTCTAAAATACTTAAAATCGCCATTTGCACAGCTCGCTGGAGAGAGTAGCTTGGGTTTTGCTGATATTGCTTTTATCTTTTACATCATTCTTGGGCTGTTAGGCTTAGTGCTACTGTGGCAGTGGCTACTAGGCTATATCACTACCTTGGATGTTGCCCCTGAAAAGCGTGGCCTGATCACTTTAGTTGTTGTCATGCTGGTAGGCTTAATTTGGCTCAGTTATGCCTTCAAATTGAATCATTGGCGGCAAAGCACTAACCCCCAAAGTGCTCAAACAAGCAATAATGGGACGATTTTAGAGGAAGATATTCTCAATCAGCCCGTCGAGAATTTAAGCGAAGAACAGAAACTAGCGCGCTTTGAGCAAGAAAACTTCCCTGAGCTTTATAATCAACGCACCGCTTTGTACCGCGATATCAAAGGTTTAGAAGCTTGGTTTATTAAAGCCAAACAATTCGCGCCTTCAGTGCCTAAACAAATTCCCTTTTTGAATCGGATCTACCAACTCCGGCAAGCTACCCACAAAACCTACACGCAGCGCTATCTAGAAATCAGCCAACAATTGCGAAATTTTTGGGTGCATTACTCTACCGGTAATAGCGAAGATGCCATGATTAAATTTCAGCCTGTCGTAGCGCGTTTAATCAAAACCATCCAACAAACCCGTGGCGATGACATCGATAATCAAGATGCCGAAATGCAAGCCACTATCGAAACGATGCGTGCCGCTGAAACTATGCTGAAATCGAATAAACTACCCAATGCCCAGCAGGGTATTACTTCGTATAAAGGCGATAACCGCCAGCGCTTAATTAATTGGTTAACGACCAATGGCTCAGAAAATGTCTTACAAAGCCTAACTATGCTGGGCAATCAGCGCTCACATATTTTCCAACAAATTCAGACTGTTAAGCTTTATATGGAGCGCTATAAAGATTTGCCCTTGAGCCGGACTTTGCAGCTGTGGCAGACTGCTTTGCAGCATAATTTTTATGCTGAATACCGCCTGCTGTATGCCTCAGAAATTCCCTATACTTTGCAGCAATTAGAGATTTCAGTCCCGCCCAAAACGAGCGCACATTTAGATACCACTATCGAAACGCAAATACCGGCTATTTTGAAATTCGTCAATGAAGCGGTCACTCAAGCGGAACAAGCCTATGCACCCACAACCCCGAAAGTTACTGGGCGCTCAACGGCTAGATAGAGTATTTAAGGCGGAAATTAATGCCTTTTAAAAACTTCTTTTCCTCTTCCAAGTCGGCAAACAGCAAGGGACGTTCACGCTCATTATCCGCAAAGATTAAATCTAAGGCTTGATCAGTAGCCTCTAAGTTTTCAATGGCTAAAGCCGCATGACCACTCCGATCACGATGCAATAAGACCGCCAGTCGTAATATCACACTTAAATAGACCGCTTGTTGCGAACGTTTGGCTTCTAAACCTTCGAATAATTGCGGGAAAATTTTGCGCCGATGGGTGCGTACTAATAAGCTTAACCAGTGCTGCTCTTCAGTCGAGAAGCCTACTAAATCAAAATGATCCAGCAAATAACCGCCATGTTTATGATAGCCACTATGAGAAACAGCCAAGCCAATTTCATGTAAGTCGGCAGACCAAGCTAACACTTCACGTAAATCGGGCGACAATTTCCAAGCGCGTTGGCAAGTATCAAATAAATCTAAAGCAGTTTTACGCACCGCTTGTGCATGGGTAACATCGACTTGGAAGCGGCTTTGAAGATTTAACACCGCTTTGCCGCGTAAATCATCTTGGTGCAGACGGTTAATCCGCTCATAGACTAAGCCTTCTCGCAAAGCACCCTCAGATACTAGCATCTGCTTAATTTGGAGAGCCTCAAACGTGCTAATCAGGATCGCTAAGCCGCCCGCAAAAATCGGCTTACGGTCATCACTCAAGCCCGCTAGCTGCAGCTTATCAATCGATTTAGCGGCGATCATGCGCGCTTGAATGTCGTACATCTGCTCTAAAGTAATGCCAAATGGAGCTAAACCGGCTTGCTGTATTATTTTTTCTACTGTCTTAATCGTTCCTGAAGCGCCATTGGCGACTTCCCAGCCAATATCACGGTAGCTTTTCTGAATCGGCATTAACTCTAAATGAGCAGCAGTCGTTGCATCTTTCCAACAGTTTTTTTCTAAAGAGCCATTCGGAAAATAGCGCCGAGTACTACTGACACAGCCCATTCGTAAGCTTTCAGTATGTAAGGCTTCATAACCTTGGCCGATAATTAACTCAGTGCTCCCCCCACCGATGTCCATGACAAAGCGGCGAGCCTCTTTGTTTTCAGTCGCACTCAGCGAATGTGCCACACCTAAATAGATTAGGCGGGCTTCTTCGCGCCCACTAATTACTGAAATGGAATGGCCGAGAGTATCTTCAGCTAAATCGAGGAAAGAACGCGCATTACGTGCCATGCGCAAGGTATTGGTGCCGACAGCAGCAACTTCTGTGGAGGAAAAATCACGTAAGCGTTCCCCAAAACGCTCTAGGCAAGACAGAGCACGCAGTTTCGCTTCTAAGGATAAGTTACCAAACTCATCTAAACCACTGCCTAAACGCACAGGTTCACGTAAACGATCCAAGACGCGTACATTGCCTAAAGCATCGACGCTCACCACGATCATGTGAAAACTGTTTGACCCCAAATCAACGGCAGCAATCCGCTGTTCACTAGCTATCAACTTAGACATGCAGTGTTACTCTCCCGCTTGGCTGGCTTTACCAGCCTTACGGTTTAGTCGTCTAGGCTGGTAGGTTTATGTTTGTCAGCAGCTTCTAAGCGCTTCACTTTAAGGATGGAAGGTACATGCTCAACTTGATGAATAATTTCTTCCAAGTGAGACAAATCCCGTACCCATAGCACCCAATTAGTTTCTTTAACCCGACGATCCCCACTCGTATTCACTGACTCAATATTAACATCTAACTGATGCATCAACTGAGTGATATGGTGTAAAACGCCGACCACATTATGAGCATGGGTTTGAATCCCTGCAAGGAAGCATTTTTCGTCAGACTGTTGCTCCGACCAAGTCACCGATAAAATATCCGCTGGCTCAGCCTGCTCATGCAGCACTGGACAGCAATCACGATGCACTTCTAAGCCATTTTTAGCATCTAAAGTAGCTAAAATGACTTCTTGCGGTAAGGGATAACAACAGGTTTGGAAATTTAAGGCTAAGCCCGAAGTGCCTTTAATCACCATGGGTGTATCCGCATCAGGCAGCGAAAAGACTGCACTCCCTGAATTATCCTCCATACCCAACAACCGCTGAGCCGTTAAGCGTGAACACTGATCATTATTCACAATCGCTAAGAATAATTCGTCACTGCCTTTATAATTAGAAACAGTTAACAACTCATTCATAGTATCTGGGCTAATCGACTCTAAACTGGAATGCCGATCACGCAAGGCCTTATCTAACAAGCGCTGCCCTAGCTCAAGACGATCAGCCTGGGTTTGTTGACGCAACCAATTGCGGATGGTGGCACGCGCCCGCCCAGTCACTGCGTAATTTAACCAAGATGGCTGTGGAACTGCCTTGTCATCCGTCAAAATTTCCACAGTTGCGCTATCGGGAATGCGAGTACGCAAAGGCACTTCCTTACCATCGATTTTTGCACCCGTACAATGCAGGCCTACTTCAGTATGAATCGCAAACGCAAAGTCAATCGGGGTTGCACCACGCGGAAACTCTTTTAACTCTCCTTTCGGAGTGAAAGCATAAATCTCTGTGCGATATAAATCGGCCTGAATGTCATCGTAAAACTCAGCGGCGTTGCCTGCCTTCGCGCCTAAGTCACGCACCTGCTCTTGCCAGCGCTTTAAAGCTTCCTGAGTGAATACCGAACGCTGCCCCGCATTCTGCCCTGGATAGCGCCACTGTGCAGTGATGCCATATAAAGCCGTTTGATACATAGGCCGAGTTTGGATTTTTACGGCAACTTGACGGCGGCTGGGTGGAATTAATACGGTTTGCAGTGCTTGGTAACCATAGGATTTGGGCGTGGCGATGAAATCTTGAAACTTGCCGGGTCGGGGGCGATAAGTCGCATGTAAAACGCCCAGAGCCTGATAGCACTCTTCTACCGTGCCGACTAACACACGCAGCTCAATCAAACCTTTGCTTTCATCGAAGGAAGCGCCACTCTTCATATTGTCATAAATTCGATAAAGATTTTTATCGGGAATAAAAACTAAAGGGTTGGCTATCGACTGGCTAAGACGCTCGGTGACCGTGTTTTCAACCTCCTCACCAAAAGCTTTTACAGAAGCCAAATAGCGTTCCAAGGTGGATTTAAGGACACAATAACGCCACGGATGTAGATGCTCAAACACTAAAGATTGCAACTCGCGACGCAGGGCATTCATGCCCATACGATGTGCCAGAGGAATATAAGTACTGAGGGTTTCTTTGCAAATCCGCCGCCGTGCCTCAGGTCTCATATGATCCAAGGTACGCAAATTATGCAAGCGATCCGCTAGTTTAATGATAACTACCCGGAAATCTGAGGACATAGCCTGCATAAATTTCTGAAAACTGGCTTTGGAAGCAGCATTCTTATCAGAAAACTGCTGGGTTTCTAATTTAGTAACACCTTCTACTAAATTGGCGACCACTGTACCAAAACGCTCTTCGATGTCAGAGTAGGTATAATCCGTATCCTCGATGACATCATGTAATAAAGCCGCACACACCGTATCTTCATCTAAATGCATGTCCGCTAAAATGCGCGCGACTTCTAAAGGATGGGTAATATACGGCTCACCAGACTTACGAATTACACCATGATGAGCTTGAGCCGCTAATAAAAAGGCATCATAGACCCGTGAGCTTTCCTCCGGCGTCATATAACGCTCAACCGTCCTCATTAAATCATTTGCACGGAAAAAATCCGGTGTTGAGTCTGGCATCGCTTGGGCCCTCGACATATCGTCCCTTCCTTATGGATTCTTAGTCCACATCAAAATCCTGTGTACGTTTCTTATTTAATACGCCTGCTGCAATCTCACGCAAAGCAATGACGGTCGGTTTATCGCCTTCTTCATCCACTAGAGGTTGTGCACCGTGGGAAATATCACGAGCGCGCTTAGCAGCTTTCAGAACTAACTCAAAGTTGTTCTCAACATACGGTAGACAATCTTCAACGGTAACACGTGCCATGTTCAATATACCTTTCGAGAAGTTTTGGAAAACTTTCTATTCTAACCTAGTATTGTCAAAAAGAAATAGCCGATTGTATGCCCAGCTGTTTACAGCGGGATAGTTTACCCATTGAATAAACTGTGGCACTCTTCAAAAGAGCATCTAAAATAATCCTATGCTTAGTGCACTGCAGCATTACTCAAGTTAGTTAACGCGTCAACGAAAACCTACGAGGGAGAGGATATGAGAACAATCAGGGAGTTTCTAAACAGTGCGAACCAAACCTTATCAACGGTATCACCCGATGAAATGGTCTATCATGCACTCACGATCATGGCCGAACGCAATCTGAGTGCTTTGCCTGTTATCAAAAATAAACAGTTGGTGGGGATTCTTTCCGAGCGCGACTATGCACGGAAAGTGATACTACAAGGGAAGCGTTCTCGGGAAACAGCTATCAGCGAGATTATGACCGCAAAGGTTGTGACCATTGAGCCAGACAAAACCGTTAATGATTGTATGGCGATTATGACTGAGCGCCGCATTCGTCATCTACCCATCACCACCAAAGAAGGCGAATTGATAGGTATCATTTCCATTGGAGATGTGATGAAAGTGATCATGGATGAACAACGCTTCATGATCGCCGAATTACAGCGTTATATTGCTGGCTGATAACTTAACTATAGCATGCAGCTTGGCTCTGCATGCTCATCATGTATCAACTGACTACTCAGCTTAACTATTAAAATTAGTTATTGGTTTCTGTGTTATCTAAAATAATTACCCATACAAAATACTTGCTAGATATCAAGTTCACAGTAAGCTAAACGCTATACACTTAGCATATTGCAGTGCAGCAATATGCTAAGCACCACAGATTCACAACTTATGGTGGAACTCCCATGGACAAAAAAATTCTTGAAATCCGTGATTACATGGCGCAAAGCCTACCCTTAAAAGGTATGCCACTAGCAACGCTCACCGAACTCGCCGAAGCCGTAGAAGAAATCAGTGTCGAGCAAGGCGAAACCATTATGCGTAATGGCAAAACGAATGATCATGTCTTTTTAATTCGTCACGGTGCTGTTGAATTGATCCGTGATGATGGTGTTCTCCACGGGCGTTTTGCTGCAGGTGACTGGTTTGGTTATCGCTCAGTGATGCGCGGCGGTGAAGTGAATTTAACCGTGCGGGCGCTAGAAGATTCGTTGTTTTATGCCATCTCAGGCACTCTGTTCCTGCAATTGCTCGAAAGCTATCAACGCTTTGCTAGCTATTTTTCTGAGCACAAAGCGGATCGGGTACGGAATGCACTGCAAGAGCTACGCAATACTGACAACCATGCAATGATTACCTTGCATGTCAGTGATTTGATGAAACAGCCGATGCTGGTTCCACCCAATACAACTATTCAACAAGTTGCGCAGCAAATGAACCAAAACAGCTCACGGACTGCTTTGGTCATTGATGCTGCAGAGCATTTAGCAGGCATTGTAACTGATGCGGACTTCCGCTCGATTGTGGCACATGGGCTAGATATTCATCGACCTGTGACCGAAATCATGACCGCTGAACCTTTAACTTTAGCGCCTAATAATCAAGCTTCCGAAGCGCTGTTGTTGATGGCGCGTCGGAATATTCGGCATGTTCCCGTCATTGAGCAAGGCAAGATTGTTGGGGTAATTTCAGCTACTGATCTGTTACGTGGGCAAACGCATAGCGCCATTTATTTAGTCGCTGATATTTATTGTGCACAAACGGTGGCTCGCTTAAGTGAATTGAGCAACAGCCTACCGAAAGTGTTGGTGGGCTTGGTCAAACAGAGTTTGCCTGCTTATGACATTGGCCATGCGATCACCTCGATTGGACAAGCGATTGTGCGCCGCCTGATTACGATGGCTGAAGCGCAGTTTGGCAAGCCGCCTATTCCTTATGCCTTTATTGTTGCCGGATCAATGGCGCGACGTGAGCAAACAGCGCACACCGATCAAGATAACGGCATGATTTTGTCTGACTCGTACAATGAAGCAGAACACGGCGAATACTTCCGCAATGTGGCTAAGTTTGTCAGTGATGGGATGAATGACTGTGGCTATGTGTATTGCCCCGGCAATATCATGGCTACGAATGATGAATGGCGTCAACCTTTAGCTGTATGGCGCAGCTACTTCAATAAGTGGATCGATACGCCGAACGGTCAAGCGCTGTTAAATGCGAGTATTTTCTTTGATTTACGCTGTTTATATGGCGACTGTAGTCTGTTGGAGTCGTTACAGAACGACTTCTTAGCCAAAACTAAATCTAATACCCTGTTCCAAGCATTTATGGCGAGTAATGCACTCAGCCATCGTCCACCACTAGGCTTCTTCCGTAGCTTCATCCTCGATAAAGAGCATGTTGATAGCGATGAAAAAGGCATGGATATGAAGAAGCGCGGCGTCGTACCCGTCATCGATTTAGCTCGAGTTTACACACTCGCAGGTGGTCATCATGCGGTGAATACTTGGGAGCGGCTCGATGCGATTGCTGCGGCTCATGGTATTACGCAAGTGAATATTGATGACCTCAAAGACGCGTTTGAATTCATTAGCATGGTACGTTTACAGCACCAAGCGAAACAAATCGAGCAAGGCCAAAAGCCGAATAACTATGTACCACCCGAAGAATTATCTGCTCTGGAGCGCCGCCACTTAAAAGATGCGTTTGAAGTGGTATCCAATCTACAAGGCTTTATGTCTACCCGCTATCACGCGGATAGTTTCCGGTAATAGCCTCTTCCAATTTAAGTGCTCAGCTAGCTTGAGCACTTAAGCTAGCACACTCAATCACGATAAAAATTATTGATCAAAATCCTTGACCTATCTAGAAAAACTACAGCTGCTTCTAGATTCTCATGCTTAAGCTTTCACTCGTGTTGATAATACTTTTTTTAAAATTAGCTATTTATCAAAAAAATTTAAGACAAGAACCTTGATGAGCTGTTGATAAGTTCACTTTATCAATAAAATTTACTTATTCATCTGCCTGCAAGTTTAGTTCATATCTAAAATAACGTCCCATAGCCCCAGTTGATACGCATAAACACTTAAAATGACTGAGGGACGATATATGCATAAAGCACACTCTTGCTGGAAACTCCGCCACATTATTGCCTGTAGCTTGCTGTATGGAACAGCAGGAACAGCAATGGCAGGCAGCCAATATTTAGCTGTTTGGGCTGGTGACCAAGTGATTGACCAGCCGGGGCGCGCTCCAGATGCTGACTTCTTAGCGATTATTGATGCTGACCAGTTTTCTTTAAATTATGGCAAAGTTGTCAATACAGCGGTGATGGCGAGCATTCCGGGTGAGCATTTACTCGCTGAAACTGAGAACTATGTGGATAACGCCCTGAATGCAGCCACCAGCGGCAGCTATCCCTCACAAAATGGTGACATTCTCGCCCCGAATTTGTCTTCAGCTATTTTAAATGAGGCGCATCACTTCAATGCGGATCATGTCGTTGATCCCGTGAATGGGCATCACTACGTGTATCCGGGTGGCTTAATCAGTGCCAATGTGTTTGGTTGTGATGTCACTGATCCCTTAAATGTGAAACCTGTCCCAGGCACTTTAATCGCACCCGGCGTGCGCTATAACCCAAGTGTGCATACCACCATTCGCAACCTCTGCGGCTTAGCCGTCAGTGCACGCGCAGTTACCGCGTTCTCAGGCACTGACGATATGTTTGTGCTGCCTAATGGCAATCTGATTGCTACGTATATGGGTGCGAAAGGCTCTGCTTTTGATCCTACCAATGTGTCGAATGTTGACGCTTTACCCACGGTATCACCAACACTGCCGCCCACCTTAACCACTCCGGGTGGTTTGGTTGAGTTCAAACGCGATGGTACAGTCGTCGGTCAATACTCAGCCGTTCCTGCTGAGCCAGTACCTGGGCATGGTTACTATGCTAATGGTCAAGCCATGTTAGGTCCAAAACGTTATGCGCGTCGCCCAGATATCGCTCTGGGGGGCGTGGATAGCAATGGTGCTTTAGTCAATCCAGTCACAGGTTTGGGTGCTGATACCGCTAGCCCAGATACTGGCTTACTGGCGCATCCTCATGGGATTGATTTCCGCGCTGATTTACGTGGCCGCAAAATCAAAGGGGGTGTCGAGCAGCCAGTGAATGGCATTCTCATGACCTCTGACTATGCAGACCCAGTGAGTGTTGCTCTTTCCGGTAATATGGGAATGGGCTTAAATCGCTCTCTACAAGATAGCGGAACTACCGTACGTTTTTGGGATATGAGCAATCTCAAGCAAGGCCCGTATGCCGTTGCACAAATGCCTGATGGCGCTCGCATAGAAGCGGCGGCTGTACATGAAGAGCCAGAAGGCTTAATGGCAATGGCGATGACGAAGAGGAACAAAGGTGCCTTTGTTGCCAGTATGTCAGGCGGTGCTTTGTTCTACACTGCGGATGTCACCGTAGCTAACCCACAGTTCAAATTAGTATATGACTTTGGACCCTCGACCGGTGCCTCCGTCTTCCGTGTGACTGCGAATGATGACTATCTGATTCTACCTTTAGCCGGTATTCAAAATAAAACGCATCCAACTCCAACTAACCCCATCGCGGATCGTGATTACTACGGTGAACATACACCGCGTGTCCTCGTACTCGATATTCGCTCATTGATTGCAGCGGGTACTAATTTCAGATGCGATGGCCCTCCGACTAGCGCCTTCAAAAATAACGGCGACTACAATCGTGATGGTATTCCAGAAACTTTCAGTGCTCTCAATGGTTTACCTGTGACTACCGGCGTTAACTTTGGTGCACGTCCTAATAATGGCTCCTTCGATTGCCCACGAATTACCTCCAGTGTGACGATGGGTGCTTTAGATGGGCATGCTGAAAATGTCACCAGTCATGGTGGCCCACACTTTGTGGTGGAAAACAAATACGGTAATAATGTAGCGAGCAGCCAATATTTCGTCGATTTACGTGAGTTCGCCGTGCCAGGCATTGGTGCCCTCATGGATGCTTTCAATTTACCGACGGCTAATAATGCCTTCTATTCAAAGCTACCGTTCTGGTCATCTACCAATATTTCCCGCGATGCCCTACCGGGCTTGGGTTCCATTGGTGACAATACAGTTTGTATGATGAATCGTGTAGGCCCGTTCCTTGCTCGTAACTATGCATTCAACTTGACTGACTTCAAGAGTCCAAGAGGTTGTATTGATATGGACTTCGGTACAGCCAATAAAAGCTGGCCAAGCAATGGCTCACGGCCTAGCAATGCAGGCAATGCCACACCACACTCACTGACCTTCATTGATATGAATACCATCTATCGTGACACTCGCGGCACTGCAGCCTGTTTACCTTATACCTACTGCAGCACACAAACGCCGTATATCACCGGTTGGTTTTAAGTGATTAGCTAACCACTTATCACCGTAACTTGGGATTTCATCTACATGGTGGAATCCCAAAGCCATCATCATCTATAAAATTTATTTATCATTAATTCAGCTTTCAAGGAAACTACATGATTCAGAACATTGGCAAAACTGACAAGATTATTCGCATTGTTTTAGGCGTTGCAATTCTGTTAATTGGCTTCATGAATCATAGCTGGTGGGGATTGATCGGCCTGATTCCGTTAGGTACAGCCCTATTAGGCCACTGCCCGCTCTATCCCTTAGTTGGCGTTAATACGAACAAAAAGTAACTCTGCTTGGGTTAAGTCAAAACACTTAGCCCAGCCTTACATCGACGGCTTAATTAAAACCCTTAAATAACTTAGAAGCCTAAAATCATGTTAAAAAAATTACTGCTTTCTGCTTTGATTGCTAGCACTTGTACACTTAGCCAAGCTGCTGATAAAAATGCAACGGCTCCCGAAGCTCAAACCAATACGGTACATATCGAAACCGACACTAAACCAGCACAGCCCCTCTATGCAGCTGCTATGTCGAATGATATCGCTAAAGTGAATGAGTTACTTAAAGCGAACACTGATATTGATGCTACTTATACCAATGGCATTACTGCCTTAATGGTAGCGGCTGGCAATGGTCATCAAGAATTAGTAGATATCCTAGTTGAGCAAGGTGCGAATAAAACTAAGTTTGATAACAACCATCGCAGTGCACTAACTTATGCCGTGCAATACAACCAACTGGAAATGACCAAGCACCTGTTAGTGAAGGGCTTTGATATCAACCATGCTGATGGCAATGGTATGACTTCACTGATGATCGCGGCAGGTTTAGGCAACCAAGATATTGTTAAAGTACTACTTGAGCATAAGGTAGATCTGAATCGTATCGATCAGTTGGGTCGTGATGCTTTACATCATGCCGTTGAAGCAGGCCAAACACCCTTGGTCGATACCTTAATTGCAGCCGGTAGCAAAATTGATTTACTCAATAACAATAAAGAAACTGCACTGATGCGCTCAGCCTATATGGGCTTTCAACAGATCACTGAGAGTTTATTAAAAGCAGGCGCTAATCTTAATGCCCAAAATGTGCACGGCAGCACGCCGTTAATGTTTGCAGTGGTCGGTGGGCGAATTCATATTGTCGAGGCTCTGATGAAGCATAGCCCTAAGCTTGATCTTAAGGATGTTAAAGGCAAAACCGCCTTAGACTTTGCCATGTCACGTAACTTTAAAAAGATTACGCAATTACTGAAGGACACGACGCAGCAAGCTTCTGCTGAATAAGCTTAACGCTCTAGCCTCGTATCACTTTAACTGAAGTCATTGCTATGAATAAATTACGTATCGGTCAAGGCGCTTGCCTGCTTTGCTGCGCAAGCCTCATGCTTACTCTCAAAGCTGATATGGCGATGACCGTCGCTAAACCCACACACGAGCCTGCTCCAAGCATGCAGCAATCTGCAGCAGATACCGGTGCTAGCACAGAGCAATTTATTTGCCCCATGCATCCACATATTCACCAAGATGAACAAGGCGATTGCCCGATTTGTGGAATGGACTTGGTTCAAGCTAAAAGCAGTGGTATGCAGCAGGCTGTGATGGATCATACAGAGCCAAAAATGGAAGCTTTGCCTATTAGCAATGCCATCACTGTTAAGCCCGAAAGCTTAGCGGTGCTAGGTTTAAAAACGGTCAAAGTTGAACGCAAAGTGTTACCCACACAGATCGAAACCTTTGGCACTGTCGCTTACAACGAAGATACCTCGACTAACTTTGTAGCCCGCACTGAAGGCTGGGTAGATAAACTACATGCTTTACATGAAGGCGTGCGCGTCAAAAAAGGCGATACGTTGGTAGATTTCTATTCGCCTGAGTTACTCATGGCTCAAGATGGGTTTGTCGTCTCGTTAAAAAGTAATTATTCCTTTGGTGGTGAACGCCAAGCCTTCTTTGACAAAGTAGGCCGTGAAAAACTTCGCTTATCTGGCATAGCACCCGAAGATATCGAGCAACTAGCGCAAACCGGTGAACTGAAACAAAGCATTGCTCTGAAGGCGAATCAAGACGGCATCATCACTGAAATGGACGTTGATCAGGGCGATTTTGTCGATAAAGGCGGACGCTTTATGGTAATCGCTGATCTGCGTAGTGTTTGGGTCTATGCGAACATTCCTGAACAGCAAATTGCGCAAGTGGCTAAAACCAATAAAGTCGAAATCACTAGCCCCAGCTTCCCTGCTTTGCATTGGGAAGGCAAAGTCGATTATATAGGTGCTGCCTTAGACCCCAGCACGAATACGCTGAAAGTACGTTTGTTAGTGCAAACACCTGATGAGAATTTAAAACCCAATATGCGGGTAACCGCACGCTTAAGCACCGAGCAAGAAGCTGCAAGCTTAGTCGTTCCAAATGAGGCACTGATTCCTGCTGCTAAAAATGAATATCGTATTGTGAAAGCAGTCACTGCCAATAGCTTTCAAACCGTAACGGTAAAAGTGGGCAGAGTCGGCCAGCATTACACTGAAATTCTCAACGGCCTTGAGGAAGGCGAGCAAATTGTAGCTTCTGGGCAGTTCTTGCTAGACGCTGAAAGCAATTTGCAAGCTGGTTTACAGCGCTTATAACTTAGAATAGAAATAATAAAAATTATGCTGAATTCGATTATTGCGTTTGCCTTACGCCAGCGCATCTTGGTGTTGGTGCTAGCTGCTCTGATTGCTATTTGGGGCGTGCTGGCAATGCGCGCAACACCCATTGATGCTTTGCCGGAATTATCTGACCCGCAGATTATTATTCGTGCTGCTTACGATGGGCAAACACCGCAACAAATCGAAAATCAAGTCAACTTGCCCTTAAGTCGGCAACTACTGTCCATTCCACAGGCTAAAGCGATTCGCAGTTATTCAATGCTAGGCGATGCTTTTATCCATGTGGTCTTCGAAGAAAATGTTGATTACAGCCAAGCGCGTAATCGAGTCAACGAAGCCCTAAATCAAGCACTGAAAAAACTGCCTGCAGGGGTTAGTACTAGCTTAGGGCCAGATGCATCTGGAGTGAGTTGGATTTATCAATACGCCTTGCAAGACACCAGTGGTGAACACGATTTGAGTGAATTACGTGCTATTCAAGACTGGCAATTACGTTTTGAATTGCAAGCGATTAAGGGTGTTGCGGAAGTGGCCACTTTGGGTGGCATGGTCAAACAATATCAAGCCATTATTGACCCCGCTAAGCAGCAACAATTAGGTATTAGCTTAAAAAGCTTAGAGGAAGCGATTCAAGCAGGCAATCAAGAAGCTAGCGGTTCGGTAGTAGAACTAGGCGAAGCTGAATACGTAATTCACTCCAGTGGCTATATTCAGAGTTTAGAGGACTTGGCTAATTTACCCGTGAGCCTGCCTGAAAAAGCTAGCGCGCCCATCTTGCTCAAAGATATTGCTCAGGTGGGATTTGCACCTCAAGCGCGGCAAGGTATTGCTGACTTAGATGGGCAAGGCGAGGCCGTTGGCGGTATTGTCATCATGCAAGCGGGGCAAAATCCTTTAGAAGTAGTGAATGCCGTTAAAGCTAAGCTCGCTCAACTCCAAAAAACTTTACCTGCTGGCGTAAAGCTAGTTACTACCTATGACCGCTCCAAACTAATTACCAGCTCGATCAGTGAATTAGGCCATAAACTCTGGCAGGAATCGGTGATTATTGCGTTAGTTTGCTTTGTATTTTTATGGAGTTTCCGCTCCAGCTTGGTCGCGATTGTAAGTTTGCCTTTAGGAATTTTATTCGCTTTCGCCCTTATGCATTGGCAAGGTATCAATGCGAATATTATGTCTTTAGGTGGAATCGCAATCGCGATTGGCGCGATGGTTGACGCTGCGATTGTAATGATTGAAAATTTTCACCAGCATTTACAGCGCTTCCAACGCGAACAAAAACGCATTCCCTCCAATACTGAGCATTGGCAATTAGTCTATAAAGCCAGTACTGAAGTAGGACCTGCTTTATTTTTCTGCTTACTGATTATCACTTTAAGCTTCTTGCCGGTGTTACTCTTGGAAGCACAAGAAGGCAAGTTATTTGCTCCGCTTGCCTATACCAAAACCTATGCGATGGCTGCTGCTAGCGGCTTTGCTCTGACTTTAGTGCCGGTATTAATGGGCTACTTAATTAAAGGCCGCTTAGGGCGCGAAGAACATAATCCGATTACCCAGCACTTAGCTACTGCTTATCAGCCCTTATTAAACTGGAGCTTAAAAAAACCGGCCTATCTAGCAGGTATCGCTTTCGTACTTTTAATCAGCGCCCTCTACCCTTGGCAAAAAACTGGCAATGAACTCATGCCTAGTTTAGATGAAGGCGACTTGCTGTATATGCCGACCACTCAACCCGGCTTATCGGTAGGTAAAGCGCGCGAACTACTGATTCAAACCGATCAATTAATTAAAACCATCCCTGAAGTAGCGACCGTATTTGGCAAAGCAGGCCGTGCGGAAACAGCAACTGACCCAGCGCCTTTATCCATGTTTGAAACCACGATCCAACTCAAACCTAAATCCGAATGGCGGGCGGGCTTAAGTTTAGACGATTTCATTGCCGAGCTGGATCAAAAAGTCCAAGTACCTGGCTTAACCAATGCTTGGGTACAACCGATTAAAACCCGGATTGATATGTTGGCTACTGGTGTCCGTACCCCTGTAGGCTTAAAAATAACCGGTAATGACCTAACTAAGCTAGATAACTTAGGCCGACAAGCCGCTGATTTGCTGAAGAAATTGCCTGCTACTCGCAGCGTTTTCTCTGATCAAATTATGTCGGGACGATTTATTGAAATTACCCCAGATCGCATGGCTGCTGCCCAATTTGGCTTAAGTATTGCCGATATTCAGCGCAGTATTCGTTTAGCAATGGGTGGAGAGACCTTGAGCGAAGCAATTGTAGATCGTGAGCGTTATCCCGTCAGCGTGCGCTATCCGCTTTATCTGCGCGATAATCTGGAGCGTCTCCGTGAATTGCCGATACTGACTGAAACAGGTCAAAGTGTACCAATGCAAAGAGTTGCTAAAGTAGAAGTGATCGAAGCGCCTGCCATGATCAAAAGCGAGAATGCTCAATTGGTTAATGTACTGATGCTTAATCTGAATACCAAAGACTACAGCGCTTATCTAGCAGACGCCCAAAACTTATTAGCTGGTGAGCTAAAACTACCTGCTGGTTACCAAATCAATTGGGTAGGGCAATATGAAGTGATGGAGCGCGTCAGCAGTAAGCTCCAACTGATCTTACCGCTAATGCTAGCCATCGTCTTTTTACTGCTTTGGCAGATCTTTCATAATATCAAATTGAGCATCTTGGTGTTAGCCACACTACCCTTTGCTTTGATTGGAGGCTTTTGGTATCTGTGGGTTTTGGATTTTCAATTCTCGGTAGCCACTACCATTGGTTTCATTGCTTTAACTGGAGTCGCCACTGAATTTAGTGTGATTATGCTGCTTTATCTTGAGCAAGCTTGGCAAGCAACCACAGAAAAAAATGAGAGCACTCTCAAGCTGGCAGTGATGCAAGGCGCACTCACCCGCTTACGCCCGAAATTAATGACCGTAGCGGTACTGATTGCAGGACTCATGATGATTATGCTGGGCAATGGAGGCGGCGTTGATTTAATGCAGCGCATTGCCGCGCCTATGCTGGGCGGCATGCTTACAGCACCACTGCTATCTATGTTCCTAATTCCAGTCGCTTATTTTTATTTAAAGCGTAGCGAACTCTTAGCTCAGCCCTTATTTAGCACAAACTGGGCAATCCGCACGCTTAGGCACACGAATCGTCGTCCACTCCATGCTGAGCGCGTCGAAAAATAGCACTCGTCCAATTAGCGACTGACCTATGTGAGTTAAGAGCTTAATCGCCTCCAGTGCTTGCATGCTGCCTAGCACGCCAAGTATTGGTCCAAACACACCATTGGTGCTACAAGTTTGCGGTAATTCTGCAAGCTTGCCTGAGAAGCATTGATAACAAGGTGAGTTAGCCTTGGCATGAAACACGCCAACCTGACCTTCAAAACGAATCGCCGCAGCAGAAACCAGCGGTTTATTAGCCTGTACACAAGCAGCATTAATCGCCAAACGGGTCGCCAAATTATCAGTACAGTCTAATACCAGATCAGCTTGTTGAATAGGGGCTAATAAAGCCTCACCAACCAACACTTCCTGCTGTATTTCAATTTGAATGCTTGGATTGAGTTGCTGTAAGCGTTGTTGGGCAGATGCGACTTTAGGAAGGCCAATACTAGTTTGATTGTGCACAACTTGGCGCTGCAAATTGCTTAAATCGACCGTATCAGGGTCAATTAGCATGAGTTTGCCTATCCCACTAGCCGCTAAATATAAAGAGGCTGGAGAACCCAAACCACCTAAACCAAAAATCACTACCGTGGCTTGAGATAAACGTTCTTGCCCTTCTATCCCAAACTGCGGTAGCAGAATCTGGCGGCTATAGCGTAAGAGCTGCTCATCAGTTAACTCCATCTGGCAGTCTTAATCAAGTTCTGGTTTATCGAGCGGCACCCACTGATTATTTACAAAGCCTTCAATCGGTTGAAAGCGTACTTTGTAACTCATTTTGGGTGATTCTTGAATCCAATAGCCCGGATACACATAAGGCAGCTTTAACTCTTGCGCCCACTGAATTTGCCACATTAAAGCAAAAGTACCTAAGCCTCGCTCACTCCCCTCATTAGGATCAAAGAAGGTGTATACCGAAGATAAGCCTTGCTTAAGCCAGTCAGTGGCTGCGACTGCAAATAAGGTTTCACCTTTCCAGAACTCAATCAGTACGGTATTACACCAATCCGTGAGAATGAAGTTAGCAAAGGTATTAGGGGTATCATCATCCATGCCGCCCCCTGCATGGCGGGAGCGGACATAGTTTAAATACAGCTCAGTGTATTCTTCGCGATAACCGTCTTCGTTGACACGCACAGTTAAATCTTGATTGCGTTTCCAAGTGCGCTTTTGGCTACGTGAAGGCTTGAATTGCTCGACAGGAATACGGGTAGAGACACAGGATTGGCAGCGATAGCAGCATGGACGGTAGACATCGCTACCGCTGCGCCGAAAGCCTTTATTTAACAGATGGCTATAGGTGCGGTTATCCATCGTATAAGCTGGATCCACGAGCAGATTAGTAGCCTTACGCTCGTCAAGGTAAGGGCATTCATGAGCCGCCGTGATGTAAAGCTCCAAGGCATTGGATAACATGCTTTTCAAACCTAATCTGCCTGCACTTTGGGGGTTAAGGTAAGTTTTTTACCACTACAAAAGCGCCACGTAAATCACCCTCTTTAAAACCCGTGGCTTTATCTTGCGGGTAAAGCTCATTAATACGCGTCATCACAGCCGGGCTAATCTCTGTACCATGACAAGTCAAGCACATGGCTTCTGTGGGAATCGCTTTCATAAAACGAAACTCTTGTTGATCACTTTGCTTGACCGTTTCAGAATATACCAAGGACTCAATCGCTTCACCTTTTACTTTGCGCGCTTCAAAATCATTGAGTACCTGCGTTTGCCATTCATTTGGCACACCGGTTGTCGGATTACGATTACGCAGGCTTACCCTTGATATTTGTAAGTGCTGACTCTCCGAAACTGATTTAGCAATTTCCGGTGCTTTCGTATTACACACTGTTAAAGCATTGACGGGGCCGCCCGATTGCATAGCCGTTTGTAATTCACTCTTCAGACTGCCGCCATAGGCTTTAATCGCAGTTTTAGCCTCTTCCGCTAAAGCCGCTTTATCCATCGGTGCTGCCGCTGGTTTAGTTGCTGCACTCTCATTGGCAGTGGTAGCGGGTTGCTCACTTTTTCCACCACAAGCCACTAATAAGCTGGTTAAACTTAATAACAATAATCTTTTCATAGCATGCCCTTTTTCCAATTAATGTCGGTGTATATATCATTGCCAGCTTGCAGCCGCAAAATAATCCACCTAAGTGGGTAGTTGATAAAAAAGTCTAGACTCATTAGTGAGAACATGCGAGATTCGAAACTACTCTTCTTTTCCTAAAATTCCGATAATTAAGCATTTAATCCTAGTACCACACCGTTAGGGGCCGCTTATGATACGTATTGCTTTAAGCTGGTTATTTTTAGCTCTTTTTAGCCTTCCTGAATTGACTTGGGCAGCAACAACCAATGGATCAGAACCTCGTCTCGACCTGACTCATAATGTCGTCGGTTATTTTTCCCTACTCGTTTTCCTCTGCGCCTATGTTTTAGTCGTCTTGGAGGAGTTCACCCATTTACGTAAATCCAAACCGGTCATTTTAGCGGCTGGCCTCATTTGGATCGCGATTGCCCTAGCCTATGGGGGTGGTAGCGATTTGCCCGCCCAAGCAGCTCGGCATAATTTATTAGATTACGCAGAATTATTTTTATTCTTACTGGTAGCGATGACTTATGTGAATGCTCTAGAAGAGCGGCGTATTTTTGATGCATTGCGCTCATGGTTGCTGCATAAAGGTTTCAATTTACGGCAGATCTTTTGGCTCACCGGCGTGATGGCGTTCTTCATCTCACCAATAGCCGATAATATGACGACTGCGCTGTTAATGTGTGCAGTGATTCTAGCGGTTGGGCGCAATGAGCCTGCGTTTATCGCGGTATCCTGTATCAATATTGTGATTGCAGCCAATGCAGGCGGTGCTTTTAGCCCCTTTGGGGATATCACCACTTTAATGGTCTGGCAAAAAGGAGTGGTGGAATTTTGGCAATTCTTCGCACTCTTTATACCTTCAGTGCTGAATTGGTTTATACCCGCCTTGATCATGAGTTTTACCGTGCCCAAAAGCGCTCCGCAAACCGTTGATACCCGCCCTGTTCCGGTTAAACGCGGCGCATTCATGATTTTAGCCTTATTTATTTTCACGATTGCCTTAGCAGTAACCTTCCACAACTCACTCCATTTGCCGCCTGTGTTAGGTATGTTTACAGGCTTGGCCTTGCTGCAATTTTATGGTTATTATTTGAAAAAGACCTATAACCGTGCACGTATCGGTGGTTATTTCGATCCCTTTGAATCTAATATGGATCATGTACAACCTGCTACTAGGCATGGTTTCGATATCTTCGATAAAATTGCTCGCTCAGAATGGGACACTTTGTTGTTTTTCTACGGTGTAGTGATGTGTGTGGGTGGCTTAGGCTTTATTGGCTATTTAGAGCTAGCGTCTAATTTGCTCTATGGGCAACTGGGCGCTACTTACGCCAATATTGCTATCGGTTTACTATCGTCTGTCGTAGACAATATTCCAGTCATGTTTGCCGTATTGACGATGAACCCTGAAATGCCATTAGGTCAGTGGCTGTTAGTGACTTTAACGGCTGGCGTAGGTGGAAGCCTGTTATCTATCGGCTCTGCTGCAGGGGTGGCTTTAATGGGGCAAGCGCGCGGGCATTACACCTTTATGAGCCATTTAAAATGGACACCTGTAATTGCTTTAGGTTATTTCGGCAGTATCGGTGCACATATGCTGCTAAATCGCGGGCTGTTTTAGCAGGTTTTGCAGCTCAAGCAGTATATCGCTGCTTGAGCTAGCTAACTAAGATCAGCCTAATAAACGATACAAAGTGCCGCAATAAGGGCAGCGATAGGTGTTATCAGCGCTGGTATCAATCGGCAGAAATACCCGTGGATGAGCACACCAGATAGCATTGTCATCCATTGGGCAGTGCAGCGGTAAATCCTTAGCCTTGATGACAACTTCCCGCGTATCGTTCAGACTTTTATAGTCTTTTAACTCTGGCGCTTTCATTTAGCCACCGGAGTTAACCAGTCTAAATAGGCTGAGTTGCGCCCATGAACAATATCGAAGAATAGACTTTGTAACTGGGTAGTAATTGGGCCGCGCACACCTTCACCAAGCGGGCGGCGATCTAATTCACGAATTGGTGTGACTTCTGCTGCGGTACCTGTAAAAAAGGCTTCATCAGCGATATAAACCTCATCACGCGTAATACGCTTCTCACGTACTTCAATGCCTAAATCTTTAGCCATCGCTAATAAAGTGCGGCGTGTAATCCCATCTAAAGCGGCGGTCAGATCGGGGGTATAGATTACGCCATCTTTAATCACAAAGAAGTTTTCGCCACTACCTTCGGCCACAAAGCCCTCTACATCGAGTAATAAAGCTTCATCATAGCCATCATCCAAAGCTTCACGCAGTGCCAACATAGAGTTGATATAGTTACCATTCGCTTTGGCTTTGCACATGGCGATATTCACATGATGACGAGTGTAAGAAGAGGTTTTAATCCGAATACCCTTCTCCATGGCGTCCTTACCTAAATAAGCACCCCAAGTCCAAGCGGCGACCATTACATGCGTTTTTAAATTGTCTGCACGCAAGCCCATCCCTTCTGAACCATAAAAGCACATCGGGCGTAAATAGGCTGTTTCTAGCTTATTATCCCGCACGACTTGACGCTGTGCTTCATTCAGCTCTTCTTTGCTGTAAGGAATGGACATCCGCATGATTTTGGCGGAGTTGAATAAACGATCCGTATGCTCTTTTAAACGGAAAATTGAAGTGCCCTGCTCTGCTTTATAGGCACGCACTCCTTCAAATACACCCATCCCATAATGCAACGTATGCGTCAGGACGTGGGTTTTAGCTTCGCGCCACGGTACCATTTCACCGTCAAGCCAAATTACGCCATCACGATCTGCCATTGACATTGCAAGCTACTCCCGTAGTAAATAATGAAATTAGGCAGAAGAGGATAACATGGTGCTAGAAAAGCATGCCAGAGTTGTGCAAAAAAAGAGGCCTTACCCTGTTGGATAAGGCCTAGAGAAACAAGCGGCTGCTTAATATTGACTCGGGTTGCGCCCGGTAAAGACTGAGAAATCTTCGCCTTGATTGCGCGAGAAACTGGTTAATTGATAGCCACTACGTGAATAGCTATTACGCGGGCGCTGCTGACGTTGCTGCTGCGACGAGCTACGCTTAATTTGTTGCGGCTCAGCATAGTAATTCGCCTGCATAAACTGGCCTTGGCCTTGCTGGTGATTTTCTAAACGCTTATATTCAGAGAGCACTTTCACCACATATTCACGGGTTTCGCGATAAGGCGGAACACCACCATGCTTCTCAACTGCGCCGGGGCCTGCATTATAGGCCGCTAAGGCTAACTGCTTATTACCATTAAAACGGCGCAGCATTTGTGCTAAATATTTGGCCCCGCCTTTGATGTTTTGCCGAGAGTCATTAATATTCGCGACCCCCATCATATCAGCTGTACCTGGCATCAGCTGCATTAAACCGGTTGCACCGACGGGTGAACGTGCGCCTTGATTAAAACAGGACTCTTGGCGCATCACCGCACGAATTAGGTTTTCTTCAACCCCGAAATGATCGGCATATTGACGAATCGCATCAATATGTGGAGCTGTGCGGCGCTCGACTTGATCATGATTTAAACGTGTGCAGCTGCCAACTCTGCCGCTAACACGCATCGGCTCAATGCCATCCAATGTATTGGAAGCATATTTTTTGCTTTTAGACTTGGGTGTACGCGCGATGAGTTTGGCATTTTTGCCATTAACTGAACCATTGGTCAGCCAACGGGTTCCATCCTTATCGGTATACATATAGATATCAGCAGCAGCTGTTTGGCTGTAACCAGCCGCTATTAACAGTGGGAGGACACATTTCCACACTACGTCACGCTTAAATTGGATTGCACTCATTTTATTATACTTCTGGTTGTCCAAAGTTAGTCATTGTGATTAACAAGTAACAAGGGCGCAGGGGTTTGGCCGTTTAGTATCATTGTTTGTGACTACCATTCTTATAAGTTTTTTTTATTTTGTCACTGCATAACAGATAGATGGCAAAAGTTTTTTAAGCTCGTAGCGTCTTTTCTACCGCCCGTCCTAGTTTAAACAGCAGTCAACAGAGCCGAATGTTTAGAATCCGCTGTGGATTGGCAGGGTAGCCTAGTGTTTCAGATGGAATAAGTTCGTGGTCTTCACATGGAATAGTGAAACTACAACAGAAAAGCCTGTGTTTATTACTTACACAGGCTTTTTTTATGTCTGCTTAGAGTGTTTGTGCACTACAACTTAGTGCAGTAAGCGGGGATTCGATAGGCTAAACGGTTTAATGGGCGCATCGAACTCATGACCATCATCCGCCCGCAAATGATAGCTACCTTGCATAGAGCCGACTGGAGTGTCTAGCACTGCACCACTGGTATAGCGGAAACCTTCGCCCGGCGGCAAATACGGCTGCTCCCCAACTACACCATCACCTTTCACTTCTTGAGTCATCGCATTCGAGTCAGTGATAATCCAATGACGGGTTAATAAGCGTGCTGCTACTGTACCCTGATTAACAATAGTTATCGTATAAGCAAACACATATCGATCATGTTCGGGATCAGATTCTGCTTCTAGGTATTTAGCCTCAACTGAAACTTGAATATCGTAAGCTTCTTGATCACTCATGCACTCACTACCTTATTAATTTACGGGATTTATCGCGAAGGGAGCCTATCACGAACTCATAATAAAACCAGATTATCTCGATGAATCAGCTCTGGCGCGTCAATATACCCAAGGACGCTTTCAATTTCACGTGAAGGTTTACGTTTAATGCGTTCAGCTTCTTCACTGCTATAGTTAACTAAGCCTTTGGCGAGTAATTTACCTTCTGGGCTAAAACAGCTGACCACTTCGCCTTGCTCAAACTCACCTTCAACTTTCACCACCCCAACCGGCAGCAAGCTACCACCGGTACGTTGAATCGCTTGGGCAGCACCTGCATCCAGCCATAATTGACCGCGCGATTGGAGTTGGCTAGCGATCCACTGCTTACGGGCCGCTAGCGGGGCTTGATCAGGCATTAAGAGTGAGCCGAGGTTCTCCCCTGCATATAGACGCTCTAAAACATTCGCCTCGCGCCCTGAAGCAATCACGGTAGCGCAGCCAGAAGTCGCAGCACGCCGCGCAGCTAACACCTTAGTACGCATCCCACCACTACCAATCGCCGTGCCAGCACCACCAGCAAACTCTAAGAAACGCTCATCATTGGCACGGCCTGAACTAATCAACTGTGCATTAGCAAATTTGCGAGGATCTTTATCATAGAGGCCATTTTGATCAGTCAGAATCACCAGCAGCTCTGCTTCAACTAAATTGGCGACCAAAGCACCCAAAGTATCATTATCGCCTAGGCGAATTTCCTCAGCCGCCACTGTATCGTTTTCATTAATGACCGGAATCGTACCAAGTTCAACTAAGGTTCTTAAGGTATTGCGCGCATTCAGGTAGCGGCGACGATTCGCCAAATCATCATGCGTAAGCAACACTTGCGCAGCCATATAACCATGTTCTTGGAAATTCACTTCATAAGCATGGATGAGGCTCATTTGCCCAATAGCAGCAGCAGCTTGCTTTTCAAAGAGTGCTTTCGGCTTTTGCTTCCAGCCCATGCGGCTCATGCCTTCAGCGACCGCTCCTGAGGAAACAAGAACAATTTCAATCCCCTGCTTGCGCAAACGTGCTATCTGCCCTGCCCAATCAGCTAAAGCCACACGATCTAAGCCTTCGCCATCGCGAGTTAATAGAGCGCTACCGATTTTGACAATCCAGCGGCGCGTCGTACGGATAAAATCAGCCCTATTCTGCATTTTCTTCTAAGTACTGCATAATTCGATAACATAAATCCTGCGTTCCATTAGCGGTAGCCGCAGAAATAAAAAATACTTCACCTTGCCACTCCAAGCCATCCACTATCGCTTGGCAGCGCTGCTGACGTTCTTCTTCAGGTACAAGGTCAATCTTATTCAGCACTAACCAACGTGGGCGATCAGCTAGCTCATCGCTATATTTTTCCAGCTCGTGCTCAATAGTACGCACCGACTCGATAGGGTCAATCGCATCATCTAAGGGTGCAATATCCACTAAATGCAATAATAAGCTGGTACGAGACAGATGCTTGAGGAATTGAATCCCTAAGCCAGCACCTTCAGCAGCACCTTCGATCAAGCCTGGAATATCCGCCATCACGAAGCTTTGCAGATCACCAACTCGCACGACACCCAAATTCGGGTATAAGGTCGTAAAGGGATAATCAGCTACTTTCGGGCGTGCTGAGGAGACAGCGCTAATCAAAGTGGATTTACCGGCATTTGGCAAGCCCAACAAGCCTACATCCGCTAATAGTTTCAACTCAAGACGTAAGCTGCGCAGCTCGCCTTCAGAACCGGGCTTACATTGACGCGGGGCACGATTCACTGAGCTTTTATAGCGCAAATTGCCTAAGCCGTGATAACCACCTTTAGCAACCATTAAGCGCTGCTCTGGCGCAGTCAAATCACCGATCAGTTCGCCGGTTTCTTCGTCGAAGGCCATTGTACCCACTGGAACGGGAACCAGCCGATCTTCGCCACGGTTGCCGGTCATATTGCGCGCCGCACCGTTTTTGCCGCGCTCTGCTTCATAGTGGCGCAAATGACGGAAATCAATCAGGGTATTGAGATTACGATCAGCGACTAAATAAACGTCGCCACCGTCGCCACCGTCGCCACCATCGGGGCCACCGAATTCGATATTTTTTTCACGGCGAAAACTGACTACGCCATTCCCGCCATCACCCGCCTTGACTTGGATGACGACTTCATCAACAAACTGCATAACTTTGCCTCGACTTGCGTCTGTGAAGCATATACGAAAAAGCCCCGACAGGCGGGGCTTCTAGGATTCGCGTCCGAAAGTTGCCTTAGGCGTTTTCAGCAGATAAGGGCTGAATACTGACAAACTTACGGCCTTTCTCACCTTTGACTTGGAAAGTTACCACGCCATCTGCTTTCGCAAATAAAGTGTGGTCTTTACCGCAGCCAACATTGTCGCCGGGGTGGAAGTGTGTCCCGCGCTGACGCACGAGGATATTGCCAGCCAATACAAATTGACCGCCAAAACGCTTCACACCCAAACGTTTGGATTCTGAGTCGCGTCCGTTGCGGGTACTACCGCCTGCTTTTTTATGTGCCATTGATAATTACCCCTTACGCTGAAATGCTAGTGATTTCGATTTCTGTCAGGTACTGGCGGTGACCAGTACATTTCTGATGGTGCTTACGGCGGCGGAACTTCATAATCCGCACTTTTACGCCGCGAGTCTGGGCCTTTACCGTTGCAGTCACCTTACTTCCTGCAAGATAAGGTGTACCAATTTGCACTGATTCACCTTCCCCGACCATCAGGACATTTTCGAAATCAATGCTTGCGCCTTCTTCCACTTCTAGCTTTTCAACTAGCAGTGTGTCGCCTTGAGCGACGCGGTATTGCTTACCGCCGGTTACGATGATCGCGTACATGATTAACGAATTCTCCAAAAAATGTCCTGTTAAAGAGCCGCGAAATTCTAATGCTTTAGGCGCTCTGGGTCAAACTAATTCACTTTCATCTGAGCAAAACAAAGTAGATAGCGACTATTGCTTGACACCGTCGCCACCTGTTTCTAGCATGCAGTGCTTTCAGCTAGCAGCTTGATAATGGATTTTACCACAATACTCCAGCTGACCGCCGACGATATGCGTGCTGTCAACACGCTCATTCAACAACGTTTACACTCTGACGTCGCGCTGGTTAACCAACTCAGCCACTATATTATTAATAGTGGTGGCAAGCGCTTGCGCCCGCTGTTAGCCCTCATTTGTGCACGCGCCTGTGATTATAACGGCGAACGCCATGTCGATGTCGCTGCGATTATTGAGTTTATCCATACTGCTACCTTGTTGCATGATGATGTCGTTGATGAATCTGATCTTCGGCGTGGTAAAGAAACAGCAAATAATGTCTGGGGTAATCAAGCAGCAGTCTTAGTAGGCGACTTTCTTTATTCACGCTCGTTTGAAATGATGGTCGATGTGGGCAGTATGCGTGTGATGCAAATTCTCGCCAGTACGACTAATGTGATTGCTGAAGGTGAAGTGCTCCAGTTGCTCAACTGCCATGATCCCGATACCACTGAAGAGCGCTATATGGAGGTAATTCACTCCAAAACGGCGCGCCTGTTTGAAGCGGCTTGCCAATTAGGTGCGGTACTTGCCGGTAAATCACCCGAAGAAGAAGCGGCAATGGCTCGTTATGGCATGCATTTAGGCACAGCCTTTCAGCTAGTGGACGATATGCTCGATTACACTGCTAGTAGTGAAGAAATGGGCAAAAATGTCGGTGACGATTTAGCCGAAGGCAAACCCACCTTACCGCTGATTGTAGCCCTCCGCCAAAGTTCTGGAGCAACCGCACAAATGCTCCGCGACTCGATTGAGCATGGCGGCTTAGATAATCTAGATAAAATCATCCAAGCTATTCGTGATACCAATGCGCTGGCTTACACGGCTGAATTAGCCAAGCGTGAAGCACAATTAGCCGTGGATAATTTAGCTTATTTAGCCCCGAGCGCTCATCGTGACGCTTTAGAATCTTTAGCTTGGTTCTCAACCAATCGCAGCCATTAAACGTTAAAAGCTAGCTCTTACTTTGAATAGCCAGTAGTACACCATCCCAAAATTGTAATCGTGCCTTCACTGCTTGCTGGGCGGCCTGCATCGCCTGCTCGATTTTCAAAGCATCCCCAGCACATAAGCTATTTAACAAGCGTAGTGACAAGGGTGCATGAAAATCCTCATCTAAATGCACATGCCGATTCAGATAGAAATGAAAAATCGGCGCATCCGTTTCTGTAAGGTGCATTTGACTTAGAAATGAGCGAAACATAGTGGGAATAATATGCTCACGCCCTAAAGCTAAAGCCGCTGCTACTTGATGCGGTTGTTGGCTAGCTAGGAAATTAAAGGTCTGGCCAGTGAATACTCTCGAAGCGGCCGGCACGCTAGGCAAGGCCAAAGCCGTATCAATCCCATCGGAGCTGGCCACACTTAAAAACTGCTGAAAAGGAGCGGCATTAGCCCCAACTTCACGCATCGCTCGCCAATACAACTCAACATGACTGGAATAACTGCCATCCGGCAACTGATCAGACTCTTCTTCTAGCACTAACTCATTAATAAAACGCCGAATAGAACTATCACCTTTCGGCAACCAAGGCACTGTCGTCGGTGCGACTGCGGCTTGCAGATATTTGATCAGTGACATGAAGTCCCATACCGAATAAATATGGTGCTCCATGAAACACTGCAAATCCTCAACCGTTTCCAGCGCTGCATAAATCGGATGATCAGCTAGTTGGGCGGCAAACTCTGCTATCGTTGTTTGCGTAATTTCTTGAGTCATTAAGCCAAATCAGCCAACAGTGCTAGCCGTGAAGGCTCAGCTAATTGTGTGCTATAAGTATAATTAGGATGGTTAATCCCCATACTTAAGCTAGCGCCTGTTTTTAAAGCTGTAATCATAGCTTGGCTCAATTCAAAGCGCATAAAGTGCACTGCTGCCGTTTTTTCAGCGGTTTCCCGCTCTAAATCCTCATTAGCAATAGCCAATACTTGCTCGAAACCCTGAATTTGCACCCAAGTTTGGCGCTCAATACCTAGCAATTTCCCTAGCCATTCTTTGCGCTCTTCTGGATTAGGAAATTCCAGCATAAAAGTCGCTTTCCAATTAGAGCCATCGGGAATGAGTGGATTATACGCTTCCAATTCCTCTTCAATCCCAGCTGCTTCAAAGATGCGCTCGACGCGTAGCATTTCTTGAATTTGGTATTGAATCGTTAAGCGATCTTCAAAATAAAGCGTGGCATTCGGGCCAATCGCAATTTTGCGTGGTGCTTTATGTGCTATGACTTGCTCCCGAAAGGCTTTACGCTGCTCCGAGTATTGCTCAAGACTCATTAAATCGGCACGTGTGAGTTTATTCATCCTTTAATCCTCGTTAGAGTCCATAAGCAATGCGTAACATAGTGAGCGGATGAGTAGGACCTGCAGCGCCCTCATCTAACCCATTCTCAATTTGCTCACCTGCCATCGGGCAATCGCTACCGTAATAATCTGGCTTCGACTGCTTTACTTTATTCACAATCGGGCGGCAAATCTTCATGGAAATTTCGTGAAACTCAGCCTTTACCGCATAAGTGCCATCATGCCCAGAACAACGCTCTAATAATTCGACTTTAGTATCCGGTACTAACTCCAGCATTTCGCGCGTTTTGTAGCCAATATTTTGCACCCGCAAATGGCAAGCCGTGTGATAAGCCACTTTACCCAGCGTTTTTTTGAACTCTGTATTGAGCTTACCCTCTTTGTGGCGCAGCATTAGATATTCAAACGGATCGAAAATACGCTGTTTGACTGTCTTTACATCAGCATCGTCGGGGAATATTAAAGGTAGCTCTTGCTTGAACATCAATACGCAGGAAGGAATAGGTGCAACAATGTCCCAGCCCTCATTAATCATGGCTAGCATTTGTGGGATATTCGCCTCTTTAGCAGCAGCTACTGAATCAAAGTCGCCAAGCTCTAATTTTGGCATACCGCAGCACTGTTCTTTAGCCATCAAGGCCACAGGAATACCATTGTGTTCAAAGACTTTGAGCAAATCTTCAACCGTATCGGGTGCATTACGATTGCCATAACAAGTCGTAAAAATAGCCACTTTGCCCGTAGTACGCCCAGCAGGAATAGCAGCTGAAGGTGCTAAAGTTTTCTCTGCCGCTACTAACTTGCGCGCTGTCTTACTATGATAAGAGGGTACAATCGCATCTGGGTGAATACCCACTTTAGCCAGCCCCTTACGGAAAGTGGCATTTTTATTCAGGCTATTCACCACCTGTGAAACAACCGGAATGCCTGCCAAACTCCCGACTAAATCGGTGGAAGTAAGCAACTTGTCACGCATACTAGCGCCTTCTTTTTTAAAGCGAACCGCTTTAGCACGCAGCATCAAATGGGGGAAGTCGATATTCCATTCATGCGGTGGCGTATAAGGGCATTTGGTCATATAGCACAGATCACACAGATAACAGTGATCGACTACCTGCCAATAATCTTCCTTTTTAACGCCATCCACTTCCATCGTTGTGGAATTATCAACAAGATCAAATAAAGTAGGAAACGAATGACAAAGACTGACACAGCGCCGACAGCCGTGGCATAAATCGAAAACCCGTTCCATTTCTTTCAGAACAGAGTCTTCATTATAAAAATCGGGATTCTTCCAATCGATAGGATGGCGGGTTGCAGCTTCAAGGCTGCCTTCACGTTTAGGGGTTGCCATGGCAGTTGCTCCGTAAAATAGGCGCTGAGACCCAGCCTCCCTCAAAGATGAGAGGGAGGAGTTTGCAGAAGCTGTTAAACCTCCCTCTTGAACACTGAGGGACTGAGCAGTAGAACGCTTAAGCGTCTAAGTTATCTAAAGCTTTTTGGAAGCGGTTAGCGTGTGAACGCTCAGCTTTAGCTAAAGTTTCAAACCAGTCAGCAACCTCATCGAAGCCTTCTTCGCGAGCGGTTTTTGCCATACCAGGATACATATCAGAATATTCGTGAGTCTCACCTGCAACTGCAGAGCGTAAATTGTCTGCGGTAGCACCGATGGGTAAACCAGTTGCTGGATCACCAGACGCCTCTAAATATTCTAAATGACCATGTGCATGACCCGTTTCACCTTCAGCAGTGGAGCGGAACACGACTGCAACATCGTTGTAGCCTTCAACATCGGCTTTTGCTGCGAAGTACAAATAACGACGATTAGCTTGGGATTCACCAGCAAATGCGTCTTTTAGGCTTTGCTCGGTTCTACTTCCTTTCAGATCCATCTTTGACTCCTCTTTCTGGGTTAACAAATCAATTTATGAATTATGTACCTTGCTACAATTTAGCCAAGCCAGTGGTTAATGTCCAATCGTATATTTTGAACATATTTATCCAAAAAACGGAAAGTAGTGTAGAAGTGGCTAAATTTTAGTGATTACTCTAGCAACTAGGCGACGAAGCCTTATACTCAGCAACATTAAAAATTTAACGCTTAAAGGACCTAGCAATGAGTTTATCTGCCACCCTCTATACTTTAGCGGCTATTGGCTTTTTTGCATTAATGGTGAATCGCCCCCCAGTAGAGCTACCCACAGATACCACTACCAGCTCATCTACTACTGAAGTCAGCACTTCAGCTACAACCGAAGCTACACCGACTGAAGCTGCTACGATACCGGATGCTTCCACGCAAGAGACTAGTACCACTAGCAGTACGACTACTCAACCGGCTGCTAGCCCAAGCAATTAGACTAAAGTGTTGGCTCAAAAATAAAAGGCCGCAACTTGCGGCCTTTTACATAACAAAAGATGGCTTAAACCATCGGGAGTGGCAGCTTACATGCACCTGGAATACGCCCAAACCCGATCAGGCGATCTTGCCAGTAACCACTAATAGCGCTGACTGAAACAGTCTTGCCTTTACGCGGCGCGTGCAAAAACTTGCCATTACCTAAATAAATGCCTACATGGCTCACGCCACTACCACGTGTTCTAAAGAACACTAAATCACCACGACTAGCACTACCACTAGCAACTTTGACGGAAGCAGCATATTGCTCAGCTGCAGTACGTGGAACGCGCACATTAGCGCCTTGCGCTAATGAATGCTGCACTAAACCGCTGCAATCAAAACCTTTACCTGGAGTAGTACCCCCCCATACATAAGGCGTACCAATTTGGCTTGAGGCGGTTCTAATAACGTTTTCAACCTTTTTAACCAACACTTGCGCATGCTCTTGCTTAGTATGCACCTTAGCTTGCTGACGAGTACGTTTAGCTTTGGTTTTGGCTTTGGTTTGACGCACTTTAATAGCGGCCTTATTGGCTTCCCATTTTTGTGCATACTCATCACGAATGGCATTTTCTTTAGCAATACGCTGGCGCTCTTCTGCAGCAGCTTTAGCTTGCTGCTGGCGAATCGCTTGCTCAGCACGTGCGGCTTTCTCTGCTTCAAAACGAGCTTGATATTGCTCACGGCTCAAGCCAACAGCAGCTGTCCTTCTGACAACCGTATCAGAGCTTTGATAGGCTTGGATTTGGCGGCGGGCTTGCCGATTGACTTCACTTTTAGCGTTTTGCTTATAAGCATTTAAACTGGATGTACGTATTGAAGCTTTTTTAACAATGTAGGTAGTGTTCGTGTTGCTTGCTACCGCTGGCTTAACAGTCGGGTTCATATTTTCCGGTGTCGCCGCGCAGCCCCCTAAAATTGCTGCAGATAAACCCAACGAACAAACCGAAACACCCCTAAAACTCTTACTATTACTCATGAATTCCCTCGGATACAATGATCATCGAAATCCATTTCACTCAGGACTATGTATCAATCCTGATACATACTCAAACCCACTGACTTCCTCAAACACGAAGCTAACAAAAGATGTGATTTATTTCCATAGAAAGTCAAAAAAACATCAGTTTTGAGTGAAATTAGTTAATTATTAAAATATTAATACTTACTAAAATTTCCTATCGATAGTTCACCTTCACTTAGCCCATTGTATAGTCAAAATTTTCATCATTTATTATTTCCAAGTAACAAGCTTACATTTTTGAGTATAGACAGGATTTTTCAGGATACCGACAAATCGTTCAAAATCTAATCTCAATAGCAACTAATTTTATTAGAAATAAATTTAAGTAAAATAATGACTATCTTTTCCTCTACTCTCTAAAGTAGCGAACTATGCAGAACTCAAGCATAAGACGCAAGTTAATTTGGGTAATATGCACATTTTTTCCACAATAACTAGCCTGAAACCACCTCAAAATCATGAGTAATTTCGGCTGTTTTACCTAACATCATGGAAGCTGAACAATATTTCTCAGCAGAGAGTTTGACAGCCCGCTCCACCTTATCGGCCGCCAAATTATGCCCTTTGACGATGAAGTGCATATGAATTCGCGTAAAAACTTTAGGGTCTTCAGTGGCTCGTTCAGCCTCCAACAGGACTTCGCAGTCGCTAATGTCTTGGCGCGATTTCTTTAAAATCATCACCACATCAAAAGAAGCGCAGCCACCTAAACCTAAGAGCAGCATTTCCATAGGACGCACCCCTAAATTACGTCCACCCGCTTCAGGTGCTCCATCCATGACGACCGAGTGCCCACTCCCCGATTCGCCTACAAAGCTCATGTGATCCAACCATTTGACCCGTGCTTTCATATCATCACTCACTATTTAAGATGCGCTCATTCTAAACAGGCTAGGCAGTCGATACTAGGCCAAGCTGAGGTTGACTTTTCTCACGCTCGAATCGGCTAGGGTATGCTATGTTTATTAGAGATAAATATTTCAACAGAAGGAGAATGAAGATGTTTGGAGAGTCACACGACTTGTTACATGAGTTTCCAGAGCATAAAGAACGCATCCATCAATTGAAGATGGAAAATCACCACTTTGCTCGTTTATTTGAAAAGTATGATGAAGTTGAACACGAGCTTCATCGGATTCAGCAAGGCATTGAAACACCGTCCGATGAAACTGTGGAGAACTTAAAAAAGCAGCGTTTACATCTTAAAGACGAAATGCTGGCAATGATCAATCAGCACTAAGCGGCTAAGCGTTGTTCAATCGCCGCTAATAATAAGGCGGCGATATTGGCATCGTAAATTTTGTCTAATTCACGGATACAGGTCGGGCTGGTGACATTGATCTCAGTTACATAATCGCCGATGACATCCAAACCCACAAACAGCAGCCCCATTTCTTTCAAAACAGGGCCAATCGCCGCACAAATCGTATGCTCCCGCTCTGTTAAGGCTGAACCGACTCCTATTGCACCTGCGGCTAGATTTCCGCGACTTTCACCTGCAGCTGGAATCCGTGCTAGACCATAAGGAAAAGGCACGCCATCAATCACCAAAATCCGCTTATCACCTTGTTTAAACTCAGGCAGGAAGCGCTGAGCCATGACTGTACGCCGCCCATAATCGGTAATCGTTTCTAAAATGACGCTGCGATTAGGATCATCTTGGCGTACTTGGAAAATCATCGAACCGCCCATGCCATCGAGCGGTTTCACGACAATATGTCCCTGCTCTGCTAGAAAATCACGAATCAGCTGCATATCGCGCGTCACTCGTGTTGCTGGGCAAAACTCCGGGAACCAAGCGGTAAAGAGCTTTTCATTAGCCGCACGAATGCTTTCAGGACGATTGACGACTAATAAACCCTGACGTTGTGCTAATTCGAGTAAATAGGTGGTGTAGATATACTCCATATTAAATGGAGGATCTTTGCGCATCAGCACACAGTCTAGCTGATGCAAAGCTTGAGTGATTGGCTCACCTAGAGTAAACCACTCCTTAGGATCATCTTGCACTTGGACGGGCTGCATGCGCGCAAAGGTAATGCCATTATCCGCAAATAAGCTTTCCTGTAGCATATAAAACAGCTGCCAGCCACGCCGCTGTGCCTCTAGCAGCATCGCAAAGCTGCTATCTTTTTTGATATTAATCGAGGCAATGGGATCCATGACTATCCCTAGAGAACGTGGCGTAGTAGACATGCTCACCTCAGAATTCAGCTTTTAAACCGCGGCTAATTAATTCTTGCACTGCTTGCCGAGGCGGCAAGCCTTCATAAAGAATACGTGTCACTTGCTGGCAAATCGGCATTTCCACACCTGCACGCTCAGCCAGTTTACCAATAGAATGCGCTGACTTAGCGCCTTCAACTGCTTGGCCTATGTCAGTCAACGCCGTTTGCAAATCCTTACCCTGCCCTAAAGCCAAACCTAAACGGCGATTACGTGACTGATCATCCGTACAAGTGAGGACTAAATCGCCTAAACCGGCTAAACCCATGAGAGTTTCTGGTTTAGCGTTCATATGCAGGCTCAGACGCATCATTTCGGCCAAACCACGCGTAATCAAGGCTGCACGCGCATTCGCGCCGAAACCCAAACCGTCCGAAATCCCTGCGGCAATGGCTAAGACATTTTTAACTGCACCACCCAGCTCGACACCGACAATATCATCGCTGGTATAAACTCGATAATTATGACCATGAAACGCAGCAGCAATCTGCTGAGCCAATTCTGGATCAGTAGCCGCCGCGGTCATTGCCGTAGGCAAGCCTTTGGCAACTTCTGAAGCGAAGGTTGGGCCAGAGACCACTGCGTAATGCTTGAAATCCGGTAAAGTCTCATTCATGACTTCATGTAGCAGCTTACCGGTATTCAGCTCTAAACCTTTAGTCGCCCAGCAAATGCTATCTGTACTCGGAATTAAATCTTTGAGCTGCAACAGCAAGCTACGAAAACCGTGGCTAGGTACTACCACTAAATGCCAGTGCGCTTGGCTAGCGACCGCCGCTAAATCAGGCGCTGCCCGTAAATTATCCGGGAAAGGAATAGCGGACAAATAACGATTATTGACTCGCTCTTGCTCGATTTGGCGGCTGTGCTCTGCATCAATATCCCAGAGCCACACTTGGCTACCATTACGTGCTAATTGCAGAGCAAGCGCAGTCCCCCAAGAGCCTGCGCCATAAACTGCTATTGATTGCAAAGCAGCGCTCACTACACAGCTACTGTGGTAGTTTCTAATGGAGTACTTGCGCCGGTTTGCTCTTGCAAACGCTTTGCATAAAGCGCATCGAAATTAATCGGCGACAAATGCATTTCAGGGAAACTACCTTTAGACACCATGCCTGCAATTACTTCACGTGCATAAGGGAATAGAGTATTCGGGCAATAAGCAGCCAATAGATGATTGAGTTGCTCTTGGCTATAGCCACTAATGAAAAACACACCTGCTTGTTTCACTTCAACCAAGAAAGCCGTTTTGCTATTGCTGCTGACGGTAATAGTCAGTGCTAGCTCAACTTCGTAATTGCTATTGGCTAAAGTATTCACATTGGTATTCAGATCCAAATTTGTATCTGGATTCCACTCTTCAGTGAACACTTGGGGTGAATTAGGTGCCTCAAACGACACATCTTTCACATAAATGCGTTGGATAATGAACTGCGGTTCTTGTTGGTTATCTTGCTCAGCCATGACGGACTTTGACTCCTAAAAATAATTTTTGTTGATCTTACTTAAGCTTAGGCCAGGCTTTGCTGAACCCAGTTTTGAATTTGTTGCGTATTCATTGCCCCAGAGACACGCGCGACTTCCTGACCTGCATTAAATAATACCATGGTTGGAATGCTACGAATCCCATAAATCATGCCAGCTTGCTGATCCTCTTCGGTATTTACTTTAGCCAACCGAACTTTAGGCTCTAATTTAGTCGAGGCCTCGGCAAAAGCGGGAGCCATCATGCGGCAAGGGCCACACCACGGTGCCCAAAAATCCACGAGCAACGGCGTCTCACTTTTTTGGATGTGGCGTTGCAAGCTATTGAAATTTAACTCAACCGGATGCCCTGTAAACAAAGATTTACCACAAGCACCGCAATGCGGATCGCCTGCTAGTTTATCCTCAGGAACACGATTCGTTTTATGGCAATGAGGGCAAACAATATGCATATCACACCAATCCTAATAGTTTATCCAAGTCGCCAGAACGATTTAATGCTGCTAAATCGTCATAGCCCCCTACATGAGTTTCGCCAATGTAGATTTGTGGAACAGTATCGCGACCTGTCATTGCTTCTAATTCAGCCCAAGCAAGACCACTGCCGCCTACCGGCAAATCTTCAAACTCAACCTGCTTTTTTTTAAGCAATAGACGCGCCCTTACACAATAGGGGCAAAAACGCGTTCCATACAGCCTAACCGGAGGCATCAGACTTACCTTTTTACCACGGGTAAATTAGCTGATTGCCATGCTGTGAAGCCACCGGCTAAATTGCTGACATCAGCGAAGCCATGTTTACTTAAAGTAGCACAAGCATGTGTTGAACGATTGCCTGATCTACAATAAACCAAGATGGGCTTGTCTTTGCTTCTCTCAAGCTCAGTAATACGTTTATCCAACTGCGCTAAAGGAATATGTTTAGCACCTTGGATTTTGCCATCGCGCACTTCATTATCTTCACGCACATCTAACACCACAGAATCATCGTTATTCATCAGCTTGACGGCCTGAGTAACGTCTGCTTGCTTGTACTTGCGGGTTGCACGCGTAAACTCAGTCCAGATAATCAGGCCAAGCACACCCACAAAGCCCATCACCAATAAGGAATGGTTCTGGACAAATAGCATATATTCGTTCAATTGAGGTCCTCCAGAAAGTGGAGCTTAAGATATACAGATGTGCGCAGAGCGTAAAGAGCTTTGCGCAATTAGCCAAGGATTATCAAGCAGCCTAATGCGAAGGACAGAATACTTCTTGCATCATACTGATCAGGCGCAAGGTGCGATAATCGCCGACCTTGTAATAAACGCGGTTCGCATCTTTACGTGAAGTTAAAATGCCTTTATCACGCAAAATGGCTAAATGCTGAGAGATATTACTTTGCGAAGTACCCACACTATCCACAATGTCTTGCACATTGACTTCTTGATTGCCCAAGACGCAGAGAATTTTTAAGCGTAAGGGATGTGAAATCGCTTTCAACGAGCGCGAAGCACGGTCGATATCTTCATCGCGTGCCATCATCGGGCTAGTAATATCACAACTATTATCTAAACTAAGGCTTTCTCTTATTTCTACTTGCATCTATTAACCCACCTACCTGAGGCGCTAGCATTCTAACAATGTTTGGCAGCAACTATTAAAGCGCTGTAATGACTTGTATATTAGCATACACAAATAGAATCATATACTCAAAAACACTGCGCTCTTCAAGGCTAGACAAGCAGAAAAGAGCTACCTATGATCGATTCGCATGAACGTGCGCCTCACAACTGCTGATTTAATTGAACTATGAAGCCCCAATCCACTTACCCAACATTCATTCGATTGCTCCTCATCTCTAGCCTAAGCTGCTTGAGCCTGCTAGGACTAAGTGCCAGTTGGGGACAAAGCCTAGAAAGCTCCACAGTGACTCGGGAAATTGACCGTCTCAAGACTCAGATTGATCGACAGCAGCAGCAATCCGAAACGCTCAATGATGAAGTCACTCAAATGGAGAAAAAAATCAGCGATATTGATAAGACCGCTTACAGCAATGAACAAAAAATCGAAGCCCTACTCAACCGCCTACAAACCGCGAATAAGCAAAAAGAAAAGCTCGATGCTGAAGTAGAAACACAACGAGCCGCCTTAGCCCAACAACTGGTTGCGATGTATACAGCGGGTGATCAATCCTATTTGCGCTTACTGCTTCGCCAAGATAATCCTTCGGATATCAGCCGCACTTTGCGTTATTTTGAATATCTTAATGAGCATCGCGCCGAGAAAATTGCAGCCATCAATACCTCCATTGAAAAGGTTCGCACTTTAACCAATCAAATGGAAAAAGACCGTTTACAGTTAACTGGCTTAGAGGAAACCTTAGGCGGGCAAAAAAAATCACTGCAAAGCACCATTGCTCTACGTGAAGATGTATTACAGCGCTTAAATAATGAAATTAGAATTAAACAAGACCAAGTTGAACGCTTACAAGTCCAAGAAGCCAAGCTACAAACTAAATTCGACGAACTAGCTTCCCGAACTGAAGCCCAAAAGCCAAGTAATACACCTGCAGCGCCTGAGCCTGCTGAACCCACCGAGCCACAAAACACTGAAGTTGCACAAAAAGTTGAAAAGCCCAGTACTGCTGAAGAATTGACGAGTGAAGGCGGCTCTAATAAGCCCTTCTCAACCTTAAAAGGCCGTTTACCTTCACCTGTTAATGGGCAAGTTTTACATGCTTATGGGAGTAAGCGGAATGAAAAGCAAAATTGGCAAGGTATGGTGATTGCAGCCAATGGAGGCTCTAAAGTTCGCGCAGTCGCACGCGGTAAAATCGCTTATGTTGGGCAAATGGATGGTTACGGTTTTTTAACAATTATTGAACATGATCGCAACTATATGACATTGTATGCCTACAACCGCGCCAACTATAAACAAGTAGGCGAAATGGTAAATGCAGGCGATGTGATCGCTGCGGTAGGTAGCTCGGGTGGACAAGAGCAAGATGGCCTTTACTTCGAGGTTCGCAGAGGCCGTTCATTACAAAATCCTGCGCAATGGTTACGCTAATAAGCTAGAATCAGCCTGCACTTACCTGAAATCAGTGCCTCTCGATAAGGGTCAAATTGCTCGATTCCGGGGCCAATGCACAATACATATTTAAAGAAAACGGCTTGATAAAGCCTGGAGAAGAACTAGCATGCATCCCAATCATCGCCTTGCAGTCGGTGTGCTCACAGGGGCTATAGTCGGCATCACCGCCAGCTTGAGCCTTAATGTATTTGCGCTTAAACAAACCACGGATGACACTGAGCTACCCCTTGAGCAGCTACAAAAATTCACGGAAGTCTATTCTCGAATCAAACAAGATTATGTAGAAACCCCTGATAGCAAAGACATGATCAATAATGCTATTCGCGGCATGTTGACTGGCCTTGACCCACACTCTGACTATTTAGATGAGGAATCTTTCAAAGAACTGCAGGTAGGAACCAGCGGCGAATTTGGTGGTTTAGGGATTGAAGTGGGCATGGAAGATGGCTTTGTCAAAGTTATCTCCCCGATTGATGATACCCCTGCTCAAAAAGCGGGTTTGATGGCCGGTGACTTGATTATTCGTTTAGATGAAACGCCCGTTAAAGGCATGACTTTAAATGATGCCGTCAAATTGATGCGCGGCAAACCAGATTCTAAAATTGATCTGCTGATCGTACGTGAAGGCAAAGATAAGCCCTTTAAAGTCACGCTAACACGCGCTGTGATTAAAGTTCAGAGCGTGAAAAGTCGTATGCTCGAATCAGGCTACGGTTATGTGCGTATTTCTAGCTTCCAAGCGAAAACCACCGATTCTTTATTAGAAGCGCTCACTAAACTGAAAGCTGAAAATAAACAAAATCTCCGGGGCGTGGTGTTAGATTTACGGAATAATCCAGGCGGTGTGTTGAATGCGGCTGTTGGTGTGTCTGATGCCTTCTTAAATGATGGCAAGATCGTTTATACCGAAGGCCGTGTCGAAGATGCGAAAATGGAGTACACCGCCAGTGCAGGTGATGAGCTAGATGGTGCACCGATGGTGGTGCTCGTCAATCAAGGCTCTGCTTCGGCTTCAGAGATCGTGGCTGGCGCGCTGCAAGATCACAAACGGGCTTTGATTGTTGGTCAGAAAACCTTCGGTAAAGGCTCTGTACAAACCGTCCTACCGTTGGATGAGAAAACAGCACTTAAACTAACAACAGCGCGTTATTTCACCCCAGCTGGACGCTCCATTCAAGCGGAAGGCATTAAGCCCGATATTGATATTAAGCCTTTAAAAGTGACGGCTGACGATCAAGCGGCCGATGAAGAAATTGCACCTTTATCGGAAGCTGACTTCAATAAACACTTAAGTAATCCTAACAAAAAGCCTGAAGAAGCCACGACGACGCCTGCACGACCTGATGAGTCAGCGCCAGAACCTTCAAGTAGCACAACCCCAGCTGTGCCTACTGAAAATGACTCGGCGGCAGATATTGTGAAAAAAGGCGAAGCCAAAGATAAATCTTTAGCCTCGGAAGATTACCAATTGTTTGAAGCCTTAAACATTCTGAAAGGTATGGATTTAGTCCTCAATAAGACTAGGCCGGTAGCGCCTGCTGCGACTAGCACTACGCCTACAGCAGAAAGCAAGCCTCTCTAACTTCCAAATACTAGCCCCTTTCGCATGAAGGGGGCTAAATCTCAAAAAACATCATGTCCCTCACACATTTTAATCCACAAGGCGAAGCTCACATGGTAAATGTGGGTGAGAAAGCTATGACTGCACGCCGTGCGATTGCAGCGGGTAAAATTACCATGCAAGCCGCCACTTTAGCTTTAATCCAGCAAGGCACACATAAGAAAGGTGATGTTTTAGGCATTGCGCGGATTGCGGGCATCATGGCAAGCAAACGTACAGCTGACTTAATCCCTTTGTGTCATCCGCTCGCCTTAACTCATGTAGACATCCAATTAACGGCCTCACGGCCAGATCAAGCACCCGCTGTTTTCTGCCAAGTGACCGTAGAAACGAACGGGCAAACGGGCGTAGAAATGGAAGCACTCACTGCCGTACAAATCACTCTGCTGACTATTTATGATATGTGCAAAGCAGTTGATCGTGGCATGTGTATGACCGATATCCGCCTAGTACATAAGTCTGGCGGAAAATCGGGTAGTTGGAACGCAGAAACCAGCGAAGCTTAAGCAATTAACGGCTTAGCTTCAGGTTCTAGTTTTACAGAGGTCGCTGAGCTTTCTTCTGGCTCAGGGTCTGCCGGCGTGTACTTGAGCAAAGGCTCGATATCAATCTCATCCCCCAAATGCTGTTTAGCATCTTTAATCGCCTGAGTACGCTCACGGAAAAAACGATCCTCGCCAATTTGTTGAGCCAAACCCGAGCGCTGAAAGGCCTCGTAAACGGGCATTTTAATACGTGCAACATACAGCCGAATACCATTAAAACGTAAACGGTCAGCGAGTTTATGGAGCATTTCCTCACCGGTTGAATCGACTTGATCCACCGACTCCATATCCAAAACCATTACCTTTAACTTAGGCTTATGCGCAATCGCATTCAGTAGCTTCCCTTCTAAATAACCGGTATTGGCAAAATATAAGTCACCATCGAAACGGTAAATCGCAACTGTATCACTGGTTTTTAAGTGATGGCGTTCAGCATCACGCATAGAGCCATCCGGGTGACGAGCAACTTCAACAAAACGAGGGGTCATAGTGCGATATAAGAACAAACCTAGCGACAATACCACACCAAGGAAAATACCCTGATCTAAATGGGGTGCAAAGGCCAAGGTAGCACAGAAGGTGACAACCGCAACAATGCCATCATGCTTTTCAACCTTCCAAGCGTGCTTAATCGGTGCAAAATTTAGTAGATTAATCACTGCCATAATAATGACCGCTGCTAAAGTAGCTTGAGGTAAGTGATAGAGCAGCGGTGTTAAAAACAGCAAGGTGATGGCAACTAATACTCCGGTCACTACCGAAGAAAAACCTGTCACCGCACCCGCTGCAAAATTCACGGCTGAACGTGAGAACGATCCAGAAACCGCATAGCCACTAAACAAACCAGAGGAAATATTCGCTAAGCCCTGCCCTACTAGTTCTTGATTAGCCGATAAGCGCTGCCGAGTTTGTGCTGCCATCGCCTTAGCAATAGAAATTGCTTCGACGAAGCCTAACAGACCAATAATCATGGCGGTAGTCGCTAATGAACCCAAGGTTTGTATGCTGATAGCAACATTAGGAATCGTTAAACTAGGCAAACCCTGCGGAATAGTCCCAACCACACTCCCACCCGCCGCTTGATAACCTAAAGCCCATGAGAGCAGGGTCGTCGTTACGACAGTAATTAGCACACTAGGTTGGCGTGGAAAGTATTTGCGCAAAGTTAGCAACATTCCCAGAGCAACAATAGCCATTAACAAGGTAATGGTTTGTGTTTTAGGTAGCGCGGTGATGATTGCCCAGATAAATTCGTAATGATGATCAAATTGATCTGCTTTGACATTTAGCCCAAATAATTTGGGTACTTGTGAGCTGCCAATAATTAAAGCACCTGCATTGGTAAAGCCAATCACCACGGGATGGGATAGAAAATCGACAAGCACACCCAATTTCAATAAGCCAAGGCTCAATTGAAAAACGCCAATCATAATAGCTAACAAGGCAGAGTAAGCTACCACTGTTTCGATGCCTTGACCGATGTAAGGCTGCATCGCAGCAGCAGACATGAGCGAAACAATAGCAACAGGCCCTGTCCCTAACTGACGCGAAGAACCAAATAAAGCACCGATAATAACTGGCAAAAAGGAGGCATAAAGGCCAATATAAGCAGGCAAACCCGCTAATTGAGCATACGCCATCGATTGGGGAATCAAAACGAGGGCAACGGTTAAGCCAGCCAATGCATCAGCGCGTAAGGTCGCTGGGTCTCTCAACTCCCCAAACCAAGCGGTAAAGGGGGTAAACCGTCGTTTCCAACTACTTAACAAGGTAGCTAGCCAATCACTCATCTAAGGCCTTCCTCTTAGCACTCCAGTCGCCATCGATGACTAGGCTTAGCTAGTCATTGCCAAAAGGTAATATCATAATGCAATGCACAAAAACGGTTCATTACCACGAAGAGATAGTGTGCAGTTACTCCACCGTCACCGATTTCGCCAAATTACGCGGCTTATCCACATCAGTCCCTTTTAGGATCGCCACATGATAAGCCAGCAATTGCAAAGGCACTGTATATACAATCGGTGCTAATAGCTCAGGAACCGCTGGCAGCTCAAGTACATGCATTTGCTCATTAGGAATTAAATTCGCACTTTTACAAGCAAACACATACAGCTCACCGCCGCGCGCACGCACGACTTCCAAGTTAGACATTAACTTTTCTAACAAGGCTGTATTGGGAGCGACTGCAATCACCGGCATTTCACTATCCACTAAAGCTAGCGGGCCGTGCTTTAACTCGCCCGCCGGATAAGCTTCGGCATGAATATAGGAGATTTCCTTCAGCTTTAGGGCGCCTTCTAAAGCAACGGGATATTGCTCGCCACGCCCCAAAAATAAAGCATGCTGCTTTTCTATAAAGCGCTCAGCCAAACTTTCAATCTGCGGATTCAGCGCTAAGACTTGCTCGATTAAATCGGGCAATAAGGCTAAATCAGCCACTAACTGGCGGCTAAATTCAGTTTCACCTTGTTTAGCTTGAATCAATAACCCTAATAGCATCTGCAAAGCAGCCAGTTGCGTCGTGAAGGCTTTAGTCGAAGCCACTCCAATCTCAGGCCCCGCGATCGTCATTAATGACATATCTGATTCGCGGGTGAGTGAGCTTTCCAGCACATTACAGATGGTTAGCGAAGCTAAGCAGGCTTTAGACTGCTTCATCTTCTCTAAAGCTGCTAAAGTATCAGCCGTTTCACCCGATTGAGAAATAGTAATCAGCAGTAGATTTTTGCGCTTGGGCTGGCGGCGATAACGATATTCACTGGCGACTTCAACATGGCAAGGAATATCGGTATAGCCTTCAATCCAATGGCGGGCAATTAAACCGGCATGATAGCTGGTGCCACAAGCCACAATTTGAATTTCCTCGACTTGCGCGAGAATATCCATCGGCTTGTCGCCACTTAAACAAGACAGTACTTGATGATGAGCCAAACGCCCTTCTAAAGTGGCAGTAATCGCTCGTGGCTGCTCAAAAATTTCTTTCAGCATATAGTGGCGATACTCGCCTAATTCAGTTGAGCTATCGCCGGCTTTGGATTCGCGAATCGGGCGCTCAACTGAATTACCTTCAGCATCAAAAATTTCGATTTTATACTGATTAACGCGCGCTACATCGCCATTTTCCAAATAGATAAAGCGATTCGTGACCGGCAACATAGCTTGGATGTCTGAAGCAATAAAATTCTCGCCGATGCCCACACCAATAATTAAGGGGCTGCCTTGGCGCGCAACAATAATTGTATTCGGTTCGGTTGGGCTAAGCGCGGCTAGCGCGTAAGCACCCTTGAATTCTTGGCGTGCACTCAGCATACCTTTCAACAAGCTATCGGTACGTTGGCTGTGATAATGAACCAAATGTGCCGCGACTTCTGTATCCGTTTCAGTGCTAAACACATAGCCCAACGAGCCTAAACGCTCCCGCAACTCTAAATAGTTCTCAATAATGCCATTATGAACCAAGCCGAGTTCTTCACCACTAAAATGAGGATGCGCATTGTGCTCTGCGGGCTTACCGTGAGTAGCCCAACGGGTATGCGCGATGCCGACTTTACCTTCAATAGGTTCAGCAGCGAGCTTATTAGTGAGCGCAATAACTTTGCCTAAGGAGCGTACCCGTTTGAGTTTGCTACCTTGAGTGATTAGAGCAACGCCAGCTGAGTCATAGCCGCGGTATTCTAAACGTCGTAAGCCTTCTAACAGGATTTCTGAAACGGGACGTTGTGCAACTGCACCGACAATACCACACATTATTTTTGCTCCTTGACTGGGCGTTGCCAGCCTTTAATGCTCATTTGCTTTGCTCTTGCCAACGTCAGCTGACCGGCTGGCGCTGTTTTGGTAATCGTCGAACCTGCCCCAATCGTCGCGTCACTCTCAATCGTTACCGGCGCAACCAATTGCGTACAAGAACCGACAAAAACCCGATCACCAATAGTCGTTTTAAACTTATTCACGCCGTCATAGTTACAGGTGATAGTGCCTGCACCGATATTCACCTCTTCGCCCATTTCGGTGTCGCCAATGTAGCTGAGGTGGCTAACTTTGCTGCCCTTGCCAATCTTGGCCTTTTTGGTTTCAACAAAATTGCCAATCTTAGCTTGCTCTGCAAGCACTGTACCAGGGCGCAAACGCGCAAATGGACCTACATCACAATCTGCACCAACCACTGCACCTTCAATACAAGAATTGGCTTTAATATGTGCACCATTACCAATTTTCGAATCTTGAATCACACAATTCGGCTCAATGATCACATTATAGCCAAGTTCCACCGAACCAAGCAGCAAGACATTAATATCAATAAAGCAATCCCTACCTGCTGTCACTTGACCACGAATATCTAAACGAGCTGGATCAGCCACTGTCACGCCCGCGATCATTAAAGCCTCAACTTGACGCTGCTGAGCCACTCGTTCTAAGCGTGCTAATTGCACACGATTGTTGATACCTTCAGACTCGAGTGGATCAGTGCAAACGAGTGCTTTCACGATGCCTTGCTCTTGAACCGCCATACTGATGCAATCGGTTAAATAATATTCGCCTTGAGTATTGTTAGGTGTTAACTGCCTCAACCAACGCTTAAGATGTATGGCTTTCGCCGCCATAAAGCCGGTATTGATCTCACGAATTAACTTGGTTGGCGCATCGGCATCTTTTTCTTCAACAATGCATTTAACCGCGCCTTGCTCATCCCGCACAATCCGACCATAGCCAGTGGGGCTGGCAGGAATATTGGTTAAGATACTTAAAGCAGCGCCTTCTAAATTGAGGGCTAAGCTTTGTAAAGTTTCCAAGCGCATCAAGGGAGTATCTGCATAAGCGACTAATACAATCGCCTCATCAGGCGCTAAATCAATCGCTTGTGCAACTGCATGCCCAGTCCCGAGTTGCTCAGCCTGCAATACCCAAACAATACCATCGCCCTGAATAACTTGCTTGACCTGCTCGCCTCCGTGTCCATAAACAACTGCCAAGCGGTCATTAGCTAATTTTTGGCAAGTATCGACTACATGCTGCAGCATAGGCTTGCCTGCAACTGGGTGGAGAACTTTAGGTAAATTAGAGCGCATCCGCGTACCTTGACCAGCCGCGAGAATAATGGGAAATACTTGGGTCATAGTGAGTTAGTGACGATTAATAAATTTTAGAGGAATGATTAGCTGCGCATTCTACGCTGTCTTTATTAGAAAAATAACGCTTTAGGCGTTTTAAATGAAAAATTTGGTGATGGCTGAATTTAGCTCGAGATAAACAAGGATTTTTTCGCCTTTAGCAGCTCCAAACTCGCCTTGCTTCGCTAAAAAACTACTCCTATAGTAGCGCGCTTTTAAGGTAAGGGTGCTTTATGAATCCAGTACTAGTTTCCATCGGCCTACTCATCTGCAGCAATGTATTCATGACATTTGCGTGGTACGCACACTTAAAAGAACTAAATAACAAGCCTTGGCTAATAGCGGCCTTAGTAAGTTGGGGCATCGCCTTATTTGAGTATTTATTGCAAGTGCCAGCCAATCGTATTGGCTATACTGTGCTAAACCTTGGACAACTTAAGGTGATTCAAGAAGTGATCACTTTATCGCTGTTTGTACCCTTTGCTTACTTTTATATGCGTGAACCGCTAAAGCTTGATTATTTATGGGCAGGCTTGTGCTTAGTGGGTGCAGTGTATTTTATGTTTCGCGGGAAATAGCAGGAAATTTGCCTAGGCAGTTAGAAGACTATACTGCCTAAAGCGTATTTAATGAGGAAGGCTGGCTGCTGGATAAATATAGTGCTCTTTGTGACGCAAAATCACTGGATGCATAGACTCATTCGCCTGATTCATCCGCACGACTAACCAGTTAGCTAATTTAAATCCACTAAATAGACCCGCAACACCGGCTAATACAGCGCCAGCTTCTTGCGGCAATTGCAGCACATGGAAAATCTGGCTACCTAAGATCGCAAACACCAACATACTGACTAAGGGCAACAAATAAGCCAAGATTGAATAAATAACTAGCGTATTACCTTGAGTACCCACCACTACTTCATCGCCTGGTTTCGCATGCAGGGGATTTTGTACATAAATGGGTTCACATTTTGCCTTTGAAGAATTAAAAAAGCTAAATGCATTAGAACAAGCTGAACCTGATTTCGTGGAGCATCCGTTGCAAGCCATTGAATTCAAAGGCAGCACCCATGCATGGTTACGTTGTGTACTAACAACTCTCGCAGTTTGTTCGATCATGGTCTCTAGCCTTTGCCGATTATTGTTTATCATTATTAGGTCATTTTTTGACCTTTCCGGCGTATTATCGGGCAACATACCTTAAGCCTTTCTGAATTGCTTGTAAGGTAGATTCGGGCACTTCACCAACAAAAGTAATGGTATGCCCAGCGAGCTCTAAACCTAAAATATGGGTTGCGCCATTCGCATAAGATAGCTGATCCATATTCTTAGCTGATGTGGCCGGTGCAATGAATACTGACACAGCGGCCATGCCATCGGATAGTACAATCTGATGAACGTTATTATTCGCTGTCGGAGGTATTACCTTCACAACCTTGAAACCTGCTGGAAGATTTTCAAACTTCCACTCACCTAATTTGCTTGGCTCCATACCTACAGGCTGTTCTTGTACTGCTGCGGTAGCAGGCTTTGCAACTCTGGCAGCGCTTGCGCTCATAGCCGCTACTGACATGGGTGCTGCTTGGGCAGCATCAAGTGTTAGGGTCTCGCTAGGTGGAATATCAGCTTTAACATCAATCGATAGCTGCGTGAACATTAGCTGTTCGAGCACTTTCTGGTCACGATCCATTAGCGAGTACTTCAACAACATGCCGGTTTTAGGATCAATGCAATAGCGCTGTAGATAACGCATTTTGTCCTTGGGGCGCACGACGACAACTTGGCAATCATGATCGGCTACTTGGGCAGCCCCACCTAAATCAAAGGAATAAGCATCATTATTCGAGGCGTGTGGATTCCCGAATTTAGATAAGGAAAAGCTTTCAACTTGATCGCCATTAGCTCCATTACCTTGATTCAAGCGCACCACACTATCTTGCTCTTGACCTGATTGATGGCTAATACGGAAAGTCGATAACTCATCACCTCGTGAATAAACTAACTGCCCGGTATAATCCAAATCATAAACAGCGGACTGCATCCGATCCAACAATTCTAAGGCATCAGCAGCCACACTAGGTTGTGCCCATAACCAAGGTAAACCTAGTGCTACCGCTAGCAACTTTGCTTTATATTTAGTAATCATTCGAATAAGAGACAGCTCTGACCGAAGGAACAATAGCAGTAGTTGAGGCATATTTAACATGCTGTGCAACATACTGTTTAAGGACATCACGACTTTGTGGGTCGAGCTGATTCGCAGAACGCATTGGTTTAGCCTGGGCTAACTGCACTAAAGCAGCTGCTTGAGTAGGCGCAGAAGCTGCTAGAGTTGCTGGTTGAGTACTTGGCTGTTTTAGCAGCATAGTACCACCAACGACGGCCACCGCTGCTACTGCCGCTGCCATACCAAACTTTATATAGCGTTGCTGGCTATTAGAATTTTTAATGACTGCTTTGGCAGGGCGAGCTGATAGCTCTACTACCTTTGCATCGTAAACAGGTTCATCCTCTAAGCCCGCATGAATACTCGCTAAAAAATCTTTACGAGCAACGACTGGCTTAGTATTAGAGCGCATCACTTCACCGATCAGCGCATAACGGCTGAAGGTATCTCCCAAATCTGCATCCTTTGAGAGCTCATCTAACAGACGGCGCTGCTCAAAATTACCAGCTTCATCATCTAAGAGAGCTGATAAAAATTCTTCTTTACTAGCATTCATAATGTTTTTACCTAAGTTCTACCAACCATAGACCACTTAACGTAACAAGGGTTGCAAAACTTTATCAATTGACTCACGCGCACGGAAAATCCGCGAGCGCACAGTACCGATTGGGCAGTCCATTGCCTCAGCTATTTCCTCGTAGCTCATTCCTTCTAGCTCACGTAGCACGATCGCCGTACGCAAATCATCCGGTAATGCATCGATGGCATTACTGACGATGGATTGGATTTCATCGCGTAGCATTTCATTTTCGGGTGTGCCGTATTCCTTTAGAGCAGACTCACCCTCAAATTGTTCCGCTTCTTCTGCATCAATATCATTCGTGGGTGCTCTCCGTCCTTGTGATACTAAATGATTCTTCGCGGTATTAATCGCAATTCGATACAACCAAGTATAAAAAGCCGACTCACCACGAAAATTTTTTAAGCCTTTATAGGCTTTTATGAAAGCCTCTTGAGCAACATCTTGTGCAGTATCGGGGTCATGCATATAGCGCATGACTAAATTAATCACTTTGTGTTGATATTTTAAAACCAAAACATCAAAGGATTTTTTATCGCCAGCCTGCACACGCTGTACTAACTCAAGATCAGTTAAACTAGTGCCCATACGGGCATTACTCCTACGGTTAATGTGTTTCGGTCATTTCCGAAAGCGTTATATGCTACAGTGTGTGAGCTAAGAATAGAATATTTTTGACCGCTAATCAGGGTAACAAGGATAAACGCACACTATGTATGATGTGTTGATTATAGGCAGCGGAGCAGCTGGTTTAACGCTGGCCTTAAATTTACCAAAAACCTGCAAAGTCGCTGTGCTCAGTAAGAATGCTATCACTGAAGGTAGCACCTATTATGCACAAGGTGGAATCTCCGCCGTCTTAGATGTACGCGATAGCACCGAATCGCATGTAGCCGACACCTTAAATGCTGGCGCTGGCCTCTGCGATGAAGAGGCGGTACGCTTCACAGTTGAGCATGGCGCACAATCCATTAATTGGCTGCTGGATGAAGGTGTACCCTTCACACGCGAAGATGATCACGATAAAAACTCTCCACTGCACTTAACCCGCGAAGGTGGACATAGCCATCGACGGATAGCACATGCAGCGGATGCCAGTGGCTTTGCTTTGGAAACCACTCTGGTTGAACGCTTGCGCCAATGCGAAAATATCCAAACCTTCGAGCAGCATATTGCGATTGATCTGATTACCACCCGCAAATTAGGCATGGCTGGGAATCGCGTCGTGGGCGCCTATGTGCACAACCGTCAAGATCAAAGTATCGAGCCGGTGCGCGCCCGCTTTACCGTGATTGCCACCGGTGGCGCGAGTAAAGTTTATCTGTATACCAGCAACCCTGATGGCGCTAGTGGTGATGGGATTGCGATGGCTTGGCGTGCTGGCTGTCGAGTGGCGAATATGGAGTTTATGCAATTCCATCCCACCTGCCTTTATCATCCGCATGCAAAATCACATTTAATTACTGAAGCCGTCCGTGGCGAAGGTGGACATTTATTGCTACCGGATGGCGCGCGCTTTATGCCGAAATTTGATCCACGCGCTGAACTGGCACCTCGGGATATTGTAGCGCGGGCTATTGACCATGAGATGAAGCGCCTAGGGATTGATTGTGTCTACCTCGATATTAGCCACAAATCTGCCGATTTTATTAAAGGCCATTTTCCGAATGTTTATGCGACTTGCTTAGAATTTGGTTATGACATGACTAAGCAACCCATTCCGGTCGTACCGGCGGCGCATTATACCTGTGGTGGTGTGCTGACTAATCTACAAGGCCAAACCGATGTGGAGGGTCTGTACTGTATTGGTGAAGCTGCTTATACCGGCTTGCACGGCGCTAATCGGATGGCGAGTAATTCGCTCTTGGAATGTATCGTCTTCGGCCGAGCTGCTAGTACTGATATTGCCCAGCGCTTAGATGAAGAAATTATCCTACCCGAACTCCCCGCATGGGATGAAAGCCGCGTCACTGACTCTGACGAGTTTGTGGTTGTCACTCACAACTGGGATGAGATTCGACGCTTTATGTGGGACTACGTAGGCATTGTGCGCACCACAAAACGTCTACAACGCGCTCAGCATCGAATTGAATTGTTGCTCAGTGAAATTAATGAGTACTATGCCCATTTCCGTGTGACAAGCGACTTAATCGAGCTGCGTAATCTCGCCTTAGTGGCTTGGCTAATTATTCGCTCTGCCCTTAATCGTAAAGAGAGTCGCGGTTTGCATTACACACTAGATTATCCAGAGCCTAATCCTAAGTTTGAAAAGACTCCGACTATTCTTGATCCCATCAGCATGCATTATTGCCAGCGTTAAGTTCAAGATTGATTAGCCAGCTCTAATTCAAAGGCTTTGGATTGTGCAAAAAGATATCCACCACTGATACTCGCTATTAGTGGGATAGCCACTAAAGCAACTAAGACTAAGGACATTAAACTGATGTAGGGCTGGCTATGTTGCCAATAGTGCCAAAGGGTATAAATGGCAATCGCGATTATGAGTAAGAGACTCGATCCCGCAATCAGGGCTAAAGCTATATCCATCGGCTCATGGTAATAAGGCAACATGGAGCCAATTAGCCAAGTAAAAATAGCGGCTCCATAAGCAGGCAGCAGCAACGCTAGCCAAGCAAACCAAAATGCACCTGCCTGCCACCAAGTATAGGGTGCTCTTATGCCCATAGTGCTTGCCCTCAGCTATCAAAATTAACTTAATTATGCCGATGCAAAATTATTTGATGAGCGACTCTAGACTTGGAGGATGAGATGAGCCGACAGACTGTAAACCTCAGGCAAGGAAAGCTGTTTAGTAGGCTAATAAACGCTTGGCTTTTAACTGTGAGCCACTAAGCTCCGCTAAACCAATAAAAGTGACTGATTCAGTACCCGACTTATAAAGACGATAAGTACCCTCTTTGGCATCTAACATGAGCTTCTGGCCTTGCTGAATTAATTGCGATTGAGCCTCAGAGAGCATTAATTCGGGGAATTGCATTAGTGCTCGATCTAAAGGTAATAGCAGCTGATCTAAAGCCTCTTGCCCTTGCTGAGCAAACATTTGTAGATCAGCTAAAGCATACATAGGATAGTTCTCAAAAGGAGAGACCATCGTGCGCCGCAGCATGGTCACATAAGCACCCACACCTAAAGCAGCACCGATATCTTCCACTAGCGTGCGGATATAAGTGCCTTTACTGCAATGAACTTCTAAAGTCGCAGTATCAGCGCTGCAATCGACGAGCTTCAGCTCATGAATTTGCACAGTCCGAGCCGGACGCTCAATCTCAATACCTTGCCGCGCCAGTTTATATAAAGGCTGTCCATCTTTCTTTAAGGCGGAATACATAGGGGGGATTTGCTGAATTTCGCCACGAAATTGGGCGAATACGGCTTCAAGAACCTCAGCGATAACTTGTGGATTGGAATGAACTAGCTGCTTTTCACCCTCATCATCACCAGTACTGCTGGTGTAACCGAAACGGGCTGTGGTGAGGTAGCGCTTATCTGAGTCTAATAAAAAGCCCGAAACCTTGGTCGCTTCGCCAAAACATAAGGGTAGCATACCGCTTGCGAGCGGGTCTAAACTACCAGTATGACCTGCTTTTTCAGCAGCAAATAGAAAGCGTGCATCTTGCAAAGCCTTATTGCTAGATAGCCCTAAAGGTTTATCTAGCAATAAAATACCATCTAATTTGCGAAAATTACGCCGTGCCAAGAGAATTTACTTTAGCTCAGGATTTGAAGTTGGCTGCTCTGAATCAGTTTCATCATCCGTATGATTCAAACGATCAGCAGCCACTGCTTGATCAATAATAGCGGATAATTCATTCCCACGACGCTGGGTGTCATCGTAGAAGAACTTCAGTTCAGGCGTCACACGCAATTTCAAGCCACGCCCCAATTCATGCCGCAAGAAACCAGCAGCATGATTGAGAATTTCCTCAGCTTGTTTAGCTTGCTCAAGATCCAGTACATCAAACCAAACTTTGGCATGTGCTAAATCTTTCGAGACGACCACCTCAAGCAAAGTGACCATGCCAAGGCGTGGGTCTTTCAACTCACGCACTAATTGGGCTAAATCACGTTGCAACTGCTCAGAAACACGGTCGCTGCGTGCATAGCCTTGACGAGGTGAACGCGCTGGCATTAGATACTCCGAGCCACTTGTACCTGTTCGAAGACCTCAATCTGGTCACCAACACGCACATCATTGTAGTCTTTCACTGCAATACCGCACTCAGTACCTACCTGAACTTCTTTCACATCATCGCGGTGACGACGTAAAGACTCCAACTCGCCTTCATAGATCACAACGTTGTCACGTAGGACACGAATCGGACTACCACGACGCACAACGCCTTCGACTACCAGGCAACCCGCTACTTGACCGAAGCCAGAAGCACGGAATACGTTGCGAACTTCGGCTAAGCCTAAGAACACTTCGCGAGTTTCCGGCGACAACAGGCCGCTCATTGCAGCGCGTACATCATTAATTACGTCATAAATAATGCTGTAGTAACGAATTTCTACATCATTATCTTGAGCTAAACGCCGTGCACCTGCATCTGCACGCACATTGAAAGCAACCACAATCGCTTTGGAGGCCGCAGCAAGGTCAATATCACCTTCACTCATCCCACCAATGCCTGAGGAAACAATACGTACTTCAACTTCATCAGTCGACAGCTTCAGCAGCTCGCTACGCAGCGCTTCAACGCTACCTTGTACATCGGCTTTAACCAATAAGTTAACTTGAGCACGAGTACCCGTTTGCATTTGACTAAACAGATTATCCAATTTCGCAGTATTTTGAGCTGCAAAACGGCTATCACGTTGTTTTTCTTGACGTAATTCAGCGATTTCACGGGCTTTACGCTCATCACTAACCACGAAAGCTTCATCGCCTGCTTCCGGTGCTGAAGACAAACCAACCACTGCGACTGGAATTGAAGGGCCTGCTTCTTTGACAGAACGGCCATTTTCATCAAACAGCGCACGTACCCGACCGTACTGAGTACCGCAGAGCAGAATGTCGCCTTTGCGCAAGGTACCTTCACGAATCAGCACGGTAGCCACTGCACCACGACCGCGTTCAATACTGGCTTCAATGACGGTACCTTTAGCAGGTACATCCACTGGAGCTGTCAACTCTTGAACTTCCGCGACTAACAGAATGGTTTCTAGAAGATCGTCGATACCAACGCCGGTTTTCGCAGAAACGCGCACGACTGGCACTTCACCGCCCCATTCTTCTGTGAGTACATTCACTTGAGAAAGGTCATTTAAGACGCGATCGATATCCGCTTGTGGCTTGTCGATTTTATTGATCGCAACCACCATCGGCACACCCGCTTCTTTCGCATGTTGAATTGCTTCTTTGGTCTGAGGCATTACACCATCATCTGCAGCAACAATTAGCACCACGATATCAGTCACTTGTGCACCACGCGCACGCATCTTGGTAAAGGCAGCATGGCCGGGTGTATCTAGGAAAGTAACCGTACCACGCGAAGTTTCCACATGATAAGCACCAATATGCTGGGTGATACCACCTGCCTCACCTGAAGCCACCCGTGTTTTACGGATATAGTCCAGTAAAGAGGTTTTACCGTGGTCAACATGGCCCATGATCGTGACCACTGGCGGACGGGTTTCCACTTCCACATCGCTGTTGTCACCTAGTACGGAGGCTAAGATCGCCTCATCATCCATGACCTGCATTGGAGTGGCCTTATGGCCTAACTCTTCCGCCACCAGAATCGCTGTTTCTTGGTCAATAGCTTGATTGATAGTGACCATCATGCCCATTTTCATCATGGACTTAATAATATCAGTCGCACGAATCGCTAATTTTTGGGCTAAATCAGAAACAATAATGCTCGATGGAATTTCGATTTCACGGATGACTGGAGCTGTTGGCTTTTCAAAACCATGCTTGACTTCACGTTCTGGTGCACGTCCACCGGGCTTACGCTTATTGCCTTTATGCTGAATAATAGGAGCATTGCCACGTTCATTTTCACGACCGCGCGTTTTGACCTTTTTCTTTTCACCTCGTTTAGCATCACTGTCTTCAGTATCAACTAAACCTGGTAAAACCTTAGCTGGCTCTTCATCTTCTACACCAATCACATGCTTAGGTGCTAAGGATTGCTTAGGTTTAGCTCTAGATGGGCGACGTTTCAAAGCATCAGAAGCTTCTTGACGTGCTGCATCCACCACTATTTGACGCTGCTCTAAACCGGACACATTGGCTGTATCTTTATCTCCTGAACCCGCGTCAACAGCAGTAGGCTCAATAGATAAGCCATCAGCGCCTAATACTTCAACAGTTCGTGCTGGAGCAACAACTTGCTCAACCAGCTCTGCTTCTATTAAAGTATCCGTAAGAGTCGGTTCAAGCTTAACTTCTACAGCTGCAGAAACTACCGGCGCTTGAGCACTAGCCACTGGTTGCTGAGGTTGTGCCGCAGCTTCTTTCTGGCGACGCATACGTTGTAGCTCTAACTCGCGACGTTCACGTTCTGCTTTTTCGAGCATTGCTTCGCGAGTACGACGATCTGTTTCTGCTTGGCGCGCTAACGTTTCAGCACGTTGTTCAGCTGCACGATCGGCTTGAGCGTCAGCTTCACTGTTACGCAGGCCAATCGTTTTTTTACGCCGCACCTCAACACCTTGAGGTTTACGGTCATTGCCGCCCAAACCATTCGGGGTAGCACGCTTTAAAGTAATTTTTCCCGCACCTGCGTTACGATTATCCACAGTCTCAGTTTTTCCACCGCTTGCTTCGTTTTTAATCCGCTCCAGCAACATTAGCTTTTGCGCATCGGTAATCTTGTCTTCTGGACTGTTGACCTCAATGCCTGCTCGTTTCAGCTGCCGCATTAATACATCAACAGGAGCTTTCACCATCGCGGCGAGTGCTTTTACCTGAATATCTGACATTTATTGTCCTCCTGTTGAGTTACGCTGACTCGCTGTCCTTGAACCAAGGCTCTCGAGCAGTCATGATCAATCGAGCAGCACGTTCTTCTTCCATGCCCTCAATCTCTAACAATTCATCTACCGATTGTTCGGCTAAATCTTCCATGGTACGAACACCCTTTTCTGCTAGCTTATAAGCTAACTCTTTGTCCATACCATTCATGGTGAGCAGATCATCGGCTGGAATGGGCGTATCTTTGGCAATCGCTTCAGTTAATAAAGCGGTACGAGCGCGCTCACGCAGCTCATTAACAATTTCCTCGTCAAAAGCTTCAATTTCTAAAAACTCTTCACGGGGCACATACGCCACTTCTTCCAAAGTAGAGAAACCTTCTTCTACTAAGATCACTGCGACTTCTTCATCGACATCGAGACGATTAATAAACAACTCCAAAATTGCTTGCTGCTCAGCTTCGGTTTTGGCCTCAGCTTCTTCGACACTCATTACGTTCAAAGTCCAGCCAGTTAATTCACTCGCCAAACGCACATTTTGCCCACCTTTGCCAATGGCTTGGGATAATTTGTCTTTATCAACCCCAATATCCATCGTCTTTTTGTCTTCATCAACCACAATCGATAAGACTTCGGCAGGTGCCATCGCATTCATGACGTAAGTAGCAATATCGTCATTCCACAATACGATATCAACTCGCTCGCCATTTAATTCAGTCGTGACTGTTTGAATACGCGAACCACGCATCCCCACACAAGCACCGACTGGATCAATGTTCGGTAGATTGGCACGTACCGCTACTTTGGCACGAGAACCTGGGTCGCGGGCAGCTCCCATGATATCAATCATTTCTTGATTAATTTCGGGAACTTCCAGCTTCATGAGTTCAATCAAGAAACTAACATCGCTACGACTCACAATAATTTGTGGGCCGCGCTGCTCTTGACGAATTTCCTTCAGATATCCTCGCATCCGCGCGCTATTATGCACCATTTCACGGGGAATCATCTCTTCTCTTGGAATTAAAGCTTCCGCATTGTCACCTAAATCTAAGAAAATACCTTTGCGATCAATCCGTTTGACCGTGCCCATAATCAGCTGGCCGACTTTGTCGCGATAGCTAGAAACTAACTTTTCCCGCTCAGCTTCCCGTACTTTAGCGACAATAACCTGCTTGGCGGTTTGGGCAGCAATACGTCCGAACTCGACGGATTCAATCCGCTCTTCAACATAATCGCCGATTTCTACTTCTAAACCACGATTGGTCGCGTAGCTTAATAAAATTTGCCGTTCTGGGCTTTCAAAGTTTGGATCTTCGTCATCCACCACTAACCAACGGCGATAAGTATCATAATCACCCGTATTACGGTTTACAGAGACGCGTACATCCATATGCATGCCGAAACGCTTGCGAGTTGCCATTGCTAAAGCGGTTTCAACGGCATCGAAGATTAAACTTTTGCTAACATTTTTTTCGTTGGAAACTGCATCAACAACGTAGAGGATTTCTTTATTCATGAATGTGCACTGCTCCTTTTTCCTTTTTTAGGCGTTGTTTTCATCTCGTAGACTAAGCGACCCCGATCAATAACGGCATACGGGATTTCGCAGCTCCCATCCTCTAGCTCTAGCGTAATAGTTTCAGCACCCGCTTCTTTCAAGACACCCACAAAATTACGGCGTGCTTGCACTGGTAATTGAGTACGAACTTTAAGTTTTTCGCCGATATAGCGTTGATACTGCTCTGGCGTGAATAACACTCTATCCACACCGGGTGAGGAAACTTCCAGCACATAAGCGACTGGAATTAAATCATCAACATCCAAAGCTGCACCCAACTGCGCACTGACACGTCCACAGTCATCAACATTGATACCATTGGGTGAGTCGATAAAAATGCGCAGCAAGGCACTTTCTGCATAGGAGCGATATTCATAACCCCATACATCGTAACCAAGACCTGTGACCGTTGTATGGATTAGCGCATTTAAACGTTCTTGCATATTAACCGTTAGAGCTATTTTAAGAGGTAATAAAAAAGCCCCTTAAAGGGGCTTTTTATATGTTTGGTAGCGGGGGCAGGATTTGAACCTACGACCTTCGGGTTATGAGCCCGACGAGCTGCCAGACTGCTCCACCCCGCATCAGAGGTTGTGAACTATAGAGATTTTCTTATTGCGATGCAAGATTTAATTTAAAAAAAGCTTAAATAGTTTTAACGAATGTAACGATAAACAAAGCCAGGGAAAGCAAACACGACGAACAGTGCTGCAGTGACCGCATAAAACTCCCAATCTTGAGGATGATTACTTCCCATTAAGCGCTGTTCTAGTAGATAACCAATGCCACCCACTACAAAATAGAGAATCACCCACTCCAGCAAGCGTACCCAAGCTGACTTTTTGGCGCATTGTAAAATAAAAAAACAGCGCTGACTCAACCAAGGCAAATTAGCAAATAAAAGTGCACCTGCTAAATAAATCCATTGATAGGATTGCAAACTACTCATAGTCGGCTCGCGATCAAGGCCAAGTCGCAGATACCCATGAGAACGCCCGGGAAAATACCCAGTAGAATCATCAACAGGCCACTGGCACTGACTAAGGCACGAATATCCATATCAGCTTCAATCGGTGGTTGCTCGGTGAGTTTATCAAAGTACATCACTTTAAGAATACGTAAATAGTAGAAGGCACCAATCACTGACATCACGACCATGAATACCGCTGCCCAGACCAACTTGGCCTCTACTACCGCTTCAATAATCGCAAATTTCGCATAAAAACCAGCCGTAGGTGGAATCCCTGCCATCGAGAAGAGCATCAATAGAAACATTAAAGCAAACCAAGGACTGCGACCACTTAAGCCCTTTAAGTCCTCTATATTCACCACTTCATAACCCTTACGGCCCAATAGAATCAGGATAGTAAACGCTCCTGCTGACATCAAGGCATACAGTAAGATATAAAACATAGCAGCACTATGCCCCAAATGGGTGTTCATCACTATCCCCATCAGCATAAAGCCCATATGCGAAATAGCCGAGTAGGCAAATAAGCGCTTCAGATTGGTTTGTGCCAAGGCCAAAATATTCCCGACTGCAATTGAGAGCAAAGCTAGCAGCATAAACATCTGCGACCAAGCCGCTTGGGCAGGCTCTAAAGCCTCAACCATCAAACGTACTACGAGAGCAAAAGCCGCAATTTTCGGCGCACTACTTAAAAATAGAGTGACTGCGGTGGGTGTACCTTGATAGACATCAGGCAACCACATATGAAAAGGTACAAGACCCAATTTAAAGGCTAGGCCAGCCACAATAAAAGTTAGGGCAAACATCAATGGCAAGTTAGTCGCGACATTTGGCAAGCTGGTGAAATACTCGCGCAAATTATTCAGCTCTAAAGTTCCACTCAAGCCGTATAGCATTGACATGCCATAGAGTAAGAAGCCTGAAGCTACTGCACCCAGCACAAAATACTTCATCGCCGCTTCAGTGGCTTGGGCATCATCACGGCGCATGGCAACTAAGGCATACATCGAAAGCGATAGCAGCTCTAAACCAAGATACAGCACTAATAAATGATAGCCTGACACCATAATGAGCATGCCTAAAATAGCCGTCATGCCCAACACGAAAAACTCACCACGCCACATATCTTGATCGCGTAAATATTTACGCGCCGCTGTAAATGCCAGCATTGAGATTAACAGGATAGCGATCTTTAAAACCCCTGCCATCTCATCAACCACATACATGCCGTCAAGGCCAACGGTTTTATCAGCACGGTTAAAGAACGAGCTATACACCAATAAAATAGTGGTCAACAAAGAAGCTTGCGTAGCTAAATAAGTAATAACCCGTGATTCTTTACCTAGAAATAGATCAAGGATTAGCACCACACACAAGGCTGCTAATAAGAAGATTTCGGGACGAGCAATTTCAAATGCAGCCATCATTAACTCCCCTTCACTACAGGTATCAGGTCTGATGGCGACACAATCATCATCCACTCTCGAATCGAGCCTTCCATTAACTGAGTTAGCGGCTCAGGCCACCAGCCTAGCCAAAGAATTGCAATTGCTAACACTGCCAAGATAAAAAACTCACGTTGGTTAATATCTTTTAATTTATGCACTTCGCTGCTGCTGACTTCGCCAAACAACAAGCGTTTAACTGCCCATAAGGTATAAGCAGCCCCCAGAATCAAAATAGTAGCTGCAATTAACGCCACCCAGAAATGGGCTTTAGCGCTGGCTAGAATTACAAAAAACTCACCCACAAAACCCGAGGTACCCGGCAAGCCTACATTCGCCATCGCAAACAACATAAAAAACGCTGCAAATAAAGGCATCCGGCTCGTAATTCCACTGTAAGCACTGATTTCTGTAGTACCCATCCGCTCAGCCAACATGCCGATTGCAAGGAATAAACCACCAGCTACAAAGCCGTGCGAAATCATCTGCACCATAGCACCTTGCACGGCTAGCACGCTGCCACTTAGATTCGCATCCGCAAAGGCTAAACCTTGTAGTTTGAACACGAGGAATAAACCTAAAGTGACAAAACCCATATGTGCAACAGAGGAATAAGCCACTAATTTCTTTAAATTGGTCTGTACTAAAGCCACCAAACTCATATAGACAATGGCTACTAGCGAGAGAATGACTACTAGTAAAGCCCAATCGTGAGAGGCTTCAGGCACTATGGGCATCGCAAGGCGATAAAAAGCATAGCCGCCCACTTTAACGCTAATCGCTGCTAGCATCACTGAGCCGCCAGTTGGCGCTTGGGCGTAGGCTTCTGGTAGCCATGTGTGTAAAGGCCAGATAGGAACCTTCACCCCAAAAGCAACTAAGAATGAAAAGAACACCAGCATCTGTGAGTGTTCCGTTAAATTCGTTAAAGCATACAGATCGGGTAAGAAGAAGCTGCCATTACTAGTTTGGGTATACAGATAAATCAGGCTGACTAATAAAAATACTGAGCCTGCAAAGGTATAAATAAAATACTTGATCGTCGCATGAACCCGCTGTGGCCCACCCCAAACACCTAAAATCAGGAATAAGGGAATCAACATGCCTTCGAAGAATACATAGAATAACAAGGCATCCCGTGCCATGAACACGCCATTCACTAAGCCTTCCATGATCAAAAAGGCTGCCATATATTGGGCAACACGCTCTTTAATGGAATCCCAAGCTGAGATCAGCACTAAGACTGTCATGAAAGTGTTCAAAAGAATAAGCGCTATGGAAACGCCATCCACACCTAAGTCGTAATTAACATGAATGCCTAGGGAATCAATCCATTTAAAAGTCTCAATGAATTGCATCGTGCCTGCAGCAGAGTCATAGGCAAAAAACAAAGGAAAGCTAATTAAAAAGGTTAGTGCAGCCACCAATAGAGCAGCCTGGCGTGCACCGTAGCGGTCGCCTACGATGAGCACCCCAAATCCGCCCATGATTGGCAGCCAGATCAGAAAACTAAGGATTGGCCATTCCATCATAAATCACTATCTCGCATCATTTTCCGCCAACCCTACGCTGATCTTAAGGCTAACAAAATCCAGCCCAGCATTAATGCTAAGCCCAGCACCATAGCAAAGGCGTAATGATAGAGATAACCAGTTTGCACTCGACGTGCCCAACCAGCGCCCCAACCAATTGCACGCCCTACACCATTCACGATCAGACCATCAATTAATAGACGATCAACAAAGCTCCATAAACTAGTGCCTAAGTAAACAGCACCGTTCGCAAAAAACTTTTGGTTAAGATTATCGAGGTAATATTGGTTATCTAATAAGCGATACAACCAAGGTAACTTGTCATGCGCTTTGTCAGCGACACTATCGTCCTTGAGATAAACCCACCAAGCCAAACCAATCCCCGCTACCGCTAACCAGAAAGGCAGCGACAACAAACCATGCCCAATAAAACCCAGCACCCCATGATAAGACTCTTGTAGCATAGCAATCGCTGGATGCCGATCTGCATTCACCATAATAGTAGTCACATCACGCATCCCTTCGCCTGCTGTTTGCACCGGCAACAAGATTTGTGAGAAGTAATCGCCCATCACCAAAGGCCCAATAAAGAAGCCTGCTACTACCGTTGGAATAGCCAATAGAATAAGAGGAATGGTAACGACTTTAGGTGATTCTTTCAGATGCAATAAGGTATCGTCATCCATACGCTCATCGCCATGGAACACCATGAAAATCATACGGAAAGTATAGAAAGCGGTAACAAGAACCCCTAGCAAAACCAGCACATAGGCATAACCAGCAGCGGGTAAGTTAGAGTGATGCACTGCTTCAATAATCACATCTTTTGAGAAGAAGCCAGAGAACACTGGAATTCCGCAGAGTGCTAAAGCACCAATCACCGCTGTCCAATAAGTAGTTGGCATATGTCGACGCAAGCCACCCATTTTGCGCATATCTTGCTCGTGGTGCATGGCGATAATCACCGAACCTGCGGCTAAGAAGAGTAAGGCTTTAAAGAAGGCATGCGTCATCAAATGGAAGATGGCTGCTGAATAAGCTGATGCGCCTAAAGCAACGGTCATATAACCTAATTGCGACAAAGTGGAATAAGCAATCACCCGCTTAATATCGGTCTGCACAATAGCGACTAAACCCATAAAGAAGGCTGTTGTTGCACCAATAATCAGAATGAAATTGAGCACCATGTCTGACTGCTCATAGATGGGTGACATGCGCGCCACTAAGAAGATGCCCGCAGTTACCATCGTAGCTGCATGGATCAAAGCAGAAATCGGTGTAGGGCCTTCCATCGAATCCGGCAGCCACACATGCAAAGGTATTTGTGCTGACTTACCCATTGCACCGATAAACAATAAGAGCGCAATTAAATCTTGATGACTTAAACCTAAAGCTTGGGTCACTGGATCTAAAGGCAAATCACCTTTGCCACCGACCACCGACACCTCAAGGCGATCAAATACTTGAATGTAATCTAGCGAATTTGCATAAATCAGTATAACCGCGATGCCTAAAATAAAGCCGAAATCACCAATCCGATTGACGATGAAAGCTTTCATGCTGGCATAAGCAGCGGTTTCTTTGGTATACCAAAAACCAATCAGTAAATAAGAAACTAAGCCTACTAACTCCCAACCAAAGAACAGCTGGAGGAAGTTATTACTCATCACCAACAACAGCATGGAGAAGGTAAACAAAGAGATATAGCTAAAGAAACGGGTATAGCCCGGATCATCGTGCATATAACCAATCGTATAAATATGCACCATCAAGGAAACAAAAGTCACCACCACCATCATCAGTACAGACAGGTTATCGATTAAGAAACCAAACTGCATTTTGATGCTGTCAACTTCCGCCCACAGATAAACATTTTGATTCAAAATAGTGCCGTCTAGCGCAACAACTTTGAATACAAACAGCGATAACAAAAATGATAAAGCCACCGAACCTGTCGTGATGCGATGTGACCAGACTTTCCCAATTTTCTGCCCAAACAACCCTGCTACGATGGAGGCAAGCAGAGGTGCTAGGACAATTAGCAATAGCATCAAGCCCATACTTACCCCTTCAAGCTGTGCAGGTCATCGACATTGATCGTGCGTCGATTACGGAAAATAGTAATCAAAATCGCTAGGCCAATCGCAGACTCTGCGGCTGCCACCGTTAAGATGAAAAATACAAAGATTTGCCCATCTAAATTATTCAGATAATGAGAAAAAGCTACAAAGTTTAAATTCACCGATAGCAATAGCAGCTCAATGCACATCAATAGAATCAGAATATTTTTCCGATTCAGAAAAATACCAGCAACACTAATCGCGAACAGCAGGGCTGACACAATCAAGTAATGGGTCAAACTGATCATTAGCAACGACTCCCCTTACTGTTCATGATTACTCACTTTTCATCTTGACTAAACGCACCCGATCTTCAGCTTTAACCCGCACTTGCTGCTCTACATCTTGCGTTTTAGCAGCTTGGTCACCCGCATCACGTTTACGTAAGGTCAATAAAATGGCTGCAATCACTGCGACTAGTAAAATGACCGCCGCTATTTCAAAGGGATACAAATAATGCGTATACAACAACTCGCCTAAAGCTTCTGCGTTATTAAAATCAGCGGGTGCTGCGGGTGGCACATAGCGTTCACTGTCGAAGTTTGAGCGCTGTAAGACCATGATCATTTCCAAAGCCACCATCGCCGCTACGCCTAAACCCACCGGCAAATAACGAATAAAGCCTTCACTCCCAACTGACTTCAGATCCAGCATCATAATCACGAATAAGAACAGCACCATGACTGCACCGACATAAACCAGAATCAAGGCAATCGCCAAAAACTCAGCTTCCATCAACAACCACAGGGCTGTCATAGTAAAAAATGCCAAAATCAAACTTAAAGCGGCATACACTGGATTACGCACCGTGACCACACCAATCGCTGCTAACAGCAAAACGGCGGTAAACCAATAAAACAGAATCTGCTCAAACATGAATGGCTTACTCCGTTAACGATAAGGGGCATCAGCCGCTTTCATACGGGCGATTTCAGGCTCATACCGATCACCGATCGCTAGGAGCTTTTGCTTAGTAATGATGTTCTCGCCACGATTTTCAAAGTGATACTCGAACAAACTGGTTTCAACAATGGCATCAACGGGGCAAGCTTCTTCGCAAAAACCACAATAGATACACTTAAACATATCAATATCATAGCGAGTGGTGCGGCGTGTCCCATCCGGGCGCTCTTCCAGCTCGATCTTAATGGCTAACGCGGGGCAAACGGCTTCACACAATTTGCACGCAATGCAGCGCTCTTCGCCATTCGGATAACGGCGCAACGCATGATGCCCACGAAAGCGTGGTGAAAGTGGTGTTTTCTCTTCAGGATATTGAATCGTATTTTTATTGCGTTCGACCAGATACTTGCCGGTCACCCGCATACCTTTCAACAACTCACTGAGAGAAAACGTCTTCCAGTAATGTTTTAAGCTGTCTTTCAAAGGAACTCCCATCTCAGACTCCTTACAGCCAAGGCTGCCAGCCAAGGGCGACAGCGATAATTTCAAAGAAAATCCAAACAAAGGTCACTGGAATCAAAACTTTCCAGCCCAAGCGCATAATCTGGTCATAGCGATAACGCGGAAACGTGGCGCGGAACCAGAGATAAAGTAATAAGAAAAACGCAATTTTCAGCGCTAGCCAATGAATACCATTGCCAAAAAACAGGCCAATGATTGGAATATTGATGAGGAAATCCAAGCCTTGGAAAGGTGATAACCAGCCGCCTAAGAACATGATCGAAGTCAAGGCAGAGATCATGATCATATTGGCGTATTCGGCTAAGAAGAACAGCGCAAAGGCAATCCCTGAATACTCGACATGGAAACCAGCTACAATTTCAGACTCACCTTCTGCCACGTCGAACGGAGCACGGTTGGTTTCCGCTACACCTGAAATAAAATAAACAATAAATAAGCCAAACAAAGGCCAGACAAACCAAGAAAATAAGCTGCCTGACTGTGCACGCACAATATCATTCAGATTCAGGCTATTAGACGCCATCAGCACCCCGCCTAAGGCAAAGCCCATCGCGATTTCATACGAAACCATCTGCGCCCCAATCCGCATAGCGCTTAACATGGAGTATTTAGAGTTTGAAGCCCAACCCGCAATAATAATCCCATACACGCCCAACGATGAAAGTGCCATCACAAACAGTAGGCCCGCATTAATATCGGCTAGTACCATGTTCTCTGAGAATGGAATCACCACCCAAGCCGAAAAAGCGGGAGCTAAAGCTAAAATCGGCGCTAACAGAAAGAGATAGCGGTCGGATTTAGTGGGGATAATCACTTCTTTCAGGAGTAATTTGACGGTATCCGCAAAGGGCTGCAATAAACCGCGCGGCCCTACTCGATTGGGGCCAATCCGCCCTTGCATAAAACCGATGACTTTACGCTCTGCATACGTGGTGTAAGCAACGGTCAGGATTAAGGGGATCACGACTGCAACAATTTGCAGCAGGATCACAATCACGGTTCTTAGTGCTTCAGGGAACGAGTACCAAATTGAGCTAAAAAACTCCATCGCTTAACCCTTATCTACCATGATTGAACCGAAGGAAGCGCCTAAAGCACGTGCGGCTTCAGTGCCTGACTGCACCCATACACAACCTAGCGGAACAGCATCATCTGCCTCAGCTGGTAATTGCACATAACTCTCGCCCTGCCCTAAGCGCACTAAATCCTTCGCCGCAATCCCTAATCGATCCATATCCAGCGCGTTCATCCGCACGGCTGGCGAACCGAGCATGGCCTGCAAAGCCTTGGCACGCCGCACCAAAGCATCGCTACGGTACATCGGCACATCGCCAATCCGCTGCATGGTATTAGGTTCTTGTTTCACTAAGTTTAAGCTGGCGGGCAGCGAACCCATTGCAGTAAACGGAATTGAACGTAACTCTAACTTTAATTCAGCCGTAATTTCGCTGGTATCGACATAATCAAAATCCGGCAAATTCAACGCATTGCCTAGCACACGCAGCACTTTCCATAGAGGCCGAACCTCACTCGGAGGCGTTACGACGCCTTTAAAGGATTGCCATAAACCCTCAGCATTAATCAAAGTGCCTGCTGTTTCCATAAAAGTACTCGTCGGTAACAACACCGTGGCATATTCACGAGTTTGCGCATCGGCAAAAGCAGACATGACGATGACATGCTTAGCCGCACGGAAAGCTTTTAAGGCTTGCTGAGGATTTGCAAAATCATCCAACTCAGCATTCATTAATACAAACGTATTCAAGCTTTTATCATTTAAAGCTGTACTAACCGTCATTCCCGCTTCAGCTATCGGCTCACCCGCAAAATTACGATGCGGCAAGACCCCAACCAAACTAGCCGCAAGGCTATTAGCCTCGGGTAAATAACCCAGTTTCGCGCCCGTACTTTGCGCTAATAAAGTTGCCAGAGCACGTAGGCTCGAAAACGCTGTGTGCTGAACTGCCATAGCACCCAATAAAATCAATGATTTTTCAGCTTTTAATGATTCAACTTGTGCGCGTGCTAGATCAGAGATTTCGACATTCGCTACTAGCTCAGCAATGAGATCAGGAATAGCTTGATGAGCTGCCTCAAATGCTGCTTTTACTAACACAGCTAGTTCGCTCAGCATCGCTAATGGCGTGGCAACGATTTGAGTAGCATCATAATTGAAATTGAGTTTACGCGGACTCAGTGCTAGCACTTTAGCACCCGCTAAAGTCGCCTTACGAATCCGATGATTCAGCATCGGCTGATCATGACGTGGATTAGCACCGATCAAAAAAATCGACTGCTGCTGCTCTAACTCGGCAAAACTGACACCTAGACCAGAAGCTAGCGGCGCAATGTCCTGATCGCTAAAATCGACTTGGCGCAGTCGATGATCAATATTGTTAACATTTAAGCCACGCATTACTTTTTGGAAAAGGAACAATTCTTCCAACGTAGAAGTGGCGCCTGCAAACGCAGCCATATTAAACGGCAATTGTTTACGCAAAATACCCGAAACAGTATCTAACGCTTCTTGCCAGCTAACTTCTTTCCAGTGACCATTCTGCTTAAGTTGCGGCTTTAATAAGCGGTCTTGGCTTTGCAAGCCTTCATAACTAAAGCGATCACGGTCGGAAATCCAGCACTCATTAATCGCATCATTATCACGCGGCACAACCCGCACGACTTGTCCACGCGCTGTATGCACATGAATATTCGAACCGACACAGTCATGCGGAGCGATGCTATCATAAGAACGCATTTCCCAAGGGCGCGCGATATAACGCGAAGGCTTGGCAGTCAAAGCACCGACTGGGCAAACATCAATCACATTGCCCGATAATTCAGAAGTCACTGCTTTGGCGACATAAGTACCAATTTCAGTGTATTGGCTACGCCCTGTCGCACCCAGTTCACGCATTCCCGCGATTTCTTCGCCGAAACGCACACAGCGCGTGCAATGAATGCAGCGTGTCATTGCAGTTTCAATCAAAGGACCAATGTCTTTATCGCGTACAACCCGTTTGACTTCGACATATGCTGAAGAACTATTGCCAAAACCAACTGATAAATCTTGTAGCTCACACTCACCACCCTGATCACAAATTGGGCAATCTAGCGGGTGATTAATGAGCAAAAATTCCATCACATCTTTCTGAGCAGCACGCGCTTTGGGCGAATCCGTCCAAACTTTCATGCCTGCCATGATCGGCGTTGCACAAGCAGGCATAGGCTTAGGTGCGCGTTCGACTTCGACTAAGCACATCCGGCAATTCGCAGCGACCGACAATTTTTTGTGATAACAAAAGCGTGGAATTGTAATGCCTGCTGCATCCGTTGCCGCAATCAACATGCTACCGGGGCGAGCTTGTAAGGTTTGGCCGTTAACTTCAAAGCTAACTAATTCGTCGCTCATGCAGCCCCCTTCATCGGTGCATCCACCATGCTACGACCATATTGCACATAGTGCTCAAATTCAGGGCGAAAATGCTTAATAAAGCTCCAGACTGGCATCGCAGCTGCATCACCTAAGGCACAAATCGTGCGGCCTTCAATTTTATGTGAAACTACTTCGAGGCGCTCAATATCAGCCATCATGCCTTTGCCCTCGACGATGCGTGTGAGCATCCGATACAACCACCCTGTACCTTCACGACAAGGCGTACATTGTCCACAAGATTCAAAATGGTAGAAACGTGATAAACGCTGCAGCGCTTTCACCATATCCGTGGTTTCATCCATGACAATGACCGCGCCGGAACCTAACATCGATCCTGCTTTCGAGATCGAGTCGTAATCCATCGTCAGCTCCATCATTACTTCTGCTGGCACGACGGGCACGGAGGAGCCACCCGGAATCACTGCTTTCAGTTTGCGACCTTTACGCACACCACCCGCCATTTCTAGTAAATCGCGAAATGGTGTACCTAAGCCAATTTCAAAATTCCCTGGGCGATTCACATGCCCTGACACTGAAAATAGCTTTTCGCCACCCGCATTCTTCACCCCTAAGCTGGCAAACCAGTCGCCGCCTTGACGCAAAATCGTGGGGACTGAAGATAAGGTTTCAACATTATTAATCGTAGTCGGCCGACCGTATAAACCGAAGCTCGCAGGAAACGGAGGCTTGAAGCGTGGTTGACCCTTTTTGCCTTCCAAAGACTCCAGCAAAGCCGTTTCTTCACCACAAATATAGGCCCCTGCGCCGAGTGAGCCATAAATATCCACATCAATGCCACTACCGAGGATATTTTTACCCAGTAGACCCGCTTCATAAGCCTCACGGACTGCTTGCTCAAAGCGTTGGAATGGCTCATCCATGAACTCGCCGCGCATATAGTTGTAAGCGACCGTTGCACCGATGCAATAAGCACCAATTGCCATCCCTTCCACTAACGCATGCGGATTAAAACGCAGGATATCGCGATCTTTACAGGTTCCAGGCTCAGACTCGTCGCCATTGCAGACTAAATACTTTTGACCAGGCATAGTGCGGGGCATAAAGCTCCACTTCATCCCAGTAGGGAAGCCAGCACCACCACGACCCCGTAAGCCAGACTTTTTCAGTTCATCAATCACTTCGGTTTGCGGCGTATTGTTGCTTAGGATTTTTTTCCACGCGTCATAACCACCAATTTTCAGGTAGTTGTCGTAAGTATGGGATTGATCACCAAACTGCCGTGTATTGAAACAAACTTGATTGGCCATGTTTACTCCAATCCGTCGAGGATGCTATCCACCTTTTCAGGGGTTAACTCCGTATAATAAACGTGATTCACTTGCATCATGGGCGCGCCGCAGCAAGCAGCCAAGCACTCTTCTTCACGCTTCAGATAAAACTTCCGATCTACTGTGGACTCACCTAAGCGCACACCTAGTTTCTTTTCAATATGTGCCAGAATATCGTCTGAACCGTTCAACATGCAGGAAATATTGGTGCAAACCGAAATACTATGGCGAGCTGCAGCGCGTTCATCGGTTTCATACATCGAATAGAAACTGGCGACTTCATAGACAGCAATTGGTGGCAAACCTAAATAAGCAGCCACTGCATCCATTTTCGGAACCGATAAATAATGGTCTTCATGCATGACTGCACGTAAAGCGCCGAGTAAGGCCGATTGACGCTGATTGGCTGGGTAGCGTGCTAACCAACTATCGATTTCAGCTTGTTCGTGAGCAGATAAAATTGTAGTTTTATCTGAAGTTTCTGCAGCCGTCATTAACGGTCTACCTCCCCAAAGACGATATCTTGGGAACCAATAATCGTCACAACATCCGACAACATATGTCCGCGCGCCATTTCATTCATACCGGACAAATGCGCAAAACCGGGCGCACGAATTTTTAAGCGATAAGGCTTATTCGCGCCATCAGAAATTAAATAACAAGCAAATTCACCCTTAGGATGCTCAATCGCTGCATAAGCCTCACCGGCTGGCAAGCAATAGCCTTCGGTCATTAACTTAAAGTGGTGAATCAAAGCTTCCATATCGTGCTTCATATCTGCACGCTTAGGTGGCGTCACTTTATGATTATCCGAGCGCACTGGCCCTGAGTGATGACGTAACCAATCGATGCATTGCTTAATAATCCGATTGGATTGGCGCATCTCTGCAATCCGCACTAAATAGCGGTCATATGAATCACCATTAGTACCGACGGGAATATCAAAATCGACCTGCGAGTAAGCGGCATAAGGCTGCTTCTTACGCAAATCCCATTCCACTCCTGAACCCCGTAGCATTGGCCCCGTAAAGCCCATTTGCAGCGCACGCTCTGGAGAAACGATACCCACATCCACTAAGCGCTGCTTCCAAATACGGTTATCCGTGAGCAGGGTTTCATATTCATCGACTTTACCGGGAAAACGCTCAGTAAAATCTTCTAGAAAATCGAGTAAGCTGCCTTGGCGATTCGCATTCTGTCGTTTTACTTCGCTCTCGTCGCGCCAACGTGTTTTTTCATACTGCGGCATGCTATCCGGCAGATCGCGGTTCACACCACCGGGGCGATAATAAGTAGCATGTAAACGTGCACCCGAAACAGCCTCATACGCATCCATTAAATCCTCACGCTCACGGAAAGCGTACAGGAACATAGTCATCGCACCGACGTCGAGACCATGACCCGCAATCCAGAGTAAGTGATTGAGAATACGCGTAATTTCATCGAACATGGTGCGAATATATTGCGCACGAATCGGTACTTCGATCCCTAAAAGCTTTTCAATTGCCAACACATAGCCGTGCTCATTGCACATCATGGAGACATAATCTAAACGATCCATGTAGCCAATGTTTTGGTTATACGGTTTGCTTTCCACTAGTTTTTCAGTACCGCGGTGCAGTAAGCCAATATGTGGATCAGCGCGTACAATCATCTCGCCATCCATCTCTAACACCAGACGCAATACACCATGCGCAGCAGGATGAGCTGGACCAAAGTTCAGTGTAAAGTTACGAATTTCTGGCATTAATTATCGCGCTCCTGCGAAGCAATAGAGGGCTGATCTTGGCGGATAACGCGCGGAACACTGGGCTGCGTCACAATAGAAACTGGCTGATAAACCACCCGCTTTTGTAAGGGGTCATAACGCATTTCGACTTGCCCAGCCAAAGGAAAATCCTTGCGTAAGGGGTGGCCGATGAAGCCATAATCGGTCAAAATCCGGCGCAAATCAGGATGATGATTAAACATAATCCCAAATAAATCAAACGCTTCGCGCTCGTACCAATTGGCTGAACTCCAAATCCGCACCACGGAAGGTACTACTGGATAAGCATTATCCTCACAAAAGGTGCGGAGGCGAATCCGCATATTATGCTTGATCGACAAGAGATGAAGAACTACTGCAAAGCGTTTACCTGCTTCGGCCTCAGTCGGTTCATCTTTAATCGTGGCTTGATCAAAATCAAAAGGGTCAATAGCTGGTGCTTGCACAGCACGACTAAAGCCGGTGGAGCTGGCATGTGTATCCCATTCTGCCTTCCCATAAGCGGAGTAATCTACCCCACATAAATCAGACAGCTGCTCAAACAAAGTTTGATCATCATGGCGTAAATAATTGCAAACATCTAACCAGCTACGTGCTGGGATTTCTAAAGTCAACTCGCCCAAAGCCAATACACTCGAAGTGAATTTACCTTCTAGATGCGTATTTAAGTAAGCTTGTAGCGCTTCGATTTTTGAACTCATGATAACTGCCGTGCAATCGTGCTAGTGCGGCGAATTTTGCTTTGCAGCTGCAAAATGCCATATAACAACGCTTCTGCAGTCGGTGGGCAGCCGGGCACATAAATATCTACTGGAATAATTCGATCACAACCACGCATCACTGCATAAGAGTCGTGATAATAGCCGCCACCATTCGCGCAAGATCCCATCGAGATCACCCAACGCGGTTCAGCCATTTGGTCATAAACCTTGCGTAAGGCAGGTGCCATTTTATTGGTGAGGGTTCCGGCCACAATCATCACATCCGACTGGCGTGGACTCGGGCGGAAAATAATCCCAAAGCGGTCAAGATCGTAACGCGCACCACCCGCTTGCATCATTTCGACTGCACAACAGGCTAAACCAAAGGTGACAGGCCACATTGAACCCGTGCGCGCCCAATTAATGAGCTTGTCTGCAGTAGTAGTGACAAAACCCTTGTCAAGGATGCCTTCTATTCCCACTCCAGTGCTCCCTTTTTCCATTCATAAATAAAACCAATCCCTAAGATGCCTAAGAATAGACACATGGCTAATAGGCCAGCGGTGCCTATTTTATCCAGCACGATAGCCCAAGAGAAGAGATAGGCAATTTCCAAATCGAAAATGATAAAGAGAATAGCAACGAGGTAATAGCGGATGTCAAAGCGAATGCGTGCATCTTCAAAAGCATCAAAGCCGCACTCAAAGGGAGAATCTTTAGCAGCATCAGGACGACGCGGGCCGACTAATAAACCTAGAGTCAGAAGGACGACGGCAAGGCCGATTCCGACGGCAAGAAAGATAAACACCGGTAAATAGGCCTGCAACATGCTGACTCCTAACAACTTTTCGCTCTGCGCTGCTTGATAACTGCTTGTTACACGTACCTTATTTTGGGTTTTGTGTACTGCAGCAAGACTATATAGGAGGAACGAGTAAAAGACTACCCCATAAGAAATATATGTCTGCCCTTGGCAAACTCATCCTATCGGTGGCTTTACAAAAAACTTTTTCTTCGTCCTCATCTACTGAGGCAAATAAGTAAAAATAGTGCTGCGCAAAACTAACTGAACTCACTATTTTTAGCAGCTACTAAGTCATGATAAAACTGATACTTTTTTGCTAGCACTGCTAATCATTAGCTTAGCAGTGCTACTTTAAATTTTATACTTAATTAGGAGGCGATGTTGGATTCACTAGCTTTTAACTCTGGAACCTGTTCAATACTCGGTAGTGGTTGATTGGCAATCGCTAGTTCAAAGGCTTTTAAGCGCTTATAGATAGAGAGCAATTCAACAATCGTTGTCCATGAATTAACCAAATATTGGAAGGAGCCTTCAACACGGCCGAAAGCTCGTAAAATCTGCTGCATCACACCCAAAGTGAAGCCGCCCGCGATAATGGTTGGCCCTAAAGCAATATAAGGCACTAATACCCCTACTTGTAGATAGCTGTAGCGAGCCACATTGAAATACAAATAATTGAAATACAGCCTGAAATAGTTTTTGCGCACATCCGTAAATAAGTCTTTCAGTACAGGCGGACTAGCACGATTCGCATTATCCTCACCATAAACTAACTCTTTACGATAAGCTGCTTCAACTCGTTGATTCTTAAACTCTAAGCCCGGCAAGCGAATGCCGACTAAGGCGAGCAAGCCTGTACCTAAGACCGACCAAATCAAGGCAACCCAAACTAGCGCATGAGCCACTTCCCCAACCACCGGCAGCGCTTTCACATGCGCGGATAAAGCCCAAAGAATGGGTAAGAAAGCGATCAAAGTCATGACAGAGTCCACTAGACTCACGCCTAAACTTTCCATAATGCTTGAAAAGCGCATGGTGTCTTCTTGTACCCGCTGCGAAGCACCTTCAATATGCCGAACCCGTGTCCACAGACCGGTGTAATAATCATTCATCGCAGTACGCCAACGGAAAATCCAATGACTGACAAAAAAGCGGGTAAATACCGATAAAGTCACCGCAACTAAAGCAATCTTGCCGAAAGTGAGTAGCTGCCCATAATACTCACTAGCAGTGATACTGTTCGGTTTAGCGAGGGCTTGTTGAATGGAGTCATAAAACGTCCCAAACCAATCATTGATCAAGACATCTAAATGCACTTGGAACCAAGTCACGAAAATAATTAAAGCAGTCCCTAACACTGACCAGCGCGCCCATTTACTGGGCGAAATAAACATCCACACCCCAACAAACAAGGCATAGCAGTAAAACATATACTGATAAAACCAAAATTCAGCACCAGGATTGATCACTGGCTCAGCGGTGGCGGCAGCCCCTTCAGCCACAGGCGGTGGAATAATATAGTCATAGCCAAATAGTCCGCCGAAGCTCAAATATTGACCCAGCTGCTCACCGTAAAAGAACCAAGTCAACACACAGAGCAATGACCAAAGGACAAAGCTCCAAAAAAACCACTTCGGGCTTGGAAAAAAAGATTTAAACATGCAGAAAGCTCCCTACTTATTCGATCTGAACGCTACGACTAGCTTAATAAGCGCCGTAATAGCGGACTACTGACCCATTCCTCACCTGTCAGTAAATAGTGCAGTACTTTTTGATTCTGTGTAGCCCATTGCATTTGTTCATACGCATGATAAGGGGCGCACATCAAGATACGATCTCCCGCTTGCAACAAAGTTTCCTCATCGGGCACTAGCAAGAGAACATCTACTCTTTTTAACAACAGCGGAATAATAGGAAGATCTTGGTCGCGCTGCTCCGGCTTTGCAATCACATATTTAAGGGGTACACGCTCGCCTGCTGCACAAGCTCTATACAAAGCGGGCGAATGGCGCGGCGTCACCTTGGTTTCCCATAAATAAGGTACTTTATCTTGAGTGATACCAATGATGCGACTTAACAATTGATCGACCCAAGCTTTATCTTCAGCCGCTACCAAACGTAGAAAACTGCGCGCTAAAGGAGTACGCAACATGGTAAACATCTGGTGCGCAATCACATCGCCGCGATTCATGGTCAATTGGAAATGCGCGCGCTCAAAAATCAGTGAATTATCTTGCTGACTCTGGCGTGCCACCATAAACAGCTTCGGATTTAACTCGCGAGCTGTCATTAGCACCGATAAGTTAGTAGCATCATCACTAGTAGCAGCAATAATCCCTACGGCTGAATCAATCCCAGCCAGCTTCAGCGATTCAATATTGGCTTGATAGCCCATTAAACTATTGACTGGCGCATTCGGCAGATCAGTTTTTAAATCAATTACATGAACTTCAATGCCAATGGCATTCAAACGTCGATATACTGCTTGCCCAAAGCGTCCGTAGCCAATTAACAACCAAGAACCAGGCTTAGGAAAACTAGGATCTTTTAGCGACTGATTCGGAATGCCAGTCAGCCATTCACTGAGCAAATAATGACTGGGCTTGGTGATGACTAAATCGAGGCGCTCAGCAAATACTTCAAAGGGACTGATGACTTCATTACCGCCAAAGGAACGGATCGAAGTCACAATTTCTGGGCTTTCTGCACGCGCTAACAAGCGTAAATGAGGCTTAAATAACTCGGTACTGAGGGCAATCAATAAATTCGCTTGATCAGAGTCGGTGAGCGCGATCACTCCCTTGCAATAAGGGCTGAGCACTCCAGCCCATTCTAACACTTCAGGTTTAGAGGCATCGACCGTCAATGCTAAGGGGCGGCCTAAGGTATCACGCAACTCTAAGGCATTGATCCGATTCTCATCTTTATCCAAAACGACGGTACGCACCCCCTCTTGGGCTAAGGCTTGTACTAAGCGCGAGCCAGTGTCGCCATAACCACACACCAGATAAAACGGCTCATGCAATAGTTTTATTTTGGTACGAAACTTAGACTCACGACGCAAGCGATAAATCGCCGGATCTTGGAGTACCGACAACAAGGAACCAATGCTATATAACCAACCAATGACGCTGGTATAAATGGTAATGGTCGTCCACAAGCGCTGTGCATCGGTGAACGCATAGGGAATTTCACCAAAACCAATGGTCGAGGCGGTGTAGCTCACAAAATAGAAGGCATGAAAATACGACATCATCCAGACATTGCCGTCATTATCTCGACCCGGAATAAGGACAAAGCCAATAATCGAAACGGCATAAATTAGAATTAACGTGACCAAGGGCACACGTAGCCGCTTCATGAGAACGTAATAGAGATTAGGTCTAGCCATTAGCGACGGATGCTTAGTGTTTCAGCAACTAATAAGACCACCGAAACAATGTTAGCCAATAGTGCTCCACCTGAAATAGAAACAACCGTGACCATCGCTGCGGGTGTGACTCCAGCCTCACTGATGTGAGCCGCCCAGCCCCAAATCACTGCAGCCACTAACAACTGAATATCGGCCACTAAACTAGTCGCAAAGAAAATTGCGCCCATATGCGTGCTGTCGCCAAACTTGAGGATAGTCGTAATTAAACTGACTATTAAGGCTGCGAATAGAATAAAGGTATTGTGGTAGATCGGATTAGTCATATCGCCCACGAAAAAAGCGAAGTTGAGAGTTAAAGCCAGCACGATAAAAAAGCCGAAAATTACTTTTTCTAAATTCATATTCGCTTCCCAGCAAGATCATTGATTAGTGGAGAGAATAGCAGCTCTGCTTGGACTCTCCCAGCCTCAGCTAAGATTTGAGCCAGCCCGTTTGTCACAGTATGATCAAGGCCAGTTAATGAACCGAGCCTGATTAGACATGCGTATTCCTCGCTTTTATTGCCCGATTGAACTTGAATTAAAGCAAACCCTTATACTGCCAGACGAAGTCTTTCGGCATGCCATTCAAGTTTTACGCTTACAAGTCGGGGGAAATCTGCTGCTCTTCAATGGGCAAGGCGGTGAGTATCTGGCTGAATTAATCGAAGTGGGTAAGCGCTCTGCTACCGTGATGCTAAACAGCTTTAACTCCACTCATAAAGAATCACCTTTAGAACTGACTTTAGTGCAAGCCCTGCTTAAACCAGACAAAATGGATTTTGCCTTGCAGAAAGCCGTGGAACTAGGCATAACTAGCTTTCAGCCACTGATCACCCAACGCAGTGTCGTACGGACTGATAAAGAAAAAATTGAGAAAAAACTTCAACATTGGCAAGCCGTAGCGATCAGTGCCTGCGAACAATGTGGCCGGACTCACTTACCCTCCATTCAAGTACCACAAACCTTAAACCATTACCTTAGCAACTTAGATAGCACTAGCCACTCTGTGATCTTAGCGCCTGATAGCACCAAAGATTTAACTCAAATTACGGTAGCCAGCCAGAAACTAGCCGTCATAATTGGCCCAGAAGGTGGTTTTACTGACGAAGAAGTCCAGCTGTGCTTAGAGGCGGGTATACAAGCTGCTTCTCTAGGGCAGCGGATTTTAAGAGCCGAAACCGCCAGTACTAGTGTCATCGCTATTCTACAGCTACTGCATGGCGATTTAGGGATTCGGCGTAGTTAACTGCTGCTCGGTTTGCACAAAATACTCATCAATCGTTAAAGTAGGTTTTAAGCGTAGATCCCAAGCACTTAAATTACGATTGAAATTGGCTTGACCGGTAAACTCATTGCCTACTGCCCATTGATCAGTTAAGTCCATCGCCTGATAAACTAATAAAGGTGCACTAAACAATAAGGCTACCCCTAAAGCAGACCAACGCTCAGCATGGTGTACAAGGCGGATATACACATAAAACAAGAGTGGTATTAATAAGAAATTACTCAGTAATAATAAATAATTTAAAGGCCAATTAGCAGTAAAGAAATAATTTAAACCATGACCTAATTCACCCAATAGATGGGGAACTAGCATACACAAAGATGCTAGACCCAAAGCTGGAAAAAATTCCCAACGCTGATTAGCTAAACGGCTAATACCGGCGATAATTAAAGCTAAAGCAATCATGCCCAATAAATAAGGCATCACACTGCTGAAATAATAAATCAGTTCTTTATTAAAGATACTCTGAATATAAGCCTCATATAAAAACGCTGCTACCGTTAATGAGGCTAAGGCAATCGAGCAGACTGGTCTGCAAAATACTCTTAGCCAGCCACCACAACGACTCGCACTGGCTTGTGCAACCTGCATGCCACTGGTTAACAGCCGAGCACGCCGATTACCAATCCGCAAATTCGCAGGCTGTGCTAAGGTTAGGATGGACTCTTGCAAGCCTCTACCATTTAAGCGTGTGCCATTTTCTTTCGATAAATTACGTAAAGCCAAACCTTGATCAGTCTGGTCGATTTCTAAGTGATAAGCAGAAACAGTCGGGTCTGAGAGGATAATATCATTATCTAACGCACGGCCAATCCGTACTGGAAATTGAGTTAAATTATGATATTGATTTAAGGGGCGTAGCTGTATTTCCAGCAAAATGGTATCTAAGTTTGCCATTTGAAATTCTCAAACACTTGCTTCACTAGCAGCATGGATTCTTTGAAATCGACGCCTGTCAAAAATAACTCAAACAAAAATCCTTGGTGCTTTTGACTCACCATTGCACCCGTCACTAAAACATCACTCAAGCCGCTATAGCGCAAATAATCACGGTGACAGACTGTCATTTTAAAGGCTTGGCTGGCGATATCGACAAATTGAGTATCACATTTAAACTCAGTGACATTTTCCTTGCTGGATCGATTATCCGTTTCATCCGTATTTTGCGCTTCATACATACGATAAAAACGCGGCGGAATCATTTTTTCGCTCTCATACCAAGTATATTGGTATTGCAGACTACCTACACTGAGTTTCTCATCTAAGTAAATCTCGCGTTCATTCGAGCAATTCACCGAAATCACATTGACTAAGCCACGATCCTCATCCGCTTCGCTACCATCCCAACAATTAATCGATTTATCAATACGGCTAGGTACTTGAAAATTGCCTACTGCAACTAATTTCCAAGGATTAGACTTAATGCGCTTGAGCATGTCGATACTGCTGGCTTTGAGCTGCTGCACGATAGAATCATGCAGGTTTTTGGCTGGGATAAAGTTACGCGCTTTGACCTGCGCTAACAGTGCGTCTAAATAGTCAGTGGCTACTAAAAAACTAACCGCATTCCCTGCGGTCGCTACATTCACGCCAATCACTGCGCCTGCTTGATTTAAAGCAGGGCCACCACTCATGCCTGAATTCAAATTGCCTGAGAATAGGATGTTTTTATCCTCACTCTCAGTCAGTAGGCCATTGTTAGTGCCCGTGACTACTGAAAATCCTAAACCTAAGGGATTTCCAAAAGCATACAGGGTCGCGCCTTTTTCAGGAATGTCAGCTGTTTTTAACGGTGTACCCAAGTCTTTATCAGCTGCTAACACAGCTAAATCGTGCAACACATCGACATCAATCAGATTGAGCGAGCCTGTGGAACCGTCCGTTCCAAGATAATCAATCGAGTAAGTATCGGGATCATTGATATACGCACTGACGACATGATAATTCGTAGCGAGCAATTGAGCCTGTTCAACCACAAAACCTGAACCTATCGTGCGCTTATGCCCAGTTGTCCGATTAATGACTCTAATTTGATAAATGGAATGCTGTACCTCAGCATATAAACTTGAGGAGCGATCAACAGCCTGTACACTCACAGGCTGTACAATCAACAGGATCATTAGTAATAAGCAGCAGAGTTTTGGTAGCTCACTATAGTAATAATTACGTATACCAATCACAAAAACCTCAAATCGACACCGAACGCTTTATTTTATTAGAGCGAATACTTCGCGGGCGGCTGCGATAGTTGTATTAATATCCTCTTCTGAATGGGCAGTTGACATGAAACCCGCCTCGAATGCAGAAGGTGCTAAGTAAATGCCGCGTTCTAACATGCCGTGAAAGAACTGATTAAACTTGGGCACATCACAAGCAGTTGCTTGTTGGTAACTAGTGACTTGGGGTTCGCTGGTGAAAAACAAACCAAACATTCCACCAACCTGAGCTGTTGTGAACGGAATTTTCGCCTGTTTCGCAGCAGCCTCTATACCTTTGACTAGCTGAGTCGTCTTTGCGTTCAATGCGGGATAAAAATTGTCACGGCTAATAATTTCCATCATTTTTAAACCCGCCGCCATTGCAATCGGATTACCTGACAAAGTACCCGCTTGATAGACTGCCCCCAACGGTGACAGTTTAGACATAATGTCACGCCGTCCACCAAAAGCACCGACTGGCATACCGCCGCCAATAATTTTGCCTAAAGTGGTTAAATCAGGCTTAACCCCATATAACTCCTGTGCACCACCGCGTGAAACTCGAAAGCCCGTCATCACCTCATCAAAAATCAGTACCGTGCCATGCTGATCACAAACCTCACGTAAGGTTTCTAAAAAGCCGGGTGCGGGGGGAATGCAGTTCATATTTCCACAGACTGGCTCGACAATAATGCAGGCAATTTCATCGCCACGCGCAGCGAAAACTTCACGCACTTGCGCGCTGTCGTTGAAATTAAGGGTTAGCGTATATTGTGCAAGTTCAGCCGGAACACCCGGAGAACTAGGCTGACCAAAGGTCAATAAACCCGACCCCGCTTTCACTAACAGTGAATCACCATGCCCATGATAACCACCTTCGAATTTCACTATGAAATTGCGCCCCGTGAAGCCACGCGCTAAGCGAATGGCGGACATAGTCGCTTCCGTACCAGAGCTAACCATACGAAGCATTTCCATTGAAGGCATGATTTCATTGATTTTTTCGGCCATCTGCACTTCTTGCGCGGTCGGAGCACCATAGCTCAAACCTAATAAAGCGGCTTCGCGCACCGCTTCCACCACTTCTGGATGCGCATGCCCAGCAATCATTGGCCCCCATGAACCGATATAATCAATATAACGCTGGCCGTCCACATCATACATATAAGCGCCTTCAGCACGCGCAATAAAGCGCGGCGTGCCGCCCACTCCACGAAAGGCGCGTACTGGTGAATTTACTCCGCCCGGAATCGTTTTTTGGGCTTGTTGGAATAAGGCTTCAGATTTGCTCATGATGGGACCTCTTAAGCATGCAAAGGAATAGGCGGCGGACAATCAGCCTGCAGCTACACTCTAAAAAGACCCCGCATTGTGAATTAATCAGGCAGGGCTGTCCAACCTTACTGAGCCGAGAAGAAAATATCTCCATATTTAGCCGCCGCTTCACCACCACTATTATCCGTATCGGTCATTAAGGCTATCCCATCAATCGTTTTAATATCGACGCCATACAGCTTTTTAAAATCCGCACGTACATTGCGCTTTTCAGTCACCCAAACTCCAGCTTTATCTTGTTTACCGCGCACTGCTAGCATCTGCGCATTCTTTGGTAAATAAGCATTGCCCCAACTAGCGCCGCGTGCTGAACTGCCTGACCAGACATAGTTGACTGCTTTTGAATTCCACACCAGTAAGCCACCATCGACAATTACATAAATACGCGCAGCATAATCATCGCCTGCTTTCGTTTGCTCCTCTAAAGCAGGTAAGGCTTGATCGACTCGCCATGACCAATTCAAAAAAGGTGTTTTGGTTAAATCGACTTCGATTTTACGGGTTAAACCCGAAGCAGCCGCTTTACTCTTGGCACTCAAGACCCAACGTTGCCCCTCTTGCACTAATTGATACTGCGTCTTGCCTTTGAATACCTTGTCATCCCAAGCTTGCAATTGTTTGGCTGAAAATTCGCCGATAGGCAGTTTGCTATCCGCTGCGTACAAACTAGTGCTTAATAAGCAAGCACCCAGTAAACTCCATGCTTTCAAAATCATCATTCGCTCCCTAATTGATAAAAATATAAGAGATAGATCTGCATCTAATACGCAGTAGCTGTGCGTATAGATGCAAGAACTCACAGCAAAACTAGATAACAACACTTATGACACATTTAGTATTAATCGGTGGAGGGCATGCCCATGTAGCAGTCCTGAGCGCTTTAGCCCAACAGTCCTTACCTAATTTGCGCTTGACGGTGATTAGCCCACAAGCCTATCAAACCTATTCAGGTATGCTGCCGGGCTGGTTGGCGGGACATTACAGTCTTGAAGAATGCCAAATTAACTTGGCGCCTTTAGTGGCTGCGGCTCAAGGTGAATTAATCCTTGATAAAGTCATCCGCTTAGATGCTAATCAGCAATGCCTAGAAACAGCCAGCGGGCAACTGATTCACTATGATGTACTCTCCATCAATAGTGGTAGCGAAACAGCTTTACCTGCTAATAGTGCTAGCAACTTAATCCCGATTCGCCCTTTAGAACGCTTATTAACTGCTTGGCCACAGATTTTAAATCATGCCCAGCAAGACAATTATCAGCTAGCAGTGTTAGGCGGAGGTGCTGCTGGCATCGAGTTAGCACTGGCTATTCAATATGCTTTCCAGCAAAAAGGCGCTGCAGCTCAAGTGCATTTAATAGCACCTAAACTCTTAGCGGATCACTCGCCGACCGTACAACAGCGTGTACAAGGGCAATTAGCTAAAGCAGGGGTTCAAGTTCACTCTGCCAAGGCCAGTATCGAAAATGGAGTGCTTTTCCTTGAAACCGGTGAATCCATTCAAGCCAATCAAATTCTTGCGGCCACTGGCGCAAAAGCACCCGCATGGTTAGCAACTTCTGGTTTAACAGTGGATTCACACGGCTATATTGCGGTGAATGCTCAACACCAAAGCCGCTCACACCCTAATGTGTTTGCCGCTGGTGATTGCAGCTCGCGTGAAGATTTAAACTTTGGCCGCTCTGGCGTGCATGCTGTGTATGCAGGAAAAGTGTTGGCGCATAACCTGCCTGCTTTTATTAATCAGCAGAGCCTGCAAAGCTATTACCCGAAAAAGCGCTCACTGTACTTACTTGCGACAGGCCCCAAACATGCGATTGCCTCTTGGGGAACTTGGAGTGCGAGTGGCACTTGGGTTTGGCATTGGAAAAATCACATCGATCAAAGTTTTATGCGACACTATCGCATGAAAACTAGCCCACTATTAAACCCTGCCGAGCAGCAATCATGAAAAAATCACTGCTGCTAGCCAGCGTTCTATTACTGATTATTTTATTTTTCGTTTTCGATCTCGATCGTTATTTAACCTTAGAGCAGCTCAAAGCTAGCCAAGCGCAATTTGCTAGTTGGCAAGCAGAGCATCCTTGGTTATTCGCCTTAGGTTATTTTGTTATCTATGTGCTAATCACCGGACTTTCGCTACCGGGTGCAGCCATTTTGACTTTAGCAGGGGGAGCAATTTTTGGTTTATGGCAAGGCTTATTACTCGTTTCCTTTGCCTCCTCTATCGGTGCTACGCTGGCCTTTCTCGCTTCCCGCTATTTATTTCGTAATGCTGTCGAGCAGCGTTTTAGCAAGCAATTAGCAGCGATCAATCAAGGCATTGCTAAAGAAGGTGCTTTTTATCTGTTCACCTTGCGCCTTGTGCCGCTATTTCCTTTCTTTATTATTAACTTATTAATGGGTCTCACCCAGCTGCCGACTCGTACTTTTTATTGGGTGAGCCAATTAGGTATGTTGGCAGGCACGATTGTATATGTGAATGCTGGTACGCAGCTCGCGCAAATCTCTAGCTTAAGTAATATCCTCTCCCCTAGCCTGCTGTTATCTTTCATTTTACTGGGCATTTTTCCTTGGATAGCTAAAGGTATTTTGGCTTTTATTCAAGGTCGACGAGTTTACCAAGGGTTTACTAAGCCGAAGCAATTTGATCGCAATTTAATTGTAATTGGTGCAGGTTCAGCCGGTTTGGTTTCTTCCTATATTGCAGCGGCTGTCAAGGCTAAAGTCACCTTGATTGAAGCGCATAAAATGGGCGGAGACTGTTTAAACTATGGCTGTGTTCCGAGTAAAACACTGATTAAAAGCGCTAAAGTCGCCCAACAAATTCGACACGCCGCTGATTATGGAATCGAGAGCCCTGCCCCTACTGTTCAATTTTCGCAAGTCATGCAGCGGGTACAGGCTGTGATTGATGAAGTAGAGCCGCATGATAGTGTCGAACGCTACACTCAATTAGGCGTTGAGGTCTTACAAGGCTATGCCAAGCTGCTTGATCCTTGGACTGTCGAAATTAAATTCCCAGATGGCTCCAGCCAACGTCTTAGCGCTCGCAGCATTATTTTAGCCACTGGCGCACAAGCGAATATTCCTGAATTTCCGGGGATTGAGAACTCTGGTTATGTGACCAGCGACACCTTATGGGAACGGTTTGCTGCCCTAGAGCAAGCGCCTGAGCATGTAGTGATTTTAGGCGGAGGCCCGATTGGTTGTGAGCTTGCGCAAGCCTTAACTCGCTTAGGCTCAAATGTTAGCATCATTGAAAAATCGGCACGCATTTTAGCCCGTGAAGATAGCGATGCTGCGCAAATTGCCGCCCAAGCCTTACAAGCGGATGGTGTAAAACTATTGACTGAGCATCAGGTACTACGCTTTGAGCAAAGCGGCACTAGCAAACAAGTCATGGTGCGAACCCAAGGCCAAGAGTTAGCCATTCCTTATGATCAAGTTATTATCGCTTTGGGCCGCAAAGCACGTTTAACAGGGTTTGGTTTAGAAGAGCTAGGCCTGCCAACTGAGCGCACTATCTCTACCAATGAATACTTAGAAACTTTATTTCCGAATATTTATGCCGCAGGCGATGTCGCAGGGCCTTATCAATTTACCCATGTCGCCGCCCATCAAGCCTGGTATGCCAGCGTGAATGCTTTGTTTGGGCAGTTCAAACGCTTCAAAGCGGATTATCGAGTCATTCCGCGCGTCACCTTTGTCGACCCAGAAATTGCCAGCGTGGGCTTCACTGAGCAAGAGGCACAAGCTCAAAACATCGCTTATGAACTCAGTCATTTTGAATTGGCCGAACTGGATCGTGCAATTGCCGAGGGCACGAAAACGGGCTTTATTAAAGTATTAACTGTGCCGGGTAAAGATAAGATTTTAGGTGTGACGATTGTGGGCGCACAAGCAGGCGAGTTATTAGCAGAATATGTGCTCGCCATGAAACATGGGTTGGGCTTGAATAAAATCTTAGGCACGATTCATAGCTATCCGACTTTGGCGGAAGCGAATAAATACGTAGCTGGTACTTGGAAACGTCAACATACCCCAGAACGTTTGCTGGCTTGGGTGGCACGCTATCACGCTTGGCGACGCGGCTAAAAATTTATCTACAGGACTTATTACATGCAATTCAAATTTCTCAATTTAACCGCGCTAGCACTCGCTAGTAGCCTTAGTTTTAATGTGCAAGCGGCTGAAACCGATTGGGCAAAGATCGAACAGACTGCTAAAGGCCAAACGGTCTATTTCAATGCTTGGGGTGGCGGTGAAAATATCAATAACTATCTTGAATGGGCGGCTGAACAAGCCAAGCAACGTTATGACATTACGGTGAAGCATGTGAAAATCACCGATGCCGCTGAAGTGGTCAAACGCATTCAAACCGAGCAACAAGCAGGGCGCACGACCGATGGCTCCGTCGACTTAATTTGGGTCAATGGTGAAAATTTTAGCGCCCTTAAGCGTGGGAAATTATTGTACGGGCCGTGGGCAGAGCAATTACCCAATTGGGTTAATGTCGATACTAAGAAGCCTGTTCAGCAAGATTTCTCAGAGAGCACCGATGGCTTAGAAGCACCGTGGGGAACTGCACAGCTCACCTTTATTGCTGATCGTAGTAAAGTCGCTAGCGCTCCTGATTCAGCCACTGCTTTATTAGAGTTTGCCAAGCAAAATCCAGGACGCGTCACTTATCCCAAACCACCTAGCTTTCATGGCACTACTTTTCTCAAACAATTACTGCTAGAGCTAAGCGCTGAGCCTAGCGCTTTAACTAAACCTGTCGATCCTGCTCAATTTGAGACGATCACTAAGCCACTTTGGGAGTACCTTGATCAACTGCATACCGTCGCTTGGCAACAAGGCAAAAGTTTCCCCGCTAGCGATTCAGAAATGCATCAAAAATTAGCAGATGGTGAATTATTGATTTCCCTCACTTTCAATCCTAATGAAGCAGCCAGCCTGATTGAAAAAGGCAGTTTACCGAAAACCGCTTATAGCTTTGGCTTCAAGCAAGGCACGATTGGCAATGTGCACTTTGTAGCGATTCCCTTCAATACCAAAGCGAAAGAAGGCGCACAAGTCTTTGCTAATTTTTTACTTTCCCCTGAAGCACAAGCCCGTAAAGCCGATGTGAAAGTTTGGGGTGATCCGAGTGTGTTGCTGGCTGATAAGTTACCAACTGCGAACAAAGAGGCCGCCGCCAGCACGCTACCTGCTGACATACCCACCTTAGCCGAGCCGCATGCGAGTTGGGTGGAAGCTTTGGAAAAAGCATGGTTGCAGCGCTACGGCAGCTAGGCTTGCAGAAGCTGACGGCAAATAACTTGGCTAAACGTGCTCCCCATAATCCAGTCGATTGGATGTTATGGGGAGTCGCTTGGTTAGGCGTGCTAGCTATTTTGGGGTTGCCATTGCTGGGGTTAATCCCAGCCCTTAGTGAGGGTTTGAGTGCAAACAATGGGCACTTGCTTTGGGCTGACTCACAAACCTTACCTGCCTTAAAACTCACCCTATTTTCAGCAGGTATTTCGACTGCTTGGTCTTTGTTCTTAGCCTGTTCGCTGGTGTTTTTATTTTACCCCTCGCGAACTTGGCAGCGTATACAGCGACAATTACCTCTTTTTTTAGCCATGCCCCATGCGGCTTTTGCGATTGGTTTGGTCTTCTTGTTAGCGCCCTCTGGCTGGCTAGTACGTTTAATCACGCCCTTATTTACTTGGACAGCACCACCGCATTGGATCACCACGCAAGATCCTTATGCCTTGAGTTTGACGCTTGCCTTAGTTCTAAAAGAAACTTGGTTTCTACTCTGGGTGCTCACTAGCCTGCTTAATCAAGACTGGCTGCTCAAACAAAGTCTAGTCGCGCAGAGTTTGGGCTATGGTCGCTGGCAAATAGGCTGGCAAATTCTATTTCCGCAGTTATTAAGGCGCTTAGCGTGGCCGTTACTCGCAGTGTTTGCTTATGGTTTGTCGGTGGTGGATATGGCGCTAATTATAGGTCCATCGACTCCGCCGACTTTGGCCGTGCTCGCTTGGCAATGGTTTACCGATCCTGATCCAACTCAGCAATTAAAAGCGCAGAGCTTAGCTTTGCTGCTGATTGGCTTATTGCTGGTGGGTGTAGCCTTGGGCTATTTAGCTTATTGGCTATTCAATAAAATGCTTGCGACACCGACCGGCAGACGTAATAAGCTGCGTACTTATTCTGTGTTTAAACTAGCGCTCAGCAGCCTACTCAGTTTGCCTATTTGGCTAGCTTTGTTTTTATTACTGCTATGGTCAGTAGCAGGTTCATGGTTTTTTCCGCAGATTTTTCCTGCTAACTTCAGTTTAAATGCTTGGCAGCAAGCTGATTTAGTGCCGTTTGGCACTACTATTTTCATTGCTAGTTGCTGTGTTTTCATCGCCCTACCCTTAACTCTGCTTTGGTTAGAATGGGGGAACAAGCAGCAAGCTTGGTTATATATTCCCTTAATTATTCCTGCTTTACCTTTTACTGCTGCACAGTATCAAATCGCTTTAGTATTAGATTTCGACGGGAATTTGGCTGCCGTGATTTGGAGCCATTTAGCTTGGGTCTTGCCCTATATGCTGCTGACGCTCGCAGGAGCTTATCGGAATTTTGACGAGCGCTTTGTGCTCACGGCAAAAACCTTAGCTTATAAGCATTGGCAAGCCTGCCTTTATATTAAATGGCCGATGCTGATTCGCCCGATCTTAGGGGCTTGTGCCGTAGGTTTTGCGGTGAGCGTAGCGCAGTATTTGCCCACTTTATTTATTGGCGGCGGGCGGATTGAAACAGTTACTACTGAAGCAGTCAGTTTAAGCGCAGGCGGCAATCGCTCAAATTTAGCCGTGCAAGCGGTGCTGCAAGCCTTATTGCCCCTAATCGCTTTTGTCTTCGCCGCTAGTGTGAGCCAGTGGTTGGGACGTAAACACCAAGGATTAAAATAATGCTCAGCATTCACAATCTCAGCATTCAACAACAGGCACATTATTTAATTCGTGACTTAAACCTGCAGGTTAATGCCGGTGAAGTCCTAACCCTGATGGGCGCTTCCGGCGTAGGCAAATCAACGCTGCTCAGCTGGTTGATTGGTGCTTTACCAACAGCTTTTGTGGCGAGTGGTCAGGCTTATTTAAACCAGCAGCAAATTGATCAACTCCCTACCGAGCAGCGCCGAGTGGGTATTTTATTTCAAGATGATTTGTTATTTCCGCATTTGAGCGTGGGGGGCAATTTAGGCTTTGCCCTGCCTGCCAAGATCAAAGGAGCTGAGCGCAAAATGCAAATTGAAGCGGCTTTAGCTCAAGCCGGTTTAACAGGCTTTTACCAACGCGACCCTAGCAGTTTATCGGGTGGGCAACGCGCTCGTGTGAGTGTATTACGCGCCCTGCTCGCTCAGCCTCAAGCTTTGTTATTAGATGAACCCTTTGCACGCTTAGATACCGAATTACGGCAGCAATTTCGCCAGTTCGTCTTTACGCAAATTACTGAACTTAACATTCCAGCTATTTTAGTTACGCATGATCAGGCTGATAGCCCTGAGGGTGGACATATCATTCGGTTAGAGGAGCAGCGCTATGTTAGATAGCCTAGTGTTGAAACATAGCAAACAGCAACAAATTCAACTGGCTCAGCGAGTCATCCAATGGGGCTTCAATGCCAATCAAGTCACTGTTATTGGCTTCTTGATCGGCATCAGTGCTTTACCCTTATTAGCCTTTGAGCATTATTGGCTGGCCTTGCTAGCTATTTTATTGAACCGCCTGTTAGATGGTTTGGATGGCACGATTGCCCGCTTGACGCAAACCTCTGATCGCGGTGGCTTTTTGGATATTGTGCTAGATTTTTTATTCTATTCAGCCATTCCTTTGGGTTTTGCACTGGCAAATCCTACAGAAAATGCCTTAGCAGCAGCAGTATTAATCTATAGTTTTATAGGTACGGGTAGTAGTTTTTTAGCCTTTGCGATTTTTGCAGCTAAGCGCCAAATAAGTAGCTCAGTTTATCCCCATAAAAGCTTCTACTATCTAGGCGGTTTAACAGAAGCTACTGAAACTATTCTAGTATTTACCTTGATGTGCTTAATCCCAGCTTGGTTTAGTGAGCTTGCTTATTTATTCGCTTCTTTATGCTTTATTAGCACAGCTTTAAGAATTTATACCGGCTGGATAAACTTTCGCGACTGATTGAGTCTAAATACCAACCCCAATAGGCTTAGGCTTATTTTCTGATAATTATTGCGAGCGAGGTGCTGAAAATGCTTAAGCCTTTATTGACTATTTCTGTGTTGGCTTTCACCACACAAGCGGCCTTAGTACAAGCGGATCAAGTCATTGAATTGCCCGTGGAATCAACACGCGCCGAGGTAACTCTTGATTATGCTAATGCCCGGTCGGTGCAACCTAAACTGACAGGCGCTCTGGATTTGGATCTGAATGCTAACTCAGCAGTGCGAGCAGCCGGTCAAGCAGGCTTTACTCAAGGAGGTGTTGGTAGTGGCCAGACATCTCCTGTGCAACTGTTAGATAGCGCTACGAGTGAGTCTTTAGCCCAACAGGCAGTTGCAGATAGCCGCGCTTATGGGACTGCAGGTCTGCCCTTCACGACTTCGCGGGTAGACATGGGTGGGCTGCAACTTTCAAAAGTGGATTATTTCCGGCGTGCAGGGCGCTTATTTTTTAAAGTGGGCGCTGACACTGGCGTTTGTTCGGCTTCTCTGATCAAGCCGGGCGTAGTAGTCACGGCTGCACATTGTGTTGCTGAGTTTGGCAGCAATACAGGTTATACCAATTTCCAATACATACCTGCTTACTATAAAGGCCAAGCCCCTTACGGAGTTTGGACTGCAGCCAAAGTTTATGTCATGGATAGTTATGTGAATGGCAGTGCCAGTTGCGCGCAACCTGGTATTGTTTGCACCAATGATATTGCGGTGATCAAATTAGCGCCTAAAGCGGGTAAATACGCAGGGCAGCAGACGGGCTGGTTTGGTTATGCTTGGAATGGCTTTGGGTTTGTGGAAGGCAAAACACAAATAACTCAATTAGGCTATCCCAGTTCGCATGATGGTGGTGAGCTGATGCAGCGCACGGATGCGGGTGGACAAGTCTTCGCGGACGTATCCAATAATACCGTGATTGGTTCACGCCAAACAGGTGGCTCAAGTGGTGGCCCTTGGTTAGTCAATTTCGGTGAAGCCGCCAAACTTCAAGGTACTACTCTGGGTATCGATGGAAAAATGAATATAGTCGTGGGCACAACCAGCTGGGGGCCGAATGATAGTGCCTTAAAATTTATGGGAGCTAGCCCTTTTACCAGCACAAATATAGTACCCTTGATGAAAGCAGCCTGCCCTGCTGCCAATACGGCAGGCTGCAAGTAGCTGAGTATCATCAACTGAGTAAAACATTTGCCTTCGATTCTATTAAAAAATGCCACCCTGCTCGCTACTTTTGACGATGCAGGGACTGAGCTAGCGGACGCTGGTATTTATATTGAAGACCATCTAATTAAACAGGTCGGCGCTAGCAAAGATTTACCGGCTAGCGCTGATCAAGTGTTTGACTTGCGTGATCATCTGATTCTGCCTGGTCTGGTGAATACCCACCATCATTTGTACCAAACTCTCACGCGGGTCGTTGCACAAGATGCTGATTTATTCACTTGGCTCAAAACACTCTATCCGATTTGGGCAAAGCTCACCGATGAAGGTGTGTACATCAGCACTTTAACGGGTTTAGCCGAGTTAATGCTGTCTGGCTGCACCACGAGCAGTGATCATCTGTATATTTATCCGAATGACTGCACACTGGATAGCCAGATTCGCGCTGCGCAAGAAATAGGAATACGCTTTCATGCTGCACGCGGTTCGATGTCTTTAGGTGCAAGCAAGGGCGGTTTGCCGCCGGATCGGGTGACCGAAAATGAAGCGGCCATTCTGAAGGATTCACAGCGCTTAATTGAAACTTATCATGATGCGAGTGAGCACAGCATGCTGCGGATGGTGCTAGCGCCTTGCTCACCATTTTCGGTCACTGCGGATTTAATGCGTGAAAGCGCCACACTTGCCCGCCACTACCGGCGCGTCAATTTGCATACTCATCTCGCTGAAACTTTAGATGAGGAGCAATTTTGCCTCGCTAAATTTGGCATGCGCCCAGTCGATTATGTCGAATCCTTAGGCTGGACAGGTTGTGACTGTTGGCATGCACATTGTGTCCATATGAATGCAGCCGAGATTGATAAGTTCGCAAAAACCGGTACGGGCGTTGCTCACTGCCCAACTAGCAATATGCGTTTAGCCAGTGGCATTGCCCCAATTCCAAACATGACCCGAGCTGGAGTCAAAGTTGGTTTAGGTGTCGATGGCTCAGCCTCGAATGATAGCAGTCATATGCTGGCTGAAGCGCGCCAAGCGATGCTGATTCAACGCATCGCCCCCCATCAATACTCCAGCAGTATGCCTTTAGGTGGCCGCGAAGGCTTTGCAGGTGACCCAGCTGCAATGACTGCACGTGAAGCCTTGCGCTTAGCCACACGAGGAGGAGCCGCTGCCTTGGGGCGCAGCGATATTGGCTCGCTTGAAGTGGGCAAAAGTGCGGATCTGATTACGATTGACCTGAATCGCTTAAACTATGCGGGTGCGGGGCATGATCCCGTCGCTGCTGCGGTTTTCTGCCAAAATTTCACGGTCGATTTGTCGATTATTCATGGCAAAGTGGTGGTTGAACGCGGCCAGCTTTTAACGTTGGATATGACAAAACCCTTACAACGGCATAGAGAAATCTCAAAAATGATGCTAACGTCCTGACTCCAGTTTCAGGCGCTTAGCGAAAGGATTACATCGTGTCTGCATCACTTCAAAAAGTCTTTTTAACCCCCCAAGACTTAATGGATAGCTCTATCCAATTGGCGGAAAAAATATACGATAGTGGTTTTCGGCCTGATTTTATTGTCGCGATCTGGCGCGGCGGCACACCAGTCGGCATTGTGGTGCAGGAGTTATTTGAATACTTCGGCGTCTCGACTGACCATATTGCGATTCGCACCTCTTACTACACTGGCTTAAACCAAACCGCGCGCGAAGTTAAAGTGCATGGCCTTGAATATTTGCTGAAGCATATCAATGCGCCCGATTCATTACTGATCGTGGATGATGTGTTTGATTCGGGGAATAGCATTAAAGCCGCCTTGGAAAGAATTCGCAACGAAGCACGTTTGAATACACCGCATGATATTCGCATTGCAACGCCCTATTTCAAGCCAAATAAAAATCAAACCACGCTACGCCCTGATTATTACGTGCATGAAACGGATGAATGGCTGGTGTTTCCGCATGAACTCAAAGGCTTAAGCAAGGAAGAAATTCGCGAGCATAAGCCTTGGGTTAAAGATTGGATTGAAAAGCACTTATAAAATTGAATTATTGAACAGGGAAAGCTACGACTTTGCCCTGCTTTAACTCACCCACGAGTGGGCCGGGACGGTGATTGAGCACTTGGAAATTATCCACTGCACAGGAACCTTGCTTGGCTTTGTCTGGCATTAAGCTTTCCATTTGTAATTGCATGCGGTCTTTCCAATATCTAAAGCAAACTTGGCTGGAACATTCACTCGCATCGCTACAGGTTTTTCCAGCATCTGCATAAGGCAAATTACAGCCTAAATGCTCTTGGCTAAGCCAGCCCCAAACCCCGCCTTGCTTGATACAAGCTTTTTCCTCGGCAGCTACCGCACGTGGCTTCGCCAACTTAATAGTGTGCAGATATTGACCTGTTCGATAAAAATCGCCAGTAGGTGTATCAACATTCTTCTCGGAACTAGCTGACATGCCCTCAAATAGACAATAAGCCCCATAAGCTTGCTTAGCCTTCCCGCCTGCTGGTACGGTGAGATATAAAATAGAACCAGCAATTAAATCGGGCTTGAGAATACGATATTTACCTTGTTGATTAGTCAGGGTTTTGTCTGTGACCTCACCAAAACAGGAATCTTTACGAACTTCAACCTGTACTTGGGCTAATGGCTTGCCCTGCAAACTGACTTGGCCGGTTATTTCTACATTTTTTAAATGAAGCGGAGGTATTGCATGAGCAGGCGACATAAAAACGAATAATAGTGTAGGCAGGATTAACTTGAAAAGCTTTGACAACATTTTTCCCTCGCTGAAATTTAGAGTAGCAACCTAAGCTTAGACTGCTACTCAACGTACTTAATTCAGTAAAGAATTATTGATACACGCAATCCACATAATACTGCTTCACACCGTCCACAATATCCACGGTCAAGCCATGGACATCGGCTTCAAAGCCCGGGAATTTCTCATTAAATACGCGGGTGAATTTCAAATAATCCACAATGGTTTTATTGAAACGCTCGCCCGGAATCAAGAGTGGAATGCCCGGTGGGTAGGGGGTTACCAAGCTGGCCGTAATCCGCCCTTCTAATTGATCTACCGGTACGCGATCAATCTTCCGATGAGCCATCATAGCGAAGGCTTCAGACGGCTTCATAGCCGGTTCCATATCAGACAAATACATTTCAGTAGTTAAACGCGCCACATTGTATTCGGCATAGAAAGCATGAATTTGTAAGCACAAATCACGCAAGCCGATCTTTTCATAACGTGGATTGCGCGCACTGAATTCCGGCAGCACTCGCCATAGCGGTTGGTTCTTATCGAAATCGTCTTTGAACTGCTGGAGTGCGGTCAATAAAGTGTTCCAACGGCCTTTGGTAATGCCAATAGTAAACATAATAAAGAAGCTATACAGGCCGCACTTCTCAACAATAACGCCATGCTCAGCGAGGTATTTAGTGACAATCGCCGCCGGAATACCAATTTCATCACTAAAGGCGCCGTCCACATCTAAACCAGGGGTGATAATGGTGGCTTTAATCGGGTCAAGCATATTGAAGTTATCAGCTAAATTGCCGAAACCATGCCAGCGGTCTTTCGCTTTTAATACCCAGGTATCACGATCACCAATCCCGTCTTCATCGGCAATTTCTGGGCCCCAAATCTGGAACCACCATGACTCACCATACTCCTTATCCACCTTCTGCATCGCACGCCGGAAGTTTAAGGATTCAGAAATCGATTCCTCAACCAAGGCCGTACCGCCGGGCGCTTCCATCATCGCCGCTGCCACATCACAACTGGCAATAATTGCGTACTGCGGGCTGGTCGAGCTGTGCATCAAATAAGCTTCATTGAAGATATGTTGATCCAGCTTAGTTTCCTTCGCATCCTGCACCAAAATTTGTGAAGCTTGCGATAAACCTGCTAGCAATTTATGCGTGGATTGAGTCGCGAACACCATCGACTTTTGCGTGCGCTCAGCATTGCGCGACATGGCATGCATGTCTTTATAAAACTCATGGAAAGAAGCGTGTGGCAACCAAGCTTCATCGAATAACAGATTATCAATCCAACCGTCCAAGCGCTCTTTGATCATGCTGGTGTTATACAGCACGCCATCATAAGTACTTTGAGTAATGGTCAGAATGCGCGGATTCGTGCCCAATTTACTCGCCAGTGGATGCGCTGCAATTTTTGCCTCAATCGCCTCGCGATCAAAGGATTTATGCGGGATCGGGCCGATAATGCCGAAATGATTGCGCGTTGGCGTTAAAAACACTGGAATTGCACCGGTCATGGTGATGGAGTGCAGAATTGACTTATGACAGTTACGATCCACCACCACAATATCATTATCCGCAACACAAGAATGCCACACCATTTTATTAGAAGTCGACGTACCATTCGTGACGAAGAATAAATGATCCACATTGAAGATGCGCGCAGCATTACGCTCAGAGGCTGCGACCGGGCCGGTATGATCCAGCAACTGCCCTAACTCATCCACCGAATTACAAACATCTGCGCGCAGCATATTCTCGCCAAAGAATTGGTGGAACATCTGTCCAACAGGTGATTTTAAGAAAGCGACCCCACCTGAATGCCCTGGGCAGTGCCAAGAATAAGAGCCATCCGCTGCATAATGAGTGAGTGCACGAAAGAACGGCGGCGCTAAACTATCCAAATATGATTTTGCTTCGCGAATAATATAGCGTGCGACGAATTCTGGAGTGTCTTCAAACATATGAATGAAGCCATTCAATTCACGCAAAATATTGTTGGGAATGTGGCGCGCAGTGCGGGTTTCACCGTGCAGGAAAATAGGAATTTCTGCATTGCGCCAACGGATTTCCTCGACGAAATTACGTAAAGCTCTTAAAGCATAAGGCTCACTATTGCCGTTTTCATCTGTTTCGGCGGCGGCGGCAAATTCTTCATCATCAATTGCAAGAATAAATGCAGAGGCTCTGCTTTGCTGCTGAGCAAAGGTGGATAAATCACCGTAACTCGTCACGCCTAACACTTCCATGCCGGTCTCCTCAATCGCTTTGGCTAAAGCGCGGATCCCTAAACCCGATGTATTTTCGGAGCGGAAGTCTTCGTCAATAATGACTACAGGAAAACGAAATCGCATAGTTTGAATGGCCCTCTCAGTTAGTATGGGTAATTTTTTAGGCAATCCGGCCAGCGGAGCCTTTTAAAAGCCAGCTTAGGTAGTGTGCTGTCTAGGTACAGCGCTCAATAAATAGCAAAGGAAGTGCTCAAACCCTACTCAAGCGCGCATAGTGTAACAGATTCTGCAATCGACTATAGTCAATCGGGACTCGCATTGCGGATTGACATAAAAAATTCATCTAAGTTGGTAAATTTAGAGCCTGAGTATACTCAATACAGATTAAGTGGAGGCCTTGGCAACTTAAGACATATCAAAAATATGGGGAACCCAAAAAGAAAAAACCGAGTTGAATAAATTCAACTCGGTTACGAACTAATAGATTGTCGTGATCACAAGCAATCGCAAGTTCGACAATGAAAAATCAAGAAAAGGAGATAAAACTAAAAGGAAATGCAATGAAACGAAAAATATTGAACTTGGTGGCCGGGGGCAGAATCGAACTGCCGACACGCGGATTTTCAATCCGCTGCTCTACCGACTGAGCTACCCGGCCTCAAGAGGTCGCTATTAAAGCGTTTTAGGATTTTTTTGTCAAGGCAATGATGCCAACTATTTTCCAAAATTCAACCTAAAATCACAAATTCGTCATTTATGCGGCGGGTCGATAGCTACGTTGCACATAGGCCTCAACCAAAGCTTGGAATTCGGTAGCAATATTATCGCCTTTTAAAGTTACGGTTTTTTCGCCATCTTCATACACAGGTGCAACAGGAACTTCTCCGCTACCGGGCAAGCTAATCCCAATATTCGCATGCTTACTTTCGCCAGGACCATTCACCACACACCCCATCACCGCGACTGACATCGTTTCTACACCAGCATATTGAGTGCGCCAAGTGGGCATTTGTGCACGTAACCAGTTTTGAATCTGCTCGGCTAAGCGCTGAAAATAATCACTCGAAGTCCGCCCACAACCTGGACAGGCGATAACTTGCGGCGTAAAGGAACGCAAACCTAAGGCTTGTAAAATCTCCTGCCCAACAATCACTTCTTTTTCACGTTTGGCATGCGGCTCGGGCGTGAGCGAAATCCGAATCGTATCGCCAATTCCTTCTTGCAAGAGTACCGACAGTGCAGCGGTGGAGTACACGATACCTTTGCTCCCCATACCTGCTTCAGTCAAACCTAAATGTAGCGGATAATCACAACGGCTGGCTAAGTCCCGATAAGTACGAATCAAGCCTTGCACTTCACTAAGCTTACAGGACAGAATAATAGAATCGTGCGGCAAGCCATATTCTTCAGCCTTGGCAGCACTAGTCAAAGCGGACTCAATCAGAGCTTCATGCATCACCTCATATAGCGCTAATGGTTGAGCTAACTGAGAGTTGGCATCTAATTTCCGTGCTAGTAGCTCTTGATCGAGCGATCCCCAATTCACGCCAATGCGTACTGGCTTGTTATAGCGGCAAGCAAACTCAATCATTTGCGCGAATTGCTCATCACGCTTTTTGCCACGCCCGACATTGCCCGGATTGATCCGATACTTGGCTAAAGCGGTAGCACATTCAGGTACAGCGCTCAGCAATTTATGCCCATTAAAATGAAAATCGCCAATCAGCGGCACATCACAGCCCAACTTGTCTAAGCGCTCACGGATTTCAGGTACTGCTTGGGCGGCTTCTAGGCTATTGACCGTGATGCGCACTAACTCAGAACCGGCTTGAGCTAACTCAGCACATTGAATGGCTGTACGTACCGCATCGGCTGTATCGGTATTGGTCATAGATTGAATAACAACAGGCGCATCTCCGCCTACCAAAATCTGCCCGACTTTCACGGGGACAGTGCGATGACGCTGCAGAAAAGAAGGTTGGGACATGAAAAACTCGAATTCACCAAGAATGTGCTCACTCTACCCAAGGCTTAGGCAGGCTGCAAACACTGTGTATAAGACGTGGAAATAGTGAAGGAATCAAATTACTGCTATTGAATTGACCCTATCCTGCTCAGGATAGGGTCAAGGCGAACTTGAGTTAGCTGGGTTTCGTTAAATTATTAGCTTAGCAATTAATGCCTTTGCTACCACCAAAATTAAAACCCCATGAGCTAGAACCGCCTTTGGAGCCATCTACGCTACCACTGCCTTTGGAGCCATCAGAACCCTTAGAACCTTCAACACCCCAAGAGCTTGAACTACCTTTAGAGCCGTCTGAGCCTTTAGAACCTTCAGCGCCCCAAGAACCTGAACTACCCTTAGAACCATCAGAGCCTTTAGAACCTTCAGCGCCCCAAGAACCTGAACTACCCTACGAGCCATCGGAGCCTTTAGAACCGTCTACGCTACCACTGCCTTTGGAGCCATCAGAGCCCTTAGAACCTTCAGCGCCCCAAGAACCTGAACTACCCTTAGAACCATCAGAGCCTTTAGAACCTTCAGCACCCCAGGAGCTTGAACTACCCTTAGATCCGTCTGAGCCACAAACACCCTGAGCCCATTGTGAGCAAAGACTGCCTATAGATCCTGTATTTTGCATGTGACTAGCAAAATTGCCACCTGCGTTAACCTGCGAGTTAAAACCACTACCGTAATACACATCATTGGGTTTGGTCTGCTCAACATGTTGGTTGGCAGAAACACCTGCTGATGCACCTAAACCAACTCCACCAATTGCGCCGAATGTCATGATTAAATACCTCATCTATCCATAATATATTTATTTTCAATCGCAGCACGTCCTGCACTACTTAAACTAGAGGTTGGTATAGCCTGAAAGGAAAGCTGGGCTTTTTTCTGATAGATGGGCAATAAATAGTGATGACAGGCATTTTTTATTTAGGTTATAAGCCAATTAATAATTAAAAAGCCTATTTCAGCTGAATTTTGTATGCAACTGTACTACCTGATGAGCGGTTATTGGCCTTAATAAGGCCAACCAATATCTGCCGCCTTTAGAAGGCGGTTGCACTAAAAACGCTCTACTCCCAATCATAGCCACCCTCTTCAGCCAATTTTTCGCACAAAGCCTCCAAGGCTGCTAAGAATTTTTCCTCATCATCGGGAATAATCTCGAAACGGGAGAAAGAAACATAAGTTCCATCCTCATCTTCCTCCCCTTCCCAATCATAGTCATAGTGCTCGCTGTCTTGGCTGTGTTGCGCGCAGAGCGCTTCAATTTTCTCAACCACCCGTTCGCCATTTTCAGTGTAAATATAAAAATCGCTTAGGCTTAAAGCTTCGTCTTCGCTGTCTACGCCTTCCACTGAATAATCGTAGTCCTCATCCTCTGCCCACTCAGCACAGAGCTCTTCAAGCGCCTCAAGGAAGCCGTCCGCATCTTCAAGAGTGATATCGAAATTACTCATTTCTGCGTAAGTCGTACCCTCTTCTTCGGTTTCTTCATAATCAAAGTAGTATTCCTCGTCAGTGGCATATTCGGTGCACAACTCGTCTAAAGCGGTCGAAAAGCCGTCTACATCCTCAGTAGCTACATAAAAATCAAAAAGCTGAATCGAACCTTCTTCTGCGAAATACGAGCTATCATCCTCCGACTCAATCTCTTGGCTAAAATCCAAATCCTCGAGGGATTTCACTACCCAACTATCATGCCCATTCAACTCAGGATGAATCACGTATTTGTAAGGAATGTAGCAATAGCCACGATCACCCCACTCGGTGCCCCACGAATTACGCACAATAAATAGTTGGTCTTTTTCCAAATAGCCAACACAGAGCATCGCATGCCAACCGTGCTCCTCGCGCTCCTGCTCGGATTGTTTTGGCAAAGGTACTCGACCTCTGCTTTCGGTGGCATTATCAAAGGAAGTGAAGGTATTCAGGCAAAATGCAATTGGATAACCGTCCGCTAACGTGTGCTTCCACAAATCTAACTGGGTTTCCACATACTCGGCTTCGGCAATTTTGAAGTATTCACCATGCGTATAAGCCTCTTCGGAAGGCTCATCATTGATTGCATCCTCATCATTCGGCCATAAATCTTCGCGACAAACGCCGTACTTTTTCAGCGCCTCAATCGCATCCCACATCGAAGTGCCATCGTCTTCAGTTTGGCTATCCGACTCCGAACGCGCATTGTAATAAATGAATAAGCGGCTGACATCGCTCGCGCTGCCCAAATTGCGCTTGGCTAAATATTCATACGCGCCCGCACAGGTATTCGCGACACAACTCATCCCCACCTGCTCTTCGATTTGGGTCAGAAACGGGCGCAGATCAACTTTGGGAGGCAAAGGTTTGGTGGCAGAACGCCCCACTTTGCGGCGCTTCGCTTGAGCAGGAACCACACCCACTTTGCAACCACCTAACTTGGCATGACGCGCTTGCATACGAACCCCTTAAGCTTTTATTGATGTTCTGAATGACAAAACTTTAAGCGGCTTGCAGATAGCGGTCAAGGCTTTAAATGTCGGTACGGATTAAGGAATTAACCGCAGACATTTTCACACGGGCTACCATCTCCATCTTTATCTAACTTATCCAAACCACATTGATTTAAATAGTATTTTGCCTCTTCACAACTCGTCATTTGCTTGCAGTAACGTTTAGCACCACAAGTGTATGCTGAATTAGACGACTTAGGTGTTGGAGCAGGCTTACTCGGATTGGGAATCGCGGGGCTATGCACCTGAGGTGGTAGTTGATTAGGTTTAGCGGGAGTATTTGGCTTATTGGGTTGTGTGCTAGCTACAGCCTTGCAAGTCCCATTAACACTTGGCTTACCTTGTTGAAGGCGGTTATAGGCTAAGGATTTAAGATTTAACTCATACGATTTAGCTGCCAAACTATAAACCAATGTATTAGCTTGTTTTAGCTGACCTTTTACTGAGAATTCCTGTCCATCTTGAACTTGGTGCTTAACATTGAGAGTAGGTAAACTTAAATCAATTTGGATAAGTTTTTCATCGGGTAATTTGCACCAGAAACTTTCTGCATTAGCTAAACCACAACTTACACTAAAGTAAAAACCTAATAAACATGCGCTAAAAACCTTCATCAATAAATCCTTTAGAAATTAAATATTACCTTTTAGCACAGCATTGAATAAAAAACATTACTTTTATCAAAACATCTAAAGATTTAAATAGACTAAAAAACTTACTTTACTCCTCCACGTCCACCATTCTTTGCAAAGCAACTCGATCTAACAACTCAATCATTTGCTCATCAACACGAATAAGTTGTTGTTCACTCAAGCGTTTAAGAATACGTGAAAGGGTTTCAGGTTTAATCGACAAGCGTGAAGCTAGCACATGTTTAGGCACGTCCAGCAGAATCGTATTGCTTGCATGAGTAGGGGCTTCTAATAACCATGACAGCAAACGGAAGGTAGCATTATGCAGGGTCAACCGATCTACTTCCGTTAATAGCCAATGCATGCGTTTGCTCATTAACCCCATCAAGTGAAAGCAAACATCCACTGAGGAACGCAGAATTTGCTGATATTGCTCGGCATTAATTCCCAGCACTTGCGCTGGTTTTAAAGCCACCGCATGCACTGGATATTGTTGCCCACCCAAGAATAACACGGCTTCTGCAAAGCTATTTCCGGCACTAATAATTTCAACGATCTTTTCATCACCATTGGGCGTTAAGCGGAAGAGCTTTATAAAACCTTCAATGCAAATGAATAGTTGCTCTAAAGGCTGGCCTTGTTGGAATAAAAATTCACCTTCGGCTAAATCATAAACTGAAGCATTGGCTAACAGCACCTGAAACTGCTTGGTATCAAGCGCTTTTAATAAAGGCGTTTGTTGTACTAGTTTTAAGCTAGGCTCGCTGAGTTTCATCTCCGCGTAATTCATCGATTTGCATGACCTCATTGGGAAGCGGGAACTGGCTGAGGAACTGTGCAGTCACAAAATCCATGCTCGCAATATGTTGCTGCAACCATTGCCGCCAAGTTTGCAGATAACAACCTAAAACCTTTCGATCAGCTAACCCGTTCCAAGCTTCTTGTACCGCTAGCAACTGCTGCAAAGCCTGTGCATGTTCCGCAGAGTGCATAGGATAAGCAAAGAAATCATACTCTTGCATCAGAAAATTTTCGCGCCCAAAATGATCTTGAGTATGCTGAATCCATTCTGCTAACTGCTGACTAATTTGCAGCTCATTACCTTCTTCTTCTAATTGCGCCAGCAGTGTACTCACAAGATTCAGCTCTTCACTATGCACTGCATTCATGAAGTCTAAAGCGACTTGTGGGAGATTCTCAGACGAAAAATCTAAAGCATGATTGGGCATGACGAACTCCTTAAGTTCAGTTTAAAAGCTGAAATTAAGGAGTTCGTAGTTGATTGACCTTGATCTGAGTCAAGTGGTTTTAGCCAGCAAGTCCATCAATTCGAGGGCGCAACCACAGGGGCGCATATATCCAAACAAAACCAGCAAACGCAGCTATCCACAGAAATTGCGCGGCTAAGATCCAAACAGCTTGCGCGCTAGGCAGCAATCCCACCAACACGACCCGAATCACCGCACCCAAGCCTAAGATTGTAAATAGTACAGCAACTACAGCCGGTGGCTTCGTCACGTCTCGTCCGGTATGGCCTAAACTGACTCGTGCCATCATGCCTAAGGTCATCATTCCAATCCCGCCATAAGCAAAGGCATGCACACTAAGCCAAGGGGAAATGCCGCCCACTAGACTAATGAACTTGAGCGCAAAGCCTATCGTGAGCCAAACATACGCTAGGTATAACACCCAAAGTAGCGGCTTCTGCCAAAGCAAGGGATGATACCAGCCCTTTAAACGCAGGCTATGCAAAGCCACTTGGAGCAAAGCCAAAAACGCTACTAAATACCTTAAAGTGGGATTAGCTGTGCTCATCGCCACTAAATCGAGCACCGCAAAAGCTAAAAACAGCACTAAACTAGCGCGATCCAGCCATAAATAATTACGCGCCACAAACGGTACACCGACACCCTTTTCAATGAAAAACGGAATCACGCGCCGCCCCATGGTTAAGATGAGTGCAATCACTAAGTAAAACCCCAGATACAGGCCCACCACCGAACCTAAAGGCCAATAGCCCAGCAATCCGACATAAAACAAACTATTCGCGATCAGCAATAAGCACAACTTAGCAATGATTCCGGCTTGTTTCCATTGCTTAGTGAGCACGATTGGGCGCGCGGCTGCTCCCAGCAACCCGACTAAAAATAATAAATCTGTGCTGGCAGTCCAACTAAGTGGCAAACTCGTAAACGGCAAGCAGCGAGCGAGCAGCCATAGACCTACCAAAGCAGCTAAGGAATAGCCTTGCAAAGTTTGCAGACCTGTCCAGTTTTTAACTGCCGTTAGCAAAAAACCGGCAATGACTGCCAAAGCATAAGCAAACACCATTTCATGCGCATGCCAAATCATTGCTGGATAAGCTGCGGGCAAACCAACCCACTGAAAGCTATATAAAGCCGTCCAAACCACAGTGCCTAGCACTGCAAATAAACTCGCCGCTAAAAAGAAAGGTCGAAACCCCAATTGCCATAAAGCCCAGCGTGTCACCTCCACTTGTGGCTCAGTAACTTGCAACATGAAACGCATCCATTAATCAAAACTGCACACCCTAAAAGCACAAGATAAAATCTGCCTTGACCCAGATCAAGCCAACTACATATGCCCTTTACCTGTTAGAGCAACTTGAACCCTTAGGCGGGATTCAAATGAAGCGCATGTTTGGTGGGGTTTGCTTCACCCAGCACGGATTAGCGTTTGCAATTTAGTCGCCAGTGTCTATATGAACAGCGCAAGCAACACCCAAATCCACATCACTAACAAAATTGCAAAGCTCGCTAAAAACACATTGCGGCGCAGCAGTAACTTATTCTCACCCAAATGCACATAACTATGCGCTGCCCGCACCGCCACATAAGCCCAAGCTAGAAATACCAGACCCACATTAGCCGTTTGTGTGACAAAAGCTAAGAGCAGCACCACATAAAACAATACCGGCATTTCAAACAGATTTTCATAATGCTGCTCGGCTTGTTTGGCATAAACAGGTAACTCGCCTTGATTCAATTTAAAATAACGTGGATCAGTGCCGGATTTATAGGCTTTGATACGCATATTTAATAGCCAGACACCTGCACCGAAGGTGAGAAAAGCCATCGCAAAGGCGGGATAAAGAATAGAGAAGGACTGCATGCGGAACTCCTGATGCTGTGGTTTGAATTTAGAATCTGAAGCTTATACATTGAAGTGTTATCACCCAGCACAGAAGGCTATGATCGAGGTACTAAATTTGCCCATTATCGCCGCTTAGCCTCGCTACAAGAATATGTTCTGGTGGCGCAAGATCGCCTTAGTATCGAACGCTATACACGCAATCAACAAGGTCAATGGCTACTGAGTGAAGTGAATGAGCTTGAGCAACAGCTTCCGTTAGACGCAATAAATTGTGTGTTGCTGGTTAAAGACGTGTATGAGAAAGTTATTAACTAACAAGCACAGGCATCAACCTACTGATGGAGTCTCACCTTAACCCGCCCATGACTGCGAGCGCAACTGGCGCATTAACATCATCCCGAGCATATTCATTCCCATTGAGCGGCTAGACAAGACCACCACACCACAATCATGCTCCGAATCAAACGCCAAATAGGACGCAAAACCACCCACTTGCCCATCGTGCCAAATGACAGTCTTATTCCCCACAAAACGATCCATCGGGTTTGCTTGCATCCAGCCTAAACCCGTTTTGCCACTGGCTTGTGGTGCATGTGTTTTGCTTAAGCTGGCGCTTAATGGATTAGATTGATCTAAATTCGCTCGCATAAACTGCAACATATCTGTGGTCGTTGAATAAAACGCGCCAGCGCCTGCTAAGATTTTAAATGTCCAAGCCTGTGCAGGCTTACAAGCTGCCGTATAACCTTGCATCACTTGGCATTGATTTTCCTTAGTTAAATCAATGCCGCTGTGTTGCATCTTGAGTGGCTGAAAAATTTTCTGTGCCACTAAAGCTTCCAAACTCTGCCCAGTGGTCAACTCCAAGACTCGACCCAATAAGCCCATACCATAATTGGAATACACAAAGCGCCCTGATTTGCCTAAATCACTGGGTTTTTGCAGATACGCCTCCATGTCTGCGAGTTCCAATTCTTTATAAGGATTATCCAAAGCCTGTTGCTTGCCTACTTTGTCGTTAAGCTGCTGTATTAAGACTTTCGGCACACGCGGCAAACCTGAAGTGTGGGTGGCTAATTGGCGTAAGTTGATATTTTTCACTGCATCGGCTAAGGGGATTTGTCCACCGATTAGCTGTCCGAGCGTATCATCTAAACGCAGCACACCTTCGTCGCACAAAATCTGCAAGGTGCTGGCTGTGAATACTTTACTCACCGAACCGATTTGAAACACCGAGTCCACATCGGGCCGATTTGGCTGGTTGGAATTAATACTCCCGTGCGTTTTGATTAAGGTTTTGCCTTGTTTATAAACACCGACGACTAAGCCACCACAACTAAAGTTTTTAGTGGCTTTTTGCATTTCTTTATCAAGCGCAGCCGCTAAATCGCCTTGATCCTTAAGATGTCGCAAGCGATAGTGCAGGTAGAAAATAGCGGCGATTACCGCCAGCAGTATTAACAAAGCAATCGTCATAGCATTCCTTAATCCATCTTAGGCTCATACACCAAAATATCCCCCGGCTGGCAAGCCAGCACCTCGCAAATTTTCTCCAGCGTCTCAAAACGCATGCCTTTCACCTTGCCGGATTTCAGTAACGATACATTTTGCTCGGTAATGCCAATGCGTTCGGCAAGTTCTTTGGAGCGCATTTTACGCTTGGCGAGCATCACATCTAAATTCACAATAATCGGCATAGTGCTCACACAATCTGGCGGTTGTCTTCGGCAATAATAGCAGCTTGTTTTAGCGCATAGCCGAGCATAATCAGCAGGATACCGACCAGTGTTACCACAAAATCATTGGTCATGAGCGAAATAATCAGCATTTGCTGGCCTTCGGGGTTATCTAAAGTGATCGCCAAGCCTAGGAGTGTGCGCATCAACGGGCTGAGCAGACCAAATACCAGCAAGGATTTGCCAAAGCGCTGCACATAGTTGCCAATGTCGGGGTGTAAATAGTCATCTTGGGCAAACAGGCGAAACACTGCTGCCATCGCCCAAAAACCGACTGCCAACACCGCTAATTGGAAAGTCGAAATCAGCCCGCCTAGCACCAAAGCGCGCGTAGTTAAGTTGATCGGCTCGTTGATTAGACCCGTAATATTACGCGCAATGATCTCCGCCGCTTCAGGGATAAACCAGCCAATCATATTTGCCAACAAACACAGCACTGCGATCACTTGCGTGACCAGAGCTAGCCAACGCGCCATCCGTGGATTAAATGCAGACATGAAGCACCTCAAGTTAAATTTGCATTTTAAAATATTATCGTAATACAATAATTTTTACAAACAAAACAGTATTTATTACTCAACGAACTTAAGTAGCATTACCATGAAAAAGATGACTTTGCTTATAAGCACTTTATTACTCAGCGCCTGCACCGCGATTCCAGTTAAAACACTGTATAAACTCGCCACTACTGACCCGATGAGCGTTGACCCGAAAGTGATCCGCACCGCTGCACGGATGCCAGATTGGATCGAGCCGCGAGTGAATGGCGCAAAATTAGAAATCACTGCCCAAACAGAAGGTGCGGAACCAAGCAAGGAAACCTTTATTCTGCAAGCCATGCCTTTAGCTTTAGAGCAAAGTAGCTTAGAACTTGAAGCCAAGCCAGGCTTTAATTTATACGTTTATCGCGTCAATCCGGCGGACATTCCGCGTTTGGAAGCGTTTCGTGACAGTATCAAAGCGAAAAAAGCAGCAGGTGTGAAAATCAAAGGCTCGATGGGAGCGGGTGTCGATGCTTGTTATAAAGGCGAACTGCGCGAAGGTGAAATTTTGGTGAGTAATTACCTGCGTTTGGAGGCTGAATCAGGCTATCTGCCGGTAGTGGTGGATTACAATTTGCGTCAGGCAGTCGATGGGAAAAACTTGGCGGAATTGTTGCCGCCTTGTTGAAAAGCAAGCTGATGCATGGCGTCAAGATCGCGCTATGCATCAACAGCTACTAGTTATACTCAGTGCCACCTTTACGGGTTAAATAATCGGCTGACACGGATTTTAAACAAACACGACCAATCCGAAAATCGCGCTGCTCTTGAGCAGGTATGATCACAATCCCTTCGCGAATATGATTAGCCTCCAGCGTCGTTTGCCCATTGGTATATTCGAGCATGAGGCTGACTGAAAATGGCCCGCGATACACAACCGGAACTGTCTCAAAACCAAACTGCGTTTTTAGTTCGCCTTCAACCTGTGTCCAATTACAATACGTCTGGTTTTCACGATAGCCTTTCACCACCGCAAAGACGCGAAAACCAAGACTCTTGCCATAATTCAAATCCTGCACACCCTGACCAAACGTCTCGCCAAGGATAAAAATCGGTGCAGTAAGCTCAGCATCTGCTATTTGCAGTGCATCAATACGCTCACGCAAAGCTTGAGTGGCGCGCACATACAAATTATTGCGATTCTGCTCATTGTTTTTGAGCACTAAACCTTTAGCGCCTAAACCTTTGGAAAAAACGAGAATATTTTGCCGCTCACCAAAAGCCTCCACTTGGGCGTCTTGGTAAGGCAAAATCGCCAACACGGTACAAGTCCCATGCAGCTTTTCAGTGAAGATCACCGCTTCGCCTTCTTGCAAAATATCGGGATAAGATTTCCAGTTTTCGACATCGAAACTTAAAGTCAGACGTGGATCAACACTAAACAACTCACCCGCCATCGACACTGGAATCGGTGGCTCATATTTAATGATCCCCAATTCATCGACCACATTATCGCCTTCCTGCACGACTACACCATCGGGTACGGTTTCAGTAACTAGCAGATGATTACCCGAACTATCCGTTAACAGTGGATAGCAGATTCCTTGCGACAATTCACCGCGTAAACGAATCGCATTGACTCGATTGCCCTGCTTGCCATTTAACTTGCCACGACCTTTTTCACTGTCCCAAAACTTAAGCTGTTTCAACAACCATTCAGGGAGAAGCGCAGCCTCAGGAATATAAGCCATTAAATCACCCTGCCGAAACTCGCCTTTTTTGATGATACTGCGATAACCATCAATCACCGCAAGCTCAATGGCCTCAGCATTCGGATGTGGCTCAATGGCACGGATGCGTTTAATCGGTACTGCAAAACTGCTCATAATTGTTATATTCCTTATCGTTTGAGACTTAAGCATAGTAAGTTTGTGCTAACTCGACTACCGTGCTGAAGCTATTTTGTATCTTTGAAAAAACCTTGACTATTCAAATCATGAACCTACCCCAACGCGAACACTACGCTTACCATTCCCGCTATTGCGAAGAAAATATCTGGCTGCTCTGCCAACAGCCTGAGTTTGCCGCGAGTGATGTAGTTGTAATCGCTGCAGCACAAGCGCAATGCTTTCCGATTCTTTGCCAACGCGCTGCGGATTCGCCTGACCAGCCTTTACTGTGGGATTATCATGTAGTGCTGCTTTGGCCTAACTCCAAGCAAACGTACTTAATAGATTTTGATACAACCTTGCCGTTTTGCACACTTGTGGCTGATTATTTCCAGCAATCTTTTTTGGATGAAGATACGTTATACCCTGAATTTATACCGCTATTTCGGGTAATGCCTGCTCAAGACTATGTACGCCATTTACGCAGTGATCGTAGCCACATGAAAACTAAAACAGGTTGGCAAGCACCGCCACCGCATTGGCCTGTGATTAGTGCTGGTGAAAGCAATTTGTGTAAATTTACTGATATGAATGATCATGAATATGGGCAGATTTTCACGGCTACTGAGCTTTTAAAAACTTACCACCCTGCAGCGAAATAAGATGAGTTTAGTAATCGACCATATTTTTATAGCCACTCAAGTTAATGCGCCCGAAGCAGAACTACTAAAAGCTTTCGGTTTAATCGAAGGCACGCAGAATCAGCATTTGGGACAAGGTACGGCGAATCGACGTTTTTTCTTTGCAAATGCGTTTCTGGAATTACTGTGGATTACGGATGCAAGTGAAGCACAAGCTGAACGGGTAAAACCTACTCATTTGTACGAGCGTTTGAGTCAGCAAGACCCCAATATTTCACCGTTTGGAATTTGCTTTCGCCCTACTATGCAAACTGATCCAGCCATTCCATTTCCCTATTGGAATTACCAGCCGAACTATTTGCCGCCCCATTTATCCATTCCGATGGCGATGAATAATCCCCTCACTGAGCCACTTTGGTTTGTCTTACCGTTTGGTGCTGCACCTTCGACCTTCAGTGCTGAAAAGCGCCAACCTTTAGAGCATGTGCTAGGCTTTAAACAGCTTACTTCGGTTCGCGTGACTCAGCCTATTGAGGCGAAATCCATAGCTGCTCAACAGGCTAATCAAATAGCAGGACTTAAGATCGAACAAGGTGAAGAGCATTTACTGGAAGTAGGCTTTGATGGTGAACAAGCAGGCTTAAGCCATGATTTTAGGCCAAGCCTGCCGTTAATTATCAAATGGTAACTACCATTCAAGCAGTCCTCGATTTTAACTGACGCTGCTGAAACAAAATACCCACCACCGCAGGCAAAGCTAACCAAAATCCCGAAGCAGGCATTAACACGATACCCAACATAGTAAGCGCTAATATTGCCCAAGCCATGCTCACCGGAACGCCTTGTGTTGAGCGCTCTAAACTGTTTACTGCCATCCCGACAATGAAGAGCAAAACCCCAAATAAGCCAAACCATGCGACTGCGCCGAGCAAAGGCTCAGTGCCAATGCTGTCGAACACGCCGCGTTTAAAGATGTCCGTTAGCGGCGCGGGGAAAAACATAAACATCGCTACGGTATGTATTACCGCAACCAACATTAACCAATAGCCGATCCAAACTTTCATAGACTGTCTCCTGCTGCTAACCAATGATGCCGCGCTTTCACCTGCGCTCCCATACGCTCAAAAATCTTACAAAGCCCATACACGGTGCGATCAAAGAAAATGAAATCATTGGCGATTTTATCGAGGCTGGTGTTGTGCGCGAGCTTGTGAATAATGTCACGGGCTTCGCTGGTATACGTGCTATGTTGACCAAAATCGAAGCTGGGTTCTTGCAAAGGTAAGGCTGCCCATTGAGCAAAAGGCCGTAATACCTCGTGATACCAAGTGTCACTACTCGGGTGGTGATCCATCCCTAATCGACGATAAAGCGACAACGTCAGCGCCTGATCATCCATGGCAAAGGCTTGTAGCAGCTCAGGTAAGATCGCTACAAACTCTGGCGCAAACTGTTTAGTGCAACCGAAATCAATCAAACTCACCGAGCCATCGGCGTGAAATAGATAATTGCCCGGATTCGGATCAGCATGCAGGTGCTGCAATTGGCGCACAGAAATCGCCATCATGTCATAGAGGTTTTGGGCAGCGCGATTGCGTACTTCCTGTGAAGGATTCGTTGCCAGCCAAGCTTCCAAATGTTGCCCCGCCATCAACTCGGTGGTCAGCACTCGCGCCCCCGAAAACTCAAGGTAAACCTTAGGAATATGCACACCCTCCAATTGCAAATGCTCAGCAAACCATTGCGTGCTTGCCGCCTCGTGTGCGTAATCGACCTCTTCTTTCAAACGCGCATGAATCTCTTCCAACGACTGCAAGACCGTCTGCGGATTCGGCAATTTCGGGGCTAATTTGCGCATCAATTTCATATCGTTATCCATCGCGACATGAATCCCCGGGTATTGAATTTTCACCGCAACCGCCATTCCATCGGGCAAAGTAGCATGATGCACCTGCCCTAAACTCGCAGCAGCGAAGGCGACATCATTAAAGCTTGAAAATAAGTATTCTGGCGGCTGACCTAGTTGCTCTTGGATCACTTTGCGCACCAACACACGATTCAACGGTGGCACTTGATGGAAGGACTTTTCCAATTCTTTGCGATAGCGCTCTGGCAGAATTTCTATTTCCATACTCAGCATTTGCGCGGCTTTCAAAGCAGTGCCACGTAACTGAGTTAAGGCATTAAAAATCAGTTGCGCGTTTTGATCATCAATGCTCTGTTTGTCTTCTTGCTGGCGCTCCGCCGACATAAATGGGCGTTTCACTTTATGCTGCACTTCACGCAAGCCGACTTTTAAAGCGGTCGAACCCACAATCCCTGCACGCGCCCATTTGCCTTCCGGTAAATTTTCCATCATTTACCCTCCATAAAACGCCGTTTTGCGCTCACCAAATCGGGGGCTTGCGTCAGGTCTTTCAACACATCAGCATGCGCCATAATGTGGGTGCGGAACAGGAAAGAGACTAAATCGAGCAGCTTGCCAACCATGCCGGTTTGCAGAATCGCTGTGATGATTTCCATACTACGATCAATCACTTGCGTGGTATTGGCAAAACCTTCCGAATTATCTTTCAGCCAATAGGTCATAATCCCGGTCATATAATCCCAAAACAAACGCGGCAATAACTCACGATATGGCTGCTCAGGAATCTCGCCCGCCTCTATCGCCGCATCCAGCATATCCACCACCATCGCGGTAAATAAACGCTTGGTTTCCTCAATATGGGTAAAACCGACCACGGGTGCGCCAAAACTCAGCTCAAACACCTGCTGCAAAAACTCACGTGCAGGTAGCCACAAACGTAAATTGGTTTCCACCAACTGCTGCAACTGTTCTTGCAAGGTATATTCGTGAAAATTGCTGATCGTCTTCAGCTCCAACATCACCTCTTGCTGCACATACTCGCAATAGCCATACAGCAGCTTTTCCTTAGTGGGAAAGTAGTTATAAATCGTCGCATCCCCGACTTTGGCTTCCTTCGCGATCTCACGCATGGTCGCATTCTTAAAGCCACGAATCGTAATCACATCCACCGCCGCCACGAGAATACGCACCTTCGTTAGCTGCTTGTCTTGCTCGTTGATTTTCATAACGCCTGCCTTTAGTGAAATTGCTTTACAATAATTTCATTATTAAGATAAATTTACAATAGTAATTTCAATTTAAGAGATTCAGACCCGATGAACAGAAAGCCACGCGCAACCCTAGCGCCCACCAATAGCAAGATTATCGAACTATTACCCAACGCCTATTTTCATGATGCTTGGTGTATAGAATCGGACCATTTGCAGCGCTCTGCTTTGGAGCACTTTATCGCTGCCGCTGAGCAGACACCGCGCTGGGTTGATGCTTGCATGAGCTTACGCAATCGGGTTGTGGCTTGGTTTGGCTTAAAGAATTTAGGGGAGCTTTCTCAGCTCAAAGCTAAAGCAATAGAGGAGTATCAAGCGGGTGATCGAGTGGGCATATTTACCCTGTTTGAGAATTCGTTTGATGAAGTATTGCTGGGTGATCGCGACAAGCATTTAGATGTGACCTTGAGTGTGCACAGAAGTCTAATCAACTTAGGCAAGCAGGTGCTTATTACTGTCACTACGGTGGTGCACACTCATAATTGGTTAGGTAAATGGTATATGGTTCCGGTAAAGCCTATGCACCATATTATTGCGCCTACAGTTCTAAGCAAGCTTAGTTAAACGGAAATAAAATACAGGCTGCCAATATTATGGCAACCTCTTGCTCAACTAAGGTCTGACTCAATAAATCCACTGCGCCAAAGCAGTTCCCCTTTCCCTCCCACCACCCAAAACTGATGCGCCTCATTCAAGGTCGGCACTTGATAAGACTCCAACTGTCGATCCAGCACTGAATCCGGCACCGCATGTTCACGCGCACGATTGTTTTTGCGCAGCTCGCTTTCAGGCAGCAAAAACATCACCAAAGTGACCAAAGCATGATAATCGCGCCCTAAATCAGCCACCATCGAGCGAAAATCTTTGCGCACATTGGTAGCGTCCCAAATCACGCCGCGCTTCTCACGTAAGGCGGCTTTCAAAGCTTCTTTGGCTTGCTGGCGAATTTCACCGCTATGCTCTTGGCTGCCACGATCACCATTCCATTGTTCGCGCAATTCATCCAAGGAAATGCGCTCGTATTTGGGATAGTGTTGTTGCAACCAAGTCGATTTACCCGAGCCACTCACGCCACAAGTAATCAGCAAATGCGCATACTGCTCGCGATGGGCATAAGTGGTGCTCAAGGCTTCCGCCGCTTGGCTAATCTTGCCGCTTTCCAGCTCAGCAATCGCATAAGCCGCCACATAGGCTTGTGCCTGTGCCGAAAGATTCGCTAGTTCTGGGCGGATTTCGGCTAAATGATCTGGCGCTTGCCACACACCATAGGCTTGGCAAAGCTGCTTAAACTCCTCCAGAACCATTAAGTCCATCTCTCTATCAGCAGCAGTGCGACCTTGAATATCGGCGCGCTCCAGCCAATACAAGAGCTGCATATTCGACTGCCGCGCAAGGCTCAAGAACGCGGCTTTCGAGCTTGAGTGTTTCAGAACTAATTGGCGCGGCATTTGATGCTCACCAACCAGATTTAACACCGTCCAAACCACCTCAAACGGCAGCGCCCATTCCATCATTTTAAACGCTAAATACGAGCGCCCTGCTGCTTCATGCCCCGATGAACCGACACGGATACGCCCGTCTTTTTCATAGCTTTTAGTGCAAAGCGGCTTGGCAATGTCATGCAAACAAGCTCCTAAAATTAGGGCTTGGCGCTCAGCACCTTGGATATGTTGTGCTTCGGTTTGCAGGATTTGATACAGCTCATCCAACACCATGCCAGTATGAATATGCACATCACCTTCGGCGTGCCATTCCGCATCTTGCGGCGTATCTTTAAAACGCAATAACAGCGGCAAATGTGCGCCCAATTGCGCGACACACTCATCAAAACTCGGCGTAGCATCCTCTGCAAGGCGCGCTAACCATTGATTTAAAGCTTTCATTTCGTGCCCTCCTTTAAGCCATTCGGCACAATCTCGGCAAACATCCAGTGCTCGCTGGTTTGTACATGCTTAGCACGTACCCATTTCGCAATATTGTTTGCAAAATCATCGTAATGAAACGCGCGCGTGCTGCGCACCACATAACCTTCACTGATTTTGGTATCAATGTGCAGCGCACGAATCGCGGCTTCATCCCAAAGTCCTTGGTACAATACAGGCGGCGCATGAATAGCCCAGAGCGCAAACCACTCCAAAGTTTCCGCCCAGCTCAGACAAATATTCTGCTCATTCCAAATCGAAAAGCCGTAAAAATAGCTCTCCAAAGCGTCATAAACCACCGAATGCTGCGCATACATATTTTCGCCGCACACGCGCCAACCTTGCGGAATTTCATGCTGAAATTGACCATACCACTGCTTCACCCAATCGCGCGAAGCATGATGACGGCTATCTAAAGAACGTGCGTGCATCCGATCACAGTAGAGCGAGGTATTTTCGCCATCCATTTTTTCGGTGACAACGACTTCCAGCCCCGCAAACTGCGCGGCATCAATAATGCGAATATCATCACTGGCAACGCTCGCCGACCACGGCAAATGCGGGGTACGCGGGTATTTATAAACTGACATAGCTCGTTTTCCTAAACCATTAAAATCACTAGCACGAGCAAAGCTGTCTTAGATAGGACTAAGCAAATACAGGTGCAATTTGTAGAGATTTGGTTTTAGGCATTACATGGCTATGGGTTGAAAGTTAAAGGTTGATGATTGAATTTAAAGTCTACGATCTTAGTCAGATTGTTTGTGCTCTGACAAGTTCAAACTGATCAAGGGATTTTGCTTTCTTTTAAGCTGGCGAAAAGCTCGACTTGTTGCTTAAATCATTAGAATGCTATTTTTACTTGAGATTAGTTCTGAGTTTAAGCCTATGCAAACTTCCACTGTTAGCAGTAAAGGACGAGTCACTATTCCACTGAAAATTCGGCAGCGTTTAGGTATTCGTGAAGGCATCCGCGTATCCTTCGTTATCGCTGGGAATCACATTGAATTGCGAGTTAGCAAAACACCCGAAACCGTTGCTAGTAGTGGTTTCGGTATGTTGAAAAGTAAACGTAAAGCAGTCCCTGTTGACTTTGATGTAGCGAGCCTGTTAAACAGCAGTGTCATTAAAAAACATTCTGGTTAACTATTAAGGAAGTAAATGACTAAAAAATCCAAAATTTCAGATAATGAATCGGCGAAAGGCATGCTGGATACAGTCAAGTTATTAGATGGCTTGAAGTCTTTATATGAGACTGTCCCATTTTCAAAAAATTTTTTCCCTAAACTCGAAAGTGCCTTCACTAACTTTACTCAAGTCAAAGAACAAACAACAATGCTCTTACTACCAGATAAATTTAATGAATTGTTCTCCAACTATGGTTGGATTGCATATGAGAGCATGAATTTTGAAGTCCTTAAAACGGCAGTTGATTTGCATGAAAGCAAGGGGCTATTAGAAGCCCAAAACTACTTAGCTGATTCTTACGATGAAAGTACACTCGAATGGGGTATTTTAAGTTTTAATGGGCATCCTGACTTTCGCAAACGGATCAGGTTAACTGAATTAGCTAAAGAGGATTATTTATCAGGCAGATACCACGCTTGCATACCTCTTTTACTAAGTTTACTGGATGGCATAGTCAACGACGTTTCGAAACATGTTGGCTTCTTTGCTAGCAATACAGATTTGACTGCTTGGGATTGTATTGCAGCCCATGAAACTGGCCTGCAAACATTAACTGCTCTTTTAAATAAAGGCAGAAACAAAACAAACGAAGAAATAATTAACATTCCTTACAGAAATGGCATTTTACATGGTCGAGACTTAGCTTTTGACAATAAGATTGTTGCAGCTAAGTGCTGGGCAGCTCTGTTTGCTATTAGGGATTGGGCAAAAGCTATTGAAAATGGCAAGCAAGAACCTAAAACTACTCCAAGCTGGGCAGACATTTTTTCACAAATTTCCAAAACAACTCAGATGAATCAAGCGCTTGATAACTGGCAAGCTCGAACCCCTAGTGAAATGTCTCACTTACCATTCAACGGAGACGCGGGTGATTTACCACCTAATAGCCCAGAAAAAACTGTTGCCGTATTTATGAGTGATTGGTGCAATAAGCGTTTTGGCCCTTTATCTGAAACCTTATTGAACTACACAAATACTCCCAAAGGATTGAAAGCAGGTAGAGCCAAAGAAGACTTTGGAGGCCATATCCCGACATTGTTCAAAATACTTAGCGTTCATGATGAAACACCTGCTATTTCAAATGTTGTAGTTGAACTTTGCTTTAACTTAGGTAGTAAAACTGTTCTAAAAGAACTAGTGGTAAGGGTCATTTATGCAGATATTGAAAACAACACCTTACTTCGTTCTATGCCGGAAGGACATTGGCAAATTATCCAGCACTCGTTTTCTGACATAATTTATAAGGATGATCTTTAGCAAAAATAGAGTGTTAGATTAAATCTGAAATTAATGCTTAGCCTCTGACCTGCTCCCGATAAAACAAATTCCACGTATCAAACGGATAAATCTTGCCATTCGGCTCGACAAAATGGGTGCATGAACGCTTCACTGAGGCAATATCAAAATCGTATTTATCCATAAATGACATGATCACAATGCGAAATACATTGTCATAAGTCAGTCCGCCATTGCTTTGAATGCGAGGCAAGCAGCACAGCAAAGTTTCTAAGTTCTCAGTGGTTTGTTCGCTGCAAGCATCTAGGGAAAATAGCTTTAAAAAAGCCTCTTTTAAGCCTGCGCTTTTCTCAAAAGTAATGGTGTTATCAACCCCTTTCAGTAATTCGTCGCGCGGCAATAAGCCGGTCACGGGAATGATTTTGTCATCCATGCGCAGGCCATAACCAATCGAAATATTTTCAGGGTGGCAAGGTAGCGGAATCATATCCACGTCGCCAAACGAATTATCTGCCTCAATAATGCGGGTGCGAATTTCGCTTAAAGTAATGCGATTGGCGGGCTTGCCATCTTCATTGCGCCCCGCATCTTGCACCGGCTGAAAGGTAATGCCGCGCACACATTTCCATTGTTGGGCGAACTGAATAAGCTCGCCGATTTCCGCATCATTCACGCCCTTGCGAATCACACAGACCAACGTGGTGGAGATATTATGTTTCTCCAATTTCTCCAAAGCTTGCTGGCGAATATTGCGCATATCCTGACCACGAATGTTTTGCAAAGCGGCTGCTTTGAGCGAATCGAATTGCAGATAGACCTCAAAACCGGGTTTGAGGCTAGCTAGTTCCTCAACTAAATGTGGATCGCGTGCAATGCGAATCCCATTCGTGTTGAGCATTAAATGGCGAATCGGACTGGCTTTTAAGCGCCGCAAAATCGGCATAAGTTGCGGGTGCAAAGTCGGCTCGCCGCCAGACACTTGTACTAAATCCGGCTGCTGCTCGCTATCCAGCAAGGTTTGCAACATGATTTCAATATCTTCCATGCTACGCGGATTGCCTTTGCCCGGCGCGGAATTGGCGAAACACACCGGACAATGCATATTGCATTCGTCAATGATTTCAAACAGTGCCAAACAGGAATGCTGCTCGTGATCAGGGCATAAACCGCAATCGTGTGGGCAACCGCGCTTAATCTCGGTTTGGAATTTTTCCGGCATATCGCCCGGCTTCAGATAATCTTTGCAGCGCTTGAAATATTCAATATCGGTGGAGACTAAGGTCTTCTGCACGCCATGTTCGACACAGCGTTTTTGGTAATACACATTGCCATGTTGGAAGATAATTTTGGCAGGAACAACTGCAAGGCACTCTTCGCAAAGTGATTGAGTCTGGCCGTAGAAAATGTAAGGACGCGCTTTGGTAGTCAATGGATACCTGCTCCTGATAAATTGAATAGCATAATCGCGCAACTACCCAAAACTAAGAAATACAAAGCGCCCGTGCCACCGAGCAGCATCAACATGACTTTAGAAAACGGCTTGTTTGGTTCTAAAAACCATTTTAAAGCAAAGCCATGAATCAGCATTTGTAGCAATACGGCCAAGGTGATGAGCGTGTCGATGCCACCACCAACAATCATTAATAAAAACGTTATCAATGGAATCAACAAGAGAATCCACAAAATCCAGAAAGCGATTTGCTGCCCTGTGCTGCGCACATAATTAGCTGGTGCGTTGTTAGTATCGACCATTATTTTTCCTTGTTTTTAAGAGCATAAACACAGCATAAGCTATCAATAGTAAGCACAATACCTGAAACAAATTAAACGGTGGAATGACCGCTGAATAAGGCTTGAGAAATTCCCAAATAAAGCGTTGCCCTGCATAGAATAAGACAAACACATAAAAACCTTGTGTCTGCCAAAAAGCGGAATGCTTGGGGTAACTCATGAGCAAAACAGCCAAGAAGGCTAGCATGGCCAAGGTTTCGTAGAGCTGCACCGGATGACGATTAACGCCATCGCCGAAATCCACGCCCCAAGGCAAACTAGTTTCAGTGCCATAAGTGAAATCGGGCAAACCCGCTAAAAAGCAGCCAATACGCCCTACCGCAATCAGCATGATTAAACCGGGCACGAAATATAGCCCTGTCGATTGGCGAATGCCTGCGAAATACTTGAACACCTCTGCAACTAGAATGGCACCAAATACACCCCCCAACATACTTTTCGCCACGCCAGTTTGTCCAGACAGATGCAGATTTAGCGTGCCAAATAACATGCTGCCACCCACTAAACCGAACAGCAGCACCAACAAATAATAATGATGTTGTGATTCTTGAGTGACACCTGCTGGTCGTTCTAAACCGTATTGACGGCGAAACCATAGGCTGACGAGCACGCCACTGACTAGCGCAAACAGATCAAAAATCAGATGAATCATCACGCTCGCTTACCCACCGATGCGTAGGCCGTAGCTCATGCTCTCCAGTATGAAGCAACCACCAAAAGCTACGAAAGGCACACCGATAGCAGCTACCGCTACCCATAGCAATAATTTGGGCATGGGGATATCTTTAAGCACAAAATGGCGCGCTGTTTTGAATAATAGAAAGCCTTCAGCCAAAACCACCGAAACGTTCCAAACTGCCAAGACATTAGCATTGGTCGAAGTTGCCAACACAAAGAAACCAAATAGCAGCAAAACCAACAAACCGACGACCCACAACAACCAGAACAGGATGCTCAAACCGGTGGAATAAGTATTTTCAGACATAGGTGATTGCTCTAAATTTTTATTAGGAGTCTATTCTAACACTCAACTATGGATAAGTTGTGCAGGATGAACAGAGATATAAAGTAGCAGGTTTAGCCTGCTTTTCGTCTAGTATATTTTCTTAGAGCCACTATGCTTAGCTCACTTATACCAAGAATCTTTTTTTACACATACACCACAGGAAAAATCATGACTAAAAAAATTATTATGATCGGCCTACACCCCGACACCTTAAATTACGCAAAATGGCCTGAATTAACCCCTGAAAAATTGTTTGCCATTTTAGAAAAGGATCGCGACACCCTGCAAAAACTCGGTTATGACGCGCAGTTGTGCTACATCCGTAGTAAAGAAACCGCTGAGGCTGATGTAGAAAAAGCTTTAGCCTCTAAACCCGATTGTGTCTCGATTGGTGCAGGCGTGCGTACTGACCCTGACTATTTTTTATTGTTTGAAAAGCTGATTAATGTAGTGCATCAAACCGCACCTCAAGCGCGGATTTGCTTTAATACCAATGCGACTGATTTGGCGGATGCGGTTAAGCGTTGGGTGTAACTTAATTCAGGCGAAGCTCTAAATTTTAGGGCTTCGTAACTCTCCACAAAATCGCCTCCCCATCTCCAAATCCTCTGCACTTCGCCTACAAAACCTTCGTGCAAACTGTGCTTCATCAACACACAGAGCACACAGCATGCAGGTCAAACTGATTCTCCCGTCCTTACAAGAAGCAGGTTCGCCCTCGTGGCGTCCTATTAAATACTCGCTGTTTCCGCCTTTGGGTTTGGCGACTTTGGCGGCTTACTTAGACCCCAGTGATCAGATTGAATTAGTGGATCAGCATGTCGAGCGCTTAAACACCGATGACCAGCCGGATTTGGTGATTATTCAGGTCTATATCACTAGCGCCAAACGCGCATATCAAATCGCCGATCATTACCGCGCTAAGGGCTGTTATGTGTGTTTGGGTGGTCTGCATGTGACCTCTTTGCCGGATGAAGCCGCGCAGCATGCGGATTCGATTTTCTTAGGGCCGGGCGAAGATACCTTCCCGCAATTTCTGGTTGATTTTCGCAAGCGCGAACCGAAAAAACGCTATCAATCGACCTTACGCACCCTCGCGACTTTGCCACCGATTCGGCGCGATTTAATCAAGCGTGACAAATACTTAGTGCCTAATTCCATCGTGGTGAGTCGCGGCTGCCCCTATCACTGTACCTTTTGTTATAAGGATGCGTTTTTTGAGCACGGACGCTCGTTTTATACCCAAAAAGTCGATGCCGCTTTAGCAGAAATTGAGCGTTTGCCCGGCAAGCATTTGTACTTTTTAGATGATCATTTACTTGGCGATCCGCGCTTTGCCAGCCAATTATTTAGCGGCATGCGTGGCATGCAGCGCGTGTTTCAAGGCGCGTCCACGGTGAATGCGATTCTCAAAAGCAATTTGATCGAACAGGCAGCCGCTGCAGGGATGCGCAGTGTGTTTATTGGCTTTGAATCCTTGGGCAAGGAGAGTTTAAGCTTTTCTAACAAGGGGCAAAATATCGGGCGCGATTATGCGGCGGCGATTCAGCGCCTCGATAGCCTTGGCATTAAAATCAATGGCAGTTTTGTGTTCGGCTTGGATGGCGACACGCCGGATGTGTTTGCCCGCACGGTCGACTGGGCGGTAGCGCAAGGCTTAACCACTGCGACTTTCCACATTGCCACCCCCTATCCGGGCACGGAATATTATCGCCAATTGGAGGCGCAAGGACGTATTTTCACCCAAGATTGGGATTTATTCGACACGCGCCAAGTGGTGTTTGAACCACGCGGTATGAGCCGTGAGCAACTCAAAGCGGGCTATGATTGGGCGTATCAGGAGTTCTATAGCTGGGCCAATATCGCCAAAGCCAGCCAAAATCACAGCGCGATCAATCAACGCATACGCCACTTTGCCTATAGCGCAGGCTGGAAAAAAGCCGAACCGCTATGGAATCTGGCGATCCAAGCCAATGTACTCAGCCCGATGCGCCGCGTCTTAGAAACCCTGTTAGACGGACGCACCCCGCCCACCCAACAAGGAGCGCACCATGCTTTGGAAAAAGTGCTTTGATACGTTGGCGGTCACAGTCGGTTTAATCCTGATTGGCTGGGTATTAGTGCTGATTGCTTTGGGCATTTGGCTCGTAGATGGTCGTCCGATCTTGTTTCGCCAACAACGTATAGGCTTAAACAAACAGCCATTTTCCATCTACAAATTCCGCACCATGCAGCATGAAGTGGTGACCAAAAGTGGCAAATTCTTGCGCCAAACCGGACTGGATGAACTCGCGCAAATCCTGAATATTGTGCAAGGCAATATGAGCGTGGTTGGCCCGCGCCCACTCACTCAAGCGGATATTACTCGCCTCGGTTGGGATGATGCCTATCATGCCCAACGCTGGACGATTAAACCGGGGATTACGGGCTTGGCGCAGTTGTATGGCGGGCGCAGCGCTAAACTGTCGTGGCAAATGGATAAGGTGTATCGGGCGCAAACGTCGTGGTGGTTGGATACGAGGATTGTGTTCTGGTCGTTGGCGGTGAATGTGTTGGGGAAGCAGCGGGTTCGGGGGTGGTTGATGAAAAAAGACACTTCATAGACCTAAATCGGAGTATCAAGGCCAGCATACCAAGCAGCATAAGGCGTATTCTTCGTCATACGCCGATTATAATCCGGCGCACCATCGTCCCACCACACCGCCCCGCGCTCACCCAAAGCAACTTTTAGTGCGTGTACCTGACTACGAGCCTCGGCTTCAGCCTGTTTGTCGTTGGCGCGTTTAGCTCGCCCCACCGCAGCACGATAGCGCATTAACTCGCGGGTGAGATAACTGCGCTCATCCTCAGCCAAGCTAGGATTAGTACAGCGCCACAGTCTGCCACGCACCACAAAATAGCGCCCATCGGGAGTTACGGGGTAAATCATCAAGCTCCTTTAGCGGTGCAAGGTGAAACCTAGATTCTAGCGCTTATCCAATTTTTTTCGCATCTGAAATAAGCCTTTTGCCGTATTAGCTAAGTGAAGACTGTAAATACGCCACTTGATTAACTCGGAGCACATGATGCTAAACTATTTTTCCCAATCCCGACGCGCAATACTGCTTGGACTTGCCAGCCTTGTGTTCCTCAACCCCTTCAGCACACTCCAAGCCAAAGAACTCGGCATTCCCGCCCCCGAATTTACCCACACCACCCCACAAGAATGGCTCAATAGCAAGCCACTTAAACTCACTGATTTACGCGGCAAAGTGGTATTGATGGATGTATGGACCTTTGGCTGCTGGAATTGCTATCGCTCGTTTCCGTGGCTCAATGCCTTAGAACAGCGCTATGCGGGTAAGGGTTTGCAAGTGATTGGCATACACTCGCCCGAATTTGCTCATGAACGCGATACTGAAGCTTTAAAAGCTAAACTAAACGAATTTAAACTCACCACTCCACAAATGATCGACAATGATTTTAGCTATTGGAAAGCCTTGGGTAATCAATACTGGCCTGCATTTTATTTGATTGATAAATACGGCTTGATTCAAGGCTACTATGTGGGCGAAACACATGAAGGTGATGCACGCGCTAAGCAGATTGAAGCGAAAATTGCGGAGTTGTTGGCTGAGTGAGTAAAAGGACTATTGTCTAAGGCTAACCCAAGTCTTCCAGTAGTTTTTTGGAGATGTGATAACCATTGGCTGCCATTGCATCAATCAATTGAGCAGCATCAGCAATGACGCCTTGTTGTTGTGCCAGCCACAAAATGCGCACAGTTCCAACGAAATTAAGCTTGCGCTGCATAGCTTCGCGGCGTGCTAAACGATCATCCATAATCAACAAGGCTTGCTCATAACTAGCGGCTAATTCCATTGCCTCCTGTTCGCCTGCCCCTAAACATAAAGGAAAACCTTCAGGTTGGGGCACTCTCTCGATTTTCAGCCAAGCTTGTTCCACAGACTGTTCAATTAAAGCAGCTGTATGATCTGTTTTAGCCAAGCACTCTTGATAAACAGCAGCGGGGATCAATACCGTTTTAAACAGGGTTTTTAAAATAGTGAGCTGCTCAACACCAGCCAATGCCAACAAAGGCCCCGTATCGCTAATAATTACAGCCATGCGGATAAATCTTTAGTCTCATGAACGGTAGTTTCGTCAACTTTGACAATCTCAATGCCCAAATGCCCTAAATGCCGGATAAAATCGGACATGGCTAGGCCACTTAGTTTGCTAGCCTTACCCAAAGACATTAAGCCATCCTTATAGAAATTGGCTGCTAAGGCTGGACGCAAACCGGTTTCAGTATTGCTGAGCGTTTCATCTAAATGAACCAATAAAGCATCAGGCTCATCCCCTTTTAAGATTAAAACCGGCGCTTCTCGGGCATGGCGCAAAGCGAGCGAAGGATTCTTTTTTAATTCACGAACATTGGTAGCATACATCAGTTTGTTCTCCTACTATGTACTTGCATAGTGTAGTCCACACTTAATTATGGGACAAGTAACCGCATAACGCTTGCCTGTTTAAAACCTGCTTGACTATAGTAATAGCGTTTAAGCCTTAGGTGATCAGCATGTACTTCCACCCACCCCTTCAATACATCGAACCCCTGTTTCGCCCGCCCAGCGAAGCAGATTCTTTGATCCTGCAAGTCACTAACGGCTGTAGTTGGAATCAGTGCAGTTTCTGCGAGATGTATACCCAGCCGCAGAAGAAGTTTAAACCACGCCCAGAAGCGGAAGTCTTAGCCGACATTCAGCGTTGTGGTGAAACTATGCAGGGTGTACGACGCGTCTTTCTCGCGGATGGCGATGCAATGGTCTTATCGTTTCGCCGCCTTGAAGCGATTCTGCAAGCAATTCGCACGCATTTATCTAGTGTGAGCCGCATTTCCTCCTATTGCTTGCCGCAAAACATTGCGAATAAAACGCCTGAACAATTACAAACCTTACGTGAATTAGGCTTATCACTGGTCTATATTGGTGCAGAAAGTGGCGATGATACTGTGCTGCAAAAAGTGCAAAAAAGCGAAACCTTTGCCAGCACCCGCGATGCGATTTTAAAGCTCAAAGCAGCTGGGATTAAAACCTCAGTGATGATTATTAATGGCTTAGGCGGCACGCACTATAGCCAGCAACATGCCATCGCTTCAGCTGAATTAATCAATGCCACACAACCGGAATACTTAGCGACTTTAGCGCTATTCTTTCGTGATGGTGGCAGGCGTTTTAGTGCAGAGTTTGGTGGTGATTTTGAGCCTTGCTCAACACTGGAGCTATTCTTAGAAATGCAGCTCTTTATTCAACATCTGGATTTGCAACAAACGATTTTCCGCAGCGATCATGTGTCCAATAATTTAGTGCTAAAGGGTGTTTTGAATAAGGATAAAAATAAGCTGCTTGCGCAAATTCAACAAGCGGTTGATTATGCAGCCCGCCAAGGGCCGAATTGGCATTTGCCGGTTTATGGTGGTTAAACCGGCAAATGTTTAAGCCTTAATTTTCGCTCGATTTCGCCCAAAGATTAATCCCGCCATCATGGGCAATTTGATCAATCTGAGCTAATTGCTCAGGGCTAAAGTCTAGATTATTCAGTGCTGCCACATTCTCTTCAATCTGCTGAACACTGCTGGCACCAATTAATACCGAAGTCATGCGCGGATCACGCAAAGCCCACGCTAAGGCCATTTGCGCTAAGGATTGGCCGCGCTCAGCAGCGACTTGGTTTAAATCACGCACCATGGTTAAGTTCTGCTCACTTAAAAAATCACCTAAAAATGAGCCACCTTTACTGGCGCGTGAGCCATCTGGTACACCCTTTAAATACTTGTCACTCAACAAACCCTGCGCTAATGGCGAGAAGGCAATGCAGCCCATCCCTTCTTGCTGCAAAGTATCCAAGAGTGCTTCTTCAATCCAACGATTAAGCAGCGAATAAGACGGTTGATGAATTAGGCAAGGTGTGCCCATTTGCCGCAAAATCGCCACGGCTTCCTGCGTTTTAGCCGGTGAGTAGGAGGAAATACCTACATACAAAGCTTTGCCTTGGCGGACTGCACTATCCAAAGCACCCATCGTTTCCTCTAACGGCGTATCAGGGTCAAAGCGATGCGAATAGAACATATCCACATAATCTAAGCCCATGCGCTTCAGGCTTTGATCTAGGCTCGCCATTAAATACTTGCGCGAACCCCATTGCCCATACGGCCCCGGCCACATGTCATAACCGGCTTTGGTGGAGATAATCAGCTCATCACGATAAGGGCGAAAATCCTGCTGCATCAGTTTGCCAAACGCCTCTTCCGCCGAACCGGGCGGTGGGCCATAGTTATTCGCTAAGTCGAAATGAGTAATCCCCAAATCAAACGAGCGTCGCAGCATTGCGCGACCTAATTCCAAGGGACTTGTCCCCCCGAAGTTATGCCATAAACCTATCGAAATAGCAGGCAACTGCAAACCGCTGCGCCCCGAACGTCGATACTGCATTGAGTCATAACGGCTGGTGTCGGCTTGATAAACCATTCAATTGCTCCTCGCTGTTAACTAACATGACTTTAAGCATACTAGAAATAGCACAGGATGCGATGCTTGAACTAAAAGCCTAGGGGAATTGTGAGCTACAAACTGAGGAAGAAGAGCAAGATTGCCCTTCTTCTGAGTGCAATAAAGCTTAGATAGGAAAGTCGCTAGCAGGCAAATCTAAATCTTTACAAACTTCGCGGACGACTTGCTTTTCCTTCTCATCGAAGGAGCCATCTGAATTACCAATCGCACAGCAAACGCGCACCATCAAACGTGCTGCATCCGGCTTAGTACGCAACTTGCCAATCACTTTCAACGCTTCCGCTTTACCAATATCAAAGTCGAAGTCAAAGCTGCTATTAATCTTATTGAAATAATCAATAACATCCTTAGTATCAAATACTTTTAACTCATCAGACTGCTGGATGAACTTCATCATTTTTTGTTTTTCAGCTGCATTGATATTGCCATCAGCTACTGAAACCAACGCACAACCTGCTACACAGGCTTCCATGAATTCACGATTGCGAAATTTACCTACCTCGGCTGCTAATTGACCGCGAGTTTCTTGTACTTTTTGTTTAAAGCTATCAAATAATGACATGAGTAGTTTTCCTTACTGTTAGATATCCTAAATAAATAGCACAAGCTGGCTTAAACTACGAATAACCGCGATGGCCAGTGTGGCAAACCGTGCTGCTCTACCCAACCTTTTGCCAACTGGTATATGCTTAACTTAGAACAAGTTTACCTGAGGAGAGTCATGTATGCCTGCATTGCCACGCCAACTCATTTTAGCCAGTCTCATTTCCGCTTGTACCCAACCTGCCTACGCCAAGGGCACAGGCTATCTGTTTGTCAGTAGCGAAAAAGATAACAATATCACGGTGCTAGATGGCAAAACCTATGAAGTCGTGAAGCGGATTGGCACGGAAGCGCGCCCGCGTCATTTACAGTTCAATCCTGATAAAACTCAGATTTATGCGGCGGCGGGCGATGGCAATGCGATTGATGTGATTGATGTGGCTAAGTTGGAATTGGTCGACCGCATCGGTGAGATTGACGACCCTGAATTATTCGATCTAAGTCCTGATGGCAAGACCATGTACATCTCGCTGGAAGATGATGGCGCACTCGGCATTCTCAATTTGGATGAGTATTTCGCCAAGCGTGCAGGCAAACCGGATTTAAAAGTTGCGGAAGCCGCTCCGGCTGGTGAAAGCGATGATGCTGCGGATGAGGGAGAAGAAAAAGAGGGCGAGGCTAAGGAAGGCGAAGAAGAAAAGCTGGTCGGCATGACCACGGTTGAAGTCGGCGAAGAGCCAGAAGGCATTCTAGTGAGTCCCGATGGTAAAACCGCTTATGTCACTTCCGAAGTCGCGAATACGGTGCATGTGGTTGATACCGCCAGCAAAGAAATCAAAGCGAATATTGTGGTCGGCAATCGCCCACGCCGCTTTGCTCTGACACCCGATCAAAAGGAATTATGGGTATCAAATGAATTGAGCGGCTCAGTTTCAATCATTGATCCCGCCACCAATAAAGTGACAGAAACTATCAATTTCCTCCCACCCGGTTTCCGTACCGAGGATGTGACCCCCGTCGGCATTACGCTCAGCAAAGATGGCAAAACCGCAGTGGTAGCACTCGGACGCGCAAATCATGTTGCTTTCGTCGATGTAGCAAGTCGCAAAGTGAATGATTATGTGTTGGTCGGCAAACGCGCTTGGAATACCACTTTGAACAAAGACGATAGCTTGCTCTTTGTGATTAATGGCTTGAGCGATGATATGTCGGTGATTGATATGGCGACGCGCAAAGTCTTGAAATCCGTGCCGATCGCGCGCGTTCCACATACGGTATTAGTGGATGATTAGGCGCTTTGCCTTAAAGCTGCTGGTGATGATCGGCTTAGTTTGGGCAATGCCTAGCTATGCCGATGATTTCACCATTGGCTATCTGCAACTCGAAAAAGATGCGCGCTATAGCAAGAAGCAAAGCTTTGCGCGCTATTTGCTCGGTTCACTTGGCAGACCTTATGCGGGTGCTGAAGTCGCTTTGAAAGAAAGCAAATTTCATGGCTCGGGCATTGGCGCGACCTTCAAGCTGGAACAGGTGAAAGGCAAAGATAGCGCAGCGCTATTAGCTAGCGTAAAAGAGATGAATGCCAAAGGTGTGCAATTCTTTTTGGTCGATTTGCCTGCTGATGCGCTGAATGAACTTGCGAGTGCTACTAAAGGACAAAACTTAATCCTGTTCAATGTCTCAGCACGCGAAGATCGTTTGCGTCAAGAACAGTGCCAAGCGCATTTACTCCACACTATCCCGAACTATGCGATGCTCACCGATGCACTGGCGCAATATTTGGTGTTTCGCAAGTGGAAAGAGATTCTGGTATTGAGTGGGCAGCGCCCTGATGATCTGGAATTTAATCAAGCCTTTACTCGCTCGGCTAAGCGTTATGGTTTAGATATTGATGAAGATCGGCCCTTTGCATTGGGCAACGATCCGCGCCAACGTGACCAAAATAATATTAGCTTGCTTACTGCCAATGCTGACTATGATGTGATCTTTATTGCGGATACGCAGGGTGAATTTGCGCGCAGCGTGCCCTATGCCAGCATTGAACCACAATTAGTGGTCGGTGCAGAAGGTTTAGCGCCCGTGGCTTGGCATTGGGCTTGGGAGCGTCACGGTGCGCCACAGCTCGAAAATCGTTTTGAAGCGCAAGCCGACCGTCCGATGCGCGATGCGGATTGGGCAGCGTCGATGGCAGTGAAAGCGATAGCCGAAGCCGTACAACGCACCCAAAGCCGCGATTTTGCGGTACTCAGCAAGCATCTGCATAGCGAAGAATTAGTGTTGGATGGTTTCAAAGGCAATCGCCTCAACTTCCGCCCTTGGGATAACCAATTGCGCCAACCAATCCTGCTCGCGACGCATAATTGGGTCGTGGAGCGTGCCCCGCTCGATGGTTTCCTGCATCAAACCAATAATTTAGATGCGCTTGGTTTTGATAAACCTGAAACTAAATGCAAGTTCTGAATGCAAACAGTACAGGGATTTTCTTGTGCGGTAGTTGAGTGTGGGTTGGCAAAAAGTTGGTAGCCGCCCTAGGCAAAGTGCGCTATCAATACCTGTCATGAATCAGAGGAGAGGTAGTATGGCAACACGGCATTGGCCCGCCTTAGTGGCCATCTGTCAACGCGAAACGATAAAATTCTGGCATCAGCGCGGACGCTTGCTATCGGCTTTAGTGCGCCCTGCACTCTGGCTGATTGTGTTTGCAGCCGGTTTTCAGAATATTTTCGGCGTTTCCATTATTCCTCCCTACGAAACCTATATCACCTACCAAGTGTATATCGTGCCTGGCCTGCTGGGGATGGTGTTGCTGTTCAATGGCATGCAATCGTCTTTGTCGATGGTCTACGACCGCGAAATGGGCTTAATGCGCATGCTGCTCACCGCACCGCAGCCACGCTGGTTTTTATTATTCAGCAAACTGGTAGCAGGTACTTTATTGTCAGTCTTGCAAGCTTATGCCTTTTTAGCTTTATGTGCAGTGTTTCGCGTGGATATTCCGTGGCTCGGCTGGCTTATGGTTTTACCCGCCTTGGTGCTAGCGGGCTTAATGCTTGGCGCTTTGGGTTTGTTGCTATCGGTGTCGATTCGCCAGCTTGAGAATTTTGCGGGCACGATGAATTTCGTGATCTTCCCGATGTTTTTTATCTCCACCGCGCTCTATCCCTTGTGGAAGCTGAAAGAGTCGGGCGCGACTTGGGTTTATTATTTAGCTAGTTTCAATCCGTTTACTCATGCGGTTGAAATGATCCGGTTTGCCCTTTACGGTCAATTGAACCTCCTCTCCTCTTTGGTCGTATTGGGCTCTTTGATTTTATTTTTCTTGCTGGCGGTTTGGGGTTACGACCCACAACGCGGTTTAATTCAACGAACTCGCCAAGCATGAACCCTATATCTCAAAGAGTTTGGCGATTAAGTTTGAGCAGAGCCTCAGCCGCAAGGATGCGGCTGTGGAGCGTACAGGGATGTATTCACCGCGACTCTGAGCAAACTTAAGCGCCAAGCTCTGCACACGTTTTCGGAGGAAATAACAATGAACTACTTACGCATACTCATCCTTAGTTTAACGCTTAGCCTATTCCCTGCCATAGCGCATGCCTTAGAGAAAGTGCGCGTTGGTGTGCTGGAATTTGGTACGGTGAACTGGGAGCTGGATGTGATGCAGCAACATAAACTCGCCGAAGCGAATGGCTTTGAATTAGAAGTCGTGCCTGTGGCTTCCAGCGATGCCGCAACGGTTGCTTTATTAGGTGGCGCAGTCGATGTTGTCGTCACGGATTGGATCTGGGTAGCGCAACAACGCGCAGCCGCAGCGGATTATGTGTTATTTCCCTATTCCACGGCGGTGGGCAGTATGCTGGCTAGCCCGAAAGCGGATATCAAAACACTCGCTGATTTAAAAGGCAAAAAGCTCGGCGTGGCAGGCGGTGCAAAGGATAAAAGCTGGCTGTTATTACGCGCTTATGCTCAGCAAAACGACAAAATCGATCTCGCTAAAGAAGCCGAAGTCCAATATGGCGCGCCACCTTTATTGAATGAAGTCATGCAAAAAAGTGAACTGGATGCGGTCTTAAACTTCTGGAATTTCGCCGCGCGCTTACAAGATCAAGGCTTGCAAACGGTGATTACCGTGCCACAAGTCTTGGAAGGTTTAGGTATTCAAAAAGACCTGCCCATGATTGGCTGGGTGTTTAGCGAGAAATGGGCCAAAGACCACGAAACCGCTGCCAAAGGCTTCCTAACCGCCTCTTATGCTGCCAAGAAAATCATGCAAGACAGCGACGAAGAATGGCTGCGTATTCGCCCGAAAATGAAGGCGGATAAAGACAGCGTTTTTACGGCCTTACGTGATGCTTTCCGCGCGGGCATTCCAGCTTGCTTTGGTGAAAAACAACAAGCTGCCGCCAGTCAAACCTTTAAATTACTTGCTTATTTAGGCGGCAAGGATTTGGTTGGTGAGTTAAAAGAACTGCCGCAAGGCGTGTTTTATTCAGGCTTTAGCTTGCCCGCTTGCCCTTAATTGATGAAGGCATTGTGGAAACCGCGCGTTTTAGTGTTGATCGGCTGCTTGCTGATCTGGCAAGCGCTCGCGTGGTGGCTACAAAGCCGTTATTTGCCGACACCTAACGCGGTATTAGGCACGCTCTGGCAGCAGATCCTCTCTGGCGAGTTATTTATCCATTTAGGCGCAACGCTTGGGCGAGTGATTGCAAGCTTTACGCTGGCGATGCTAATTGGTGTGGGTATTGGCATCGTGATGGGCAGCCGCGAGCGCTGGAATGAATGGTTGGATAGTCTGGTGATTATTGGCCTGAATATCCCTGCTTTGGTGACGATTATTCTCTGCTATATCTGGTTAGGTTTGGGCGAAACCGCCGCGATTTTGGCGGTCGCTTTAAATAAAATTCCCATGGTGATTGTGACTCTGCGTGAGGGGGCGCGTGCGGTCGATAAAGACTTATTACAAGTCGCGCAAGTCTATCGCCTCTCACCCATGCAAGGCTTTTGGCAAGTGTATTGGCCGCAGCTTTATCCCTATCTATTCGCCGCGGCACGCAATGGCTTAGCGCTGATTTGGAAGATCGTGTTAGTCGTCGAATTATTAGGGCGCAGTAATGGGGTAGGCTTTCAGCTCGGCAACTATTTCCACTATTTTGATATTAAAGGCATTCTGGCTTATACGTTTGCCTTCGTGACCTTAATTCTGATTCTTGAAGCCGTGTTCTTGCGCCCGCTCGAAAAACGCTTAAATCGGTGGCGCGAATGAGTTTGGTCAGTGTCAATTTGCAAGACAAAACGTTTGCCAATGGCGTGCAAGCGGTGCGTGATGTGCAATTCGAAGTGCAGTCTGGCGAGTTCGTCGCGCTGGTTGGGCCTTCTGGCACGGGCAAGACCACCCTACTCAATATGATTGCCGGACTTGAAACCGATTTCGCAGGCTCAATCCAAGCACCGCGTAATGCTTTGAGTTATATGTTTCAAGAGCCACGTTTAATGCCCTGGCTTACCGTAGAAAACAATATTCGTTTAGTGCTGGATGCGCCACCTTTGCAGATGGATGCGGAGCGTTTTGCGCGCATGGCGAACTTACTTAATCAACTCGGTTTAACTGAGTTTCGCGCTGCTTTCCCCAAACAATTATCGGGCGGTTTAAAGCGCCGTGTAGCTTTGGTGCGTGCTTTTGTTACCCAGCCAAAATTGTTGCTTATGGACGAGCCATTTCAGTCCTTGGATGAGCCGACTGCGCAAGATTTACGCCAATTATTAATGCAATTATGGGCGGACACGCGCCCCACAGTATTATTCGTCACTCACAGTTTGAATGAGGCGCTGCAATTGGCGGATCGGATTTTATTTTTCTCAGCGCGCCCTGCACAGGTGATTTTGGACTATGCTGTGCCGTTGGCGCGTCCACGTTCGGCGGTCACCAGCGATTTGCAAACCCAACAAAATCAACTCCTGCAACAGTATCCGCAACTACTGTCTGGCTCTTTAGCAAGGGAATAATCATGTCGACGCTCAGCGTGCAATCCGTCAGCAAAGCCTATGGCAGTGTGCCAGCCTTGCAAGCAGTCAGTTTTAGTTTAGACAGTGGCTTCTATGCGCTACTTGGCCCGAATGGCGCAGGCAAAAGCACCTTGTTTCAATTACTCACCGGCTTATTCGCGCCCGATCAAGGCGAAATTTTATTGAATGAAATCAACATCAAACAAAACCTACCCGCTGCCTTAGCGCAAATGGGTGTGGTATTCCAACAGCCTGCGCTCGACTTAGATTTAAGCGTGCAAACCAATTTAGACTTCCACGGCAAACTGCATGGCATGGCAAAATCTGACATCAAAACCCGCAGCGAAATTGTGTTAGCGCAACTCGAATTAAGCGATGCCGCGAGCAAACCCTGCCGTAGTTTAAGCGGTGGCAATCGGCGCAAAGTTGAACTCGCGCGCGCCTTAATGACCGAACCAAAACTCTTATTAATGGATGAGGCCACTGTCGGACTCGACCCCGCTTCGCGTGCCAGTTTAATTCAGTATGTGCATCAACTTTGTGACCAACAAAACTTGTGCGTGCTCTGGGCAACTCACTTAATCGACGAAGCCGAAGCGGCGAAACAAGTTTTAGTCTTGCACAAAGGTAAACTACTCGCGCAAGACACACCCGCGAATTTAATCGCGCAAACCATCACTACCAGTTTATTGGATGCCTTCTTTAAACTTTCCGGCGAAACGCGCGGCATGGAGCCGAAAGTCGCGCGCTTATGACTACATTCAGTGTCGATCATGGGCACACACTTTACTTTGCTGAATTCGGCAATCCTCAAGGCATTCCCCTGCTTTTCGTACACGGCGGCCCCGGCTCGGGCTGCAATCCTGCCCAAACCACTTACTTATATCCCGAAGGCTTTCGCATTATCCAAGTCGACCAGCGCGGCTGTGGGCAATCGACACCATTGGGCAGTATTGAAGCCAATACCACTGCTGATTTAGTCGCGGATATGGAACGCTTGCGCCAACACTTAAACATTGAACACTGGGTGATTTATGGCGGCTCATGGGGCACAGCCTTGGCTTTGGAATATGCCAAACAGTTTCCTGACAAGGTCTTAGGTATTTTGCTGCGCGGTGTATTTCTGGCGCGGCGCGAAGATTGGAACTGGTTTGCGCTCCCGGATGGCGTGAGTCAACAGTTTCCCGCTGCTTACCAAGCCTTATTAGCCTCCTTGCAAATTTTCTACCACACTGATCCTGCCAACGTCTTGCTAGAGCGCCTACAAGCTGAGCCAGAAAGCGCTTATCACGCAGCCTTAGCTTGGGATGCTTGGGAATCGACCGTGATGAAGATTGCCGCACCCAGTTTTAATCCTGATCCACAAGCTTGGAATGGCCGAATTGCGCGCAACCGGATTTATGCACACTACGCGGCGAATCGTTTTTTCTTGCCGAAACAGGGTGTGTTAGAGGGTTTGGATAAGTTGAGGAAAATTCCGGTTTATGCAGTGCATGGGCAGCATGATTTAGTTTGCCAACTGGCTGGAGCGGAATTGTTGGGGGATTATTTGGAGAATTATGAGTTATTGGCGGTTGAAGCTGGGCATGGGATGCATGAGGGGGAATTGCAGCGGGGTTTAAGTAAGCTAGCCCGAAGCATGCATACTAGCCTCACTTAACGAGACTGTTTCCTCGACTCCATCCAGCTAATCAGTTCTTTTACAGCTATGTCTGCCGCTGAATCGGTTTGAATATCAGCACGACAGGCCGCTAACTCCAACCGTCGGCAATTAGCTAAAACAGCTCAGCAACGGGCACTGCTTAGGGACTTTCATTGAGCGTGAATGATGCTCAATTGGCAATAGTTCAGGGCGATACGGCAAATCACTAGGCAGCTTTAACGACCATACTAAACCGAGATTATGCATCGCATTTAACACCCACCAACCCGGATCAGATTGGCCTTGATAAATACCTAACACGGCGGAACCGGGGAAGGCGTGATGGTTATTGTGCCAAGCTTCGCCCATGCTAAGGAATCCAAACAAGCTAATATTGTAGCCCTGCACCGCTGCACCATCGACATGCCAATCGCGCTGCCCGTGGTTATGGGCGAAATAGCCAATCAGCCAATGGCCTGTCACTGAAACGGCAATTCGGGCGCTAATTCCCCAAATCACCCAAGCAACACCACCGAAATAAAACAACAGCAGCGCCCAAGGTAATTGTTGCCACATCCAAGTACGTTCCATCCATTGATAAACAGGATCATTAACTAATCTCTTTTCAAGCTGCAAGTGGGGCGGATGTTGTAGAGTTAATTCGCAATTTAATTGCCACCAACCGTCTTTTAGAAGGGCATTACCATGACGTAAATACGGATGACAGTTTGTTTTTCGTTGCGCCCAATCGCGCAGTTCGTGCTGATGAATCATGCCAAATGGCCCTGCCATGCCCACTAAAACACCTAAGTGCACAAACAAATACTCAGTCCAACGGTGACATTGATAACTATTGTGAATCAAGCGACGGTGCATGCCTAAAGAATGTCCAAGGCATAGACTAATTCCGGTAAACACTATAAATACGGCAAAAGCCTGCCAACTAAACGTCAGCCACCCTCCGATTAAAGCAATATATAAATGTGAGAGATACCAAATCGACTTCATGGGCGACCATGTAACCCTACCTAAATCGGCATTGGTAATTTCGTCTTCTAAGATTCTCGGCGTGCCACGGCTGGGTTGCATATTTATTGCCTTATTGAAAGCCTTCAGGTGAGCGCTTAGTTTGGACTTGTTTTGCCAAGAATAGCTATTGAAATAGCTTTAATCGCAGGTATCAAGCTGATGAAGGTAGCAACCAGATATGAATTAGGATTTAGTAAACAAACGAACTATTTCGAACTACATAGCATTACTTATCGAAACTTTCCGCTAGTCGATTGTAGTTTGCCAGCAACATTCAAAGCTGCTAGCCTGCGGAAGTTTATGCTGATCTCAACGCTGGTAGTGTCAACTTAAGCAGCGTCTATACTGATCAACTAGGCACCTACCTAGTGTATTAGTGTCTAATACGCATGAGTAAAAACTGGATTATTAAAGCAACTAACTGTTTTCAAAAATAACTTAAGTAACTGATACTTTAATGATTGTATAACTATTAAATCCAATTGCTAGCTTGCTACGTATTACCAATAAGAAGCTTTCAAATTGAGTGAGCCACCATGAACTCGACAATAGCACAGAACTCTAAAATACCTCTCATGCATGAGTTTCTCAATCATCACAGTACCTTTGCTCTAGTCAATGAATTTGAAATTGACGCCCCCCTTGAGCAAGTTTGGGACGTGTTGATCCAACCTGAAAACTGGCCGCAATGGTGGCCTTATGTGGAGAGTGTCGAATTAATTGAGGCAGGCGGTGTTGATGACCTGAATGCTTTGCGTAAAGCGCGGTGGAAAACCGCTTTGCTGTATCGGGTTGAGTTTTTGGTACGCACGGTGATTGTGGAAGTGCCCTATAACATTATTCTCAACACGGAAGGGGATGTACATGGAGTAGGTCGTTGGCAACTGGAATCAACTTCCAAGGGTACTCGCCTGCATTATATCTGGTGCGTCAAACAGGAAAAACCGTGGATGCGCTGGTTCGCACCACTCCTAAAACCGGCCTTTACTTGGAATCATCACCTCGTCATGAAGGCAGGTGCAAACGGTTTAGCACAACGTTTAAATTCAAACCTAACTAGCTATCGCAGTATCAATCTCAAATCAGCTAAAGCTCAATTTGAACAAGTGTAGCTTAACTTTAACTCTATGCGCCCAACGACTTACGCTATTCCACTGACCAATATCTTAGGCCGACTCTCCATCATGGCTAAGCCTACTGCTGGTGAGTGGCTAGAAGATTCGATACAAGGCTTAAAGCAATTACAAATCGACAAAGTGATCAGTCTTTTAGAGCTTCATGAGCAGTACGAATTAGGGCTTAGCAAACAGTCTGAATATTGTCAGCTACACGGCCTTGACTATCTCAACTTCCCGATTGCTGATCGTGGTTTGCCTTCTACCATCAAAGCAGTGAATTTGGCTAAGCAACTTTCTGCTGAAATAGAGGCAGGCAAGCATGTAGTCATTCATTGTCGCGCGGGGATTGGGCGAACGGGTATTATAGCAGGAGCTGTATTAGTGACAGCTGGAGTCAATCCTAAAACAGCGCTGCAAATGATTAGCCAAGCGCGGGGTGTAAAAGTGCCAGATACTAATGAATAGGAAGCTTGGTTATTAAAACTGCCTCCGTATTTTAAAGAGTAGGCCCTTAACCCTGATCCCCCGAACGCAAAGCCCGCTTTAAATCCGGCGGCAATTCAATCACCTCGCATGGCCCGCGATATTGCTCCGGCACATTATCCGGGCATTGACCGCATAACTGATTGCCGGGCACAGCAAAATCAATTTTACGCGGATACGGCAATTTCAAACCATTCATGATCGCCACAAACTCGGCTTCCGTTTTGTCATTACCTAAACGTGGATTACGGTTTTTTTCTTGGCGAATGGTACTGAGTTGACGGCCTTCGTAATCATGCGCGGGATACACCAAGGTTTCATCCGGCAGGCTAAAGAATTTCTCCGTCACACTGCGATACAAAGCCTGTGCATTACCCGATTGGAAGTCAGTGCGCCCGCACGCTTCAATCAAGAGCGCGTCGCCGGAAAATAACACCTGCTGCATGCCATTATCGAATAAATAAGCATGGTGTGTGCCTGTGTGTCCGGGGGTAAATAGTGGATGCAGGGTTAGTTGCCCGACTTGAAATGGTATACCTTCTTGTACTCCAATATCCGCGCATGGCAATTGATCAAGTGCAGGCACAGCAATTTTGCAGCCGGTAAATTCGCGCAGCTTTTTCCCACCCGTTAAGTGATCCGCGTGAATATGCGTTTCCAGTGTGTAGGTGAGTGTTAAACCTAATTCCTGCAACACCCGTAAATCACGCTCAACAGTATCAATCACTGGATCAATCAAGACGCATTGCCCTGTGGCTTCACAGGCTAATAGGTAGGTGTAAGTGCTGGAATCTTTTTCAAATAGCTGGCGGAAAATCACAGGCGGCTCCTTATTCACTTAAGTAAAGCGTTCAACTAATTATTGATTCAAGCTTCAGGATAGTCGAAATTTTACTGAAATGGCACAATTGCTATGCCATTTCATATGAAGGCAACGGGCTTAGAGCCTTATTTCGCTGCTAACATTTCACTTTGCATTTTAGTTAATTGCGCCCATTGCTCTGCGCTCAACACACTGCGTACATGGTCGCGGCATTGGGTTTTGCCTTCTGCCAAAGCGCGACGCATGGCCGCCATTTCATCATATTGCTTCATGATAACTTCTGAACTCGCTCCATCCATTGAGGCTTGAGCTAAGGCTTGCTCGGCAGTGACAATCTTTTTCACCGTTTCGTTCGCATGTGCATTGTGCTCTTGATACCAAGCATCCAATTTAGCTTGTTGTTCTGCCGTTAATTGGAGAGCAGCAGCATCTTTTCTAAGGATAGCCATGTAATTTGGAAGCGGATTTGCATGCAACATATTTTTCATAGCAGCTTGTTTAGCAGCGGCTTCGCTATCCATCGCAGCAACAGGTTGAGCAGCTTCAATAGGTGCTTTTTTTGCTTCTTCGGCAATCGCAGCGCTCGCTAAAAAAGCAGATAACAGCAATACATTCATGGCTTTCAACATGGAAGACTCCGATCTAAAATTTATAAGGTTTTTATTAAAAATAACTGGCGAATCCTGAGCTGAAATTTAGCTGCTTGCATTGCGAATTATCAAATAGCCTGGCGGGTCACAGGCGTGATTTGGCATCAGTAGCTGCGCTTTGGGTTTGATGCCTTATGCTAGAATTTGCCTGATTGAATCATCTTTGAGAAAAAGAAATGCTAAGAGCTTTTGGGGTTTTGATATTACTGGCTAGTTTATTGGGATTACTTAGCCCGCTAATTACACCCTTCCTGATAGACCACACCCCTACCCTAGCTTGGCTATTTGACTTAGCCAGTCATTGGCAATGGTTGTATGCACTGCTGCTGATATTGAGCAGTTTGCTATTAGCCTTTAAGCAGAAACGATGGTTGCTGGCCTTGGTGGCTTTAGCTCTACCCTTTGTCACCGCCTCACCTGTATTAAATAGCGCCTCCAGCAGTACGAAACCCTTCAAGTTGATTAGCAGTAATTTGCTACTCACCAATTCTGATTTGAGCCGCGTCAAAGCTTTAATCGACCAACAACAGCCTGAAGTGATTGTACTCTTAGAGTTTGCGAAGCAGCATGTCGAACCGGTAAAAACTTGGACGGATTATCCCTATCAAATCTTGCAAGCCCGCTCTGGTGCGTTTGGTATGGCGATCTTATCGCGCTTACCCTTGAGCAATACCCAAACCATCACTGATCCACTCGGTATTGAGCATATCAGTACCCAAGTAGCTTATACGCAGCCGATTCAATTGATCGGTTTTCACCCGCTGCCGCCAGTTGACCAAAACGCGTATCAAATCCGCGATACCCTTTTGCAACAAATCACTAATAACAGCAGCCTGCCGACTATTATTGCAGGGGATTTTAATGCTACACCATGGTCGACTGCCTTTAACGGTTTAGCCGCCAAAGGTTTTAAGCGTTGTATGAACCTATTCCCCACTTGGCCTGCTAATTTCAAAGGCTTCATGGGTATCCCTATTGACCAAGTCATTGCTAGCCCGCAATGGAAATTAGGTCGTACAAAAATCGGTGACAGCATTGGCTCAGATCACTATCCGATTGTTGTTGAGCTAAACTTATAATTGATTTTTAGCCTAAACTTAGCTAAATCATTGTGAGGTTAAAGACATGAAATTATTCTACCCCGCATTAGTTTTGGGTTTAGCGCTTAGCCCGTTAAGTCATGCAGATTGCAGTGCCGCCAGCAAACAAGCAGCGCTCAACTTTATCAATAGCTACGCCGCTTTTTTCCATAAAAACCCGCCTGATCCTAATAGCGACCAATGGGTTGCAGACAATAAAAACCTTACTCCCCAGTTTAAAGCGACTTATAAAAAATTGGTTGGGGATACTCGCAAAGAAAATTATGAATCCAGTCAAGACTCTGATCCCATTGTGGATGCACAGGATGCGGCAGAGCACTTTGGCAAGGTCATAAGCTGCGATAAAAAATCGGGTGTGATGCTAGTATCTGGCCTTTGGGACCCTAACCACAAAGATACCATGGAAATTGCAGTCAAGCCGATTCAAAAACAGGATAAATGGTTAATTGATGGCTCTGGCGTGATTAATATCCCTAAAAAACAACGAGCGCCACGCTAAGACTAGACTATAGGCAGAGCGCAAAGATTCTACCGCCTCATAGGCACTTATTTCATAGATACTGGTCTATTATTGGTATCTCAACTAAAAATAGCCATTGCGAGGAAGTATCATGCGTTCAGTTTATTTAGCTATGCTATTAGCCCTAGCTCCTCTATCCACCGCCTCGGCCAATGACTCAGTGGCTGCCTTTGAAGTAGGCGGTTTAGTCTTCAAAAAATCCGAGCATATCGTCATGCAGCAAGAGGATTTATGGATCAGCAAAGACAAGATTCGTGTTGCTTATCAATTTTTTAATAGCAGTGACAAACCCATTACCACTCGTGTTGCTTTTCCCTTACCGGAAGCGGTGTTGGATGCAGATGGTTCGTCCCTCCCCTATTACACCGAAGAAACTTTGCCCAAAGACAAAAATATCCTGAAATTCTCAGTAAGCATTGATGGCAAAAAACAAGCCTTCGAAACCGAAGATAAAACCTCGGTCGATAAAGAAAGCGGAGCAACTGTGCATAAAATTACCCATCACTGGATGCCAACTTTCCCTGCCAAAAAAGTCGTTTCGGTTGTGCATGAATACACGCCTGGGGTGGGTGGTGCGGTCGGCTATGGCATGCAAGGCGAAGAAACGGGGATGTATTGTATTGACGCTGAGCTTCAGAAATGGATTAAGCAGCAGCAAAAGGCTAAATACGATATCCCCACCTCCACTATCGCTTACATCCTTACCACGGGCGCGAATTGGAAAGGCCCGATTGGGAAATTCAAATTAACCATCAAAAAATCTGACCCGAATGAAAAACTGAGCTTTTGCGGCACGGGCGTGAAAAAAGTCGACGCCAAGACTTTTGTCATGGAAAAAACTAATTTCACACCCAAGCAGGATCTGAACATTATCTATTTGGGTAAGCCTTATAAATTGGGTAATTAACAATCAAAGTAGAGATACTACATCAAGTGCCATTCTACTTGAATCTAGGTCGCTGCACTTATCAAGGTTGAGACTTAAGCATTGATAAGTTTCAACCAAACAAACTGATAAGGCGCAAGCCTCACCCCATTGACCACAGAAACCATTTTGCCACTAATCAAATCTGGTACGGTTTCAGGCAAAGCAGATAACGTTAAAGCACTCACATATTGCGGCTTCTCGCTAAAATTCGCCAACACTAACACCCGCTCCTGTTCCCCGCGCCAATAGCCCAACACATGGGGATTTTTCGCATTAAATGCCACCAACTGCGTGCCACCCAAAGCAGGCGTGTTCTTGCGAATTTGGATCAGATGCAGCAGTCGATTAAACACTTTTCCGGCATCGGTATTTAAATCATGACGCATTTCATAACGTACCTGATCGGCAGCAGGGCGATGTACCCAACGTGAGTCGTCGGCTTGGTGTGGGTCATTGGCAAAGCTGTAATCATTTAAAGTGCCGACTTCATCGCCTAGATAAATCAGCGGCAAACCGCCCGAACTCAAGGCCACGCTATGCAGCAACATAATCCGATCAATAGCCAAAGGGTCGTGCTGCTCCAAGCCCACCAATGCCGCACACATACCACTAATCCGGCAATCGCCAGTCAATGGGTTATCCTGAAAGGGCACACCGCGTGCGAAACTGCCCGCAAAGCGATTCACATAAAACTGATTCAAAAACTGGCGATGCTTAAAGCCATTAATACCAAACTCCGCCGCATCTTCATCCGCAAACGTCCAGCCAATATCATCATGGCAGCGCACATAATTCACCCATGCGGTCTGGGCAGGCAGATTGTGGCGGCGCTCCAAAGCTTGTTGCAGCAAATTCACTTCGCGGGTAGCGAGCGAATTCCACAACAGCGCCATTTGTAGCGGGTTGTAGGAGAGTTGGCATTCGTTGGGTGCGATGTATTGCACCACTTTGTCGGGGTGGACAATCGCTTCGGATTTGAATAGTAGGCTTGGCGCTGCAATCCGTGCCACCGCATTAAAGGCACGAATCAAGGCATGCGCTTGGGGCAGGTTTTCGCAATCCGTGCCGAGCTGCTTCCAAATGAAAGCCACCGCATCCATGCGCAAAATATCCACGCCGAGATTGGCAATAAACAGCATTTCCTCGGCCATCGCGGTGAAAGTCGCCGGATGGCTGTAATTCAAATCCCACTGAAAACTATTAAACGTCGTCCACACCCAACGCCCATCGGGTAACTGCGAAAACGCGCCCGGATGCTGATCAGGGAAGATTTCGCGCACGGTTTGATCATACGCATCAGGCATGCGCCGATCCGGGAAGAAGTAATAAAAATCTTGATACTGCGGATTACCCTTGACCGCTTCCTGCGCCCATACATGCTCATTCGAGGTGTGATTAAAAATAAAATCCACGACTAATGTAATGCCCGCCACCTTCAAAGCCGCAGCCACTTGACGCAAATCCTCAATCGTGCCAAGAGCCGGATTCACTTCACGATAACTACTCACCGCATAACCACCATCACTCTGCCCGTCAGGACATTTAAACAGCGGCATGAGGTGTAAATAGGTCAAACCCAGCTCTTGAAAGTAGGGGATTTTTTGAATAATGCCCTGCAAATTACCCGCGAATAAATCCACATAGCACACGCCGCCGATCATCTTTTCAGAGGTAAACCAATCGGGATGATGCTCATGCTCGGCGTCTTGGGCTTTTAAAGCGGTTGGGCGGACTTGCCATGCTTGATAAGCCGAGTTTAATAAGCTGTCGAGGAAACTCAGGAAGTCTGCACGCTCACCATAAACGCTGCTGAGTTCATTGACTAGGGCGGGAAGGCATTGAGTTAAGCGCTGCTCGAAGGCTTGCCAATCGGGATTAGTTGTAGAATTTGTGGGTGCTAATACTTGGCGGGCGTGGTGGACTAAAAGCTGGGTTTGTTGTTGTTCGTTGAGCATGAATGGCCTCTCCTGTGGTTTACTGCATTAGAGCATGGTGCCAAGAGTTGGGCAATTCAGGCAGTGCTTCCAAATGTTGATCGCTCTAACTTGCATCAAGCACTTGGCTTAATAATTTGAGCGCTCGCACATAGCCGATTTCTTAATCTAACCATAATCAACGTTGCGAGTTTACATAGTCACGCAACACTTGATCTATACGTGTTTGCCAACCTGTGCCCAAAGAGCGAAAGTAAGCAGTCACTTCTGGCGATAAACGTACTGTAATTTTTTCTTTAGTAATGGCTGCTAAAGGCCTCCCAACTGGGCGCAAACGTTTGACCTCAACCTTGGTCAGCTCAATAGTGTCGTCATCTTGGGCAATACCTAAACGAATCTGTTCATCCTCTTTTGCAGTCGGCAAGATGGTGCCTGTTTTAAGCTTGGGCATAGCGTTCAACCTCTTTTCTAGTCGCAAGTCGTAAACTGATAATCCGCCACAGTTCTTCATTCAGTTCGGTATACACGACGCAATAAAGTCGTAAACCGATATAGCCAAATCCGATCATGCGCAGCTCACTATAATTGAATCGATCATCTTCGAATCCCCAGAGCGTATCCCACTCAATATTTTCAGCCTCAGCTAAAGAAACTCCGTGCTTTTGGCGGTTTAGCACATCTTTCTGGGGATCGAACTGTATTTGCACTTAAGAAAACTCGGGGTTAATACAATAATTATTGTATGTACAAAAATTATGAAATTCAATAAAAACGATTAACAACCTATCCCACTGTGAACGCAATATTCAAAAGCGCTAGTTACAACCTCGGATCCACCGCCTCCGACTCCAACGCCAAAATCCCAAACACACACTCATGCACCCGCCGCAGAGGTTCTTTCTCCACAAAGCAATGAAGTGCTTCATGCCCCAAGGCAAACTCGCGCATCGCTAGTGATTGCTTGCGGCTCAAACCACGTTTTCTTAAGCGCACCAAATTGTCTGGCAGATCATACTCAGCGCCGTAAATAATGCGTAGGTAATCTTTGCCACGGCATTTCAGAGCGGGTTGAATCGGCATATCTTTAGCATAAGCAATGAAGTTAGCAGGCTTAACCACCATGCCTTCGCCGCCTTGCTCGGTAAGCTTTTCCCACCACTCACAAGCGGCTGCGACTTGGGTTTCATCCGCCAGATTCACGCTTAAATATTGGGTAGCATGGAAGAGTTTATCCAGCCCTGCCAAACGCGCGAGATGCTGCATGTGCCAGTGATGGGTTTTATCCATGTGTACCGCGCCTTCACTCGCCAGCAGGTGGAAGGGTGCAATGCGCAAGTCATTAATACCCTGCACGTCCCAGCAATATTGTGCCCAAGCAGCCCCGTATTGATCGACGGCTTGACTACGTTCGGCAAAACGTTCAGTAACCGTTCCAAGATCAACACCGCGCTGCAAGGCTTGTTGCAAAGCCGTATTCACCGCCGACATACTCAAGCGCGCCGCCGCACCGACTGGCGCATATTGCTCACGAATCAAAGACATGGCCTTGGCTGACCACGGCATGATTTCAACATCCAAACACACCCAATCGCTTTGCAACTCATCCCACAAACCCGACGTTTGCAAAGCCTGATTTAAACGCTGCAAAATGGCCGATGTTAAGCTCGTATCATTAAAAAAATGCCGTCCAGTACGGGTATAAATCACGCCGATTTCGCCGCTCCTAACACCAAAACGCTGTTGTGCGACTTCAGGATTGCGACACACCACCATCACCGCGCGCGAACCCATATGCTTTTCTTCACAGACCACTTCGCTCACACCGCGCTCGGCATAATAACTAAATGCCTCGCTCGGATACTCCAAAAAGCCTGCTTTGGTGCTGGTTGCGGTGGGAGCCATGGTCGGCGGCAGATAAATCATCCAGCGTGGATTGATGGCAAAACGACTCATTACCTCCAAAGCCACCGCTGCATTTTCACCATAAATCGTCACTTGGCGGTTCAGGCGCGTTTGCAATAAACGCTTGCCACTCACATCCGCAAAATGCAGCACATCATCCTCTTCCTGCTGCGCGCTGAGGCTCAGATTCGGCGCTTCCAGAGGACGCACTGGCTCGCAATAAATCTGCTGGGCAGGCACTGACTGCAAGCTCATTTCAGGATAACGCAAAGCCGTCAGTTTGCCGCCGAATACGCAGCCAGTATCCAAACAAATGGTATTATTCAACCACTCCGCATTCGGCATTGGCGTGTGCCCATACACCACTTTGGCTTTGCCGCGATAATCCATTGCCCACGGATAACGCACGGGCAAGCCAAACTCATCGGTTTCACCCGTGGTTTCGCCATACATACAAAACTGCTTAATCGCGCCCGAAGCCCGCGCTTGCATGCTCTCTTTCACACCCGCATGCGCCACCGCCAAACGCCCACCATCCAAGACATAATGGCTAATTAAACTATCAATAAAGTCCGCTACTTCAGCACGAAACTCCGGTGTTTCTTGGCTCAATTGCTCAGCACTTTGCGCTAAACCATGACTGAGTTTTACGTCTTTGCCACGCAACCATTTGAGCAATTTCGCCTCATGATTTCCCAGCACACAAAGCGCTTGCCCTGCTTTCACCATGCGCATCACTAAGCGCAAAACTTGTGGCGTTTTCGGGCCACGGTCGACTAAATCACCGACGAAGACTAACTTGCGTCCTTCCGGTGGAAGGGCAAATACACCTTGCTCATCTTCGCCACATTGATAGCCCAAACTTTCCAATAAACTGCGCAATTCATCAAAGCAGCCATGAATATCGCCGACCAAATCAAATGGCCCCGTTTCATGGCGTAAGTCCGTCCACAAACGCTGGCGTTCAATCACTACATCGTTAATTTCAGCTTCAGAACGAAACTCATAAACCTGCCTAAAGCCTTCGCGCGGCAGGCCAAATAAACCTTGTTTCATCGTGCGGGTTTGGTTCTGCACCACATGCGCACCGAACTGCCGATCAGGACGCGCACGATTGCGCTCAATGCACACTGACTGCCCCGTATTAATCACCAGCGCGACTGGCAGGGCATAGTATTTTTTCGCTAAGGCCAGCAGCGACTTACGATCTTCCGCACGCAAATTGGTCGCATCCACCACAGTTAAACGCCGACCTTCCAGGCGCTTTTCCACCAAATAATGTAGCACTGCAAAAGCTGGCGCGGTCGCCGCTTGATCATTCTCATCATCCGCCACCCAACCACGACAGACATCAGATGAGACAATTTCGGTCGGCTTAAAATGCTGGCGCGCAAAAGTGGTTTTGCCGGAACCGGAGGTACCAATCAACACTACGAGCGCAAATTCTGGAATACTGATCGTTCTCATTTGGTGAAGACTCCCATTTGCGTGACGCTGCCTAATTCTGGGTCGGTTTCGCCGATGCCACTGATGGCAACTTGATAACCATAACTGGCTGCTACGCGCTCACACCATGCCACAAACTCAGCGCGCGTCCATTCAAAGCGATGATCTGCATGGCGAAATTTGCCTTGTACGAGATTCGGAAAACGCGCATTGAATTCACTATTCGGTGTCGTCACCACCAAGACACTCGGATACGCAAACTCAAACACCACCCGCTCCAAAGCAGGCAAACGATCCAATTCCAAATGCTCAATCACCTCCACCAAAACAATCGCATCAAAGCCTGCAAAACGCTGATCACGATAGGTCAAAGCGCCCTGCCACAAGGCCATCCGCTCCAACTGTTTTTCGCTGGCATTCTCCAAATGCAAACGCCGCGCGGCAATTTCCAAAGCCCGCAAACTCACATCCACACCCACTAAGCGCTTAAACTGCCCTTCTTGACTCAAACGTTTCAATAAACGCCCTTCACCACAACCCAAATCCAACACACGTTTTACACCTTGTTCCAATAGTACTTGCGTGACGGCTTCCAAACGCAATTCATTGAGTTGCATCGGTTTTTCTAAAGCCATTTCGGCGAGATTTTGGTTTAAATCGGTATCGGGATTAGCTTGATTTTCGAGAGGTGCATCATCCGATAAACGCGCCAAGGCTTCGCGGATTAAAGCTTTGCGATGCTTGAGATAGCGCTCAGTAATCAACACTTTTTCAGGATGGTTTTGTAGCCACTGTTCACCTTTACGCAGCAGCTTTTCTAGCTCTTCTTTGCCAATAAAATAGTGCTTGCGATTATCCATCACCGGAATCAGCACAAAAATATGCTCCAGCACTTCACGCAATTGCTTAGTGGCCTTTAAAGTCAAAGTCACATAAGGACTCTCGCCCCAACTCGGCCGATCCGGTAATAAGGCATGGCGCTCCACACTCACTTCATAACCCAATGGCGCAAACAAACGCTGTGGCAAATCTTCCGCGCCGCGCACGGGTAAAGGTGTGAGCGTAATTTCAAAGGGAAGCGCACTATCTGCCAAAGCTTGCCGATCTTTCGAACGCCCCGTAAAAGCCGTTCCCAGCGCTCTGCCCAAAGCCACCGTTAAAAACGACGACACCGCATACGGACGGTCATTCACATACTCATCCAATAAACCCGCATCGCCTTTTTGCCCCGAACCGCGCACCAACTGCACCGGATCAAGCTCCAAAGTCAGCGCGAAAGTGCAACGCTCATTCGAGGCTTCAGGATAAAACATCAAAGCGCGTCCTTGCGGAATTTCAATCTCATGCAGCCGCTCAGGATGCTTGTGCAGCAAAAAGCCCAGATCAGTCGCAGGCTGATGCGTGGTGGAAAGGGTTAGTAACATAAGCTCATCCTAAATATTATCGTTTTCGTGTTAAGAGCTATAAAGGCAGGAAGTGTGCCAGTTGAGCACTAGCGAAATAAGTTAATGAATTAATTAAAAATCTTATTTACTCCAATTCACAAATCGCTTGAGTTTTTCAGAGATTAATATCTTTATAAATATACTTTTATTTTACAATTCGTCATAAGCCTTTTGGGCTCGGCGTAAGCGCCGCCTACTAGCCAACGTATTCAGCTCTCGGTTTGCAACAATTTCTGAGTAATAATGCTGTTTCGATTTTAGGCTCAATGCTGTTTTCACTTGATTAATAGCAGCATAGCTTGCCCAGACAGATAGCTTCTCATGCCAACGCAGCCAATCTTTAATACGCTTGGCTGGAGGTGGTTGAACCAAACCAACGCAAACCATTTTTTCGCGGCATTGTGGGCAATAGGCTGCTATCGTTTGAGGTGACCTAGCCACTTTATGGCAATTAAAACAAACATGGTTTTTTCTAGACATATTTTTCTATAAAACTTTAGATGATTTATTCAACTTTAAAATAGCAAGCTAACCTTATAACTCGAAACTCTTAGCTTCTATCTTAATTTATTTAAAATTAATCGTCCTATACTCAATACAACTGACTTAAGTATCCCCTACTCATTTTATCAGCTTATATGAGGACAATCATTGATGAGCGAACAACCGACAGGCACAGCAACTAGTTCCTCTCTCCCCCTAACAGCGAAGGAACAGAAAAGAGTGCAATTCTTAAAACGCATCAAAATTGATAGCATCATTTTTCTGGTTTTAGTTATTGCTGCCTTGATTGGTGTTGCCATGACTAACTCCACCAAAGCGCAAGCCTATTTATATTGGTGGATTTTGATTGGCGTCGAAGCCGTCATTGTCACTGCTTGGGCGGTTTGGTTGAGCCGCCAGCAATTGCTCAAAAAGCCTAGCAATCTGGTTTTATACGAGCAACTTGTTTTATGGGGTGCAGCCTTAGGTGCTGTTTTTATAGTTTATCGTATTATGATTTTAGGCCAAATAGACTTTAATGCGGCTGGCTTGCTCATGCTGTTAGTGTTAGCGCTTGTCACCTTTATTGATGGCGCTTTAGTTTCTTGGAAATTATTTGTTGTCAGCTTAATTTTTATTATTACCCTGTTATTTGCCAGCTACGTCGAAAAATTCCTTTGGACTATTATCATTCTCGCCCTCTTAATTGCGGGTGCAACTATTGGGGTTTCTTACTGGCGGTCACGCAAGGATGACAGTGAAACTTAATTAAGTTTAGCGAGCAGGCTGCAAAAGCGTAGTCTGCTCTAAACGGGCCAACCCCCACTTTCTTTAACGGTTATTATTTGCCATATTAGCCATCCTTACTGCCAGATTCTTCAACACCATGAGCACCAAACTACTCTTCCGCACAGATGCCTACCAAACCACTGCCACCGCCCAAGTGATTGCCATTAATGAGCAAGGCGGAATCATTCTAGACCGCACGTTGTTCTATCCCACTGGCGGCGGTCAACCCGGTGACAAAGGCAGTTTCCACTTAAGTGATGGGCGTGAAATCCCGATCGTGAATACGGTTTGGGATGATGCTGAGCATACACACATTGCGCATATTCCTGCTCCTGAAATTACTCTCCCAAATGTTGGCGATACCGTCGAAATGCAACTCGATTGGGACACTCGCTATAGCCACATGCGTGTGCATACCGCTTTGCATTTGCTGTCAGTAGTCTTGCCATATGCGGTCACAGGCGGCTCGATTAGTGTGGGTGAAGGGCGGCTAGACTTTGATATTCCTGACTCAATTCTGGATAAAGACCAAATCACTGCTCAACTGCAAGCGCTGATTGATCAGGATTTGCCTTTAACCGAAGCATGGATCACGGATGCAGAATTAGATGCTAATCCCGAACTCGTCAAAACCATGTCGGTGCAACCACCGCGCGGCTCGGGCAAAGTTCGCTTGATCAATGTGCAAGGCGTGGATTTACAGCCTTGTGGCGGCACACATTTAAAACGCACCGGTGAAATTGGGCGAGTTGCCGTCACCAAAATCGAGAAGAAAGGTAAATTGAATCGGCGGGTGCGGATTGCTTTGGTTTAAATCCGCTCGCACAACTCAATCAAAAAATCCAAAAATGCCCGCGTTTTATTCGAGATTAGCCTGCGGCTAGGGTAAATCGCTGAAATCACCGACACCGACGGCTCAAATTCAATATGCTCAAAGATGCGCACTAATTCGCCCGTCGCTAAATGCTGCCGACAATAAGGATCAGGAACTAGCGCTATACCAAATCCATTTAATACCGCAGAACGCACCGCTATCGGGTCGTTGACGCTAATCATTTTTTTATTCAGGGTGAGCGTTTTCTTTTGCCCTTCTACGTGAATCGGAAAGGACTTTCCCACATAGCGTTTTTCGCAGAGTTGGATGTGTTTTAGCAAATCCTCTGGCGTGGAACCAAGCTCAGTTTGCTCAGCATATGTAGGGCTGGTGACACACCAAAGCGTGCTGTCATAGAGTTTTTTCACCATTAATTCTGAGTCATTGAGCGAGCCGATTACGACTGCTAAATCAATCTGTTCGCGGATAATATCCACCGGATGGCTGGTAATTAATAGCTCCAAATCAATCAGCGGATAGCGGCGCTTAAACTCGCCCAATTGTGGGGCAACAATCTCGCGTCCAAACGCCATCGGTAGCGCAATCACTAAGCGTCCGCTCGGTGTATTGGTGAGTCCTGCCATGACTGCATTCGCTTCATTAACCTGCTCCATAATCAATAAGCAATGCCGATAAAAGGCTTCACCTTCGCTGGTAATACGCAAATTGCGAGTATTACGCGCCAATAAACGCACTCCCAAATCATGTTCTAAACGCGCCAGTGCTTTACTCACTGCCGATTTAGAAATCTGCAAATAATCCGCCGCACTGGATACGCCATTGTGCTCAACCACCGCTACATACAGCGGCACATCATCCAAATTCCAAGCCATGTTCTCCTCCTGCATTGTTTCTATTTGGAAACAGTGTGTCCTTGATTATCGTATTGTTTCCAAAATTTTCCAACCCTATGATGCATCGCATTCGAGATTGATTATTCAGGCGCACTGACCGATTTCAGTTGCGGAGGAGGAGCTAGTTATGGCACAGATTATTGGCGGGATCGGCGCATCCCACTCACCCACGATTGCATTCGCAAAAGACACTCATAAAGCTAATGATCCCGCTTGGCAACCGATTTTTGAGGGCTTTCAGGAGGTCAAAAACTGGGTGGCAACACAGCAAATCGATGTGCTGTTTATGATCTTTAACGACCACATTACCTCCTTCTTTTTTGATCACTATTCCACCTTTGTGTTGGGCGTAGATGATCACTATACCCCTGCCGATGAAGGCCGTGGTGCACGCGATTACCCTGCTGTAAAAGGTCATCTGGAACTCTCGCGCCATATTGCTAATGCCTTGGTGGCTGATGAATTCGATATGTCCTTCTTCCAAAAAAAGCCACTCGATCATGGTTTATTTTCGCCCCTTTCCATGATAATTGCCGATGATCATAGCTGGCAAGGTAGCGTGGTTCCGCTGCAAGTCGGTGTGCTGCAAGCGCCGATTCCAAGTGCTAAACGCTGCTACAAATTGGGCAAATCCCTACGCAAAGCGATTGAAAGTTACCCGGAAAATTTACGCGTCGCTATTGTGGCAACAGGTGGTTTATCCCATCAAGTGCACGGTGAACGCTGCGGCTTTAACAATACCGCTTGGGATGATGAATTTTTAGAGCTACTGGAACATGCACCAGAGCAACTCACTCAACTGCATTTAGCCGATTACATTGAGCGCGGCGGCATGGAAGGCGCGGAAGTCATTATGTGGCTGGTTATGCGTGGCGCACTGTCCGATACCATCAAACGCACGCACCGCACGACTTATCTACCTTCGATGACTAATATCGCCACGGTGATTTTCGAGGAATTAGCCCCACCTGCTAATGCTGTTGAAATCGCAGCGTATCAAGCGCATATCAACCATGAATTAGCAGGCTTGGATCAGCTACAAGGCACTTATCCCTTTACCTTAGAGCGCAGTCACACAGCCTATCGCCTGAATCATTTCCTGCATCGCTTAGTGATTCCAACACATCGCGCCCGCTTTATTTCTGAGCCAGAAGTGCTATTTGCTGAGTTTGAATTAAGTACGGAAGAGCGTGCATTAATTCGTGAACGCAATTGGATTGGGCTGATTCGCTATGGCGTGATTTTTTTCATGCTAGAAAAAATGGCCGCCGTGTTGGGGCTATCCAATCCGCAAATTTACGCCAGTATGCGCGGCGAAGATTTACCCACGTTTTTAAAGACCCGCAATGTACCGCTGCAATATTCGGTCGCAGGCAAAGCAACTACCTAAATTTATCCGGCGTGAGACGACACGCCGCCGTTAACCCCTAACCTGTTCGCTAGTTAAAACCGTTACTTTACCGCCACCGGAGGAGCTACCATGTCATTACTCAAGAAGATTTCCAGCAGCCTATTGATGAGCGCTGCTATTGTTGCCAGCACCAGCCTGAGCGCAGAAGAGCTAAAATTCGCGCATTTTGCCCCCGTCAAATACCCGCTCCATGAAGGCATGTTCGTACCCTTGAGTGAAGGGATTGCCAAACAAACTAATAATGCTACCACCATCCGCATTTATCCGGGCGGAGAACTCGGCCCCGGCCCGGATAAGCAATATGACCGCGTAGTCGATGGCGTAGCGGATATTGGTTATGGCTTACCCGGCTATACTGCCTCGCAATTCCCGATGACCTTATTAATGGAAGTGCCGGGCGTGATTATGCCCGACACGGGCACGCAAGCCTTGTGGAAAAACATCGAACAACTGAATGGCGAATTCAAGCGCGTGAAATTACTCGGCATTTGGAATAACCCTGAATCCGTATTGATGACTAAAGACAAACCGATTAAGTCCCTCGAAGATTTAAAAGGTTTAAAAATCCGTGTGTCGTCGCGCAATGTGGGTGATTTATTAACTGCGTGGGGCGCTTCTCCGGTGTCGATGCCGATTACCGAAGTGTATAACTCCATGTCGACGGGCGTGATTGACGGCGTGTATACCGACGCTTCCGTGCTACAAAGCTTCAAACTCAATGAAGTGACTAAGTATGTTACCAAAGGCATGCATTCGGCGCTTTCACCGCAATTCCTGATTATGAATCGCGATTCATGGGACGGTTTAGATGAGGCTAGCAAAGCCGCTATGACCAAACTCACAGGGGTGGAAATGTCAGAAACAGGACGTAAAATTCAAGCAGATCATGCTGCAAGTGCGCTGAAAGCCTTCGCCGACAGCGGCAAAGAAGTGATCACTTTATCCGACGCGGAAGCCGCTAAATTCAATGCAGCCTCTGCCCAATTATTGGATAAAGCGGTCGCTGATTTAGAAGCTAAAGGTGTGAAAGCCAAAGATTTCGTCACCGCTTTAAAGCAATGAGGCTGTCATGTCTGAACAAACTATCGGTCAACCCCTGATCGCTAGGCGCTGGGTACGTGTGCTGGATGCAGCCGCGTATCTATCGGGTATTTTGCTGCTTGGCATTATGCTCTTGGTAGCGACAGCGGTATTTTTTCGTTACTTTTTGCATCAACCCATTCTCGGCTCCCAAGAGATTGTGCAGCTCGGTATGGTGTTGGTGGTGATGCTGGCTATGCCGTCCACCGCCGCCCACGACCAACATATTCGGGTGGATTTGCTGGATAAAGCTTTAGGCGAAACCGGGCGTTTCTTCGCTGATTTATTGGGACGCGTATTAGGCATTTTTGTGCTGTCTTTGTTGGTATGGCGCTGCGTGCTGAAAGCATTCGACACCTACGAATACGCTGACACTACCAATATGCTTGCCCTGCCCTTATGGCCGATTTATGCGGTGATTGCAGTGGGAATGGGCTTGTATGCCTTAATTCTGCTGGTGGAAATTATCTATCAATTCAAAGCCCGAGGTGCACATCATGACTGAAGGTGTAATTGGTGTGATGGGCATTATTGGCTTACTGATGCTGCTTGGCTTGCGCATGCCCGTCGGTATGTCGTTGCTAGTGGTGGGTTTCTTTGGGATTTGGGTGTTAGATGATTTTAAAGCGGCAACCGCTGCTTTGGCATCCGAGACTTTTTCGGCGGCTTCTTCTTATTCCATGTCGGTGATTCCGCTATTTATCCTCATGGGCAATATCGCGGGGCAAGCGGGGTATAGCCAGCGCTTGTATGAAAGTGCGCACGTTTGGGTCGGGCATTTACGCGGTGGCTTGGCTTCGGCAACGATTTTAGGTTGTGCCAGTTTCGCCGCTGTGAGTGGTTCATCGGTGGCAACCGCAGTCACAATTGGTAAAGTCGCATTGCCCGAAATGAAGCGTTATGGCTATAGCGATGGTTTAGCCACAGGTTCAGTCGCAGCGGGCGGCACACTAGGGATTCTGATTCCACCCTCCACAGGCTTTGTGCTGTATGCAATTTTGACCGAAGAATCCATCGGCAAATTATTCATGGCAGGCATTTTGCCCGGCTTGCTGCTGACTTTATTGTTTATTGCGGTGATTTACGTCACTACTTTGATCAAACCTCAAGGCAGCTCCGGTGCAAAAACCACAGGCTCGGAAAAGCTTAAAGCGTTAGGGCGTGCAGCACCCTTGCTATCGGTGATTTTCATCTCAATTGGTGGGATTTACTTTGGGGTATTTACCCCCGAAGAAGCCGCAGGCGTCGGCGCATTCTTAATCTTAGTGCTGGCCTTGGGTTCACGCAAAATTGGCTTTAAAGACTTAGCACCGATTTTATTAAATACCGTGCGCACTACCGCCATGCTGTATTTGATTATTATCGGGGCCAGTGTGTTTGGCCCATTCTTAACCTTAACGCATATTCCTTCCACTTTGGGCGAATCACTTGGTCATTTAGGCTTAGGCATGTACGGCACGCTGCTAGTGATTATTATCGGCTATATCGTGCTGGGGATGTTTTTTGATGGCTTAGCGATGCTGGTGATTACTCTGCCGATTGTGTTCCCGATCATTACCGGCGTGGGTTTTGACCCGATCTGGTTTGGCGTGATTGCGGTGATTGTCGTAGAAATGGGCTTAATTACACCACCTGTTGGGATTAATGTGTTTGTGGTGAAAGGCATTGTCCCCGATGTGCCGATGTCAACCATTTTTAAAGGGGTTTTACCTTTTTGGTTGGCGATGGCGGCTTGCTTGCTGATCCTGACGCTTTTTCCAGAAATAGCGCTATTTTTGCCGAGTCGGATGCAGTAGCTTTTTATTCTCGGTGGAGGCTTTGCTTTCACCGAGCTTTTCCGCAACATGCCTTAAGTTTTCGTCGCCAAATCCTTCCGTAAAACATCTAACTGCTGCGCCAATTGCAAATCCAAAACTGAGGGCTTATGCCCAATATCCCAAGTCGAAAGCCAGACTGAAACTGTGCGCCACAGATTTTCCCAACGTGGATGATGATCAAATTGCTCAATCAAAGGGGTGGCTTTCGCCATAAACTCCATCGCCTCCAAGAAAGAGTCAAACTCAAAAGCACGATAGAGTTCATAGCGCTGGCGGCTCGGCGCTTTAGGCAAAGGCGAAGCAATAATGCGCCATTTAGGGAGCTGCTCTAAAGCCGTATCGAGTTCTGCTTCTGTTAGCTCAGTCAGGGTGACCATAGGTTTGGGATAACGAATGGTTTCGGTGGATAAACGCTGAAAACCGAAGGTTTCCAGTTGTGCTAATAACTCAGCTAAATCCTTTTCCCAATGCGCATCACGCAATTCAAAAGCTTGGTAATTCGGTAAAGTATTGAGTTCAGGTGGCAGAGCGCTGGCTTTAGGTAATTGCGCTCCCGACAGCACCACGGGCAACACCCGCAACTTGGTCGTTAAAGCATGCGCTAGCTCTTTGTGTACCCAATCATCGGGCTTATCAATCCGCCGCCGATGATCTTCATCATGGGTGGATAACCAAGTGGCTCCAATCACCGGAATCACCAAAGTCGCTTCCGCTAAGGCTTGATTGATTTGCTCCGCCCAATTATCAGAAACGCGAATCGACTCCGTATCAATAAACACCGCCTCTGCGCCAAAAGTGCGGGCAATAGTGCTTGCCAGCCAGCGTGCCGCCGCTGAACTATCGGTGCGCCGATAACTTATAAAGGCGAAAGGTGTTGGCTTGGACATTTTTCCCACCTGAGCTTATGGCTTTAATGCTTTAAGCATAGTTTGAAATCCTAGGATAAGTCGCTGATTGCTATAGCTCTAGATTAGCAAGGATTCATCCCCTCCATTGTCTTATTCAATTCCTCAAATAACCATTGCCTAAACGCTTTCATCTTCTGAAAACGCTCTTTAGTTTTCAGATAAGTTAAGCGATGACACACCAGCTTTGGCCCCACCATACCGAAGGGTAAGACTAACTTACCGGCCTCTAATTCACGCTCTAACATCAGTCGGCTTTCTATCGCCACGCCCAACCCATCCACTGCGGCATTAATCGCCATAAAGGTGCGGTCAAAGCGTAAGCCGCGTTCCAAATGCAGTTTGGTTTGGGGGTGGTCGCGTTGCCATTCACGCCACGTGTATAGATTGATTTCAGAGTGAATCAGAGCGGCTTCCGATAAATTCAACGTGGGCTGCGTGAGGATTTTGGGTGAGCAAGTAATCACAATGGTTTCTTCGGGAAAAGGCTGTACTTCCATGCCGGAACTTGGGAACACGCTGCCATAACGAATATCAAAATCGGCCTCACCCGCCCCCAAATCTATCGTTGCAACCGATGCATTTAGGCGTACATCAATATCAGGGTTGAGTGCTGAGAAACGTGAGAGGCGCGGCATGAGCCATTGGGTAGCAAAGCTGGGCACGCTGTGAATGGTCAAAATATCACTCTTACCCGTGCGCTCAATGCTACGCGTATTCGCTTCAATCAAACCAAAGGCTTCGGCAACCACTTCGGCATAGCGCCGCCCGATATCAGTGAGTTGTACAGCACGATGCACGCGGTGAAATAAGGTCACGCCAAGTTGCTGTTCCAACAGACGAATCTGGTGGCTAATCGCTGAGGGCGTTAAGTGCAATTCATCCGAAGCCGCCGCGAATGAACCTAATCGTGAGGCGGCTTCAAAGGCTTGCAGTGCTTTTAAAGGGGGTATTTTACGCATAGTTCACATGAATCCATTTCATCTATTTGCCATTCTTATTCGTTTGAGCTTGTGCTAACTAGCATATAACCTTAACTCAGCATCAAGCAAGGGGAGTAGCCCCAACAAGCTAGGAGAGATGTTTATGCTATTAAAAAATCGTACTGCGGTGATTACCGGAGCCGCGTCCCTACGCGGGATTGGTCGTAAAACCGCACAAATTTTCGCTGAGCACGGCGCACGGGTGGCGATTCTGGATTTAGACGCTAATGCCGCGACTGAAGCTGCCAATAGTTTGGGCGAAGGTCATATTGGGTTGGCTTGCAATGTCACCGACCGTGAATCCTGTTTTGCTGCTGCTGATCAAGTGTTAGCTGCGTTTGGGCAGGTCGATATTCTGGTCAATAACGCGGGTATCACTCAGCCTGTCAAATTCATGGATATTCAACCGCGCGATTACGAAGCGATTACCGATGTATCGTTGCGCGGCACTTTATACATGAGCCAAGCGCTCGTACCACACTTCCGTAGTCGTCAGTCTGGCAGCATTATCTGCATGTCCTCAGTATCGGCACAACGCGGTGGCGGTATTTTCGGTGGCCCACACTATTCAGCCGCCAAAGCCGGTGTCTTAGGCTTGGCTAAAGCAATGGCGCGGGAATTGGGTGCTGATAATATCCGTGTCAACTCGATCACACCAGGCTTGATACAAACCGATATTACTTCCGGCAAACTGACCGACACCATGCGCACCGATATCCTGAAAGGCATTCCGCTCAATCGTTTGGGTGATGCGGCTGATGTGGCTAATGCCTGTTTATTCCTCGCCAGTGACCTCTCCACTTACCTCACGGGTATTACGCTGGATGTCAATGGCGGCATGTTGATTCACTAAAGGAATAAAACCATGCACACCGATACTACGTTAGCCAACTTGGCACAGCACGCTTATCACATTCGGCGCTATGCCTTGCAAATGGGCGAAATCCAAGGTCAAGGCTATATTGGGCAAGCCTTGGGTTATGCCGATGTTTTAGCGACTGCGTATTGCCACGCGATGCAATTTCAAGCCGCTGATCCCGAATGGTCGCAACGTGACCGCTTCTTGCTGTCACACGGACATTATGCCATTGCACATTATGCCGCTTTGATTGAAGCAGACATTATTCCAGCCGAAGAGCTAGAAACGTATGGCTGTGACGATAGCCGTTTACCGATGTCAGGAATGGCAGCGTATACGCCGGGGATGGAAATTTCCGGTGGCTCTTTAGGGCAAGGCTTAGCGATTGGGGTGGGCATTGCTTTAGGGCTGCGCCATCAAAATAATCCGGCCTTTGTGTATAACTCCATGTCGGATGGTGAGTTAGATGAAGGGGCGACGTGGGAAGCCGCTATGTCCGCTGCACACCACGGTTTAGGTAACTTAATCTGCTTGGTCGATATTAATAATCAACAAGCGGATGGCAACTCCAGCAAAGTCTTGAGTTTTGAGCCACTCGCGGATAAATGGCAAGCCTTTGGCTGGCATGTGCAACGCGTAAACGGCAATGATTTACCCGCCGTCAAGCAAGCCTTTGATACTGCCCGCAGCTTACAAGCGGCACAACCACGGGTGATTTTATGCGACACCTTAATGGGCAAGGGCGTGCCGTTTTTGGAGCAACGCGATAAGAACCATTTTATTCGTGTCGATGCAGCGGAATGGCAACAAGCTATCCAAATCCTAGATACAGCGTTTAACTCAGGAGCAGCAGCATGAATGCGACTGTTGAAAAGAAACCGCGCTTAACCACCTCTGCGATGATTGCCTCGATTGCCGCTGAAGGTCAGCGTGTAAAAGCTGCACCCTTTGGGCATGCGCTCGTCGAGTTAGCAAAACAACGACCCGACGTAATCGGGATGAGTGCAGATTTAAGCAAATACACCGATTTACATATTTTTGCCCAAGCCCATCCTGAGCGCTTTTATCAAATGGGTATGGCAGAGCAATTATTGCTGGCAGCAGCAGGCGGGATGGCGAAAACCGGATTAATGCCATTTGCCACGAGTTATGCGGTGTTTGCTACCCGCCGTGCTTATGATTTTATTCATCAAGTAATTTGCGAAGAAAACTTGAATGTCAAAATCTGCGCGGCACTGCCCGGTTTGACCACAGGCTATGGCCCCAGCCATCAAGCTACCGAAGACATTGCGATGATGCGCGGTATTCCGAATTTGACCATTATCGATCCTTGCGATGCTTTGGATATTGAGCAAGCTGTACCCGCAATGGCGGCTCACAATGGCCCAGTGTATATGCGTTTGCTGCGCGGCAATGTGCCTTTAGTTTTAGACGAATATGATTATCAGTTTGAGCTAGGCAAGGCCAAAATCCTACGGGATGGTAAGGATGTGCTGATTATTTCCAGCGGAATCATGACCATGCGGGCTTTGGAAACCGCGACTTTATTGCAAAACGATAAAGTGGATGTGGCGGTACTGCATGTTCCAACCATTAAGCCTTTGGACGAAGCGACGATTTTGCAAGAAGCGAGTCGTAGCGGACGCTTAGTGGTGGTTGCGGAAAATCATTCGGTGATTGGTGGCTTGGGTGAGGCAGTGGCAACGCTCTTATTGCGTTCGCGTGTGACTCCAGCGTTCCAGCAAATTGCTTTACCGGATGCGTTTTTGGATGCAGGTGCTCTGCCGACCTTACATGATCGCTATGGCATTTCGACCGCAGTGATGGCCAACACGATTAAGAGCTGGTTGTAAGTGAATTAATAGCTGCCTTAGGGCAAACCGCCAACAACCCGCTTTGGGTTGTTGCTTGACACAACTTGGAGGAGTTTATGAACAAAGCACTACTTGCTGTAGCCACTGCTATGGCGTTATTGAGTTCCAATGCTTGGGCTGAACAAGTGTTACGCATGTCCCACAGCGCCGCCCCCGGCAATCCAAAAGCCGAAGCCTCTACTAAATTCGCCGAATTAGTCGCCGCCAAAACCCAAGGCCGCGTCAAAGTCGAAGTGGGTGCTAGCTCACAATATGGCGACGATACCGAATCTTTGACCAATTTACGTCTCGGCACTTTAGCTTTAAGCGCCAACTCACAAGGCACAACTTCCGGCGTAGTTCCACAGTTTGGGGTGATTGGCCTGCCATTTTTATTTAAAGGCTTGGAACAAGCTTACAAAGTGGTCGATGGCCCAGTCAGTGAGGAATTAGCCAAACACGCTGATGCGAAAGGCTTGGTTTTATTAGCCCTCTGGGATAATGGCATTCGGCATGTGAGCAATAATAAGCGCCCCGTTACCAAACCCGAAGACCTCGCTGGCATTAAACTGCGTACTCCACCCGATCCGATGACTTTGGATATTTTCAATGCTTTGGGGGCGAGTCCGGGCGCTTTACCGTTCTCGGAGCTGTATGTCGCTTTACAGCAAGGCGTGTTTGATGGGCAGGAAAACCCTTTAATGAATGTCTATTCGTCCAAACTCTACGAAGTGCAGAAATTCATTTCCTTGACTGGACATAAATACGAAACTACCCCTGTATTCGCCAGCAAAATGGTCTGGGCTGGCTTATCAGATGAAGATAAAAAAGCACTGAAAGAAGCTGCCCTCGAAGCAGGCAAATTCAATCGCGAACTCTCTCTCAAAGCCGATACCGACTTGCGTGAGAAAATGACCTCAGCCGGTGTGCAAATCAACGAGGTTGATCAAGCACCCTTTGCCGAAAAGACCAAATCGGTCTATGACAAATGGGCGAAAGACTATCCTGATTTAGTCAAACTCATTACTTCAGAAGCAGCGAAGTAATTATTCATGAACACTCAATCCACCCCTGAAACCCCCAATAATAAGGTTCTTGCTGTGGTGAATTTAGTGGATAACGGCATCGTGGCGGCGAGTATTACCGTCGCGATTGCCACTCTCAGTGTGATGTTTGTGTCATTGTTGCTGGAAGTGATTATCCGCTATTTTTCTAACCAAGGTTTAGGTTGGCCCACTGAATTACCGAGTATTTTATTTCCTTGGCTGGTGGCTGCGGGCGTCGTCTTAGCAGCCCAACAAGGTCAACACATTGCTGTGGCAGCATTGCCGAGCCTGTTAAAAACCGCAAATACCCGCCGCTTACTGTTGGTTTTGCAAGTCATTACCGCCGTTACGTTTTATTACTTAGCTTGGATTGGCTTGCAAGTAGTAGAAATCACCGGCGCTGAAGTCTATCCCGCCACGGGGATTAGTGCACGCTGGGCTTATTTGGCCTTAATTGTCGGCTTTGTGGGCTTAGGTCTTACCGCTACCACTACCTTTGTCAAACTCTGGTTTGCACCCAATCCTTTAAGTGTGCGCGAGCAACCGATTGAGGAGGCTTTATGACTTTAGCGATGCTACTTATTTTCGCCGTGTTGCTAATCATGGCGCTCCCCGTGGGTTATGCGCTCGTGATTAGTTCGGGGCTAGCCGCTGTATTAGTCGGTGGTATGCCAAGTGTGACGGCGGTGGTGAAAATCTTCCAACCCACACAAAGCTTTCCACTCTTAGCCATCCCGTTCTTTGTGCTTTCGGGCAATTTAATGATGGGCGGTGCGTTAGGGCAGAAACTGATCCAATTTGCTACCGCCTTAGTCGGACGTTATTACGGCGGTTTGGGTCAAGTAACGGTCGTCGGTTCGACCATCTTCGGCGGTGTGTCGGGTTCAGCGGTGGCGGAAGCTTCAGCGCTGGGTTCGATGCTGATTCCTTGGCAAAAGCGTGAAGGTTATCCGGGTGCATTTGCAGCGGCAGCGACGGCTTCATCGGCGATTATTGCTGGCTTGATTCCACCCTCCATTCCGTTGATTTTGTATGCGCTGGTGTCAAATCAATCGATTGCTTCATTGTTTATGGCGGGGATTTTGCCGGGGATTTTATTGTGTACGGGCTTTATGTTGGTGTGCTATTTGTCGGGGCGCTTACGTGGTTTCCCGCGCTTAACGCAAAAGCTTTCTGCACGGGATATATTAAAAGCCACTATCGCAGCTTCACCTGCACTCGCAATGCCTGTATTCATCGTCATTTTGTTACGGGCTGGCATTGCCACACCGACTGAGGTGAGCATTATGGCGGTGACTTATGGCTTAATCGTGAGCAGCCTAATTTATCGTGATATGAGTGTGCAGAAGCTGTATAAAGCACTAGTCCACACCACCTTAACCACAGGCGTGGTGATGCTAGTGATTGCTGCCTCTAATTTGGTAGGCTATGTCCTAACCGTGGATGCGATTCCCACCACGGTCGCCACGTGGGCAACGACGGTGCTGAAAGATGCTATTTTGATTATCCTCATGATGAATCTAATCATGCTGGTCGTGGGCATGTTTTTAGATTTACCTGCCGCGATTCTGCTCTTAGGCCCAACCTTTGTATCGATTGGTACTGCCATCGGCCTAGACCCTATACAACTCGGGATTATGATGGTGGTGAATTTGAGTCTGGGTTTGTTTACCCCACCCGTTGGAACGACATTATTTGTGGCAGCGGCTATCTCACGTGAGCCTATAGGCGCGATTGTGCGTGAACTTTGGCCGTTTTACATAGTAGGTTTTAGTATCTTGTTGTTAATGTCGTATGTCCCAGCATTGACTTTATATTGACAGCTTGCAGTTAAGAGGCAGGTTCACTTGCCTCTTTTTCTGTTCAACTAATCCTCAAACCTCAGCAACTCCATCGTAATCTTTCCACCTTTATACACATCGGTATTCAAAGGCTCTTCGCGCTCTAACTTCACTAAGCCTACACCTGGTGCATACCATTCGCGCGTGGTAATCGGCACTATCGAATTCCCTGTGCGCGCATCCGCGTATAAAGACAAATCGGTTTGCCCCTCGACCAACACACAATGAGTGAAAGTACCGGATGGCAACTCCACCGTTTCATCAATACTTAGCACCGAATAAGTCATCGGAAATTGCAGCATATCAGCCGTCATTACATCCATGCCTTCGTACACACGCTCAATCAAGTAGGGCTGCGAAATCACCGACCACGTTTTGCCTTTGGCCTGAGCAATCGGCAGCGGTAACACCATACGAGGGCTAGCATCTAACTGCGGCTCACTTTCCACTAAGGTACGCTTGGCCAAGCGATAAATCCCATCAGCACGCTGCGCAAGATAATAATCCGTCCCGTCACTCGTGGCGCGGATGCTCACTACTTCTTCCTTTAAGCTAATCTGCCCCACGCTTTCAATAGTCAGCTGCTTGGTAGCTAAGCGCTCAGGATGTTCAATGGTGACTTGATATTCCCAACGCAAGCCTTGATTTAAAGGAAAATAATCATCGGTAGCGGGCTTATCGCAAGCTTGCAGAATGAAGCACAGAAGCAGACTACTGAACCGTGACATGCTCATTTCTCCGGCAAAGCGGGATCAGGTAATTCAGTGAATTTGAGCTTTTCATGTACTTCACCCAATTGACGCACATTCACCGGCGCTGCATTTTGAGTGGCTTTACTGCGCTCTTTGACACCAATCTGCACATTGCCATTGCGTTGATTGCGCAAGGCATCTTGTAAAGACGAATGCAATTCTCGGTCATAAGGAAGACTATAAGCACGCGGCTCACCAGCCGGTTTATTCCCCTGCAGATTCGATCCCCAAATAAAAATATGCCCGCTTGTCCCCTGCTCTTGATTAGGCTCTTCGATCACTGAAGCATGCAGCAAAAACTTATCCGGCAACTCAGCCTGACTCGGCCAACCCTGCACTTGTTTCCAGCCTTGATAGCTAACCCAATACAAACCGCTCGCCATTAGCACTAACAACAGTTTAGCTAACCAAGGGATCCGTCCATAAATGAGCACTAGTACCAAGAGCGCTAACAGAAAAATATAGGCTGCCACTAATAACATCAGCATTTCATTCATATTTTTCCTCCCAACACGAGGGATTTTTGCAGGGTATTAATGTCAGTCACTTGACCATTCGGGGCAATCGTAAAACGTACCGCTGTACGCTCTTCGCCTTCACGCTGCAAAGTCGTAGTCGCGTAATGCAATACTTTTAGGGTGGGGTTAACTTCCGCCAGATACACCGTGACCGGTACGGCTTGCAAGGTTTGGCTGCGGTAATAATGAATATTCACTGTAAACTCACCCGGTGGTCGCCCCCGAATCGAGACAATTTCTTGATTGAGCGGATTGATAATCTCTTTGCCATCAATCAATTGCATATCATTGACCGTGCCGCGATCATCTCGATCTAAATGCATCAAACCTTCTTGAGTGCGCTTAAACCAAATCATTTGCCCTTGTGGCCCTTCTACCCAAGTATCGATATCATCGGTGCTATTATCCGGCCAACTAATCGTCAACATGAACTCAGCTTTAGGGTTGATAATGCCGCTCTTCGCAGTCGGATTCATTAGCAATAAAGCCATTAAAAATAAAAAGGTAAAAGTGAGCAAAGCATTGAATAGCAAGTCGCTGAAGGGGTCGACACCCAACGTATTGCGGCGTTTAAACAGCGCCATGCGCCACCTCGCTAGCATGAATTGCTTCGACTACTAATTTGTCCGCAGCGCGATCCAGCATCAGGTATTGCAGACCTAACAACAAGCTGCCTACCAAACCAACAATCGTAGTATTGAGGGCAATTTTCATCCCCTGAGTCATCGCGCTCATCAAGGTTTGAACTTGGGCAATATCGAGCGAATTCAAATGCGTCATCGAACCCAACATCATCACAAAACCAATTACCGTACCCAGCATCCCCAGCTTGATTAAAGCACCGGTAATAAACCAACCCACTTCATGCTGCCCACGTAATTGCGCACTCAACAATTCGGCGGTGAGTTGTTTTTCTTGCGGATTCTTAATTGCTGCTAACTCCGACAAATAACGGCTCATCAATACGCTGTTATCGGGATTATTCTGCTGCCAATCCCACAAGGCTTGGCTTTGCCGTGATAAAAACCAGCTGCGATAGCCACAATGCAAACAGGTCAGCAGGAAGAGCACGACCATCAGCAAGCATAAATACGTGCTATCAGTCGCAAACATAAACTGCAAAATTCCGTTATCCCAAAGTAACGCCAAGCCAACCAGCAATAAACCAAAAAACCATAACCACTGCAGAAATAACAACCAAGGCTGTTGAAGCATTTTGTTCATTAGCTCTCCTTTGCGGCCTATAGTTCCTAATATTGCTTGAGATAAAACTCAAAATAATTGCCACTTTGCCACAACTTAGGTTTGTTATTGGTTGGTTGGCGTCCCGCTGCCAAAACTGGCACACTATTTAGCGTATTTACTGATTCGAGTCGTTATGGCAATTGGTCTTTCGCGGGATGAAATGAGTGAACGTCTGGTCGTAGCCTTTCGTGAGCATGGCTATGAAGGCGCTAGCCTGTCGTTATTATCACAAGCTACCGGTTTAGGCCGTTCCAGCTTGTACCATCACTTTCCGAATGGCAAAGCGGATATGGCGCAGGCCGCCTTTGATTGGGTGTTAGCCAACTTTACTGAATTAGTGATTCAGCCTTTACAACAAACCCAGCAAACACCGCTACAACGTTTGCAAGCCGGTGCCGCAGGCTTAGCAAGCTTTTATGCGGAGGGCGAAAACTCTTGCTTATTGAATCTTTTCAGTATTGGCGCAGCCAATAGCCTATTCCAAGCACAATTATGCGCCAGCACTCAAGCCATAATGCAAATGTTCGCTGCCATTGTGCAGGAAACGGGCATTTCACCACCCGAAGCGCAACAGCGTGGTGAACAGGCAATGATTGGGATTCAAGGCGCTCTAGTCATCTCGCGTACCCTAGGCTCTAAACAACCCTTCTTACGCTTTCTCGCCCAACTCCCTGAGCAACTACTTCGCCCAGAAGTGTAGTAAGCTTGAGTATCCATCTTGCTCAAGCTGAGATTTATCGCTACTCTACAAAACCGAACGTTCGGTTTTATAAATGAAGGAGGAGAAGAATGTCAGTACCACAGCAGCCCCTAAAGTTTTACGATTTTGAAAAATCTGGTCATGCACATCGTGCCCGCTTAATGGCAGCGCTCTTAGGCTTGCCCTATGAGTTGCGCCCTGTTGATTTGGCAAATGGCGAACAAACCCAAGCCTTCTACCACGCACTCAATCCCTTCGGCAATGTGCCGGTGCTCGATGACAATGGCGAAATTGTTTGGGATTCCACCGCGATTTTGGTTTATTTAGCGAAAAAATACGGCGACGCAACTTGGCTACCTGAAGATCCGGTGGGGGCAGCGTTGGTACAACGCTTTTTATCCCTTGCTTCGGGCGAAGTTTTCCGTGGCCCCTGTAGCGCGCGTTTAGTCACTGTCTTTGGTATGAACTTTGATCATGAAGCTAGTAAAACAACGGCTTATCAATTATTCGATATGCTTGAAGCGCATCTGCAAGAACGCGAGTGGTTAGCCGCACCCCAGCGTACTATCGCGGATATTGCCTGCTATAGTTATATAGCACACGCTCCCGAAGGCGATGTCTCCCTTAAGGCCTATCCAACTATTCGTGCTTGGCTTAAACGAGTCGAAAGCCTACCGAATTTTATTCCGATGCCAGCGACGCAAGTCTGCTTGGCTGCAGAGTGAGTTAATTTATGAACCTATTCCACAGCGGCGAACAGCGTTTACAAGCACGTGTTGGCCTTGCAGAGCGCCTAGGCAGCTTCAGTAGCAAGATCGTACTCAGTGAGTTACCTGAGCAACATCAACAGTTTTACCCTCTATTGCCACTGGTGTTCGTGGCTACAGCCGATCAAAAGGCACAACCTTGGGCGAGCGTACTCTGTGGAATACCGGGTTTTGTACACGCGGTGGATGCCAAACATTTGCGCATCCATGCTTTGCCCAATAGCACCGATCGGCTCTGGCAACATTTACAAAAGCAGGCTGCAGTGGGTGTATTGGGGCTGGAGTTCCCCACTCGCCGCCGCAATCGCGCGAATGGAAAAATTAGTACTTTGGATGAATCCGGCTTCACCGTCCAAGTCGAGCAATGCTTCGGTAATTGCCCTAAATATATTCAGACACGCACACCGAGTTTGGTGCAACGCCCCGCCACTACCAGTGTCAGTATCACTGAACAATTGAATGCACAGCAGCAGGATTTCATCCAACAAGCTAATACCTTCTTCATTGCTAGTGTTTGGGAAAACGCGGTCGATATTTCCCATCGTGGCCGTGGCAACCAAACCAGCCTAATCAATGTGGAAGATGAGCAAACGCTTTACCTACCTGATTTCGCAGGGAATAACTATTTCAATACCTTCGGGAATTTGCTGCTGAATCCACAAGCAGGCTTGTTATTTATCGACTTTACCAACGGTGATTTGTTACATCTTGCAGCCACTGTCGAGATTATCTGGCAAGAGCACCAGCGCGGCTTACGCTTACATATCCATGAAGTCCATTATCGCCCGCAAGCTTTAGCTATCGCATGGGATCATTAAAGCTTTCATGCTCAGGCTACAAAATTGGTACAGGGGTTGTTTTGACTAGCGTTAAACCCGCCTCTTTCCAACCATCAATGCCGTCCTTGTACCAGTAGACTCGGGTGTAACCATAATCACGCACTCGCTGCACCGCATTCCACGACATCCAACAATCAGCTACGCAATAGAAAACCAGCGGCTTAGTGAAATCTTTAGCCGTCAATTGTTCGAGTTGCGCTTTAAACCAAGCTTCAATCTTTGGCTCCAGCTTGCCGTAGCCCACATTCGGCAGCCAGACGCTATTCGGTAAACTTTCATGCGGCTCATTTACTAGCCAAGTGGGTGGAAAGCCTTCGTCTTCACGTAAAAATACTGCCATTACATCAATCAAAACTGGTTGATCGGTTTCGATTAGCTTTTGTAGCTCCGCGGTTTGCAAGGTAACTGCATTCGGCACACAAGCAGGCGTTGGGCTACGATAATGATCTTGTTTTAAGCCTGCAGGCATCGTTGCAGTGCGCAAGCAGTCCTCCGCATAGCCACTGCTCAAACTTAAACAGGCACATAAAAATAGCCAAACTCTCATTCAACTTGCTTAGTAGGTTTCAATTGCTCAGCCTCTAAAGCCGGATAGAGATGCGCGACTGAACGCTGCAACTCACTCTGTGCTAAAGCCACCGTTTTAAAATCAGCTGGAATTGGCGTAGACATCACTTCATTCATATCTAAACCATTAGCAGCCGCTTGCTGCAGAATCGTTTGCAGCCAGACTAAATAAGCGCGTGTTTGACCAATGGCCTGATCGTCTTGGCTGACTTGGCCGTGACCGGGTACTAAAACTTTAAAGGGGATTTTTAACAACTGCTCCAGTGAGGCTAGCCAGTCAATAATATCCGCATGCGGTGTAGTCGCAGCCCGCTGATTAAACACCAAATCGCCCGCAAACAGCACGCCAGTCGTATGATCGAAAATGGCTAAATCGCCGTGGGTATGGCCTTTAAAAGCGAATAGCTCTAACTCATGCCCGCCAAGGGTTTCGCGGCCTAGTTTAGCCTCTTGATTGGGTGCTACCACACTGGTATCGCGCATCCAATCACCAATTAGGCGATACATATTGCTGCTAAACATCTCGCCTTCTTGCTGCACGCCTTGGGTAGTAGCAGGCAAAGCATAGATCGGCAAATCGCTATAAGCTTGATTCCCTAAAAAATGATCAGGATGATGATGCGTAATATAAACTCGAATCACCTTCTTGCCGGTGGCCTGCTCAATTAAAGCCCGCTGCTGCTCGCCAAAGCGCCGCGAAGATCCAGTGTCAATCACGACTACACCGTCTTGAGTGACGATATAGCCCGAATTGACAATGAAGCCGCCATTGTCTTTGGAAAAGTCTTCGGTTTTACCTTCCAACACAAAGGTATCCGCTGCCACTTGCTGAGGCTGCAACGAATATTCAAAGCCAGCAGCTGACAGATTCAAACTCAGCGCTAACAGACTGATAAGTAGCAGCCGCTTCATTGCGCCACCTCAGCTTGAATTTTATTACCGTTATTATCCTTACCTTCCAGCTTAAATTGAGTCTCCTTAGCGACATCAAAGCTCAGCATGGGGTTTTCGCTAATCGGCTCAAATAAATCCAGCTCGGCTAATAATGTGCCACCTTCACCTAGCACCTTGAGATTTTCAATATGAAAAGTAGGAATACCCGAAGCCAAACCAGTATCCATTGGATGCATGACCCGCACCCGTAAACGATTCGTACCATCAGGGCGCTGCCAAACATTCGCGGAAACTTTGCCTAAAGTTTTTGTCCAATCGCCCGAAGAAGTTCCCAAGCTAGGCAAAGTACAACCGCCACCGGCTGCATTTACCCACACTCCGCCCACATGCCAGCTACCATCGGCGGTTTTGGCGGCGACATGAATTGGGCTGCCTTGTTGGAGCTTCATGCGAAAACCTAAATTCGGGCGCATGGCTTTGGGGCGAAAGCGTAAGACTTGTGGAATTGGATTCAGATCAGCGACTACGACAATCTCTTGCACGTTGTCTAAACCAGCCACTTGAAAGGAGACTGGAACATTTAAAGAATCTTCGGCATCCGGGGGCGCTTCGACTTTGACTTTACCATCGAATTGATAAGGTTCACCATTGAGAAAGCGCGCATGCACGAATTCCCATTGGGGTGAATTGAGCGGGTCAGGATCAGCTGCCCAACCACAAGGGCTGAGCAGTACTAGTAGGAGGACAGTCAATAATGGACGCATGGGCTACCTCAGTTTTTCGCAGTGACCTCAGGCGGAGCAGCAGGCGGTGTATAAGTGACCTTATACTGCTCGAAAATCTTCTTCACTGTGCCATCTTTCACCAACTCAGCCATGCTGGTATTCACCGCTTTAGCTAATTCTTCGTTATCCGCCTTAAGTGCAATGCCCATCGCCCAATTAGAGCGCGCTAAACCGGGTGTCACTAAGGATTGAACTTGAATATTGTCAGGGCGCTCTGTTAATAAGCCTTCTAGCTCACCGCGTGGCCCCATAATGCCCGCCACTTCGCCCGCTTTTAAGGCTGCTGAAGCTTTAGTTAAATTATCAAAATGGCGGATATTTTTACTAATTTGCCCTTGCATCGCTTCTAATAAATACAAGTCGCTGAGGGTATCAATTTCTACCCCAATCGGGTCGCTCATGAAATTCGCCAAAGTCGGTTGTTTACCTACTTTATTGGTATCAAAAGCAAAAGCGACTTGTTCAAGCTGATAAGGAGCGACGAATTTCACTTTATCGACCTTTTCTGAAAAAGCATTATCGACTGGCATATGCAACATGACATCCGTGACACCGCCGCCTAAATAATGGCCTTTCCAAACATTATTGCGCAAATCGTCTTCGACATTTTCATCCGCGCCGACGAAGCGAATTTGACTGCTGACCCCTAATTTCGCGGCTAAAGCATTCGCAATATCGACATCAATGCCTGCTTGCTTACCTTCAGCAACATAAGAATAAGGGGGGAAGTCTTTATATAAAGAAACGCTTAATACGCCTTTGTTTTTAATATCATCTAAGCCAGCCGCAGATAAACTGGACGTGATTAGGCTTAAACCTAATGCAACGCTTGCTAACACTCTCATATTCATAGCCTCTCCACTATAAATACCTTGAAAAATGCCACCGCTAAAGCACAGTGGCGACTATTGCGTTTTTAATTCGTGGCTGGTTTAGCCGGATCAGTCGCAGCTGGCGTACTGGCTGCTGCCGCCGGAGTTGTTGTGGCGGCTGGCGCTGCTGCAGTACTAGTGGCTGCTGCTGGCTCTGTAGTTGCGGGCGCTGCTGTGCTAGCTGCGGATGTAGCGGTCGCTGGTGCGGCAGCAGCAGGGGCTGCCGTGGTAGCGGGTGCATTAACCGATACCGTTTCCATCCACGCCCGAATCGCCCATAAACCTTCTTGCTTAACAATGCCGTCAAACTTAGGCATATAAGTGACACCATTCCGTACCGCGCCATTCACCATGCGCTCTTTGAAAATCACATCGCCTTCTTCACCCAAAGGCATGGTTTCACGCAAATCGGGAGCAATCCCACCCGATACCGCGTCAATCCCGTGGCAGCGTGCACAGTTTTGCGCATAAGCATGCTTACCAATCTCAATCGCTTTGGCATTACCTGTGTAAGGATTTTTCTCTAGCCAAACCGTCTCAGAATCTTTAATCGGCTCTAAGCCAGTGATGTCAATAGCCTGAGGCGTGACATCACCATGAGCCCAAATCTGTGCAGTGCTTGCTAATAATAAAGCACCACCAATCCGTGTCAAAAGAAGCTTGCCTTGCATTTTTATAAAACCTCAAATATATATTCGGTGGCTTAAAAGAGGCAGTAAAACCACCTCTTTTTAAACTAAAACTAGGAGGGTGACTTAGGTAATTTGAATACCCATAAACTGCCGCCTTGGTTTAAGTGTTTAACACTTTTTGCGACTTCACCACCCCATAATGGCACAGCACCACCCCAACCCGATGGAACAGCAACAAATTGCTCACCATCTTGCTCCCAAGTAATTGGGCAACCGACTACACCAGAACCTGTTTGGAATTTCCAAAGCTCCTGACCTGTTTTAGCATCAAAGGCTTTTAAATAACCCTCTGGCGTGCCTGTGAATACTAAATTACCTGCAGTCGTTAATACGCCACCCCATAATGGAGCTTTATTTTTAGCTTCCCAAACAATCTTGCCAGTTTTAGGATCCATAGCGCGTAAAGCACCAATGTAATCTTCATTCAAGGGTTTAATCGTGAAGCCAGCACCTAAATAAGCAGCGCCTTTTTTATAGCTGATTGGCTCATTCCAAATATCCATACCCCATTCATTGGCAGGCACATAAAATAAATCAGTATTGGGGTTATAAGCCATTGGCATCCAGTTTTTTCCACCTAAGAAGGAAGGTGCAGAAAATACGGATTGGCCCTTATCCGCGGCACTTGGAGCACCGGGACGATTGGTATCGTCATATTCAGGACGGCCGGTTTTTAAATCAATGCCTTTCGCCCAAGTAATTTTATTCACGAATGGACTAGCACTGATTAATTTACCGTTAGTACGATCTAATACATAGAAGAAGCCATTCCGGTCAGCATGACCACCGGCTTTAACCACTTTGCCATCCGCTTGTTTCAAATCGAAAGAAACAAACTCGTTGACACCGTCAAAATCCCAGCCATCATGCGGAGTCCATTGGTAGGTCCATTTGATTTTGCCGTCATCAGGATTAATCGCTAAGATCGAGGAAGAATATAAGTTATCGCCGGGACGTAAGTGTGAGTTCCAAGGCGCTGGGTTGCCAGTGCCGAAGAAAAGTGAATTCGTTTCAGCATCATAAGTCCCACCTAACCAAGTCGCTGCCCCACCTGTTTTCCACAGGTCGCCCGGCCATGATTTGTTGGTTTCACCGGTAATGCCATTATCTTTGCCGTCTAAAGTGCCCATATGGCCTTCAACGGTGGGGCGCATCCAAACTAATTTACCCGTTTTAGCATCACGCGCCTCAACTTTACCCACAATACCGAATTCACCACCAGAAACACCGGTAATAACTTTGCCATTCACAATAATCGGTGCAGCAGTGTTCGAATAACCCGCTTTATAATCTTCCATCTTCTCTTTCCAAACTACCTTGCCGGTATCTTGATCAAGAGCGACTAATTGCGCATCGAGGGTTGCGAAAATGAAGAGATTATCGTAAAGAGCGCCACCACGATTCACGACGTCGCAGCAAGGTAAAATACCATCTGGTAAGCGGTGATCATATTGCCATAACTCTTCACCGGTTTTTGCATCTACCGTGAATACCCGAGAATAGGAAGCAGTAACGAAAATTTTTCCATTATGAACTAAAGGCTGAGCTTCTTGACCACGTTGCTTTTCATCACCGTAGGATAATACAAAAGCAGGGGTCAAATTTTTAACGGTTTCAGTATTGAGTTTATCTAAAGGACTAAAGCGTTGACCTTGCAGTCCTAAACCATAACTAACTACATCATTGGGTGTAGTTGCATCGTTCGCAATATCTTGATCATTGACTGCCGCCATTAAAGGTGCAGTACTTAAAGCAGTGCTGATTGCTGCTGCTAATAATAACTTACGTACCAACTCACTAGACTTCATACTAAAGTCTCCTCTCCAATAGTAATTGTGTAAGGAAACCGCAATGTGACTCCCATTACATTACGGCCATCTAGCAGTAATCATAACGAGAAGTTGGTTGGGAAAAGGTTGGGGAACTGACAAGGATTTTTAATTATTATTCAGTATACTAGCCTATGTTAAATAGGCTAGCTCTCTATTCAATATTTGGGCTTATCGACTAACTCAGCTAAACGTTCACGCACTAATTCACTACCCCCGGTGCTCTTACACAGCTTATCCATGAGCAAGTTAGCATCCTCACAAGAACCGAGCGCTTTATCCATGATGGCATCGATACAATGCCGCCACTCTTCCAACTCAGGAGAATTGGATTGCACCAACAAACTGCCTTGGTACAAAGTAAACGCCGCACTGGTATGGTTTTGATGCAGTGCTTGCCAAACTTGTACAAAGTCCGCCCATACTGAAACTTGCAAGCGATACGGACGCGAGCCAATTTGTCCGTCTAAAATCCGCCGTAAATGCGACAACTCCGCTTTTAAAGTGGAGAGTGACACCGACTGCTCACCATATAAAGCGGCATGTAATCTTTCTAAGCTCAAGCCTTGCGGGTTTAAAGCTAGTAGTGACAGGATTTCCACTTGGCGCAGCGGCAAATGCAACGGCTTACCCCGAAACATGACGCGCGCTTGGCCTAAGGCATAAATTTCTAACTCCGCTTTGGGTAAATTTTGCGGCAAACCTTGCGCAATCGAACGGGCGATTTCAGTGACTGCAGCTTGGCCTAAGGGTGTATGACGCCGCCAAGTGGTGGACATATCCAAGACGCCGACTAATTCGCCCGATTGTGGATGTAAAATGGGTGCGGCATAACAAACCCAATCATGCACAAATGGCTGATAATGTTCGGACGAAAATACGGTGACCGGACGCCTGAGGCTTAAGGATAAACCAACAGCATTCGTGCCCACTGAGCGCTCATCCCACCAACCTCCAGCGGTGAAATTCACCGATTCAGCGCGACTACGCATGTGTTGGCTGGCTAAAGTCCATAATAAACGGCCTTGTGGATCAGCAATCGCTGCCACGAGTTCGCCTTCTTTGGCGAGTTGTTTTATTTGATTTTGTTCGCGTTGGACGGCTTGACTCAGAATCGAGTCTTTCCACATTTGTTGAGTGACATAGAGATCATCTGCAGGTGCTGAGCCACGGCTGGGCTGAGTATATTGAGCACTGCGTTGCCAAGAAGAAACAATGTCTTCGCGTACCGAGCTTTGTGCAGCGACACAAGCACCACCTGCCACGACCCGATTCCATTGATTATCAATCACACTGCGGCGCTTTAAGAGCGACTCCGAGCCTGACCCTGTAGCTTTAAGTATCTGCCCCATACGCCTCCTCCTGCGTTGTAAGCATAAAATGCAGGCTTTAATGAGCTGCATTCACGTTTTTTCAGAGTGAACCTCTTACTCTGAATTTACAAATCCAAAAATCTAAAATACGCCCTTATTCAAATCGTTATTGGGCTGATGTTGATACTATTTTGTCTTTTTCTAAACAGCAAAGGCTTAGCACTAGTCGGGTTAAGCTTACTTGTATCTATCGCCTGTTCAATCAAATAATGATGCGGTGATTTTGCACAAGTCGGATCCGCATTTTTCGGATCACCCGTCAATTTAAACGCCTGACAATGACAACCGCCAAAATCCTTTTCGCGCTCATCACAAGTGCGGCACGGCTCTTTCATCCAAGCCTCACCACGGAAATAATTGAAGGCAGGTGATTCGTACCAAATCCAAGCTAAATCGTGGTCGCGCACATTATGCAATTCCAAACCCGGCAAACTCCGCGCTGAGTGACACGGCAATACCAAACCATCGGGAGCAACCGCGATAAATACCCTGCCCCAACCCGCCACACAGGCTTTTGGGCGACTTTCGTAGTAATCCGGCACGACGTAATAAATCTTCATCTTGCCTTTGAGCTTGTCTTGGTAAACATTCGCGACGCGCTCAGCTTCACGTACTTGCTCCAAAGTTGGCAATAAATGATCGCGATTGGCGAGTGCCCAACCTTCAAATTGAGTGGTCGCAAGTTCGACATAATCGGCCTGTAATTCCACCGCCAAATCCAACATTTGCGCCACGCGATGCATATTTTGGCGATGAATCACAAAGCATAAGACCATTGGATAGCCACTCGCTTTGACCGCTCGCGCCATCTCCAATTTATGCTGGAAAGCATTTGTGCCTGCCAGATAATCATTCAAAGTGGCATCATCGGCTTGGAAGCTGACTTGAATATGATCCAAGCCCAGTTCGCGGAATTTCTCCACTCGCGCCGCATCCATGCCCACGCCGGACGTAATCAAATTGCTGTAATAGCCGAGCTTACGTGCCTCAGCAATTAAATCTTCCAAATCCTTACGCACCAAAGGTTCTCCGCCCGAAAAGCCGAGTTGCGCTGCGCCCATTTTGCGGGCTTGATGCAACACCTTGAGCCAGCCTTCGGTATCTAATTCATCCTTTTTCGGGACTAATTGCAAAGGATTGCTGCAATACGGACATTGCAGCGGACACGAATGGGTGACTTCAGCAAGCAACCATAAGGGCGGCGGAATCTTAGGCATATTTAATCCAGCCTTGGGCTTCGGCTTCTTCTAAGAATTGGGTGACATCTTCGCTGATGCCATCGGTTTCATAATCTTCCTCCAACTCCACCACAATCGATTGCACGGTGCGTTGGCCATCACACAATGACAGTACCGCCGCAGCCGTATCGCTTAATTGCACCATGCCTTCGGGATACAGCAGTACATGATTTTGTTGCGCTTCTTCCCACTGAAACCGATAGCCCTGCGCTAAGCGTGGCACTGCCATAAAATCGACCTGACTCATGCGGGTTCCTCCACATTGAAATACGGCGGCATGTTCTGCACATAGGCCAGATACATGGCATCCAGCATTGACCACAGCACATCCAGTTTAAACTTTACAATTTGCAAAGCGCGTTGCTGCTGCTCGTAGGTAGTGAAATGCTGCAGGGTTAAAGATAGACCATGATCCACATCACGATGCGCTTCGGTCAAACGATTACGGAAATATTGTAAGCCCGCCGTATCAATCCACGGATAATGATCCGGCCAACTTTGCAGGCGTTGTTTGTGGGCAGTGGGGGCAAATAATTCGGTTAACGAGGAGCACACACCCTCACGCCAATCGGCGGTGTGTACGAAATTAATATAGGCATCGACCGCAAAACGCACACCCGGCAACACATGACGCTGATCTAGCAACTCATCGCGCGGCACGCCACAAGCCTCGCCCAAACGAATCCACGCCTCAATCCCACCATCGGAAATATGCCCTGCACTGGGGCCACCATCATGATCAAGAATGCGCTGAATCCAAATTCGACGCACGTCGCGGTCTGGGCAATTGAATAGCAATGCAGCGTCTTTACGTGGGATGGTAACTTGATAATAAAAGCGATTCGCCACCCAGCCGCGTAACTGCTCAGCATTGAGTTTGCCTTCATACATCATGACTTGAAAGGGGTGATGAACATGATAATAGCGCCCTAAATCACGCAATTGCTGTTCAAATTCGCTAGGGGTCCAAGCAGCGGTCATGCACTAAGCTCCTCACCTTTTAGGCACTACTGTAAGTATGCTAGTTGACAGGTTGGGAAAAGGTTGGGTACTTTCCTAGAAAAATTTAGGCTTTCTTTTCTAAATGCCCACCAAAACCATAACGCATCGCTGACAAGACTTTATAGGCATAATCTTCTTGCCCACGCGATTCAAAACGCGAGAATAAGGCGGCACTAATCACTGGAGCAGGCACGCCCTCTTCTACTGCGGCTTGTACTGTCCAGCGCCCTTCGCCAGAATCAGCGACATGACCTGCAAAGCCTGCTAATTGCGGATCAGACTGCAAAGCAGCAGCCGTCAAATCTAATAACCATGAGCCAACTACACTGCCGCGCCGCCACAGCTCAGTAATATTCTGAATGTCAAAATCGTATTGATAATGTTCGGGATGACGCAACGGAGTGGTTTCAGCATCTTTGGCATGATCTTGCTTGCCCACATTCGCGCTATGCAGAATATTTAGCCCCTCTGCAAACGCCGCCATCAAACCGTATTCAATCCCATTGTGCACCATCTTCACAAAATGCCCTGCGCCACTGGGTCCGCAATATAAATAACCTTGCTCAGCAGCAGAAACGGGGCTATTTTCTAAAGCTTTAGTGCGTGGAGCTGTCTCTACTCCGGGCGCTAAGGCTTGGAAAATCGGCTCAAGATGCTCACCTGCAGCCTGATCGCCGCCAATCATCAAACAGTAACCACGCTCTAAACCCCAAACACCTCCACTAACACCGACATCCAAATAATGAATCCCTGCCTCAGCAAAGGCTTGATGGCGACGAATATCATCGTGGTAATAAGAATTGCCGCCATCGACCACAATATCACCCGGCTCCAATAAAGGCTTCAGCTCGGCTAATACCTCTTCGACTACAGCTACCGGCAGCATTAGCCAGCAAACTCGTGGTTTTTCTAGCTTAGCCACTAAGTCACTTAACGAGTCGGTGGTAATCCCACCTTGCTCCTGTACAGCTTGTCGCCCTTGCGGCATATGATCGTAACCCACACATTGATGCCCCGCGCGCATCAGCCGAGTCGCCATATTCGCGCCCATCCGCCCCAAACCGATAATGCCGAATTGCATAGATTGCTCCCTTGTAATGAACTCACTTAGCGATTTGCTGTGAACTTCTATTTATATAGCAGAGCTGACTAGCACTGATAAGTAAGCACACTGAGAGCATGCATAGACCTAAGGCTCTAGGCTCTAGGCTCTAGGCTCTAGGCTCTAGGCTCTAGGCTCTAGGCTCTAGGCTCTAGGCTCTAGGCTCTAGGCTCTAGGCTCTAGGCTCTAGGCTCTAGGCTCTAGGCTGTGTCAGAAAATCATCAGAATTCGCTTATTGACCTTGAATAGAATAGGCACCCTACCAATTAGTCAGTTATTTAAGATGCAACTTGAGCGGCGATGTATAATAAATATTTATAATTAAAATTAAGAAAAGAGGTAGATTATTTATGTCCATTACTGAATCTATTTATGCTACGCCGAAAAGCAACATTCAAGACTTAACCTTAGAAACTACAAATAACAGTCTAATTGTTGCTGATAAAAATCGGCGCTTTCTTAATTTCCTAATTGATACAGTAACTTATTATGCTCTAGCAGTAGCGGTAGGCTTCTTGTTAGGAGTATTAAGCGTAATTACTCAAATAGATTTGCTCTTTTTCTTGGGCAACCAAGCAGCTGAATGGGTATTTGGTATAGGAATTATACTTTTATATTATATTCCCCTTGAATACTACACAGGTCGTAGTTTAGGCAAATTCCTTACCGGCACTTATGTAGTCAGTACAGATGGTTCTAAACCTACGTTTAAACAGATTTTCTTGCGCTCATTAGCCCGCATAGTACCCTTTGAACCATTTTCCTTCCTTGGCAAAAATAGCGGTTGGCATGATAAATGGACTAACACGCAAGTGTGTTATAAGAAAAGATAGCTACATCCCTCTACAAGCCATTCTGCCTCGCTGCTAATGGCTTGTTTACAGCTCCAACAACATCCCATCAAACGCCACTTCAATCTGCACCGAACTCAATTCAGCTCGTTCCACCGAAGACTCATCCAAAATCGGATTAGTATTATTAATATGAATTAGAATCTTGCGCGTATTCGGGAAATTCGCTAGCCACTCAATCATGCCGTCCTCACCCGACTGCGGTAAATGCCCCATGTCACGCGCGAGTTTATGACCCACTTGACGGCGCGACATTTCATCATCCGTCCAGCACGTGCCATCGACTAATACGCAATCAGCATTTTCAAAATAGCTGCGTAAATGTGGTTCGATTTCGCCTAAACCGGGTGCATAGAATAACTTGCCGCCTGTTTGGGTATCTTCAAACCAAAAACCGACATTATCGCCCTCAGAAGGATTATTCCGATGTGGTGAGTAAGGCGGTGCTTTGCTATGAAGCGGCACAGGGGTAATGCGTAAATTGTCTAATTTGGGAATGCTTAACGCTGAACCATCAAGCTGCAAAGCATGCCGATTCACGCCGCAATAATGCGAGAGCATATTCAACACCGGAAAACCCGTGGTTAAATCTTCATACACGCTATCAGTGCAATACAATTCCAGCGGCTGTTTGCTTTCACGTAAGATCAATAAACCCGTCGTATGATCAATTTGGCTATCAGCGAGTAAAACAGCGCTAATCCCGCTATCACGCAAGGCGCGTGCTGGTTGTAGGTAGTGATGTAGGGTATTGATTTGGGTACGAATATCGGGGGAGGCATTCACTAAGACCCAGTGAATTTTATCGGTGGAGACCGCAATCGAGGACTGCGTACGTGCTTGGGCTGGGATCGTGCCATTGCGCACACCCGCACACATCGGGCAATTACAATTCCACTGCGGGAATCCACCTCCCGCAGCAGAACCGAGGACTAAGACAAACAACGCTTAGCGATTCATGATGTACAGGTTGATTTCGAACCCATAACGCAGGTCTTTAAACGCTGGCTTAGTCCACTTCAGTGATTTTTTCATAAAATGCTCCTCATCAGTTTATCGGAGTTTTGACTATAACTCATAACGGTTGGGGAAAGGTTGGGAGACTCTTAAATTTAATCAAAAGTTTAGACTGAGTTTATAAATTTTAAAATAGCGCAAGCAGTGCTAACCTGCAGCCTAGCATTGGAGGAGTAATGACCATCATGGAAGCAAGCTACCAGCCCTTAGCAGGCATACGCGTTATCGAAGTCAGCCACATGATCATGGGGCCATCCGCTGGATTTTTCTTAGCCTCACTCGGCGCCGAAGTGATCAAAATCGAGCCACCTGACGGCGATAAAACTCGCAAACTCACCGGCATGGGACGCGGTTTTTACCCCAGCTTTAATCGCGGTAAAAAATCCGTCGTGCTAGATACCCATACAGCCGAAGGCTTAGATACACTGCATCAACTGATTAGCACTGCGGACGTTTTCTTAGAAAACTTCCGTGATGTCTCGATGGAAAAAATGGGCTTAGCTCCGGCTCAACTCCAAGAAAAATACCCTGCTCTGATCATCGCTTCCTGCAAAGGCTTCCTCCAAGGCCCGTATGAAAATCGTACTGCAATGGATGAAGTCGTACAGATGATGACGGGCATGGCGTATATGACTGGCCCCAAAGGTCGCCCGCTTAGAATTGGCTCTTCGACAGTCGATATTACCGGCGGCTTGTTCACTGCTTTTGGTGTGCTAGCGGCACTTTTCAAGCGTCAGCAAGATGGACAAGGGCATCAAATTCGTACTGGTTTATTTGAAAGCTGTTTGCTGCTAGTGATGCAACATATGGTGCAATTTGATCTGGAAGGCACCGAATCGCCCCCAATGCCCAATCGTGAATTTTCTTGGCCGATTTACGACATTTTCACTACGCAAGATGGCAAATCAATTTTCATTGGTGCGATTACCACGGGGCATTGGGAAATTGTTTGCCGCTTGCTCGGTTTAGAACATTTACTCACTGATGCGCGCCTGCAAACTCGCATGGATCAAATCAATAATCGGGAATGGACAATTCCTATCGTAGAAGCAGCGGTAGCAACGCGCACTTATGCCGAACTGACGCCCATTTTAGAGCAGCAAGGTATCCCGTTTGGCCCAGTCTCGCGCCCCGTGGAAATGTATGCTGACCCGCATGTGAATCGCCCCAATGGTTTGCTGACTTCAGTGGATAATGAAACTGGCCAAGCTTATCGCGCCCCCGGTTTGCCCCTAGAAGTTGATGGACAGCCTCTATTTCCTGAGCAGGCCGATCTAGCTTCGATTGGCGAACATACTGAGGCAGTATTAGCTGAACTTGCAGCGCGCAAGGCTTAAGTAAAATGCTGATTCACTGTGAGCCAAGTGACTTAAGCTTGGCTCAAGCCTTCCGCTCCAAAGCGCAACATATCAATCATCTGTGAAGAAATTTGCTCCGGGCTAAGCTTGCCTTCGTGATACCAAACATACACCCAGTTCATCGCCCCCAATAATTGTAAGCGTAGCAGCGTGCGATTCACTGTAGGTTTTAGGGGCAAATCAGTAATCAAAGCTTTAATCACATCTTCATAAGCATCACGGTCTGCGCGAATCATATCCAATAAGCGCGGATGCCCAGTGAGTGCTAGGCTATGCCCGGTTAAACGATCAATCGCCGAACCGCCGACCATACCATTGATATGCACCGTAAACGCCCGCTTCAAACGCTCCCAAGGATCGCTGGCCTCATCCACGGCTGCTTGTAATTGCAGCATTACCGAACGAAAGCCTTCTTGGTGGACTGCCATATACAGGTCTTCTTTCGAAGAAAAATAGTGATACACCGAACCCGGCAATAAACCTGCCTGCCCCGCAATATCGCGAATCGTGGTGCGGTCAAATCCTTGGGTAGAGAATAGCTCTGCTGCTGCATTCAGAATAATGCGGCGACGATCTAAAGGCTCAAGTTCAGACTCTAATAAATTAGCCGATTCATCTTCAGCTGCTTCACCTTGAGCCAGTCGAGTACTGAGCAAACCGCGCTCTAAGTAGCGGCGCTGATTAGTAGTCAAACTTTCTAAGCAGCCATCGTTTTCAGCAGCTAATGCTTGCAGACGTTTGACTGCTGTTTCTAAGCCATATTTCTGCCAAATATAGCGCACACCTGAAGCAGAAATTTGTAAGCCCGCTCGCTGTAAGCGCACGGCTACGGCGGCTTGCCCCAATTCAGGTAGTTCGCGGGCTAAGCGTAAAATTTCATTCTCCACCAAATTATTGCTATCAGCTTCTGAGATCGGCTGATTTTCTGCTTGATTCATGCTGTTTGATCCTCGGTCATTTATTTGCCAAACCTAAATGGTTATGGCTACGGCCTGTTCGCTGAGCGCTCAGTTTACTCGAAATTAGCCAGTGATAAGTCACTACTAACTAAACAAATTAGTACAAACTAATTAATAAAACAACTGTTTGACAAGTTAGTTTTTAACTGTTAGTTTGTGAATCATTCGCTACCGCGCTACGCGATCCATACGACAGGAGGAGGTCAATGTGGATTTACAGATAGCCTTAATTCTCGGGCAAGATGGCATCACTAACGGTGCAATCTACGCGCTGTTAGCGCTCGCCCTCGTACTGGTGTTCGCAGTGACACGAGTTATTTTTATCCCCCAAGGTGAATTTGTAGCCTATGGCGCGCTGACCATGGCGACGCTACAAACTGGCACTGCTCCCGCTACGATTTGGCTACTGGTTATCTTAGGTATTGCCGTTGCTTTGATTGATGGCATTCACGCAGCTCGCTCCAAGCGCAATGACAAGCTCCTCCAAACGCTGCTTTGGAATCTGGCTTATCCCCTAATTCTGCTGGCGATTTTATTCTTATTACCGCTGGCTAAATTGCCAATGCTAGTGCAAATGATTTTAACCTTGGCGGTGATCGTGCCAATGGGGCCGATGCTATATCGCTTGGTTTATCAACCACTAGCGGATGCTTCCGTACTGATTTTATTGATTCTGTCAGTCGCTCTGCACTTGTCGATGGTCGGCTTAGGCCTGCTATTTTTCGGTGCTGAAGGCCAGCGCACTCCACCGTTTAGTGAGGCTAGCTTTGACTTAGGCGCTTTAACCGTTTCAGGCCAAACTTTAGTGGTGGTCTTTACCTCGTTGGCTTGCATCGCTGCTTTATACTTTTTCTTTGAGCGCACCTTGTACGGCAAGGCTTTACGCGCGACCGCAATCAATCGGGTTGGTGCACGCTTAATGGGAATTCGCCCGGCGCTCGCGGGCAAGATTACTTTCTTGGTAGCTACCTTGATTGGTGCTTTCTCAGGCGTATTAATCGCGCCGATTACTACAATCTACTACGACACGGGTTTCTTGATCGGCCTGAAAGGTTTCGTCGCCGCTATTATTGGGGGCTTAGCAAGTTATCCGCTGGCAGCCTTAGGCGCTTTGCTGGTCGGTTTGCTGGAAGCCTTTTCGTCTTTCTGGGCTAGTGAATACAAAGAAGTGATTGTGTTCACTCTGATTATTCCCGTCCTGCTCTGGCGCTCACTGAAAAGCACGCATGTGGAGGATGAAGAATGAAATTTGCTTTATCACCACGGGTTTTAGTTGCTGTATTCGTCGCCTTAGCGCTGATCGCCCCCTTAGTGCTACCCGCTTTCTACATTACCTTAATGAACTATATCGGCTTATATGCGCTGGTTGCTTTGGGTTTAGTGTTGCTCACTGGCGTCGGTGGTTTAACCAGCTTCGGGCAAGCCGCTTTTGTAGGTATTGGCGCGTATACCACTGCGGTCATTACTACTAAATTCGGTTATTCACCTTGGCTGGGTTTAGTGGCTGGGATTGCACTTACTTTGATCGTAGCCTTCATTTTGGGCGCTTTGACCCTGCGTCTTTCTGGTCACTACCTCCCATTGGGAACCATCGCTTGGGGTATTAGCTTGTACTTCCTATTCGGCACGATGGAAATCCTTGGCGGGCATACGGGCTTATCCGATATTCCGCCTATTTCTATCTTTGGCTTCGCATTGGATGAGGGTTCAGAAATTTTCTATCTCATTCTGTTGTTCTTGTTGCTTGCGATGTTAGCCACTAGCAATTTGCTTGATTCCCGTGAAGGCCGGGCGATTCGTGCCCTCAAAGGTGGCCGTGTCATGGCAGAAGCGATGGGGGTGAATACCTTACGTTCACGCATGACGATTTTTTTGATTGCTGCTTTGTTTGCCTGCATTTCCGGTTGGCTGTATGCACATATGCAACGCTTAGTGAACCCAACGCCATTTGGCTTACACAGTGGTATTGAATACTTATTCATGGCGGTAGTCGGTGGCGCAGGCAGCGTGTGGGGCGCTTTATTCGGTGCGGGTACGATTACTGTTCTCAAGCAGTGGCTACAAGACTGGCTGCCACAACTTTTAGGTCAATCCGGTAATTTCGAGACGATTATCTTCGGCATCATGATGATTCTGATGTTGCAATATGCACGTGATGGGATTTGGCCATTCTTAACTAAATTAGTACCCGTCAAAAAGCAGCCAAAACGGGTTGATCCTAAGGCTGAAGCTTTGCCACGCCGTGAATTACCGACCAACAATGAAGTGATTCTAGATGCGAAAGAAGTCACGCGTAAATTTGGTGGCTTAGTTGCGAATAACAAAATGAATCTCACCGTACATGCAGGCGAAATTCTCGCACTAATCGGCCCGAATGGGGCAGGCAAAAGTACCATGTTCAATCAAATTTCAGGCGTGGACACTCCAACTTCGGGTGAGATTCGCTTCCTGGGGCAGAATGTCACGGGCATGAATTCGCGGGCGATTGCGGGTATGGGCATGAGCCGTACGTTCCAGCATGTGAAGCTGCTGCCCACCATGACGGTATTAGAAAACGTCGCGATTGGTGCACATAGGCGTGGCTCGAAAGGTATCTTCGCTGCCGCTGCCCACACTGAACGCCCGGAAGAAGCCAGTTTACTAGCTGAAGCAGCGCGCCAATTAGAACGAGTTGGTTTAGGTGATTACCTAAATGTAGAAGCCGGTAGCCTCGCTTTAGGCCAGCAACGTATTTTGGAAATTTCACGCGCACTCTGCTCCGATCCCTGCTTACTGCTACTCGATGAACCTGCTGCTGGTTTACGTTATCGCGAGAAGCAAGCGCTCGGCGATCTGATGAAAAAGCTTAAAGCTGAAGGCATGGCGATTCTCTTAGTCGAACATGATATGGACTTCGTAATGGGCTTAGTGGATCGGGTGGTTGTCATGGAGTTTGGCGAGAAAATCGCGGAAGGCTTACCCGAAGAGGTGCAGAAAGATCCTGCCGTCTTGGAAGCTTATTTAGGAGGGGTCGAATAATGACACAGCCAGTCTTAGCGATTCGTAATCTCTCCGCTTCCTACGGCAAAGTCGAAGCCTTGAGCGGGATTAATTTGAGTGTCGGTGAAGGGCAAATTGTCACAGTGATTGGCCCGAATGGTGCGGGTAAAACTACCCTGCTCTCAGCTGCGATTGGCCTATTAGCCTCTAAGGGCGAGATTGAATTTGATGCCGTACTCGAAGCTCAACCGGAAGTAGAACATCTAGTCGGACGCGGCCTGATTCTTGTCCCCGAAAAGCGCGAACTCTTCAGTGAAATGTCAGTGGAAGACAATCTGATTTTGGGTGCTTTCCAACGCCATCGCGCGGGGCATCGAGATGAAAAAACTACGATGCAGGAAGTGTATGAGTTATTCCCGCGCTTACAAGAGCGGCGTAATCAACAAGCTGGAACGCTGTCGGGTGGCGAACGCCAAATGCTTGCGGTCGGACGTGCACTGATGGCGAAACCGCGCTTGTTGATGCTGGATGAGCCGAGTCTTGGCCTAGCACCGCTCATTGTGCGCGAGATTTTCCGCATTATTGCCGAGCTACGTCGACGTGGCGTTTCTATTTTATTAGTTGAACAAAATGCGCGGGCTGCTTTGCAAGTGGCTGATTATGCCTATGTGCTTGAAAACGGACGCACAGCGATGGAAGGCCCTGCTGCGCAATTACGTGATGATCCACGCGTGATCGAAACCTATTTAGGTCTCGGTGGTAAACACCAAGACTTGTTATCTACCTAAGTGTTATTAATTTTGGAGGAGAGACCATGAAATTAAACCCACTCGCTTTAGCTTGTGCTATCGGCTTAGCTTTATCTGCACAGGCTGCTATGGCTGATATTAATGTTGGCGTGAGCTTATCAACCACTGGCCCCGGTGCTGCTTTAGGCATCCCTGAAAAGAATGCACTAGCCATTATGCCGACCGAAATTGCTGGTGAAAAGATCAATTACATCGTCCTCGATGATGCGACTGATCCAACCGCTGCCTCCAAAAATGCGCGCAAATTAACCTCTGAAGATAAAGTCGATGTATTGATTGGCTCTTCAGTTACGCCAACTTCTTTAGCAGTTACTGAAGTAGCGATTGAAACCAAAACGCCACAGATCTCCTTAGCACCGACCAATCTGCCTGCTGAAAAGAATGTGTGGGTGTTCCGTACTCCACAGCACAATGATGTTATGGCTAGCGCTTTAGCTGAGCACATGAAAGCGAAAGGCGTCAAAACTTTAGGCTTCATCGGCTTCTCGGATGCTTATGGCGAAGACTGGCTGACTGCGCTGAAAAAGCCTTTGGAAGATGCCGGTATCAAACTTGATCCGATTGAGCGCTACAACCGCACTGATACTTCAGTGACTGGGCAAATTCTGAAACTCACTAGCGCTAAAACTGATGCGGTATTAGTGGTCGGTTCTGGCAGCCCTGCTGCTTTACCACAACTCGGTTTAATTGAGCGCGGCTATAAAGGCCAAATTTATCAAACGCATGCTGCGGCTAGCCCTGCCTTTATGAAGGTTGCTCAGAAAGCGGCTGAGAATGTCATCATGCCGATTGGCCCAGTCGTGGTGGTTGATCAAATCCCTGATGATCATCCCTCCAAAAAGGCTGGTCAGGAACTGACTAAGCAATACAACGAAAAGTACGGCGAGAAGAGTTTCACTTCGTTTGCGGGTCACGCGAATGATGCTTTCCGTTTATTAGAAGCTGCCGTACCTACCGCTTTAAAAGCAGGCAAGCCGGGTACAGCAGAATTCCGCCAAGGTTTACGGGATGCGCTCGAAGCAAGCAAAGACGTGGTGGGTGTGCATGGCGTTTTCACCATGACCCCAGAAAACCATTTCGGTTTGGATAATCGCGGGCGGGTGTTGATTCAAGTGCAAGGTGGCGAATTTAAGTTAATTCAACCCTAAGAATAAAGTGTAAGCCGCAAGAAACAGACGCAAAGGAGGAGTTGCGATGGCAGTTCAAAATCAGGAGGCTGGGCGCATTTACGCGACACCGAGCGTCCAACAAGAAATACGGGAAGACGGTACGCAATGGCTGCGCTCCGGTCTTCCCTTTGATGAAAACTATGCCCGTTGCGTGGGTGATTGGCTCGAACATTGGGCTAAGGAAACTCCCAAGCAACTGTTTCTTGCGCAGCGCGCTGCCAGCGGTGAATGGCAGAAGCTGACTTATAGCGAAGTGCGTGAGCGTGTTATTGCTCTCGCTACTTGGCTCTTAAAGCAAAACTTATCGGCAGAACGCCCGGTGGTGATTCTGTCCGATAATTCGCTGGAACATGCTTTATTGATGTTAGCAGCGATGCATATTGGCGTGCCTTCTTGTGCGATTTCGCAGGGCTATTCCTTGCTTTCACAAGACCATGGCCAAGCTCAAAGAAAACATTAAATTGATGAAGCCGGGGGTGATTTATGCCGACCCGATGGATCATTTCGTACCGGCCTTGAATCATATTGCTGAGCTACATGATGGCATCGTGCTAGCGGGTGGCAATAGCGCGGTTTTACCGGAAGGTGCGGTGCACTTTGCCGAGACTCAAACTGAAACGGATGAAGCTGCCGTGCTGACTGCTTTGGCACAAGTCACACCCGATACGATAGCTAAGTTTCTGTTTACCTCGGGTTCTACCGGTGTACCTAAAGCAGTCATTAACACTCAACGCATGCTTTGCTCGAATCAGCAAGCCAAAGCGCAAGCTTGGCCGTTCTTGCAAGAGCAAAAGCCAGTGCTAGTAGATTGGCTGCCGTGGAGCCATACGTTTGGCAGCAATCATAATTTTAATATGGTGCTGTCTTGGGGTGGAACTCTGTATTTAGATGAGGGCAAACCTGTTCCCGGCTTGTTGGCGAAAACTGTGAAGAATCTGCGCGAGATTTCCCCGACTATGTATTTCAGCGTGCCGCGTGCTTATGACATGCTGATTCCTTTTTTGCGTGAAGATAAAGAACTGCGCGAAAACTTCTTCCGTAATTTACGTTATATCTTTTATGCAGGCGCTGCTTTGCCGCAGCATTTATGGTCGGCGATGCAGGAATTAGCAGCGAGTATTCCGGGCTGCGAAACCATGTTGGTGTCTTCATGGGGTTCAACGGAAACCGCACCGATGGCGACGGACTGCCATTTCCAAGCGGAGCGCTCGGGAGTGGTAGGTATTCCTGTCCCCGGTACCACGCTTAAACTGGTACCGAATGCAGGCAAATTAGAAGTACGAGTGAAAGGCCCGAATGTCTTTCCCGGCTATTGGAAAAATCCTGAAGCCACTGAAAAAGCTTTCGATGAAGATGGCTTTTATATGATTGGCGATGCGATGAAATACGTGGATGCCACTAAGCCTGAACTTGGCTTGCTTTTTGATGGGCGTGTCAGTGAAGATTTCAAACTGCTGACTGGTACTTGGGTGCATGTCGGTGCCATTCGGGTGGCAGGGATTGATGCACTCAAACCGATTGCTCAAGACATTGTGGTGACGGGACATGATCGCAGCAAAGTTGGTTTCTTGGTGTTCCCGAATCTGCCAGAATGCCGCCGCCTTTGCCCTGATTTACCGGCTGATGCACCTGTGGAAACGGTACTTGCGCATCCTGCGATCCGTGAGTGTGTCAACCAAGGCTTACGCTCGATGCGAGTGAATGGTAGTGGCTCTTCGATGTTTGCCTCCAGTGCACTCTTGATGGCTGAACCACCCTCCGCCGAAGCCGGGGAAATCACTGACAAAGGCTATATTAATCAGCGCTTGGTGTTGAACCGCCGCGCTGAACTGGTCAATGCACTGTATGAAGAGCAGCCTGATCCACAAGTCATTCAATTAACCGTATAAGGCTGAAGCCCTAAAAGGATACGCCCATGAGCGAACAACTGGTCAAAACCTCGTATGAGGAGACTATTTATACAGTAACGCTAGCACGGCCCGAAAAGCGCAATGCAGTTAGTGACCGTTTGCTAGCTGCTTTAGAGCAAGCCTTGATTGCCACTCCTGAAGGCGCACGCGTAATTATTCTCGCGGGTGAAGGTAAGCATTTCTGTGCAGGCTTAGATTTATCTGAACATCAAAATCGTGATCCCTTTGGCGTGATGCAACATTCGCGCGGCTGGCATCGGATTTTCGACCGGATTCAAAATGGTGGGATTCCGGTCGTTGCTGCTATGCAAGGTGCGGTGATTGGTGGCGGTTTGGAATTAGCCACCGCCACGCATGTGCGCATCTCAGAACCCAGCACAATTTACCAATTGCCTGAAGGTCGCCACGGTATCTTTGTGGGTGGTGGTGCTTCAGTAAGAGTCGCCACGATTATTGGCGCAGGCCGTATGTGCGAAATGATGCTTACCGGACGGATTCTCGATGCAGACGAAGGCTTGCGCTTAGGTTTATCTCATTATTTAGTCGGTGAAGGCGAAAGCCTCGCCAAAGCCCAACAACTTGCCAAACGGATTGCAGAAAATGCACCGATGGCGAATTGGGCTATGGTGTCAGCGATTTCACGCATCAATAATATGGCCGCCGATGATGGCTTATTCGTTGAATCGCTCACGGCTGCTCTGACCCAAACCAGCCCTGAAGTGGTAGCACGGATTGGTCAATTTCTCAATCGTTCTGGCAAAGGACCTCAAACATGAATGCAAGCACTGATCATTTTGCTGACTCCGAAGCAGCAGCCCTCACCGCCAGCTACGATGATATTTGGTTAGTAGCTGGCCAACGCACACCGTTCGCGGATTACAATGGTGCGCTACGTGATGTTGCTCCCACTGATTTAGGGATTTATGCAGCCCGCAGTTTATTTGCGACTAGCGGCATTCCTGCCACCGAAGTCAATGCCATCATTGCTGGCAATATGGCGCAGGCCAGCTTCGATGCCTATTTCCTCCCCCGGCACATTGGACTGTATGCTGGTGTAAACGCCAATGTGCCGGCTCTCTTAGTGCAGCGTCTGTGTTGTACTGGCTTTGAAACTATTCTCACCGCCGCCGACCAAATTACTTTAGGCAAAGCCAAAGTCGTGCTCTGTGTGGGTACGGAATCCATGTCGCGCAATCCAATCGCAGCTTACACACATCGCTCAGGCTTCCGTATGGGACAGCTAGACTTTAAAGATTTCCTTTGGGAAGCGACTAAAGACACTGCGCCCGGCATTGGCATGGGCGATACCGCTGAAAATCTGGCGAAGCGCTATAACATTAGCCGTGAAGAAGTGGATCGCTTTGCCGAAGCAAGCTTTGCACGCGCGGCGGCGGCGTGGGAAGCTGGCTATTTCAATGCAGAAGTTAGCGCAGTGGTAAATAGCCAATGGGATTTAGACGGCTACAAATCACGCAGCTTGAAACTAGCGGATCGTGCGCAAAGTTTTGAACGCGATAGCCATGTCCGTAGCACTAGCTTTGAAACCCTGCAAAAACTCAAACCTGCATTTGGTGGCGTACAAACTGGCGGAAATAGCTCCGCAATTGTCGATGGAGCTGCTGCTGTACTCGTCGCGCATGGCGATTGGGTGCGGGCGCATGGTTTAAAACCAATAGCACGCATAGTGAATGGTGCGGCGGTTGCAGTTCCACCCGAAATTATGGGCATAGGCCCCGCTCCGGCGATTCGCGCGGCTGCGAAAAAAGCCGGAATTCAAGTCAGTGATATTGATCGGGTCGAGATTAACGAAGCCTTTGGCGCACAGTATTTAGCTTGCGAACGCGAACTGGGTTTAGAGCGCTCCAAATCGAATGTGCATGGTGGTGCAATTGCGATTGGTCATCCGCTAGGTGCATCGGGGGTACGCTTAAGCCTTACTGCAGCGCGCGCAGCGCAGCAATCTGGGCTAAAATACAGCGTGGCTTCTGCCTGTGCGGGCGGTGGTCAAGGTGTCGCGATTTTGCTTGAGAATGCATAAAGGGAGGAATTATGGAGTTTACCAACAATACATTCATCGTTACGGGTGGAGCTTCTGGCTTAGGTGAAGCCACCGTGCGCGCTTTACATGCCCAAGGTGCGACTGTCGTCATTGCTGACTTAAATACCGAGCAAGGCGAAACCTTAGCCAACGAACTCGGCGAACGTACTGTCTTCAACTGCACCAATGTCGCCGACGAAACCGATGCGCAAACCACGGTGAATCTAGCCGTAACAAAGTTTGGGCAATTACGAGGCTTAGTCAATTGCGCAGGGATTGGTGGCGCGGCCAAAGTCTTAGGTAAAAATGGCCCGCATCCTTTAGCGGAATTTAGTCGCACGATTCAAGTGAATTTAATCGGTAGCTTCAATATGGCACGCTTAGCTGCGGCGGCGATGGCGAGTTTAGAGCCTGCTGCAGAAGGCGAACGTGGCGTGATTATTAATACCGCGTCAATTGCAGCTTATGATGGGCAGATTGGGCAGGCCGCTTATGCTGCCTCGAAAGGTGGCGTGATTGCCATGACTTTGCCCATGGCACGCGAGCTAGCCAAGAATGGAATTCGCGTTGTCACGATTGCGCCCGGTTTATTCATGACACCGATGATGGCCTCCTTACCGCCTGAAATTCAACAGTCTTTAGGTGAGTCTGTGCCCTTCCCACCTCGGCTAGGTTATCCCGCTGAGTTTGCGAATATGGTGTGCTCGATCGTGAGCAATATTATGCTGAATGGCGAGACGATCCGTTTGGATGGTGCGCTACGCATGGCACCGCGCTAGGAGAAGAGATGGCACGTACCAATATTTATCGCTATCGGATTGCCTTTAGCGACTGCGACCCTGCGCAGATTGTCTTTTTTGCTAATTACTTCAAATGGTTTGATACCGCGAGCCGCGAGTTTTTTACGGCCTGTGGGATTCCCAGCTGGCGTGATACAACTCGTGAGCGCGGCATTATCGGCACGCCTTTAGTCGATGCTCAAGCCTCATTCAAAAACTCCGCGACCTATGGCGAAGATATTGAAATCGAATCCTGGATCGAAGAATGGCGCGGCAAAAGCTTTGTGATGAAGCATGTCGCGCGGCGTGAGGGTGTTGTGCTCTGTGAAGGTCGTGAAGTGCGCGTATTTGCCATGCAAGACCCAGAGAATGCTTTACGGATTAAAGCCCTGCCCATCCCTGAGGATATTCGCGCTGCTTGCGAATAAAGAAGGAGGAAATTATGTACGATTACCAAGCCCCATTGCGAGATATGCAATTTATTCTGAACACGATTGCGGGTTTAGAGGAAATTGCGGCTTTACCGAATTGTGAAGATGCCTCAGCCGATTTAGTCAGTACCGTCTTGGAGGAAGCCGGCAAATTCGCAGCCGGCGTGTTAGCCCCGCTCAATCAAGTCGGTGATTTGCAAGGCTGCCGCTTAGAGGATGGAGTCGTACATACGCCAGACGGCTGGCAAGAGGCTTATAACCAATTCCGCGATGCAGGCTGGGTTGGGCTAGCTTTGCCACAAGAATACGGTGGGCAAGGTTTACCGAAACTGGTTTCTACCCCTGTTTGGGAAATGTGGTTCTCAACCAATATGGCGTTTGCGATGTTGCCACAACTGAATGTCGGCCAAGCTGAGGCCTTACAAATTGCTGCCAGCGCAGAGCAAAAGCAAATCTGGTTGCATAAAGTCGTGAGTGGTGAATGGGGCAGCACCATGAACTTAACTGAGCCACAAGCAGGCTCAGATTTAGCCGCAACACGGACTCGCGCTATCCCTGAAGCCGATGGGACTTATAAGCTATTTGGGCAGAAGATTTTCATTTCCTACGGCGAGCATGAACTGACTCCAAATATTGTGCATTTAGTATTGGCACGCTTGCCGGATGCACCTGCGGGCGTGAAAGGTTTATCGCTATTTATTGTGCCGAAATATCTATTGGATGCAGCAGGCAATCCCGCAACGCGTAATGATGTGCGCTGCATTTCCATAGAACACAAAATGGGCATTCACGGTAGCCCAACTTGCACCCTAAGCTTTGGCGATGAAGGTGGCGCGCTTGGCTATTTAGTCGGCGAAGCAAATCGTGGCTTGGAAACTATGTTCATTATGATGAATGAAGCGCGCTTTGGAGTCGGCGTACAAGGCGTCGGATTGGCGGAGCGCGCTTATCAATATGCCCTGAATTATGCACGCACTCGGGTACAAGGCCGCGATGCCCTTACTGGAGCCACCGGGCAGCCAATTCTTTGCCACCCAGATATTAAGCGTGCCATTTTATCTATGCGCGCCCGCGTAATGGCGATGCGCTCTTTGTTATATACCGCAGCGGGCTGGTTTGATTTAGCCCATCATCACCCCGATCAAGCGGTTGCGGATAAATATCGGCGTTATGTCGATTTGCTTATGCCGGTTGCTAAGGGTTGGTGTACCGAAGTCGGCAATGAAGTTTGTGATGATGCGATTCAAGTATTCGGTGGGATGGGTTTTGTCGAAGAAACCGGCATCGCGCAATACTTCCGCGATGCGCGAATTATCACCATTTACGAAGGCACCACTGGCATTCAGGCTAATGATTTAATTGGGCGTAAAATCCTGCGAGAAAAGGGGGCTACTTTATATGAATTGATCGCCGAAATTCAGCAAACCGAGGTAGCCTTAACGAATTCAGTAGCCTTAAATAGTTTAGCTGAAAGCTTCAGCGCAATTTTAAACTCACTGCAAACGGCCAGTGATTGGGTTTTGGCTCAGGATAAAACTCAACAAGAACAAGTGTTAGCAGCAGCTACACCCTATCTCTATTTACTGGGAACCGTGTGTGGTACTTGGCAATTAGCTCGTTTAGCACTAGCTGCCGAAGCTCAAGAAACTAGCCAAACCATTGATTCAGTTTATTGCCAGAACCTTATTGAGCTTGCGAAATTTTACTTCCAAACCTTTGGCGTTCAAGCACAGGCTTATGCAGCCACAGTGACCTCTGCTGGTGCTAGCTTAAGTCAATTCGATTTCTCTCATCACTGAAAAGTTAATTTTTTCAATTCTCTAGTAAAGAGTCAGGGCTTGGCTCTTTACTAGCCGAAACCCCACTATTTTTCTCCCGCTTATATTCTCTGCAACCGTTTAGTTACCAGATGCTTGCTTTGCTTGATAAGCGGCTATAGAATTATTTTATATAAAAAAATAACCATAATCATGTGGAATGACCCCGGACGGAACATTGTGAAGATCTGTACCCCAGCTAGCGGATTTTCAATGATAGAACTGCTAGTCACTGTCTCTATCGCTAGTATTTTAATGGCGATTGCAGCGCCTAATCTGTTGGCTGCTTATCAGCAACATACGGTTACTAGTCAGGCGAACGAACTCGTAGGTGCCTTAGCTTATGCACGCTCTGAAGCCATTCGGCGCAATGGCTCAGTCCGTTTTTGCCGCGTCGCTAGTGATACTGCTACTAGCTGTGAGACCAACGCTGCAAGCTGGAAATATTGGGCCATTATTGCGAATCCCGATACCGTCCTCAGCCGCGGATTTATAAAAACTCAAGCTAGCTTGGATCAAACGTCGAATATTCAAAGTCTGACGATGGGCGCAAATGGTCTTGCTTATAACAACCAACAATTGCTTACCTCTTCCTACATCAAGATTAAAGCGGGCGACCAAGTACGTTGCATTAGCTTAGAAGCCGGTAGCCGGACACGGGTCACTAAGCCAGCTAGCGCGGGAGGAAGCTGTTCATAATGAGAGCTTTCAGACACAAACAGTGTGGTGCTGGTTTAATTGAAGTATTGATTTCTGTGGTGGTACTTGCGGTCGGTTTGACAGGTATTGCTGCGATGCAAGTGCGCTCCGTTAAAAATAATGCTAGCGCCCTGCAACATAGTATTGCGGTTATTCAAGCGCAAAGTATGGCTGACTTATTAGCGGTTTCACGCAATCAAGCAGTGGCAGGTAATTTTAATATTGCTCTAGCTGCTGCTGATCCTACGGCTACAAATTTTGCACCCAGCTCCATCCAACAATGGCGTACCAGTATTCGTGATTTATTAGGCCCTGAAGCCACAGGCTCAGTGAACTGTGTGAATGCGACGACGCCCTGTGTCGTTATCGTTCAATGGGATAACAATCGTGCGACTCAGGGTTCAGCTACTCAACAGGTTCGCATGGAGACGCGCTTATGAAGCAGCGAGGCTTTAATCTGATTGAATTAATGATCGGCATGGTAATCGGTCTATTTATTATGGCCGGAGTCATTAATCTATTTATCTCCAATCGCCAAACCTTTCAAAGCAATCAAGGCATTTTTCAAATTCAAGAAAGTATGCGTATGGCTTTCGAAATTCTATCGCGCGACTTGCGCCATACGGGGTTTACGCCTTGTGGAAATAATGGAAATCGGGTAGCCAATGTCTTAAATCCCATGCCTGCCAATGGCAATTTATTAACTTGGGTAGGTGGCCTACGTGGTGCAGACGGTGATACGGCGATTACCCCAGTGGTGACTGGAACTGGAACAGGTCAACGCGTTGCCGGCACTAGTGCTGTCTTAGTACAAGGTGTGGAAGGTTCTGACCGTACTGTGCAAATGCATACCACCACAGGGACTCCACGCTTTACTTTATTCCCAGATGCCAGTACGAATTTTGCAGCGGGCGATATTTTAATGGTTTGTGATACCCAACAAGCTACTATCTTCCAAACCTCACAAGTGACTGCCAACGAGATTCGCTATGTGATCAATGGTGGATTTACCCCTGGTAACTGCCAAGTAGCCTTGGGTGCTCTGGGAGGCTGTGCGGCTACACCTTCTTATTTAGCCTTTAATCCTAATGCCAACATTACGCGCTTTATGAGCGCTATTTGGTATGTAGGCAATAATGGTCGCCCTGAAGATGGTGGGCGCTCATTATTTCGCGCAAGGGTCAATAACAACGGGCAAGTGATTACAGAAGAAATTGTAGCCGGTGTCAGTAATCTGAACCTTAGCTACCATCGCGGCAATACCACTACTTGGGACTCAGCAAACACGATTGAAACCGCTAATGCTTGGAATGGGGTTAATGCGCTGCGCTTACAAATGACGCTGATTTCAGCTGAAAACAATGTATCCACTGATCGTAGTATCAATGATGGCCGCTTACAGCGCAGCTTCACACAAATCATAGCGCTCAGGAATAGAATCTAATGAAAGCAAAATCCCAACGCGGTGCCACTTTATTAGTCTCTGTTATTTTCCTATTAATTATGACCGTATTGGCTTTAGGCAGCATTCGCGGTGTCAGCCTACAAGAGCGAATGGCAACTAATCTATATGATCGGAATTTAGCCTTTCAATCGGCTGAAGCTGCTATCCAAGCAGCTCAAGCCGAGGTCTTAGCCAATCCAAATCCAGTGGGTGCAGACGATTGCTCCCCCACCTCTATTCAAGCCTGCAAAACAGTCCCAGCTAGCACATTTACCAGTAACAACTTAGGTTGGAAAAACATCCCGACTCCGTTTGGCGTAAACACTAATCAACGGATGGGAACTCCTCAATTCAATATTCAAATGCTAGGTGAAGGTAATGCAGGTTTAGCGTTTGGTCAGATGAATAGCGCTAATAATACTCAATATGGAGTGAATCCCGGAGTTTTTAATCAGCAGTTTTACCGTGTGACCGCTCGCAGTAGTAATCCTAATGCTGCACAAGAAAGAGCCGTGGTAGTTTTACAAGCGACTATTAGAAGAGCTGTGCCATAATATGAAAAATCCGCTTTATAAAAAAATAACCAACTCACAAGTTGACTTCAAATTATTATCTCTCCTATTTATTAGTGTTTTTATAACTAATCAAGTACAGGCTGGTGTAAACGTATCACAATTTCCCCTAATTACTTCGGGTGGAGCTGCGGATCACTTGGTACTAGTACCTTCTGTTGAATGGCCAACTATCAATAGTGTATCTAATCTAGGAAGTTATAATAGCACCCTCGAATATGGTGGTTATTTTGACTCTACTAAATGCTATAAATATCAATATGCCACGAATGAGTCTGACAGGCATTTTTATCCAGTTGGTTTTAGTACTAACATGACTTGTAGCCACTCTAATAAAGAATGGAGTGGCAATTATCTAAATTGGGCAGCGACTCAAACGATCGATCCGTTTCGATCGGCTTTAACTGGGGGCTATCGGGTAAAAGATACCGTAACTGAAACTTGGCTAGAAAAAGCCCGGCATGATGGCCAAGGTGGCACCAGTATATATCCAGATAGACGAGTTCCAGCTTCTGGTAATAATGAGAGCTTAGTTAAATCGATAACTCCCTTTGATGAAGATTCCATTAAAACCTTTATTCAGGATAAGGGAAATAGAATGCTGTTCATCTTAGATGATCAATCAACCACTGGTAGTGCTATACCATATAATCCAGACAATAGTATAGAAGATGCTAAAAAATACGAAGTTAGTATACGAGTTAAAGTTTGCGTTAATGGTTTATTAGAGCAAAACTGTGTTAAGTATGGATCTAACTATAAACCTGAGGGCGTTATTCAAGAGTATTCTAATCGACTTAAATACAGCGCTTTCGGTTACTTAAATGATAGCTCAACACTTGGTGATTCTAAAGGAACAGTCAAACGAGATGGTGCTGCCTTAAGGGCTAAGCAAAAATCAGTTGGCCCTTATAAAGCTAACTTAAACAATGAAGAAACCCAAATAGATAATCCATTGAAAGAATGGAGTGCAACAACAGGCATCCTTATAGCTAACCCTAGTCCTAGCGACGCTAGCGCAACTAATAGTTCGTTTTCCTTAACTGGTACTAATGCGATAGTTAATAGTGGCATCATAAATTATATCAATAAATTCGGCCAGATGACTGGAAAAGACCATAAGAGCTATGATGCAGTTAGTGAAATGTATTATGCAGCTTTACGCTATATTCGTAATAAAGGCAATGTACCAGAATACTCAGCCATGTCTGGGCTAACTCCGCAAGCCAAATATGAATATGCAGATGGCTTCCCTGTTATAAACAACTGGGGTGATCCATTTGATAATCCTGATGATCCCAACAACAAAGTATATTGCCAAGCCAGTGCATTTCTAGGTATTGGTGATGTTAATACGCATCGCGATAAAAACCTGCCCGGTAATACCACTTATAGAGACGCTGAACCTGGCATGCCAACTTTAGTGAGCAGTGATGATATCAATGTTATTACTCTTACTAATAAAGTGGGTGACTTAGAAGGCATTAGCAACCTAGGATCCACCAATAGTTATACGGGCCGCTATAACTCTGCTCATATTGCTGGGATGGCGTGGTATGCGAATACCCACGATATTCGTTCAGACTTAGCGGGCAAACAAACGGCTGCTACATTCTGGGTCGACGTACTTGAGGGGCAAAAATTATTAAGTATTAAGCAAAATCAATATGCTTTAGCGGCTAAATATGGTGGTTTTCGTGTCCCTGAGAATTTTAATCCAAGTGCTCAAACTGAAGCCTTGCCTTTAAACTGGTGGCATACTAATACCGACACATTAAACCCTGCTACCTATAATAACTCGGGGCAACCAACTTTTGAGAGGCCAGATAATTACTTTATTGCCAGTCGATCTGATCAAATTGTAGATAGTATCAAGCAAGTTTTCGCACGTATTGTAGCTCGAGTTAATGGTACCGGTGCAGGCTTGGCATCTAACTCAACTAAAATGGTCACCGGTAGTAAAGTATTCCAATCCGTCTTTTTCAATAAAAGCTGGCATGGCGACTTAAAGGCTTATACGGTTGATGCGCAAACCGGGCAATTAAACCCTGATCCTGATTGGCAAGCTTCTGATTGGCTGCGTTCTCCCTTACCCTTAAATACATGGAGTACAAGACCAATTTACTTAGGTTCGAGCCTATTTACATGGTCAAACTTAAGTAGCACTGAAAAAACCGCATTACTATCAGAATCAGTGGTTAATTATCTAAGAGGTGATGATGATAATGAACAACATAATGGCGGTGCTTTTAGAGATCGTTTCATAACTCCGCTTGGTGATATCGTACACTCTCAACCTGTCTTAGTTGGGCGTCCTAGTAACACTTTATATAATGGTAAAACTTTTGCGGGAGCCACTTCCTATTCATCGTTTGCGAATGATGTAAGTGCACGTAAAGCCGTTCTTTATGTAGGAGCGAATGATGGAATGCTGCATAGTTTTAACACTGCTGATGGCAAAGAAGTTTATGCCTATATTCCCAAAACCTTGATTCCTGAGTTAAAAAAATTAGCTGACCCCAACTACCAACATCAATACTTCGTGGATGGTGATTTGACAGTAGCTGATGCCTACTTTGGTGGAACATGGAAAACCGTTTTAGTAGGTACATTGGGAGCTGGTGGTAAAGCCGTTTTTGCCTTGGATGTGACTAATCCAGATAGCGTACAGTTCCTATGGGAAAAAAATGCGACAGATGTACCTGCTATAGGTAACAATTTGAGCAAGCCGGTCATTACACAGACCGCTGATGGTCAGTGGAAAGCTATTATGGGTAATGGCCCCAATAGCACTGGTGATAAAGCGCAATTGCTCATGTTCGATATTTCCAATGGTAATGCCACTACCATTGACACGGGTGAAGGCAATAACAATGGATTGTCTGGTGTGACTGCGTGGAGCACCTATGCAGACGGTATTACCGATGTATTGTATGCTGGTGATGTACGCGGCAATGTATGGAAATTCAATCCCAGTACGAATACTGCTACCAAATTATTCACTGCTAAATATCACAATAACCCTAACTCGACAGCCGGCAATATCCAACCCATTACTTCCACGCTTTTAGCCGGTATGGATCCAGAAAACAGTGATTTTTGGCTGTTCTTTGGTACAGGCCAATACTTATCGCAAAGCGACCTAACAGATACTAGCCCACAAAGTTGGTATGGCCTAAAAATAAAGAACGATTCTCTAATTGAATACGAAGACTTAGTGAAACGCAGGGTTTTAGTAGAGACTACGAACGGAGCAATGGCGGTACGTGTGAGTGATGTCGCTTCTGAAGGCGACTTAGAGGAGAAATCAGGCTGGTATTTTAACTTACCTCAAAATGGTGAGCGCATGGTTATACCGAATATATTCCAAGGTGATGCTTTAATTGGAACTGTGCGGATTCCTGATGCTAGCGATATTTGTAAGCCAACCGGACGGGGCTTTGTCGTTGCTATCAACCCATTTACTGGTGGACGTTTAGATCGCATCTTCTTTGATGTGAATAGTGACCAAGAATTTGATCAAGATGACAATGTCATGTATCAGGATGAATCTACGGCTGTCTCTGGTGTGGGTTTTGATAGTAGCCCGAATAGCCCCTTATTCATTGGTCATGTCATGCAAGTCGTCCAAGACGATGGCAATATTGTATCAATTTTGACACAAGGCGCTCTGGCAGATGCACAACGCACCTCTTGGCATGAAATTATTAATACACCTTAAGTAGCCAACCATGAAAACAATAATAAAAAACGCAAAACAGCAAGGTTTTACTCTAATAGAACTGATGGTGGTTGTAGCTATCATAGGCATTCTTACGGCCATTGCCTATCCGTCTTACATGGACTCGGTGATGAAATCACGCCGTGGCGCAGCTAAGGCTTGCCTATCCGAGTATGCTCATTTCATGGAGCGTTTTTATACGACAAATCTCGCTTATGACAAGGATCAAGCCAATGTAAATATTGTTATTCCTAGCTTGGCTTGTACAACAGAAGGTCGGATTAATGAATACTATACTTTTGCAGTGACTAACTTAGCCCGCAGCACATTTACAGCCACTGCCACCCCTATTGGTGCACAGCTTGCTAGCGATACAAAGTGTGGCACTTTGAGCCTGACCCATGATGGACAGCGCAAAGTGAGTGTTACCAGCAATGCAGCTACTTGCTGGTAGGCGCTTTTAGAAGTTTACGTTAATAGAAAAGGGGCTGAGAAAGCCCCTTTTTGCTGGTCATTAACCGGCGAGTAGATGCGGCAAGAATAAGCACAAAGCCGGAATCAGTAGCAAGATCCCAACCCGTACAAACTCTGCTAATAAGAAGGGCATAACCCCTTTAAAGGTTTCAGCCATGGGTGTGCCATCTGATAAAGAAGCAATGATGAACACATTCAAACCCACGGGTGGCGTAATTAGCCCCAGCTCCACGACAATTAAGGCGAGAATACCGAACCAAATCTTTAAATTATCGGTATCCAAACCATAAGCGGCATCAGCTGCACTCACATGATCACCACCGTTCAAGGCAATTAAAGTCGGCCAGAAAAAGGGTAAGACCACCAGAATCATCGCCAAGGACTCCATGAAGCAGCCCAGAATGATTAGCAGGACAAGCATAGCAATCAAAATCAGCCAAGGATCCATACTGCTAGTTGCTGCCCAATCAGCCATCGCCGAAGGTAAGCCTGCTCGGGTGAAAAAGCCCTTTAATACTTCAGCACCGAATAAGATCATATAGATCATCGCCGAAGTCACGGCAGTATCACGAAAGGCTTGCAACATGCCAGCCACACTCAAACCTTGACCTGTACGCCAACGCATGAAAATGCCATAAACAAAGATGACAAACACGCCCACGCTGGCAGCTGGAGTCGGCGTAAATAAACCGAAACCTAAGCCTAAAATAATACTGCCAAAAATCAATAGCACCGGTATTAGGCGTCGATAAGCTTCGCGCTTTTCTTCAATAGGCATCGGCCTTGGTTCGGGTGCAAGCTTAGGGTTAATGCGTACTTGCAGAGCAATCACTAAAATAAAACCTGCTACTGCCATTAAGCCCGGAATCAAAGCGGCTTGGAACATCTGCAAAATTGAGGCTTCAACAATAATCGCGTAGATAACCAGAGCGACCGAAGGCGGAATCAAAATCCCTAAAGTACCGCCTGCAGCAAGTGCACCAGTTGCTAAGCGCGGCGCATAGCCAAGCTTTTTCAATTCTGGCAGAGCCACTCGCCCCATCGTGGAAGCAGTCGCTAATGATGAACCACAAACAGCACCAAAACCGCCACAAGCACCTACTGCAGCCATCGCAACACCACCACGTCGTTTACTCATCAAAGCTTCTAAGCCTCGAAATAAATCACGGCTTAAATTCGACTGGCTAGCTAAATACCCCATCAGCACAAACAGCGGCACTACCGAGAGATCGTAATTGGCCATCGTTGACCAAAGCAGGGATTTGAATTGCTTAATATAAGGCTCAAAGCGCACATGCTTGACCGCAAGGCTCAGAGCAAACGTGCCACCAATGCCGACTAATACCATCGTGATACCGACTGGCATGCGCAGCATCAGCAAGATAAACAGGACAACTAAGCCAAGGATGCCAATCACTTCTGGACTAAACATGACTGACCTCCGCTGGTTTGTGCTCGAATACTTGGACTAAAGCAATCAAAGCCCAAAGCAACAGTGACAAGATGCCGGGGATGTAAAAAGGCCATTCGACCCAGTTCAAAACACCGACTACTACATGATCCGCTTTCTTTTCAAACAAGCCAATAATCATCCAATACATCAGAAATACGGACATGATCACCACTAAGACTGACCAACACATATCTGTGAAACGTTGCAACCACTGCGGCGCTTTATTCATAAAAATATCGACGGCCACATGCCCGTGTTTCACTTGCGCGAGCGGGAAAAACATTAAAGCGGCTGCACTCATGGCTAGGCGTACAAAGTCTTCATAGCCCGACAGACCTGCCACTTGGCTACCAAAAAGACTGGCAATACGATTCAGGGCAAAAGCGGTGACATTGGCGGTGGTGACAAACACAATCGCCATAATGATTAAGCCGCCCCCTAAAGCGAAGTAATCTGCTAACCGATATAAGAAATTGCGCATGGATGAAACTCCTGCGGAACTTGAAATTTAAGGAAGGGCTACTTGATCAGCAGCCCTTGAAGCTTAGGGAGTCTTACTTCCCAGCTTCAGCAATGGCAGCGCGTGCTTTTTCGACTAAAGCAGCACCATCGAAGCCTTTGGACTTAGATTCTTCAATCCAACGTGCCACTACTTTTTCATTAGATGCTTTAAATTTCGCCGCTTCTTCAGCTGACAAAGTAATGCGTTCAACTTTGGCGCTCGCTAAAGCATCTACACCAGTTTGCTCAAAGTCTTCCCACATCTTGCCAATGTCAGCGGCAACTTTCATACCCGAGTTATCATCGATAACTTTTTTCAGATCATCCGGTAGATTGTTATAACTGTCTTTATTCATCGCAAACATGAAAATCGCGGTACCGAAACGGTCACCATCCGGCAATTCAGTGACGAATTTATCCAACTCTTGCAATTTTAAGGCAGGCACAATTTCTAAAGTGGTCAAAGCGCCATCAATTGCACCTTTAGACATAGCTTCTGGTAGCTCTGGTACTGGCAAGCCGACTGCTTCCGCGCCCATACCTTCAATGACCCACGAACCGGTACGGGAAGGCGTACGCAATTTCATACCTTTAGCATCTTCAAAAGTACGCACTGGCTTGGTGGCCGAGTGAATCACATTGCCATCATTGGCATGCAGGAACAAAATTTTAATATCTTTAAAATCATCTGCCAGCATGTCCATCGTTGCATTCAGAGCGACGGTTGTGGCAGCCGCAGAACCTTTGTGCACCAAGGGCAGCTCATACACTTCAGAGCGCGGAAACACACCAGGCGTATAGCCGAGCAAAGTCCAGACAATATCAGCTGTACCATCGCGCACTTGCCCATAGAGTTCAGAAGGCTTACCGCCCATCGCCATCGCTGGGAAGAGTTCAAATTTGAGTTGATTATTACTGTCTTTGGCAACTTTATCCGCCCAAGCCTGAATCATTTTGGTATGCGCGTTCGATTTAGGGGATAAGAAATGGTGAACAGTTAAAGTGGTTTCTTCTGCGAATGCAGCCGTTGATAAGCAAGTGATTAATAACGCGCTTCCCAACCAGCGTAATGGTTTCATGATGATCTCCTCCAGTTTAATGCAGCCAGCTAAAATCGGTGAACCCTTAATTTTAAGCTTTGAAAGGTATAGAAAAGAATTAAGCTCCGCCTCTATAAAGCGCAGTATTAGGGAGCACCCAGCTGAAGTCTAGGTATTAAGGACGCATCTTATTGTACTTTTTACTAATTTGCTGGCTCAGCTAAGGCAGAGAAAGCGGATGAGCGCTAGGCTCACCCACTTTAAGCAGTTGGACTAATTAAACACGTTCAATGATCAGAGCAATGCCCTGCCCTACACCAATACACATCGTGCAGAGTGCATAGCGGCCATTGATACGTTCTAGTTGATTGATCGCCGTCGTAATCAAGCGCGCACCACTCGCTCCCAAAGGATGCCCCAAAGCAATCGCACCACCATTCGGATTTACCCGCGCGTCATCATCGGCCAAGCCTAAATCACGTAGCACCGCCAAACCTTGGGCAGCGAAGGCTTCATTTAGCTCAATCACATCCATATCCGCTAAGCTCAAGCCAGTCAAAGCTAAAACTTTACGCGTAGCCGGTGCAGGGCCAAATCCCATAATCCGTGGTGCTAAACCAGCGGTTGCCATCCCAACTACGCGTGCCCTTGGAGTCAAACCATAGCGCTTAGCCGCTGCTTCACTGGCAACTAATAAAGCGCAGGAACCATCATTCACTCCCGAAGCATTCCCTGCGGTGACTGAACCATCCGCACGCACGACACCTTTCAGCTTAGCTAAGGCTTCCAAAGAGGTTTCGCGCGGATGTTCATCCTCGCTAACAACAATAGGATCGCCTTTCTTCTGCGGAATGATGACTGGCGTAATTTCTTTATCGAAATAACCGCTTTGCTGAGCACGCAGCGCATTAGTTTGCGAACGCAAAGCCATTAAATCTTGGGCTGCACGCTCGATCTTGAAATCCACCGCCACATTCTCAGCCGTTTCTGGCATGGAATCGACGCCATATTGTGCTTTCATTAAGGGGTTAATGAAGCGCCAGCCAATCGTGGTGTCATAAACCGCATTCGCCCGACTAAAAGCAGCATCTGCTTTCGGCATTACAAAGGGAGCGCGGCTCATGCTTTCAACGCCACCAGCGATCATCAATTGGGTCTCGCCACTTTTAATCGCACGGGCTGCAATTCCGACCGCATCCATGCCCGAACCGCATAAGCGATTTACGGTGGTTCCCGGCACATCTTGTGGCAAGCCAGCCAATAAAGCGGACATGCGCGCCACATTCCGATTGTCTTCACCCGCCTGATTCGCGCAGCCATAAATTACATCATCAACAGCAGCCCAATCCATTTGCGGGTTACGCTCGATTAAAGCTCTAATCGGCACAGCACCTAAATCATCAGGGCGCACGCTAGATAAAGCGCCACCATAGCGCCCAAAGGGTGTGCGAATCGCATCACAAATAAAGGCTTGAGTCATAGAGGTCACCCTTAGGAAAGATCAAACAAACTAGTGGCTTCGAGATCAAGCACCTCGGCACCATCCTGATTAAATAACTGCCAGCGCCAATGCAAAAGACCCATCGTTGGCCGACTGCTCGAACGCCGCACATCCACAACCGTGGCTCGCAACGACAATTCATCATTCGGGCGCACTGGATTCGGCCATTTCACATATTTCAGACCCGGCGAAGCGAAGGATTCTGAACCTGCTAAAGCCACTGGCACTAATAACTTCATGGCAATCCCACAAGTGTGCCAGCCGCTTGCAATCAGGCTACCAAACCGCCCTTGATTGGAGGCTGCCACATCGGTATGAAACCACTGCGGATCATAAGCATTAGCGAATTGCAGAATTTCTTCCTCAGAAACTTTATAAATTCCCGCTTCAATCACTTGCCCATTATAAAATTCGGCGAATTTCATGCTGCCTCCTGCCATGCTTTTAAGCGTAACCACGGGCTAACTCGATAGCGCTCGCCCCGATAGAAAGCATCCAAAGCATCTAAGAGCTGCACAATCTTGCCTGCATCCCAACGCGCTAACCATTCAAATGGCCCGGCAGGATAATTCACACCTAGCTTCATCGCTGCATCTGCCCCGGCTGCTGAACAGACACCTTGCTGGACTGCATCAGCTGCTTCATTAATCAACATGGCTAAAGTACGCGCCACAATTAAAGCGGGTGAATCGGCAATTTGCTGAGGGTTAAAACCTAAGACACGCAGCCAAGCTGCTGCATACTCAGCTGATTCGGGTGCTGCTCGATTTGAGATCGCAAAAGCAAGCGGTTGGCCTGATTCAGCAGAAATCGGTAAATCAAAGACCGCAACCTCATTGCCAATCTCTGAAGCAGGACGGCCATCAGTTAAACGTAGCTGCGCCTCATCGATCCTTAAGCCCGTCCAAGCAGACTCAAGTACTTGAGTAAACTGAACCTTAGATTCAGTCAAAGCCGCCGCCAAGCGCTTAGCCACTGCACAATTCCCATGTACTTGCACACTATTAGCCGCAGGTACAGGACTAGGCGTATAAGCTGCAATCTCAGGTTTCACCGCACCTTCGCGATAATCATAGAAACCCTGCCCCGATTTGCGCCCGAATAAGCCACCATCGACCAAATCGCGCTGTACAGCAGACGGCACATAGCGCTTATCAAAGAAGTTCGCTTCATACACTGAGCGCGTCACTGAATAATTGGTGTCTAAACCAATCAAATCCATCAACTCGCAAGGCCCCATCCGAAAACCGACTGCCCGCAAACAAGCGTCCAGCACATGGGGCTGTACGGTTTGTTCGTGTAACAGCGCTAAATTTTCGGCGTAATACGGGCGGGCAATCCGATTGACGATAAAACCGGGCGTGGAACGCGCATGGACGGGTACTTTCCCCCAAGCCTTAGATAGCTCAAAAATAGCCTCAGCGACTTCAGGCTTAGTTAGTAAGCCCGAAACGACTTCAACCAACTTCATCAAGGGCACAGGATTGAAGAAATGCATCCCCACTAAGCGTTCTGGGTGTTGCAGGCCATTCGCAATCGCAGTCACTGAAATGGAGGAGGTATTGGTGGCTAAAATCGCACCTTTACCGAGTAGTGCTTCGAGCTGCTTAAATAAACCGCGTTTGACATCTAGATTTTCAATGATGGCTTCCACCACTAAGCCTGCGCTACTCGCTTTCTCTAAGGCAGATAAAGGCTCAATGCGTGCGAGTGCTTGTTCAGCTGCAGCCGCTGCTAATTTGCCTTTGCTCACTAGGCCATCTAGGGTTTTCGCCAGTTTAGCCTTGGCATCAGCCGCTGCATTTTCTTTAGTATCAAACAGGAAAACTGTATGGCCTGCTTGGGCTGCAATTTGCGCTATCCCTGCCCCCATAATTCCTGCGCCAACCACTAAAACAGCGGTATCTTTGTTGATAGTCATGCTCATACTGGAATCCACTTCGCTGGGCGTTTTTCAAGGAAAGCAGCAAAACCTTCGCGAGCTTCATCCGCGCCACGAATCCGGCTAATGGTGCGGGCGGTTAGATCACGGACTTCTTCCGTAATCGGGCCAACTTCCAGTTGCGCGAACAGCTCTTTGATTTCACGTTGAGCTTGGGGGCCACCGGCTAATAGCTCAGTGACCGTCGCATCGACCGCAGCATCCAATTCATCTAAGCTCGTGACTTGATGGACTAAGCCAATGCGTAAGGCTTCGTCGGCTTTGATGCGAGTAGTAGTAAGCGCTAAGCGGCGAGCATGACGCTTGCCGACTGCATTCGTCACATAGGGGCCAATCACGGAAGGAATGATACCGAATTTGGCTTCGCTGACTGAGAAACTGGCATTATCGGAGGCAATTGCAATATCGCAGGCACATAGCAAACCCACACCGCCACCTAAAGCAGCACCATTCACGCGAGCTACTGTGGGTTTGGGGCAAGTTTCGATTTTGCTAAACATCCCCGCAAAGCGACGCGCATCCGCCAGATTCCACTCCAAAGTGGCAGTGCTAGCACGCTGCATCCACTGTAAATCAGCGCCTGCACTAAAATGCTTGCCCTCACCTGCGAGTACAATCACGCGTACTGCAGGATCAGCGATCAGTTGGTCGAAAGCAGCGTCCAGCTCGCCCACCATTGTTTCATCGAAAGCATTGAACACATTCGGGCGCGCCATCGTAATTTGCGCGACACCTGCCGCCCGCGTACTAATATTTATCGTACTGAAATTATTCATTTTTTCGTCTCCTCCACAAGACTGCCTGCCAAGCTTTATTGAGAGAGCATGTTAAAGTGATACAATTTTCTAGTCAAAGCATATTTATTAGTATCGCTTTAAAACATACATAGTCTTGATAGAACAGTGGTGTGCAGAAGTTTTCGTGGGTTTTTATAGAGCCTCGGCGGCATGGATGCCGCTGTGGAGCCTACAGGGAAGTATTCACGGCGACTCTAGAAAAATTTACGGAAACTTCTGCACTTTCCACCGCCCTTAATAAGTTTCTAAGTGTAAACGACCAGTTTGCTTCAAACCCATACCTAGATTTTCCCATTCCAAATTGCCCTGCTTAGCAATATCACGTAAAGCGAGCACCACGCCCTCTTCCATGCTTTTTAAGCCACAGACATAGAAATGCGTATCGGTACTTTTTAGCAGCTCGACTAAATCAGCCGCACGTTCGCGCATTAAATCCTGCACATAGCGCTTGGGCTGGCCGGGGGTACGGGAGAAAGCAAAATTAATATCAATGAAGTCTTTAGGTAAACTTTGCAATGGGCCGAAGTAAGGCAACTCTTCTTTAGTCCGTGCACCGAAGAACAGCATCAGTTTACCACCTTCAAATTTACCAGTGGCTCGCAAGCGTCTGCGCCATTCAGTCATCGCACGCATCGGCGCGCTACCTGTACCGGTACAGATCATCACGATATTTGAACGCGGATGGTTCGGCATGAGGAAGCTCGTACCGAAGGGGCCAATGACTTGCACCTTATCGCCGACCTTCAGATCACACATATAATTGGAAGCAACGCCACGTACTGGCCGACCTTGATGATCTTCCAGCACCCGTTTAATGGTGAGAGAAATATTGTTATAACCAGGACGCTCGCCATTACGGGGGCTAGCTATCGAATATTGACGGGCATAATGCGGTTTGCCATTTTCGTCTACACCGGGTGGAATAATGCCGATTGACTGACCCTCCAAAACTGGAAAAGGCATCGCACCGAAGTCGAGCATCAAATGGTGAGTATCGTATTCGCGCCCGACTTCAGTCACACGCACATTACCAACGACGGTTGCAGTGACAAATTTCTCGGCGGCTTTCGCGCCATACAGATTGGTATAAGCATGGGCAGCTGACCAAGGCGGCAAGGTCGCATTGTATTGCGCACTATTAAAAGGTGCTTCACCATCGGAAGTCGCCACGTTCGTTGAGGGCGCGGCAGCTAACACTTCGACATTCGCAGCATCAGCTGCAACTCCCGCTTCAGCTAATTGCTCAGCACTAAGTTCAGCAGGTAAATCATCCCAAACCAATTGCTCTTCAATGGTGTAAGGCTTGCTCGCTGGGACTGAGCGCCAGTTATCAATTGAACCCGTCGGGCAAGGTGGCACACAGGCCATACAAAAATTACATTTGCTGGCGTCCACCACATAATTGCGGGAGTCATGGGTAATGGCATCGACCGGGCAAGTGGCCTCACAAGTATTGCAACGTATGCAAATCTCAGGGTCGATTAAATGCTGATTTAGCAGCGCAGATGAGACTGTATCCACAATGGCTCCTCCGACGTGTGGCTGGTGACTGATTTATGCATTATTATGCATATTAACAAGATGAACAGCAAGCAATTTAATGCATTTTATTTATCAGAATAAATACTAAAGTAAAATCACGTCAGTTAAAAACTAAATCATTAATACCCCGACAACTCCAAATACCCCTGCCCCACCTGCTTCCCACTCTCCAACTCAATCACTCGCACCGCCCCCTCCCAATACACCACACTCGTTTCCATCAACTGGTCTTCCACCACCGCCTCAACCCGCCAATGCCCATTCACTGCTGGATAAATCAGCTCCCAAGCTATAGGATATTTCGTTCCACTCTTGGCTTGCCAGTATTTAACTGGTTTTAACTTCAGATCTTTCAAACTTAAATTTTGCGTGCTCGCATCGGCAGCTATCCATTTACCTTGACTATGTGCTTGATCAGCCTCACCCGACTGTTTGCGTAGTTGATAGAACATCAAATCATGCCCATCGTTAAATTGCAGCGAGAACCAATCCCAACCGGCTTGATCTTTACCTAAAGCGCTAGTGCTCCATTCGCGATCCAACCATGAGGAGCCAGTCGCTGCAAAATCTTGATTTTGATAATGAATCGAGCCTGTGGTGGCTAGGCGGGTGAAGGAGTAATAGTAAGAAGCATTGCCTGCTTCGCTACTCTTTTGACTTAGGCCTTGAGTACCTTGCAGTACCACTGGCTTTTCAGGTTGTAGATTGAGCTTGAGGCTGAAATCAGCATTTGCAACTTGCACTGTCCACGGAAAATCACCATTCGCTTGCCCAAGCATTTGCCAATCTTCCAGCCACACTTTAAATGGTTGCAGGCTCTGCCCCGCCAAGCCCGCTGCGCCCCGTGAAAAGCGCTGATCGTGTAGATGTTTATTGCCCTCTACATCAGTTAAAGCGATATGCGCCATCCAGACTTGGTTGCTTGCCCAAACCGAGGAGTTTTCTGGCAATTTTGGACTCAGCGCGATGCGAAATAGAGTGACTTGATAGCCAAAACGCCTACCCGTCTCGGTTTGTAGATTGCCGGTGACATACCACCACTCATTGCGAAATTCAGGGTGGGCAACATGCTCTTGTGGGAAAGCGAATGGGCGTGGCTCAACTGCGCGTGCAAAACCAGTCGCAGAAATGCCACCCAAGGCAGCATTCAAATCCATACCTGTAGAATTAGATTTTTGCTCACAGCCTGCTAGCAGTAACATTAAGAAAATTAGACAAACTCTAGCGACCATATAAGCCCTCCCGAATCGAGAGTCGGCCGATGCGCCGCACCGGATAGAGGCTAGCTAACAGTGCGGCAACCACTGCTAAAACAATCGCCTGCAACGGAATGCTGGCAAAGAAATAAGTATGCATCGTCCAGCCGAAGGAGCGTTGGTTAATAATATCAATCAGCACCACGGACATGAGCCAGCCAAGAGGCAAGGCTAAGATTCCGGCTAGCAGCCCTAATAAGGACGCTTGGCTGAGCACTAAAACTTGCACTTGTTTCGGAGTAAAACCGGTTGAGCGCAAAATCGCAAATTCGCGGCCTTTTTCTAAAAATAGAGCCATCAAAGCGCTAAACACGCCTACGAAAGCCACGATCAATACTAACACCCGCAGCACATGCGTAATCGCAAATGTACGATCAAATACCTGCAAAGAATTAGCGCGAATTTCAGTATTGGAGCGAATCACTAAAGCTTGATTCGCTGGCTGTAACTCCTGCGCCCAAGCCTTAAGTTTTTCCTTGACCGCTGCTGGATTCGCATCTCGCTTTAAAGTCAGACCAATCGAGGAAATGCTGCGTTCAGCCCAATAACGTTCATACAATTGACGCGGCAATACCAGCATACCTTGAGTAGCGCTGTAATCGCGAAACACACCCAAAATCGTTAGTTTCACTAAGCCTGCAGTTTCCGTAGCTAACTCTAAACTCGCTCCGGGAGCACGGTTATAATGATAGGCAAAGGGTTCAGAAACAAGCACACCTTCGCCCTTTTCAAAGCGCTGCCAAGCAGTCGGCGGAGTATTTTGCAGGAATTCAAAACCGCCTTGGCTATGCGCACCCGGCTGCAAAACTAAAGTCGGTAGTGGCATACTCTCCACAGTTAAACGGGTAGATAAACCAGTACTGAAACTTGCTAGCTCTGGCAAAGTTTGCACCCGCTCTAACCAGATTGGCTGGAGTGAACCTTCGACTCGTGCACCATCCCCGCTCAGCGCTGAGACGTACAAATCACTGGGCAAAGTCATCTGCAACCAATCAGCGACACTGGAACGAAACGAGCCAATCATCATACTCACGCCAATCGTGGCGGATACAGCGACCGTGAGCGCAATAATCGCCAAACTAGTCCGACTTAAACTCGCCTCCAAACTGCGCAAAGCCATCGAGACCACCAATTGCGCTCGTGCAAACTGGCGACTAAATCGCTGCAACAGCTTTAAAAGCTTACGCAGCAGCCAAGGTATCATCAGGCTATAACCTAAAATCAGTAGAAATAAGCCAGTGAACCCTAGCACCAATTGCTTGCCCGCACTGCTAATCAATAGCGCACTGCTCAAGATCAGGACGACACCTGCTAACGCAAGCTTGGCGCTTAAACTTTGATTACTTTGCTCTAAACTCGAACGACGCTGCACTTGTACTGGAGCTACTCGTGCTGCTTCTAAGGCGGGTGCTAGTGTTGCCAATAGCACTGCACCTAAAGTGATCCCTACACCTTTGGCGGCAATGGCGGGAGTAATCAACAAATCGGTGGGCGACACGGTCACGTATAAATCACTAATCGTTTGCGTGACTAACACCAACAAACCCTGCCCCAAGAACACGCCTAGCAGCACACCTAAAGCGCTACCGATTAGCCCTAAAATACAGGCTTCAATAAATAGATTTCTAAATAATTGCCCAGCAGTGACTCCCAACATGCGTGCTATCGCAAAACTCTGGCGACGCTGCAAGACTGAAAAAGTCATGGTGTTATAAACTAGAAATGCACCTACTAGAATGGCTAATAAACTCATCGCTAATAAATTAGTACTAAAAGCGCCGGTCATTTGTCCGAAGACTGCTTGCTGATTCGCGAAGGATTCTAGTTTCAAATCAGAGGGTAAACGCGCCAGTAAGGCTTGCGCTTCGGTGTCGCTAAGCTTAAGTTGGATGCTGCTTAAGCCGGTGCTATTGCCTTGTACGGTGGCGATATCAGCTAGCAATAAATCGCTGCGCGCTAAATCAGCCAGAGCAATAATCTTAAAACTGCGCTCCCCTGCTTCGATCACTTGCCCAAGTTGTAAACCTGATTGAGTCGGGGCAATCAGGCTATCGGCTTCGGTGAGTAGGCGTGTCAAAACTCCTTTATCTAACGAGCCGAGACTGCTAGCAGGTAAAGCCGCCGCGAATGGATCTAAGCCCAATAAACTGTAGTGCACACCTTGAAGCATCACTGGCAATTCGACTTCAGGCAGGCTAGCGCGATACCCCCAATCCACCCTCAACTGCTGGTAAAACGCATCAGGGATGCGCCCATGTACCGCTTTAAGGCTGTGAGTCATTGGGCTAGACAGGCTATTCACTGATTGCTGAAACGATTGGGCAGCGCTATGCGTCGCCAAATCGACCGCAATCATGACTGCTGTACCTAAAGCGATGCTCAATAAAGTCAGCCAGAGTTGCCAAGGGTGACGTGTGAAAAAACGCCAGCTTGAACGTAGCAATAAATTCGGCATGCGCATCACCAAGCCAAAGCGCTGGGCTGAGTTTGCAGCACGCCATCTTGCAGCACTAAGACACGTCCGGCACGCTCCGCTACGGTTTTGCTATGGGTTACGACTAATAAAGTTTGCTGCGTCTGCTCGGCCAAATTAAATAATAAGTCCAAAATGAGCTGACCTGTTTTCGCGTCCAAATTGCCGGTCGGCTCATCCGCCAGTACTAAGGCGGGTTGATGAATTAAAGCACGGGCTATTGCTACCCGTTGCTGCTCACCCCCTGAAAGCTGATCAGGGAAAGCCTTAGCACGGGTCGGCAATTGAATCGCCGCCAACCAATAAGCTAAACGCTCTTGCTGCTGAGCTGCCGAAGCACTTAATAAACTCAAAGGCAATAAGATATTTTCCGCCACGGTTAAAGTCGGAATCAGATTAAACTGCTGATAAATAAAGCCAATCTGCTGACGACGGAATAAGGTTAAAGCAGGCTCTTTAAGCGCGCTGAACTCTTGGCCTTTGAGAAAAATTTGCCCCGAAACGGGCTTATCAATCCCACCAAGCAGATTCAATAAAGTCGACTTGCCCGAACCACTGCTCCCCACCAAAGCCACCTGCTCACCCACACTTAATTCAAGGCTGACATCCTTGAGCACACTATGCAGTTGACCTGCTTCGGGATAGGCATAATGGAGGTGGTGAGCGCTGAGCACAGATGTCTTCCTAAGGCTGAAAAGGCAGGTTTAGCATGGAATAAGATGGGAAACAAATTGCTTGTGCAGTTAAGCCATCATCGACAGAAGGTCGCGGTTGCTAAGCTTGCCTGCTGAAAATTAAGTAACTATGCTAAAACTATCAATCGCTACGCTGCGCTAAGTTCGGCACAGCAGGCATTAAAGAGTATAAAAATGAGACATGGCATCTTAAAAGTTACCGAAAAAGCCTCTCAAGAAATCGAAGCGAGTGCCGTTAAGTTAGAGATTATGATCGAAGGCAGCAGTATATTTTATGGCAATGCTGCTTTAGACAAGAGCGTAGAGCTTAAGGAATTTATTAAAAAGCTGGAGCCTTATAAAGAAGCGCTCACTCTTTCCATCAACTCGATTAGTATTAAATCGGATTCAGGCTGGCTTTCAAAATCGTCCAAAGGTATGTACAGAGTATCCATTCAAGTGAATAAATTCGATCACCTGAATGATTTATTTGGTTTAATTGCCGATTCAAAAAATATTCAATTACTAGAAATGAATTGGCTATTTGCAGAAGAGGATATAAAGCTAGAACTTATCAAGCAAGCCGTCGTAAAAGCTAAAAACAAAGCTAGCGCTATGATGAGTGTGATTGATTATCAAGTGGTTGGAATTAGAACTTGTAGCGACTCTTACGAAAGCCCCGCGCTTGATCCAATCAACCCACTAGCTTCGGCCAATTTGGATCAATCTACTCTGTTAAGATCAAGGCGAGCGCTTAGTAGCACAATTGATCTAGGCACTCAGATTATCAGCCGAAAAGAAGTAAGTTGTATCTCTACTATCGAATTTTATGTCGAACCCCTTTCGGCTTAATTAGTTACTAAACTAACCAAGGTCTGTTATGAAATTAAATCTTAGTATTTTAGATGAGCAATTTACTGTTCACCGTTTTAAGCCTAATACTAAAATTCCAGAGCAAATATTGGCGGGTGAGTTTTTTAGTATTAGCCGCACTCAAGATGAGTTATCTATTGTCTGCTCCTCACAATTGCAATTAGCCTCGGATAAAGCAGAAACCGACTGGTCATGCATTAAAGTATTGGGACCTTTGGATTTTTCATTAACAGGTATTTTGGCTAAAATTTCAGGTGTATTGGCTGAGGCTAAGATTAGTATTTTTGCCCTGTCCACGTTTGATACCGATTATATTTTGGTGAAGACAGAGAAGTTGGAGGCTGCGAAAAAAGTGTTGGAGAAGGCAGGGTATAGTTTTAAAGGTTGAGCTATGGATATTGAACATATTATCGAAAGAATAGAGAGTATAGATTGGTATGCTTACTCAGGCTCTCCTTGGTATAGACCTGATGAAGTTGCACCTATTTTAAGAAGGCTGGCTAATTTACAAGAAGATAGCGAAACCTACAGTGATAGTATGAGCCATTTTGTTCTTTCAACCATTGGCAATGACCATGCTGGTACTTATTATCCAGCGATTCAAGCAGCATTAGATATACTTATTAATATTGCAGCGCAAAAAGAAAATGCGTTAGCTCGCAGCGTTGCATTGGCTATTCTTGATGAACTAACTTGCTTTCAAGCCGACCTAGAAGGATATACTGAAATCACTGCTGAGAACCTTAAAAGCTGGGTTGATGAAAAGCTTAAACCCTACAATCTGGACGATGATTAGTAGGTATCAGTCAGAAAAAATGAAGGCGCTCAGCCACCCCTCCGATGTTCCATCGCCATCCGACTCAAACTTTCAAGCTCAGCATCGTCCCAAAGTGTTTGTTGCCATTGAGTATAATCAGAAGGCTCACGCAAGATTAAACTAATGAAACGCTCAACCTGAACCTCTCCCAAACTAGCAATTAAAGCTGCAATACCATTAACACGAATCTCAGTATCAGTGAGTTGTTTCATCAGGAAGCTCCTTAATGTAATCCATAGGGTTTTAAGACCATAGCAGCTCAACACGCTTTTCACGAATTTGTGGTTGGATATAAAGCTTGGCAGGTTCCACCAGCCATTGCGAACAATTGCCCTTGATGGAACTCGTGTTTTTCGGTGTTAGTCTCGTCTAGTTGTAGATAATCATCACGGCTGACTTTGGTTTTGATGGCTTGCATATGTGCCTCCACAGTGATGTATAGACTATGATGATGATGTTATCTGGTGTGCCAAGCGCACACTACGCAGAGTCTGGAGGAAGGTATTATGCCGAGATGCCGTCTAATAAGTTGTTATACAAATTAAAGGAGTCAGCGGTGGGCAAAACAGTAGCAGTATTTGCGAGTGCCAGAAGGAATGGCAACACAGGTAAATTCATAGATTGGATTTCCACTGAGCTAGGTATTAATGTCATCAATTTGTTAGATAAAGACATATCGCCCTATGATTATGATCACAATAACTTAGGCGATGACTTTCTTTCTGTGATGAATTACTTGCTAGATTACCAGAATATAATTTTTGCAACGCCCATTTATTGGTACGGGCCAAGTGCTCAAATGAAGGTGTTCATCGATAGAACATCGGATTTTCTAGATGTAGATGAGCTAAAGGATATTGGTAGAAGGTTGCGCGGCAAAACAGGTTTTGTTGTGTGCACATCTATTAGCAGCGATGCAGATAGCTCATTTCTCAACTCATTTAAAGATACCTTCAGATATCTTGGCATGGGCTATGGTGGCTATATTCATGCAAACTGCGAAAAAGGTTTCAATTTACAACACTACCAAGCAGATGTTGATAAGTTCATACAGCTTATAAAAAGCTATTGATTCCAAAAAAGCCAATCTGGTTCTCAAAAAAATTTGTATAAACTAGAGACCTATCGCCAGATTTTAAGGTCAAAAAAGTGGACTCACGAAGGGCTCACAAAACAAAAAGCCACCCGCAAGCAAGTGGCTTTCCAAGAGCCTAAGAAACCTCAGCCCCTAATTAAACCGCACATATTCAAAATCCACTGGCTGGCGATTAATCCCCATCACAGGTGGTGCAATCCAATTCGCGAATTTGCCCGGCTCAACCACACGCCCCATTAAGCTACCCACGAAAGCACGATCTTCTGCACTCGGCAACCAAGTATTCACCCGCGCATTCCATTCATTATCGCTGACCACCTGGCCTTGGGGCGACACTTTCGCACCGGATAAAGCACCGATATTCCGGTGGAAAGCTTTGTGTGGCACGCTTAAACGGAACGGAATGCCTGCTTTTTCAATCACTTTATTCCAGCGATCCACACCGGACACACTGTCTTTAATGTAATCGTCGCGTAGCACTTCGTTTAGTGCGTTGAGCATCGGCACTTCTTTTTCCAATAGCTGACCATTGCGCACTTCCAGCACTTTATAGCTGTCGTTTTTCAGCGCGTGATCGTCGGTGCGCTTGCCTTCTTCATAGCGACCTTTTAAGCCAGTGGTGTAGAAAGTCGCCGCATTAGAAGATTCATCCGCGCCGAACAGGTCAATGGTGACGCTGAAATGGAAATTGATATAGCGCTGAATAGTGGGTAGATCAATCACACCGGCTGCGCGTAATTTGGCAGGATCATCGGTTTTCAGCTCATTCATCATCTGACAAGTACGCTGAATAATACGCGACACGCCCGATTCACCGACGAACATATGATGCGCTTCTTCGGTGAGCATGAATTTGGTGGTGCGTGCTAACGGATCAAAGCTAGATTCCGCCAAAGCGCATAATTGGAATTTACCATCACGGTCGGTGAAATAAGTAAACATGAAGAATGACAACCAATCCGGTGTTGGCTCATTGAAAGCTTGCAGGATACGCGGATTGTCTTCTTGACCGCTGCGGCGCTCTAATAAGGCTTCGCCTTCTTCGCGCCCATCGCGCCCGAAGTATTTGTGCAGTAAATAGACCATTGCCCATAAATGGCGGCCTTCTTCCACATTCACTTGGAATAAGTTACGCAAATCGTATTGGCTGGGTGCGGTCAAACCTAAATGGCGCTGTTGCTCCACCGAGGCAGGTTCAGTATCGCCTTGAGTGACAATAATACGACGTAAGTTGGCACGATATTCGCCCGGAATCTCTTGCCAAGCCGCTTCGCCTTTGTGGTCGCCGAAATGAATTTTACGCTCTTGTTCGGCTGGGTTTAAGAAGATACCCCAGCGATAATCTGGCATTTTTACATGCCCAAATTGTGCCCAACCTTGCGGATCAACACTGACAGCAGTGCGCAGATAAACATCAAAGCCATGCGAGCCATCCGGCCCCATATCCTGCCACCAGTCGAGGTAGTTAGGTTGCCAGTTTTCTAAAGCACGCTTTAAGGTACGGTCTTCACCGAGATTGACATTATTAGGAATCTTTTCTTGGTAATCGATGGTGGACATAGTTCACTCCTCTGGTTCCACTGGAAGGAAGTTAAGCCCTGCCTAACCTCCTGAATACATTACAATTCCGGTTTAGACACGGTTCCAATCAAATTGAGCTTTATCGCCCTTGCCATAGACTTTTAACGCGCCTTTTTCGCCGACTGCGTTCGGGCGTTGGAAAATCCAATTTTGCCAAGCGGTTAAGCGCCCAAAGATACGGGTAAACATATTTTCTTGCCCATTGAAGCGTAGGTTGGCTTCCATCCCGGTCAAAGCATCGGGTGACATGGCGACACGCTCTTCAATCGCAATTCGCACTTCATCATCCCAATCAATATCGTCAGGATTGCTGGTGACTAAACCAATCGCCATCGCGGCATCGGCATCCAGTGCTTGGGTTGCTTTGGCACGCACGGCATCCAGAGCAGGCTGTTCATTATAGAAACGACGACCTAAACGACTTTCGCCCGTTGCCATCGGATACAAGCCGAAATTCACATCCGCTACGGTAATGGTTGGCGTATCCGCATCGTCCGGCAGGATTAAGTGGTAGCTACGATCACACGCCAAGGCAAATTCTAAGAAGCTACCAGAGAAGCACGAACCCTTTTCAATCAGGGCAAACAAGCTACGTGAAGACACATCTAAACGACTGAAAGTACGGCGTAATAAGCCAATCGTTTCGCGTACTAACCAATGCTCTTTATTCGCGAGCAACACTTGATCCATTGCCAACACTGCCGCCGCATCGCCTGAGGTTTTCATCAACCAGATGCCAATCTCTAACTCATTGGTGCGCATGGATAAAATCGCATCTTCTAATTCACGCGCGAGTTCCAATGGATACCAGTTCGCACCCGCTGCTTCGATCTCAGCAATGTTAGAAGGTTGAACACCTTCGGGCGCTTTCACGGTGAAAATTGCAGTGCGTGAAGCACGATTAATTTCAATCGTCACATGCTTATAGCGCAGAGCATCAGCCTCAATCGTGCGTGTGATTGGGGAGAGAGTGACACCTTTGCCATTCGCCGGACGATCACTCTTTTCGGCTAATTGCAGCGCACGTTCTTTGACTTTTTGCGCGAACACCGCAGGCTTAGCAATCTCATCGACCAAACGCCAATCTTTAGCTTTTTGCCCACGAATCCCCTCCGTGGTAGTGCAGAAAATATCCGCCAAATCATGACGCACATGACGCTTATCGGTAACACGAGTCAAACCACCAGTGCCCGGCAATACGCCTAATAAAGGTACTTCCGGCAAGCTCACTGCACTAGAACGGTCATCGACTAACAGGATTTCATCGCAAGCCAGTGCTAATTCATAACCGCCACCTGCACAAGCCCCGTTCACCGCCGCTAAAAATTTCAAGCCGCTGTATTGCGAAGAGTCTTCTAAGCCATTGCGGGTTTCATTGGTGAATTTACAGAAATTGACTTTCCAAGCATGGCTGCTGACACCGAGCATGAAGATATTCGCGCCAGAGCAAAACACTTTGTCTTTCAGGCTAGTAACCACGACCGTGCGGACTTCAGGGTGTTCAAAACGAATGCGGTTGATCGCGTCGTTTAACTCGATGTCGACGCCGAGGTCATAACTATTGAGCTTTAATTTGTAGCCGGGGCGTAAGCCTGCATTTTCGTCAAAGTCAGCGCTTAAGGTAGCAACCGAACCGTCAAAGCTCAGTTTCCAATGGTGGTATTGGGACGGGTGGGTTTGGTAGTCAACACGATCAGGTGTAGTGGTTGCGTTCACAAGAGTTCTCCTCACTTGGTGCAGTTATTTGCAGCTTGCGCTACAGCGTTTCATGCATAATATTGCATTTATGCCAATAATGTCAAGAATAAATATGCATTAAAATGCAAATAACTTTATAACGGTAGATGCAATGAATTGCGTGCTAACTCGCGTAATAACAAAAAAGTATTTTCGAGGGATTGAGCGCTGGTATCCAGCTTGTATTGTGCTTTGGAATAAAAGCCAGCTCGCGCTGCGAGGATATGCTTCAGGTCTTCCATCGCTTCTTTGCTAGCCGCCATCGGGCGCAAATCACCCTGTTTGGTAACGCGCTGCATATGATCTTCTGGGTCAGCCTGCAACCAAATCGTGGTGCAATGCGAAAGTAAAAGATTAAAGGTTGAGGTATCCGACACCAAACCGCCAGGGGTACAAATGACGGCTTCTGGATAAATCTGAATCGCCTCTTCTAAAGCGCGGCGCTCGTAACGCCGATAAGCATTCGCCCCATACAGCGCTTGGATTTCAGAGATACTGCAACCGGCAAACTTTTCAATTTCGCGGCTCAATTCTACGAATTGAAAATCTAAATCATCCGCCAGCATCTGCCCTAAAGTCGACTTACCTGCACCACGCAAACCAATCAGTGCAATCCGTGAACTGGCTGCAGTTTGCTCACCTAGGGTTCCTAAAGCTTCGCCAATGGCCACGCGAGCACGGCGCAACGTATTTTCATCTTTATTTTCTAATAAGGAACGGATCATTAACCATTCAGCAGAGGCCGTTGTCACATCACCAATCAGTTCAGCCAAAGAACATTCCAAAGCACTAGCGACTTGTTGCAACACTAAAATGGAAGCATTGCCCTCTCCATATTCAAGGTTGGCTAAATGCCGCTCAGAGACGCCAGTCATAATCGACAAAGCCTTACGGGTCGTGCCTTGGCGCGCTCTTAAAGCACGCACTCGCTCACCTAAAGCGACCAGAAAGGGGTTCTTGCCTTCAGCTTCGGCTAGTTGAGTAGGTTGTAGGTTGTGATGCTTCTCAGCCTTCGCCATAGTGGCGCTCCTAATGAAATCGTATATGCAATATATTGCTTGACACAGTAGATAACTACCTTTATTGTTCTAACATGCACAATAATTCATATTAGGTGAATTAGCAAGTTCAACACTGTTCGTTCAAGCTGAGGAGACAGGACGATGCCTAGCAGCCCATTCCGCCAACAGATTGCTGAGTTAACGACGCAATTAGCCGGTCGTGACTTAAATTCCGACTTACAAACTTGGCTCAACCAAGAACATGGTGTGGATAGCCCAACTTATCAACAGCTCAAGCAAAGCTGCCAACAAGGTGTCGCTGAAGGCTGGCTGTGTAATCGTGAAGGCGGCGGCATTCGCTACGGACGTATCTTTAAACCCGCTGACGATTTAGCAGGCTTCTCAGTCGATGTGGTCGATATGCAAGACATTCAAGGCCCACATCATGCTCATCCGAATGGCGAAATCGACTTAATCATGCCGCTGGAAGAGGATGCCTTATTTGATGGCCATGCAGCAGGCTGGTTGGTTTATCCGGCGGGGAGTGCACATCATCCCACTGTGACCCAAGGCCGCGCCTTAGTTCTGTATTTGCTCCCGCAAGGCAGCATTGAATTCACCCGCTAACTCAACCGGAAACTAATCATGACTGAATTGCTTGCGAATTACTTTGGCGGACGGTGGCAAACAGGTAGCGGTGCTGGTATTCCGCTGTTTGATCCGGTGCTCGGTACAGAATTAGTACAGATTGACTCCACAGGTTTGGATTTAGCGGAAGGCTTTAACTTCGCCCGCGAACAAGGTGGCGCTGCTTTACGTGCTCTGACTTATCGTGAACGCGGCGCACTGCTCAACGCGATGGTTAAAGTCTTACAGGCCAATCGCGATGCCTATTATGAGATCTCTACGGCGAATAGCGGTACTGTTAAGAATGACACCGCAGTCGATGTGGATGGTGGCATTTTCACCTTAGGTACTTATGCCAAACTCGGCGAAACCTTAGGAGATCGTCGTTATTTACTGGATGGCGACTTAGCGCGCTTAGGCAAAGATCCCCTCTTCCAATCTCAGCATATTTTAGTACCCACACGTGGCTTAGCACTTTTCATTAATGCTTTCAACTTCCCGAGTTGGGGCTTGTGGGAGAAGGCTGGCCCCGCATTACTTTCTGGCGTACCTGTGATTATCAAGCCTGCTTCCGCAACGGCTTGGCTGACGCAACGCATGGTGAAAGATGTGATTGATGCAGGCATTTTACCTGCTGGTGCTTTGTCGATTATCTGCGGCAGCTCCAAAGGTTTAATGGATCAGCTCCAGGCTTTTGATGTGGTTTCCTTCACTGGCTCGGCCGATACCGCAGCCGTGATTCGCTCCCACCCCGCCGTCACTCAGCATTCAGTGCGAGTGAATATTGAAGCAGACAGCATTAACTCTGCGCTGCTACTCCCTGATAACATAGGTGATAATGCTGCTTTAGATTTAATTGCTAAAGAAGTCAGCCGCGAAATGACCGTAAAATCAGGACAAAAATGTACCGCGATTCGGCGGATTTTCGTACCTGAAGCTTTGTATGACAGCGCAGCAGCGGCAATTAGTGCTCGTTTAGCCAAAACGACGGTAGGCAATCCGCGCAATGAAAGTGTGCGTATGGGCGCTGTGGTGAGCCAAGATCAATTGCAGTCGGTAAAAGACGGCTTAGCTAAACTCAAAACTCAAGCTGAAGTATTATTTGACGGTTCGACACAAGCGCTAATTGATGCAGATGCTAGCTCTTGCTGTATCGCGCCAACTTTATTAGGTGCACGTGATGCCGACGCAGCGCAAATCATTCATGACACTGAAGTGTTTGGCCCAGTCGCCACTCTATTAGCTTATCGCGACCTTGAGCATGCCCAAGCCTTAGTACGTCGCGGCCAAGGTTCTTTAGTCACTTCCCTATATGGCACTGACCCAATCGCTTTAGCGGCTATGGCGGCTGAGTTAGCGGATAGTCACGGGCGTGTGCATATTATTTCTCCTGATGTTGCCAGCCTACAAACGGGGCATGGCAATGTGATGCCGCAGTCTTTACATGGCGGCCCTGGGCGTGCAGGGGGCGGTGAGGAATTAGGCGGAGCACGCGCTTTGAATTTCTATCATCGCCGTAGCGCTGTGCAAGCCAGCACTGAAGTTTTAAAACATTTATAAGCCTGCCCGCATCTTAAGCGAGCGCTAATTAACTTGGCTATGGAGGAGGAGAGTCATGTCCATAGAAAATGTGGCAGCACCAGAAGGACGCTTTAACTTTGCCCAGCACTTGCTGGAATGCAATCAGCAGCGGGCGGCGAAAACAGCCTATATCGACGATCAAGGCTCACTCACTTACGGCGAGCTGGCGGATCACATCCAACGCATGGCCAGTGCGCTGCTGAATGCGGGTGTACGGCGCGAAGAACGGGTACTGCTACTAGTACATGATTGCAATGACTGGCCGGTAGGCTTTTTAGGTGCTATGTACGCAGGCATTGTACCGGTGGCGGTGAATACGCTGCTGACTGCTAACGACTATCACTATATGCTCAGCAATAGTCGTGCTACAGCAGCCATTGTCTCTGAAGCTTTGCGCCCGACCTTGGAAGCCGCTTTAGCCAAAGGCGATCACGATATTAAAACGGTCTTTGTTTCGCGGGCTAGTGCTGACTTACCAGCAGGCATGCTGCATTTAGAACAAGCCATTCAAGCCGCTGAACCCTTAGCTAAGCCTGCGACTACGAGCGCAGACGATCCGGGTTTTTGGCTCTATTCCTCTGGTTCAACCGGCAACCCGAAAGGCACGGTACATACTCAAGCTAATCCGTATTGGACAGCTGAACTCTATGGCAAGCGTGTTCTGGGCATCACTGAGGATGATATTTGCTTCTCAGCCGCCAAATTATTCTTTGCTTATGGTTTAGGCAATGCCTTAACCTTCCCACTCAGTGTAGGTGCAACCGTCGTTTTGATGCCTGACCGCCCTACCCCTGACGCAGTCTTTAAGCGTTGGGTGGATCACAAACCGACAATTTTCTTTGGTGCACCCACAGGTTTCGCTGGCATGTTAGCCGCATCGAATTTACCCAGCAAAGATCAAGTCGCCTTGCGCTTAGCTTCTTCGGCGGGCGAAGCTTTACCTACCGATATTGGCGAACGCTTCACTCAGCATTTTGGCGTAGAAATTATTGATGGCATTGGCTCGACAGAGATGCTACATATTTTCCTGTCCAATCAACCCGGCAAAGTGCGCTATGGCACGACCGGCTGGCCAGTACCCGGCTATGAAATCGAATTACGTGGCGAAGATGGTTTGCCTGTACCCGATGGTGAAACCGGCGATTTATATATTCAAGGCCCGAGTGCTGCTTTAATGTATTGGAATAATCGCCCGAAAACTCGCGAAACTTTCCAAGGGGCTTGGACGAAAAGCGGTGATAAATACGTGCGCAATACGGATGGAACCTACACCTACTCTGGGCGTAGCGATGACATGCTCAAAGTTAGCGGGATTTATGTTTCACCGTTTGAAGTTGAAGCGACCTTAGTTCAGCATCCCGCCGTGTTAGAAGCTGCGGTGATTGGTAAGCAAGATGCGGATGGCTTAACTAAAACCAAAGCGTTTGTGGTTTTGAAAGAAGGCCTTGAAGTCAGCGCAGACGAACTCAAAGCTTTCGTAAAAGATAAGCTCGCGCCTTACAAATACCCACGCTTTATTGAATTTGTAAAAGAGCTGCCCAAAACAGCCACTGGTAAAATTCAGCGCTTTAAATTGCGTCAACAAGAAACGGATGCGAGCTAATGGCAAAGCCGCTTGAATTTGTCCAGCTTGATTGGTGCGGGCGTAGCGTAGACATTGAATATCAGTATGTAGGTATTGCTGATCCACAAACGCCCTTAGTGCTCTTTCTGCATGAAGGCTTAGGCTCGGTGAGCATGTGGAAAGATTTTCCAGATGCTTTCTGCCAAGCTGCTAACTGCCGTGGCTTAGTTTATTCACGCCCCGGCTATGGGCAATCGACGCCGCGCCCTAAAGATGAAACTTGGGATGTCGATTTTATGCATCGCCAAGCTTTTGAAGTTTTACCCGCTTTTTTAGCAGCCTTAAAGATTGATCCGCTGCAACAAAAGCTCTGGTTGTTGGGTCATAGTGATGGAGCCTCCATCACGCTCTTGTATGCGGCACGTTGCCCACAATCCTTGGCCGGGGCTATTGTGCTTGCGCCGCATATCATGGTAGAAGACTTAACGATAAAGAGCATCGAACAAGCACGTGATACTTACCAAACAACTGATTTACCAAAGAAATTAGCTCGTTACCACCAAAATGTTGATTCTGCATTTTGGGGTTGGAATACTATCTGGCTACATCCTGGCTTTAGGGCGTGGTCGATTGAAAATGAATTAGCTACTATTAGCTGTCCGCTACTCGCGGTTCAAGGATTAGAAGACGAGTATGGTTCGCTGGAGCAAATTAGAGGAATTGCCCGACGAGTCACCGCGGCTGAGCTCTTGGAAATACCAGCTTGTGGGCATTCCCCACACCGAGACCAGCCAACTTTATTGATTAAAAAAGCAACCGACTTTATGGGTCGTCATACTTAGGAGGAGAACCTGTATGAAATTATTCAAAACCACTTTGATTGCAGCCGCTATTTTAGGCTTTTCAACAGCGAGTTATGCTGAAGATGCTAAACCTTTAAAAGTAGGCTTAATGCTGCCAGCAACCGGCACTTTTGCTGCTTTAGGCACTGCCATTGAAAACGGCTTTAAACTGTATACCAAAGAGCAAGGCGATAAATTAGGTGGTCGGGCGATTGAATTCGTCAAGGTGGATGATGAATCCGATCCTGCTAAAGCCACTGACAATGTTAATAAGCTAATCAAAGGCGACAATGTTGATGTCTTAATCGGTACAGTGCATTCCGGTGTGGCAATGGCGATGGCTAAAGCGGCTAAAGAAAGCGGTACGATTCTGATTGTGCCGAATGCAGGCGCTCAGGCTGTCACTGGCCCGATGTGTGCACCGAATATTTTCCGTAGCTCCTTCTCTAACTGGCAGCCTGGCTATGCGATGGGCGAAGTCGTTGCACAGAAAGGTCACAAGAAAGTCGTCACGATTACTTGGAAATACGCAGCCGGTGATGAATCGGTACAAGGTTTCAAAGATGGCTTCACCAAGTCTGGCGGCGAAGTGATTAAAGAGCTGAATCTGCCGTTCCCGAATGTTGAATTCCAAGCACTCTTAACTGAAATCGCTTCCCTCAAACCGGATGCGGTTTACACCTTTTTTGCCGGTGGTGGCGCGGTGAAATTCGTTAAGGATTACAAAGCGGCTGGCTTGAAAGATAGTATTCCTTTATACGGCGCTGGCTTCTTAACCGATGGTACTTTAGAAGCGCAAGGCGGCGATGGCGAAGGCTTACTCACCACTCTGCACTATGCTGAAAACTTAGATAATGCCAAAGACAAAGCTTTCCGCACGGCTTATAACGATGCTTACAAAATGCAACCAGACGTCTATGCGGTACAAGGCTATGACGCAGCACAAATCCTCAAAGTCGGCTTAGAAGCTGTGCAGGGCGATGTGAGCAAAAAAGCTGAATTTGCAGCAGCGGTTGAAGCAGCTAAGTTTGATAGCCCACGCGGCGAATTCACTTTATCGAAAGCACACAATCCTGTGCAAGATATCTATTTACGCGAAGCTAAGGGCAAAGAAAACCCAGTGGTGAGCGTTGCAACTAAAGCCTTAGCTGACCCTGCCAAAGGCTGTGCAGCTAAGTAAGGATGCTCTTTAGCCCCTCTTGAACGCAAGAGGGGCTGTTAGGTAATTAAAGCAGCTTACTCAGTGAGCCGTTTTTACTTGCCTGTCTCTCTGACCACAGGGAGGGATTATGAGAAGTTTAAAGCGGAGCATTCTATGGACTTTTCCATCTTCTTAATTCAATGCCTGAACTCTTTACAGTATGGCCTGCTGCTATTTTTAGTAGCGATGGGCCTGACTTTGATTTTCGGCATTATGGGCGTGATTAACCTTGCGCACGGCAGTTTCTACATGATAGGCGCTTATATGGCCTATGCACTTAGCCCGATTGTTGCCAGTAGCTTTGGCGGCGGCTTTTTCTCAGTTTTAGTCATTGGCCTCGTTTTAGCAGTGATTTTAGGCTATTTCCTTGAGTGGGCCTTCTTTAGCTTTCTTTATGATCGCGATCATTTACAGCAAGTGCTGATGACTTATGGCTTGATTCTCGTTTTTGAAGAATTGCGTAGCCTGCTCGTCGGCGATGATGTACATGGTGTGCAACCGCCTGATTTTCTGGCAGGTGTGATTCCCCTCGGCGATCTGATGACCTATCCGGTGTATCGCCTCTTCATCTCCGCAGTCTGCTTATTGCTTGCTCTGGGCATGTATTACATTTTCACCCGCACTCGCTTAGGCATGATGATTCGAGCGGGTAGTACCAATCGTGAAATGGTGCAGTCTTTAGGCATCGACATCAAACTCTTGTACCGAATTGTCTTCGCAGCCGGTGTGGCTTTAGCAGCTTTTGCAGGGATGATTTCAGCGCCGGTTTCTACGGTCTATCCGGGCATGGGTAACCAAGTACTGATTATCTGCTTTGTGGTAGTGGTCATTGGTGGGATTGGTTCGATTCGCGGTGCTTTCCTAGCAGCGATGCTGATTGGCTTTGTGGACACCTTCGGTAAGGTCTTGCTGCCCGAAGCAGCTGGTGTCTTGGTCTATGTGTTAATGGCCCTCATCCTGCTGTGGAAGCCGGATGGCCTGTTCAAAACTAGCTGAGGCCCCTCATGAATAATCAATTCTTTAGTGGGAAATTTCTGTTCATTGGCTTGCTGTTTGCAGGTCTAGCACTCTACCCCTTTGTTGGTAGCAGCTACGGCCTGGATCTAGTTTCCAAGATTATGATCTATGCCATCTTAGCCATGAGCTTAGAGTTATTGGTGGGTAGCACGGGCTTAGTCTGTTTTGGTCAAGCCGCTTTCTTTGGGATTGGCGCTTATGTAGCCGTCTTACTTTCGCCAGAAAGTGAATCAGGTAATCTTATCTGGTTGCTACTAGCTTCCATTTTGGCGGCAGCCGCCTACGCCCTATTCGTCGGTGCTTTGTCACTACGTACCAAAGGTGTCTATTTCATTATGGTTACTTTGGCTTTTGCGCAAATGGCTTATTACGTGGTGCATGATACGAAGCTCGGAGGTGGTACGGATGGTATCTATCTGTATTTCAAACCCATCCTTGGCTCAGTGATTGATCTGAATGACCCCAAAACACTTTACTTCTTTACGTGGATTTTTCTAGTTTGGACCTTTGTGTTTTTAGCGATGCTGCTGCGTTCCCATTTCGGGCGAGTACTGGCGGGGATTCGGATTAATGAACAGCGGATGCGGGCTTCGGGGTTTTCAACTTATCCATATAAACTCGCAGCTTTTACCACTTCAGGTGGGATTGCGGGCTTAGCAGGTTTCTTATTTGCGGTCAAAGATGGCTTCGTTAACCCAGAAATGATGAGCTGGCATTTATCCGGTGCACTGCTGATTATGATTATTTTGGGCGGCTTGGGGCATTTGCGTGGTGCCATTATTGGTGCGTTTGCTTTTGTGTTCTTGCAAGAATTTTTCAAATCTTCAGCGATTTTTGGCGATTTCGCTAAGCATTGGCAACTCGGTTTAGGCCTTACTATTATTGCTTGTGTAGCCCTGCTACCTAAAGGTTTAGTCGGTTTGCCAGAAGTTTTACGCAAGCGTTTATACGGCAGCCGCCCTCGTGATGCACACGTTGTGCTCAAATAAGGAGATGCAAACATGGCAGAAACTTTATTAAAAGGCAGCAGCATCACCCAACGTTGGGGCGGCTTAGTTGCAGTGAATAAGGTCTCGATTGAGCTTGAGCGGGGCAGCGTACATGGGGTAATTGGCACCAATGGCGCAGGCAAATCCACCTTGATTAATATTTTATCCGGTGAATTCCCACCCACTGAAGGCAAGATTGAGTTGCTTGGTAAGGACGCGACTAAATGGTCACAAGCCAAGCGCGCGCGCAGTGGTTTAGGTCGTAGCTATCAACGCAATACGATTTTCCCCGACTTTACCGTCTTCGAAAATTGTCGCTTAGCCGCGCAAGCCCAAGTCCAGCGCCCTTGGGTGTGGTGGAATGATGCGCAAAAATGTAAGCACAGCGTCGAAGCCGCCAATCATGCTTTAGAGTTAGCCGGTTTAAACGAGGTTAGAGAGCGTTTTGCTGGCCTGCTATCGCATGGGCAGAAGCGCCAATTAGAAATCGCCATGTGCTTAGCGATTCAACCCGAAGTGCTGCTATTAGATGAACCCCTCGCAGGCATGGGCGCGGAAGAAACCGACCGCATGCTCAAACTCTTGGCTGATTTAAAAAACGGTCACGCTATTCTGCTGGTTGAGCATGATATGGATGCAGTCTTCAAGATCGCCGATCGAATTACCGTGATGGTGAATGGCAGCGTAATTGCCTCGGATACACCGGATCAAATTCGGGTGAATGCAGACGTACAAACTGCTTATTTAGGAGGACATTAAGATGCCAAATTCTGAACTCCTCATTGAAGCAAAAGCCGTCCATGCTTGGTACGGTTCGAGCCATGTATTGCAAGGCATTGATTTCCAGATTGGCCGTGGCGAAACCGTGGGCTTGCTTGGGCGCAATGGCATGGGCAAAAGTACCTTAATTCGTACTCTGCTGGGGCATATCAAGCAGCGCGATGGGCATATCAGTGTACGTGGCAAAGATATGTCGAAAGCGAAACCACATGAAGTCGCGCGTATGGGAATTGCCTATGTCCCCGAAGGTCGAGGCGTATTCCCGAATCTATCGGTGCGCGAAAATCTAATCATGGCAGCCCGCCGTGGTTTAGATGGTCGCAATGACTGGCCGTATGAACGCATCATTGAAACCTTCCCGCGCCTGCAAGAACGAATTGGCAATATGGGCAATCAACTCTCTGGTGGCGAACAGCAAATGCTTTCGATTGGCCGCGCCCTGATGACTCACCCTGATTTAATCATCCTCGATGAAGCCACCGAAGGCTTAGCACCTTTAATCGTGGAAGAAATCTGGAAAGTGATTGATACGATTCGTGCTAGTGGAATCGCTACGCTCATTGTCGACCGCAATTATCACAAAGTCTTAGCGAATAGCGACCGCGCCTTGGTGCTGCAAAAAGGCCAAGCAGTGATGTATGGCGAAGCGAAAGCGATTGAGCAATCAGATGAGTTGGCGGGGTATTTGGGGGTTTGACTTTAACTAGAAGTGCACGCAAAAGCGTGCACTTCTGATAACTCATCTAACTCTAAATTTAGAGGTATCTTTATTTAGTACATTTTGCCCCATGCCTTTAGGTATTACAGAACCTGTGAATAAATAAATATCGGTATTCTGATATGATTTTTTTACAAAATACATATGGCACTTCTGCGGTTCTATTTGTATCCTAAAATTTTGCGATGTCCAAGGCTGGGCACCTTCTACTTTCCAATTCATATATGCTGTTATTGTTTTGACACTAAGATTGCAAAAATCAATTATATGAGCCACTTCGTAAAAACGACTATAATCCAGATCTCGATTGCCGTCAGCATCAGCAGTAAATACATTGTAAACTAATACTGTTGATGCTGGAAAAGCTTTGGTAGATACAGCATCTTTACTACCTTTTAGAGTAGTAGCCAAGTTGTAGGTTTTGAGATGTTCAACTTTTAATGTGTCATCTAGCGGTAAGACATCATTAGCTTGACTTAAGGTACTTAATAGTGAGCAAGTACAAAAAACTCCTACTTTTAATAAGCGAACTTTAAATTTCATGAGTGCCTCCACAATAAAGTTTGACTATAAAAACATCAACTTATATATAGTAGATGATAGATAAATATGCAATAAAGCATATAAGAAAATCATACTCCAAAACCTTGTATTATGCTTCACAAGCAATTTATTGCCTATTTTGATAAATAAGCGAATAATCGCGCGCCTTATCTTGATAACTCGGCACTAGTTCCATGCCTTCCAGCTCAAAATCTAGCGTTTATGGTCAACCCGGCTTTCTGCCCTTTGTTGCCAGTCGCTCCTTTTCTTTCTTTGCTTCGCAAATTCAAGCGATTGTGGTGGCTTGGCAAGTTTATGACATGACTCGCGACCCGATGACTTTGGCCTATGTGGGTTTGGCGCAATTTATCCCGATGCTATTTTTGCTGATTCCAGCAGGCGACTTAATTGACCGCTTTGATCGCAAGAAAATCGTTATGGCGAGTTGGACCTTACAAGGTATCTGTAGCGCGCTGTTTCTGTTGTTATCGTGGTGGCAAATTGCTAATCCCAATTTCTTTTATGCGGTACTGGTTTTGTATGGCAGTGCGCGCGCTTTTACTAGTCCAGCTTTACAAAGCCTATTGCCACAAGTGGTCGCGCGTGAACAATTAGCCGCTGCGATTGCTGCAAATAGCATGTTGATGCGCGTTGCTGCTATTTCAGGCCCGGTACTGGGTGGCGGTTTATATGCTTTAGGGGGTGGCGTCGCGACTTATGCGGTCTGCCTTATCAGTTTTGCGCTAGCGGTATTATTAATTTCATTAGTACCTGTGCTTTATGCAGAAAAGGCTGAGCCTAAAAGCTTGGAAGTAGGTGCTTGGCAGCGCTTTACTGCTGGTATTCATTTCATTCGCTCGCGCCCGATTATTCTGGGTACGATTTCCTTAGATTTATTCGCGGTACTGTTAGGTGGCGTGGTCGCGCTCTTACCGATTTATGCTCAAGACGTTTTACATACCGATTCAACAGGTTTAGGTCTATTGCGTAGCGCAATGGCAGTTGGCGAGGTCGCCGTTGGGCTTTATCTCAGTTTCTATCCTTTTAATCGGCATGTGGGCATGACTATGTTTATTGCTGTGCTGATTTTTGGCTTAGCTAATTTGGTGTTCGCTCTATCGACGATATTCGCTTTATCCTTTATTGCGCTGATGATTGCAGGCGCGGCGGATATGGTCAGCGTTTATATTCGTTCGTCCTTGGTGCAGTTCTCTACCCCTGATGCCATGCGTGGGCGGGTAAATGCAGTGAATATGCTGTTTATTGGCTCTTCCAATGAATTAGGCGAATTTCGTGCGGGTAGTAGTGCTGCTTGGTTTGGCGTGGTGCCTGCTGCTGTGATTGGCAGCTTATTCACTTTAGGCATTACTGGAGCGTCGATCTGGGCGTTTCCAGCTTTAAGACAGGTTAATAAGTTTGAGGATGCAACGCCAAAAGAGAAGCTTTAAGAAAAAAGGCAGCCCGCGAGGGAATTTGTAGACTGCCTTCCAAAATACTGCGTCTTCGAGGGTTGAAGTTGCAGCCACACTTTACTTGCGAGGTAGGTAATGTGTACTTGCTAGTCGCAGCTGGTTTTTGAGAGGTTCAAAATATCTTTCAATTTTTTTAAAAAAATCTTTGTACTAAACTTTAAATGCTTAATTTCAGCGCTTAACCAGCATCCGCAACTAAGGAACGGTCTATAAAATGGCATATGCAGGCTTATTTTTAGCCGCTTTTTTAGCAGCGACTATTTTGCCTGCACAATCAGAGGCCTTATTAGTTGGCCTCATTTTAAGCCAGCAATACTCAGTTTCTTTATTAGTGCTAGTAGCGACTGTTGGCAACTGTTTAGGCTCCATCGTAAATTGGTGGTTGGGGCGCTACCTTGAAAAGTTTCAGCATAAACCGTGGTTTCCTGTTAAAGAACGCGGTCTAAAGCGCGCCCAAGACTTTTATCAAAAATATGGCTGGTGGTCCGTACTCTTGAGCTGGGTACCGATCATAGGCGACCCTTTAACAGTGATAGCCGGTTTTATGCGCATGCCCTTCTGGCCATTCTTAGTTTTGATTATTCTGGCGAAAGGTGGGCGTTATCTGGTTATTGCGTGGCTAGCCAGCTAGAAATGAAAAAGGTCAGCACCGAAGCGCTGACCAAAGGGGTTTGTTCTTATTATTCGTATCGTATCTTTGATTGTGTTCCCCCCTAAGGGCTAGTAGGGGGGGTGGACACTCTGGTTGCAGCTATTTAGTTTTATTATTATGTTTGGCTGCATCACCAGTCGGGCTTTGAAACTTGTTATTATTATTTAATTCTTATTCTTAATTTATCTTCAGCTTCCGTTTTTCTTCTTTTTTTTCTTATTTTCTTTTTCTTCTTGTTAGTGATATTGCAACGCCTGTGCCAACTAAAGTTAGAAAATTTAACTAATTGATTTTTAAGAATAAGTTAAATATTAAACAGCTTGATTTTTAATAGTTTCTGTCAGAAATTGACGGAATTGATCAAGCTTAACTGTCACTTAAGTGTCATTTGTCACTAAACTGACAAGAAGCTTCCCACCATTTATCTGTGGAAACTGAGTACTGATAATTGTCGGCTTGACCGCTTGCTTATTGGGTGTTTAACTGCTCACATGCTTAGATAGACTAAGTACTTATTTTTCAGTAAGGAGTTTACTGATCATGCCAGCCAATCATGCTAAGGCTTTTGATTTTCTTGTCTTCATAGGGCGTTTCCAGCCACTACATAAAGGTCATCACCATGTGATGTGCACTGCTCTTGAACAAGCAGAGCGCGTGATTATTCTGGTCGGATCTAGCCATCAACCGCGTAGTATTCGTAATCCTTGGACGTTTGCCGAGCGCGAACAGCATATCCGAGCTTCTTTTGATCAAGCCACGCAAAGTCGTTTAATCATCCTGCCTTTAATGGATGACTTATATAATGATCAAAACTGGGTAGCGCGAGTTCAACAAAGTGTGAATGGAGTGGTTTGCCGCTACCCGCCCAAAGTCGGGAGTGATGCACCAGAAATCGGTCTGATTGGTCACTCCAAAGACCAAAGCTCTTATTACCTAGCACTTTTCCCGCAATGGAAGGCCTTGAATGTACCTGCTTGGGGCAATTTGTCATCTACACCTTTACGTGAAAAATACTTTTTAACAGGTGTCATTACCGATGATTTTCCTGAAGGGGTGAAGCAAGTACTCGCAGAATTTCAGAAAACCGAAGCCTATCAATATATTGTCAGTGAATGGCAATTTATTCGCGATTATCAAAGTGGTTGGGCAACTGCCCCCTACCCGCCTATATTTGTCACTGTCGATGCGGTGGTGATTCAAGCGGGTCATATTTTGCTGGTCGAGCGTAAAGCCCGCCCTGGCAAAGGCCAATTTGCCTTACCGGGTGGTTTCTTGAATGCTGAAGAAAAAATTCGGGATGCAGTCTTACGGGAATTGCGGGAAGAAACCCGCTTAAAAATCCCCACACCGGTATTAGCAGGCTCAGTGAGTAAGTCCCAAGTTTTTGATGACCCGCATCGTTCGTCGCGTGGACGTACCCTCACTCATGCTTATTTGATTGAATTGAAACCCGATGCGCAAGGATTGCCTAAAGTAAAGGGAAGTGATGATGCTAAGCAGGCGTTTTGGTTACCGCTGGCCGAATTGAATCCTGAGCATATGTTTGAAGATCACTTTCATATTATTAAAACTTTAGTAGGTTAGTTTGAAATCTACTGTTACGCAGCGGATAGACCGTTGCTCTATTCACCCGAACACCGGAGGATTTCCATGTTCAACACCAATCCTATTTTCGACAATTTAATTCTCAATACAGACAGCTACAAAGCCAGTCACTTTGTGCAATATCCGCCGAATAGCGAAATTGTCTCTTCTTATGTAGAAGCGCGGGGTGGGCAATTTAAGCAAGCACTGTACTTTGGCTTACAGGCTTTCATCAAAAGCTATTTATTGCAGCCTGTGACACAAGCCCATATTGAAGAAGCCGCCGCAATTTTTACCGCTCACGGTGTACCCTTCAATCGTGCTGGCTGGGAAATTATTGTCAATGAATACCAAGGCTTAATGCCGGTTGAGATTTGTGCTTTACCTGAGGGTAGTATTGTGCCGATTGGCACGGCTTTAGTTCAAATTCAAAATACCGATCCGCGCTTATATTGGTTGCCGTCTTATTTAGAAACCATGCTGTTGCGTGCCATTTGGTATCCAACCACGGTGGCAACTTTGTCTTGGCATGCGAAGCAGATCATTCGCCAGTATTTAGAAGAGACTTGTGAGCAACCGGCTGAGCAATTACCGTTTAAACTGCATGACTTTGGAGCGCGCGGCACTTCCTCCCAGGAAACGACCGCTTTAGGTGGAATGGCGCATTTAGTTAATTTCATGGGTACGGATACCGTGGCCGCTTTATTAGCAGCACGACGCTTTTACCAAGCTGAAATGCCTGCTTATTCGATTCCAGCAGCAGAGCACTCCACGATTACTTCATGGGGGCGCGAGCATGAAGTCGATGCTTATGCCAACATGATCAAGCAGTTTGCCCAACCCGGCAAAATCTTTGCAGTGGTGTCTGACTCGTATGACATTTATAACACTGTTTCTGAAATTTGGGGCAAGCAACTTAAACAACAAGTTGAGGAAAGTGGGGCGACTTTGGTGGTGCGCCCTGATTCTGGTCAGCCAGAAATTGTTGTCGTTGAAGTACTCGAAAGATTAGAGCAAGCCTTCGGTAGTCGTACCAATCAAAAAGGCTATCGCGTACTCAATAATTGCGTGCGCGTGATTCAAGGTGACGGCGTGAATTTGGACTCTATCGGCGTGATCTTAGATCGAGTCAAAGCACACGGTTTTTCAACTGAAAACATCGCGTTCGGTATGGGTGCTGGCCTCTTGCAAAAAGTGAATCGTGATACTTTAAATTTTGCGATGAAGGCTTCAGCGATTCGTATTGCGGGCGAATGGTTTGATGTGTATAAGCAGCCGATCACTGATTTGGGTAAAACTTCCAAGCGTGGACGCTTAGCTGTGCTTAAAAATGAAACTGACTGGCAAACGATTCGTGAAGATCAATTAGGCCCTCAGACCAATCAACTTCAGCCTATTTTCCGTAATGGTGTTTTGCTGCAAGAAGTCAGTTTTGAGCAAGTTCGCCAGCAGGCTGAACGCACTTAAAAGTAGCAAGTTAGTACCTAAAATCGTCGTCACACGATCCACTTCACCAAATCGGTGAGGTGGACTTTTTCTTAAAAATAAGCTTGTAAACCAAGCTTATGCACTCTGCTGGGAATTCTTATTCCTAATCTTGCTATTAGTGAAATAATTCTGTTATAAACGAGTCAGCTTCAACCGCACACCTAAAAGGAGAAGCATGTCTCAAGCACCAGGTACACCACCTTTTGTATTGTTCGACAACGTACAAAAGAGTTACGACGGCATCACACTAGTTGTAAAAAGTTTCAACCTAGGTATCGACAAGGGGGAGTTCATTACCTTACTAGGCCCATCCGGTTCTGGTAAAACAACCTGCTTGATGATGCTGGCTGGTTTTGAGACCGCCACCCACGGCGATATTTTTCTAGATGGGCGCTCCATCAATAACATTCCTCCTCATAAGCGCGGCATTGGCATGGTGTTTCAGAACTATGCACTGTTCCCGCATATGACAGTCGCTGAGAATCTCGCTTTCCCCTTAGAAGTCCGCGGTATCAGTAAATCTGAGCGTGAAACTAGAGTTATGAAAGCGCTCGATATGGTGCAAATGGGAAAATTCGGTGGTCGTCGCCCTGCACAACTTTCAGGTGGTCAGCAGCAGCGGATTGCTTTAGCCCGCGCTTTAGTTTTTGAACCTTCATTAGTGTTAATGGATGAGCCTTTAGGTGCTTTAGATAAGCAGCTGCGCGAGCATATGCAGTTTGAAATTAAGCACTTACATGAAAAGCTTGGCATTACGGTTGTTTACGTCACCCATGACCAGTCCGAAGCACTGACCATGTCGGATCGGATCGCGGTGTTTAATGATGGCATTGTCCAACAACTGGCTAGACCCGCTGACTTGTATGAGCGCCCCACCAATTCTTTTGTGGCGCAGTTCATTGGTGAGAACAATAAGCTAAATGGCACGGTCAAAGCTTTAAGTGGCGATACCGCTTTAGTTGAATTTGCCAATGGCCAACAAGCTGAAGCACTAGCCGTGAATTGTGAAGGGGTGGGTAAGCCGACTTTATGCTCGATTCGCCCAGAACGGGTGCGGATTGGCAGCCAAGCAGGCATGTATGCGGCTGAAGGCAAAGTGGTCGAGCTGATTTATTTAGGGGATCATATTCGTTGCCGGATGTCGGTGTATGGTGATGATTCCTTTATTGTAAAAATTCCCAACGCAGGCGATGGCACCATGCTATCAGTCGGCCAAACCATTAAAGTGGGCTGGGATAAAGATGATTGTCGCGCCCTAGATGCGTGATAGTTTTAAGTGTTTTATTACATGGGCATTCCATTTACGGAGAGTAGTATGAAGTTGAAACCAATTTTTGCAGCAGTCAGCATTGCCACGTTTTCTAGTGGGCTACTGGCTGCCGATATGGCAAAAGAAATGACTATCGTGTCTTGGGGCGGTGCGTATTCAAACTCTCAACTCAAGGCTTATCATGAGCCTTACATGGCAGCGAATGCCGGTTTCAAAATCATCAATGACGAAAGCTCGAACGAAGCGGTTGCTAAGTTGCGTGCAATGGCTGAAGCCAAGAATATCACTTGGGACTTAGTGGACGTTGAAGGCCCTGACTCACAGCGTTTGTGTGACGAAGGTTTGGCGATGGAAATTGACTTCGATAAAGTTTTAGCGCCTGGCACCGATGGCTCTACACCCACTAAAGACTTTGGTGATAGCTTAATTAATAAGTGCTTTATCCCACAAATCGCCTTCTCAACGACCTTTGGTTATCGCACTGATGTGCCTGAGTGGAGCGGCAAAAAGCCAGAAGATTTATGCGCAGTTTTTGATACCAAAACCTTCCCAGGTAAGCGCAGCTTAGAAAAGCGCCCAAAGAAAAACTTGGAATGGGCTTTGTTGTGTGATGGGGTAGAGAAGGAAAAATTATACGACGTTCTTTCTACTCCAGAAGGCGTAGATAAAGCACTAGCTAAACTAGACACGATTAAGAAAGACGTTATTTGGTGGTCAGCGGGTGCTGAAACTCCACAACGCTTAGCGGATAAAGAAGTCGTGATTGGCTCGACTTACAACGGTCGTTTATTCGATGTTATCGAAGAGAAAAAACAACCGGTTGCCATGCTATGGGATTATCAGATTTTCGACTTTGACGGTTGGGTCGTTCCAGCTGGTTTACCTGAAGATCGTAAAGCACGTGTGTTGGACTACCTCAAAGTATCGACTGATACTCAGCGCCTAGCTGATCAAGCAAAATACATTTCCTATGGCCCAGCGCGTGCTTCCTCTCAACCTTTAGTGGGCAAGCATGCCACTTTAGGCATCGAGATGGCTCCCCATATGCCAAGCAATCCAGAAAATGCTAAGCGCTTCTTAGTGAATAATATTGAATGGTGGTCCAACAACGAAGACGAAATGAATAAGAAATTCGAAGCTTGGTTGGCTAAGTAAGCGTTTAAGGTTTTAGTTAAACCTACCCTTCTTTAAACCTTGGTTTATCCCTCCTCTAGCTAGAGGGGGGAGTTTCCCACCAAAGGATATGATCTATGGAGCAACTCCAAACCCTTAACGGTGTACCGTTAAAAAAACAAATCGCCCGTGCTTTGTTTAAACAAAAAGTACGCGCTTTATTACTGATTGCTCCCTTACTTCTTTTTATTTTAATTACTTTTGTGGTTCCGATTACTGACATGCTGATGCGGTCAGTTGATAACAGCATTGTCAGCGACACTCTGCCACAAACCACCACTAGCCTCGAAAATTGGGATCCTAAATCGGGTAACTTGCCTGATGAAGCAGCCTATACTGCTTTATACAATGATTTGAAAGTAGCGATTGAGCAGAAAAATCATACCAAGCTGGGTTCACGCCTGAATTATGAAAGTAGTGGTATGTCTTCACTCTTCCGTAAAGTCGGGAAAGATGTCAGCAAAATGGAAACCAATGTGGGCTACAAAGAGCAGTTCATCGCCGCCGACAAAGCTTGGGGTGATATCAAGACTTGGACCACGTTCAAGCTTTATTCCTCCAAATATACTAATGGCTATTTTCTTGCTGCTGTTGATATGAAAAAGACGCCAGATGGCGCACAGATGTTGCCGGAGTCGGAGCGGATTTATATTAATTTGTTCGTTCGTACTATTTTGATGAGCATCATCATTACAGGCTTATGTTTGCTGCTCGGCTATCCGATTGCTTGGTTGCTGGCGAACCTGCCGATGCGTACTTCCAACCTACTCATGATTTTAGTGCTCCTCCCCTTCTGGACTTCATTGCTGGTGCGTACTTCTGCTTGGAAAGTGCTGTTGCAGCAGCAAGGGGTAATCAATGATATTTTGGTTTGGATGGGCATCGTTAGCCATTCAGGGCGGCTTGAATTGATTAATAATCAATTGGGTACTTTGATTGCGATGACACATATCTTGCTGCCGTTTATGATTCTGCCGCTGTACTCGGTGATGCGCACGATTCCCCCAACTTATGTGCGGGCGGCGAAATCTTTGGGTGCGACCGATTGGACTACTTTCTGGCGGGTCTACTTCCCGCAAACCGTCGCAGGCATTGGCGCAGGTGCGATTCTGACCTTTATCTTAGCGATTGGTTATTACATTACCCCTGAGTTGGTAGGCGGTACGCAAGGTACCTTTATTTCGAATCGGATTGCCTATCACATTTCTAGCTCTTTGAATTGGGGCTTAGCGGCTGCACTCGGAACGATCCTCTTAACACTCGTGCTAGTGCTCTATTGGGTTTACGACAAAATTGTCGGCATTGATAAAGTGAAGTTGGGGTAAGCCATGAATCTACCAATTTACGCAAGCACCGGCCAAAAAGTTTGGTATTACAGCTTCCGAGTGATCTGCGCCTTAATCTTCTTCTTTTTGATTGCGCCGATTTTGATCATTATTCCGCTGAGCTTTAATGCCACTGACTTTTTCACCTTCACGCCGGAAATGCTGCAGTTAAAGCCTGAAGGTTATTCCCTCAAGCATTACCAAGATTTCCTCACCAATAACGACTGGCAAAATGCCATGCGCAACTCGCTAAAAATCGCCCCCGTCGCCACGATTATTGCGGTCGTTTTAGGCACTATTGCCGCGATTGGCCTCAGCCAAAGCCATGTACCTTTCCGCCGTGCGATTATGGCAACCTTGATTTCGCCGATGATTGTGCCGCTGATTATCTCCGCTACCGGCATGTACTTCTTCTATGCTCGCCTTGGCAACTTCATGGTCGATAGCATGGGGATGAACGCCAATGTGGTCGAATACATCAAAATCGTGCTCGCGCATGCAGCTTTAGGCATACCCTTCGTAATCATTACGGTGACCGCTACTTTAGTGGGCTTCGACCGTAGTCTAACCCGTGCCGCTGCTTCAATGGGTGCAGGGCCAGTACGCACCTTCTTTAAAGTGCAGATGCCGTTGATTGTTCCGGGCGTTATTTCAGGCGCTTTGTTTGCCTTTATTACTTCATTTGACGAAGTCGTTGTAGTGATGTTTGTTGGTTCTGCAAAGAATAAAACGCTACCTTGGCAGATGTTTACCGGCTTACGCGAGCAGATTAGCCCGACCATTTTGGCAGTCGCGACGATTCTTGTGGTGCTGTCAGTGATGCTGCTGGTGACCTTGGAATTATTGCGGCGACGCTCAGAACGCTTGCGGGGAATGTCGCCGGGCTAAGCCTAGATTTTCCCTTATCTTGAATTAAGCAAATGACAAGCCGAGATCCACTGCAGCATATTGTCTATGTCAGCCGCGAATATCCTCCTTCCCCACGCAGTTATGGCATAGGTTCTTATGTTAAAGAGGCAGCACTAGCCTTAGTGAACTGTGGTTATGAGGTTACCGTTCTTACCAGTGCCGATAGAGGTGCTAAGCAGACTTGCACTATCGAGAATGGCGTGCGGGTGATTCACATAGCAGGCGGTGATGTCTATTCAGTTGATCCTAAACTCAAGATAAGCTTATTAGAAAAACTGTCTTTAAAACTGCGCTTCTTCCCCTACCGCTGGAAAATCAGGATAACCCTTCAGAGTCTAAAAAATGTTTCCATTGTTGAAGTTCCTGAATACGGAGCTGAAGGCTTGTTCCTACAAAACCTAGGTCTTCCGATCGTGGTAAAGCTTCATATTCCGACTCTACTTGATAGGCAAACTTGTGAAATCAAGAAGCTCAACTTTAAAAATGCCGCCTATTATTGGTATGGCCTGCTTGAATTTGTGGTTGTTAAAAGAGCTGCCTTTCTTAGCTCGTGCTCAGCAAGCTTAAAGTGCTGGTATGTTGAAAAATTAAAGCTTCAGCCAGCGTCTATCGCTGTGAACTATAATTTTTTGAACTTAGCCACCGAGCAGCTAGCTGCTAAGAAAGATGCCAAAATTTCAACCCCGTTTGTATTTTATGCCGGTTCAGTTCGGCAAGATAAAGGCGTTGAGAGCTTAATTGAAGCCGTTGCTCTGCTTAGAAATAAGGATAGCCAGATCCGCTTGGTTTTAGCAGGAAAAGTCGACGCGAATTATCGTCAATTGCTTATTGAGAAATTTTGCCTTGACCCAGAATGGTGTAAATTTACTAGTCATGTGCAGCGAGAAGAACTAGAGTCTTTTTACAGTAACGCCACAGTATGCTGCCTTCCGTCCTGGTATGAAAACTTTCCCTATGTCTGTCTGGAGGCCATGTCTGTTGGTGGCATTGTGATTGGTTCAGAAAATGGAGGTATGCCTGAAATTATCACTGAGGGGTACAATGGATTCCTGTGTCCGCCACATAATTCTGAACAAATTGCTAGCAAAATTGAAGCTGCGATGGCCTTGAGCTCCAGTGAACGTGCAATGATTTCACGCAATGCCCAAAAAACCATAGAGGAAAAATTTTCAGCTAAAGTATTGGCGGTGGAGCTAGCGGATTACTACCGAAACTGTATCAGATCGTTTGTAAAACAATAAAAGTCATAGAGCAGCCGCAGTAGCATTAAAACCATCCACAAGCTGCCGTTTAAGCGTAGCCAGATCAACACCGGAATTCACAACCTCATCCATAAATTCTCTCAGCTTCGCTGCATAGGGAAAGGCTTCACAGTGGCAACCATAGGAAAAAGCTGGGATCAACACATGCAGTCGCCCTGACACCACCAAAGAACTTCCAGCCAATAAAGCACTTAGGGTCTCACAGTTGTCAGGAATAAAAATAGGCACATTCAAATTAGCGCTCAGTTTTAGCTTATTTGCAATCTTTTGGGTGATATCCAAGTCTTGTGAGCTGACAGAGCAGGTAAATAGGAGCCCTAGGTTTTGCTTGTGCAACACAATGCATCGATCTACATAAAAGTCGATGTACTCATTTTCACTAAGCACCGCACCATTTTCGAAGGACATATTAAACAAATATTGTTTATAAGAACTGGGCGCAACAATGGCTAAATTCTGTTTGGCCATTTGATAGGGAAATACTTCACTTGTCAAAAATGCTGGGCAAGGGGCGACTCTCGCCTTAGTACCTATTGTCGCCTGATGGCGTTTCAAGGAAGCATCTGTTCTTAGCGTTAAAGTCTTGACAAACTTCAGTCCAATGGCAAGCAGGCGATTATGTGTTCTGCTGACCCCTGAAGCATTTGCTACACCAAAAACAGCTACCGGTAGCTTAAACATGCCACCGAACAGAGTTGACCAAAAAACGAAGGCGGTCGTATGAAAAATGTAACCATCAAACATCGGTCCACCTGTGATGAGCACCACATCTGGACGCCATTTGATATTTCTCAGTGCTTGACCGAGACCGAATTGGAAAACCCAATGCACTAATGCGACATTCAGGTAGAGCAGGGCAAAATTCCGTCTAATAAGTAATTTTAATTTGCTGTTCTTTCGTGGTTGGAATGTCTGGGCTGGCTTAAGCCGCTTGCTAAATGGGGCGCCTTCAATAATAGATTTTGCCCACCTCATACGGATGAGATGCATCACTCCTAGTTGGATAAAGTTATCGCCAAGGTTATTAGTATAGGCTTCTCCAATCACTAATATACGGAGCTTGTTGTTTTGATTATTCATCTTGAGGATTCAAAGAAAAATGACTACGGGAACGATTGAAGACAATAACAGCCTTAATATGAACGGCGAATTGATTACCGTAGTCATGCCCGTGTATAACGCCTGCCCGTATATCGATGATGCCATTATCAGCATCTTGAAACAAACCTATACTAACTTCAAATTTGTGATCTACGATGACGCTTCTACTGATGATTCTCTAGCACGAGTACGTCACTTTGCTGAGCAAGATGCGCGTATTCGCATTATAACTGGGCGAACTAGATTAGGGCCGGTGGGTAGCTCCAATGCAGCAGCCAAGGCAGCTACTACTGAATTAGTGGCTCGCATGGACGCCGACGATATCGCGCATCCTGAACGTCTGGCACTACAAGTCCGTGCCCTCAGACAGAATCCACAAGCAGTGTTAGTAGGATCCAATGTAGTCATGGTGGATAAACTAGGTAACGAGCTACTCAAAACTGACTTTTCACGTCCTTACTCAAAAATCCCCATTATCCCTCACCCCACTTTCATGTACCGTCGTCAAGTTTTTGACGAGGTTGGCGGTTATACCGAGGGCACAGAATATTTTGAAGACAACTATTTGCTCAAGCAGCTGGCTGCAAAAGGGAGTCTGTTATTCATCAATGAATGCCTTCTCCAGTACAGATTAGCTGGCCAAAACTCAAGGACTAGAGACACGCCGAGAGTCGTGGAAGATGCTTTAACGGAATGGCATGCCCTTGCATTTAACAAATCGATGCATAGCAAAAAACCAACACAACGCACCATTCCCCCCTACGTTTTCTTAAGGCTATTGGGGCTTAAAGTAGCTATTGGCCAAAGTCCTCGGCTCTTTTCTCGTGCACTAGCCAGAATGCAATTCACTCCAAAAATTCCAGCAACAACAGTCATGCTTTTGATTTTACTGAGTGAGTTTTTTCCAAAATTAGTACTCCTCTTGGTCAAACTGAGCTATTGGGCGAAAACAGTAAGATCTCAAAGCTTATGTCGTAAAGGGCATTTATATGAATGGTGTCATGGCAGTGCTGCTGTTGATATAGGCTTACCTTAAGGCAGATGACCAGTCGTGAAAAGTAGTACAAGCATGTCCTATGCAATTTGTGCGGAAGCCAGGTCTGGCAGCACGCTGCTCTGCCTATCTCTCATACAACTAGGCATCGCAGGAGATCCTAAAGAGTATTTTGGAGGCCATGTCTTAGGTAGGCCTTTTCAGAAGGAATCGTTTGAAGACTTCATTGCCAGAACACTCGCTTACTCCAAAACCTCAAATGGAGTGAGCGGAATAAAGCTTTTCATGTCTCATTTCGATGCTATAAGAAGATCGTCACCGCGCTTTGGAGAAATCAAGGACGAACAGATTCTTAAGAAACTGGATCTAGATCGCATCATCTTGTTACAGCGCGAGGATGTACTTCGACAGTCCATTTCTCTTTATCTAGCCTCTCAAACACAAGTGTGGTTGTTGGCTAAAGACAAGAATAAGGAAGGAGTCACGAGAAAAACAGCTACTCCTGCTTATAATCGTAGGAAAATCCACCGCGCCATGAGATCTATCACTCTTAATTACGAACGCTGGCAGCAGTGCTTGGCCAACAGTAAAACTAGTTACCTGAAAGTCAGCTACGAGGAACTGACTACTAATTACGAATTGACCATGAAGCGGATCTTGGATTACCTCGACTTACCTATACCGACTGCTCATAGTTTTGAGACTATGCCAACTCTCAAACAAGCTGATGAACTCACAGAACACTTTGTTCGCCGCTATCAAAACCCAAGCAAGGTCGATAAGATTTTCGACGTATTGGACGATTTTTACGTCAGTGTTATTCGGCAAAAATTGAAGTTAACTGTCTTGAAATCTTTGGAGCTATTCAAGCTACGGCTTGACTACAATCCGGGCTGAGCTTAATTAAAAATACTCAGCTGCCGGATATAAAGCTACTCACTACTAAATCAGTAAAATGTAAGAAAAATTTTGACATCATTTATCGAACTACAGGCCTTCCTTCTTTAATCCAACCCGTAATACCCTGAGTTACATTATAAACTTGCGTATAACCCACTTGTGTCAACATTTCCGAGCCTGCACGAGTACGATTGCCTGTGCGGCAAATCAGCGCAACTGGCTTATCGGCAGGCACAATTTTCTTTAGATCGCTGAGAAAATTCGCGTTAACTGCGCCGTTGCCTTGAAATAGAGTTAAGCGCTGACTACCGGCTACTACTCCCGTTTCTTGCCACTCTTCGGCGCGGCGAATGTCTACTAAGGTCACGCCTTTATCTAGCAAATCTTGTAGCTCAGCATTGGAGACATTCGTGATTATTCCTTGCTGTGCAACCACATTAGCAGTGGGTGCTTTAGTGTTATCCAAGCTTTCTGCTCTCGAACAAGCGCCTAAAGTTATTGTAAGGCTCATAGCTAAGAGCAGTGCTGCTGGTTGGCTGACATGCATATATTCGACTCCGGTCAATTCTAAATTTTAGAATTTAAGCACATACTAATTATTCCTGTAAACAAATAGCAGTCTTAGCCCTGTTCGCATCAAGACCAACCAGCAGCTTTAAACACTCCAGTAGTCGCTTAGCCGACCTCATCATATTGCGCAATCGTCCACTTAGACTCTTCTGCTTTAGCCGCCGTTAGCCACTCTTGCATGGCAGGTAAAGCTAGCATCGCTTCAGTCCACTTTTTGAAGCTAGGCGAAACCTCTAAACCATAACCCACTGCGCGCCACATCACCGGAGCATACATCGCATCCACAATTGTAAAATGACCACACAAAAAATCGCCTGCGGGCTTATTCGCTTTCTCAAAATGTGCCCAGATTTCTGCTAACCGCCGCAATTCAACTTGCACTTCAGGCGAAGGCTGCATTTTGATTTGCCGCCGACAATTCATGGGATGTTGTGAACGTAAGGCGCTGAAACTGCTATGCATTTCTGCAGCAGCAGAGCGTGCTAACGTGCGCAGTGCTAAATCCTCTGGCCATAATTGCTTCTCGGGGTATTGCTCATGCACATATTCGAGCATGGCTAAGCTATCCCAAATCACTAGGCCTTGATCCTCAATGACAGGAACTTTTGCTGGAATCTGATAGTGCTCGCCTAATTTTTCCAAAGCATCACTATGGTAGAACGGCAGGATGGTTTCATCGAAATGAATCCCAGCAACTTTTAAAGCAATCCAAGGGCGTAGCGACCAAGACGAATAGTTTTTATACGCGATATATAAATGCATCAAGCAACTCCTGTTTGATTAATTGTAGATGCGTTCAGCATAAAGAGATGACAAAACTAAGAAAAGCGAATATTTTTGCGCTAATCATTCGGAGAACTTGCACGATGACACCTCGACAAGTACGCAGCGTTTTGACCGTTTTAGAATTAGGGAGCGTCAATCGTGCAGCGGAAGCATTGTATTTAGCGCCTTCGAGCGTATCAGCGCAGATTCGCGAATTGTCCACTGAACTAGGGATTAGCCTATTTGAAGCGTCGGGGCGTGGGATTGTGCCGAGCAGCGCTTTGCGCCAATTACATACTAGCCTACAAAATTTTCTGAATAGTGCCGAGCAGATTACACAACTCGCTCATAGCATCGCGCATGAACCGAGTGGTTCCTTGAAGCTATTCGCGCCTAGTTCTATGTGTATTTATCGCCTACCCGTATTGGTCGAAGCGATGCAGCTTCATGCGCCACGAGTCGAAATTATGCTAACTCACGAACCGTTTGCTTATCGCCAAGCTCTGCAAAGCGGGGAAATTGATGCTGCGATTATCGTCAGTCAAGTACGCCCCGAAGCCTGCCATTATCATGCTCTGCATATCGAGGAAGTGGTGTTTGTCTGCCACCCCGAGCGTTGGCAAGCAGCGACGCTGACTTTAAGTCAACTCAATGAACATTCTCTAATCACCACCGAGGAAGCTTGTTCTTATCGAGTCGCGGCGGAGGCGCATTTTCGTGCTTTAGGTTTGCATTTAAAACCGCGCCAAGCGTTTACTAATGTGGAGGTCATTCGGCGCTGCTTATTAGCGAATATGGGGATAGGCCTATTGCCTGCCTGCGTCGTGGCGGATGATGTCGCACAAGGGCGTTTGAAAATCCAAGCGGTCGAAGGCACGCCTTACATTTTCCAATCGGCTTTGATTTATCCTGAAGGCCGCACGTTATTACCGAAGCTTGCGGCTTTCATTCAAGTGATTGAGCAGGAAGCTAATCAAAATAGGCTTGCTGCCTAAATCAGCGCGCTTTATCTCTTATGATTGCAGCGCTGCATCCCGCATTCTATGCTTGAACGACCAGCAGATTATGGAGCAGAGCACACATGAAAAAAATCGGTATTCTCACCAGTGGCGGCGATTGCGGGGGCTTAAATGCAGTGATTAAGGGCGTGACGCTCGCAGCACATAGACAAGGCATTCAATGTTTTGTAATCCCGAATGGCTATGCAGGCTTATATAATCTCAGCAGTTTCGAAAGCTTAGTCGAACTCACTCCCGCCCGTTTAGAAATCTTCGATTGCACTGTAGCAGGCTCAGAAGCAGGCCATTCGCGGGTGAATATTCGTAAGCTTGCCGATCCCAACAAATATCAACGGATTCGTGCAGGCTTAGCCAAATTCAACTTAGACGGGTTAATTATTAGCGGCGGCGATGATTCTGGCTCGGTGATGGTGGATTTGGCAGCGCATGAAGTCAATTGCGTGCATGTCCCCAAAACGATGGATATGGATTTACAGACCTATTCGGTCGGCGCGGACTCAACTGTCAGCCGTATTGCCAGCTTTGCGCGCGATATCCATACCACCGGACGCACCCATAATCGGGTAATGGTCGTGGAGGTTTTTGGGCGCAATGCAGGCCATACCGCGTTTCGCGGCGGCATTGGCGCAGAAGCCGATGCAATTCTCATCCCTGAAATCAGCGTCGACTTTGATCTACTCTATCAACACATGAAGCAACGCTATTTTGCGCGGATTGCAGGCAGTGATGTGCGTGCGGGTACTTATTTAATCATGGTGGCTGAGGGCATGCATGATGCTCAAGGCCAAGAAGTGGTTGATTCAACAGCCGGAACCGATGCTTTTGGGCATAAAAAGCTAACGGGTGCGGGTGCTTATGTCTGTGCTGAACTCAGCAAGCGCCTCAAAGCTGATCCTGAAATTCCAGCCTTAATGCAAGCGATGGGCATGTATGTTCAAGGCCAATACGAAATCCCTGAAGTCCGCGCGGTGAATCCCGGGCATTTAGTCCGCTGCGGCCAATCTTCTGCTTTTGATGTGAGTTTTGGCTTAGAAGCGGGAGCTGCTGCTTTGCATTTGCTAGAGGCCGGTATTAGCGGGGTGACGGTGGCGAATGTGCGTGGCAATACGATTGAATATATGGATACGGCTGAGGCGATTCGTCAGCGGCATGTCGATTTGCAGCAAGTCGGTTGGTATGAGTCCTTAGGGATTTGCTTTGGCCGCCCGCCTGAACTCCCTAAATTTGAATTTAGCCATTTACTCAAAGCACCTGAACGGCACTTATAAGCCAGCGTTAGCCTAAAGGCCTTCGATAACTCTGCTGTACTCAGGAACAGCAGAGACATTCACTGCTAAATCATGCTAACTTATGCCGCTTATAACCAGCTATCACGATGATACGGGCACAATACAGCTAATGACATTGATCGAAAAAAAGCTGCAAATTTGGGAGCAGCAAGGCTTTATTAATGGCGATCAACATGATGCCATTCTGGCCTTTGAACAAGGCGAAAAACAAAATAATAATTGGTGGCTCTATAGTTTAATCATTTTAGGCTCTGCCATTATTGGCCTTGGTATTATTTCCTTAATTGCAGCTAATTGGGAACAAATACCTAATAGCATTAAACTAGGCACTGATTTTCTATTATTATCTGTTTTGGCTATTGTAATTTTTTGGCAAAAACAGCAGCCGAAAAAACCTTGGGCAGATGCATTAATTGCCGCCTTTATTATACTTTGCCTTGCTAGTATTGGGTTAATCGCTCAAATTTATCATATTAATGGCCGCTGGTATCATGCTGTTTTACTCTGGAGCTTGATTACCTTGCCGATTGTGCTGTTTGCACGGCATTTATTTGTGCATTTCCTCTGGGTCAGCCTGTTTATTAATGCTGCTGTTTGGAGCTGTGTTGATTTAGCAGGCGGCAGTTTACGTTATACCCTGCGCGAATTACCTGCTTTACTCTTATTGGCGCCGCTCCTATCAGCCACCCTTTATTTACTCGCTAGACGTGTGCATGTTTTATATAAAACCAGCTCAAGCTTTTTCTTCTGGTTTCAAATTTCAGCTTTAATTGCCTTGGCAGCGATTGATTTGATTCGTTCAGGGGGTGACACTCAAGTCTTTGAATGGCGTTGGTATTTACCTGCATGGCTGACTGCAGCTGTCTTAATCGGCTTAATATTAGTCAGGCCAGCCTATCAACCTTTAAATAAAGGCTTATTAATTGCAACGATTCTTTTACTGATCCTTTATTTTCAGCCAGATATTTTATACACCGGCCAAACTCGCTATACCTTTTCAGCTTTAGATTCAGCAGCGCGTGCTAATCTTTGGTTAGCAGATGATATTCGCGCCCCTGCTCTGACTATTTTAATTTTATTCCTATATGCGATTCATGCCGGTAATAGTGGTTATCATCGTACCTTTAATGTGATTACCTTCTTAATTGGCTTACGCTTTGTCATTTTATATTTCCAAGCCATGGGCGGTTTAGCAGCCACAGGGGTCGGTTTAATTCTTTCTGGTTTATTGATTATTGGTATTGCTTGGTTTTGGTATAGCAGCCGCGACCGTTTGCAAAACTGGAGTAAGGAGTTGTCGCTGTGAAAAACCCACAACTCCGTTTAGCAGCTGCCTTAGTTTTTCCTATTATTGTGTTAGCGGCTAATACTTGGATGTATCAGCAACAACGTAGCGCTGGCGAAACGTTTAAGTTTCCAATTGAGGGTTTTGATCCTCGCGATATGCTCGCAGGACATTATTTATTTTATAAAGTGGATTATGGAGTTCCAAGCGCACATGGCTGCCCCACGACCGATATTCCAGCCGCGCTTTGCTTGCGCCCAGAACAGCGTGTCTATCCAACGGATGAGCTGCCCAACAGTTGTGAGGTTTATTTGCAAGGCGAATGCGATGCTAACTCACTATTTACTGCAGGCCTTAACCGCTTCTATATTCCCCAAGAATACGCAGCGCCATTGGAAGCAAAGATAACGAATAAGCAAGGTGAGATTGAAGTATCCATTGATAAGCGCGGTAATGCCGCCATTTTAGATTTATTGATTGATGGCAAAACTTGGAAAGAAGTCAGTCAAAATTGATAATCGCTACCGAGCTCAGGCACGGCGATAATGAGATCACTGCGCGGATAAGCACAGCAGAATAAAGCTTTGCCTTCAGCGGCATCTTCTTCAAACAAAGCCAAGGGCGAACCCTCTACATAATCAATCCTGCCTGCTACGACACTGCCCATACACACCCCACAAATACCGCCCGCACAGCCCCAAGGTAATGGGATTTCTTGGCGCAAAGCTGCTTGCAGCAAGGTTTCATTTTCTGCCGCTATAAACTGATAATGGGTCTGCTGAATACTGACGCGGTAGCTGTTCATTGCTTCGGGTATTTGTAATAAGCCTGATTTAAGTAATCGGTAATCTGCGCTAAATCCTCATCAAATAAGCGCGAGCCTAAGTTGGCATCACAACGCTTGACTTGCGCGGCTAATTGGGTGTAATCCAAGACCTTATGCTCGACTCGGGTATAGACTTTAGCATCATGACAACTAATGCAATTGGCATCGTGTAAAACTTTGCCAGGGTGTGCATCCAAACCGAGTGCACCGCTACTCGCGGTTTGTGTTGTAGTTTTTGCAGGTTCCTTGCTTGCCGTTGGCTCAGTGGGTGCTTTATCCCCACAAGCGGTAAGTAAAACTCCCGCTAACACTAGCCCTAAACAAGTCGTTAAAGAATGAAGTGGTTGCATATTAAGCCCTTATATTTATTTAATTGCCTGCTTTTAGCAGCCGATCCAGTTCGGGCATAAGGCGCTCAACAACTCCACGCTGTTGCTCCAGAAATTGCAGCCCTGCCTGACCTGCTTGCTGGCGCTCTACGGGATGCGCTAGCCAAGCGGCTAAATGATGGGCTAAAACTTCGGGCGAATCAACCAGTACTGCAGCACCCACTTGGACTAAAGCAGGGTAAATATCTTGAAAATTATACACATAAGGCCCAGTCACGACCGGCACTGCAAAAGCTAAAGCCTCTAAAGGATTATGCCCACCAACCTCCACTAAACTCCCACCTATAAAAGCCAGATCTGCACAAGCGTACCAAAGCAATAACTCGCCCATACTATCGCCCAACAGAATTTGCGTGTTTTGGTTCAGAGCAGATGTTTGGCTACGCCGCTGATAAGCTAACTGAGTTTGCGCGCATAATGCAGCCACTTCCTCAAAACGTTCAGGATGGCGTGGCACTAGGATCAGCAATAAATCAGGAAACTGCCCCAGCAAGCTTTGATGAACCCGCAAAATCAGCTCATCCTCACCTCGATGTGTGCTAGCAGCCACCCAGACTAAACGCGCACCCCAGACTTGGCGTAAGCAAGCCGCTTGCTTTTTAGTTTGAGTGGGTAGAGGTGCATCAAATTTGATATTACCCAATACCTTAACCCTTGGTATCGGAGCACCTAAAGCCTGAAAGCGCTCCGCATCTTGAGCTTCACGGGCAGCAATTAAATTAACTCTGGCTAAAGTTTCACTCACTAAAAGCCGAATGCGCGCATAGCCACGCGCCGAACGCGCCGAAAGCCTAGCATTTACTAGCACCAGTGGAATCGAATGCTTAGCGCAGGTCGCATACAAATTCGGCCAAAGCTCAGTTTCCATGATGAGCATTAAACTAGGCTGGAGGCGTCGCAAAAAACGCTGCACCGCATCCGGGGTATCGTAAGGTAAATAAGTTTGCTGAACACGCTCTGCAAACAAGCGCTTCACTGTCGCGTAGCCAGTCGGCGTGGTCGAGCTGATCCATAAAACATGCTGAGGATAGTTGGCAAGCAGGCTTTCAATCAAAGACTGCGCAGCCATCGCCTCACCCACAGAAACGGTATGCAAGCAAATACAAGGCTGATTCGTTTGAAACGGAGCTAGATAGCCTAAACGCTGCTGCCAAGCTTGCCGATAAGCCGGATTTTTGCGCCCACGCCACCAGAGATTCATAAAAATGAAAGGTATAAGTAGATAAAACAAGAGTGAATAAGCGAAGCGCGCAAGGCTCATAAACAAAAATCGCCTGTTGAAAGGATTCAGACAGGCGATTTTAGCGGATTTGTAAAGCGAAAGAGCTAATTAAGCGAAAATGCGCTTATACGCTACATAAGTCGCTGCGATCATCAGTGGTGCTAAAACTAGCAAGCCTAAGCCAAAAGGAATCATAGCAACGATCGCTAACAAGAAGTAAATCCCCATGAACAATATAAACGCTGGGAAATTCTTCACACAAGCCATGAAGCTGTTTTTTATGGCATCAATCGCTGACATATTTTGGAAGACGACTAGCGGTATTGAGAACATAAACAACATAAAACTTAAGATCGCCACAATCAGTGCCATGAAAAAGCCGCCCATGCCTATTGAAGGCATAGTCACCATTTCACCATTGCTCACCGTACCCAAATCAACCGAGGCAAACATCATGCCGCCAATGACCATCGCACTGAGAAAACCTACCACGAGGAAAAGTAAGCCTAAAATAATCAGTGGAGTTAAACGCTGCTGATCTTTGAACATTAGGAAAATATCCATAATATCAGCCTCTTGCCCTTGGTCTAGCTTCTTTGCAGAGTAGAACAGACCTGCCAAAAAAATTGGCAATAGAACATAAAATGCGATTGGCCCCACGAAGGGGATAAACATCAAAACAGCCCCGATCACAAAAAGAATCAGTGCCATCAACACCCAGTTCGCAATATTAGACTTAAAAATCTCCCAGCCACCTTTGTACCAGTTCACTGCATCACTAGCACCGACCACTCTCAAACCTGCCATACATTATGCTCCTTTTATGGTTATTAAATTGATTATAGGGGAATTTTCCTACCTTACTCAAAGCTGACTGAAGATTCTAGCGAAACTGATAAAAAGCTATAGGCTAGTTTTAAACTGAGCTGCAGTGTATGCTCTGAAGGTTTTTGCAAATCAGTGCTTTTTTGCAACAAAAGTTTATTAAAGGGCTATGTGGCGTGGACTTACCAGTTAATATTATTTGCATGAAGTGGGGGAGCAAGTATGGCGCTAATTACGTCAATACACTCTATGCCATGATTGCGCGCCATATTAGCTTCGATTTCCAGCTCACTTGCTTTACAGATGATGCCACGGGTATTGATCCACGCGTACAAATTCGTGAATTGCCCGCCTTAGAACTCCCACAAGGCGCTCCAGAGCGTGGTTGGAATAAACTCACTACCTTACAAAGCCATTTAGGCAGCCTCCGTGGTGATGTTTTATTTCTCGATTTGGATGTGGTTATTGTTGGCAATATTGATGAATTTTTTAGCTATCCGGCTAAATTCGCCATTATTCGCGATGCGAAACTACAGCGGCGGATGATCGGCAATTCCTCAGTGTATCGGTTTGAAGTAGGGCGCTACGCAGAAGTTTTAGAAAAATTTCGCCAGCAATATGCAGAAATACAACAAAATTTTCGGAATGAACAAGCCTATCTTTCGCACGAAATCCAACAGCGTGGCGAGTTAAGTTTTTGGCCGGAAGCTTGGTGTCCTAGTTTTAAATACCATTGTATGCAGCCTTGGCCTTTGGCCTATTTTAAGGATGCCAAAATCCCTGAGGGTGCGAAGATTATTATCTTTCACGGCTATCCTGAGCCACATGAGGCGATTCAGGGGATTACGCATAAATGGTATCGACCGGTTCGACCTACACAATGGGTCGCGGATTATTGGCGTGCTTAAGGTGTAATCGATGGCAGCACGTAAAAAATCTCGCTTAGAACGTTGGCTCTCCTTTAATCAGCACCGGAAACGCTTTGGCGCAGCTAAAGCGGCGACTGCTTTGCAAAACTCCAGTTATACCGAGCTTAAAAACAAAATCATTAGTAATACTGAGCAAACGTATACGCATGGTGCCGATAAAGATATCAGTCAACACCTACATAATTTACGCGCTGAGTTCGCAGGGCAATCCGAGCTGTTGTACTACCATGCGCAGCTCATCGTACTGATTCGCCGCGAATATCAGGTCGCTGAACAATTTGCCCAGTTCGAGCGACTCTGGGATAACGAAGGTGAGTTTTTACGGGAGCATCTGAATACACGCTGGTTGATTTCAGCAGCGGATACGTTTGCAGACTACTCGACGGATTCAACCACTCGCTCCTTAGCTTTGGCCGCTTCTTTGTTAATCAATACGATCAAGCTGCAAGAAACTGAGCGTTACTTACAAGCCACAGAACAGCTAGGCGACCAGCCCGCACGCCAACAACAACTCCAGACTGGGCGAGTCGCTTTATTTGACGGTACTTCCGCGTTTGCGGTCGGTACGGATGATACTTTACGTAATTTACGTTGGCGCTTAGATGCCATTAGCCCTAACAACCCGATGGGTGAAGTTTTGGCTGAGCTTTTCCAGCGTTTACAAACCCATGATACTGTTTACCAACGTTTTCGGCAGCGGCATACGCGTGCTAAAACGGCTTGGTGGTGACCTTTAATGAACGTATTAATCATTAATTTGGCTGAGGCTACTGATCGACTTTCCTTCCAAGAAAAGCAAATGCTGCGCTTAGGTTTAGATTATGAAATCTTACGTGCAGTCTCAACACAACATATTAGCGAAGCCACGCATTATCAACTCTCGATGGGCTGGGAACGCCCCTTACGCCGTACCGAACTCGCTTGCTTTTTAAGCCATCACAAAGCTTGGCAAACGATTGTAAAGAAAAAGCAACCGATGCTAGTGCTGGAAGATGATGCCCTGCTCTCGCGCTATAGTGCTGTTTTGCTGAAGATGCTTGAGCGGCAAACTGATTGTGATTTAGTCACTTTAGAAGTACGTAATCGGCAAAAGATCGTCGGCGAAGGCCAGCCTCTGGTAGAAGATTTCAATCTTGTGCCTCTGTATCAAGATCGTACTGGTGCTGCCGCTTATGTGCTTTGGCCGAGTGGCGCGCAAATCCTACTCGATAAAGCTAAAACCACTCCGCCTGGCTTGGCAGATGCGTTTATTTCCAGCACTTATTCACTGCGTTGCTTACAAGTTGAACCCGCTGCCGCAATTCAACTCGACCAATGCGACATTTATGAAGTGAATAATACTTTAAAAACGGTATCGTCGATTTCTGCTGAGAAAAAGCCTGATCTGACTTATGCAACCCCTTTAGAAAACTTACGCTTCCAAGCTCGGCGCTTAAGTGCTCAATATCGGATGGGCATGCGCCGTATCCAAATCATGGGCAAAGGCGAACGCCGTTTCATCAAACTACGCCCGGAAGATTTTGTTTAACATACGGACTCTCTGAGCGCTTTCGTTAAACTGGTGAGTGAATACAGCGCTTGGATTTCCGCCGGAACGAGGCTAAATGGCTGTTGCATAAACGCCTTTAGCCCCGATAAATCTGAATCCTTATCAAAAATAAATATATTGTCTGGATGATAAAAAGCCTCTTGCTGGATTAAGGCATTATTCGTCAATAACTTACGCTGATAAAGCATTGCCTCTAAGGGGCGTAGGGTTAAACCGGTTTGGCCGATTTGCGTGACATCCAGCATGCAAGTTGCGCTCAAATACTGCTCTAAATAAGCGGAATAAGTGATATTCGCTTTGGCTGCTTTAGCTTGATCACTCCGAATATCAAATAGCACTGAAAAACCTTGTGCTGTCAGCTCCGACTCTAAAGCTTGCAGAATCGCCTCTCGACCTTTATTCCGCCCCACAAAAGCAAAATCATAGCGTGGCGACTGCTGAATTATAGCCGGTATTGGCTCAATGAATTGGCGATAAAACTTGAAGCCATACTTCGCACAATCGGCAGGGTCAAACGACCAAATCGTATAATCCAATGCTTGTAAGCTTTGAATTAAATGCTTAGTTTTAGTATTCGGGTTCAAGGGATTGCGCATTAGCACTTGCGCTTTAAGCTGCGGGAATTTAGCTAGCAATACCTCTAAAATCAAACGATGCTCATGCACCACGATTAAATCTTGCGGATGAGCGCAGATATAATCGGCAATCAATTTTTTGTGGATTAAATTGCGCACGACTCGCGGCCATTTCGTAAAGCCACGCATAGCTTGAGTTTGGCTTAAGGGATTGAAAATCTGAATGGCTTGCTCTTGTGCTGCGCTTTGGAAAAATAGCTGCTCATAGTCTGGCCAAAATCCAATGAAATGGATGGGGTTCTGCTGCCCTTGCTGGATAAATGATTGCATTCCGTTTGCTTAGCCCTAGCTTTTTTATACAGCCCATAAGCCTACCGCAAAGCTCGCTCTGGCGCATCTTTGCACATTCACCTTGGTTATTTGGCTTATGCCGAGGCAATGCACAAAAAGCTGGCATGAATCCTGCCTCCCTCTATTAAAATCGTTATAATAGCCTTACATAAAAACTGGCTACACCCTGTTAGGCTGGGTTTACATCTTACTTACGAGGTTAAGGTTACATGGGTTTGAAGATTAACAAGCTGCTCATCGCCAACCGTGGCGAGATTGCTATTCGGATCTTGCGCGCTGCTGCCGAGCTGGGGCTAAAAACTGTATCGATTTATACCTACGAAGATCGCTTCTCTCCGCACCGTTATAAGGCAGATGAGGCTTACCAAATTGGTGCAGATGATGAACCATTAAAGCCTTATTTGGACATTGAAGGCATTATTCAAATTGCTAAGCGCTATGGCGTGTCGGCGATTCATCCCGGTTACGGCTTCTTATCGGAAAATGTACGCTTTGCGCGCCGCTGCCGTGAAGAGGGTATTGTTTTCGTTGGCCCTAGCCCCGAAGCAATGGAAAAACTCGGCGATAAAGTCGCAGCGAAAGAAATCGCGATTGCTGCTGGTTTACCCGTTATTCAAGACAGCCGTGAACCCTTAAATAGCTTAGAGATTGCGCGCAAAGAAGCGGATCGGATTGGCTATCCGTTGATGATGAAAGCTGCAGCCGGTGGTGGTGGTCGTGGCATGCGCGTACTACGCAAAGCCGATGAGCTTGAAAAAGCGTATAACGATGCGCGGAATGAAGCGCTCAAAGCTTTCGGTGATAACACGGTATTCTTAGAAAAATACATCGACTCGCCAAAACACATCGAAGTGCAAATCCTTGGCGATACGCACGGCAACTTAATTCACTTATATGAGCGCGATTGTTCGGTACAACGTCGCTTCCAAAAAGTGGTCGAAGTTGCCCCCAGTACTGGCTTGAAAGATGAAACTCGTCAGAAGCTTTACGATTACGCTTTAGCGATTACTCGGCATGTGAATTACTCCTGTGCGGGCACAGTCGAATTTTTGGTGGATGCGGAAGAAAATATTTACTTCATTGAAGTGAATCCACGCGTGCAAGTTGAGCACACCATCACCGAACAAATCACTGGCATCGACATAGTACGCAGCCAAATTCTGGTCGCAGATGGGCGCAAACTCAGCGATAACGGTATCAATATCCAATCGCAGGATGAAATTCGCTGCAATGGCTATGCGGTGCAATGCCGGATTACCACGGAAGACCCTGAAAACGGCTTCAAACCGGACTACGGTACGATCATCGCTTATCGCTCTACCGGCGGCTTCGGGATTCGTTTAGATGTCGGTGCAGCCTATCCGGGTGCGAAAGTTTCGCCGTTCTTTGACTCGATGCTGGTTAAAGTCACCTCATGGGGGCGGACTTTAGATGGCGCGATTAGCCGTAATTTGCGCGGCCTGAAAGAGTTCAGGATTCGTGGTGTCAAAACCAATATCGGTTTCTTGGAAAATGTACTGGAACATCCAGTGTTTGCGAATGGTAAATGCACGGTCACTTTCATCGACCAACATCCTGAACTGTTCCACACGCCACAACGCTTTGACCGTGGCACCAAGACCCTCAAATTCGTCGCGAATGTGACGGTGAATGGCAATCCTGATGTTAAAAAGCCCGATCCGAATAAGCATTTCCGCAAGCCGATTATCCCTGATTTTCCACAAGTGGGCGGCTATCCTAAAGGCACGAAGAATCTGCTCACTGAGATGGGTGCAGAGAAATTCTGTCAGTGGGTGAAAGAACAGCCGACTATTTTCTACACCGACACCACCATGCGCGATGCGCATCAGTCGCTGCTCGCTACTCGCGTACGTACCGATGACATGCTGCGGATTGCTGAAGGCTTTGCGAAGAATCATCCGCAAATGTTCTCTTTGGAAATGTGGGGCGGCGCGACTTTTGACGTGTCGATGCGCTTCCTGCATGAATGCCCTTGGGATCGTTTAAAGCTGCTGCGCGAAGCTGTACCGAATATTCTGTTCCAAATGTTATTCCGTGGCTCGAATGCAGTAGGTTACACCGCTTACCCCGATAATCTCATCGAAGCCTTCATCGAGAAATCGTGGGAGCAAGGTATTGATGTCTTCCGTATTTTCGACTCCTTAAACTGGATCGAAGGAATGCGCAAATCCATCCAAGTAGTACGCGAGCGCACGGGCGGGATTGCGGAAGGCACGATTTGTTATACTGGCGATGTGCTGCGTACTGATCCGGGCTACAAATACAACCTGCAATACTATCTCGATTTGGCTAAGCAGCTGGAAGATGCAGGCGCACACATGCTGGCCGTGAAAGATATGGCGGGTTTATTGAAGCCTTATGCAGCAGCTAAGTTGATTCCTGCTCTAAAAGAAGCAGTGAGCATTCCGATTCATTTGCATACGCATGACACTGCCTCGATTCAAGCCGCGACTTTATTGAAAGCAATTGAATGCGGCGTGGATGTGGTCGATGGCTGCATGAGTTCGATGTCAGGCTTGACTTCGCAAGTGAACTTGAACTCGCTGATTGCTGCGATGGAAGGCCAGCTGCGTGAGCAGAAATTCGATCTGCGCTCCTTGAATGAATACGCGAACTATTGGGAAGATGTGCGTGAAATGTACTATCCGTTTGAATCCGGCTTAAAAGCGGGCACGGCGGAAGTTTATAATCACGAAATTCCCGGCGGCCAATACTCCAATTTGCGTCCACAAGCGATTGCTTTAGGTTTAGAGACTAAGTTCGAGGAAGTGAAAGAGAATTATGCGGTCGTCAATCGCATGTTTGGCGATATTGTCAAAGTCACACCCTCCTCGAAAGTGGTCGGTGATATGGCAATTTACATGACCTCGAATGGCTTGACCGAAGCCGATGTGATGGAGCGCGGCAGCACCCTCGCCTTCCCGGATTCGGTGATTGATCTATTCAAAGGTGGTTTAGGGCAAACACCCGGCGGCTTCCCCACTAAGCTTAGCGACATCGTGCTCAAAGGCGAAAAACCGAATGCGGGTCGCCCGAACGATCACATGCAATCGGTTGATTTAGAGGCTGAGTTTGCTGCTTTCAAACAAGAATTTGATGTGGATCGCAGCTTCCTCGATTTCTTGTCCTACAAAATGTATCCGGCGGTTTATAAAGAATTTTATAAACACCAAGTCGAATACGGCGATGTCAGCCACTTACCTACCCCACTTTTCTTCTATGGCCTCAAGCTCAATGAAGAAGTCTTAGTCAATTTGGGGCAAGGTAAAGTCCTGATCGTGCGCTTATTGTATCGCTCTGATGCGGACGAAAATGGCAATTGCATTGTCACCTTCGACTTCAACGGCCAGATTCGCTCAGTCACCGTGCGCGACCTTTCGGTGAAACCCACCAAAGCCAGCAATCGTAAAGCGGTGGGTGAGAAAGAAATTGGCACTTCATTGCAAGGTAAACTCTCCGCCATCATGGTCAAACCAGGCCAAGAAGTGGAGCAAAATACCCCGCTATTCGTGATTGAAGCCATGAAAATGGAAACCACGATTACTGCACCTGCTGCGGGCAAAGTGAAACAAGTTCATTTGCATCAGGGTGAATTGGTGGAGCAAGGGGATTTGGTTGTTGAAATGGAGTAGTTTTAACTAGAACATATAGGTGGGCTACACATCATGTAGCTCACCTTTTAAGCTATTTTCTTATCTCTAGTACAAATTACTAATTATCCAACAGTACAGTTTTTTATAACCGACTAACTGTTCTGCTTTCTTTAAAATTAACTGGCACTATATTAAAAGCTAAATCCACTCTATGCTTAAATGCTCTTACACGCTAAGGGTTAGTTATGAATTCAGCAGTCAACTATTTAGTTATACCCGGCATCTACAACTCAGATGCAGGCCACTGGCAAACCCGTTAGGAAACCCTATTCCCCAATGCTAGCCGCGTGCAACAACGTGATTGGGATCACCCGGTTTGTACTGAATGGGTCGCTACCCTTGAACAGGCTATTCAGCAACAAACGCAGCCGGTTATTTTAATTGCACACAGCATGGGCTGCTTAACCGTGGCACATTGGGCTGCACAAACTAAACTGCAAATCCACGGCGCTTTATTAGTTTCCGTGCCTGATCCACAAGGCTCAAACTTCCCAAAAGATGCTCAAGGTTATGACCAGACGCCAATTCAGCCTTTGCCCTTCAAAAGCATTGTAGTCTGTAGCACCGATGACCCTTATGGCTCAGAAGCAACTATGAAAAACTGTGCCGATGCTTGGGGCAGTGAATTTGTCGTCATCGGTAACTATGGGCATATCAATGCCAATAGCGGTTTGGGTGATTGGGATCAAGGACAAGCCTTACTTGCAAACTTAAGCAAAGGCGCTTAAATTTGTAGCCATCACTGAGTAGGCGAGGAACTTTCTAACACAATTAAACTCTATTATTCCCTTCATACTTTTTAAAATGACACCACAGTCAGACTTTAACTAATAACAATAAGGACGAAAATCTTATGCGTACTAAACAAGAGATCGTAGCTAATTGGCTACCTCGCTATACCGGCTTAACTCCAGAAACGATTGGCCAATACATTCTGCTGGTCAATTTCAATCAATACGTGGATATTTTTGCGCGCTGGCATAATGTGCCGATTCTCGGCGCAGATCGCAGTATGCCGAATGCAACCGCCAATAATATTACGATTATTAATTTCGGTATGGGCAGCCCTAATGCTGCGACTGTTTTAGATTTACTCAGCGGCGTACATCCGAAAGCGGTACTTTTTCTTGGCAAATGCGGCGGCTTGAAGCGGAAAAATCAACTCGGCGATTTAATTCTACCGATTGCGGCGATTCGTGGTGAAGGTACTTCCAGCGACTATTTTCCGGCTGAAGTCCCTGCTCTGCCTGCGTTTAGCCTGCAAAAAGCAGTATCGACGACTATTTCTCGCAAATATCAGCGTGAATATTGGACAGGAACGGTTTACACCACTAACCGCCGCGTCTGGGAACATGATGAAACTTTCAAAGCCTATCTAAAAAGTATTCGCTGCATGGCGATTGACATGGAAACGGCGACGATTTTCAGTGCGGGCTTCTTCAATGAAATTCCAGTCGGTGCTTTATTACTAGTGTCGGATCGCCCAATGGAACCAGAAGGCGTGAAAACTGAAGCTAGCGATAAAAAAGTCAGTGCGAACTTTGTTGATCAGCATTTACAGATTGGTATTGATTCGCTCAATGAATTGATCAATAACGGCTTGTCGGTCAAACATTTGCGCTTTTAAGCTTTAGGTATTGGCGGCAGCAGATTGTTCCTTATTTTCTGCACGTGACTTGCAAATGCGCGTTTTAAGCTGAGTCCAAGTTAATAACAACAGGCTAAAGCTCATGGCGCTACTAAGCACTCGTAAACGGGTATTTAATTGCCTAAAATATACTGCTGCGCTAATTTTACTGCTCATGCTTGGCAGCACTGCTTATTACGCCAATGAGATTCGGCTTGCGCGCCAGCAAACACCTGACTTAGTTGCTAAAGCTCAACAAAGTTATTTCAAAGCAGTGAGTATTGCTAAGCTCAGCCCTGAGCAATTGAAGCTGTTACTCGCGATTGAAGATCCTGCTTTTTATAACCATCGGGGTGTGGATCTGAGTACGCCGGGCGCGGGCATGACGACGCTCACACAGGGCTTGGTGAAACTCCTTTATTACCCAGCAGGCTTTAAACAAGGCATCGCCAAAATTCGCCAAACCCTGATCGCGCAATACGCTTTAGATGCCCTAGTATCCAAAGATGAGCAGCTCGACCTGTTTTTGAATCTGGCTTATTTTGGGCATGAACAAGGTCACGAAGTAAAAGGCTTTGCCCAAGCAGCACGGGTTTATTTTCACAAAGAATTAACGGTACTCACTGAGGAAGAATTTATTGGCTTAGTCGCGATGTTGATTGGCCCCAATAAATTCAAACCGGGTGCTCCAGCCCATACTGAAAGAGTCGAGCGTATTCAGGCTTATCTTTCAGGTAGTTATCAAGCAGCCAGTGTTTTGGATGTCGAATATTCTGGCCTTAGCCAAGGCAAATACAGCGAAGAACTTTTGATGTCTTTTTTAAGGCTAATTACTCACTCAAAACCGGATTAAATACTCAAAATTTCACCGACAGCTAGCCGGCTAATTGATAAAAGCCCTAGCAGTTTTTGAAAGATCCACTACACTCTCTGGTCTGATTTTATTCAAAATGGAGGCAATTTGAACATGAGTTTACGTTTATTAAGTCTGGTTGTATTAGCTAGCGTTTTAGGCCTGCAAGGTTGTGGCAAGAACGAAACCACCACTACAACGACGACCACTACGACAGAAACCAAACCAGCACCAGCACCAGCACCAGCACCAGCACCAGCACCAGCACCAGATACCAACACTGGCGGCGCAGCAGGTCAAACAGCGGCTCCAGCTGATTGGGCAGAATGGGCTAAATGGGTGGAAGGCAAACTACCGGCGGATGCACAAGGTCACGGCCCCGATGTTGGCTCTGATGAATGGGCAAGCATGATTGACAAAAAATTGGCAATTTCAGCTGATGGTCATGGCCCTGATCTGAAGTCCGCTGAATGGCGTAGCGCAGTCGAAAAGAAACTGGGAAGCCAGTAATTTTTAAGCCTTCTCTGCTAGTTAGAGAAGGCATCTCTCAATCACTTAAAACTCTCTGCAAACGCTCCAACATCGCATCACAAGCCGCCAATTGCTCCACACTCACATACTCATCCGCCTTATGCGCCTGCAAAATACTGCCGGGCCCACAAACGACTGCTGGAATCCCTAAGTGCTCGCTAAACAAACCGCCTTCAGTGCCAAAACTAATCTTGCTCACTTCCACATCAGGCGCTAACAAGCTTTTCACAAACTGCACCACTTGCGCATCGGGCGCTGTGTATAGGCCTGGATAAGCTGATAACACTTCAAATTCAATCTTGGCTTGTTCAGTGACTTTGCGCATCGGTGGTAGTAAAATTTGCTCGGCATAATTTTGAATGCGTTGAATAATTTGATCGGGATCATCTTCGGGTAAATGGCGGATTTCAAAATCAAATTGGCAGGCGTTCGGCACAATATTCAAGACCGTTCCGCCATTAAATACGCCGACATGTAGAGTGGTATGCGGCACGCGGTAATCGTTATCGAAAGGCCCGTTTTGCTGAAACTCAGCATGAAGGCGACGAATTTCGCATACCAATTCCGCTGCATATTCCACTGCATTCACGCCTTCGGTGGGATAAGCAGAGTGAGCACTTTGCCCGGTTATTTTCACGCGCATAGCACGCTTACCTTTATGCGCAATCATTAGGCGCATGGAAGTCGGCTCACCAATAATCGCCATCGCAGGACGCACACTTAAACCGTGCATCATATCAATTAAACGGCGCACCCCTAAGCAGCCAACTTCTTCATCATAGGACAGCGCTAAATGCACAGGGGTGTGTAATTTAGCTTGGGTCAAAGCCGGAACCGCCGCTAAGCAACTGGCAATAAAACCCTTCATATCGCAACTACCACGCCCATACAGCAAGCCATCACGTTCAGTTAAAACAAACGGATCGCTGCTCCATGATTGCCCTTTTACCGGGACAACATCAGTGTGCCCTGAGAGCATGACTCCGGCTTTATCCGCTGGACCAATCGTGGCGTAGAGATTGGCTTTTTGGCCTGATTCATCGTGGACTAAAGAGGATTCGACGCCATAAGTTGCCAAATACTCTTGGACAAAATGGATCAGCGCTAAGTTGGAGATTGCGCTAGTGGTATCGAAGCTAATTAAGCGCGCCAGCAATTCGCGGCTATTCATTAAGGATCACCCGGAACGCCATAGGAAGGGGAATCGGCGGGATTCAAAGCGCGGGTCACATAAGCCTCCTGCTGCGGCTGATACACCGCCCACAAGCGCTCTATATCAGCCAGCGGGTTATCACTCCAATCGACGCGCAAATCAATCACCGGCCACGAAACTTGATCAACCACTTTCAAGCCCATTGCATGTACGGGACCCGCTTCGCCACCTGCTTGAAGCGCGGCTTGTAAGGCTGCTAATAAACGCTCAGCTAATAAGCCTTGAGTAGATTCAAAGGCTGCGACCATTGCCGCCGGAATACCCGTATGTGCTAGCAAATTCCCTGCCGCTGCACAGTCTTTGCCAAGCGCTTGACCGTAAGTGCCTAAAGCATGTTCGCCGGTATAAATCACCGGTTTGCCTTGCTTGCCCACCAAAATTAATTGCCGCCACGGTGCATGTTCAGTGCTTGCGACCGCGCCCGCTAAAGCTTCCTCAGTACTGCGTCCGGCTGCGAGCAAATCCAACATAATCGGCCCAAGGCGAGGGTCAGTAATATTCTGGCTCACCGCCGCACCCACGCCTGCGCGTGCATAGGCACAACGGCTGGCGACACAAGGCGAGGACGAGCTTAAGGCGACGCCAAACTGTCCGGTTTCAGTACAACGCGCTGCAATCGAAAAGGTCATACCACACTCCACACACCCACAAGGCTCTCAGTCTGAAAGCTCGCTTTAGAAAAGTAAAACTGAATTAATTACTCTTGTAGATCAATAAAACCGATATACTTAAGCGACCAACCCAAGGTGTAAAGCGCATGCCTGCTTCATTTAGACAATTGAGCTATTTCATCGTCGTCGCTGAATGCGGCAAGTTGTCCGAGGCGTCCAAGCGTTTGCATATTTCCCAACCTGCTTTATCCGCTGCGATTTCTCAGCTCGAAGATACTTGGCAAACACAATTATTCGTGCGCCACAAAGCCCAAGGCGTGAGCCTCACGACCAATGGTGAATCGCTCTTGGTTTATAGCCGCCAATTGCTGCAACAGGCAAATGCTTTAGCCGATTATGCGCGTGAATTGAATCTCAAAGTGGCAGGCGAAATTCATATTGGCTGCTTTTCCACGCTGGCTCCGCTGTTCATTCCACAACTCTTGCAGCAGGCACAACAGGCTTATCCCGAACTCAAAATTCATGTGCAAGAAGGTGATATTGCTCAGCTCAATGATGATTTACTCAATGGACGCTTGGAGCTGGCGCTGAGTTATAGCTTGGATAATGACGAACGTCTGACCCAAACTGCACTGTTAAGTTGCCCACCTTATGTACTGCTGCCCAAGCAACATCCGTTAGCTAAGCACAAAGAACTGCAATTAAAGCAGCTCGGCGATGAACCCATGATTTTGCTCGACCTGCCACACAGCCGTGAGTATTTCACCTCGCTATTTGCGCAATTTGGCGTTATCCCGAATATTCAATACCGCAGCAGCAATTTTGAAATGATTCGCTCAATGGTGGGTGCAGGTTTAGGCTTCAGTTTATTGAATCAACAGCCGAATACTAAGCAGACTTATAATGGCGGCGAAGTAAAAATCACACCCTTAAAAGGTGGCGAGGCGCATGCTTTACAGATTGTGATTGCGCGTCATGCGGGTGTGAAGCCAAGTGTGCGGGCGGAGGCTTTGATTGGTTTGATTGGCGATTTAGTGGAGAAAAATAGGCTGGGAAAGTGATTTTCCCAAAGCTTTAACCTTGAAGTTAAAGCTTATTAATCAGTCTGAGGCTTAAGAGCGCCGCGACCATTCCAATTTGCCCAAACTATCCAAATAAGGCTGTGCTTTAGTTTTATCATAAACATCAAAGTCCACGGCACGGTCGCGGAAGCTTTTCAGCACTTGCCCCAAGCCGCCAATAATGCCATGTTCGCGTTCGTGGCGGACTTGCTCAAGGTTCAATTCCAAAGGGAAGATATCTTCAATCGTGCCGGATTGATGCAGGGCTAAACCGGAAGGTGCAATCACACAAGATTGGCCATTGCCACAATCGCCTAAACCATTGACATCAAACACAAAACATTGATTCATGGCTGCGGTGGCACGCGCAATACTAAGCTCAGCTTGGCGATCTAAAGTATCGGTAAAGGTAGGATGAATAATCACTTCTGCGCCCAGAGCGACCATCGAGCGCGTGGTCTCAGGGAACCACATATCATAACAAATCGATACGCCAAAGCGCCCTACTTCAGGCACGTCAAACACCACAAAACGATCACCTTTGGCAATGCCGCTCTCATGGGGCTGAAACGGAAACTGCTTACGGTAGCGATCAATTACTTCGCCTTGAGGATTGATAATCGGCGTTGTATTGTAAATGCCGCCGTCGGCTGCTTCAAAAATCGAACCTGGAATTAGCCAAATATCGAATTCCTTAGCCCAAGCTTGAAAGGTACTCTCCGCTGGCCCCGGCAAGGCTTGAGCAAATTTAGTATGAGGCCCAAAGGCAGCCAGCTCACTAAATACCACCATCTGCACCCAAGGAAAACGTGCTATCAGCTCGCCAAGTTTATGGTGCATTTTATCTAGGTTAGATTCTGTCTTAGACAAGGATAACTGCATGCCTGCAATGCCAAACGGCTTCATGATCTCTCCACTATTTTTCTTAAACCATGCTAATTAAGCGACTAACACAGCTAGTTGTTCAGTCTAAACACCTTCACGAAAAAAGCGCTCACACAAGGCTTTAAACGCTAAATTCTGTTCACTTTCAGTCTTATCCGCATGCGTGCAATACACAATCCGACTTGGTTCCACTTGTTCTTTAATCGGAATCGACACCAAAGCGCTGCCGTCATAACTCATATTGTTGGCAGGCTTAGTCGCTAATAAAGAATAGCCCAACCAATTGCCGACCATGCCACGCACCGTTTCAAACGCTTTCGAGCGCAGCGCGACTTTTGGCTCAATACCAGTGCCATTAAACAAGGATAAGAAATAGCTGCGGCTTGGTTCAGCATCTAATAAAACCATTGGCTCATCCGCTAAATCATGCAGCGAGATACTGGCTTGTTGCGCCAGTGGATGCAAAGCAGGCAATAAAACATGCGGGGCGATTTCAGCGAGCAGGGTCTTTTTCACATGACGCGATTCGCCCAAGTCATACATCAAAGCAGCGTCATAATGACCATTTTCAATCCCTTGATAGAGTTCTTGCTGTACACCTTCGGCGAGCTTCAATTGGGCTTCGGGGTATTGATTGCGATATTGGGCAATCAGGCGCGGCATAAAGAAAGCGCCCAAAGTGGTGTAACAAGCGATTTTTAATAAGGGTTTATTGGCATCAAGTTCAGGGGTTTTAACAAAATCATCCAAACTAGTGGCACGCCCATAGGCACGGTTCGCATAGACTAGCGCCTGACCGTGGGGCTGATGGCGCATATCGCGCACTTCACCAATAAAAATGACATGCGAACCCGACTGAAAATATTTAACAATTTCGCAGTCGAAATTCACCATTGCACCGCGCAATAGAGGTGCTCCGGTCGCAGCGGTATCCCACTCCGCGACGGCGAAATGATCATTATTCGGCGCAGGTAAGCGGCCTGCGAAGGTATCCGAAACAAAGGCTTGATCATCGCGCAACACATTCACGCACATCACGCCATTTTTCTGCAATACCTCGCAGGCCTTACTCAGATGATGCACACAGACCAATAAGGAAGGCGGATCAGCAGACACCGACGCCATTGCACTCACTGTCACGCCCGTTTTGCCATGAGCGCCATCGGTCGTAACGACTGAAACGGTGCAAGCGGCTTGGCTCATCCCATTAAAGAAATCTTGCTTATCCATGACCTCATCCTCCTCATTACTCTACTCTGCTACACCAACCCGTTAAGTAAGTCTTACTGTAATAATTGCGTCCAAACCTTATTCACCAACTCTTGCGCTTTAGGCGAGCAGGATTGGTTCATTTTGATTGATACCGTCGGGAATAACTCTGGCGCATTATCCTTGTTGTACTTGGCTTTAGCCGGATCGACTTTCACGGGCGAGGAGTGCGAATAGAAATTGTATTCCTCGGTCGCATTCTCTACTCGACTGATGAAATTGATAAAGGCCTTGGCATTATCGACATTCTTCGCCCCCTTAGGCACAGCATAACTGTCCAACCAACCGACTAAGCCTTCTTTGGGGGTGGCATATTCAACATTTTTGCCCGTATCACGCAGGCGCAATACTGTGCCATCCCACCAGAAATGCATCGCTACTTCGCCGCCACCTAAGCGATTTTCAATATTGTCACTGCTATAAGCTGCCACCGCTGGCTTTTGAGCTTTGAGTAGCTCATACACCTTTTTCATGTCATCCGAATTTTCGGTGCAATACTCCACCCCCAAATACAATTGGGCGGCACTTACTACTTCATCCGGTGTACCTAAGCTCGCGATTTTGCCCTTTAGCTCTTCCGGCGGTTCGAAATAGACTTTCCAACTATCAATCGGGCCTTTATACAGATCACGATTCACCGCAAAGCTCGCCGTGCCATAAGCCATAGGGATAGAGTATTTATTCTCAGGATCCCACCACTGTTTTTTCCATTGATCATCCACTTGCTTGAAGGCTTCTAATTGATTCGCGCCAATGTCTAGCAATAGATCGGTTTCCACCATGATTTTCAAAAAATGCTGCGAAGGGGTGATCAGATCATAATTAGCGTCACCGGCTTGTAGTTTGGTGAGCGCATCTTCATTGGAAGAAAATGCATCAATATTCACCTTAACATCGGCTTCTTTTTCGAATTTTTTAATCAAATCGGGCGCCAGCGATTCCGGCCACGCATAGATATTCAATTCCCCAGCCGCTTGAGCAGTCGTCGCCCAAATCAGCCATAAACTACTCGCTAGCAAGGTTTTCGTTAGCATTTTCATCGTGATCATCTCCTGTTTAGGCAAACTCTAAATACACTCAAGACCGGCGTTGCAGACTCAGTGCCAGCAATACAAATAGCAAAGAAAAGCCAATAATTAAGGTTGAAATAGCATTTAATTCGGGGGTAACTCCTTGACGAATCAAAGAAAAGATATAAACCGGCAAAGTAGTTGCGCCACCGGAGTTCAATAAATTCGAGGTAATAAAATCATCCATCGACATCACAAAGGCCAGCATCGCCCCCGCAAATACACCGGGCATAATTAGCGGCAAAGTAACACGGCGGAAGGTCGTCCACGCATCGGCATATAAGTCACGCGAGGCTTCTTCAAAATCCATCGACATACCTTGTAAGCGCGCCCGAATCGGCAAGAAGGCAAAAGGAATGCAAAAGGTGGAATGCGCAATCACCAACTTCAAAAAACCATTACTAATGCCAATGCGTGAGAACAGAATCAGCACGGCAACTGCCAAGACAATTTCGGGTAAAAGTAAAGGCAGATTGACCACTACCTCTGAAAGACGACGATGTTTTATGCCCTTAGCGCGTACTAAGACTAAGGCGGCCATAATCGCTACGGTAGTGGCAATCACCGTGGCGATGCTGGCAACAAATAAGGAGTTTTTTACGGCTTCTAACAAATACTCATTATGGATGGCTTTGTCATACCATTTCAGCGACCAGCCTTCCCAACTCGCGACCACCCGACTGGAGTTGAAGGAATAGAGAATCACGACCGCAATCGGTAAATACAAATAGACAAAAAAGAACACAGAAATGAGTTTAAAACCGGGGTAATGTTTGACAGATTCTAGCTTAGCCATGACTCAGCTCCCCTTTTAAATGGCGCGCTTTTAAGGCTTGAATCAACAGTACAATTAATACTAAAGCCAAGAGCACCACCGCAATCGCCGAACCCAAAGGCCAGTTACGCGCACTGCCGAATTGCAGTGCGATTAAATTCCCCATCATTAATTGCTTGCCGCCACCCAAGAGCACCGGTTCGAGCACCGAGCCAAGGCAGGGAACAAACACGAGTATCGAGCCAGAAATAACCCCCGCTTGCACCGCAGGCAGAATCACCCGCCTTAAAGTTACCCAACGATCACCGTATAAATCATGCGCCGCTTCAATCAGCGTGCCGTCCAATTTCTCAATTGAGGCATATATCGGCAAAATCATTAAGGGGATATAGCTATAAACCAAGCCGACCAGCATAGCGCTATTGGTATAAAGCAAAGTCCCCGTGCTCGGGAAACCAAACAGTTGCACCGTTTTATCAATCACCCCATCGTTGCCCAAAATAATCATCCACGCATACACACGCACAATCATCGACACCCAAAACGGTAGAGTAATCAGATACAGCAACAGGGTTCGGGTGGAACCACGTTGCTGGGCAATGTAATAAGCGACGGGAAAGCTAATGAGCAAACAGATAAACGTGGTGAGCAGGGAAAGAAGTGCAGTGCGTCCAATTACAATCAGATATTGTGGATTGAACTCCATTTCATCATCCCAGCCTTTATTAAACAGCAGTTGCTGGTAGGAGTCGGTGCTAAAGGTATATTCAAACCCGCCATACGGACCTTTGGTGGCAAATGAAACCGCAATCACGATGAAAATAGGAATGACCAAAAAACAGATCATGATCACATAAGTGGGTACTAGCCCCCAGAAGCTGAAGCCTTTGCTAGTTGGACTGCTCATACGCCTAACACCCACGCTGAGCTTTCTTGAAAGCCTATTTTAATTGGCTGATTTTCCTCATATAAACGCGAATTAGCTTGACGATTACGCGCCGAAACTCGTAACTGTACTGGCCCACATTGCACTGCATAATGGGTAAATCCACCCAAATAATTACGGCTCAACACCTTGCCTTCCGACACAATGCCAGTGGCTTGCTCAGCGAGATCAATCTTTTCTGGGCGCAAGGATAAGGTGGCTGTTTTGCCTGCTTCCGCGCCATTGTGTTTCGCATTTAGGGTAATGCCCCAAGGGGTGGTGACGGTGGCTTGATCACCATTCACTTGATTGACTTGCACCTCAATGAAATTGGTATCACCAATAAAATCTGCGACAAAACGATTGCTGGGATTTTCATAAATTTCACGCGGTGTGCCGACTTGCTGAACTTCACCTTTGCCCAAGACACAAATGCGATCCGACATATCTAAAGCTTCTTCTTGATCATGAGTCACGAAAATGAAGGTCAAGCCGGTTTGACGTTGTAGAGTGCGTAATTCATCACGCATGGCTTGGCGCAGTTTTAAATCCAGCGCTGACAAGGGTTCATCCAGCAATAAAACATTCGGTTCAGGAGCCAAAGCGCGTGCTAGAGCAACCCGTTGACGCTGACCGCCGGAGAGCTGGTCAGGTTTGCGATCCGCGAAGCTATCCATATGCACCATCTTGAGCATCTCAGCCACACGAGCTTTGACTTTGCTGCGTTCTACCTTGAGATTTTCGAGGCCAAACGCGACGTTTTGCGCCAGTGTTAAATGCGGAAATAAGGCATAACTTTGGAAGACGGTATTCACCCGACGCTTATGCGCGGGAGTATCTTGAATGTTTTGGCCACGTAAGCGAATCGTGCCAGCGCTGGGCGCTTCAAAACCCGCAATCATTCGCAGCAAGGTGGTTTTGCCACAGCCAGAAGGTCCGAGTAAGGTAAAAAACTCATTCTCTTTAATCTGTAGCGTAATTGGATGAAGCGCGCGATAGGCAGCAGTACCTGCGCCATAGACTTTTTCAACTTTATCAATATCCACGGCGACAGACTGCTGACTCATGCTGCTATCCTAGGACTCCCTCGGGAGTCGAAATAAATCGGGGTTTTAATGTGGGCATAACTGGGTGACCTCGCGCCGAAAGGGCAAAGCATCGCCATAATCGGGGGTATCTAATTCGCGGGCATAACGATGCCCTGCATAGGTGGCCCATGCAATCGGTGCTGGAGCTTGGGCATCGCCAAAGACTTTGACCGATTGAATCCCTACATCTGCCCAATCGGCTTGGCGTGCGACTAGGCTCTGCCATAATTCATCATTGCTAAGGCGCGATGTGACTAAGACCGCCGCATCGGCAGCATGGGATTGTTCTCGTCCGGTATAGCTGCAAGTAGAAATCACTTGACCTTGTTCAATCCGCGCTACCGCACGATTCAGCACTAGTTCAACGCCCATTTCTAATAAGCGCCGTTGAATGGTGGACTGTTCGAGTGTGTTTAAAGTCCAATCCGAAACATAAGCCGAAGAGGTAATGAAACTGACTTGCGCACCCTGTTGGCACAACAACTCAGTAAGCACGCCACCCATGTAATAATGATCATCATCGAACAGCACTACACGACCACTCGGTATCTTGCCTGCCATTAAATCATCCGGCGTATAAACCGGCAAAGAGCCGTCATTCGGCATGGCAACTACATGCGCACGCGCTACACCATCACTTCGCCACTGTGAGCCGGTGGCAATCGCTACATGCTCGAAGCCAAATTCTAAGACCTGTTCGGCGGTGACTAGATTATCGTAATAAACCTCTACATTCGGGCGTTGGCTGAGTTGGTATTGGCGATAATCCACTACCCGCCCCCAAGCCGATAAACCGGGGAGCTTACGCTCTAAAGCAACCCGCCCGCCGAGTTCGGTTTTGGCTTCCGCGACTGCCACATCATAGCCACGTAGACTTAAAGCGCGGGCTGCTTCCAAGCCTGCTGGGCCGCTACCAATCACTAACACGGTGGAACTTTCACCTTTGGCATTCATGCGTTCGGGATGCCAACCTTTGCGCCATTCCTCCATGAAAGTGGGGTTTTGCGTGCAGCGTGAAATCGACATGGTCATATCGCCGGTAATGCAGATATTGCAGCCGATACATTCGCGAATATCTTCAATCCGACCTTCGTCGATTTTGCGCGGTAAAAAGGGGTCAGCGATTGAAGGGCGTGCACAGCCAATAAAATCTAAAATGCCGGACTTTACTTGGCGCACCATTACATCCGGCGAAGTGAAACGTCCCACACCTACAACAGGCTTAGAAGTGAGATGTTTAATGCCTTGCACTAAAGGCTCTTGCGCGGCTTCTTCTTTAAAGCGCGAAGGGCCTGAGCAGTTTTCCCAAGCACCGTGCGCGAGATCCCACAGATCAGGCAAATCGCCATGCATCTCAATCATGTCGCGCACTTCGGCATTGCTAAAGCCTAGAGTGCCAACCATTTCATCCAAAGACAGGCGCAAAGTAATGCCACAACTATCACCAATCGCGTCTTTGGCTTCCTCGACTAATTCACGCATTAAGCGCGAGCGATTTTCTAAAGAACCGCCATACTCATCCGTGCGATGATTGGTCGCGCTGGAGAGAAAATGCTGAATAATGCCAAAGCCATGTGCGCCATATAAACACACCAAATCAAAGCCACAAGCCTTAGCACGCTTGAAGGCATTGCGATGCCAGCGGCGCAGATCGCGAATATCCTGCTTAGTCATCGCGCGCGCTTGCACCGGATCGTTGGTGAAAGTGCGAATCGGCAAAGCACTCGGCGCTAAGGGCACTTCCTTGCTATACAGATTCGGGCCATTCACGCCGGAATAGGCTAATTGCACGCCCGCCAAAGCACCGTATTCATGCATCGCGTCGGCCATGCGTGCCAGAGCAGGCATGTCTTGATCTTCCCAGAGGCGTAATTCAATGAAGGGCGTGATTTCGGAGGTGTGATGTAATTCGGTTTGTTCGGTGAAAATGACGCCCCAGCCACCTTCGGATTTAACCCGCCGCATTTCAGCTGCCGCAGAAGGATCGCGATAGCCGCCACCATTGCAATGTGGCACTTGATAGAAACGATTTTTTGCTGTGACAGGGCCAATCTTAACTGGCTCAAACAGAATATCGTAGCGGGGATCGCGCGCCATGCTTTAGTCCTCTAAATTGATCCAAATGGTTTTGAGTTGGCTGAATTTATCCAAAGCATGCAGCGATAAATCGCGCCCAAAACCGCTTTGTTTAAAACCACCGAAGGGAACCATCGGATCTAAAGCATCCACGGTATTCACTGAAACCGTGCCTGCCCTAAGCTTCTTTGCCATGCGATGCGCGCGCTTGAGATTATCCGTCCACACCGAAGCTGCTAAGCCATAAATCGAATCATTCGCAAGCCTTAGAGCTTCCGCTTCATCCTCGAAACTCATCACCGACAGTACAGGGCCAAAGATTTCTTCGCGTGCTATCGTCATTTGCGGGGTTACTTGGTCAAAGATAGTCGGCTGAATGAAATAGCCTTGACCCACATTAGCTGGATCAGGGCGCTGTCCACCCGTAACTAACTGCGCACCTTCTGCTAAGCCTTTGGCAATATAAGACTCTACCGTGGCAAGTTGTTTATCATCAACAATCGCGCCCAATTTGGCAGTTGGGTTAAGTGGATTGGCAGGTTGATACTGTTGCGCGCGAATTTTGAGTAGCTCAAGGAAACGCTCTTTAATACTGGCTTGAACCAAGAGGCGCGAGCTAGCAGAACAGACTTCACCTTGATTAAAGAAAATGCCGAAGGCTGCTAAATCAGCGGCTTTTTCCAACTGTTGGCAGTCATCAAAGACAATGAGCGGGCTTTTGCCGCCGCATTCCAGCCAAACCATTTTCATATTGGATTGGCCTGAATAAGTCAGGAAATATTTGCCGACTTCCGTCGAACCGGTGAAGGTCAAACAATCCACATCAGGATGCAAACCTAGAGGCTTACCCACTTCCACGCCATAACCGGGTAACACATTTAACACACCCGCAGGAATGCCCGCTTCTAAAGCAAGCTCCGCTAAAAATAGCGCGCTTAAGGGGCTTTGCTCAGCGGGTTTGAGAATGACGCTATTGCCCATTGCAAGAGCAGGCGCACATTTCCAAGCCGCCATATCTAAGGGGAAATTCCACGGGACGACCGCAGCCACTACACCGACTGGCTCGCGGGTAATCGTTGCAATCGCGTGCTTGCCGGTGGGCGCTACTTCGTCATACACCTTATCCGCTGCTTCGGCATACCAAGCGAACACACCTGCCGCGCCGGGGATATCAATATTCAAAGCATCATTGATCGGTTTGCCGACATCGAGGCTTTCTAGCAGGGCTAATTCTTCGCGGTTTTCTAGGAGTAATTGTGAGAGCCTTAGTAGGACTTGTTTACGCTCACGTGGCGTTTTATCCGCCCAAATACCCGATTCAAAAGAAGCTCGGGCTGCTTGCACCGCAAGCTCTACATCTTCAACATCGCAGCGTGCAATCTGTGCGGTGATTTCACCCGTAGCGGGGTTGAGGGTAGGAAAGGTTGCGCCACTTAAGGCAGGGACAAACTGGCCATTAATAAAAGCCTGGGTGCGTAATTTGAGTTGCTGGACACGTTGCACCCAATCCGGGTTTTGGGTTTCGCTCATACTAGCCTATCTCCGCGCTTTGCTGGGTTGCTAGGAACTGACTTAGCTCAGTGCAGTTTCTATGCCAAGCAACGGGGGTTGTTTGGCATTTGAATATGTTTAATCAGGGATAACAGCGGTCACATCAATTTCCACTAGCCACTCAGGGCGGGCGAGTGCTGACACGACAATGCCGGTCGAGACTGGAAAAACCCCTTTTAAATGCTTGCCCACTTCGCGATAAACTTGCTCGCGATAACGCGGATCGACTATATAAATCACAATCTTGCAGATATGTGCCATCTCGCTACCGGCCTCTGTCAACAGCATGCGAATATTATTCATCGCTTGCTCAGTCTGCTTGGTCACATCCCCAATCCCGACACTGGCAGTCGTATCCAAATCCTGCCCAATCTGCCCGCGCACAAACACCATCGTGCCGCGTGCGACCACTACTTGGCAGAGATCGTTATCCAGCTTCTGCTCAGGGTAGGTATCCTTAGTATTAAACATGCGAATGCGTTGATGCACGGGCATGACTCGCTCCTTATTTCTTTACATCGGCGGCGGTAGTTCCTAAGAAACCACCATGACCCGTTTTAGTGGTTTGATGTTTTTGAACCACGCGCTCGCTAATACCAGCAGCTTGGCGCACCATTTCTGCTGGGCCATCCCAATCGAAATTGTTATACACCGAAGCCAAATGCGCGAAGCGCGGCGACTGCGCAAATTCTTGGAAAGTTAAGCGATGACCTGCGTAATCCGAGTTCATTAAATCGCGGCTAAACGCCAGCAATTTGCGCCGATCTTCTGCCACCCATGTGTCATTAATCGTGTAGAACTTATCCAACCAAGGCTTGGTTTCAGGATTAACGAAGCAGGCATAATCGGGCGTCACACAAACCTGACCGCCACTCAATTCGCGTGCGGTTTCAACCATCTGATACATCTGCGAACAAGCTAAAACGCGCCCTGAGTAGAGCAGTGATTGATTCGGCATTAATAAGCCACCGGGGCTAGGCTCGGCCATCGCAATCGCTGCGGTTAAATGCGCATTGATGCCTTCGCGATAACAAGCCAGTTTCGCTAAACCTTCTTGCACCGCTTGCTGTTTCTCTAAGCCAGTCTGACGGGCATTGAGTAAAGCCGCACCAATCAATAAATCAGCAGTACGCAAATTACGCTGTACGAAAGCGAAAGCGGAATAGCGATGCAAAGTCGAGCGAATAAACATCGCTGCTTTAGTGTGGCGATAGAACAGCACATTTTCCCAAGGAATCAGCACATTATCGAAAATCACCAAAGCATCGACTTCATCAAAGCGATTCGCTAAAGGGTAATCCTCAATCGGTGCACGCCCTGCAAAACCTGTGCGGCAAATCATCTTGATGCCGGGGCTACCTAAGTCGCAAATAAAACCAACGGCATAATCTGAATATTTCTCGCCACCGGCCCAGTTAGCAATGGTAGGCTTGGTAAAAGCTTGATTGGCATAAGCGGCGGCGGTTTCAAATTTCGCGCCACGCACAATAATCCCTGCATCAGTTTCTTTCACCACATGCAAAAGCATGTCAGGGTCTTGGTCTTGCGGCGGTTTGGAACGGTCGCCTTTCGGATCGGTATTCGCAGACACGTGGAAAGGATCGCTATACAGCACGCGATCAATGTGATTGCGGATATTAGCGGAGAATTGTGGATCGACTTCATTGAGCACATCCTGCCCATCAAACAGAGACCACATTTCGCCCACAGTTTCATCGCCCACCCGCGTGACTACGCCATGAATATCATCCAGCACCGTATCCGTCGCCGCGCGCTTAGCCTGCCAATCGGCTTGGGTATAGGGGAGCTTTAAAGGCGTCGATTGACGCTCGCCTTTCTCATCCACATAAGTCATTTTGTCGGAAGTCGCGGCGTCATGCTGCATGTCATAAATGCGCGCACGAATATCCACTAAGGGTTTGAACATCGGGTGGGTCGGCACGTCTTTCACACGTTCGCCATTAATCCACACCTCACGGCCATCACGAATCGATTCAATATACTGCTCGCCCGTTCTGATCATGTTCCTACTCCTGCCGTATAACTGTTGATGTTCAGGAGCTTGCAGGAATTTATAACTTAAATAAAACTGATTTTATTAAAGTTTTAAATAGATTTAATTGATCTAAATTCCATACCCTAATGAAAGGCTCCAGCATTTGTCAGGCTCGCAGCTTCACTTTAAGCTAGGACTTTGATCGCCTTTTGGCTAATGATTAGGATTTTAAAATTATGCTCAGCACCACCAAGACTCGCCGTTATGCCGCTTTTCTATTTGATATGGATGGCACGATTTTAAGCTCGATCAAAGCAGCTGAACGGGTTTGGGCTGCGTGGGCAGTGAGACAGGGTTTAGACGTCGCTAGCTTCCTACCCACTATTCACGGTCGGCGTGCTGTGGATACGATTCAGCGTTTAGGCTTACCCAATATCGACCCCAATGCCGAAGCCGATTTAATTACGCTGGCGGAAATCGAAGATGTAGCAGGGATTGAATCCATTGCTGGCGCTGAAGCTTTCTTAAGAGCTTTACCAGCTGAGCGTTGGGCAGTAGTAACTTCTGCACCGAGAGTTTTAGCGCTAAGGCGCATTACTGCTGCGGGTTTGCCTGTGCCAGGTTGCTTGATTAGTGCGGATGATGTGAGTGAAGGCAAGCCTGCGCCCGATTGCTTTCTATTAGCAGCTAAGCGCTTAGGTGTGGCAATTGAAAACTGCTTAGTGTTTGAAGATGCGCCCGCTGGTATTCAAGCTGCCGAAGCAGCAGGGGCTGAAGTATTGGTGATTACAGCAACACATACGCAGGCTCTGAATACCCACCATCAACAGGTCAAGGACTATACACAGTTACAGGTAAATCCCTTAGCCGATAGCTTACAGCTCAGCGGTTTATGATGAACTGTTGCGTTTAGTGAACCAAGTTTTCTATTAATTTATCGAGCACTCGCCGCTGAATAGCAACGCGCTGCTGTAGCGGTAATTTCATCGAAGTTTCAATAATATAAGTCTGCTCAGCACCCTGCTCGCGGGCGTATTGAGCAAGCGTCGGGCGGGGATTGGTGGCAAACTCTTTGGCCGCAACTTGATAAACGCCTTGTGGTACGTTCTGTGCTGCTGCAATACCTAATTCATCGACTACTGCCTGCACCAGTTTTGGAGTAAAGACTGGATCAGGATTGGCATAAGTCAGTAAATAAAAGCCTGAGTGCGTACTGTCTTCATGCAAATCCACGACTAATTGACACTGCTCACGCGCCAACAGTGGTTTGATTAAGGCAGTTTCCTGCGTGCCTTCGAGGGCGAAATTGCGGGCTATATCCTGCCCTTCAAAATTATAGCGGAAGCCGCGCTCCCAGCCCCAAGGATTGACTAAGGGCAGAATCACAAAATTCGTGTCTGGATAGAGAGTTTTATCGTTGGCTAACGCTTCGATTAAAGATAAGGCAGCCTCAGTACCTGCAATTTCATTGCCATGTACACCGGCAAAAATACAAACGGGCGCTTGCTTGGAGGCACGCTGGATACGCACCATCGGTAGAGAAAAAACTTGGCCTGCGTACCGAATACTGCCTAATTGCTCAAAGGGTAACTGGGTGTCTTTTAAGCGCTGGGTGATAGTACTGGCTTGGTATTTAATGCTGGGTTGTAAGAAATCAGCCCATGAAGCAGCGGGCTTCGATTGATTGGTGCAAGCCGTCAACAATCCCATGAGCAAACTGCTCGTTAGTAAGGCTTGCTTAAATCGCATGAGTTTCTATCCTTGAATAAGCAAAATGACCTGTGATGGGCATCCTTGCTGATGCTAGTCAGGATACGCTAAATACGGACTCGTTTGCTGTCATCAATCAGTTTCGTTTTCTAGATCGCTCACCCATTCGCTTAAAGCTTCGCGTTTAGTTTGATCTGAAATGGTCGGTAGGCGGCTTTTGGCTTCGGCAAAATCAGCCATCAAGGCATAAATCGCAATCACTTGGCTTAATTTGGCGGCTTTGGGATGATCTATCATCGAGCTTTCAAGCAGCGGTTCGGTAATTTTTAGCAGCTTTTGAGCGTTAGCCACATTGCCTAATAAGGCTTGTTCATTGGCTAGCTGCATCAGCGATAAAGCTTGGAAGGAGCGCTTGGGCACATCGCTGGCTTTAGCGATGGCTTGCTTTAAACTGGCCTCTGCTTTAGCGCGCTCATTTAAGATTAAATAGCCTTTATTTAAAGCGCCTAAGATCAAAACTTGCTGATCAATATCGCGGGTTTCTGCCAATAGTTTGCGCATATCCTCCATAGCGGCCTGTGCTTGTTGCGGTTGCTGCTGCTCGGTTTCTAATTGCACCAACTCTAACAGCAGCAAACTTTGCGAATAAGGCTTGCTGGATGCGTCAATCAAGGCTTTCACAAAGGCACGGTCATTGCGCTCCAGCGCTTGTTTGAGGTGATGACGATCACTGTCAAAAACACTGCTAGCAGCACCTAATTGCGGCTGCAACTGTTGCACATCCTCAATCGTATGCAAAGCTTTAACCGATTTTTTGCTTGGCGTTTGAAACTCGTAAACAGCGGGGTCTTTGCGAACTACGGGTTTAGCGGCGGTATCTAATGTTGCTAGCTGCTCACTGTTTTGGGCGGTTTGAGCCGTTTCGATACTCACAACTGCTTCGGGCTTGGCAGCCATAGACTCTGTATTCGTGGCTGCTGCCCTAGCCTTGGCTAATTCTACAGGGATAGCGGGCTTAATAGGCGGGGCTATCAGCGTATCAGGCTTACCTGATGAGCCAGTAGCACCTGCTTGAGCAGCTAGGTTTGTTGACGATGGCTGAGCAGGTGTAGTGGGCGAGTCGTTAAAATAACTAACCAAACCTAGGCTTGCTAATAGGATAATTGCTACAGCTATGCCTGCGACGACTTTCAAAAACTTATCGGGAGCTGGTACTAAATAGAGCTGACGACGCGCCGCCTCGCGTAAGCGCATGGTTTCTTCTAACCTAGCTTGCTTGGTTGGATCTAAGTTAGCTTTTGGCTTGTCACTGCCCTGCTCGCGAACTTCAGCTTTCACCAGCAACCTACTCAAACTCTTTTGCAGAGCGAGTGCTTGCTGGATCGGCAGCCCCTCACACAAAATGACCTGTTCACCCTTGGGCAAACCGTCTGTTAGCTTGAGCGTTAAGTTAGGATTGGGAACCTCTAGCAGATTTACAATAGACTGCGCTAAAGCCTCTGCTGGGCTTTCCGAGTGATGCCCAACGATAATGAGATCAAACCAATGTTGTTCTGTCATAAACTGCTAGCCAGATTCGTTTTTATTATTAAGTAATTACGAGAAAACCCTACCAGCCTATAGGCCACGCTTAGCGCTGTAAATTTTTCTTGGATAAACGCAAAACGCGCATAGCTGCTTAAACAAGATTGGGGGGATGTGTAGTGGATGAGCTGCCTAGGCGGCAGTGAACGCGGCGTGCATCGAAAAGCTAAAATTTATGAATTTCTAAGCTGCCCAAGCGGCAGTGAACGCATCATGATTCCGGTTTTGCCCGCTGCCTGCTTTCTAAGCTGCCCAAGCGGCAGTGAACTAGGGCAGGGCACAGGCTCTGCCCACAACTAATTTCTAAGCTGCCCAAGCGGCAGTGAACGCGTGCAATTGTTCGATTCTTTTGCAGAGTTTTTTCTAAGCTGCCCAAGCGGCAGTGAACGTGCTGGCGTGGATTCTGGTGCAGGTTCAGCATTTCTAAGCTGCCCAAGCGGCAGTGAACGCAATACGGCCTGGTTGAATACGTTGATTCGATTTCTAAGCTGCCCAAGCGGCAGTGAACAACTTCAGGGAACTCATGGACGAGTTCCTGCATTTCTAAGCTGCCCAAGCGGCAGTGAACACGGCAGACGAAGCCCTCGCAGCAGGTTTGGTTTTCTAAGCTGCCCAAGCGGCAGTGAACGCTTCAGCTTATCCAAGTCACCTGAGCCGCCCTTTCTAAGCTGCCCAAGCGGCAGTGAACCCTGCGGCTGCTAGCCACTCTAAACGCTGCTCTTTCTAAGCTGCCCAAGCGGCAGTGAACCACTCAGATAGCCCGCTAGCACGCTGATGAGCTTTCTAAGCTGCCCAAGCGGCAGTGAACGCTGGGCTATGTATTACAGCGATTTTAGCGCATTTCTAAGCTGCCCAAGCGGCAGTGAACGCTGCACAAGCTGATGATTATGAGCTTTATCATTTCTAAGCTGCCCAAGCGGCAGTGAACTCAATTAGCGCAGAGATTGCGACCATCATTGATTTCTAAGCTGCCCAAGCGGCAGTGAACTGGATTTCGTTGAGCCGCCCGTTGTCGCGGACTTTCTAAGCTGCCCAAGCGGCAGTGAACCACGCCAGCGTTATCTGCGGGGACAACCTTACTTTCTAAGCTGCCCAAGCGGCAGTGAACACGCCGGTGCGAAAATATTACAGCTCGGTGTTTTTCTAAGCTGCCCAAGCGGCAGTGAACCTCGGCGATGCGCTCAAGCCGCACCGCACCAATTTCTAAGCTGCCCAAGCGGCAGTGAACGTGTCGCAATGGACGGAACCGTCTCTGCGCAATTTCTAAGCTGCCCAAGCGGCAGTGAACACGTCCAAATCAACACCGGCAGTCAGCAAAAATTTCTAAGCTGCCCAAGCGGCAGTGAACAGAAACTGTTAGGGGTGTTGCTTTTGCTATTTTTTCTAAGCTGCCCAAGCGGCAGTGAACAGTGATTTCGACAGCCAGCTTTAGGGCGTCATTTTCTAAGCTGCCCAAGCGGCAGTGAACGATTATTTACATCCCTTTGTGAAATTCATCATTTTCTAAGCTGCCCAAGCGGCAGTGAACAGAGGGACACCCCTGCGGTTGTTTGCACATCCTTTCTAAGCTGCCCAAGCGGCAGTGAACGCACTTCCGCATCGGTAGGCAAGTCGTCTGCTTTTCTAAGCTGCCCAAGCGGCAGTGAACGCAGGAAACGGTGCGGCACTTGACTCGGTGTATTTCTAAGCTGCCCAAGCGGCAGTGAACCAATAGCAGTTAATACTTTGGTTGTTGGGTTGTTTCTAAGCTGCCCAAGCGGCAGTGAACTTGAGAATACATTGAACTACACCGCTTATGAATTTCTAAGCTGCCCAAGCGGCAGTGAACGCAATAGCAGTTAATACTTTGGTTGTTGGGTTTTTCTAAGCTGCCCAAGCGGCAGTGAACAGCCGACACATTTTTATCGGATTCACCGCGCTTTTCTAAGCTGCCCAAGCGGCAGTGAACCTATCAGCAAAGCGAGCTGGTTCTGATTTAAATTTCTAAGCTGCCCAAGCGGCAGTGAACAGCCAATTACAGCAGATAGAAACGAATTTACATTTCTAAGCTGCCCAAGCGGCAGTGAACATAAAAAAATGAATGGAATTATTAGGCCGGTTTTTCTAAGCTGCCCAAGCGGCAGTGAACAGGGACTATAACGCGCCAAGCCCCTGTTTTTCAAACAAAAAGAGGCAAAACCGACGTTTTACCCCTTTTTTTAAGCGTTTCTCTAAGTATTTGATTGTTAAAGAACCATTTTGGCTCGGCAAAATTAGGGTCAACACTTAAAAATCGGGAACACCCACCGTAGCGCTCAAACCATAGGAGCTAAACCGCCACTCCTCCGGCTTCGGCACAGCTTGTTTACGAATAAACAACCGAAACGCTTGCGCGCTGCTGTGGCTATGCAAATGCACAAACGGCAAATCACTACGCACTTCCTCAAAATCCTTAAAAGCTGCCTGCGCTACTTCCACCGGCTGCCCCAATGAGTTCACACGTCGCCGCACCAAACGCTCTACCGAAGAACGCACTTGCACGCGCTGAAAGCTCGCAAAGGCTAGATTCGGACGCTCAATCGAACTCTGGCGCTGATGCACATAATCCTCCAAACGCCGCAATTGCGCCCTGAGGTTCAAACGCTCCAATTGCGCCTCATCCCGACTAAACAAGCGTAGTTTCGCGCCAATGCTCGCCTCCAACAATTTACCGTTTTCAGCCAACTCATAACGATATTCAGGAAAACTCAAGCCGACCGGATTATGCCCCAACTCCTTTTGCAGATTGACCAAGCACAAATGCACCGTGTCCATCACCTTGCCAAGGATAAACGCAGCAGGCACACCCTCATCGGGCAGGCAACTTAATTCAATATAGTGATACATACAGCGCCCCTACTTTGAGGACTGACCAAACACACCACCACGCACCAACATCGCCATCACATAATGCGCTTCATTCTCGCCGATGCTTTCGCCCGTGCCGAACTTATCGAATAGTGTGTAGAAATCCTTTTTCTCAGTCGGCTTACGATAGGCAGTCCCCAAATTCGTCACCGCCCCATAAGCCTCCACCGCAATCGGACGCTCCACCGTATCCGCATACCACGTATCAATTGTGCGCAAGGCATTCCCCACTTTCTGCGAATGCAAGGCTGCAATTCCATCCGTCGCGTATAAAATCTTGCTCTTATCGCCCTTCTCGGTGACTAATTCTTCACTTGGATAAACTTCCTGCCCTTCACCCAACTGGCTATACGCTTCAATATCCAGCAAGGCAAACTCGGTCTTACCACTCAAGCTGGCTGCTATCACTTCCGCCAAGGCTTGCACCGACTTATGCCCAAAACCGTTTAAACCCACCTCTCTGGCATTGAAAACCCACTGCGTTTTTTCCGTGCCGCGTAAGTGCGTCACACGCACTTCAATCTGCTCCGCGCCCACACGGTTACGCCACAAGAATCGCGCATTAGCAATGTTAGTTGCATAGCGCTGCGCTAACTCCTTAAAGCCAGTCTTCTCAACATAGCCTTGCACCGCCGTTTTATAGGTTTCATTAAACTCTTGGTTATTGCAGGCGGACGGAATTTGCACGCCACTTAATACCTTGAGCGTGAAACGCACTTTCAGGGTGTCTTTATCATTCGGTAAAGCGCAGTGATCGACAGTTTGTAAATTTGCTTTCTCGACTTCTGCATCCAATTTGGCCGGATCATTTTCCAAAGCGGTCGATAAACGATTGGAAATCGTGCCACGCACTGACTTCAGTTGCAGCGCTAAACCTTGCGCTTTGCCCTGCCGCTCCGCCCAACTCACCGCAAATAATTGCGCATCGGACGGCACTAATTTTTTCTCAAATGCCAAGACGGATGGCATGCTTGCTTTGCTCTTTTTAGGTTCTTTCGCCATGTGAAATGCTCCTTATTAACTATGAATGGTGTTCAGCGGCTTGCTGAGTACACAAATACAAATCGCCATCCTGTTGATAGCGCCACATAATTTCGTTCACGCTCTCGCAGCGAATCGGCATCTTAAATTCACCCAAAGTCACCACCGACTCCGCAAAGCGATGCGGCGTCTTGCTATCCCGTTGGTTATCCGCCAAAGCGGCGGAAGTGAGTGCATGAAAGCCCGTGGCAATCGGCACAATCCAACCCTTATGCCTGCGGCTGGTTTGCCATTGGCCTTTCTCATTACCCAGATCGGTGCAGGTGTGATTGAGTTGCAAAGCCCCGTGCAAAGCATCCAAAGCATCTTGCCCGCTTTGCATCGCCTCTAGCATTAGATCGCGCCGCTCGATTAGCACGTAGCTGGGCATTAGGCTGCGTAAAGCCTTTTCCTCATCCTCAATAAAATCCACCAACTGCACATCGAGAATGTCACCGCCTGCTAACTTGAAACGACTCAATAACATATCGCGCAAGCCTGCCAATAAATCGGTACGATCCCGACCTGTTGGCACATTCTCCACTTCCAGCAACAAAGAAACTGTTAAATTGCAGCGCCCTTCCTCGACGAATGAAGGACGATTACCGTCTTTATCCAAAGGATTCGCCGTAAGTTTTAGCGAGCGGTTATAACCTTCCTGATGGTCTTGCATCGTGAAGTTGTGGCTAGCAATCCCCACGCCCAAACACTGCAATTCATCCGCATCATTATCAGGATTCAGTTCGCGCTGAAGCTTATGCATAAAGCCCATAAACGCCGTCACCGCCGGAAAGCCGAAGCTAAAGGCACTGGATAAAGCATTCGCGTTTTGCACCCGCAAGCGCTTGAGCAATAGATAATGGCTCATTGGATGTAATCCTTATGCTGGCAGAAATAGGCGGCTAACTCATTTTGAAACGCATTCACTTCCGTAGTACCCAAAGTCACCGCGTCATCTTGGGTGCGCGAGCGATGGTAAGTAGGCACAAACCAGTTAATGACCGCCTCAGCAATCTCTTCCTGCCAAGTCTCATGCTCAGCCCGTTGCTCTAAGAACGCCGCATCCAACCAAAGCTGCTGCGCTAAGGGTAGTTCAAAACCTTGCGCTGTTGACCAAGCCGCTGGCTGCAATTGCAAACGCATCGCACGCTCCAACACCCACTCAAACACCTGTGCCATTAGGTGCTTGCGCCGCTCCCGAATCGCTGCATTGGTGTAATCCTCAATGGCAAACAGCTTATGCAAGCCAGTCAGTAGCTCTTGTAATTCCTTATCTTTGCTGTAGAGCGTTTTAAAGAAATCTGTCTTGGGCAAACGGATGTAACGACTATCCAACTCTGGCGGAAAGCAGGGCAATAACCAAGCTTCACCGCCATTATTGCTATTCAACTTGCTGACATTTTGCGGCTTCGTACCACCAAAATGCTGGGTCAACATACCAGCCATATCTGCAAAACCTTGCGCATGAAATTGGCCTTTGCGACGTTCTTCCCGTGCTAACTTAGTGGCTTCAGAAAACTTCATGCTGCGCAAACGCTCACGATGCTCAGTCATCAAACCCGACGGATACAACACTGATAACAAGTGATAATCGCCCTTCACAGGGAAATACACCTGCTTCACATTCGGATGAGTTTTATTCCCTTCCGCATTGTGTTTGATTTGCAAAAAGGACTTGCGCCACGCTTGAAAAGTGTCTTCATCCGCGCCTAATAAACCTTTTAACTGCTGCGTTTGCCCTTCAAAATGCTGCAAGACGGTGTTCCCATCCTCCAGCGGCAAACTTAAAAACGCATACACATCCAAAGCCGCCGCATTGCCCACCACATCTTGCCCAGCGTGCGCATTGCCCGAACGTAAAAAACCATCAGCTTTATACTCACCTGCAAATAACACAGGTGTCGCCCGTGCATCAGGATGGCTAAACTTCGCTGGATGCGACACCAAACTGAGTTGTGAAGCCCGTTGCGCTGCATTCGCCACCCAAACCAAAGTGGAATAATCACTCTCAATCTCGGCAGCGGACTTTTTGCCTTCCTTCAAAGGCTTCTGCTTGCGCCCTTCTAAAAACGCGACAATCGGGTTTGTCATAGTTATTTCCTTTGCCTCTCAAATCCTAATTCCGGTATGAAGGTGAAATGCGTCGCTCCTTCCTGATCCTCCAAGCGCACCTCGCCCAAAAACTCGCACGTACTGCGCACACTGCGCTCCCGAATCTCGCTGTAGTTTGCAATCAAATCGGCATAATCCAACGGCAACCACAGACGCTTTCTTAAGCCTTCGGGCAAGGTTTCAATATGCAAATTCGCTGCTTCCTTACCTTGCTCGCCATCCTCTTCAGGAAAGCGCAACACGGGCTGTTCATCCTCAGTCAGATGCAGTTTAAAATTGCTGTCTTTATCGGAGTCACGAAACGGTGCGGCCTTTTGCGCCATGCGGGTGAGGTAATAAGCGCAATGCAACCAGCCTTGTACCAATGTAGGGCTGTAATGCGGCTTTAATAAAACATCCTGTAAGACTTGATGCTCTAAATCAGCCAGCGCTTCACGCGGCTTCAAAGGGTTGGCGGCTTGGATACGCGGCGCTGCATCTAGCTTATTCGCTAAGCTTGGCTCATCTACCAAGCCCTTCAAACTGTGGCTATTCAACAGGTAGGCTTTGCTTTCATAGCCCGGTCGATAGAACGCAGCTTGCGCTTCTGTCTTGTTTAACAAGCTTGCCAAATTGCGTTCCAGCAACAGAATATTCGGTTTTAAATTCTCTTGAATCGGGCGATGTCGCCACACCCGCCCTGCCATTTGGATGATGGAACGCATGGAAGAAGGCTCAATCACCGCCCAATCTAAATCATGATCGCGCCCCACTTCCTCAACAGGTGTCGCTACTAGAATAAAGATCACATGGGGTTTTGTGGCCTGCTGCAAGTGCTCCTTAATCTTTAAATGATCTTGCGGCTTTTTCCCATTTTTGCGATTTAGCACTTGTCCCAAATGAGTTTCTTGCTCAGAGCGCAGCAATAAGACTTGGCGCGCGTGGTAGCTCATTACGCGAATTTCAATATCATCCGGCAATGCACAGGCCAGTAGATAGCGCGTCAATTGAATACACGGGTCGACCTTTGCCACCCGCACCACGCCCACTGATAAGTGCTTGCCTGTGGCCTCATCGCGATCTGCGTGAACCCGATGCAACTCAATACAAGCTTGCACAATGCGCTCAAACCAAGCCCGCTCAATCGCTTCACGCTCAGTACATACTGGCAAGCGCTCAATGGCTTGAAGCAAGGCTTTGCGTTTAGCGGGTTCACGCTCTAAAGCTCGTAAACGCTTAGTGACAAAGGCTTGATGCGCCTGCTGAAACGCAGCACTGTCGGACATTAAATCGACCTGTGCGCCAAACTCATCCAGCCAAAATGCAGTAACTTCAGTTTGGCGCTTACGCGAATTGGCAAATAGCGTCCAGCCTGCTTGATACGCTTGAAATAAACCTTCGGCAACGGCGGGTGGAATAGTCGCCGAGGAAATCATCAGCTTGCGCCCCAACATCCCCACCAAATGCACCAAACGCGCAATCGCAGGCATGTCGCTTTGGTCAAAGTCGTCCACCTCATCAATCACTAAATCGGCGGACATTAAACGCAAGATCGGTAAAATCTGCTTGCCGCCTGCGGTGCTTTCGGTAGCAGGCATTAAATGGTCAATGGTGGAAACCACCACAGGCGCATACAACAGTTGGCGGCTTTTGGTATTTTTTAAAATCGTGCTAAAGCGCGTTTCAGGAATCGCCGTTTCGTAAATAAGCTCCAAATCAGCGGTTAAATCTTGTTCTGAAGCAGAACCGGATTCGCTTTCCAACTCCTCGACTTGTGCCGCATCGGTTTGCTCAGCTTTACCTTGCTCATGCAGAAAACGCACCGCCGCCGAACCGATTAACACCGCAAGCTGAGTTTTATCCAGATGCAGCTTTTCGCGGTATTCATCACCCGTCTGCAAGGTCAACGTGCGTAGACCTAAAGCGAGGTTAAAGCGCAAACTATTATCCGCTTGTAATGCGCCCATCACTTTGGCATTGGCGAAGGTTTTGCCGTAGCCCGTGCTCGCCATATTGATGGCGAAAAATCCTTGTTTGGCTAAATCATGATCTTTGCGCCATTCTGCGAGTTTCTGCACCGCAAGATTCTGCCATGCAAACATACCTTTAGCGGGCTTGCGTAAGGCGCGTAACTCATCGACTTTGGGTAATTCGGTTTCAAAACGTGGTAGGAAATGGGCAATTTCTAAAGCGGCATCCGCAACCTTAACCAAATGCTCATCCAGCTTTTGTTTAGGCTTCCCTGTTTTTCTATCGGTATTGGCAGTGAGTTCTAAATTAGTTTTCCAGTCTTTGTCTGCTTCGGCTGAGGAATAATTATGATCACCCAACATCAACGCCAAGCGTGCTAAGGTTAATAATAAGCGCTCGCTAGTTTCAGCCTCTGGCACACGTGGCAATAATTCCTGTGCTTTCTTCGCCCAACGTGCGGCATCTTTACACCACGCCTCGGATAATAAGGGCAAGCCTTTACTAAACTTCCAATTCGGCTCGCCTGCTTGTTTGATATAGCCCATCGTACGTTGGATATTGCGTAGCACGGCCAAACGCAACTCAGGCTTTTTAGCACTAGAGAAATCCTCAAATCCCATCTGCGGTAATTTGTGATGCGTCACAATCAGCCAACCAATCCAAGTGGCTAAACTGCTCCAGTGCTTATCAAACGGATAATCTTCTTGTTCTTTCGGTGGCTTGGCGGCTTTGATTAATTGCTCGGTAAAAGCTTGGCGTTCTTTTGCCGACTGACTACTAAGCGCAATTAACTCCCCCAACCATTGCGCATCAGTTTTGCCATAAGTCAGCGCTTTGAATAGCAGTAGCGAAATCCACTCATGGCGGATTGGGTCACGTTTATTTTTATTATGGGGGTGCTCCAGCATCGTCTGGAAGTAATCCCACGACTTACCAAAATCATGAAACAACGCCGAGAGCGCCACCAATACTTTAATCATCTGCAAATGCTGCCAATCGTTTTCCCAATGCTCTTTGAGTAAATCGCGCTGAGTGCGATTGACCGGCACATTGCCTGCAAAATCAAATTCGCGCTTATTGCCCACAATCCACACCAATTCAGTACGGCTCGTACCATGCATCCGGTGGCAAGCGACCGCTGTGGTTTTGCGAGCGGTTTTAGCAAGGCGGCTTTTCACCGCATTTAAGCCTTCTCGGGTGATTACGGTTTGCCACGTGCGCTCGCCAATCCGATTGGCATAGGCATCTAAAATTTGGCGCGTGAGTTTTAGGGAGTTTTTCTGGCACTGCGAAATGAAGGTGACGATCATAACGCCTGTCCGGTTTGCGCGGCCTCCTTCACGCAATCAAACATAAAATCCAGCGCCTCATGCTGAGTAAAAGCTTGCAGACAGCGCTGACGAAACTCTTGCTCGGTATCGCCTTCATGTGCAGCAATAAATGCCAGCGGCAACACCAAGGTATCTTTAATCAAATCCGCCACATCAAACACCAGCGCACCACGCCGCGTTTTGCCATGCATCACCGCAAAACCATGCGGAATCCCCAATACCCATAAACACGTCGCCGCCAAACCATAGGCTAAATAGTTACCGTGATTTAAAAACTTATTGGCACTGTCGGTTTGGGCCGGATCGTGATCGCGGGTAAAACCTTCGGCTTGGGTACGATTCGCCGCAAACGCATATAAAGATTTCGTAAGCTGCATTTCAGCGGCTAATAATTTTGTAACATCCGAGCTAGTTTGAATATCCTGCTGATAACGTAAAATGGTTTTTTCTAATTGACTGTCATTCAACGCGAAATCATAAGATTTTAAGGCTCGATCTTTAGCCCAAACTTTCGCTAAATACTCCAAGCGCTTTACTTGAAAAAACTTAGCAATACTTAAGCGCTTGGATGCATCAAACCAAAAACCAAGCCAAGCTTGCAAATATTCGGTGGGACGGTATTCACTCTGCGGCGATAACCATTCAATCTCATTTGCAGGCTTAACTTCCGTCGCAGCGAGTAAAGGCGTGCCACCGCCACCGGAGAAACCAAACATCACCCCCGCACCGCATAAGTCGCGCACTGCCGCTTGAGTAATCGACGTACCTGTGCCAAGCAATAGCACCGTGGTATTGGCAATGGGGATATTCCAATATTGATTTTCTTCTTGCGCTGCTTTCAAGAAAACCACGCGACCATCTTTGACCATCACCCGACAGTGTTCAAGGTAATACATATTGGCGCGTTTGGAGTGGAGAATGTCTTTGTGACCGGAGTAGTTTTGAGTCATTAATAACTGCCAAATAAAAATGGGCAAATATTAATCTTACCATTGACACTCATAACTATTAAGTTTTAACGGTAAAAAATTTTAGTAATTTATTTAAAATTCATTCAATAAAAATAAATATATGATTTTTAATTAATTTTAAATATGACTCTAAGTTTCGATCTCTAAACAGAAATAACTATCTGTAACCAACTAAAAAAGTGGCTACTGAATGCAGTAATTAGCGTAAAGCTGGGGGATGGAGCGGGTGAAGGGAATCGACAAGTTAAAGCAAAGCTTTGATTATATTAGACTATAAAAAAGATAGTTTATAAATATACCCGCTAATATACCCCTTTTTAGGTTTCTATAGAGCCGTTTTCCTGCAATGCCTCTAAATGTTGTATAGCTAAAGCCCAAGGCAAACGCCGCCCATTAACTTTCATCTGCTCATAGCTTTGTTTGGCAGTCTCTACAGAAATCAAACTATGAATAACGAGCTGCTCTACAAGCCATAAAGTACCGCTAACGAATACACCTTCCAATTCAGCAGCTTTTTTTAAATCTCTATCACCTGTTAAAAGCGGGCACTTCTCCTGCTTGGCTAAAGCGAGAGCCATACAATCATTACGACTTGGTTTAGCGTATTTGCTCGTAAGCTCTGAAACATGCCTAACACTCTCACCGCTTAGCACACCTAATTTCAAGCCTAAATCTAGCCAGTGGGCATGCAACTCCTCAAGCTCATCAAAAAATAATAAGTCAGGAATAATCAACTCAAAAGGCAGCTTAAACACAACTGTCAAAAGCTGCCCCTCTTCCATATCAATTAGAATATTTGCATCACTAACCAGTAACCGCATGCACAACTTCCATTTTCCGTTCACGATGGAAACGAGCAAGAGGCATACCCAATAGCTCCGATGCTTTTGATTCACCTATCCAGCCTTCAGCCAAGGCTCGGTAGACTAATTGCTTAAATAGAATGGTTTGCTCTGCTGGATAATCTTTACCCGGCTCTTTATTGTCCCAATGATTAGCATAATAAGTAGCTCGCAAGGCCTCGAAAACCGGCTTATCTATAATGCTAGCCTCTTTTAAGCGGAATAAGCAGCAAAGCATGCTGATTCCAAATTCATGCTTCAATAAAGCGAGTTCCTGCCATTCAATCATTCGACGTTGCTCGCCCATTTTTTGCCGTAACACAGTCATAGGCAATAAGAAAGCACCTGCAAACCGATTGCAGGCTTTTTCTACATCTAAATCCGCTAGGCGATCATGTAACAGCAAATGGCCTAATTCATGCGCTAAGGTAAATCGTTGTCGATCACCTGACCAATCACGCGCAACTACTATAACCGGCTGGGAGTCGATACTTGCAGCCAAACCATCAACCTGTGTGTGGGTATCTAAATTCGTAAAAATTATGAGAATGCCTTGGCTTTCTAAAGCATCCACTAAATCATTAATAGGGTCTTCGCCGAACTTCCATTTTTCACGAACTAAAGCTGCTACTTGTTCAACCTCTTCTAGCTTACTAACCTTTTCAGGCAAGCCATCTGGAAGGGAAAAAGCGTTAATTGGAAACTGGTTATACAGATTAGCAAGCTCTTTCCAACGCTCAGCTTGTTCTTCTACATCGGCACGAATACGCTCCAATAACTTGCTGCTGGCAGTGGGGCGCTTGCGATATTCAATATTAGCATCAAGCTTCACGGTGAAGGGGCGAAAGAAATACTCAGTACGCACACCTAAAGCTTTAGCAAGCTTGATTAGCTGGCTTGAGTTAGGCGTGTTTATGCCATCTTCATATTTTTTGATAGTGGTCTGTGAAACACCAATTTGCTCGCCTAAAGCACGCAGTGATAACCCTGCCGCTTTGCGAGCACGTTTCAGACGCTCAGGGTACATAGCGACTCTCCTAGTTAGGTTTACATTTTTTATTAGTATAGCTAATTTTGTAAACCTAAGTTTGGATAATTATTCCGATTAAAACACCTTTAGTCAGATTAGATCATGCAAAGAAAAAGCCGAGGACATGCCCCGGCCTTTCTTGTTTCAGTATTGATTCTTAGTGAATCTAGCGTTTCTTGAGGATGCTACTCCCCTGCCCCTTTCCTTCTTTTGGCCTGTGCTACTGCTGCACGTTCGGGGTCTTGGGCATTGTGCCAGTCATCAGAGCAATTGCCGCCGTCGGCTCGTGGCTTGCGATTATTTGAGCAAAATAAGTGCCATTTGTTCGACTTCTGGAATTGTTCACCACAGTGAGGACAGCTCACCATTGCCCCGACCTTGGCAAGTTCAGCTTGAGCGTAAACAGTTGATTTTTCACTATTATCACTCTCCCCTACAGTTACCTGTAATACAGGTAACTGTAGGTTATTTTCAGCTTGACCAGGCGAAGAGGGCGCAAGCTTGAATGGCTCAATCGAAGCACTAATTTTCCCGGTATTAATCGAGATAGCCCGCTTATTCAGTTGGCGCATGGATCCCAAATAATGGAAGCAAATTTTAAAAGTAAGGATTAGGAAAAACGCGAGTAGGGCAGAACTGACCACATGACTTAGGCCGAATACCTCAGCCAAAAAACGAATCATGGCTTGATGTTTAGTTTCATCATATTCAAGCTGTTTAGCTTGGCTAATCGTGTTTTGTAGCGATTGGGTACGATTGGCCTGTTCAAGTTCGGCTTGTTGTTCTAAGCGCAACATTCGCGCTTGAAGGGCATCCATCGCGGTTTGCTTACCTAGTTTCTTCGCTTCTTCAAAACTCGCTTGGAGGCGGCTTAACTGGATTTGAGCGGGTGTTAGTGTGCTAGTAGTAGCCAATACATCCACCGCGCGAATGGTGGCTTTATACACTTCGCTTTGGGTAGATTTGAACGACACCGTACTTTGCTCGCGCTGCATAGTTGCAGCCGATTCAGCGAAGATTGAAAAGCCCACTGAAAAGCCCATGACCAGCAAGTATTCACGCGCACGGCCTGAATTGAATAAGACCGCTTCAGCAATCGTGATAGCGGTCGCTAAAGCAATGCCCATCGCCGCATACACAAACTGAATCGCTCGCCATTCGTGCATATACTCGAATTCAGCGCCTGCAAAGAACTGACCAATAAAGAAGGACATCAGCGCCCAACTCGCAAAACTCGCACAAATGAACCCTAGGCTTGCTGTGCTGTAGAATTGTTTGAGCTGTTCTAATGTGTAATAGCGTGAATAGTGCACGGCTTGGGCGTGGTGCTGTGCGCCGTGTTGATAGATAGCTAAATCATTCATCTTTATACCCCTTAAAACCCTGTAGTGATCAAGACAGCCGCCACAATAAACACCCAAAAACGGGCATGGTGCTGGTGGTGGTAGGCGAGCAATGCACCAAATACAAAGGCCATTCCCACCAAACAGAAGGGCAATTGTTTTAAATTGGCTGAGGCCAAAGTCGGTAATAGGCCGATACAAACCACGATTAACAAAGCGGTCACGAAGGCTATTAGTTCATAGCCATAGTTAGGCATTGTTGGTTGCTCGCGGTGTGGGTCTAAGGTCTGATAAACTGGCTCTTGCATGTCTGTGACTCCGTGAAAGTCGTTGATGTGAAGTCCCGCTCTTGTGTTTCCAGCACTTGAGCGGGGCGTTTTAAGGTTTCTAGGCTTGCCAAACTCTCTAAGATAATCGCCGCACGTTCGCGCCGGGCCAGCAATTGATCATCCTCTAGATCATTTTCAGCAGTTTCGACTTCACTATTAGGCGCTTGCGTACAGTTATTTACAGTACTCCGAGGTTGCGCGGCTGCGCCGCTTGAAGAAAAATCAAAGCGAATAGACGATTCGGGAACCGGCAAACTGGCTTTAGTTGCTGTGTCTTTGGTCTGAATCTTCCAAATATGCACGCGAGTTTTTAAGGCAGGTGCACCTAAGAGGCTTACGCCTTCGACTTTATCCACCAGCTCGCCGTAGCGATTACTCAGCACTTCGCCGGTTTCAGTGTCGATGCGCTCCACGGTATAGATGCGCAAGGGTTGATGGTTGCGCGCAGTCAGTACGCCGCCTTGTAGCTGCAAATAGCTGTACCAGTCGGCTTGATCGGCTGCGATTCGAGCTTGCTCTAATAAACCTTCGGGAGCCGCATCTAAGCGCCGTAACTCACGCCAGACCCCGACAGGCGCGCCGCCGATTTGCTGGAACTGGCGAATACCCCATAAAGAAGCCCATGCGCGGACTCGTTGGCTGCTGTCTTGTGCGTTGGTTTGGCCTTCGTGATCTTCATCCACTCCAAAGCCATTGATGTTTTTGCTCACGTATTTAGCAATATAGCCGGTGGCGCTGCCTTTTTTGGGGTCAATAGCAACCGCTTGGAAACGGTAGGCCGCTGCGCCTTTTTCGGTGCCATCTTCGCGTAAAGCATAATCCTGCAAAATGGCAGTGACTTGAGCTTGCTGTTCTGGTTGGACAAAAAGCAGCATGTGCCAGTGGGGGCAACCATCATGATGTGGTTCTGCAATCCGAAAACCGTAAGCAATCAGGCCGTCGCGTTTCAGTTTGGCGCGAACTCTTGCCCATAAACCAGTGAGATAATTTTGGGCTTCGCGTGGAGTGTAATTGCCATAACTCGGATTCGGGGCAAGGCGTTTCTGGCCTTGCCGGTTGATTTCAGTCGTGAAGCGGTGGAACTTTGAGGGGCAAGTCAGGGTGTAAAACATGCCGACGTGACCGGCTTGATTGGCTGCTTCTTCAAAGCCGCGCATTCTGACCATCAGTTCAATACGCCGTAATTCAGGATTAGCCACAGAGCTTTTTAATACGGTGAGCATGTCCACCGTTTCGCCAGTGGACTCATTCACCGCTTCCAAATTTGCAAGGGCTTGAATACTGGATTGAATCCGCGCTTGCATCTGCTTAAACATAGCTTGCGAGAGATACAAACCGCGACCACGGCGAACTTCACCTAGCTGGATAGCAAAAGCCTCTTGAGCACGGTCTTGGTAACGTAACAGTTTACGGAACCACCAATCTGCATCGGAAAGCCTAGCAATAATGCCCTGTCCTTCATGGGTAGCTTGCAAAGCCTCTACGCTGAAGCCTTGCTGTTGGTAAACAGCTAGAACGGCTTGGAATGCCCGTTCTGGTTCCTGAGCTTCACGCACTAAGCGCCGACAGAGCAAAGCTAGGCGCTCGGATTTACGCACTAATGCAGCAGCCGATAGCGTAAAAACCCGCTTCTGAGCACGCTCAGCTAAATTTAATAAGAACAGGTTGGCATTGCGCCGCTTTTCGCCGTCGTGTTGGCCTGCCTGCTGAAAGCGTTCGGTATATTCGCGGGCAATACTGGTATGGTAGTCATCGGGCAACACTGCAAAGCGGGATTGAATCCACGCCGCGTCCTGTTGGTGGTGCGAATGATTGGGGATAGCTTGCATCATGCTTGCACCCCTCTATTCACGGGCAGATCAAGCACATTCTTCTTGAGCCACAACACCCATAGGCGCGTGCGCTGGTAGTTTTTCTCAGCATCCTGCAAAGGTTGAATGCGGCTGGCTACTTCCGCCTTGACCAGCAAGAGGCGCTCTTCAAACGATACGGGTTTAAGTGCTTCAGCAGAGATTGGTTTGCTCATTGCGCGGCTCCCTGCTTGAAATTGCGTTCGCCGTCTAACCAGCGATTAATATCACTGGCTTTGCAGCCGCTGGCGCGTCCGGTAATTTTGACAATGGGTGGGAACGTGCCTTTTGCGATTTGTTTGTAGACGGTTGGCAAAGCAAGGCCAGAGATATGCACCACTTCTTTCATGCGGATAATGCGATCAGTAACCACGGGAATGATATTGACCGATTCAGGTTGCGGAATAGTGGGTACTGCTTTAGGTTTGCGGGGTGGTAGAAGGCTCATTGCTGCCCTCCTTTGAACATGATTTGAAGGGCTTGCTTTAGGTTTGCAAAGGCTTGTTGTAGAGATAGGCTCACAATCGCCGCAAAAATACGGATACGTTTTCTAGTAGGGAGGTGACTAGTGTTCATGCAGCACCCCCAACAGAAACAGGGTGCACAACTGGCAGATAGGCCAAAGCATAGCGGGCAGATTTGCCCATAACGTGAATAGCAGTCATGGCGACGGCTCCTTGTTGAGTTTTGATAGTTGGGCAAAGTTGCCGGGCGCTATCATGGCTCACAAGGGACACCACCCGCTTATTCCGATTTTCATCGTCTTGTAGTCTACGGACACCCGGCATAAACCGATGTGCGCATTCTACAGACGTAAAAAAACCGCCTGCAAGATGGTGGCGGTGTTGCCGCCCTGTGAGGGGATGATAGCCCCAGAATTTTGCTGTGTGTTGGTAATTTCTACCAACGAGTAGAGTATGCTCAGAAAGACTACAGGTGGTCAAGCCTTGAACGCATAACTTGCGTTCTGTTTTTTTGATTGCTAAGCTAGTTTTCAGCATAAAAACCTTTCTTAAAGCCCGCTCCTGTAGCGGGTTTTTTATGGCTTGCATTAGTCACCCTCCCCTACAGGCATATAAGCGGTACGGTAAACACTGCCAAGAGTAATCCGGTACAGGGGCAAGAACTCCTTACCCGACTTGGTACGTTTTTCCTTGTCCCAAATCGAATACCGACTCTCACGGTTTCGATAAGCGTCAATGCGCGCTTGCCTGCAAGCATGTGCATAACTTTCTGTTTCTAAGAAAGTTTTCCCATTTTTATAAACGACAAACATTGCTAACCCCCTTTTCTACAGGCAATAGCAAGCCCTGCCCTGCACAAACAGGGCATGGCCTAAACTTATTCGGGTAAATACTTCAAAGAACTAAGCTTGATAGCCTCAGCACTCTTGAGGTGACGCTCTGCAATCGTTCGATACACCGTGGCAAGATCAAAATTATCTTCCCCACCCATTGCAAACAAGCGAGCGGCTGCGCGTTCGGCGCGTACAGCTTGTTTTAGCTGCCAAGACCATTGGCTGATTAAGTGCGTATATTCACGTTTATGTTTTGCTAGCATAAAAACCATCTCTGGGTTATTCCGTCTCACGACGGGGTTGAATTAAGTCGGTAAAAAGAGGCAGCCCTGAAATGACTAAATAAGCTGCCCAAATCACACGTTTAGAAACTAATTAAATGCTATGTAAAGCGCCCATTGTTTGCATAACCGGCTGGCCCGGTATTAATCGGCGGTACTGTGCCGGGCCTTTCTCGCTTCAGCTCGATCATTTCGGCTTCGATGGTAACCAGTCTAATATTCTCAGCTGCCATCGTTTTATACTTGGCCTCTAAACCCGCATAATCTTCTTCCAAGCGCTGGTATTTGCGCAAACTCACCACATCGCCTTCGGGTTCACTGGTTTTTAAGGCGCTAATCACAGCGCTGGTAATGGCCTGAATATCTTCTGGTTTCACAGGTTCATCCTCGTCTAAAGTGTTGATTCGATTTAATAAGGCTTGCGGAATATTCCGGTAATGTTGCGCGGCATAATTCCACGCTTCGGCCTCTAACTTGGCGGCTTCTGGGTTGCTGTTCACTACGTCGGTAATGACATCAATCAAGCCAGCTTGCTTGGCTTCCGCTGCGGTGTACCACGTTTCAGCCGCTAATAAGGCTTGTACTGCTTGCGCAGATTGCCCCATGCGGCGCATGTATTCCGGCAAAATAGCCTGCTCATGCTTCTGCAAGACCGTGGCAGCTTGTGCCATGTCATCCGCATCACCCCATGCCATCCCTTGCGCCCGGTGAATCATAATCAGACTGTTTTCAGCCGCTTCCACGCTATCACCGGCCAACATGATCACGCTGCCCATACTCAAGGCGTAACCCATTACCTTAACGGTGACTTGTGCCTTGTGTTGTTTCAGGGTGTTATAGATCGGCAAGCCATCGTAAAAGCTGCCGCCGATGGTGTTTAAATACACCGTAATGCGCTCTACATCCCCCGCTGCTTGTAGATCGGCAAGGAATTGCTGCACATTGGCGTAATAGCCACCAATCACCCCATACAGATAGATTTCAGCGTGTTTTGTGGCCGCATTGCTTTGAATGTTGTACCAGCGTGCACCGCTAGCCGGGGCAGGATAAGCCCCTTTAAGATTGAACATGATTAGCATCCTTGGATGATGTAATGAGATGCGCTTGCAAGTAGGCTTTAACATGCGCTGGATTGAACTGATAAATCTTGCGCCGGTTTAACTTAATCTCTAAGCGTGGCAGCAAGTCAGGGTATTTTTGGGCATGGCGTAAAAAGCGCGGTGTCGTCATAGTGGCGAGTTTCGCGGCTGCATTCGCCGATAGAGTGAACTGGCGATAATCCAGCACCGGCTCACGTACACGCTTGCCCGACTGACCACTCAAGGCCGTCAAGTAACGCTTCACGCCTGCATCACTATCTAGCGCTAAGGCTTGCACAAAGTACGCTTTGGCCACTTCGGGTTCAGTGTGTTGATAGGCTAGCCCCAAGGCTTTATACAGCTTGGCACTCACAGGGTCAGCCATATCGTAACCGCCTAATAAGGCGTTCAATTCAATCAAGAGCAAGCGATAGTTAGGCGCTAGTTCAGCCTTTAAAATACCCGTCACTAACTCTTCACACACGGTTTCAGCGAGTGACCGACTAAAGTCAGTGGGAGCCGCTAAGCCTTGTTTAAGTGCAATACGCGCCAATTCAAAACCACGCTGCCATTCACCCACATCTAAATGCCAGACCAGCAACCAGACAAACATACTGGCTTGCGTACCCACTAAACTAGATTCTTTTTCCTGCAACACACTGTCGAGCCATCCTTGATAACGGGTGAGGATGTATTGCTTTTCTTTGTTGCGGCGAACCCGGCTTTTAATGTGCTTAAGTTGATGAAAATCAGCCTTAAACTGCCCTCTTAATACCGATTCATGGTGAGGTAAATGACTAGGTAAAGTGAACTCGTCAGATACTTCCTGAACTGAAGGCGCGGGAGTCTGTTCCTGTACTTTCATGCGGTGGGCGGCGGCGGGTGAGAACATGATTTAAGCCCACGTACCGTTAGCCGTTTTCAGCAATAAAGCCCCGTGACGTACCGCTGCAAACTTGCCGAAGTCTTCCACCACATAGGCTTCATTCTGGGAACGGTATTCCTCAATACGATCACGCTTAGGGTTATCCATCACGGCACGGCGCATAGTTCCCAACTGGTAGTAGATACTGAGATTGCTGTAGCTGGTCACCATGACGGCGCGTGCTGGAAAGAACGGCGGCAGGATGCAAGGTAAACCTGCCACCGTTTGCGCGGCAAACCATGACTGCAAGGCTTGGCGTTCAGTCGGTAGGTTGCTATGTGCCAATAAGGATAAGCCGTGGTTTGTCCAGAGATCACGCCCGACCAATACCACTAAATCATCGGCTCCTTGATGCCATGCATCTAAGAGGTTAGTGATCATGTCAAACACGAGCGCGTCTAGGGTTCCATAGTCACCACCTTCGCCCACTTTCCATTCGTCACTGGAGACCAGCCCAGTGGAGTCGTAGCCCATGATACGCGCTGGTTCATTGCGGCGGGTTTTCTCTAACCAGCCGATGTTCACATCTTGCAATAAGGGATTAGTGGCTAAATCGCTGGTCGTGTCGGAACGCTCACCATTGAAACCAATCATTAGACGGTCACGGGCGGCTTGCAAGGCGATATGGTCACTATAAATAGTTCCAAAATTCGCCATGTGTGCCCATGCATCCAGTGTGCAATAGCTGATATGGGTATCGAGGTTCGTTTGTACGGCATGGTAGGTATCGCCGGATAAATCAGCGACCTCTTTGGTAGAGCGCTCTTCAATATCGGTATCGGTGCGGCTGGCAATCGGGCGACTAACGCCAATCCCTACCCGCTGCCCCACTTGGGCATTGACCGGAATATGGTTGACCTTTTTTAGAAAGTCCGCTTTCTCGGCGGCGGCACTGTAGGCGGTTTGCTGGCGCTCCGGTGGATAGGACACCATTTCATTCTTAATGTCTCCACCGTAGCCTAGCCAGTGCCCTAATCCTTGGGTGTAGTTGTTAAATGCCTGTCTTGTATTCTGTAACATAGTTTCTGTCCAATCGTTAAAGATGCGCTATGAATACTCGTTTTTTACGTGCTAGGTGTGACGAGTAGTCAACAAACACGGGTTTTATTGACTACTCATAGATACCGGTTTTTTACGTGCTAGGTGTGACGGGTTTTCAATTTGCGTGGGGTAGATTGAAACTGGCGTGTCAGGTTTTACGTTTTTAACGATTTTTCAGGCTTTTTGAGTGTGACATACTGTGACACAGTGTGACGTAAGCCTTGACCCGCTAGCCTATAGAACCCGCATTCTTCCTAGAAACGGTGAAAAATGACTAAAAAAAATGCAAAAACCCGGCAGGTGAGGAGGAGTGCCGGGCGTTGGGTAGGAATCAGCATGCATAAAAAAGCCGGAACGTGTCCGGCTTTAAAAAATAGTTAATAGCATTTAGATGTTGCCGAATTCTTGATCCGCAAACGTAGAAAAACTTTGCACCCAAGGCGCTTCTAAGCGACACATCAAGCGAAGTTGCAAAGGCGCATCCAGATTGATTTTGAACACGCTTAATTTTACTAGATGCGGAGATTGGCAATTTAATAGATCATTAAAATCTTTAGTAAAGAAGCTAGGGCAATAACCAATAATCTCAGGTGGATCATCAGTTCTAATAGTTAATGCTAACGGGTCAATCTTGTTCTGAATATCTTTCAGCAAAAATAGAGCATCATCTTCTTTTAAGGTTTCAATTCTATTGGCCTTTTCACTGGGAATATGACGCATACCATGAACAAAAAACTCTACAATATACTTTCCGTCTTTAGGCTCCGGATAGGGGAACATTTGCAACTTATCAGTTGCACGCACCCCACCAGAGCGAGACAGCTCAGCCATGTCTGTAGTAGTAGCCCTATCCAAGCCTAGCCACTTGAGATAATCAAAGTATTCTGGGCGCGACTTCTCCAACAATCGGTTCTTAAACATCGGAAACAGATCTGCTGCTGTATAGGTCTGCCCCATCTTGCGCATCACACCAAATGGCTCAAACTCGCCTTTTTTCGCTAACGCCTTAGCTGAAAGGCTATATTTGAAAGAAAAAAAGCCATTTTCCTCTGTTAGCAAACCTACAGTGAACCAACGTCTCGACACTGGATTCTGCCAGAATAAAAGCAATCTTTTGTTCATACATCCAATTCCAATAAACGCTGTTTATTTAGCTCTAAATACTTCAAAGTAAACTCAATTGTTATTTCACTCATGCCAAACTCAGGTGGAACTTGAGTTAGAATATACTCAATATCACTTTTGGCTATGGTATTCAGACGGGATAGCCACCATCGCATGATTGCTGGTTTTCGACTGAGTATTGCAGCAGAATGAAAGCACTCTAAAGTACTCAAGCGTTTTCCTCCATCAGTACTATAGAAAGGTGTTTTTGCTTTTTCCGCAAATTTAACGATAGAAAAACCATCATCCGATGTCCTAAGACGCTTCTCTCTATCAATATCTGACATACGGCAAGCTAAGCTTGATGCGTGATCAAATGAAGGTGCAAGAAAAAATCTTTCCCCCTCTGGCTTGTTATAGTCTAGGATAATTCCCCAATTTTGATCATGACGATCTTGGTTGCCTATCCAACAATCAAACATCAAATAGGCGGCAAAAAGATCAAGAATGCTATGATCTAAGCCATTGTCGTTGTTATTAAAGAGGAATGGTAATTGGATTGCTTTGTCAAAGCGACTCCAGAAGTTAAAGACTGTCTCTAAACGATACTGCTTGAGCTTAAAGGCAAGCTCCTCATCATAACCCTCGCCATCGCTCAATGACAGCAGTTCATTACCATGCACTAATCTGCCCTCTTCTGGAACAAATAAGGTAGAAATAACTGCTTGCTCAGTATTCCAGCTTGCCAACTCATATGTTGCTGCTGGCAATCCTAAAAGCTTAGCTAGTTCAAAAGCTACCTTTTCCGCCCAGTTTTCACCTGTACTGTAACGCCCTAACTTACATAAAATTTTCTGACCATGAATTTTTTTATCATGAAACCAAAACTTTGGCTTCGTACCAAGCTGTTCTAATTGATCACGTTGAAGTATTTCAAAAACTGGATACACCCTTTAATATTCTCTTGAGATGAGCAACTACAAAAAATCAGTGCCTGCTTACTAAACTTGCGTAGCAGTTTCTAGTTTGAATTATTAGGTTTACAGAAGATAACTACAGTTTTCTAGTAGTCACAGTTGAAGTGAAGAAGCACAGTATGTACTACAAATCACTTCATATACCAAGTTACATCTATTTTTTTACGCTATTTCGCCGTGTAGTCTCATGAGCATATTGCTTCTGTATTTCAGTCACAAAGCCATTCTCCACCCCATCCAACTCATAGCGAACACTACCTTCCTGAATGGCCTTTAAGTACCGCCCATGCAGGGTATGCATTCTTAGCACCTTCTGGACAACTTTCTTAGATGCACCGGGGAAATGCTCATCATTCACGAGTTTGAATATCTGCTTTTCAATGCCAAGCGCTAACGGCTGATAGTTCAACCAAACATTGAACCCATTCAAACGGTCATTCAATTCTTTAGCTTTCAAGTCACTGGGGGCAATCACCGGCTTTTTAGGTTGTGGTTTCCGGGGTGGCTTTTTGGGTTTGCCTTTGTTGCCTCCTGGTTTTTGCTTAATCGTTCCGGGCTTCTGCACATTGATTAGTTCTTCACGCCGGATGATGCGTTTACCCGTGCGCTGTACCGTGGCAGGAGTTGCGCTATCGGTAATTGGCTGGCTACGCTTGATGCTTAGGGTTTTCTTAGGTGTATCTGACATCGACATTACTCACTGTTCAATTTTATCTACTTAGCAGCCTTATGCCCTGCCCTGCGCAAAATTAACCACAAGGATTTTTCCTATACCATACTGTTGATCATCCAGAAAATCAGCCCACCATTGCATCATCTGCGCACGCTCAGGTAAATAGTGCGCCATGTGATCATAAGCATTCGCCACTTTATCACGTCCTAAATGAGCAAGGTGACGCTCTACTACTTCAAATCTAAAGCCATGTTCTTTTAAGGTACTTGAGGCCGTGGCACGCAGACCGTGTATGGTGGTTTTATCCTGCCAGCCTATACGTCGAATCACTTGCAATAGTGCATTCTCACTGATTTCTTGATCCCGTCGAGTAGTATAGAAAATCAGGCGTGAATCACTGGTAAAAGGCCGCAACTCCTCCAACAGTTTCAAAGCCTGCTGTGACAGAGGTATGGTATGCGCTTGGTCTTTGTTTTTCATGTGCTCTTTGGGAATGTTCCATAGCGCATTATTCCAGTCAATTTCCTTCCATTCGGCCATTCTGACCGATTCAGTGCGCGCCGTAGTTAATAAGGTGAATTGTACTGCACGCCGCAAAACCTCCGACCGATAACTAGCCAAATCACGCAGAAAGGCCGGTAAATCAGAGACCTTTAAGGCGTTAAAATGCCCTTCTTTTTTTGCCTTAATCACACCACGCAAATTTTCTGGGAGTGGATTACCTTTAATTTGCCCTGTGACTACCGCAAAACGAAACACCGCATTCACACGCTGGCGCACTTTTTCGGCCTGTGATAATGAACCTCGGCTTTCAACCTTACGCAAGACGGCCACCACTTCAGGCGCTTCAAGCTCAGCAATCGCTTGATCTCCAAGATGAGGAAATACATCTAACTCTAATGAACGCATGATTTGCTCAGCATTGCTGGTACTCCAGCGCTCTAGCTGGTTTTCATGCCACTCTAAAGCTACTTCCTTAAAAGTTTTCCCACTACCGCGTAAGCGTTCACGCTGCTTTTGGGTATTGGGGTCTATGCCCTGCCTCACTTGCGCTTTGGCCTCTTCCGCTGCCAAGCGTGCGGCTGCACATTTGACTTGTGGAAAAGTGCCGATGGTGTACATAGTTTCTTTGGTCGTTTTGGGATTTCGATAACGCAGCCGCCAAATTTTGGAGCCGCTAGGGTTCACTTGTAAGAGCAAGCCCGGCATATCTTTTAGCTTATAACTACTCTCTTTAATCTCAGCATTTTTGACCTCTAAGTCAGTGAGTAAAGTTATCGTTTTACCAGCCATAACGCTATCGAACTCCCTTATTTGTCAAAGGTTACGGGCAATCATACCCGCTCTCTATACCCGCATTATAGACAATTAAATTTCAAGGATTCAAATTATACCCGCAATCCTACCCGCTAATATTTGCGCTATAGGGAATACTAGAGATACGTTCGTAGAATGAAAGGCGCTAAAATATCAATGATTTAGGTATTTTTGAGGGGTTAGGAGAAACAAGAAAAAGATAGACTGGAGCGGGTGAAGGGAATCGAACCCTCGTATGCAGCTTGGGAAGCTGCCGTTCTACCATTGAACTACACCCGCAGAAGGTGTGTGAGTCGGCTATTGTAGAGTGTTTTGCTTAAGACAACAATTACCGTGTTTTAAGTTTAATAGTTGCCACGTTCAGCAGCAAAGCTCGCTTCCGTCTTAAGGGATTTATACAGCAAGCTGCAATTTTACTATCCTAGTCCTTCCTTGATAAATACAGGTAGTGTTTGTGGCTGAGAGCTTTGCAGATAAAGTTTTAAACTGGTTTGATCGCAGCGGGCGCACGCATTTGCCTTGGCAACAGAACCCTACTGCCTATCGAGTGTGGATTTCCGAAATCATGCTGCAACAGACTCAAGTCACTACCGTGATTCCCTATTATCAGCGCTTCATGCAGAGTTTCCCAACTATTCAAAGCTTGGCGAATGCGCCGTCAGATGCTGTGCTCAAGCATTGGGAAGGTTTAGGCTATTACACCCGTGCCCGTAACTTACATAAAGCCGCGCAAATAATCCGTGATCAGTATGCGGGTGAATTTCCCAATACTTTGGCTGAAGTGGAAGCTTTGCCGGGCATTGGGCGTTCCACGGCGGGAGCGATTTTGTCGCTGGCTTATAATCAAGCGCAGCCGATTTTAGATGGGAATGTGAAGCGTGTGTTGGCGCGCTATCATGCAGTCGCAGGCTATCCGGGGCAAACTTCCATCCAAAAGCAACTTTGGACGTATGCAGAGCAGCATGTCCCGCAAACACGTAATGCCGCTTATACCCAAGCGATGATGGATTTGGGTGCAACACTCTGCACGCGCAGCAAACCCGCTTGTTTGCTTTGCCCGATCCAAACTGGCTGCCAAGCGTTCAAACTAGGCAATCCTGAAGACTACCCTGCTCCGCGCCCTGCCAAGGTTTTACCTGAAAAACAAGCAGTTGCTTTATTGCTGAGAAATAGTAAGGGCGAAGTCGCCTTAGAAAAACGCCCGCCGACGGGGATTTGGGGTGGATTATGGAGCTTTCCTGAGTTTCCTGATCAACAAGCCGCTTTAGCCACTGTCACAACCGAGCCTGTTGCTATCGCAAATCTACCTACACTCACGCACGGCTTTTCACATTTCACTTTGCATTTACAGCCGCTGTTGGTGGATGTGCGGGATTTACACACAGCGACGAACAGAATAATGGATAGGGATAGCTGGCTTTGGTATAAAGCAGGCACTGAATTTAGTGGTGGGCTGTCGAGTGCAGCTCAACGCCTTTTGAAGAACTTAACGGAGGAAGTATGACTCGAATGGTAAATTGTGTGATCTTGTGTCGCGAAGCAGAAGGTTTAGAGCGCCTGACTTATCCAGGGGATTTGGGCAAACGTGTGTATGAAAACGTCTCCAAAGAAGCTTGGCAACAATGGCTACGTCAGCAAACGATCCTGCTGAATGAATACCGACTCAGCCCGATTAATCCGAAAGATCGCAAATTTTTAGAAGAAGAAATGGAAAAATTCTTCTTCGGCGCGGGTGCTACTCAAGTCGATAATTTTAAGCCAGCTTGAAATTAGTCCAGCTCCTAAGTGCTTACTTGGGAGCTATTAACTCGCTTTGCTGGGTGCTTTCCAGATCATTTCTTCTAAAACCCAATCTTTCATCTGTGCAGGGCTAGGTGCTTGGTCGGTTACTTTAGGTTCAGCGCCGCCAAACAAATACAGAATATTAGTATTCTTCGGCGCATAGCACATCACCTTGCCTGCCCAGTCGTCCACGCCGGGCGCACACTGCTCTAAAGTTTCGGGTGTATACACTTCTGAGAATTTCGCACCGATCACATGCCCCAGCTTATTACCCACCAGATTGTCATGCACGATCACTGAGAAAATATGCTTTTGCTGAAAATCAGGATTGATGGTTAGTAAGGGTTTCACCTGCTGATTCACAGTGATTACTGGACTGCTGCTCTCAGGAGAGCTTACAGGCGTTTCTTGAATGACATTAAACTCTTGGAAAGCATCGCCAATCCGCACTAGATTAAACGGCGTTTCCGCATTCAAAGGCCCCACACCATCGGCCGATAGCATGAATAACGGAGCAGGCACATTCTCCACCGTTGAGGCTTGCACGTCATCACGGCTACTGCAGGCAGGCAAGCTACTCGCTAACAGCGCTACTATGGCTAATTTATACAGAGGTTCAACTTTCATACTGTTGCTCCTTGCACCGTCGATTCCTGAGAGCTGACAAAATACCTTGTTCTAACCCAGTCTGCTGTCCATTTTTAAAGCATAGGCGCTAAACTGCATAGAATTTATGAAAAATGCGACTTAAATCAACAGCCTTACCGTTTGTCGGTTAACTACCACCATATATTACAGCAATCACCCTGCTTTAGTGTAGAGCAGCTATATACAATACTGAACAGATGATGAATGAAGCTTGAACCTAAAGGAACAGCTCAGTTCAAGTGAAGTTCAACTGAAACAGGAAGATGCCCAAATCCTTTACCGGAATTATAAAAAAACTTCTCAGCCTCATACCAACAGCGGATGCTCCCAAGCCAAGGCTTTTAAGGTAAAGGATTTCTTTCATTAAACCGCCGTATCTTACGGCGGTTTGCTATGCTTAACATTTTGCCGAAGTATACCTCAGTATGCCGAATTCCTTACATGCCTCACTTGAGCGCATTTGGCTCGTTGATGCGAGTATTTTTGTTTTTCGTGCTTGGTTTATTCGTAATCCTCTGCCTAAAGACACTGCTGGCAACCCAGTCAATGCGGTACATGGCTTTTTGCGTTTTGTTTATCATTTGTTACACGAACAAAAACCTAAGCAAATTGCCTTCGCCTTTGATACCAGCCTCCAAAGCTCCGAGCGGAAAGCGATTTATCCTGAATACAAAGCTAATCGCAGTTCAGCTCCCGAGGAGTTGAAGTATCAATTTCAGTTATGCCGCAGTTTCTTAGATGCTTTGGGGATTATCCAAGCGGCTAGTACGGCTCATGAAGCGGATGATCTAATCGGTACTTGGGCAGCTCAGCAACACAGCTCTGAGCATCAAATTGTGATTATTAGCGGCGATAAAGACCTAGCTCAACTACTGAAGCAGCAAGATATTTGGTGGGATTATAACCGGCGTGGCGCTTTACAGGCCGGTGGTATCAAAGATAGTTTTGGTGTTTGGCCAGAGCAGATCGCAGATCAACTCGCGATTGCAGGTGATAAAGCTGATAACATTCCTGGCGTACCTGGCATTGGTATGTCGACCGCCGCTAAGCTACTCAAGCGCTTCGGCTCTTTGGATAATTTATTAGCCAATTTAGAGCAAGTGGGCAGCATGCAGGTCTTAGGCGCAAAACGTATTCAACAATTGATTAAAGATCATCAAGAAACAGTCTATTTATCTCGCAGGCTTACTACCATTAATTGCCAAGTCCCTGATGTCCCTCAAGATTTAAGCCGTCAAGCTAAAGATTTAGATCGACTGCAAGAGCTTTGCACCCTGCTAAAACTATCGACTGAACAATATGAGCTATGGGCTGCTGTTTAATTCGGTAAATGCTCTAAAGCATTAGGGCGAGCGGCTAGAATAGCTCCAATGCTTAGGAAAACTAGTTCCAATACGCCTAAAACTGTTTCGATTAGTACAGTTTCGCTCTCCTCTCCATCGCTAGGCAAAAAAGATACGCTCAACCAGAGACCTGCTAAAATAAGCACTGCTATCAGCCAGCGCTTACTGGTTGAGCGCTTACGCTTTTGTAAAGGGCGAAACACTAAAAAATAATAGAAAACAAAAATCACGCCATAAATTGAAAAGGCTAAAGCCGCAAAAATCAGCTGTTGCGACCAATCAAACACAGCAAACCAATTTAGGTCTAGCAAAGCCCAGATCAGACCTATTGTCATAGAGCTCAATGAACAGGCTAGTGCTAAGCCCATTAACCAATATAAAGGCTTTAAGACAAGAGGAATCGGTTGATAGTTTAAATCTTCAACCTTCGAACTAGGGGCTTTATAGCGGATATCCATGAGTGCAAACTACTGAGATTTGATCTTTCAAGCATAGCTCATTATTCAAGCACTACAGCAGTTATTACGCTATTAATTAGTCAGATGCTGCAAAACAGCAGGGCGTGCCGCTAATAAACCACCTAACATTAAAAAAGCAATCTCAGCGGAAGCCAAGATGACATCCAGCAGTGAACCCTCAGGCTGAGGAGCATCGTTCGGTAACAAAGCAAACCATAGCCATAGCAATGCTAAAATCAATACTGAAATTAACCACCAACGACTTGTTGCGCGCCTGCGTAGCTGTAACGGCCGAAAGACTAGAAAATAATAAAAACCAAACAATAAGCCATAACCCGAGGCAGCCAAACCCAGCAGCAGCAATTGTTGAGACCAAGGCAGCATAAAAATCCATGAAGCCGCTTTGACTACATTCATGAAACCAATCGTGGTGGAAATAAACGAACATGCAAATGCCAAACCCATCAACCAATACAAGGCTTTTAAGGCTTGAGGCAAAGGTTGATAAGTTAAATCATGAATCGTCGCATGGGGAGCTTTATAGGGGTTGTCCATGTGCGCAGCCTGCTTACTCTTGATAGAGCCAGCATAGCTACTACTCGCTTAAAGCGGTTTCGTATTCCTCGCTTAAGGTCATCCATTCCAGCTCAACGGTTGCTAACTTAGCTTCCAAAGTACTTTTATCCAGTAGCCATTGTTTTAACTTAGTTTTATTCGCTTCACTATAGCTTTCGGGGTCAGCCAATAGGGCTTCTAATTTGGCTTGTTGTTGAGTGAGCTTCGTCATCTCCTGCTCAAGCTGATCAACCTTACGCTTTAGTGGCTGTAACTGCTTGCGGCGCTCTGCTGACTCCCGACGCTGATCTTTGCGTCCAGCTGCACTATGCGCGGTTGTAGCCGCTTCGATGGGTTTGCTTTCAGCTTCTTCTGCACGGAAACGATTTTGTAGCCACACCGCATAATCATCTAAATCGCCATCGAATTCAGTGGCCTTACCGCTATCGACCAGAACCAATTCATCGGTGACGGTCTTCAGCATATGCCGGTCATGCGACACAATCACCATCGCGCCAGTAAACTCCTGCAAAGCCATACTCAGTGCTAAGCGCATATCTAAATCAAGATGGTTGGTCGGTTCGTCGAGCAGTAATAAATTCGGACGCTGATAAATCAATAAAGCCAAAGCTAAGCGCGCTTTCTCGCCCCCTGAAAACGGTGCAACTGCCTCATCCACCCGTTCGCCATGAAAAGCAAAGCCGCCTAAAAAATTGCGCAAATCCTGCTCTCGCGCTTGTTTATCTAAAGCACGCAGATGCTGCAAAGGCGATTCATCGACTTTAAGTTGTTCTAATTGGTGCTGAGCAAAGTAACCAATTTTTAAATCGGCGGCTTGCCAATAGTCGCCGGTTTGCGCAGGCAAATTCCCGGCTAAAAATTTAATTAAGGTCGATTTACCTGCTCCATTCGGGCCGATTAAGCCAATCCGTTCGCCGGGCATAATCTGTAAACGTACATTAGAAATAATAGTTTTCTCGCCATAACCGACACTGACACCCACTATATTCAATAGGCGATCCGGCATCTTTTCAGGATCACGGAAATGAAAGCTAAACGGCGAATCCACATGCGCAGGCGCAATCACCTCCATCCGTTCCAAGGCTTTTAAGCGGCTTTGCGCTTGGCGGGCTTTGGTGGCTTGGGCACGAAAACGATCCACATAGCGCTGCATGTGCTCACGTTCGCGTTTTTGTTTTTCATAAGCTGATTGCTGCTGAGACAACTTTTCAGCGCGGGTAATTTCAAAGGTAGAATAATTGCCGCCATACATGGTTAAGCGCGACATTTCGATATGCGCGATATTCGTACAAATCGCATCCAAGAATTCGCGGTCATGCGAAATCAGCAACAAAGTGCCACGATAGCCTTTCAGCCAATCTTGTAGCCAAATGACAGCATCTAAATCTAAATGGTTGGTCGGTTCATCAAGTAGCAGTAAATCAGAGCGGCACATGAGGGCTTGCGCCAAATTCAAGCGCATCCGCCAACCGCCCGAAAAGCTTGAAACTGGCCGCTGAATCTCGTCGGGCTTAAAACCTAAACCATGTAACAGTGTAGCTGCGCGACTTTCGGCGGTATAACCATCAATCGCATCTAAACGGGCATGCAACTCACCTAAGCGTGCGCCATCGGCTTCTGCAATCTGCGCTTGCACCCGCACGTATTCTTCATCACCTTGTAGGGCGTATTCCAAAGCAGTGCTCGTACTGGAAGGCGTTTCTTGCTTGACATGCGCTAACACCCAAGCAGGTGGCATGGAGAATACACCGCTATCTTGGCCTAATTCGCCCCGAATCAAGGAAAATAAACTCGACTTGCCGACGCCATTAGCGCCCGTCAAACCGACTTTTTGCCCCGGATGAATGCTAAAGGAGGCGGATTCAAGCAGTGCTTTGGGGCCACGCCGTAAAGAAAGATCAGAGAAAACAATCATGCTAGTTGCATCAGCTCAGCTTAAAGAATGGCGGCGAGTATACCTGAAAATGTCTCAAGTCTACCGTGGCTGTGTTTGCAAAACTTGCTAAAAGTTCCGTCTGGAAATGAACTAGATAGTTAAATTATCTAACCCTCCCCTTGAAAAAGCCTAGCTTGTTGCAATGCAGCAAACGCCTTAAGCTTCACTCATCGAAACAAGAAATCTACCTAGCGGAGAAATATAATGAAAAGTTTGTTCCATTTTTTTAGCAATTTAGTGCACCCAGAAGACGCAGCGAATGATAACAATCATTCAAACTCTGAAATCCGTCAAGCCATTCGTGAATTACGCTCATTAAGCGACCGTGATTTAAGTGATATGGGTTTGGCTCGTAGTGAAATTGAATACGCTGTTCGCCATGGCCGCAAAGGCATTGATGATGTCCAGCGTCATGTTGCTTAAGTTTCACGTTTTCTTCTAGCTCAACGGATTTAGGTAAAACCTCCTCCTTTACCTAGATCCGTTTGGGCAAGATTTATTGCCTACACCCTCGTTACACCTCCTCTATTACTTCCCTTCTCAAGCTTTATTTGAATTCTTCAGTCTCATTTCTGATAATCGCCAACCAAATTGATTAATTCTCATTGCTGGAGTTGGCAGAATGAAGACCTGGATGTGCCTTGTATGTGGTTTCATGTATGACGAAGAAATTGGCTTGCCGGATGAAGGCATTGCCCCCGGTACTCGTTGGGAAGATGTGCCGAATGACTGGCTTTGCCCAGAATGTGGGGTCTCCAAAGCTGATTTTGATATGGTCGAGATTTGAAACCCGCCACACATAAAAAAGGCTGTGATAAACTGTGCGCCATTTTTGAATAAAGTAGATGAGATGAGTTATGGCTGGCCATAGTAAATGGGCGAATATTAAACATCAAAAAGCCGCAGTGGATAAAAAACGTGGAAAAGTTTGGACGAAACTGATTCGTGAGATCACGGTTGCTGCGCGCGAAGGTAAAACGTCTGACCCGAATGCTTATCCGCGTTTACGCTTAGCGGTGGCGAAAGCACTCGGCGCGAATATGCCGAAAGATACCATCGAGAAAGCTTGCAAGCGCGGTGCCGGTGAATTAGGTGCAGATAACTATACCGATGTCACTTATGAAGGCTATGGTGTAGGCGGGATTGCCGTCTTAGTAGAAACTTCCACCGATAATTTGAATCGTACCGTGGCTGAAGTCCGGCATGCGTTTAGCAAAAATGGCGGTAACTTAGGCACGAATGGTTCTGTAGCTTATATGTTCAATAAACTGGGCGTGATGAGCTTTGCAGCCGGTGCTAATGAAGATGCCATCATGGAAGCGGCCTTAGAAGCAGGCGCTGATGATGTGGTCACTGACTCTGATGGCACGATTGAAGTCATCACTAGCCCCGAAAATTTTGCAGCCGTGCAAAACGCCTTAGTGGAAGCGGGCTTGACCCCGGACAGCTCAGAAGTGACCATGCGTGCGGATAACTTAATGGTTGTCAGTGATGCTGAAGCCGCTGAAAAGCTGCTGAAAATGATTGATATCTTGGAAGATTTAGACGATGTGCAAGAAGTCTTCACCAATGCTGACTTCCCTGATGAGCTGATGGAAGCTTTAGCGAATGCTGAATAAGCCGCAAGTCAGTCTATGACTCGGCGCATCATTGGCATTGACCCCGGCTCACGGATTACCGGAGTCGGGGTGATTGAAACAGATGGACAAAAAGTTAAGCATATTTTCAGTACCTGTATCCGCTTAGGGGATCGCCCTTTACCTGAGCGCTTGGGAATTATTTTTGCTGAAATCACCCAAATCATTCGTGATTGGCAACCCAACGAAATGAGTGTGGAAGATGTATTCGTTGCTACCAATGCAGGCGGCGCTTTGAAATTAGGCCAAGCACGCGGCGCTGCAATTTGTGCGGGCGTTACTATGAATTTACCCGTACATGAATATAGCGCTAAGCAAGTCAAACAAGCGACTGTAGGCAAAGGGGCTGCGGACAAAACCCAAGTTCAACACATGGTGAAAGTGCTACTCAATCTGCAAGGCCAATTACAAGCCGATACAGCGGATGCTTTAGCTGTCGCGCTTTGCCATGCTCACACCAGCCATTTAACGAATCGTATCGCCCAAGCCGTGCGGCTGACACGCTAACCTGAGGAATACAAAATGATTGGCTTACTGCGTGGCAAAGTGATCTATAAGCAGCCGCCCGAGTTATTATTAGAAGTGCATGGTGTCGGCTATGAGCTGCAAGCCTCCATGAATACCTTCTACCATTTGCCGCCTGATAATCAAACTGAAGTGACCATCTACACGCATTTTGTCGTGCGCGAAGATGCACAAACCTTATTTGGCTTTAGCTCTCAAGACGAGCGGGCACTATTTCGCAATCTGCTTAAAGTGACAGGCATTGGCCCGAAGATGGCGTTGGCGATTGTTTCAGGGATGACTTCGCAAGAATTTGCTCAACTTGTCCATGCTGCCGATGCGAATGCCTTGAGCCGCATTCCGGGTGTAGGTAAGAAAACAGCAGAGCGCTTGATCATCGAAATGCGTGATCGCTTACCCAAAAGCGATGCTACACCCTCGGCTATAGCTAGCAGCAAACAAGCTAATACACCGTTTACGATTATTTCCCCTGTCGATGAGGCCTTGAATGCCTTACTCGCGCTAGGCTATAAGCCTGCTCAAGCTAGTAAAATGATTGCACCTTTAGAAAATCAAAATCTAAGCGTCGAAGAAATGATCCGCCAAGCTTTACGCTCCAGCCTCAGCTAGAACCCGCTACTAATTTACCCATCACTGACACTCTGTGACACAAAGCTGATGCCTGATAGCTTTGTGTCAGTTGTTCCTGTCAGTTCTGTCACTTCTTGACACTGCCTATAGTCATAAATTTTGTTTATTAAATAAACTTAACTTAGCCGAAAGCTTTGTAGATCAAGCACTTAATCGGATATCAATTAAGTTGGCACAGGCGTTGCAATATCCCAGACACAAGGGACGAGAATAAAAATAAGAAAGGGTTAACGGAATAAAGACAACAAGCCCCAAGAGGTGGAAAGCAGGCACAAAACAACAACAAAAATAAGTTGCCTGTCATACCTCAACTCCTGATGCCCCCTACGAAAGTGGGGGGAATTTTAGGAGAAGTTAGAAGTTCAACAGCAAGCCCTAAGAGGTAGCGAGTTAGGCTTAATACATAATAAAAATAAGTAGCCTACCATGCCTCGACTCCTGATACCCCCTGTGTTAACAGCGCAGGGGGGATTTAAACAGAGTGTCTTGGGAACTTCGATCAGAACTACAATAAGAATAATGATACAGGTGTGAACCTGCAACCTCTGCCCCCGCTAGCCGGGGGTTTTGTTTTTTCGGATAAACGGAATTAATTACTCTGTGCTCTCACAAAAAGGTCGAAATATTGACTTTTTCTTTAAGCTTGATATTGTATATACATATATATACAAAAATGAGCCTGAGGAGGACTTGTGTTTGCAGCTTGCGAAAAGATTTGGATCAACACCCAACTTGCTAGTTTTGACCCCAAGCACACCCAAGCCTATGGCCTATTAGCCCATCAAGCACTAGGCATCAGCAACGGCATCATCCAATGCATCGCCCCCATGCCAGTATTCGAGCAAGAACGAGCCAGCCTCAAATCTGCTGAAATCATCGACGCCCAAGGCGCATTAATCACCCCCGGACTCATCGATTGCCACACCCACCTCATCCACGCCGGCAATCGCGCCCAAGAATTTGAACAGCGCTTGCTCGGTGTCAGTTACGAACAAATTGCCCAGCAAGGCGGGGGCATTCTTTCCACAGTACGCGCTATGCGTGCCGCCAGTGTTGAGCAATTGGTTGAACTAGCTATTCCCCGTCTGAAAGCTTTAATGACAGAAGGTGTGACCACCCTCGAAATCAAATCCGGCTATGGTCTAGATTTAGAAACTGAGTTGAATATGCTACGTGCCGCCCGTGAATTGGCTAAACGTTTTCCAGTACGCATTTCCACTACCCTGTTAGGTGCGCATGCCTTACCGCCCGAATATAAAGACCGCGCCGATGCTTATATTGATTGGGTTTGCGCCGAGCTGATTCCGGCTGCCGTTTCAGAGAACTTAGCCGATGCGGTGGATGTATTTTGTGAGCATATTGCTTTTAGTCCTGCACAAACTGAGCGTGTTTTGCAGGTGGCGCGTGATTATGATTTAGGGATGCATGTGCATGCTGAGCAACTGAGTAATCAACAGGCTGCTGCTTTAGCGGCTAGCTATGGTGCATGGTCAGCCGATCATTTGGAATGGTTGGATGAAGCAGGTGTTGCGACAATGGCTGAGGCGGGTACGGTTGCTACACTGTTGCCGGGGGCGTTTTATTTTCTGCGCGAAACCAAAGTTCCACCGATTGAATTATTGCGCCGCTATAACGTACCAATGGCAGTCGCGACCGATTTTAATCCGGGTACTTCGCCCCTCGCTTCTATTCGTTTAGCCATGAATATGGCCTGCACACTCTTTCGTTTAACGCCGGAAGAAGCTTTAACGGGTGTCACCCGCCATGCGGCACAAGCACTCGGTTTACAAAACCAAATTGGGCAATTGCGTGCTGGTTTGGCAGCCGATTTCATCGTTTGGGACATCCAACATCCCGCTGAACTTGCTTACCAAGTGGGCATCAATCCGATTAAGCAGCGGGTATTCGCTGGGGAGATTTCGCATGTCTGAATTTGATTTTAAGAGCATTTGGACAGGGCGTGTTGATCAAGGCGAGATCCCTGAGTTATCGCTGCGTTTGCATCAAGTGATTAAGCCTGTGAGTGAAGCGGAGACAGCAGGTTTAGCCATCTTAGGCTTTTGTTCGGATGAAGGGGTGCGCCGTAATCAAGGCAGAGTCGGAGCGGTGCAAGCGCCTAATCAAATTCGTAAATTTTTAGCCAGCCTACCGTGGAATGCGGAGCAACCCGTCTACGAAGCAGGCAATGTCGCTTGCCAACACAGCGATTTAGAAAGTGCCCAAGCTGAGCTGTCTGTGGAAGTGCAAAATTTATTACGCCAAGGTCATTTCCCGTTTGTGTTAGGCGGCGGGCATGAGGTGGCTTATGGCTCGTGGTTGGGTTTGGCGAGTTATTTAGCCTTAAGCAATCAAACACCCAAGATCGGCATTATTAATTTTGACGCGCATTTTGATCTGCGCACCGCTGCGAATGGTTGCAATTCCGGCACACCCTTTTATCAAATTGCTCAAGCTTGCCAAGAGCAGGATTGGCCGTTTCGCTATTGCTGTTTAGGTGTGAGTGAAATGGCCAATACCCAAGCGCTCTTTCAGCGAGCGCACGATTTAGATGTCACGTATCGACTCGATAAGCAAATGACGCTGATCGATTTGCCCGAAATTAAAGCGCAGTTACAAGCTTTTATGGCGGATTGCGATCACCTTTATCTCACGGTGGATTTGGATGTGCTACCCGCGAGTGTTGCCCCCGGCGTGAGTGCACCGGCGGCGCGTGGGGTGAGTTTGGAGGTAATTGAGCCTTTAATTGAACTGATTCGCGCTAGCCAAAAATTACGCCTCGCCGATCTCGCCGAATATAACCCAAATTATGATCAAGATTCACACACCGCGCGGGTTGCAGCGCGTTTGTTTTACAGCATCACAGGAGCCAGCCATGAATAATCGTCACGATCCTAGCCGCCGCATTAGCGCCCCCACCGGCACACAGTTGAGCTGCAAAAGCTGGCTCACTGAAGCACCGATGCGCATGTTAATGAATAATCTGCATCCCGATGTGGCAGAGCGCCCCGAAGATTTAGTGGTCTACGGCGGGATTGGGCGTGCGGCACGCAATTGGGCTTGTTACGACAAGATTATTGAGGTGTTACAGCGCCTTGAAGACGATGAAACCCTACTGATTCAATCTGGCAAACCCGTGGGTGTATTTCAAACCCATGCCGATGCGCCGCGTGTGCTCCTCGCCAACTCCAATCTCGTACCGCATTGGGCAACTTGGGAAAAGTTTAATGAGTTGGATAAGCAAGGCTTAATGATGTACGGGCAAATGACCGCTGGCTCGTGGATTTATATTGGCTCGCAGGGCATCGTGCAGGGCACTTATGAAACCTTTGTGGCGATGGCGAAGCAACATTATAACGGACAAGCGCAAGGACGCTGGATTCTAACCGGAGGCTTGGGCGGCATGGGTGGCGCACAACCCTTGGCTGCGACGATGGCGGGCTTTTCTTGCCTTGCGGTGGAGTGTGATGAAACACGCATCGACTTTCGCTTGCGCACCCGTTATGTGGATAAAAAAGCCTATAGCTTAGATGAAGCACTCGACATGCTAGCCACTGCTAAAGCGCAAGGCCAAGCGATTTCTGTCGGTTTATTAGGTAATTGCGCGGATGTTTTTCCTGAAATTGTCGCGCGTAATATTTTGCCTGATGTAGTCACTGATCAAACCAGTGCTCACGATCCTTTGAATGGTTATTTACCGCAAGGCTGGACGCTAGAGCAAGCCAAAATGATGCGCGAAACCGACCCTAAAGCGGTGGTCGATGCAGCAAAAGAGTCGATGGCGATTCAAGTTCGCGCCATGTTAACGCTGCAAGAACGCGGCGCTCCCACTACCGATTACGGCAATAATATTCGCCAAATGGCCTTTGAAAAGGGTGTCACTAACGCCTTTGATTTCCCCGGTTTTGTGCCTGCTTATATCCGTCCGCTATTTTGCCAAGGCATAGGCCCCTTCCGCTGGGCGGCGCTGTCGGGCGATCCTGAAGATATTTATAAAACCGATCAAAAAGTCAAAGAACTCATCCCCGATGATGCGCATTTACATAATTGGCTGGATATGGCGCGGGAACGCATTGCTTTCCAAGGTTTGCCTGCACGGATTTGCTGGGTGGGTTTAAAAGATCGGGCGCGTTTGGCCTTGGCGTTTAATGAAATGGTGAAATCCGGCGAATTGAAAGCGCCGATTGTGATTGGGCGTGATCACTTGGATTCAGGCTCAGTCGCAAGCCCGAATCGTGAAACAGAAAGTATGTTGGATGGCTCGGATGCCGTCTCCGATTGGCCGTTGTTGAATGCCTTACTGAATACCGCAGGGGGTGCTACTTGGGTGTCGATTCATCATGGTGGCGGTGTGGGCATGGGCTTTAGCCAGCATGCAGGCGTGGTGATTGTAGCGGATGGAACCGAGGCTGCGAGTAAGCGCTTAGCGCGTGTTTTGCGCAATGACCCAGCTACCGGAGTGATGCGTCATGCCGATGCAGGTTATGAAAGTGCGCAGACTTGCGCTCGTGAGCAAGGCTTAGATTTACCGATGTTGGGAGCTTAATATGTTTGAATTAATGATTAAGCCCGGACAATTGAGCTTAGCTGATTTACGCCAAGTCGCTGCGCAAGCTGTACAAGTGAGCCTTGATCCGGCTTGCCGCACTGCGATTGATGCGAGTGCGGCTGCGGTTGCTAAAGTGATTACTGAAAACCGTGTGGTGTATGGGATTAATACCGGATTTGGCCTGCTCGCCAATACACGCATTGAGCCGCATGATTTAGAGCTACTGCAACGTAGTATTGTGCTTTCGCATGCGGCGGGCACGGGCGCACTCATGGAAGAAGCGACCGTGCGTCTGATGATGGTGTTGAAAATCAACTCACTAGCACGCGGCTTTTCCGGCATTCGCTATGAGCTGATTGAACGCCTAATGCAATTGCTGAATAAAGGCGTTTACCCTTGCGTGCCACAAAAAGGTTCGGTGGGTGCATCGGGTGATTTAGCACCGTTGGCGCACATGAGCACGGTGTTATTGGGTGAAGGCGAAGTGCTGATTGAGGGTAAACGTCTGCACGCCTCAGAAGGTTTAAAGCATGCCGGATTAAGCCCAATTACCTTAGCGCCGAAAGAAGGTTTAGCGCTCCTGAATGGGACACAAGCCTCTACTGCGTTTGCCTTACAAGGCTTATTTGCAGCGGAGGATTTATTTGCCGCCGCAACGGTCGCAGGAGCATTTTCCGTGGAAGCCGCGCTCGGTAGTCGTAAACCCTTCGATGCGCGGGTACATGCAGTGCGTGGGCATCGAACTCAAATGGATGCAGCGGCAGCCTATCGCAATTTGCTGGGTGTAGGTTCGGAATTAGGCGGTTCGCATCAAAACTGCGGCAAGGTGCAAGACCCGTATTCTTTACGCTGCCAGCCGCAAGTGATGGGCGCGTGTTTGCAGCAAATTCGCCAAGCCGCCGAGGTGATTCTTACCGAAGCTAATGCCGTCTCGGATAATCCTTTGGTGTTTGCTGAAGCTGATGAATTTATTTCCGGCGGGAATTTCCACGCCGAACCAATAGCGTTTGCAGCGGATAATTTGGCGCTTGCGATTGCCGAAATCGGTGCGCTGTCTGAACGACGCATGGCGCTATTGATTGACTCCAATTTGAGTAAATTGCCGCCGTTTTTGGTCAATAATGGCGGGGTGAATTCGGGCTTTATGATTGCGCAAGTAACAGCAGCAGCCTTGGCGTCGGAGAATAAATCCTTCGCCCATCCGGCTTCGGTCGACAGTATGCCCACTTCCGCGAATCAGGAAGATCATGTATCGATGGCGACTTTTGCAGCGCGGCGCTTATTGGAGATGGCGGATAATACCTGCGGGATTGTGGCGATTGAATTATTGTCAGCGGCTCAGGGTTTGGATTTTCGCGCACCCTTGAAATCCACTGAGTTGATTGAGGCTGCCAAAGCGGAATTGCGCGAGCGCGTGGCCTTCTATGATAAAGATCGCTACTTTGCGCCGGACATTGAAAAGGCCAAACAATGGGTCAACAGCGGCACGCTCAAGCGCTATATGCCTGCCAGTCTTTTGCCCAGCGCATGAGGAAAACTGCTAGTATGACCACCCAAAATCATCCTCAGGAGCTTTGGGTGGATACTCGACCACGTTATCAACAAATTAAGCAATTCATTAGCGATGCGATTCGCAATCAGGTCTATGCAGCAGGCGATAAAATCCCCACCGAAGCCGAGTTAGTCGAGCAGTTTGGTGTGAGTCGCATGACGGTGAATAAAGCGCTGCGTGATTTGGTGCAGGAAGGTTTACTGGTGCGCTATCCGGGCTTGGGAACCTTTGTCGCCCAAGCCAAAGCCGAATCACCCTTAGCTGACGTGCGCAATATTGCTGAAGAAGTGCGGGCGCGTGGGCATCATTACAGCAGCCAAGTGTTAGAACTCAAAGAGCAAAGTGCGACTGAACCAGTGGCGATGCAATTGGGCATTCCTTTGCATAGCCGCGTGTTTCATTCGCTGATTGTGCACCACGAAAATCAGCTACCGATTCAACTTGAAGAACGCTTTGTTTCGGCACAAGTGTTGCCAAATTATTTGCAACAAGACTTCACCCAAACCACCCCGAATCAATATCTATCCGAGCAATATGCTTTAACCGCAATGGAACATATTGTCGAGGCTGTCTTGCCGAACAAACATGCGCAACATTATTTGGGCTTGGCGGCGCATCTGCCGTGCTTGCAAGTGAGTCGGCGTACTTGGTCAGGCGAACGCTTGATTAGCTTTGCGATTCTCACCCATCCGGGGGATCGGTATAAGTTGCGGTCGATGGTGAGTTTGCCTACACAAAACTCTAAAAATTTAGCCTTGCGCTAAGACTCTCTTAACTTCTCAAGCCTAGTGCTGTCACAGCATTTACGGCATAGTTAAACGACTACTAATAAAATCAACTAGGACGATTCGCTATGCAACGCCGTGACTTTCTTCGTGCTTCCAGTTTAGTGGCTTTGAGCCTTAGCCCTATGCTTGCCAAAGCGCTGGGTACGCAAGTTGCTCTCAACGAACTACCACAGACACCGAAAATGCCAGTCTTATTTGTAGGTCATGGCAGCCCGATGAATGCAATTGAAAATAATGCCTTTCGCCAAACTTGGCAGAAAATAGGCAAGGAATTGCCCAAACCTAAAGCGATTTTAATGGTGTCCGCGCATTGGCTGAGTGATGGTAATACCGCAATTATGGCAACCCAGAAACCTGAAACGATTCATGATTTTGGCGGTTTCCCTGAGGAGTTATTTGCCCAACAATATCCAGCCGATGGCTCACCACAAGCAGCCAAATTATCTGCTGAATTACTCAAACAACCGTTAGCCGATGGCAGTCAAGTTAAAACCGCGTTTGACCTGCGCCAAGGCTATGATCATGGTACTTGGAGCGTGCTGCTGCCCATGTTCCCGCAGGCGAATATTCCCGTTTTTCAGATCAGTATTGATTATTTTAAGCCAGCTGCTTATCACTATGCTTTAGGTAAGCAACTCGCTGCTTTACGTGAGCGCGGCGTATTGATCATGGGTAGCGGCAACATTGTGCATAATTTACAAGCTGAAGAATTAACTGCTGGCAAGCCTTATGAGTGGAATCAAGCAGTGGATCAGAAAATCGCGCAATTGTTGCAAAAGCACGATGACCAAGCGCTAATTCAATTTGCCGATAAAGATAAGTTAATTAAACTAGCACATCCCACCGTGGATCATTTATGGCCGCTATTTTATGCGCTCGGTGCTAAGCATGAGGATGATCAAGTACGCTTCTTTAATGCAGCTTATGATGGCAGCGCGATTTCGATGCGTTCGGTGATTTTCTCTTAAGTTTTAGCCTTTTCTTCGAGCTTCGCAGCCTCCCAAGCCGCATCCATTTGCGTGAGGGTGGCTGCTTCTAAACTCAAGCTTTCTCTAGCCAACAACTCCTCGACCCGCTCAAAGCGTTTCTCAAATTTCCGGCTAGATAAGCGCAGCGCATTTTCTGCATCCACACCCAACATCCGCGCCATATTGCTGGCAGCGAGTAAGACATCGCCCATTTCTTCTTCAATGCGTGTGAACGGCTCCTTATCCGCAACCGCTTCCGCTACTTCATCCAACTCTTCATGCACTTTCGGCACGACTTGCTGCCAGTTTTCCCAATCGAAACCGACTTGTGCTGCGCGCTTTTGTACTTTTTGTGCGCGCCGCAGAGCAGGCATCGCGGCGGGAATACCTGCAAATAAACCCGTTTGCGCTTTCTCAGCGCGTTCAGCTTGCTTAATCGCTTCCCAAGCCTGTTTCTGCTCGGCTTCAGTCGCGTAAACAGTAGCGTCAAACACATGCGGGTGACGGCGAACTAGCTTTTCGCTAATTCCACGGGCGATATCATTAAAATTAAATAAGCCCTGCTCTTCCGCAATCTGCGCCATGAATACGACTTGCAGTAGTAAATCGCCTAATTCATCACAAACTGCCGCTGCATCATTCTGATCCACTGCATCCACAACTTCATAGGTTTCTTCTAAGGTATAGGGCAATAAGCTTTGCCAAGTTTGCTTACGATCCCAAGGGCAGCCGCGTTCGGGGTCACGTAATTGCGCCATGATGTTTAATAAGTCTTGGATAGCGGAGGTATGATGAGTCGCTGACATGCCGAATTCCTAAGGATTGGAAACGGGTGTCACTATAGCGGGAAGCTTACATAGTTGGCTAGCAGCCATAAAAAAACCGAGTTAGCACCCTAAGTACCAACTCGTAAGGTTTAGGAGTTTTTATTGCTTAACGAAATTTTTATTATTTCACGATCTTCACAAATTGCGCGCCGAGATATTTACCTTGGCTATTAAAACGAAATTCGACCTGTGCAGAAGCAGGCACATCGCAAGCCCTACAGCCATCTTTCAGCAGATAATTAAAGATATAATTTGAACCTGATTTAGTTTTAGCTAGCTTTACGAATTTCGCGTTCGTCCCCCAAAATTCTAAATTTTTATAAGTTTTCTTTAGCTGCTTAAAGCTTGTGTCTTTTTCCAAACCCACTAGACTATTAAGTTCGGTATTGACTCTATTGGGCTGAGCATTTAACAGCATATAGGCCGAATTAGTATTAGCGCGAAACGGATAAATGACCGTCCCTAAATCGACTGTGCCCTTTTCTTGAAAGCTTGCCAGATAGCCCTGATACTTCAAAGTGGCACTAAACCTTAAGGCATCGGGGCTAGCTCCGAGCTTTTGCATTTTCCTCGCTACACAAGTAGCAGCGGCTGTATCGCAGCTCATAAAAGCGCTAAAGGCCTGTTGTTCATTGACCTTCCACACTGAGGATGCGGAATAAAAGTTGTTAGAGGCTGAAGCCGTTCCGATTAAGCCAAATAACAGCACAGTTTTCGTTATAGTTTTGATTAACATGAGCCACCCACTGATGAATCTTTGTATTCGATGAGTCATTATCTAGCGAATTATTGGTTTTGAGCATGCCCCAAATATGGGAGCATGCTTTGCGGATATTGAGAGGAGCTACCCTAAATAGGGGATTTTTTAAACAAGCTGATAATGAGATTAAGCAGCTTTATTTATGAGTAAATTTATAAACTACGATATACCGTATCCACTGCACGCCTCACCATCGCCACAACTAAATCGACTTCGTCGCGGCTAATAATTAATGGCGGCGCTAGCCCCAAAATATCGCCATGTGGCATCGCGCGCGCAATCAAACCTTCTTGCAAACAAGCCGCAGCAACCTTAGCACCTATCGTTTGGCTTGGAGCAAAGCGCTGCTTTGATTTCTTATCAGCCACAAACTCCAAAGCAGCTAATAAACCCACGCCACGCACTTCACCCACTAGCGGATGATCAGTAAACTGCTCACGTAATTGTGCTTGTAAATAAGCACCGACCTCGCGCGCATTGCCGGTTAAATCTTCACGCTCGACAATATTCAGATTCGCATGCGCTGCTGCCACACAAACCGGATGCGCTGAATACGTCCAGCCATGCCCTAAAGCGCCGAGTTGATCTGTGCCTTGCTCTAATACTTTCCATACTTTTTCGCCGACGATCACGCCGGAAAGTGGCAAATATGCAGAAGTCAGCCCTTTAGCAATCGTGATTAAATCGGGCTGGATTTGATACGTATGTGAACCAAAATATTGGCCTGTACGCCCAAACGCGGTGACGACTTCATCAGCGATTAGCAGTACCCCATATTTTTGCAAAATCGGCTGGATGGCTGCCCAATAGCCTTGTGGCGGTGGAATAATCCCACCCGTCCCGAGCACAGGTTCGGCAATAAAGGCGGCGATAGTGTCTGCACCTTCTTGCAGGATTAAACGCTCCAAATCATCTGCACAGCGTTTCGAGAATTCCTCTTCTGTTTCGCCGTCGCGAGCATTCCAATAATAATGCGGGCAAGTGGTGTGCAGGACGCGATCTAGGGGCAAATCGAAGGCATTATGGAAGACCGGCAAGCCGGTCAAACTGCCAGTGATTAAACCGGAACCATGATAACCGCGCTGGCGGGAAATAATCTTTTTCTTCTGGGGTCGACCGAGTACATTGTTGTAATACCAAACTAATTTGATATTAGTTTCATTCGCATCCGAACCCGATAGGCCATAATAAACGCGCTGCATGCCCATGCCTGCTTGGCGCACAATCCGCTCAGATAAACGAATCAGCGGTTCATGTGAGTGTCCGACATAAGCATGATAATAAGCGAGCTGCTTAGCCTGCTCAGCAATGGCTTCGGCAACTTCTTGGCGGCCATAACCAATATTCACGCAATACAAACCGGCAAAACCATCGAGGCTGCGCTTGCCCGTACTGTCTTCCACATATACACCCTGCCCGCCAACCATGATCCGATTCGGGGCTTCACCGCGAGCAAATTGCGCTAAATGCGTGGAAGGGTGCATCGTGTAAGCACGATCTAAAGCTGAAAGCTCAGACTGTAATTGCTGATCCATAATTTAAACTCCTGTGGTTGGCATGCTGGCGAGACGCTGGCAAGCCATCGCTAAATGGCAACGATAAAGATGCCCAAATGAAGGGTAAGTATTATTCGCGAGCAGCCGCAGCGCTTCACCGATCTCCGCATGAAAAATTTGCGCCTCATGACTGACATTTTTCTCATCCAATAAATACGGCCACATACGGGCGGTGCGATAGAACAGTTGCTCTAAGATTTCACGCAAAGGCTGATTGCCGACCAAATTCATGAAAGTCGTGAAAACTTCCACATTCAGCTCAGCAAAGCGGCGCTTAGGTTTAGGGTCAGCTGAAATCTCTAAACAAACGGCTTGTAGCACACTTAAGCGCTTGATTAGGGTCGGAGTCGCTGCTTTTGGAGCTAAGACATCCATTAAGCGCACCAACTCCATGCGCAACTGAAACACTTCCAATAGCTCTGGCATGCTCAGCTCAGTCACAAAATTGCCTGCCCCATGCCGAATTTCCAGCAAACCTTCCACCTCCAAACGATTAAGTACGCGCCGAATGGGTGTACGACTGACTTTGAACTCTGCCGCCAACTGTTCCTCTGATAAGCGCGCTCCCGGCTCATAATCCAACAGCACAATGCGTGAACGCAGTGTTTGGTAAATCCACTGAAAGCGTTGTTCTGCGTCGGAAACTGCTGCTGAAATTTCTGTCATAAACTTAGCCAAATTTAATTTGTATACAAATATATTAATAACACGTAAAAATAGACTTGAAAACTACTATTTAATCCACTAAAACTAATACATGTATACAAATTTAGGTTAGCACGATGAAAGAGAGCCGCCGCCGCTTCGAGCCTGCTGAATATGCAGCCCGCCAAGCCAAAACTCGCACTGCGCTGGAACAAGCTGGGCTGGATTTATTGATTGTTTCTGATCCATCCAATATGTGCTGGCTGACAGGTTTTGATGGCTGGTCGTTCTATGTGCATCAGTGCGTGGTAATTGGCAGCAATGGTGAACTCTTCTGGTTTGGACGTGGGATTGATGCGCCAACCGCTTATTTAACAACCGACTTGCCTCACAGCGAGGTGATTACTTACCCCGATCATTATGTGCAATCGCCAGATATTCACGCGATGGAATACCTAGCGGACATTTTGAAACAGCGTAACTTGCAGGCTGGGCGCATAGGTGTTGAAAAGGATAATTACTATTTCTCTGCGCGCGCAATGGAGTCGCTAGCACGTTCACTGCCTGATGCGAAATTTCAGGATGCCACCAGTTTAGTGAATTGGCAGCGTGCACTTAAATCGCCGCAAGAAATTATTTACATGCAGCGGGCTGGCTTGGTGATTGAGCAGGTTTACGCGCGCATTATGGAAGTCGCTGAGCCAGGCATGCGCAAAAATGAGCTGGCCGCAGAAATTCTGCATGCAGGCACTTGGGGAACACCCGACCATTATGGGGATTACACCGCGATTGTGCCGCTGATGGGAATGGGCGAGGAAGCTTCAGCCTGCCATTTAACTTGGGATGGAACTTGCCTCGAACAAGATAATGGCATGTTCTTAGAATTAGCCGGAGCACATAATCGCTATCATTGCCCGGTTTCACGCACACTTTATTTTGGCAAACCGCCGGTTAAATACCGCGATATTGAAAGCGTCATTGGCGAAAGTATTGAACTGCTGTTACCTCTATTCAAACCCGGCAATACTTGCGGTGAATTAGCCCAAACCTTTTTCACTCATTTGCATAAACATGGCTATGAGAAAAATAATCGCTGTGGTTATTCAATCGGCATGAGTTATCCGCCGGATTGGGGCGAACGCACTATGAGTTTACGCGCGCATGATCAAACTATTTTACAGGCTGGTATGTGTTTCCATTTTATGCCGGGCATGTGGTTTGACGATTGGGGCTTTGAAATGACCGAAAGCATTACAGTGACTGAACAAGGTGGCTTATGTTTAGCCAATGTACCACGGCAATTATTGGTGAAATAAATGAGCACACCGGATCATCCTATTAGTAGCAGCATTGATTTTGAAAAAGAGGGCATTCAGCATGGTTTCTTACGCCTGCCTTATTCGCGGAATGATTCTGCTTGGGGCGCGATTTTAATTCCGCTTGTGCAATTCAAAAACGGTCAAGGCGCTACGGCGCTGATTACCGGCGCTAATCATGGCGATGAGTATGAAGGACCGCTTGCTTTATACAATTTCGCTCAACGTACTGATTTAGCAAGCTTTCAGGGTCGAGTGATTGTGATTCCAGCGATGAACTACCCCGCCTTTCAAGCTGCTACCCGGGTTTCGCCGCTGGATCAATTGAATATGAATCGGATTTTTCCGGGTAAGGTGGATGGCTCAGTCACTCAGGTTTTAGCCGATTATTTCAGTCGGGTGTTATTACCGATGGCTGACTATGTTTTGGATATTCACTCCGGCGGTAAAACACTCGACTTTTTACCCTTTGCCACTTGCCATGAATTAGCGGATAAACAGCAGCAAACTAAATGCGAGGCCGCGATGCGTGCTTTTGGTGCGCCCTATTCTTTAAAGTTATTAGAAGATACCCGAGGTATGTATGACCATCAAGCAGAAACGATGGGTAAAGTTTTTGTTTCGACTGAATTAGGCGGTGGCGGTACAACGAATCCACGCTCTATTGCGATTGCCAAACGCGGAGTAGAAAATTTTTTAATTCATACAGGCATTTTGGCTGGAGTGCTAGAAAATTCAGCGCAAACTAGCCAAAGTTTAGTCATGAATGAAAACAGTTACGTATTTTCTGAACATAACGGCTTATTAGAACCTTGTTGCAGTTTGGGTGATTCAGTAGAGGCTGGTGAATTAATTGCTTATATACACAATATTGAACGAACTAATCAAAAACCTAATCTTTATTATGCACCACGAAGTGGCATTATTATGGCTCGGCATGTGCCTTCTTTAATCAAAATGGGCGATTGCTTGCAAGTTATCGCTGGCTTAGAACAACACTGAGGGTAAATTGCAAGTACTTTTTAAAAAGTTTTCCACACCCTATAGCGAGTAAAATATCCACTTGTCAAGTAACTTAGTCATAGAAGGAATTCAGATAATATCGATTAAAACAATAAATAAGTACTTGATTTTATTGCTTAAAATGAACTGATTAATTTTTAATCAATTTGTTAACACCCGTGATTCATCAGCCATACAGAAGACTATCCGCAAGATATCAACAGACTTATCCACAGCTTCTGTGCATAACCCAAAATTTCCTTTGAGCAGCAAGGGTTTGTCACATTTTCTTCATCTTCGGCTAGCACCAAAAAATATATTCAAACGAGCTAGCTGCAATCTAGTAAAATGCTGCTTATGGAAGCAAGACTACTCATCGCTGTGCCACGCCCTCTGCGGACACTACTGACTTATACCTATCCACAAACTACTGATACAGCAATCTTAGGTTGCCGTGTATCGGTGTCTTTGGGGCATGGTAGTAGTATCGGTGTAGTGCTGGGCTTGGCAGAAGAAACCACTACGCCATATAAACTTAAGCCGCTAAAAGCCCTACTCGACCGCGAACCCTTGCTAGATGCGCATTTGCTAGAACTGATTCAATGGGCGGCGCGCTATTATCAGCATGCGATTGGTGAAGTAGCTTTCACTGCGCTTCCGAATACCTTACGGGCGGGTAAACCCTTACCACAGACGATTACTTGGCAAGCGCTTGCTAAACCTGAAGCAGCTGCTCAACTTAAGCGTGCTAAACGCCAAGCAGAGCTATATCAATGGCTCAGCCAGCAAAATATACCCTGCTCTGCTAGCGCGATTCATACTCATTTGGGTGAGGGTTGGCGGCAAGTGTTATCTGCCTTGATTGATAAAGGCTTGGTGCAAGAAAAGCTTAGCCAGCCGCAGCTGCGTACGCCTGTTTTAGGCAAATTAACGCCGAAACTCAGCTTAACCGAACAGCAGCAAGCTTGCCTCGAACAATGTCAAGCGTGGATTCAAGCACCTACACCCCAACCTATTTTGCTGCATGGGGTGACTGGCAGTGGTAAAACTGAAATTTATTTGCGCTTGATCGAGGATGCTTTAGCTCAAGGCCAGCAAACGTTGCTATTAGTGCCTGAAATTGGCTTAACGCCGCAATTAGTGCAGCGTTTTACCGATCATTTTCCTGAGCAACAGATTAGCTCGATGCATTCAGGCTTAAATGACACGGAGCGCTTGCAGGCTTGGATGGAAGCGCGCTCTGGGCAAGCGGATATTGTGATTGGCACTCGCTCTGCAGTCTTTACGGCCTTTCATAATTTGGGCCTGATCATTATTGATGAAGAGCATGATACTTCGCTAAAACAGCAGGAAGGCTTTCGCTATCACGGACGCGATTTGGCGATTAAGCGTGCACAAATGCTGAATATCCCAATTCTGATGGGTACAGCAACGCCTGCTTTAGAAACTTTGCATAATGCCGATCAAGGCCGCTATCACTATATTCGCCTTGAACAACGCCCCGGCAAAGCGCGCCAACCGAGTTTGGAAGTGCAGGATATTCGTGGTCAGCACTTACATTCGGGTTTAAGCAAATTAACTTTACAGGCGATTGAGCGCATTTTAGAGCGCAATGAGCAGGCCATGCTCTTCATTAATCGACGTGGCTTTGCGCCGATGCTGCTTTGCCCCTCTTGTGGTTGGCTGGCACATTGCCCTGCTTGTAGCGCGAATATGACCTATCACGCGCGTAAAAGCCGCTTAATTTGCCATCATTGTGGCGCTGATGGACGTGCTGAAGGCCAGTGCCCTGCCTGCAATAATCCACAACTCATTACCCAAGGACACGGTACTGAGCGCATTGAACTCGTTTTACAGCAATACTTTCCAGAGACACCCGTAGTTCGCATTGATCGCGATACCACTAGTCGGAAAGGCTCGCTCGAACGACATTTAGAAACTGTACGTAATACTGAACGTTTGCTACTAGTGGGAACGCAAATGTTGGCTAAGGGACACGACTTTCCCAATTTAACTTTAGTGGTTATTTTGGATGTGGATGCAGCACTATTAAGCTCGGAATATCATGCTTTAGAGCGTTTTGGGCAATTATTGACGCAAGTCGCGGGGCGGTCAGGGCGGAGTGATAAAGCCGGGCATGTCATTTTACAAACCACTCAACCACAGCATCCTATGCTACTAACTTTGTTACAAAGTGGTTATTTGGCCTTTGCGCGGCAATTAATTGAAGAGCGTAAGCGTTGGCAGTTTCCGCCTTTCAGTTATCAGGCACTGATCCGGGCTGAAGCCGCCGAAATGGAACAAGCTTTGCAACACCTAGAGTTGTTACGCGCTGAGATCCCAGTACAAACGGGCGTATTTATCATGGGTCCAGTCCCTGCTCCTTTAGAAAAGCGTGCTGAGCGTTATCGCGCCCAATTATTGATTCAAGCAGAAAGCCGCAACTTGCGGCATGCTTGTCTAAACTATTTAACTACTCAAGAAAAAATAGGCCAAAACCAAAAAAGCATTCGCTGGTCTATAGACATAGATCCTGTAGAATTATCATAATGCTGGGTGCATTTCTTGCTACTAAGCTTTAAAGATACCTCAGGACTGCGTAAGCTCACTGCGCTGATAATGGATTAAACATGATCATGACTAAAGATTTTAAAATAGCAGAGACCACTGCTTCCTCTCAATATGGGATTAGTTGGGTATTAGGCGGGATTGCAGTTGGCTTATTAGCAGGTGCTGTAGTTTACGCTTTAATGAGCCCCAACACGCCAACGGTATCCGCTGCCACCACTACACCTACTACGACTAGTTCATCTCTAGCTAGCAATTCCACGGGCGCAGGCACAGCTTCAGCCGCCAGTAGCTTGCAAGATAAACCTACGACGCAAGATACCCGGCCAGGCTTTAGTTATCATGCGGTGCTCCCTCAATTGGAGATGTCTGTGCCCATCACTGTACATGAAGATAATCCAGACGGAGATAGCACTAAAAAAGTGGCAGCAGAGGAAAAAGAGTCTGAAAAAAAACCGGCACCTAAAGTAGCCGAAGCGGCTGAAGAAAAACTAGAGCCAGCGGCGTTAGCCAAACCTGTAGCACAAGGTAAGGTAATGTATCAACTCGGTGCTTATAAATCCGAAGCTCAAGCAGGCCAGATTCAGCGCTTGGCTAGCCAAAAAGGTTTAAATACACGCATTGAGGCTACAGAGATCAAAGGCGAACGTTGGTATCGCGTCCGTTTAGGCCCAACCAATGATGCTACTACAGCAAATCGTTGGAAACAGATGCTTTCAGGTATGGGAATTAGCGCAATGGAGATCCGTCTGTAATAATTGCCCAAATAACTTTAATAGAATAATTTTTTGGAAGAGTTAAAGGAGTTTTTATGGCTTATTTAGATACAGGCACAGGTTTAGTGGTGGCGCAAGCCTCCGAAGCTGAACGTGTTACCTTTATTCGCCGTACCTATCTACATTTAGGTGGCGCTATTCTGGCTTTTGCAGCACTCGAAGCCTTATTGATTCGCTCAGGTGTTGCTGAGTCGTTCGTAGGCATGCTGAGTACTAGCAAATGGTCATGGCTGGTTGTGCTGGCTCTATTCATGGGCGTTTCTTATGTCGCTGACCGTTGGGCGCATTCTGCGATCTCTCGTGGTATGCAGTATGCTGGCTTAGGCTTGTTCGTGGTGGCAGAAGCAATTGTCTTCATGCCGATGATTTACATGGCCTTAAAGTTCACTGCGGCAACTGGCTCCAATGTCCTGTTAAGTGCAGGCTTGATGACCTTAATGCTGGCTGGCGGTATTACTTTTACCGCGTTTAGCACCAAAAAGAACTTTTCGTTCTTAGCACCTTTCATCACGGTCGGTAGCTTTGTAGCGCTGGGTTTGATTTTGGCCAGCATCCTGTTTGGCTTTAGCTTAGGCTTAGTATTCTTCGGTGCGATGGTGATTTTTGCAGGTGCAGTGATGCTCTATCAAACTTCACAAATCATCCATGAATACAACAGCGAACAATATGTAGCAGCCTCTTTAGGCTTGTTCTCTAGTGTTGCGCTCATTTTCTGGTACATGGTTCAGTTCTTGATGAGCTTAGGCAGCGGCGAATAATTTAGCTGCATTGTGATCTCGAAGGCGCTACAGAGTAGCGCCTTTTTCATTTCTAACCCTCAATAAAGTACGATCTATGGGCATTTACGTTCTGGGAGATATTCAAGGTTGCTATGAGCCTTTGCGCCGCTTACTCGATAAATTGCGCTTTGATCCTAGCTTGGATCAATTATGGTTTGCGGGCGACTTAGTCAGTCGCGGCAAACACTCCTTAGAAACGCTGCGCTTTGTACGTTCCCTCTCCTTAGAAAAAGCTGCTATCAGTGTGCTGGGCAATCACGATATCAGTTTGATTGCCGCTAGCTACGGGATTATGGAGCCGCATAAAAGTCTGCGTAAATTAATGGATGCGCCCGATTTATTTGAACTAATTGACTGGCTACGTCACTGTCCTGTATTGCATTTAGATGCCAGTAAGGATGCGGTTTTAACACATGCAGGTATTTCCCCTGCTTGGGATTTAGCCACTGCTCAGCGTTGTGCACATTCGATTGAAGCAGAATTGCGTCAAGATAAACCTAAAGCTTGGTTAGAAACTGCTTACGGCAACAAGCCAGCTTTATGGGAAGACTGCCAAACCAAGGAAGAGCAAGACCGTTATAGCCTCAATGCCTTCACTCGTATGCGCTTTTGCCATCCTGATGGTAGCTTAGAATTTCAACAAAAATTGAACCCAACGGAAGTTAGTCAGTCTCAAGCTGAATTGATCCCTTGGTTTCGCCATCCCAAACGCCTACCAATACCCTACAAGATACTGTTTGGGCACTGGTCAACTTTAGGGTATCATCAAGAGCATAATGTAATAGCGCTTGATACCGGCTGTGTGTGGGGTGGCAGTCTGACTGCGCTAAATATAGATACTAAAAATATTATTGGGCAGGCTTGTAACGATTATGAGCGACGAGAAAAAGGATAATGCGCCCCAACCAACAACGTATGTGGGCACTATCAAGGTCAATGTCTTAGGCAAAGACTATTATGTACAAACAAGTACTCCACCGATGAGTGCTAGCCTCGAAGAGTTAGAACGAGCACTGAAACACAATCGCGAAATCATTGTTAAATCTCAGGAACAAATGAAGTTAGCGGTTATTGATCAAATGTTTATGTTCAAACCACCGATGTTAATTAATTTCGACAGCCCAACGCAAAACGCGATTATGGCGCATATTAATATCAATATTTTAATCCCCTTGATTAATTTGCGGGGCGGTACTGCTGTCTTTGAAAAGGCTGAGACGTTTCACGTAAAGGCACGAGTAGAAATCATGCGTAATGCTGCAGAGCGGGTCGCGTACATGGAGCAACAAGCTAAAACCAGCCCCGTCAAATCCGCTTTCGTGATTGTCGTACTGCTGGCTTTAGTCATGTCGGTGCTGATGGTTAATCAGGTGTGAAGCAAGATTTCCGCGACAGAAGCTTCTAGCGCTGGTAAGTCTGGAATCAAACATACCAACTGAGAAATCCGCACCTGCCTTGCTACATAAGGGCAGCGCTGAGTATTACCGCTATAGTCATCGCGTAAAGTATCTTCACTAATTTCTACTGTTTGCAAGCCACCTTGCACCTGCAGAGCAATAAATGGTAAGTCGTCGCAGTCTGAAACAGTGTGCAAAATTAAGCAGTTACTAGCGGTTTCAATATTACCTTCACCTAACATACACAACGACTCTAGTGATACGACCGGTACTGGGCGATTTAACCAGCTTAGCCAACCCAGAATCCCCGGATGCTCGGAGGATTGCAAATGCTCAACAGTGACTAATTCCGCGATTAAATTAAAGGGCACAATCAAACTGCCATGCTGTAGACGCAAAACAGCGCATTTTATCATTGGCTTTTTATTATTGTTCATAGAGCCATCTCCTCAGCCCAATCGGGATTTAAGGCTAAATAACGCCGAATCAAGGCCATTAACTCTTGGTTTTGATACGGCTTACCTAGGAAGCTATTCGCGCCTAATTGCTCAGCACGTTGCTGGTGTTTCTCTGCAGTGCGCGAGCTAATCATAATAATCGGCACATGATTCCAATCGGGATTTTGGCGGACGCTTTCGAGCACTTCAAAACCATCCATGCGCGGCATTTCAATATCCATTAAAATTAAATCAGGATCGAATTTTTCTAGGATTTCAAGCGCTTCTAAACCATCCTTGGCAGTGCCTACTAACATATTTTCGCTGACTAACAATTTTTCGGTGACTTTACGTACCGTAATCGAATCGTCCACAACTAAAATATGTGGGCGCTCATGGCGCTCAGGGGCTGGAATCACAAAGGCAGCTTGACTTGGATCGATGTTAGTAGCAACTCCATTGACGCGCAGAGCTAAATCGGCCATATCCGGCAACAGCACGACTTCGCCATCGCTAGTGATCGTCGCGGATGAATAGAAACGGCTTTCTTTGAAGAGATTCCCCAACGACTGCAGCACGACCTCACGCCGCCCAAAAATCTTATCCACAATCCAAGCGATACAATGTCCGCCACTTGTGCGCACAAATACCACTGGATAGACATGATCATCCTGTAAAATTAATTGCGAACCTGGTTCTAACAAGCCCCCTAAATAGCGCACCGCATAATCATTGCCGCTGAAAGAAATAAACTTGTCAGTCTGATCTAAATGCTCTCGTACTTTAGCTAAATCTAAGCGCGATAAGCCTTGTACATAGCCCAAAGGAAGCGCATAAGTTTGGCTTTGTGTGCCTACAAATAAGACTGGATTAGCCGCCATTGCAAACGGTAAGCGCATGGTAAACAGCGTTCCCTGCCCCTCTACTGAAGCAATTTGCAGATGCCCACCGAGTGCTTTCACTTCGGAACTCACAACATCCATGCCCACGCCACGCCCAGAAATTTGGCTAAGTGCGCCTGCAGTAGAAAAACCTGGGCGCAAAATCAGGCGCATGGTCTCTTGGTCAGACAAAGTTTCTTGTGGGCGCACTAAACCCAGCTCTTCTGCTTTAGCCCGTAAGCGCTTACGATTTAAACCTCGACCATCGTCTTGCACTTGGAAGACAATTTCAGTGTCCTCGCGGAAGACTTTTAAAGTAATTTGCCCATGGGCGGCTTTACCCAGAATAGTCCGCTCTTGGGCAGGTTCAATGCCGTGTGAAACCGCATTCCGTAACAAATGCTCAATCGGTGCAGTCATGCGCTGCAATAAATGGCGATCTAGCTTAAAGGCCTCGCCATCAACTTCCAGATTCACTTCCCGATCTAACTCTGTTGAGGTCTGCCGCACAATCCGCTTTAAGCGCGGCACAATTACCATGGCTTCGACTAAGCGTGTTTCCAATAAATCTTGATGTAAATAACGGCTGGAACTGAGCGCATCTTTTAGTACCGCCCCGCTATTTCGCAGTTGCACGCCTAAATCCGCCTCAATATTGACTAAGTCATTCAAGCTCTCTGCTAAGGCACGCGACAACCGTTGCAATTCAGAATATTGATCCATTTCTAGCGGGTCAAAATCAGCGCCTTTATTTTGGGCGGCTGCCGATTGGCGGTGTCCTGCATGAATTTGGGCTTCTGTTTCAAGCTCTAAAGAACGCAATAACTGTTTGAGGCGTGCAGCAGTACGGCTGAATTCACCCACATCATCAGTCATAATCTGCAAGCGCTCACTCAATGTGTTTTGCTGCATATTTAAACTGCCCGCTCGATCAATCATTTTATCGAGGAAGACTGCTGGCAAACGAATCTGTTCTTGCGCCAAAGCTGCATTAGCCTCGTCACTCAAATTCGCCACCACTTGCTTCTTTTCAGCTTTTTTCTCTACCAACACCGACAAATCAGGCAGAGTCTGCGCTTTCTCGGCTAATAAACGCTCTAACAAACTGTCATAAGTTTTGACTGGAGCATTCAGTTTGGGCGCATTCAAATAAGCTTCAGGGCTAGCTGTAGCCTCGGATTTGGGTTGCTCAATGATAGTTGGTTGCTTAGCAACTGGCTCAGGCTTGGCTACAGGAGTGGGTGTAGGCTTAGTCTCAACGACAAGCTCTTGATCTGCAGGGGCAGCGTCCAAAGCCATGTATTTTTCGGCCAGACTATTAATCTGATCAATCAAGCCTTGGAGAGAACGTAACTTGCTAGTCACTTCTTGTGGGCTAGCATGCCGCCCCAGCTTTTCTAATAAAGTCTCAGCTTCATGCGCTAAATCTCCTAAGTCAGTCAAGCGCGCCATACGTGCGCCGCCTTTTAAGGTGTGCAATTCACGCTCTAAAGAACGCCTCACTTCCCATTCGGCAGGCTTGGTATTTAAAGTCTGCATGCAGCTATCGATATTGCGCAGCTGATCCGGTAGCTCCTCGCGGAACATTGACCAGACCAACTCATTTTCACTCTGATCATCATACTCAACCGGAGCTTTAGGTTCAGGCTGACTGAGTATTGATCTAGCAGCTTGAGTCTCACGCACTTGACTCGCACCTAACCAAGCTAAGTCCTCAGTGGCAGGCTGCTGAGTGCTAATCGCAGGTTCTTTAGTTTGTACTGGAGGTGGTGGCAATTGGATAGCGGGCAAGCCTGGCACTGCCGTCGAAGGATCGGTGACTACTAAAAAGCCATTATCCGCACCATCATCAATCGATGAGCTTAAGAAATTATCGTCATATTCTAGCTGTGTAGGGAACTGAGCTAAGCTATCATCCATCACTTCTGCTGCTGTGATAATAAAGTCCGAGGCAGCAATTTCTGAAGCAGGTTCATCTTTACTTAAAGGATCTTTGGACTCGATTTGGATGATGGAATCGAAGAGCAGTATATCTGGCTCAGCCGTCACAACTATATTCGGGTCGCGAATAAAATCTTCGACTTTCTTAATCTCCAGCTTAGCATCTTCATCGGCCACAGTTGAGGTTAGGAAGTAGTCCAAGCGCTTGGTAATATAATGGGTAGACTCACTTAACAGCTCACAAAGCCGGTCATTAATGGGCAAGGTCTTTTCTATAATCTGATTGAGCATACGCTCATGCGCCCAAGCATAATCACCTAAAGCCAAAGCACCCGCCATGCGCCCACTACCTTTGCAGGTATGGAAACCCCGTCGGATTTCTTTTAGGGATTCAGAAATGCTACGTTGCTCTAACCATTGTGGAATCCAATCTTGAAAGTTAGCTTGGATTTCGGTGATTTCTTCAACGAAGATTTCGTAGATATCATCGCCAACTTTCTCACGTAAAGCTGACGAATCATGTTTGGCAGCACTGGCGCTGCTGGTCTTATTAACAGCAGCGGAGGCTGAAGGAAAGCTTGGAGCTAGGCTTCGGTTAGCAGGCGCTGATTGCGTAGCTTCTGATATAGGGTCGACGGTGCCTGCTGTTTGGCTTTTTTTTTATGATCCAGCTCAGCTTGGCCTTGAGCTACATCGGCTTCATGCACTAAATCGACTTTGGTGTAATTATCCAACTCACGCAGCTTATCGAAGCCGACCGGCAAGAGCGGTAAGTGGTCTTCATTATTGCTAATACATGACAAGGAAGCTTCTAACAAAGTCATAATATCAGCCACGCAATGAATTTCTTCTAAAGCCGGTTTCCGTTTAGTCGCTTGTAGATCTTTAGCCAGATAAACCTTAATCCCTTGCGCTAAGGGCTGAATTTCTTGGTGGCCTAAAATATCCAAGGTGCCAGAAATACTACGCAGTACTTTGGATATTTCTTCCAAATGCGCAAAGTTACCTTCCTCTTGATGGAAGGCCGCCAACTCAGTCTGAGCTTTGGATAAAGCAGCTAAAGCAGTACGTACTACTTCACGTGCAGCTCCCATCTCATTACCGCTTTGACCTTCGCCGAAGAAGATTTCCTCAGTACGGTCATAACCGGTTTCGGCATATTCACGCAGCACACTTTCTAGCTTTAGATAGTGCTCGCTCATTCGATTTAGTAGGTCTGTATCTAAATCAGTATTGGCTGCAGCAACTGCTTGCTGTTCGGTCGCGATCTTATCGGTGAGTTCGGCTGCTGTACCTAAACCTAACATACCTAAGGTTTGTGCCAAACTGCCGGTACGCTTAGCTACCTCAGCTAATAAAGCGGTCGGGTGCTCGCGCTGACCTAAACTCTCAACTTGAGACATCAATAGTGCTAATTCATCTTGTAAAGACGATGAAACCGCCTGCCATAATTCACGCCCAGGTTTAGTATAATAAGTACGCAATTCTTCCAGCGTACCGCCTTTAGGTAGATATAAATCAAGATGATAAGCTTGTTTAACAGCGCCTAAAGTATCCCCGCTGTCTTCGGCTAAACCCACGTAATACAGTAAGTTTTTCAGTAGCTCGTCGGGTAAAGAGTCGTTATAGGCAGTTTCTTGGAGTTCACCGAAGCGACGAATTTCCCGCTCCATCCGCCCCATTAATAATTTAACCGCCGCACTATCTTCTAACTTATTTTCTTCTAAGGCCTGCAATAAACCGCTAGTCACCCACCATAACGCTCTTAAGCGCTCTTTTTCATGTAGGGTAATCATATTCACAGCGACTTTACGTGCAGCCTGCAAATGGAAAGCGGGACGGTCATTATTAAACCAGCCTAACAATGCTTTCTGCATATAAAAGCGTAAGCGTTTAGTGGCTTGATCCAACTTATCCGCAGGCAAAGCCATGTACTTGTCAGTGCCAATTTGGGTATTGGTAACGACACCCTCTGCAGGTAAGAAGACCAGATGCTCTGACAATAACTCAGCATCGCGGGCAGCCCGCAAATTATTCAGCATTGGCAGTACAATAACCGGCAAGTCAGCATAGCCATCGCGCAGATGCTTCAAATACTCAGAAAGCTGCAATAAGCCATCAGCTGTAACCGTGCAAGCCTCTTGCCAATTTTTGACCCTCTCTTGGCGAATCGCATCCATTAATAGAACGATTTCACGCCCCAGCATATAAGCGCCTTCGGTGTCTAAAATATCTAGTACACCCAAGACATGCCGTGCTTTGCTAATAGCTGTCTCTAAATTACTTAAGGCTGTATCGCCCACATACAGAGAAAATGATTGGCGAGTTTCAGCGAGTGACTTTTCAGTTTCGCCAATAACCCATCCCAGACGACTAGCTAGACTCGATTTATCAGAAATCATGCGACTTGCGCCCCCATACGTCTGTTCACTTTTTTATAATCGTTATTATTATTCATCATCTTCTGCCTTCTACTTGGTCGGCGCCTGTCTTATTCAGCGTAAAATCGGCAATCGAACGCCGTAATTCATTAGCTGTTTCATTCAAGTTAGAAATAAGCTCGGTTGTTTCTTTACTATACTGCTCAGTTTGCAGAGTCCCTTCTTGAATCGATTGCATCGTACTCGTCACGCGCGTTGCCATATCAGCCTGCTTGAAGGAGGCATCTGAAATATTGGCAATCAACCGCGCTAAACTGGTGGAAACTTCTTCAACTTCATCTAAAGCCGCCCCAGCGGACTCCGCATTGCGCGAACTAGTTACAACACGTGCAGTCGTTTGCTCCATCGAGGCGATGGCTTCTTGGGTATCCGTTTGGATGGCACGTACTAATAAGTCAATCTTGCGGCTGGCTTCAGCAGAGCGCTGCGCTAATTGCTGGACTTCATCCGTTACGCGCTCGAAGCTACGTCCACTGCCCGACATGGAGGAAGTTTGAATAGAAGCGTTTAAGGCTAAGATATTGGTTTGCTCAGCGATATCGTTCATTAAGCGCACAATGTCACCGACCTCTTGTGAAGTTTCACCAAGGCGCTTGATGCGCTTAGAAGTGGATTGAATTTGCTCGCGAACCGTGACCATATCAGACATGGCACTACGTACTGTATGTGCACCTGCTTGAGAAATTTCTAAAGATTTACGTGCGACTTCGGTAGAAGCCGCTGCATTGCGCGAAACCTTATGAATCGAATGAGTCATGGCAGCAATGGCCGAAGAAGCCATGGATATTTCTTCCGATTGGCGTGTGCTGGCTTGAGACAGTTGAGAAATACGTTTATCCGCAATTTGCGCAAAACGGGTTAAGCGCCCAGAAGTATCATCAATTTTAATAACCAGCTCGCGCAAAGCATCCACTGCGTAGTTCACCGAGTCAGCAATTGCACCCGTCATATTTTCTGAAACCGTAGCACGAATAGTTAAATCGCCCTCAGCTAGGGTGCTCATTTCGTCCAACAAGCACATGATCGAATCTTGCTGCTCAGACTCCACCTTACTCCAAGCGGCTTGCTGGGTATAAAAGCGATAAAACAGGTAAGTAACCCACAGAATATTCAACAAAATGACAATGCAGCCTAATAGGCCGATACGCATAGCCTGTTGATAATCAAACCAAGACGAGCCAATCAGAAATAGAACAATCATGCCGACAATACTGAACAGGAGTAGCACTATCGGCACCCAGATCATCTTCCCGGTAAAAAATGTGTTTGAGAGTTGCGTTGAATTATCCATTTGTTCTTATTCTTTTATTCAAGCTCGCTCATTAAACTGTTGAGGCCGAGAGCTCTGGCAAACGTTGCAGCTCCAAACCACGCATTAAGTGTCTTGCTTGCAATATTGGCATGACTTCGCCATTCATCACAATGCACTGTGTTGCATACGAACGCCAGATCGCTAATTTATCAGTTAACGGTTTAATTTCAGCACTATCTGACCAAATGTGGCGAATTCCAATCAACTCATCCACTTTAATCCCGAACCATTCATCTTGCCCTTGCACCACTAAAATACGTGCTGATAACTGGTTAACTGAACCACTCGATCGCCCTAAAAACAGCATGCGCCCATCTAAAATATTTAATAGCTGATTACGAAAATAACCAATACCTAACATCCAACTCGGTGTACCTAGTACTTTAGTCAATTTACTAGGTGCAATCACTTCATCCACTTCATCTTGGCGCAATACACAACGCCAAGGTCCAATTTTAACGACTAAGGCTGACCATGCTTCAATCGGCCCTTGTTGCTGCTCTGCTTCAAGCTGGCGTTTTTTCTCTCTTAACAGAGCCAAACCGACCAGCAATTCATAGGGGCTGGCCATGCCTTACCCTCCGGGCATATATTTATTGATGGCATCTAACAACAGTGGCAGTTTGACTGGCTTAATTAAATAAGCTTTTGCGCCTTGCCTCATCGCCCACATGCGATCCGTTTCTGTTGATTTGGAGCTGAAAACAATAATCGGTATATGCTTAGTATCTGCATTACGACTCAATTCGCGTGTGGCCTGAAACCCGTTTAATAAGGGCATCACTACATCCATTAAAATCAGATCTGGCTTACATACACGCGCAACTTCGATTCCCTCTTGCCCATTACATGCAATGCTGACTTTATAACCATGATGTTCTAACAAAGACTTGAATACTCGCGTCTCTGTCAAAGAATCATCAATAATCAGCACATGCTTGGCCACTGTTTACTACTCCCGAGTGGTAGCTGCCCCATCTCCGGCTTTCTCGCTGTTCGCTTGGAGGTGTGGCAAAACATAGCTATAAATCGTAGAAAGCAAATCTTGGCGGGTGAAGGGTTTGGTCAGATACTTATCAGAACCTGCTAAACGCCCACGCGCTAAATCGAATAAGCCATCTTTACTGGAAAGCATAATGACGGGGATATCACGATAATTGCGATTGGCTTTGATCAAAGCGCAGGTTTGATAACCATCCAAACGCGGCATCATGATGTCGACAAAGACCACATCGGGTTTGAAAGTCGCAATAATGGGTAAAGCTTCAAAACCATCAGAAGCGGTAGTGACCCAACATTGATATTCGGATAGTAAAGCCTCTGCTGTACGCAGTATCGTTTTACTATCATCGATGATGAGCACCTTCAGGCCTGACAGGTCTCGACCTGGAGAAACTTGGTTTGGATCTGACGTATTCACGCGCGTCGCTCTTTATCTATTTTTATTAATGTTTTTTAAAGGTCAGCTGATCACATCAGCAAGCCCAGAACTTACCAAAGGCTGCTATTTACCGACAGATACTGACTGACTCGCACCATGACCATTAAAGGTTAAGACTCAGTCTAAAGAAACCTCTGTTGCTCACAAAGGTTCTTCGGACAAGCGTATCAAGCCGATGTCTGGATGGTCGTTGCTGTTCCACTCACCAAAGTGAGATGGGTAATTTCTGGAGCACAATTCCGGCGAATAGGCAGCCCCGTTGATCCTATTCCACGACTGGTATATACCCAAGACTGATTCACACGATGCAAGCCCTGCACATATTTTTTCCCCAGATAAGGCCGAATAAACGGTTTACCCGGAGTTACTTGGATTTGCCCACCATGGGTATGCCCGGATAACTGTAAAGAAATCCGTGTATCATCGGCATACCAATCAATCATATCTGGCTCATGCGCCAACAGCACAACGGGTATATTACCCCGATGCCCGGCTAACGTGGCCTTAATATCCGGTTTTCCAAGCCAGCCATCATCAATTCCAGCTAAATGCAAACGATAATGACCCACTTGGATATCCAAACCTTCATTGCAAAGCACTTTAATGCCGTGGCTTTCAAAGGTTTGAGTAATCAAAACCTCATTGGCTTTGATATCGTGATTACCTAGCACTGCAAATAAACCAAATTTAGCATCTAGCTTAGCTAAAGCGGGCGCTAAATCTAAAATATCCTGCTCATCGTGCCAGACATAATCCCCTGTTAGTACGACTAGATCGGGCTTTAATAAATTGGTACGGGCGACGGCACGCTCGATATGCTCAAGTTGGGTAAAGGGGCGTAAATGCAAGTCGGTTAACTGCACAATCGTAAAGCCCTCTAAGGAAGGCGGTAAATTGGCGACCGGAATCTCGGTAAACTCCTCAACTAACCAACGAATTTCATTGCGCCGTGCCGCGTGGTGCTCATCATGAAAGTAATCAAATTTGCCTATTTGATTGAGCACCCTTTGGGCTTTACCCGCCTTAAGCATAATTAGACCTCTTCAATCAATGGTTTACATACCATTGCGAAACTCTTCATTAAATAAACCGTCTGCTGCTCTAACGGGTGCTAAGGCTTGCGCATAACGCTCTAAAATCCCCAAAGCCCATTGAATCCGATCTCTATAATAACTATCGGTTGCTGGGTCGTTGGTATTGACGTCTTCATTTAATACGCTAGTAACTTGTCTTATAATAATATGCTCTGGCAGATAACAAATGCGATTATTTTTGTAACTACTCATTCTTAATTCAGCCACTGGATAAGCCCCACCGGTTGAGGATGACACAGCGATAATTAATGCTGGCTTATGAGCTAGCTCGTTTTTACCCCAGAGTAGGAAAAAATTCTTTAACCCAGCAGGCACTTGCCCATGCCATTCAGGCGTCACAATCACAAAACCATCGCTAGCAGCTAGCTGCGCTGATAAGGGAGCTAAACGCGCTGCCCATTCAGAATTTCCATCCCAAATAGACTCATCCCACAGAGGCAAAGGATTACCTGCTAAGCTAAAAATACCAGCCTGAATACCTTGCCCAGTTAAGACACTCTGTACATAGTGGGCAACTTTTTCACTTTGGGAATTTTGGCGATGACTGCCGCTAATGATCGTAATTTGCATAGTTAGCCTTTTGCTTAAGCTTAATTAACACTCTAACAGGAAGCAGTCAGAAAAAGAAAAACCGGACATAATGCCCGGCTTCTTTCTTCTATATACTGCTAAATGAAATTGCTTAGATAAATAAGCAAATATCAGAATCACCGGCAAACTCTAAGAAAGAGGCTGCGCCTGCATATTCAATATTATCAATGAAATCAGAACGTTCCATATCAAATAAATCAACTGTCATTTGGCAAGCTGTAAACTGCACATCAGCCTCTAAGCATAAATCGCGTAACTCGCCTAAATCAGCCACGCCTTTGCCAGCCATTTGTTTTTTCATCATGCTGGTCATCATGGCTTGCATGCCGGGTAAGGTCTGAAGCAATACGGGTACAGGAAACGGCATCGGCATCGCAGGATTACCTAGAGCAGTCACCGCGAGTTTCATATCTTTTTTCAATAGCTGTAAGCCATAGAAAGTGAAGAAAATCTTTACATCATAACCGAGCGCTGCAGCGGTTGAAGCGAGAATAAAGGGAGGATAACCCCAATCTAAGGTGCCCTTCGTTGCAATAATTGCTAATTTCTTTGCCATAACGTGTTCCTTTCCATTTCCACCTTGAGCTTCCGTTGATGCGAATTGCGGAAACTCTCCTCTCCAAGCTACCCATTAAAACCCTCGGTTCTAAGCGGCAGGACGTACAACCTGATAACCGGACTGATACCAACCAATAATGCCACCACGCAAATTGATCGCCTCAATACCAGTATTTTGTTTCAAATACATGCAAGCTTGCGCTGAACGTGCACCACTGCGGCAATACAGCACAATTTTCTCATCGTTAGCAAACTCACTCATCCGCATGGGCAGCACATGCAAAGGCAAAAACTCAGCACCTTCAATGATGCCTTGCTGAAACTCAGCTTCAGAACGCACATCGACTAAGCGTACCTTTTCACCCTTGCTCAACATAGTTTGTAGCTCTGAAGCATCAACCTCATTAATTCCGTACATTGGATCTCTCTGAAAACAAAACATTAAATTATCCTAATATTCTAATAATGAGCCTTTTTTGTCAAGTTACCCGCTTTTGCTAAGCTATTGGCTTGCAACTAAAGCCTGCAAATTTCATCTATAGTTAGATCACGAGGACTACCTACTTAGGTAAACACAAACAAATGTTTAAGCGACTCCCCCTTCTAAGCTCCATGCTCTTGCTGATTGGTTTGACCACAACGCCTATCCAAGCCGCAGACCTAAATTTACAAATCCCTGAAATTGATATGCCGGATATTGTTGGCAATGCAAGCAGCGCTGGCACTGCTCAGGAACAACAAGAGGGTTTAGCGCTCTTACGTCAATTACGAAGTCGCCGCCCCCTGATTGAAGACCCGGAATTAGCAGACTGGATTAATACCCTAGGCCAACGCCTAGCGAGCCGCAGCCCTAATCGCGGTAAACTGCATTTTGTCATTGAAAAAAATAATGTCATCAATGCCTATACCCTGACAGGTGGGGTAATTGTTATTAATTCCGGCTTGATTCTCAGCACCCAATCCGAAAGCGAGCTGGCAGCGGTGATGGCTCATGAAATTGCGCATGTTACGCAACGACATATCGCACGCATGCAAGAAGAAAGTAAGAATAGCCCCTTAATGACGGGCTTAGGTGTGTTAGCCGGTGCTGCTGTCGCTAGTCAAAGCCCGGACGCGGCGCAAGCTATCGTCACAGGCACGATGGCGATGCAAGCGCATCAACAAATTGCTTTCAGCCAACGCGCCGAATCAGAAGCAGATCGAGTCGGCTTACGTATTCTGGCAAATGCAGGTTTTAATACTGAAGCGATGCCCTATTTCTTAGAAAAACTAGAGCGTAGTGAAAGTAGCGCTTATGGGGATATCACCAAGTATTTATACACCCACCCGATGTCGATTGACCGCCTGAGCGATACGCGCAGCCTGCTCAACCAAATGCCCAAGCGCAAACCCAAGGATGATTTAGCCTACATCGCGGCCCGTGAGAAGCTACGAGTACTCTCAGGGCAGAATGCAGCGCCTTTAACTGCAGCGAATCTTAAACCTGCAGCTACCGCTTATGGGCAAGCTTTCCAAGCCTTGCGGTCAGGTAACCCGAGCGCTGCTGCAAGCATCCAAGCCAATACGCCAGCCTCAACCCTCTTACAAGCTCAAGCCTTAAATGCGTTAAAGCGCTATCCAGAAGCCGAGCAACGTTTACAAGCCTATGCACAGCAAGCCAACACTCAAGCCGCTATTGCCATGACCTTGGCCGAAAGCCAAGCAGGTCAGAATAAAACTGCGCTGAGCTTGCAGACTTTAGCTCGCTTAGGCTTAAAGGAAACAACCGGCTTAGAGTTTTTTGAGACAGCTCAACGCCTTGCACAGCAAGCCAATCAAGCGGCCGAGGCGAGTTTTTATAATGCGTCGCGGAGTTTACGTTTAGGTGAATACCAACATGCGGTATCAACCGCTGAGCAAGCCTTGAAACTACCCAATGTCCAAGCGGCGACCTTGCGTAATTTACGTAATCTACAAAATGAAGCTGAACGGCAACTGTTAACTACCGCCCAGCGCTAATTGAAGCTAAGCGCACTCTCCGCCATTCGCGAAGCCTAATACCTTTTGGTCTGAGCAGGCTTGGCAATCATTAGCATAGGTTTTTTGCTCGGTACTGAGGCAAGGTGCTAAGCTGCAATGTGCTTGAACTTTACGCACTGCACACACAGGCGCGTAAACTTCATAGCAAATTTCGGGACGCGGTTCCTTGCAAGCAATAAAATTTGCATTAGTCACTACCACAGTAGGGGCTTGTGCTACTAATAAGGATTGCTCCCCTGCCGTACTGATGCTCAAGAATAAGCCAAGGAATAGGCCTGTTCCCCAAGAGCTAACCCAGTTCATGATTCACCTCGCTAAAGCATTTCTATTTTCGTACATTGATCACTTGCAGCCTAAACAGGGAACACGTACTCTAAACGGCTCATTATTTGCATCATTTAGGGAGTGTATAATGAACCTGAATCTGGATCGGGCACGCACCAATATGGTGGAGCAACAGATTCGTCCCTGGTCTGTGTTAAATCAGACAGTCTTAAATACCTTCAGGTTTCTTCCTCGCGAAAAATTTGTTGCCGCGCAGTGGCAGAATCTTGCTTTCGCCGACACTGAAATTCCGTTAGTGCACGGTGAAGCGATGATGTTTCCGCGTGTTGAAGCGCGCATGTTACAAGACCTTGATGTTCAGCCCAATGACGAATGCCTCGAAATTGGCACCGGCAGTGGCTTTGTTACAGCTTGTCTTGCACACATGGCTAAGCATGTGGATAGTGTTGATTTATATGCTGATCTATCCCAACAGGCGGAAAAAAATCTTCATTCAGTAGATATTAACAATTTTAATCTGTATATCGATGACGCAGGCTACGGATGGGAGGGAAATCCCGGCAAACAGTATGATGTGATTGCAGTCACTGGCTCGATCCCCGAATACACGCCTGCTTTTGAACAGCGCTTAACCGTAGGTGGGCGTTTATTTGTCATCGTCGGCACTGCGCCTACCATGCATGCCATGCTGATTACCCGTGAAGATCATAGCCAATTTAATCGCCAAGTCTTGTACGAAACAGTGATCAAAGCCTTAGAAGGCACTGAGCTTAAAGCTAGGTTTCAATTTTAAGCATGCAAAATTGGACACCCCAAGAGTTAGCTAATCACTTAAATACTACAGCTGAGCCTATTCAGCTGTTAGATGTGCGTGAACCTTGGGAGTATCAAATTGTACATCTCAAAAATTCACACTTAGTTCCTTTAAGTCAACTAACCTATGGTTTAAATGAATTGGATAAGGACTTGCCAGTGGTAGTGATCTGTCATCACGGCATTCGTAGTGCACATGCCTGCTATTTATTAGAGCGTTTAGGCTTTCAGGCGATCAACCTCACTGGAGGAATTGACCGTTGGGCCCGCGAAATCGATCCTTCGATACCCGTTTATTAACGATCAAACCCAACCCGTGCTAAACGCTTATAATACTGACTAATCGGGCTTCAATAGCCTGTATAAAGATTGGAAAGACCATGAAAAGAGTATTTTTGACGACAACAATAGCAGCTAATCTGTTATGGCTAGCCCCTGCTGCTCAGGCTGAGACACTCCTTCAAGTCTATCAACAAGCCAAAACCTATGATGCCCAGCTTAAATCCCAAGAAAGCAGCTATCTGGCTACCCTAGAAAATAAACCACAAGTTTTAGCCGCCAAAAAACCACAAGTCAGCTTTAATGCGAACGCTACTTTTAGTGAGCAATACACGCCTTATGATGGCTTGAGCAAAAATAGCAATGGACTCACTAGCACTTATACATTGGGCTTGACTAAATCCCTCTATAACCGCGCTTTAGATGCACAAATTGATAAGGTGGATTCGCAAATCGCCCAAGCCGGTATGCAACTGGATGCACAACGCCAAGCGTTGGTGTTACGGGTTGCGCAGCCCTATTTTTCTTATTTGCTTGCGAAAGAAAATCTGAATGTAGCGAGTAATGAGAAAAACGCCATTAAACGCCAGCTAGCACAAGCGCAAGCCTTCTTTGATGTCGGGCGCTCGGCGATTACTGATGTCAAAGAGGCCGATTCGCGCTACAACTTAGCGGTGGCAAGTGAAATTGCTGCTAAGGAAAATTTAGATATTGCGCGTGAAAATCTACGTGTTTTAACTGGTAAACATTATAAAGACTTATCGGGGCCGCAGCCTAATCTGGCTCTCACCATTCCTAAGCCCCAAAGTATGGATGCTTGGGTTGAGATTGCCAAGCGCTCTAGCAAGTCACTGCAAGCAGCCCGCCAAGCGATTGAAGTGGCTCAGAAAGAAATTGAAATTCAACGCACCAGTGAACGCAATCCAGTGGTGAATTTATATGCACGCCAAACGGGTAGTATTACTGAAAGCAGCAGCTCGGCTTTAGACCCACGGGTCTTGGGTGCGAATGTTGGCGTTGAGGTTAATATACCGATTTATCAAGGTGGTGCGGAAGCTTCTAAAATTCGCCAAGCCCAACATCAATTCCGCCAAACTCAACAAGAATATGATTACCAAGAGCGCTTAATCGAGCAACAAGTACGTAGTGCTTATCTGAGTATCGAATCGGCGATTAGCCAAGTTAAAGCACAACAACGTGCCTTAACTGCCTCAGAAACAGCCGCTGAGGCGACTAAAGTGGGCTTTGAAGTAGGCACACGGACTGCGGTGGATGTATTGACGGCGCTACGTGATGTCTTTGCTGCCCGTCGTGATTACGCGAATGCACGCTACAACTATTTATTAAGCACCCTGCAATTGCGCCAAGCAGCGGGTACTTTATCTGAGAATGATATTAAGCAGCTCAGTGCACAGCTCAACCGCAAATAAAGCAAAAAGTGGGTACTAAATGCTAGCACCCCAACATGGCTTAAGAAATCTTGGCAAGTAAATACGCATCATTCAACTGTTCCGTCTGCAGATAAGCAGGCCGCAGATGCAAACGCGCCACATAATCTTCAAAGATGGGCTGCTTCTCAATGCTGTTAAATAACATGCCCCAGCCTAAATGCGAGCCGACATAGACATCAGCCGCGCTAAACTGCTCACCTGCAATATAGGGGCTATGCTCTAAAGCAGCGGCTAAAGTACTGATCGTTTTGCCGTAGTTGCCAAAACCTAAGAAGCCTTCTTGCTCAGCAGTGACGGCCCAACCTTGTGATTTTGCTGTCACTGCTTGCTCTAAAGGCCCTGCTGCAAAAAATAGCCAACGGAAAAAAGCAGCTCGGTCGACAGAGTTAGTAGGGATAAGCTGTTTCTCAGGAAACTGATCGGCTAGATAAGCACAAATAGCCGCCGTTTCCGTGACTATGGCGTCACTATGTTTAAGAGCAGGCACTTTGCCCATCGGGTTAATCGCTAAATAGTCAGGTGCATTCATAGTACTCGCATAATCCAGCCAGACTGTTTCATAAGGCTCGCCCAATTCCTCCATCATCCAATGTGCAATGCGGCCACGCGATTGTGGGTTGGTATATAGGGTTAAATGACTCATGTACTTCCTTAGGTGGGTGTTTAAGCTGCATCATAGGCACGTTGTAGCTCATTGAGGTCTAATTTTTTCATTTTAGCCATCGCTCGAGTCGTAGCCGCTGCTTTAACAGGATCAGGATTACAAATCAGTTCAATGGCTTTGGGAGTCACGATCTGCCAAGACAAGCCATACTTATCCTCTAGCCAGCCGCATTGGCCTTGCTCGGGGTCAGCCGCCAGCTTATTCCATAACTCATCCATTTCAGCTTGATCAGCACAATTCACTATCAGCGAAATAGCGGGGTTAAAACGAAACTCAACGCTGCTATTGATAGCAAAAAAATCTTGGCCTTCCAGCTGAAAATCAATCGCCATGACTTTGCCAGCCGTTTCTGGGCCTGCTTCGCTATAAGGCACTATGCGCTTGATTTTAGAGTTTTTGAAAATCGAAACATAAAAATTAACAGCCTCTTCCGCGCAATCGACGAACCAGAGCGAGGTGACTAGTTTTTGCATGATATCAGCTCCTATTTGGATGGCATTGCATTCATCTGAAAGGCTTCCCAAATATGCCCGTCCAAATCCTCAAAACCATGCGCATACATAAAACCATGATCTTGAGGTTGGTTATAGATTTTGCCACCCACGGCTACTGCTTTAGCCACTAACGCATCAACCGCTTCCCTGCTCTCACATTGCAAAGCAACCGAAACTTCGACTGTAGCTGTGGAATCAGCGATGGTTTTATGTTGGAAGAAGTTCTGGAAAAAGGGTTTAGTGAGCAGCATGGCATAGCTGTTACCCTCATTAATGATCATGCCTGCTGCATTTTCATCACTAAATTCAGGGTTAAACTGAAAACCTAACTGCTCAAAAAAGGCTTTGCTGGCGGCAAGATTTTCAACAGGTAGATTGATATAGGTTTTATAAGACATGCTACCCTCTCCTTGGTGGTGTTCTGGTTTAGAGTATAGCAAGGGATTACTGACAGCGTGATGTCAGTAGAGTAACTGCTTTTGCAATTTAGTTTTTACTCAAAGAAATATGGAAACAAAAAAGCCTGCAAAAGCAGGCTTTCTTTCAATCAAATTACAGCTTAAAACTTAAGCGACTTCTATTGATTTATTAGCACGTTTGCGATCATGCTCTAATAAATGGCGCTTACGTACCCGAATATTCAGCGGCGTGATTTCGACTAGCTCATCATCATCAATGAATTCGAGCGCTTGCTCTAAAGTCATCCGAATGGGCGGTGATAAAATCAAATTCTCATCTGTACCCGAGGCGCGAATATTGGTCAGCTGCTTGGCTTTAAGTGGGTTCACTATCAAATCATTATCACGGCTATGAATACCAATCACCATGCCTTCGTAAACTTCTTCCGCGTGACCGATGAACATGCGTCCACGTTCTTGCAGGCTGAAGATCGCATAGGCTAAAGCTTTACCAGTGCCATTAGAAATCAATACGCCATTGATACGCTGACCAATCGAACCTGGCTTATAAGGGCCATAATGATCGAAAGTATGATAGATCAGACCGGTACCTGAGGTCAGGGTCATGAAGTCACTTTGGAAACCAATCAAACCCCGCGAAGGCATCACATATTGCAAGCGCACGCGGCCTTTGCCATCCGGTGACATATCCTTCAGATCAGCACGGCGTAAACCTAGCGCTTCCATGATTTTGCCTTGATGTTGTTCTTCAAGGTCAACCGTCACAGTTTCGTAAGGTTCTAATTTTTCGCCATCGACTTCACGAATGATTACTTGCGGACGAGAAACGGCTAATTCGTAACCTTCACGGCGCATATTCTCCAGCAAAATACCTAAGTGCAGCTCACCACGACCCGATACATTGAATTTCTCTGGATCATTCGTTGGCTCGACGCGCAAAGCAACATTGTGCAGCAACTCTTGCTCTAAACGCTCCTTCAAGCGGCGTGAAGAAGTACCCGTCTTAACATCTTTGCCTACAAAAGGTGAGTCATTCACTTGGAAAATCATGCTGATCGTTGGCTCATCCACCTTTAAAGGTGGCAGCGCGACCACGCTGGTCGGATCGCATAAGGTATCAGAGATATACAGCTCATCCATCCCAGAGAAAGCAATAATATCGCCTGCTTGTGCGTCTGGAACTTCAACCCGATCTAAGCCATTGAAGCCCAGAATCTTTAAGATACGCCCGCTACGAATAGTGCCATTAATATCGATGGCCTTAATTTGGGTATTGGTTTTGATCTTGCCTTGCTTAATCCGCCCAATGCCGATAATACCCATGTAAGGGTTATAATCGAGCTGGCTGACCTGTAGCTGGAAAGGCGCTTCGATATCGACATCGGGCGCTGGCACGTGGCTCAGAATCGTTTCAAATAGCGCTGTCATATCACCGCTATTGACGGTCTCATCCATGCCTGCAAAGCCATTTAAAGCTGATGCATAGACAACTGGGAAGTCGAGTTGCGCATCACTGGCACCTAAGTTATCAAATAACTCAAAGACTTGATCCATCACCCAATGCGGACGTGCGCCGGGGCGGTCAATTTTGTTGACGACTAAAATCGGGCGCAAGCCGTGGGAGAAGGCTTTCTGCGTCACGAAGCGTGTTTGTGGCATTGGGCCATCCACCGCATCGACCAACAGCAGCACTGAATCCACCATCGACAGTACGCGCTCAACTTCGCCACCGAAGTCGGCATGTCCGGGCGTGTCAACGATATTAATCCGGTAAGTAATGCCATCCTTAGGATTCGTCCAGCGGATCGCGGTATTTTTCGCAAGAATGGTGATCCCGCGTTCTTTTTCCAACGCATTCGAATCCATCATACGTTCGGAAAGTTCAGCACGCGCATCTAGCGTACCCGATTGTTGAAGCAATTTGTCCACCAGCGTTGTCTTGCCGTGGTCAACGTGCGCAATAATCGCTATATTGCGGAGATTTTGGATCACAACTTATTACTCAAAGAAAATCAAGGATGCGGATTATACCGATAGCATGTGTTAAATTCATGAATTTTTTCGTGATACCGCGTTTAATTGAGCTATGACTGACTTAACCAACCCACATTACGATTTAATTGGCGGTGAAACTGGCCTACGCCAACTGGTTGATCGCTTTTACGATCTGATGGACACCCAACCCGAAACTTGGGAATTGCGCAAACTTCACCCACAAGACCTACAAACTTCTCGCGATAAATTGTTTATGTTCTTATCCGGTTGGCTCGGCGGCCCGCCATTGTATGAAACTGCTTATGGTCACCCCTATTTACGCGCGCGTCATCTACCCTTCCCCATTGATTCTAGCATGCGCGACCAATGGCTAATGTGCATGAATCAAGCACTGGACGAGCAAATCACCGATTTACCGCTCAATCGTGCCTTAAAAATGGCGTTTTCACGTACGGCTGACCATATGCGTAATAAACAAGACACTTAAATCCTACTCAAGCAATTATCGAAAAATAGAATCCATTGATCTTGTTTCAACAGATTCTATAGGCGGCTCTGCCCATTATCTTAGAGATTCTTTTGAATCTGCTATTTATGTAAGGAATGGGCAATGAAAAATTTATATCTATCCGCAGTTTTACTGAGCTATTTAATCGCGTCTAATGCTCTCGCTGGAGGCACCAGTGCACCTTTTTATGTCGGGGGCAGTTATGGTGTCAGCAGCTACGATAATTCCAAGGAGCAAATGGATAATCGTGATATCTGTAAACAAGCTAAATCTCAAGGTCAAACTTGTACCAGTGGGGATAGCGACCATGTAGGCCACATTTATGGCGGTCTGCAGATCAGCGATGGTTTAGGTGTAGAGCTAGGTTATGCGGACATAGGCGAAACGGCTAATTATCACTACTCAGATCCGATTATGATTAAGCAACAAACCACCGCGATTACGGTGAGTGGCGTCGCTAAACAACGCTTAAGCAAATCATCGCCCGTATCTGCATATGGCAAGGCTGGCGTAGTACGCTGGAGCACTGAAACTACGGTAGCGAGTGATAATCCAGCGCTGCATGGCTTAAAAGTTTCGGAAGATGGCTATTCACCTATGTTAGGTGCTGGCCTCCAATATGATATGAATAACAATATTAGTTTGCGCGCAGGCTGGGAGCGCTATTACGATGTGGGCGAGAAAAGCGAAATCTTAGAATATGACGCTGATGGTACTGCTGCGAAAGTAAATACCTTAGAAACTGATGTTGATGTGATTTCAGCAGGCGTGAATTTTAGCTTTTTGTAGTACTTAAAGTTTAAGAGCCAATTGTTTGTAGACCAACGATTGGCTCGCTTCCTGCTAATGAAAGACTAATTTAGCCTTTTCAGTTTCAATCCAAGTTTCGACTTCTTGCATTAAAACCTCTGGTTGCTTGCCAAGCGTAGGAATAGGTTCACCGATCACCACGGTAATGGTGCCGGGCTTTTTAATGTAAGAATGTCTAGGCCAGCTATAACCTGCATTATGTGCAACGGGAACCACGGGATACTCACTGCCCACCGCCATTACTGCGCCACCGATCTTATACTTGGCCTTGACGCCCGGTTGAACTCGTGTTCCCTCAGGGAAAACCACCAACCAAATACCTTCATCTAAACGCTCTTTACCTTGATTTTTGACTTGATCGACTGCACCACGACCTGCAGAACGATCAATCGCCACCGGCTTAATCAAACGCAAGCCCCAACCAAAAAAGGGGACTTTCATTAACTCTTGCTTTAAAACCCAAGTCAGTGGAGGAAAAATAGTAGCGAAAGCTAAAGTTTCCCAAGTGGACTGGTGATTAGCCATTAAAATAGCGGCATGGTCGGTTGGAATATTATCTAAACCCTTGACTTCATAATGCACACCACAAGTTAGGCCTAGCCACCAAACGTTAAACCGGCACCAACCCACCAAAATCTGATAGCGTTTCTCATAGGAGATAAGAGCGAGAAGCGGTGTGATACCACCATAAACGATGGTGCTCACCAAAAAGCCTAACCAAAATACGGTTGCTCGCAAACCCAGCCACAGCTTTACAGTAATACTCAAGCCTCTCTCCTCACACCCTAAAAAATATAATTAACTTCACTTCAACTAAGCTGCTAATAAAGCCTGCAAACGCTGCAAAGCCTGCCCACGATGGCTAATACGATTCTTCTCAGTCGCTGCTAACTCAGCTGCTGTGCAGCCCTGTGTAGGTACATAAAAGAGTGGGTCATACCCAAAACCTTCTTGCCCTTGAGCTGCGTTCAAAATCACGCCTTCCCAACTCGCCTCGGCAATTAAGGGCACAGGATCTGTTGGGTGACGGACTAAAACAATACAGCAGCGGAAACAAGCAGTACGTTGTTCCGCAGGTACCTCTTTTAGTGCTTCCAACAATTTCGCATTATTGGCTGCATCATTAGTTGGTTGGCCCGCAAAGCGCGCTGAATAAATGCCGGGTTGACCATCTAAAGCATCCACCACTAAACCCGAATCATCTGCCAAGGCGGCTAAACCAGTCACTTGCGAGGCATGCCGTGCTTTCAGCAAGGCATTTTCCACAAAACTTAAGCCGGTTTCTTCAGCATCCGTCACACCTAAATCAGCTTGACGGACGACTTCAAACCCAAAATCAGCAAGCAGGCTATTAAATTCACGTAATTTACCGGCATTACTACTGGCTAAAACTAAGCGTTGACTCATTTAGCTAAAGCCCTATTTTGTGCTTCCATAATTTCAGTGATGCCTTTATTCGCTAATAACAGCATGGTATCCAATTCTTCACGGCGAAACGCATGGCCTTCAGCCGTACCTTGTAGCTCAATGAATTGCCCTGCATCATTCATGACCACATTCATATCCGTTTCTGCGCCAGAGTCCTCTACATAATCCAGATCTAATACGGCAGCCCCTTGGTAAATACCTACCGACACAGAGGCTACCTGTCCATAAATTGGATTCTTTTTCAGCTTACCTTGCTTGATTAAAGCTGCCATCGCATCTTGCAGAGCGACATAAGCCCCGCTGATGGAAGCAGTCCGTGTGCCGCCATCGGCTTGCAATACATCGCAGTCTAAAGTGATTTGCTTTTCACCCAAAGCCTCTAAATCCACCACAGCACGCAAGGCACGGCCAATTAAGCGCTGAATTTCCATCGTGCGCCCGGATTGTTTACCCTTAGCAGCTTCGCGTTGCACCCGTGTATTCGTCGAGCGTGGCAGCATGCCATATTCAGCCGTCACCCAGCCTTGACCCTTACCTTTTAGAAAAGGCGGAACCCGATCTTCGACAGTAGCTGTACAAAGAACCTTTGTGTTCCCAAACTCCACCAAGACAGAGCCCTCTGCATGGCAAGTATAATGTCGAGTAAAGCGGACGGGGCGCAGTTGATCGGGGTTTCTTCCGCTAGAGCGCATGGCTGCATCCTTTTATTGATTTTAAATGCGCCAATTATACTGAATTGCAGCCATAACATGTCGACAAAAGTCTAAATTCTGCCAGTTATATTCGCCATTTTGTTATTAATTCAAGGTTTTAAACCGGTTCTAGCAATAAACTAGTCCCTGTCATAGCTGCAGGTTTGGGTAGACCCATCAATTGCAATAAAGTAGGGGCGATATTACTTAAGCCGCCGCCAGTGCTTAAACGCCAATTAATTTGATCAATTAAAAGGCAAGGGACTGGATAAACGGTATGTTGCGTATTGGGCACGCCGGTGAGTGGATCAATATATTCATCACAATTACCGTGATCAGCACTTAATAAAACGGAATATTCATTGGCGACTGCCGCATCTAATACCCGCCCGACTTCACGATCTAAAGCTTCGACAGCTTTAATTACTGCACCCGGAACAGCGGTGTGACCGACCATATCGCCATTTGCAAAATTCACGATAATCAAGCCATATTCATTTTTATTCAGCGCAGTAATCACCGCATCTGCCACTTCAGGTGCGCTCATTTCTGGCTTTAAATCATAAGTTTCAACGTGTGGAGAAGGGATGACTAAACGATCTTCGCCTGGATAAGGCTGCTCGCGACCGCTATTAAAGAAGAAAGTCACATGCGCGTATTTTTCAGTTTCTGAGCAATGGAATTGCTTACAGCCAGCAGCACTTACAGCTTCAGCAATATTCGTCGTTGGGCGCTCTGGAGCAAACATCACTGGCATCGGATATTTTTCATCATACTCAGTGAGTGTGGTTAGCTCGACTGGGGTAAAACTGCCCCGATCAAAGCCCGTGAAATCGGCCAAAGCTAAGGCTTCCGACATTTGCCGAGGGCGATCATTACGGAAGTTAAAGAACAGAACTTGATGCCCCGCGCGCATTGGCTCTGCATTGGGCAGGATACGAGGCGTAATAAACTCATCGCCTTGATCCGCTGCATAAGCATCATCAATCGCAGCGATAGGATCACCCGCAGCAGTACCGATCCCGTTCACATAAGCATCCCAAGCGAGCTTAGTACGCTCCCAACGCTTATCCCGATCCATTGCATAGAAACGCCCACAAATCGTCGCGATCTGCCCGCCAGTTTCCGCCAAAATAGACTGAACTCGTGCAATAAAAGTCTTAGCAGCCCGTGGTGCTGTATCGCGCCCATCAGTAATCGCATGCACCATTGGCGTCACGCCATGCTGCTTACAAGCACGTAATAGGCCTTCTAAATGATTAAGATGACTATGCACCCCACCATCAGAAACCAAGCCGATTAAATGCAAAGGCTCGCCTGCCGTTTTAGCTTTTTGCAAAGCCGCTAACAGGGCTGGGTTGGCAGCTAAACTACCGTCGGCCACCGCATCGTCTAAGCGCACTAAGTCTTGCTTCAGAATCGCACCACAACCAATCGTCATATGCCCGACTTCGGAGTTGCCCATTTGCCCATCCGGCAAACCGACCGCGCGGCCTGAGGCCATTAAAGTGGTATGTGGGTATTTGCCAAAATATTCATCAAGGCGCGGCGTATTCGCCTCATACACTGCATTATATTTTTTGCTGGGGTTTACACCAAAGCCATCAAGAATAATCAAAATAGCTTTACGACGCGGAGGTAAGGTGGTTTGTGTCATGGTTACTCAATCACTTCAAACGAGCAGCCAAACTGCTCGCTAATCTTTGGGTAGTGGTGGCTCATCATTAGGCTTAGCGGTATCACCTGCTGCAAAGCGCCCTTGCTCATCTAACGCAGCTTGTTCTTGAGCCGCTTTCTCTAGTTCAGCATCTAATTCTTCATCGGTTAAAGGACGGAACTCATCATCGTCCGTTTCTTTAAAACTGTAGCGCTCATCTTGCCAATGCTCAGCAGAATTTTTCGCATCATCAGTTTGATCTAAACTTTCAATATCTTCGCCGGACTGGAAAATACTCGCAGTCCCCACTGCAGCAGCTGGAACTAAAGCCTGCGTCTCAAAATCATCCTCGCTATCTTCATCATCCGGCTGCTTGGCAAAGGTTCGCCCTAAGAATAAACCCACCTCAAACAGCATCCAGATAGGCACCGCCATCATAATTTGCGACACCACATCCGGCGGCGTTAAGAACATGGCGATGACGAAGGCGCCCACAATAATATAAGGGCGAGCCTTAGCCAAAGCATCAACACTGACAATGCGCATCCGAATCAACAGAATTGTTGCCACCGGCGTTTCAAAGCTCAAACCAAAGGCCAGAAACATGGCTACGGTAAAATCAAGATAACTGGCAATATCCGGGGTCGGATTCACATTGGCGGGAGCAAACGCTACTGCAGCCTTAGAAATCATGGGGATCACAAAGAAGTAGGCAAAGGCCATCCCCACATAAAACAGCCCTACACTCGACAGTAGCAGTGGAGTGACCATTTTCTTTTCATGCTGATATAAGCCGGGCGCGATAAACCCCCAAACCTGATAAAAGGTATAAGGCAGGGTTATTAGAAAGGCGACCATTAAGGCTAATTTAAACGGCACCAAGAAAGGTGAGGCTACACCAATCGCGATCAGTTTTTCACCTTGGGGCAAATTGCGAACTAAGGGATCAGAAAGTATATTATATAAATCTTGAGCAAAAGGGGTTAGGCAGATAAAGACAGCGCCTAGCACCATCACAATACGCAAAAGGCGGTCACGCAGTTCAAACAGATGCTCTAAGAATGCCTTTTCACCAGCACTCTCAGCACCCTTATTCTGACTTGACATGCGTTTCTATTTCCTTCTTCGCGGTATCCACCTTGTCATTCATCATCACACGTAGATTACGCAGCTCCTCTTCTTGCTTATACAGCATCGAGCGTAATTCATCCGTGCCTAGCTCTCGTTCAATATCAGCGCGCGTATGAGCAATCAAGCGGCGTGCCTTACCTACCCATAAACCAATCTTACGGGCTACGGTCGGCAAGCGCTCAGGACCAATAACTAATAAAGCCACGATCCCAATCACCAACATTTCCAGAAAGCTAGTTTCAAACATGTTAGCGCCTAAAGTTAAACTTTGTCTTTTTCCTTCGCCTGCACGTCTATCACATGACCTTGAACATTAGCACTATTTGCGGGTGGAATCTGCTGAGCGGTTTTTTCGGCCTCTGGAGCTTCATCTCCATCTTTCACTGCCTTTCTGAAGTTTTTGAAGGCTTCGCCCAAATCGCCACCCATGCTGCGTAGCTTTTTGGTACCGAACAGAAGAATGACGATCACTAAGATCAGGACTAATTGTAAAGGACTAAAATGCATAGTAGTTCATCATCCTATCGTTTAAGAGGGTCGACTGGCTTTCTCTGCCAAGCCTGATAAGCCGAAACGACGTTCTAATTCATTCAGCACGTCTTGCGGGTGTAAATTTTGCTGGGCTAGTAACACTAAGCTATGAAACCATAAATCAGCGACTTCATAGACGATTTTATCTTTATCACCATCTTTAGCGGCCATGACGGTTTCGGTGGCTTCCTCGCCAATTTTTTTCAAAATGGCGTCTAAGCCCTTACTGTACAATTTGGCAACATAAGAACTATCCGGTGCAGCTTGCTTGCGTTCTTCTAGCACTGAAGCTAATTGTGAAAGTACGTCATCGTTCATCATGCGCGCATTATGCGGGAAGATAGCGCTTAAGAACAATTGCCAGCAGATAAATTAGCAGAATCTAATTGGGCATCATAAGCTGGCACATGGAGATAGGTCTCACTCTGCACGCTCACCTCCAAATGATGCGCTTTCGCTAAATCAGCAATTACTTGCACTTCTAGCTTGCCGGTTATTGAGAGTTTCTGTGCCAACTCAACCAGCAATGACTCATGTTTTTGCAGTAAAGCACGTGCCAGCTCTACTTGCGAAGCAATCATGTGCTCAACTTCAATATCAGTGATTTCCTTCTTCATCCGATGCGCGTGATCTTCAAGCACATAATTCGCTTGGAAACCATCGCCAAACCCATAGCGACGCATATAGTCGATAGCTAAAATCGTTGCTTCCTCACGATCTTGCGAACGCCCAATCGAGGCTTCACTTGCGCCAAACAGTAGCTCTTCTGCCAAACCACCCGCTAAGAAAATCTTAATCATATCCAGCATGGTTTGCTTGGTACGATAGATCTGATGCGGGAAAGTAAAACCCCCTGCATAACTACTGGCAATCCGGCTTTGCAGCTGCATGGGCACTAATTTAAACAACACCATATATAAAACAGCATGCCCAGCTTCATGCACACTAATATTGGCGGTTACAGCGGCTTGATTACTCGCACGAATCTGATCAATGCGCCCTTCAAAAGCTAATTTCACTTGCTGCTCACCTACTTGAGCAAGGATTTGCTTAGCCGCTGCGTCATAACTCAAAGCTACCTTGTCAGCACCCTCGGTAAGTGCTTGCAGCAGGAAGTTCGATAAATTCACGTCTAAAATATCAGTCACACTGGAAAATACCGGACGCACTCCTTGCGCGGGGAAAACTCCATTTCGGTAAATGAGCGCTTCCATACTGTGATCAATTGCCAACTCAATCCCTGTGCGCGCACTGGTTTCTTCTTGAATACGCTTCACTTCACGGCTAATTAGCGCTTGAAAATCCTGCTTACGTAAACTCGGGTAAATCAGATGAATATTGCCAAAGCGCGCCACTTGCTCAGGGCGGAATTTGCGTAGTAGCGCATTTTTCACATCCATTAAAGTGACTTTGCTGCTAATCGCATGGAAAATATCTGCATCGACGTCCGCTTCTGCCGCATCGCGTGCCACCGAAAAAGCTTCATCTAAATTGCCTGAGATAATCACTAAAGTTTGGGCGTGATTAATCGGCTCGTACAAGGTCTTTTTCTTTTTTGCATGCAGGAGCAGATTGACTAACTCATGTTCTGGCAGCTCAAATAAAGCCTCCAAATCAATATCCAGATTCAAGGTTTTCTTGAAGGATAATAAATCATAAGAGCTAATATAGTGCTCATACGGATCGAAACTAACTTCCGGCTCTTCACCTGCCTCTAAGCGCTTTTTCTTACGCTTGCGCTCCCAAAAATAGCGCGCAAGGAAATTATCAATATCATTCGATTCTTGATCGTAGCGGGTTAAATAGCCATCTGAGAGCAAGCTCCAGAAATCCATAAAACGCGATTGTGCGAGCGGTTTACCTTCCACATCAATCGTGTTAAAGCGTTGAATTTCATCAAATAACAAAATACAAGGCTTGTTATCGTGTAACTCGCGCTTATCTAAAATGGCTGAAACTGATGAGTGCCAGAAAGTCTGATCAATATTAGAAAGCTCGATTTCCGCAAAGCGCTCTTGAAAATCCAAAGCGCGCACTAATTTGCGAACTAGATCGGTTTTGCCAACCCCTGTCATCCCCCACAGATTCACAATCACGGGGCGCTGCAATAGCTCAGGCATTAAATACCAGACTTGAATATAACCGATTAAATCATCAATGATTTTATCGATCCCTATAAAATGCTGCTTAAGAACTTGACGGACCGACTCTAGTTTTTCTTTTCTTTGCGCAATTAATTGCTTGTCAACTTGCAGCATGAAAGCTCCTTAAAATTATTTATAAGCGCATTTCAATACCCTGAGCCGCCATAAACTCCTTGGCCTGACCCACAGTATATTCACCAAAGTGAAAAATGCTCGCCGCTAGTACAGCATCTGCACCACCTTTTAATACCCCATCCGCTAGATGCTGTAAATTACCCACGCCACCAGAGGCAATTAAAGGCACTGATACGCGTTCATTAATCTCCGCCATCAGCGCTAAATCAAAACCGCTTTTGGTGCCATCGCGATCCATACTAGTAACTAATAATTCGCCTGCACCAAAAGCCGCCATTTTCTCAGCCCAAGCGACCGCGTCAATGCCAGTGCGTTTGCGCCCACCATGAGTAAACACTTCCCAACGTAAAGGCTCGCCCTGTTCGCTCACGCGCTTCGCATCAATTGCGACCACGATACATTGCGAGCCAAAATAATCGGTCGCTTCACGCACTAGCTCAGGATTAGTAATCGCTGCGGTATTAATCCCCACCTTATCTGCACCCGCATTCAACATGCGGCGCACATCCTCTAACTTGCGAATCCCGCCGCCGACTGTCAGTGGAATGAATACCTGCGAAGCAACGGCTTCAACTACATGCACGATGGTTTCGCGGTTATCGGAGCTAGCAGTGATATCCAGGAAGGTAATTTCATCAGCACCCTCCCGATTGTAGCGCGCTGCAATCTCGACCGGATCACCAGCATCACGTATGTCGACAAAGTTCACGCCTTTCACGACGCGACCGTTATCCACATCAAGACAGGGAATAATACGCTTAGCTAAGCCCATGACTAAACTCCATCCACCAAGCGCTGCGCTTCCGCCAGATCAATCGTGCCTTCATAAATCGAGCGCCCCAAGATGGTTCCCATCACGCCTTTGGACTCAACCGCCAGTAAAGCTTTAATATCATCCATATTCGTGACACCACCGGAGGCGACTACTGGAATAGAAATACTTTCAGCTAACTTAGCGGTTTCTTCTACATTGACGCCGGTCATCATCCCATCCCGCGCAATATCGGTATAAACAATCGCACTGACACCTGCTTGTTCAAATTGTTTAGCCAAATCAATCGCTGCTACCCGTGAGACTTCTGCCCAACCGTCGGTAGCGACCATGCCATTCTTAGCATCAATCCCGACAATAATATGTCCCGGAAACTGCTTGCATAAATCCACTACAAATTGCGGCTCTTGAACCGCTTTAGTACCGATAATACAAAATTGCACACCGGCTTCTAAATAAGCCGCGACCGTCGCTGCATCCCGAATCCCACCACCAATTTGCACGGGTAAATGCGGAAATTTAGCGGCGACTGCACGCACCACTTCGCCATTCACGGGCTTGCCTTCGAAGGCTCCGTTCAAATCGACCAAATGTAAACGACGTGCGCCCACATCCACCCAACGCTGAGCAACATCCACAGGATTAGCAGAAAATACGGTAGTTTCATCCATACGCCCCTGACGCAGGCGCACACATTGACCGTCTTTCAGGTCGATAGCAGGAATCAGCAGCATGATCAAATCCTAAATAACGAAGCCCGCATCCTAGCGCAAAATCAGTTTAGCTTACAGAGTTAAGCTTTATTGACTCGGCTCTAAGCGATACAAACCGCCATCCGACTCATCATTCAGCAGATACAAATAACCATCAGGGCCTTGTTGTACATCACGAATTCGGCCAATTTCATCTTCGAGCAAACTCTCCTCAGCAGCCACTTTGCCACCGACCAAAGTCAGGCGAACTAATTTGGCAAACTTCAATGAGCCAACGAAAACACTACCATTCCAACCAGAATATTTGTCGCCGCTATAAAAAGTCATGCCCGAAGGTGCAATCGAGGGCGTCCAATAATGTAAGGGCTGCTCCATGCCCGCTTGCTGGTTTTTGCCAGAACCGACTGGCCCACCGCCATATTCTTCACCATATGTAATCACTGGCCAGCCGTAATTCGCGCCCGCTTTCAGTACATTGATTTCATCGCCACCTTGCGGGCCATGCTCATGCGTCCAGACTTGGCCATTACTCGGATTTAAAGCAACACCCTGCACATTACGATGCCCATAGGTATAAAGTTCTGGCACAGCCTCCGCTTTATTAATAAAAGGATTACTAGGAGGAACACTACCATCAGCATTTAACCGTACTACGCCACCCGCATGATTACTTGTTTCCTGCGCTAATTCCTGCTGACCGCGCTCGCCCAAGGTCAAATACAGATAACCTTGCCGATCAAACAGCAAACGACCACCAAAGTGCTGACCGCTCTCTACTTTAGGTAAAGCCACAAATAATTTTTGCAGATTAGTCAGTTTACCTTGCTGATATTGGCCACGAACTAATTCAGTACTAGCGCCGCCTTCGCCAGCACCACTATAGGCCAAATAGATTAAGCGATTTTCTGTAAACTGCGGATGCGCCGCGACACCTAATAAACCGCCTTGCCCTTGCGCATAAACTTTAGGGACACCTTTAATCGGTGGAGACAACTTACCCTTTTGTACACTGCGCAACTGGCCGCCACGTTCAGTAATTAGAATTTCCTCATTGGGCAGAAAGGTCATACCCCAAGGATGATCTAAACCGCCGACAATTTTTGTCGCCGTCACAGGTGCCGCTGAGCGTGCATCACAACCTGCCAGCACTAGGCTGAGGAAGCCTAAATAAAGGTATAGCCAAGACTTTTTCATTTTGATTATTCGATATTTGAAGTTAACACTCTACTTATTAAGTGTAGGTGCTCTTGCGGCAAAGAGGGGCTGTTTCTGACTAAGTTAATAGGTAAGGGGAATGAGAGGCAGGGTTCAGAAATTTGCTAAGCTTTTTTAGGTAAAGCAGAGCCTTAAAGCTCATTAGCTAAACTTAAAGCATGCAAAAATAACTCATGACTTAAATGAACATCGGACTGCTTAATCAAGAGCAGATAAAGCTTAACCGCTTCAATTAAATGCTGTTCTTTAGCCAACAATAAAACGCCGATACTACCAACAATTTTTATTTGATTATAAATAGCAGCCTTACGAGCCTTGAGATCATCAATCAGCAAACGATCAGCATCTTATGAAGCTAGCCGCAAATCAGCTAGTTCAGCATCCAAATCATCCGCTGAGTAACTAAGGGTGGCGATATTGTGCTTTTTACACTCAGCCAAAAAACTATAGCGGTCTACACCCGCTAACTCGGTAGCAGCGCCTGCTGATAATTTACCAGACTGAAACAAAGCTAAAGCCGCATAAAGCTTCAAAGTACTAATGATTTCAGGCTTGGTCTTGTTTAAAGCAAAGTATTCAGGGACATCCATCGTGATCTGCATGGGAGAACCTCTTTCTAATAGCAAAGAATTGACACAGTTTTAAGTTTAATAGGACTTTGATCTTTTGTAATGACTACCCTCTTTCTACCTGCAAAATTTCTTCTTTAGTTAAACCATACAACCCATAAACCACTGTATTCATCTCCCGTTCTTTAATCTCAATCGCTGTCTTCAATTCCGTTCAACTTGCTGAAGATCGCTGACTATAGTTTCCAAAGTAACAATCATGGTGGGAATGTCGTTTTTACAGATATTGAACAATTGCTCTGCATCAACATGGAAATAGGTATGAGCCAGCACGTCCCTCATTCCCATTGCGCCGCGCCATCTTACTGCTGGGTATTGTGGAAAAAGTTTACCTTCGGTTTTACGGTCGATATTTTTAAGTTCTTCACCAGCTGCAATCAAGATCATACAAATCGCATCCAGCTTGTCCTCACCTTCTTCCGTCAAATAGAAATCGGAAGGTGCAGCAATTGAAGCAAAACGGCGGGGGATACGACGTAGCGCTGCCAGCAAGGTTTGCAGCTTTTCAATCAGCAGTTCACGGTCATACATAGACGGCTTCCTGTTCGATACGTGCTTTTAGGCGAGGATTGGTAAGTCCACGTAGATGTAGTACATCTACAGGTTTTTCCAATACTGCTTCCAAGTCTTGTTTCAGCATGGCGGTTAGGAACAGGTTGGGGTTATCCGTCTCGAATACGATGTCCACATCACTGTCTGGGGTGGCGGTATTGTGGGCATAAGAGCCGAAATAGCCTAAAGTGCGTAGGCTGTATTCTGCACCATGTTCGTGTTTGAAAGCAGACAGCAGAGCACGGAGTTCAGGGATACTTAACGTGCGTTGGCTAGCGGGCATTGGCTTCCTCCCGATCAAAGCGGTCGTTTTTTAAGTTTAGGCAAAAATCACCAACAGGTGTGTAGGCCAGTGATAGCATCATTTAAGGTTTCCATGCCTGATCAATTTCTTGCATCAGGATTTTTATGTACCTTAGAAAGGTAAATTGTAGGTGTCGTCCCAGTTTATAATCGGTGGGGATAATTTTGTGATCTATGTATAACCGATTGAACCTAAAAAATCAGTAATCCCCCTCGTTTATTGAAAAACCACCAGACCCACAACCCATTATCCCCCTCAGACACAGCAGTGCTATACTGTGCAGCACTTGCAGCAGCTGCGGATATGGAAACATGAGCTCCTTAAAAGACCAACTTCTCAAAGCCGGTTTGATTGATCAATCAAAAGCGGAAAAAGCAGGACGCGAAGAGCGGAAAAATGCCCACCAAAAAACGGCGAAGGCACAGAAAGAAGCAAAACGTACCGGCGAAATTAAAGTAGATGAAGCCAAAGTGCTTGCTGAAAAAGCGCTACAAGAACAAGCTGCACGCTCTAAAGAATTAAATCGGGTGCAACGTGAGCAAGCCGAACAGAAAGCGATTCAAGCGCAAATTCGGCAGTTGATTGAAATGAACCGCATTGACCGTAGGCAAGGTGATCTGAGCTACCAATTCGCCGACCAGAATAAAATCAAAAGCCTGATGGTCACTCAAATTCTTCAAGATCGTTTAGCATATGGCATGTTGGCGGTGGTGCGCTTTGGCGAAAGCTATGAATTAGTACCACGGATTGTTGCTGAAAAAATTGCCCAGCGCGATGCCAAAGCTATTGTCGTTTTGAATGTGAATAAGAATCCGACACCAGCAGAAGATGACCCTTACGCGGCCTATCAAATTCCTGATGATTTAATGTGGTAAGTGCTTAAGCCCCCATCCTCTCACTTACCCCAACGGTAACGCATGAAATCCATCACTCGCTTATTGCGCCTTTGGACTATTCAACGAGTCTTCATTCGGCATGGTCTGGATGAACTCGTCTTGAGTATTCCGCTGTTTCGCCCCATCGCTTTTCTCTATTATTTATTTCCGTGGAATTGGAAACGGCAAAACCAAGATTTGGGGCCGCGTGGCGAACGCATTCGCCTGTCGTTAGAAGAGTTGGGGCCAATTTTCATTAAGTTTGGGCAAATGCTCTCCACTCGCCGCGATTTAATGCCAGATGATATTGCCAACGAACTCACACGCCTACAGGATCGAGTTCCACCTTTTTCGAGCGCTGAAGCCCGCCAACTGATTGAAAAAGCTTACGGTCGACCTGTTACCGAAGTCTTCCAATATTTTGAAACCGACCCGATGGCTTCGGCCTCGATTGCTCAAGTCCATGCTGCCAAGCTGTGGGATGGCAAAGATGTGGTGGTCAAAGTCTTACGGCCAGGGATCGAAAAAACCATCCGCCAAGATGTTGAGGTCATGTATCTACTTGCGGACTTGGTACAGCGCTATTGGAAAGATGCGCGTCGTTTACGTCCAGTGGATATTGTTTCCGAGTATGAAAAGACTATCTTCGATGAACTGGATTTAATGCGCGAAGCCGCCAATGCCAGTCAAGTGCGACGCAATTTTGAAGGCAATCCAGTGCTGTATGTGCCGGAAATTTACTGGAATTATACTCATACCAATGTGATGGTGATGGAGCGGATTTATGGCGTTCCCGTGGGCGATATTAAGCGTTTAACTGATTTGGGGATTAACTTTAAGCGCTTGGGTGAACTGGGTGTGGAAATATTTTTCACCCAAGTTTTCCGCCATAACTTCTTCCATGCCGATATGCATCCGGGGAATATTTTCGTTGATGCTAGCCGCCCAAATGAGCCGCAATACATGGCGGTGGATTTCGGTATTGTGGGCACTTTGACCCCGGAAGATAAGCGCTATTTAGCCGAAAATTTCTACGCCTTTTTCAATCGGGATTACAAGCGGGTTGCTGAACTGCATGTGGAATCGGGCTGGGTTCCGCCGAATACGCGGGTGGATGAATTTGAATCCGCGATTCGCTCCGTCTGTGAACCGATTTTCAATTTACCGATTAAAGATATTTCCTTTGGCAACTTCCTGTTACGTCTATTCCAAACGGCGCGGCGCTTTAATATGGAAGTGCAGCCGCAATTAGTTTTGCTGCAAAAGACCTTGTTAAATATTGAAGGTTTAGGCCGCCAGCTGTATCCCGATTTAGATTTATGGTCGACCGCCAAACCGTTTATTGAACGTTGGATGGACGAGCAGGTTGGTGTGCGGGCGTTGTTTAATGGCGTCAAAGTTAATCTGCCTAAACTTTTAGAAAATCTGCCGTATATGCCAAACCTGCTGCACGATGTGCTTAAGCAGGCCGCTAATCAGCAATTAAAATTACAATATGAATCGAAGCAATTAGAGCTTTTGCAACAAGAACTGAAGCGCTCGCAGTCTAAAACACGTTTTATTATTGCGGGTGGAAGTTTGGTCGTGGGCGGCAGTTTATTGATTAGCTCGCCCAGCTTGATGTTTGATCCAGCTTTTAATGTATTGAATTGGGGTTTAGCCCTCGCTGGCATCAGCCTAATCAGTTATGGTTTACTGAAGCGTTAAAGCAATTTACGCGCAGCTGCAATGCCTAACTCGAATAGGCCAGTCGTCATATTCACATTGCCTTTCTTCATCAGACGAAACGCTAAGAAACCACCGACCAAACCTAAAGCAATCAATGGCAAAGGTCGACTACGTAGCGGTGCTAAATAGTCAACTGTGTTCACATTTGCCCGCAAGCGTGCCTTGGCTTCCTCTACAGAATTTGGCTTAGGCGTCGTACGTACCATATCACTCCCCCTGCTAAAGCTAAGCCCGCGATGGCAGTCACCAATAATACAGTGGGTAAACTCCAAAACTGTATTAAGAAATTATACAAAGCAGCCATTAATAAGATTAGGCTGGTTAAAAATAAAATGGCGGCGACTGCCATCAATAAAGAAATAGCAATAGTTTTAAGGGTTTTTTGCCTGAATAAACGCCCTTCTGCTTCAATTAAATCGAATAAACTAATGACTGCTTCTGTTATTGCCTTCATATGCGCGAGCCTTAGTTTAAGTTAGTTGTTTTTGCCACTTAATAAGCGGGACAATACAAAACCTACGCCAAAAGCGACGCCTACACTTAACATAGGATTAGCTTTTACATATTTAGTCGCTTGTTCAATACCTTCGCCACTCACATCTTGTACCTGCTGAGCTTTTTTCAAAGCAGCGTCTTTATAATCACCTAATTCATTTGAAAGCTTGCTATTTAATTTAGAGGCTTGAACTTCGCCTTTTTCTTTCAATGATTCAAATAACTCGGCTACTTGTGACTTCATTTTTTCAAACTCAGCCTGCACATCAAACTCAGTATCTTGTAGCTTTCCCATAACTTATTTCCTTGTTAATTAAATGATAAAACATCCTGAAAGGATCTACATACCTTACAGTAAAAAATTTAAGATGCTAGAAAACCTCTTGAATTCAGGGTGTAATTTTCGAATGAACAACACGCAAAGATATACGGCAGCTGGCTGCTAGCAGTCAGCACCGAAGTAAGCTAAAAGTATAGTCACTGTATTCAACTAATGCATAAACAACATGCCGCGATCAACGATAAAATCGATAATCGTTTGTAAGCCCTGCTTTTCTTTTAAATTCGAAAATACAAACGGACGCTCACCACGCATGCGCTTGCTATCCGTTTCCATCACGGCTAAAGACGCCCCCACATAGGGCGCAAGGTCGATTTTATTGATCACTAATAGATCCGAACGGGTGATCCCAGGGCCGCCTTTACGCGGAATTTTTTCGCCTTCTGCCACGTCAATCACGTAAATCGTTAAATCAGCTAATTCAGGGCTGAACGTTGCAGATAAATTATCGCCACCACTTTCAATAAAGATCAGATCTAAATTGGGAAAGCGAATCTGTAAATCTTCCACGGCGGCTAAGTTCATCGACGCATCTTCGCGAATGGCGGTATGTGGGCAACCGCCGGTTTCTACTCCTACAATACGCTCCACCGGTAGCGCTTCGCTACGCATTAAGAACTGCGCATCTTCTTTGGTGTAAATATCATTGGTGACGACCGCGATTTCATAGTCATCGCGCATCGCCTTACATAAAGCATCTAATAATGCGGTTTTGCCAGAACCCACTGGCCCACCGACTCCCACTCTTAATGGATTTGACATAGCAGTTAAGTCCTTGATTTAAGATCTAAATAAACGGGTATATTGTGTTTCATGGCGGCTGCTAGCAATGGCTAACGCCGGTAAAGCAGCGCCGATTTCGTCGTCTGGCAGGTTTAAACCTTGCTCAATCACGCTCAATAATAAGGGCATCATTTGGTGCAAAAGCTTCTGTCCTTGAGTTTGCCCTAGTGGAATAATTTTCACCGCTGCTAGTACTAAATTCTCTAGCCAACTCCAAGCATAACCATAAGCAGCTTGCTCTAAAGGCACTTGCCAATGCAAGCTGGCTAAGGCAAAAGCAGCCACTTGGCTTTGGCTTAATAAGGGTTTGTGTTGGGCGGCTTGTGGAATCTCTAAAGCAATCAATAAATCAGTTAAAGCGCGACCGCGATTCTTTTCTTCTAATAATAATTCGCTGGTTTCGCGGCTGGCATTTGAGATAGCAATCCAATACTCAACCGCTTGCAAATCTTCTGCTTGCCAAGCTAGATACAAACGCTTTAAAAGTGGCAACTCCAGCTGAGTCATGCTGCTATTTAATTGGCTCGCGAGCCATGTTTGCAGGGAATCGACGTCTTTAATCCAACCCGTTTCTACCGCCCATTCAATCCCTTGTGAATAAGTGAACGAACCAATGGGTAAAGTCGGGCTAATCAGATGCATCAATCGCAATAGCGCGAGATGTTCAATCATGGCTATGCGTATGTGCTGCATGATGCTGATGCCCATTGCCCGCTGCATAAGCGCCTGCCTCTGGCTCAAAACTTGCCTGTTCGACGATCACTTTTAGGCCAAAACCTAACAGCATCTCGTCCAGCACATGATCATGCAGATAACGCAAACGGCCATCACGAATTTCTAAAGGCACATGGCGATTACCGAGGTGATAACAAGCACGCGCAAACAGCAAGCGCTCTTCGCAATACAGCGTGGAAACGGTTTCTAAAGCCGCTTGAACTTGGACTAGCTCGCCATTCTCAGCTTTGAGCAAATCGCCATCTTGCAAGCTAGCACCGCGCACCAAAAATAAACCTGCCTCGCCACCTTGATCTAAAGTGACACGCTGCCGACTGATAATCCGGCGTTCATAGGGCAAAGTCAGGGTATGTTTGGGGGCAGTTTGTGGTTGATGGGGGACAATTTCAATTAACTTCAACATGGACGAGCTACCTGCAAAAATGATGCTGGTAGCTATTCAGCAGATTTCATGCCAAGGGCTGAGCAGAGGTTAAGCGCTGCTACGATGCACCTAAATGGCACAAGTTAGTCAGGTTTTATCAAAAGCGCACTTTTTTAGGTCTAGAGCAGCTCACAAGAGTGAAGGATTGAGTTGCCAAACGCTAAAGTTCAGCACCGCAGCAAAACTGATCCAAGCTAGGTAAGGAATTAATAAGACGCCTGCTATGGTTTTAAGCCGCCAGAAACTGATTAAAGTGGCTAACACCAGAGCCCATAGCAGTAAAATAACGACAAAGGCAAAGCCGCCTTGATGCCAAGCGAAGAAAGCCCAGCTCCATAGCGCATTAGCGGCGAGTTGAACTAAGTATAAAATCAAGGCAGTGCGAGCAGCCCCCACCCAGCCACGCTCTTTCCAAACCAACCAAGCGGCAATGCCCATTAACAAGTAAAGGACGCTCCAAACAGGCCCGAATAAGGAGGCCGGTGGTGCCCAAGTGGGCAGGGTTAGACTTTGATAAAAAGTGGGTGCACTCGCAGAACCCCAAGCACCAATACCGGCAGCAACAAAAGTGATTAACAGCCACCCTAATAAACCCAGAATGGATTTAGCCATGACGGAAACTCCTCTAGTGATAATAATGAGCTTTGACAATAGTCAAAACTCCTGCACAGCGCTTAACAACATTAAAATCACTAAGCCAATTGAGCTTCACACAACTGCTTGGTCAACAGGAATAGCAGGGCTAACTACTAATAAAGCCGCTCGTGCATAACGGTATTCTAACGGTGTGGTTTGCAAGGTTAACTCCCCATCTAAAGCGACATAAATGCTGTCTTTCCGCTGGCTATTATTCAGCGTGATTTGATCAACTAAACGACTATCTACATTTTCAGTACGAGTCACTGGCTCGATACCGCGAAACATCACATTAAAAACTAATTTAGTTAAAGACCAGTAAGTCGTTGTTTTAACTATTAATAGATGCAAAGCATCTTGACTATTTGCATGTACAGCGCCCAACCCTGACAAACTTAAATCACGTTCACGTACACCAATAAAAATTAAGGGTGAGCTTAATCTGACCTGATTGATATACATCCGAGCACTACGTAAACGCACTAGGCTTTTAAAACCAGCACGCACACTGGCCAGCCGATAGCTCATTTTAGTTTCGTATAATTCACGAATCCGCACGAAGCGCACATAAGCCCCTACGGAGCTGGTATTTAAAAACAAAGCATCATTCACATAGCCCACATCCACTGCCGTTAATTGTGGGCTAGTAAAAGCCATTTCTACGGCTTCATTGACGTCAATCGGCAGCTGCCAATTATGCGCAAAGTGATTCAAAGTGCCGCCGGGAATCACCGCCATCGCTGTTTGCGTGCCAATCAAGCTTGCGGCCGCTAGCGCTAAAGTGCCATCGCCACCGCAGACTAAGACGCGTGGAGTACCTGCTGCGATTTCCGCTTTGAGAGCAGCGGTTAATTGATCGGGCTTCAGTTCATGAATAATCAGGCGATCTGCGTGCTGGCGTAATTGCTCCAATAAAGCGGGAGCGCTGCCTGCAGTAGGATTAATAAAAACAGGCAATTTAGCCGGTAATTGATTGAGTGCTTGAGTTTGTAATTGCATCGCATCATCCTGATTACGCAAATTTATCAAACCGAATTAAGACCGGCTGTTTGCGTCCATCCACCCTCTCTGTGCTGGAATTCGCGCTCTTCAGTAGCTTGAAATTGCCGACCATTCCAGTTCATAAAAACTACTTTTATTTGCTCACTATCGGCTTGAATGACATTGAAACTATTCGATTGGCCTTCTTTTAAGCGATTAGAAAAGGTGGTCCCTGAATGCACAATCAAGACGCCTTGTAGTATTTGCGTATAGGGTAAATGCACATGCCCACTGAGAATCATGTCAATCCCAGCAAAGTGAAAAGCATCGATGGCAGCATCGCGGTGCTCGACCACATCACGGTATTCGGACTGATCTGGCAGCCAGAAAGGATGATGCGCTACGACTACTTTTAGGCTGTTTTCAGCAGTACCTTGGAATTTATGCTCAACCGCAGTGATCTGGCTTTTACTGATTTGCCCTCGTGACCAATCGAAATAAAAGCCCGCAGCACGTGCCGTATTCACTCCTACCAACGTGTAGTCTGCTGCTTTTAACACCGGCTCTACCTCGGGGCTAATATAGTCTTGCCACTTTTTCCAAGGCTTAAAAAAGCGCTCTGGCAAATCAGTCGCTGACATATCGTGGTTGCCCGGAATAACAAAATAAGGCCATTGCAATTGCAGCTTATTTAAAAATTGCCGCACTGCTGTGTATTCAGCATCCGTGGCGCGCTGCGTCAAATCACCACTAATAATGACGATATCTGGCTGAATTTCTGCAGTCGACTTAAACCAACCTTCAATGACCTCAGGCTGCTCACGACCAAAATGAATATCCGAAATATGCACGAAAGTAGGCATAAACGTCCTTTTGACTGCTTTAAGATAAGCTTTAGTTATAGCAGTCTTTATGTGCACTTGCCTGTGCTAGTCGTATTTACACTACGTTATTTTGGGCTAAAAACTTTAGCTAATTTTTAGAAGGAATAAAATTAATTGTTCGCTTAATCGCCTTAAATCAGCTAGTTACCTTAATAGACTTGAATTAAATAGCTTGCTAAAGCCTAATTAGCTTGAGGAGCCTCGCAACAAAGTATCAGGTTTTTATTAAAAAATTGAATAGCCTTGCTTGCTTTTAGAAATATTAAATTCTAGATTGAATTAAACCCTACCAACACCTTAAGAGTCCCACTTATGAAGACCGTAAAATTTGCAATTGGTGTTATTTTAAGCTCCCTGCTCTCTACTAACACAGTCCTTGCCGAACAAGCCATTAAAACCACTATTAGTACCCTAGGCTATTCGCTGAGCTATGTGCGTCCGGTGACTGAAACCATCAATGTGCGAGTGGGCATCAATAGTTTCAACCATGTGGATGATTTGGAAGAGCGCTATTTGAAATACAACGGTCAGTTTGACTTCCAAAGCTATCAAGGCATTTTCGATTGGCACCCTAATCAAAGTATGTTTTATCTCAGTGGCGGCGTGATTTACAACCAAAACGAAGTGACCGTCACTGCTACTCCCAAAAATGGCACTTACACTATTAATGGCCACGAATACACCGTGAATGATGTCGGCTCTTTAAGCGGAAAATTGAGTTTTGATCGCCTCTCTCCTTATTTTGGCGTTGGGTTGGGTAATCCGATTCGCGGCACTAAAAACTGGAGTTTCACGGCTGAGGCTGGGGTAATGATTGAGGGCATCCCTAAAACGACCTTAGGTGTACGCTGTGGCCCAGGCTTGTTAACCGGCGATTGCCAGCAACTCCAAGGCGACGTAGAAATCGAAGAGAAATACCTAAAAAATGCTTTTGAAGATTATAAGCTCTATCCCGTAGTTTCTTTAGGCATTGCTTATCGCTTCTAAGAATTTTCGTTAGGCAGAGGCTAAAGCTAGCCTCCGCTTGCCATATAAAAGTATTAAGTATCCTTAAATACCCTAGATTTAAAATTCATTAAAGGCAGAAAAATCAAAGCTAACTACACCGTATTAAACACAATGTTTATAGCAACCCCTGCCGCCAATGACCCCAAACTATCTAGCAAATACCAAGCTAAGATAGCTAGCTTAAAATAACGAAGTGTATTCAAATCGCCTTGGCGAATAGCGGGCGCTACCATTCCATAGGCAATAATTGCTACTGCCATTAATAAACCCGCACCAATGGCAGATAACCATTGTGCCTGTACTGCTAATGGCGCAGATAATTCATCCCATGACCCAGCAGACATATTTAAAATAAAGCGGGCAGGCCAATTGATCGACTCATACGGTGCTAAACTCCAGAGCAACGCATAGATACCCAAAATGACGGCCACTAACTGCATTAATTTAGCACGCTGTTCTAAACTCATGTTCACACTCCAATGACTGATAATGAGCTGAGTCTAGGAATTGGCCCAGCTTAAAACAATTACCTCACAGGTAATTGTTTTGCGCTAAACCTTATGCACTACTGACAGCCATGAAAACCTCCTTTGCCCAATACCTACGCCAGTGGCGGCAAGCGCGGCGCTATAGCCAACTGCAACTAGCCTTAGAGTTAGGCGTATCCAGTCGTCATTTGAGCTTTTTGGAAACAGGTCGCTCGCAAGCTAGCCGTGAAATGATTTTGAAAATTTCCCAGTTTTTATTAGTACCAAAAATCGAAACTAATCAAGCTTTATTAGCAGCGGGCTATGCACCCATTTATTTAGAACAAGCTGAAAATCATGTCGATTTACAACCTGCTTTAGAAGCGATTGAGTTAATGCTCACCAAGCAATTACCCTACCCTGCTTTGGTATTTAATGCCGATTGGGAAGTAGTAAATGCTAATAGTGCTGCTCAAAATCTGCTAAGTCGCTTTGACTATACTGGAAATAACTTCATTGAATTTTTAATAGCAGATAGTTTAAGCAGCCAGATAATTATTAACTGGGCAGATATGGCTATACATACCTTACAGCGCATTCATCAAGAAACATTGCTTAAAGGTAGCTCTAAACGCTTAGCTCAGCTTGAACAATGTTTAGCCTTGCGCCTAACTGAAATAGCACAGCCACGGCAGCCAACGCATCCGCTGATTTTAAGCACTCAACTGCAATTAGGGCAGCAAGTGCTGGCGTTTTTCTCGGTGTTAGCGCAGCTTAGCTCGGTGCAAGATTTAACGCTTAGCGACTATAAAATCGAGCTAATGTTTCCGGCAGATTCTGCCACTAGCGCTTTTTATCAGACTAATTAATAGCCTGCTTGCTGAAAACAACCTTCATCACCGTAATAGTACCTGTCAAAATCACCATCACTGCATTGGCTACTATCAACGGCATATCGCCGCGCAGAATCCCATATACCAACCACAAAGCTAGCCCAATGGTAATAATCAAATAAGTGGGCAAAGAAATTCCACTGACATCACGAGTCTGCCATGTACGCCACACTTGTGGGATAAAGGATGAAGTCGTGAAAACCGAAGCAACTAAACCGAGTAGATCGAGTGAAGTCATGAGTATTCCTAAAAAGGCTAAAGGAAGAGTAGTACGAATATTTAAGTTAAGTAGCTTGATAACGAATATAAAGCTGCTCTAACTGTGAAAAATCTCGTTCATTCCGAGTCAATAACTCTAAAGCGTTGACTTTTGCACTAGCAAAATGAAACACATCAAAATTACGCTTATCAATATGTTTTGTTATGTTTGCAGTCTCACACTCATGATGGTCTAAGCGATACAAATGTGTGGCTAATGTCGAAACTGGCTCAGTGATATCTAGTTCTGTCAGACCATCTAAAGCTTGTTTTAGTTGATCAAAATGTTGCGGATCCGTCCACTTGGCAAAACGTAAAACCTCGTAACGGATCAGTGGTGTAATAACAAATACTACGTCTGGATCCTGAGCAAGATTTTTTAACAGGCTTTTAGCAGCGACGCGCTCTGTCTCAGAAATAGTAGATTCATTATCAAAACAAGCTACCAGCATATTGGTGTCTAATAAAATACGGCGCATTACTAGACTCCTATCAACCTAATAAATCTAATAATTGCTGCTTTGCAACTTGCTGATCACTGGGGAGTGTGTTCTCCAACTTAATTTGATTAACGTCAATATCAAAAGCATCTTTTAAAACATCGACTAAAGAGGCTTTGCTTGGGGATTTAATTTCCTTAGTCCGCACTACACCATCTGCATCGCGCTCCAAACGATAAGCCTCACCATCTTTTAGTGGAGACAGCACAACAGAGGAGTGGGTAGTAATGTAAAAAGTAGTATTTGGAAATAATTGCTTTAACAAAGGAATAATTTTTGCCTGCCAGGCTAGATGCAAATGGCTTTCAATTTCATCAATTAATACGAAACCCTTGACTTGTTGCAGCCTTGACTCATTAGTAAAATAACTATAACCAGAAATAATTGCTTGAAGTATTTTCAAAATCGATGCGAACCCTGTACTCAACTGAGATAGCTCTCTTAATTGTCCATCAATTCTCAGTGCTACACGCCCATCCCCACTAATTTGCATAAAATTTGAATCAATACGTGGATCTATTTTATTTAATAAACCCAATACAACCTTTATTTCAATTTCACGATTATCTTCACTTTTTTGATAAGGATTTGATGATTGTGCAAGGGTAATAAACCATTGCTCAATATTCACATCCATATTTAGACTACTAAACTTATCCTTCATATTAAAAAATAAACTTTTAAAGTAATTACTGCGGCGATTTTCCAAGGTATTTATAGTCGTACTAGGCTTGTCAGAGTGTTGTATAAACCCTCTATTCTGAGAAGCCAAGAAAACAACTGGCAATGAATGAAGATTAATAATTGGATCTACAAACTGATTAATATATTGAGAGCTAATGTTTTTTGTTGGAACTTTGAAAGAAATATTTTTTGATACAATTTCACGCAATACCCAAATATCTGAAGCAAGATGAACGTCGTCAATACTTCTTAAGTATTTATGACTAAAAATCAATACTTGAAACAATGCTTCAAGCGTTTTAGTTTTACCAATACCATTAGCGCCAATTAAAGCGAAAACTTGCTGATCTTCCTGGAAGGATAATTCAACACTACCTACACCCTTCAGACCTTCTATTTTAATGGGGTATGTCAACATACACTTGCCCTCAATCTATTATGGGCATTATAGCATGTACGAGGTTTTTCACTGCATAGCGGCTAAAACAAAAAATACCGCTGCGCCAACGGCAATTCGGTCGCTGGCTCACACACCAGCAACTCACCATCCGCCCACACTTGGTAAGTCTGCGAATCCACTTCAATCACTGGCTGGTAATCATTATGAATCATGTTAGCTTTGCTAATGTTGCGGCAGTTTTTTACGACACCAATTAGACTTTGCAGCCCTAACTGCTGATGCACGCCTTCATTAAAGGCAGCTTGGGATAAGAAAGTCATCGTCGTGGCATGGCAAGCTTTGCCGAATGCGCCAAACATGGGGCGGTAATGCACGGGTTGGGGGGTTGGAATCGAGGCATTCGGGTCGCCCATAGGTGCAGCAATTATCATCCCGCCTTTGATGATTAAACTGGGTTTTGCGCCGAAGAAAGCAGGTTTCCATAGAACCAAGTCGGCGAGTTTGCCGACCTCAACCGAGCCGACTTCGTGGGAAACACCGTGGGTAATGGCAGGGTTGATGGTGTATTTGGCGATGTAGCGTTTGGCGCGGAAGTTGTCATTGCCCTCACCCCCTAGCCCCCTCTCCCCAAGGGCGAGGGTGAATGCATTGCCATTAGCCCCTCTACCTATGGGAGAGGGGTTGGGGTGAGGGTCTGCCAAATACCCACGCTGCACCTTCATCTTATGCGCCGTTTGCCAAGTCCGCGTAATCACTTCGCCCACCCGCCCCATCGCTTGCGAGTCGGAGGAGATCATCGAAAATGCGCCCAAATCATGCAAAATATCTTCAGCCGCAATGGTTTCGCGGCGGATGCGACTTTCGGCAAAGGCAACATCTTCCGCAATCGAAGGCGATAAGTGATGGCAAACCATCAACATATCGAGGTGTTCATCGACCGTGTTGATGGTGTAAGGGCGCGTCGGATTGGTGGAGGATGGTAGAATATTGGCTTGCCCACAGGCTTTGATAATGTCGGGGGCATGTCCGCCGCCTGCGCCTTCCGTATGATAAGTGTGAATCACCCGCCCTTTTATCGCTGCGAGTGTATCTTCCAAAAAACCGGATTCATTGAGCGTATCAGTGTGAATGGCAACTTGCACGTCCATTTCATCCGCCACGGTCAGGCAATTATCAATCGCGGCAGGTGTCGTTCCCCAGTCTTCGTGCAGTTTTAAACCAATCGCACCCGCTGCGACTTGTTCACGTAACGGTTCTGGCAGGCTGACATTGCCTTTGCCCAAGAAACCGAGGTTCATCGGCAAACTATCCGCCGCTTCCAACATGCGCTGCATATTCCAAATGCCGGGGGTGCAGGTAGTCGCACTTGTACCCGCCGCTGGCCCCGTGCCACCACCAATCATAGTGGTCACGCCCGACATAAGCGCATCTTCGATTTGCTGGGGGCAGATGAAGTGAATATGCGAGTCAATCCCGCCCGCAGTGAGGATATGCCCTTCGCCTGCAATCGCTTCCGTGCCTGCCCCGACTAGAATAGTCACGCCTGCTTGGGTGTCGGGGTTGCCTGCCTTGCCGATGCCAACAATCCGCCCGTGTTTGATACCAATATCCGCTTTGACGATGCCCCAATGGTCGAGAATCAAAGCATTGGTAATCACCACGTCGACGACTTCGGCATCATTGCGCTGGCATTGCCCCATGCCGTCGCGGATGACTTTGCCACCGCCAAACTTGACTTCATCACCGTAGACAGTGTGGTCGTGTTCGACTTCGATAATGAGGGCGGTGTCGCCTAAACGCACGCGATCACCCGTGGTCGGGCCATACATCTCCGCATAAGCCTGTCTGCTAATTCGTGCCATTATAAAGCCCCCATGATTTTGCCCTGAAACCCATACACTTCGCGCTTGCCTGCCAGTGCCACCAATTCCACTTCACGCGTTTGCCCCGGCTCGAACCTTACGGCAGTTCCCGCCGGAATATTCAGGCGAAAGCCGCGAGCCTGATCGCGTTCAAACGCAAGGGCGTTGTTGGTTTCAAAGAAATGGTAGTGCGAGCCGACTTGAATGGGACGGTCGCCCGTATTGGCAACCACTAAGGTCACAGTGACGCGGCCTGCATTAAGTTCTATCTCCCCGTCGGCAGGGAAAATTTGTCCGGGAATCATGGGTTTTGCTCCAAGGTTATTACCCCCATCCCCAACCCTTCCCCCGCAAGGGGTGAAGGGAGCACAGGGAAGATGGGAACGTATCTTGTTCCCTCCCCACTTGTGGGGGAGGGTTAGGGTGGGGGCAACGATATTCTTCAAACAATTGGATCATGCACAGTCACCAACTTCGTGCCATCAGGAAACGTCGCCTCAATCTGTACTTCGTTAATCATTTCAGGAATCCCCTCCATCACATCCTCACGAGTTAGCAAAGTACGCCCATAATCCATCATTTCCGCGACCGATTTACCATCGCGTGCCCCTTCCATAATTGCGCAACTGATATAGGCAATCGCTTCGGGGTAATTGAGCTTGACCCCGCGCGCTTTGCGGCGTTCTGCCACTAAGCCAGCGGTGAATAGCAATAACTTATCTTTCTCACGCGGTGTGAGTTCCATGTTTCCTCCTAGGTATTCCAGATACGCGGCGGCATGGCGGCTCGACCTGTTATGGATGGGCGAATCACTTGCCAAATACTACGAAATAAGCGATGCGCCTGCGCGGTGCTTGAGCCTAGATAACGCACCACCAACACGCCATTCAAGAGCGTTGCGCCTGCCGTACCCATTGAGGCTTCCTCACATAAAGGCCGTACCAGTTCCAGCAAATCCATATCCGCAGGAGTCGCCAGCAAAGTGGCAAACACCGGCTGCCCACGCAAACCCGCTGCACTCAACACATCGCGCTCGCCATTCACTAATAAGCGATCTAGCAGCAGTGGCTTGTTGTCGCAATACAGCGCCGTTTTAAATAAAATTCTGCCTTGGTCAAAACGCTCGCTAATTGCGGGCCGACCCAAGCAATGAACTTCCCAGCCAATATATTGCGCTCCGTCCTGCAAACGTATTTCGCTACTCAAAACTGCATTCGTGCTGGGGAAGAAAATATTCTCCTGTGGCAACCACTCCAAACATCCATCAGCTACCTGAAAATGTTGATATTGCATGGCTTGCAAACCGGCGGATCGATAAAACTTAGTCGCGCCCGGGGTCGTTAATAAGGCATGCGCGCTTGGCTCGACCTTAAAATGCATCTGTAACTCATCGCCGCCCACTACCCCGCCCGGCGGATGTAAAACATAAGCGTGGCAGACCTCACCTTCGGGATAAAACGGGCGCTGGATAGCTAAAGGGCCGCGTTGGCTGCGGCTGGCGATAATAGTTTTGTTGGCACGCTGGGCGAATTGGAGTTTTAGCTCGGCTTGCCAACCGGTTTGAGGGCTTAATGTGCTTAGCATCTAGTCGCGATGACGCTTGAAGCTTAAGCGCTTTGGTGAAAAAACTTTGCGCACAATCAAATACAAGGCTGCTGCCAACACGATGGACATACCTGTATGACTTAAGGAATGCAGCCATGCACTGTCCGATTCCACGTGGGGAATGAGACTAGAATGCGCATAAGCAATGTTAGTGCAATAAAGGCTAGTAATAAGGATCAGTAAGGTTCGCATGGCAATCATCCTGATAATAAGCATAGAGGTTAAGTGGCAACTTCCATGCCAAAGCCAAGACGTAGCCTAAACTTTGACGTTTAAGTTGGTTTGGGTCGATTAGCTCTTACGAAGAGGTTGAAAGCTCAAGTCAAGCGCACTAAAACCACTCACTGCTTAGAAGGTCTGCCTTTTTTTGGTGCTTAGGTGGCTAACAATTCGTAGCTTATTCCTCACATCGCATCTGCTTGGGTCTTGACAAGGAACCGAGCAACCACTATAGCTAGGGAGTGTTTTTCTCGTAACATTTGTTTAATAAAGAAAGACCTTTAATCATGCTCATCGAGCAGTGCATACCCCAATTAATCTGTTAACAAAGGAAGCATTTCTATGAAAATCCGTCAAATGGTTTTGGCTTTATCTGTCTCTGTACTCGCCTTCTCTTCGAGTGCTTTTGCAGAAGGAACCTTCTATGTAGGCGCTAACGGTGGTCCTTTGTACGGAACTTATGGCTGCGTGATGTCTGCCAATGAAACCCCTTACAGCGAATGCGGTGCTAAAACCGAACCAGCACCTGCTCCAGCGCCAGCACCTGCTCCTGTTAAAGTTATTACTGATTGCAAACAGTGTGCTATGCAAAAGCAACCTAGAAAAGCGATGCCTAAGAAGAAATAATTAGCCGCTCGATACGCAGCGTTTTAATGAACTAAGGTAGTACTTGCTACTGCCTTAGCTAGCTCTCTGCTCTTTAGCTCGCTAAACTAACGGCTTCTCGAGGAGGGTTAGGATGGGCATTCAGCATTGTTATAATTTCCAAGATTTCCGTCGCTTAGCCAAACGTCGTTTGCCTGCCCCGCTATTCCATTACATTGACGGCGCAGCTGAAGATGAATGGACCGCAGCGCGCAACACAAACAGTTTTGACTCAGTGGCCCTCATTCCAAATGCACTGGCTGATTTATCCAATTTAGACATCTCCACGACTCTATTCGGGCGCAAACTCAGCATGCCCTTATTCTGCGCGCCCACGGCGATGACTCGCCTATTTCATCACGAAGGCGAAATTGCTGTGGCGAACGCTGCTGCTAAAGCGCAAACCATGTATAGCCTCTCCACCCTTTCGACGGTGAGCATTGAAGACATTGGCAAGCTGAATGATCAGCCGAAAATGTTCCAAATCTATATTCACAAAGATCGTGGTTTGACTCGGGAATTTATCGAGCGCTGTAAAGACGCTAAATTCGATGCTTTATGCCTTACGGTGGATACTTTAGTCACGGGCAATCGTGAGCGTGATTTGCATACCGGCTTAGTGATGCCACCGCGTTTAACTTTAAAGAGCCTGCTGAGTTTTGCCCTGCATCCGCAATGGGCGCTGAATTATCTGCGTCGTGAAAAGTTTGAGCTAGCGAATGTCCGACAGCGTATGCAGAACAATAAAGATCTACTGTCGGTGATGTCCTATGTACATCAGCAATTTGATCGCTCAGTCGTGTGGAAAGATGCCGAAGATATTATCCAGCAATGGGGCAAACCGTTTGCTATTAAAGGCGCACTGTCGGTTGCGGATGCTAAGCGCTCGGCTGAGATTGGCGCTACCGCAGTGATGCTGTCTAATCATGGCGGTCGGCAATTAGATGGCTGTGCAGCGCCCTTTGATGTTTTGCCTGCGGTGGCAGATGCAGTCGCAGATCGCTTAGAAATTATTGTTGACGGTGGCGTGCAACGCGGCTCGCAAGTCCTCAAAGCACTGGCCTTAGGCGCGAAAGCCTGCTCAGTCGGACGTGACTATTTATTCCCCTTAACGGCGGGTGGGCAAGCGGGTGTAGAGCGCTCGTTAGAATTGTTTCGCAAGGAAATCGAACGCAATATGATTTTAATGGGCTGCGCGCGTTTAACGGATTTAAGCGCCGAACAAGTGATGCGAGTGCGCTGAATTCAGCTTGAAGATTTCGCACTTAGACTATTCTTGCTAAAGTTGAGGGATTAATTTAGCCAAGAGAGTTGCCTTATGACTGCGTTAACCACCTGTGTTTTTGTTCAAGTGCGCTGCAAACCTGGCAAAGCGTATGATGTTGCCGATGAAATCTTTGAGCGCGAAATTGTCTCTGAATTGTATTCCACCAGTGGCGAATGGGATTTGCTGATGAAAATCTACATTCCTGAAGGTGAAGACATCGGCAAATACATGAATGACCATATTTTAAATATCCCGCATATTGAACGCTCCTTGACGACCTTAACCTTCAAGGCTTTTTAAACATCAATTAAGCAGAATAAAAATAAGCACTATGATGAATGTTGAACAAGATATTGCGCAGGTGACTCGCCAAGAGCAGCGCTTGCAATTCTCAAGTTTTGATGCGGATACCGCATGGACGATAGGTTCGCGCTTACGCCAACTCGCTAGAGAGCGTAACCTCTCCATTGTGATTGATATTCAAGTGAATAATCATCAGTTGTTTCATGTGGCGATGCCCGGCGTGACTCCGAATAATGCCGATTGGGTGCGACGCAAGCGCAATTTAGTCGAACATTATCACTGCAGCTCATATCTGATGAAATTGCGCTTACAGCATCAGAAAGTGAATTTGGAAGATAAAACGGGCCTGAGTCCGCGTGATTTAGTCGCAGCCGGTGGGAGCTTCCCGATTTTATTAAAGGGTACGGGTTGTGCGGGTACGATTACTGTTTCAGGCTTGGCACAACGTAATGATCATGCCTTAGTCGTCGAAGTCATTGCGGAGCACCTACAATTACCTTTAGCGGAGCTAGCCTTGTCCGCACAATAAGTAAACACGAGCGGCTCTGCTTTAGGCTGCTACCTACAGTTAGCACGGAGGAGAATGAGATGACGATTGGCTTCGGCTTTATTGGCGCAAGTGATATTGCCAAAAATAAAATGCTCGCCGCGATTCGAAATACGCCTGATTGTGAAGTCGTTTCAGTCTATAGCAGTAATCTGGAGCGGGGGCGCGCTTATGCAGCAGAAACACAAATCGCCCATGCTGCCAGCTCTTTAGAGGATCTACTCGCTAACCCTGCCGTGAATGCGGTTTATATCAGCACCACCAACGAACTCCATCACGCACAAACTCTAGCCGCTGCGAAAGCAGGCAAGCATGTGCTTTGTGAAAAACCGCTAGCAATGTCCCTCACGGAAGCTCAAGAAATGCTGGCAGCCTGTCATGAGGCTGGTGTGGTTTTTGCTACCAATCACCATCTGCGTAATTCAGCGGCGCACCACAAAATGCGCGAACTGATTGCAGCAGGGGCGATTGGCAAACCGATTGCGGCGCGCGTTTTTCATGCCGTTTATTTGCGTGAATCCTTGCAAGGTTGGCGCTTAGATAAGCCCGAGGCAGGCGGTGGCGTGGTGCTGGATATTGTGGTGCATGATGTGGATACCCTGCGCTTTGTGCTCCAAGCAGAACCGATTGAGGCCATTAGTTTATCTCAACATTTCGGCATGAGTAGCAGCACAGTTGAAGATGGTTCGATGGCAGTCTTTCGTTTTGATAATGGAGTGATTGCCCAGGTGCATACTGCGTTCACCGTGCCTTATGCTGGCAATGGCTTTGAAGTGCATGGCACTGCAGGCTCTTTAATTTCGAAAAATGTCATGCACCCCGCTGCTCAGCCTGAAGTCTTATTAAGGACAGCACAGGGTGAACACATGCTAGAGCTGGCGGCCAATGAGGTTTATGGGATTGGCGTAGCACGCTTTGTAGCTACGATCCAAGGCCAAGGCTCGCCAGCGGCGAGTGGTGAAGATGGTTTACGTTCCTTGGCAGGCGCTTTAGCCTGTTTAGAATCTGCGCGCTCTGGGCAGAAAGTGGCGATTTCAGTATGAGTCATTTGCCCCAGTTTGCCAGCCGCGAATTTTTAGAGCAGCACATTCGCACGACTTTAGGCTTTTATCAGCCCCATGCCTTTGATCCTGCGGGCGGCTTTTTTCACTTTTTTCGTGACGATGGCAGTATTTATAATGCTCATACTCGGCACTTAGTCAGCAGTACACGCTTTGTGTTTAATTACGCGATGGCGACGCGCTATTTCGATGATTTGGATTATAGCGGTTGGGTACGGCATGGCTTAGCCTATCTAGAAAAGGCACATCGCCAGCCTGAAGCCGGCGGTTATGCTTGGCTATTGGAAGATAGAGAAGTAGTGGATTCCACCAATCACTGTTACGGCTTAGCCTTTGTCATGTTGGCAGGTGCTACGGCTTTGCTAGCAGGTGTCGAAGAAGGTCGAACCAGCCTTGAGCAGGCTTGGCAATTACTTGAACAGCATTATTGGGATGAAGCCCACGGTTTATATCGTGATGAAGCCAATGCTGACTTCAGTGTCATCGCGCCCTATCGTGGACAAAATGCGAATATGCATGCTTGCGAAGCCCTACTTTGGGCTTATGAAGTCACTCAAGAGCAGCGCTTTTTAACACGTGCTGCACGCTTAGCCGATGCGGTTACCAACCAATTAGCCAGCCAAGCCCAAGGCTTAATCTGGGAGCATTACGACGCCGATTGGCAGATTGATTGGCAATATAATCGCGCTGACCCGAAGCACTTATTCCGGCCTTGGGGCTTTCAACCGGGTCATCAAACTGAGTGGGCAAAACTACTGTTAATCCTCCATCGCCATCAACCTGCCCCTTGGCAAGTAGAGCGTGCAGAAGCCTTATTTACGCAAGCTTTAGCAGCCGCTTGGGATCAGGAATATGGTGGCATTTGTTATGGTTTCGCCCCTGATGGCTCGATTTGCGATGGTGATAAATACTTCTGGGTACAAGCTGAAAGCTTGGCCGCTGCTGCCCTACTCGCGCAAGCAACCGGCAAACCCAGCTATCAAGATTGGTACGAACGGATTTGGGCTTATAGTTGGGCACATCTGGTCGATCATCAATACAGCGCTTGGTTTCGTATTCTCAGCCGTGAAAATCAGAAATACGACGAATACAAATCGCCAGCAGGCAAAACTGACTATCACACCATGGGCGCTTGCTATGAAGTGTTGCGCTCTGGCTTAGTTTAAAAGTGGTAATCCAACCACCATCTAGTGGACTGCCCCTGAGCTAAAGTCGTTTGGAAAAATGGCTCCCACGAAAAGGTATTTTGATTACCCCAAATCGGGAAATAAGCTGGTACATACGAACACGTAGCGCCAATCAAACCCAATTGATCGTGGCGCTGCAAAATCGTTAACGGCTGCTGGGCTTGATGATCTAAAGGCAAATAAAACCCCTTTTGCTCAGGCTGAACTTTGCGCTGAATAAAACCACTCGCTGCCAATTCGTAACCTGGATTATCCGCTTTCAGCTGGAGAGGAATATTCAAATGACACAATTCTGCTGAATTCTTTGGCTGCGGATAAAACGGATGTGGAAACCAACTCACGGGGATAAAGGCTGCACCTGTATTCGTAATTGCCGTATGCGAACGCAGCGTGCGCCCATTTAAACTTAGTGTGCGGGTGAGTTGCAGCGCATAATCGTCGAAGCTTTGCTCAGTCGTAAAACTGAGCTGATTGCTTAACTCTGCAATCTGCCAATCAGAAAAGCACTTCACCTGCTTCGCTATTAAGTCGCAAATCCCGATCCCAATAATCAGAACTTCGCTATCATCCTTTTGTGGCGAGCGTAAAGGAGCCCAGTTGAAAGCATCCGGTATGCCCTGCCCATCAAACCAATTGAAACTATCAGGATAAGTAGGCCCCGAAAGTAGCTTGCCGTATTGACTGTCCGAAATTTGATAGATATAGCCGCCTGTGCAATAGCGCACGCCGAATTTATCGCGGTCGGTGAGTGGATCTAGGATTTCGATTTGCAAGGATTGATTTTTTAGCAGATACATCGAGTTTGGCCTCCAATCGTTTGTAAGAGTCTGCTTTAAGACGCCTCTTAATCATAGCTGTTGGCTCCAGCATTTTACTAAAAATGCAGCGACTTTATTTAAGTTAGCCAAAGCTCACTGTAATTTAGAGTGCTTTAGCTGTGCTACAAACATGGTAAAATAATTGCTCATTTATAACTCAAAACGAATTTATGAGCTCTCAAGCACCCAATATTGTTATTCTCACCGGCGCAGGTATTTCGGCTGAATCCGGCATTCAAACCTTCCGCGCCTCTGATGGTTTATGGCATAACCATCGCATTGAAGAGGTTGCCACGCCTGAAGGCTTTGCTAAGAATCCAAGCCTCGTCCACGAATTTTATAATGCGCGCCGCCAACAACTGCACGATGCCGCGATCCAGCCGAATGCAGCTCATATCGCCTTAGCCCGTTTAGAAAAAGAATATCTGGGCAAGGTTCTGTTAGTGACACAGAATGTCGATAATTTGCATGAACGTGGTGGCAGTACTCAGCTAATTCACATGCATGGCGAATTGAATAAAATTCATTGCCAACGCACTGGCCGAGTTTACCACTGGGACAAAGATTTAAGCACTGCAACTGTCTGCCCTTGTTGCAAGCAAGCGAGCAATCTGCGTCCACATATTGTTTGGTTTGGTGAAATGCCGCTGCAAATGGAAGAAATCTATAGCGCTTTGATGGCTTGTGGTCTATTCATTTCCATTGGGACTTCTGGGCAAGTGTATCCCGCAGCAGGTTTTGTGCAAATTGCTCAGCAAGCAGGTGCTCGCACGGTGGAGCTTAATCTCGATCCAACCAGCAATAGCGCTATTTTCGATGAATCCTTGAATGGCTACGCTAGTCAGCTCGTACCTGCTTATGTGGAGCAGCTACTTAGCTAGCTTTCGCTTTATCTAAATCGGATAAAGTCGAACGTGCTTTATCCGCAATCCGGTCAATCTCCGCCAGAGTAATTTCAATATCGCGGCGCTGCGCTAATAAAATATCGCGGCGCTCTTGGAGCTTTTCTAATAAGCGCTTGAGCTGCTTCTTTTCGTCTCGACCGGTGTTGTCGTACATATCAATCAGCTCTTTGACTTCGGCTAGGCTCATCCCTAAACCTTTGCCTCGAATCGCTAGGCGCAAACGCACCCGATCACGTTCGATATAAATGCGCTTATTCCCTTCCCGTTTAGGCGCAACGATGCCCAGCTCTTCATACAAACGAATGGTGCGTGGAGTGACTTCATGCTCTTTGGCTAAGTCGGATATTGTGTAAGTTTTCTGTTCCATCCTGAAATTCTTCCACGGCTCTTGGGTTGGTGTCTATGCTTTCCTGTAAAGCCAGCAGTTAAGTACTACTTAAGACGCATTAAACTACTAGTGTCTTGATTTATTTTGCGAGTCGATATTAATTGACGCTTACGTTAACGTAAGTTATTTTAGCCCTGTGCCTTCTGCACAGCAATCTTCAAAACGATCAACACCGCTAGGGATCTTTTCCATGTCTATGAATAGCCCCGTTCAGCCTGTCGCAAATCCGTCTCCTAAATTAGCTCGCCCCGTCCGCTTTGTGACCGCTGCTAGCCTATTTGATGGGCATGATGCAGCCATTAATATTATGCGCCGTATTCTGCAAGCCAATGGCGTCGAGGTGATTCACCTTGGGCACAACCGCTCGGTGGCAGATATTGTGAATGCAGCCCTGCAGGAAGATGTACACGGCATTGCCATCAGTTCCTATCAAGGCGGCCATGTTGAATACCTGAAATACATGGTTGATATGCTGCGTGAAAAAGATGGCGCAGCTATTCGTATTTTTGGAGGCGGTGGCGGAGTCATCATCCCTGAAGAAATTAAGCTGCTGCAAGGTTACGGCGTCACCCGCCTCTATTCCCCGCAAGACGGCCAGCAGATGGGTTTGCAGGGGATGATTTTAGATATTATTGCGCGCTGCGATTTTGATCCGGGCGCAGCCGCACCAGAAACATTAGAAGCGATTCAATCCGGCAATTGGCGTGCATTAGCTCGCACCATTACAGCCCTCGAAAATAATACCCTCAAGCCTGAACTCCGCGCTGAAATTCTGGAACGTGCTGCGAATCCAGAGAAAAAAGTTCCCGTGCTCGGTATTACCGGTACGGGCGGTTCGGGCAAGTCTTCGCTGACGGATGAAATCATTCGCCGCTTCCGTTTGGGTCAGCAAGATACATTAAAGATTGCGATTATTGCTGTTGATCCGACGCGACGTAAAACTGGCGGTGCTTTGTTGGGTGATCGGATTCGCATGAATGCAATTGATCATCCGAATATTTTCATGCGTTCGATTGCCACTCGCGAAGCCGTCGGCGAAATTCCTGAAGTCATTAAAGACGTAGTCGCCGCTACTAAGCTAGCAGGCTTTGATTTAATCATTGTGGAAACCCCCGGCATTGGCCAAGGCGACGCAGCTATAGTGCCACTCGTGGATGTGTCCTTGTATGTGATGACTCCAGAATTTGGCGCGCAAAGTCAGCTGGAAAAAATCGATATGCTCGATTTTGCCAGTGCTGTCGCGATCAATAAATTCGACCGCAAAGGCGCAGAAGATGCTTATCGGGATGTCTGCAAACAAGTACAACGCAATCGTGAAGCCTTCGGCCAAAGCCCGGAAGAAATGCCCGTATTCGGCACGATAGCAGCGCGCTTTAATGATGATGGTGTGACCGCACTTTATCAAAATCTATTAGGGCAATTGGAAGTCGCGGGCTTATTCATTGAGCGCAACCATCTACCTGCCGTCAAAGTACGTAAGTCTTCGGGCAATTCAGTAATTGTTCCACCAGAGCGTGTACGTTATTTAGCCGAAATCGCGGAGACAGTACGCGGTTATCATAAAACAGTGAATGCGCAAGCCAAAATTGCGCGCGAACGTCAGCAGCTACGTGAAACTAAGCGCATGCTCGGTGCAACGGCGAATGATCTAACTGCCTTAGATGAGCTGATCGCACAACGTGATGAGCAACTCGACAGTCGTGCGCGCAAGCTTCTGGAAATTTGGCCACAAGTGCGTGCAAGTTATGCGGGCGATGAATATGTGGTGAAAATTCGTGACAAAGAAATTCGAACCACCATCAAGCGCACTACTCTTTCTGGGACGAAAGTTCCGAAAGTGGCTTTGCCGCGCTTTGAAGATCAGGGCGAACTCCTTAAGTGGCTACTGCTAGAAAATCTTCCCGGTAGCTTCCCCTACACTGCAGGTGTCTTTGCCTTCAAGCGTGAAAATGAAGATCCAACGCGGATGTTTGCCGGTGAAGGTGATCCCTTCCGCACTAATCGCCGCTTCAAGCGCTTATCGGAGCATTCAGCGGCTAAGCGCTTATCTACTGCTTTCGATTCCGTCACTTTATACGGCTGTGATCCCGATTTACGCCCGGATATTTATGGCAAAGTCGGTAATTCAGGCGTGTCGATTGCGACTTTGGACGATATGAAAGTCTTGTACGACGGCTTTGATCTTTGCAATCCGACGACTTCAGTTTCAATGACGATCAATGGCCCAGCGCCGATTCTGCTGGCGATGTTTATCAACACCGCCATTGAGCAACAAGTTGCCAAATTTGAAGCGGATAATGGCCGCCGTCCCACTGATGAAGAGATCGAAAAGGTGCGTGCGTGGGCGCTAGAGAATGTGCGAGGTACAGTACAAGCAGATATTCTCAAAGAAGATCAAGGCCAAAATACTTGCATCTTCTCCACTGAATTTGCGCTCAAGATGATGGGCGATATTCAAGAATATTTCGTGCAGAACAAAGTGCGGAATTTCTATTCGGTATCGATTTCGGGCTATCACATTGCCGAAGCAGGCGCGAATCCGATTTCGCAATTAGCCTTCACGCTCTCGAATGGTTTCACTTATGTGGAAACCTATTTAGCGCGTGGCATGCATATTGATGATTTCGCGCCGAATTTATCCTTCTTCTTCAGCAATGGCATGGACCCTGAATATACCGTGATGGGGCGCGTCGCACGGCGGATTTGGGCGACAGCGATTCGCTTTAAATACGGCGGCAATGAACGTAGCCAGAAGTTGAAATACCATATCCAAACTTCAGGTCGCTCACTGCATGCGCAGGAAATGGACTTCAATGATATTCGCACCACCTTGCAAGCCTTGATTGCAATTTACGATAACTGCAATAGCTTGCATACCAATGCTTTCGATGAAGCCATTACCACACCAACTGAAAACTCGGTACGTCGCGCCTTAGCGATTCAGTTAATTATCAATAATGAATGGGGCTTAGCGAAAAATGAAAATCCACTGCAAGGTGCTTTCATTATTGATGAGCTAACTGATCTGGTTGAAGAGGCAGTGCTGCAAGAATTTGAGCGCATTGCCGAGCGTGGTGGCGTGTTAGGCGCGATGGAAACCGGCTATCAGCGTGGCAAGATTCAAGACGAATCCATGTATTATGAACACAAAAAGCATGATGGTAGCTTGCCAATTATTGGCGTGAATACCTTCCTCAATCCGAAAGGCCGCGAAGAGTTTACGATTGAATTAGCGCGCTCTTCTGAGGAAGAAAAGCAAAGCCAGTTAACGCGGTTGGCTGATTTCCAAAGCCGCAATGCTGCCAATACTCAAACAGCCTTGGCACGGGTGCAACAAGCTGCGATTCACAATCAGAATATTTTCGCTGAATTGGTGGCTGCGGTACGTTATTGCTCCTTGGGGCAGATTTCTCAAGCTCTATTCGATGTTGGCGGGCAATACCGCCGGAATATGTAATCTCACCTTGCCTTCTTGACGAATGCCTCATCTTGGGGCATTCGTTTTCCATTTATCCCCTCATCGTTTACCTTGATCACATCATCACAAGACTAATTAGTATTTTTTATATAAAATCGTTTCCATTATAAAAATACTAAGGTGTCCCCCAATGAAACGCCTCCAACAAACCGGCATGACGCTGATCGAAATTATGGTTACTTTAGGCGTGGTTGCCATCCTTGCGACTGTCGCTGCTCCTAGTTTGCAAAATATGATCGAACGCAATCAGCTGCAAGCTTTAACCAATAATATGGTTTCCAACCTGTATTTTGCTCGCAGTGAAGCGGCCAAGCGGGGTTTCAATGTTGTTATGTGCGCCAGTGACGCTACGCAAACTACCTGTGATAGTGCTGCGACTAGCTTTGCTAATGGCTGGATCATCTTTACCGACTACGACAATAATCTCGCCTTAACTAGCCCGACCACTTTATTTGATACCAATGGTGATGGTCTGGTGGATGAAGCGGAACAAATTTTATTTATAGGTGATGCTCCTAACCAGCGCTTCACAATCGTCTCGAATGGCAGCCCCGCTAATTCAGTTTCTTATCGCTCCACTGGCCAAACTTCGCCACGCTCTTTTAGTATGCTGGTTGCCAACCAAGATCAGACTAAATCCTTATCACGTATTTACTTTAATACCACTGGCCGTGTGCGCTCGTGCATGATTAAAGAGGGATCAGACTGTTAAGTGGAGTTTTCCATTTTAATGGCTGCCAAGACAGCAGTTCGACGACTTTAGTTCTAAACTTCTAGCTAGACGCTATTTATTCTGCGCATTCGCGCTGTTCTAGTAAAACTATTGAGGTAAAACGGGCATAGTCATTGCATTGAATGAGTGCAAGTGCTTAGCTTATTACCCAATAAGACCTAAAGTTTAAAGTCGAGGCAAGTCGGGGAGACCACCACAATGACATTTTCTAAAGAAGAACAAGCTAAACGCTATCGTTATTACACTCAACCCCGTGTGGTGAGTGAGTTAGCTAACAAAACGCTCGCCTTAATTTTGGCAGGCGGTGAAGGTTCACGCTTAAAAACGCTAACTGCTTGGCGCGCTAAACCCGCTGTTCCCTTTGGGGGCAAATATCGAATTATCGATTTTACTCTCTCCAATTGCGTCAACTCTGGGATTCGCAAGATTGGAGTGTTGACTCAATACCGCTCGCATTCTTTGATCCGGCATTTACAGCGCGCTTGGAATTTTATGCGGGTCGAAATTGGGGAGTTTGTCGAAATTATTCCTGCACAGCAACGCACTGACAAACGTGAATGGTATCAAGGCACTGCAGATGCACTCTTCCAAAATATCGAACTCGTGCAGCGCCATGATCCCGAATACATTTTGGTCTTGGGCGGCGATCATGTTTACAGCATGGATTACTCCAAAATGCTGCTAGAGCATGTGGTGTCAGGGGCAGATTTCACCGTGGGTTGTATAGAAGTGCCCTTAGACGAGGCCAAAGGTTTTGGCGTGATGGCGGTGGACGAAAATCTGCGGATTACGCGCTTCAATGAAAAACCTGCCGAACCAGAATCGATGCCGGGCAAACTCGACAGAGCTTTAGCCTCCATGGGTATTTATGTATTCTCGCGTGATTTTTTATTCAATACCTTAATCGAGGATGCCGACAAGATTCATTCTTCGCATGATTTCGGCAAAGATATTATTCCCAATCACATCTCCAAAGCCCATGCCCGCGCCTTCCCCTTCCGTAATGAAAAAGAGGAGCCTGGTTACTGGCGTGATGTGGGGACAATCTATTCTTATTGGCAAGCCAATATGGAGTTGTGCGAAATTGAGCCAGAATTGAATTTATATGATCGGGATTGGCCCATTTGGACGTATCAGCCACAGTCTCCACCTGCTAAATTCGTTTTCAACCAAGCAGGGCGACGCGGTGAAGCGATTGACTCATTGATTTCAGCCGGCTGCATTATTTCCGGTGCTAGCATTTTAAACTCAGTCATGTTCTTTAACTGTACAGTTGAGAACTATACCCAGGTGACTCATAGCGTGATTTTGCCGAAGGTGAATATTGGGCGAAACTGCCGGATTCATCGTGCAGTGATTGATAAAGGTTGCGTTGTGCCTGATAACACCATCATTGGTGAGGATCTTGAGGCTGATAAAGCACGCTTCCATGTGTCTGAGGAGGGAATAGTGCTAGTAACTGCTGAAATGCTTGGACAAAAGCTCCATACCGGAGATTACGATAAATTATGGCGAGAGCGTTATGGTAAATAGTAAGCTGAATGTGGTTTTATGCTGGCATATGCATCAGCCTTGGTATCGAGATGGCTTAGAAGGGGAATTTCGCCTGCCGTGGGTATATTTGCATGCGATTAAAGACTACAGCGATATGGCGATGCATTTAGAAAATCATCCCACTATGCGTTCAGTGGTCAATTTCGCCCCAGTGCTGTTAGAGCAATTAGACGATTACAGCCAGCAACTGCAAACACTATTACAAACCGGCGAGCCGACTAAAGACCCATTGTTAAATTTATTGGCGGGTCTGGCACCGATTCCGAGCGATGAAGCAGGCCGCAGCCAGATTCTGCAAGACTGCCAACGCTGCTATGCACCTCGCATGATCCAACCTTGGGCTGAGTTTCAAGGTTTATTGGATATGGTCGATGCGGCTGAAGTCGCTGGCGCGGAAAATCCTAAATACAAATACCCACTCGTTTATTTGGGTGAGCAATACTTCTTAGATGTCATTACTTGGTATCACTTAGCTTGGCTGGGTCAATCGCTCAAGCAGCAAGAGTCCGTACAGGCTTTAATTCGCAAAGCACAGTTATTTGATCAGAATGACCGTCAGCAGTTGGTGGCGGTAATTGCTAATTGCTTGCAAGGCTTGATTGCACGCTATCGCGCCTTAGCGGAACGTGGGCAGGTGGAATTATCGATGACGCCGTATATGCATCCGATTATTCCGCTACTGCAAGACTTTTCAAATATGAAATGTGCCTTGCCAGATGCACCTGCCCCACAAGCCACTGTTTATCCTGAAGGTAAAGAACGGGCGCGCTGGCATATGCAACGCGGTTTAGAATGCTTTGAACAGTATTTTGGTCAGCGCCCGCAAGGAGTTTGGCTATCTGAAGGGGGCGTTAGCGAAAGTGCGATAGCGCTCTTAGATGAGTTTGGCATTCGTTGGACCGCTTCTGGTGAAGGGGTTTGGCGAAATAGCAGTCATCTCTCTGGCTATTACGGCGAGCCGATTGACTCTAAACGTGATTTATCTAAACCGCACTCCTTACCGAATAGCGCAGTGCGTATCCATTTCCGGGATGATGGACTGTCCGATCTGATTGGCTTTAAATACAGCAATTGGAGCGCTGCTGAGGCAGTTAAAGACTTTATTCAAAATCTAGAAAACACCGCTAAATTCCTAGGGTCAGAAGCCAGCCAGCACTCTCTTGCGGTGATTTTGGATGGAGAAAATGCTTGGGAATATTATCCTGATAATGCAGCTGAGTTCTTAGATTTACTCTATACCGAACTGAATCAATCCAAGCTGGTTCAAACCGCTTGTTTCGCTGATTTAATCGACCAAGTGCCCCCGAAAGATTTAGCCAAAATCTGTGCGGGCAGTTGGGTTTATGGCTCTTTCTCCACTTGGATTGGCTCAGAAGACAAAAATCGTGGCTGGGATTATTTAGTGGCGGCCAAGCAAGCTTATGATGATGAATTAGCCGCTGGGCGCTTAGCACCGGAAGCCCAATATCAAGCCTCCCAGCAATTGGCGGTGTGTGAAGGGTCAGATTGGTTCTGGTGGTTTGGCGATTATAATGCCACTGAAAGCGTGCGCGATTTTGAGCGTTTATTCCGTCTCCAAGTAAAACAAGTTTATAAGTTACTCAACCTAGAGCCACCCCAGCAGCTTGATATTCCCCTTTCGAAAGGTGGTGGTGGCGTGGAAAACGCAGGCACGATGCGTAGGAATAGCTAACTAATGACCAGCGCCATTATCCCCAACCGGCTTGAAGCCGGTATTTTATTGCACCCTACTTCTCTACCTTCGGGCCAATTAGCAGCAGATGCTTGGCGTTGGTTGGATCAGCTCTCTGAGCTAGGTATTAGTGTGTGGCAAATGCTGCCGTTGGGCTTACCTTTGAGTGGTTTATCGCCCTATCAATGCGTGTCTGCTTTTGCGCTTAATCCGGCATTATTCCCAGCACCTGCCAGCTCAAATACCTTAAGCGAACTCAGCCAAACTCCTGAGTTCGCTCAGTGGTATCAGCAGAATGAGGATTGGGCTGAAAACTTTGCCTTATTCATGGCCTTGAAAGAACAGTTCGAGGGCATGGAATGGTCGCAATGGCCGACAGAATATCGCAAACGCGATCCTGAACAATTGCAGGCGTTTAAAGCTGCCAATGCCGCTGCTTTGGCAACACGCATTCATGAGCAGTTTTATTGCTGGCAACATTGGCAAGGTTTAGGTCGGTACGCTAAAGAGCGCGGCATTCGCTTGTTTGGTGATATGCCGATTTTTGTGGCTTACGATAGTGCCGATGTGTGGGCGCATCCTGAATTGTTCCTGTTAGATGAGGAGGGTCAACCCACCGTTGTGACTGGCGTTCCTCCTGATTATTTTTCTGCGGATGGACAGCGTTGGGGCAATCCGCATTATAACTGGGACTTTATGCGCAGTACCGACTTCAAATGGTGGCGTGAACGTTTACGCTATCACTTTGATTTTTTTGACCTCGTACGGATTGATCACTTCCGCGGTTTAGAGGCTGCATGGACGATTCCAGCCGATTGCCCTACCGCGATTGAAGGCCAATGGGTGAAAGTTCCGGGTGATGAATTACTAGCGTGTTTTCAAGCAGCCGCGGGCGATTTGCCTTTGGTAGCAGAAGATTTAGGCGTGATCACTGAGGAAGTGACTGCTTTACGCAAAAAGTATCATCTGCCTGGCATGTCGGTGCTGCAATTCGCCTTTGACCATTTTCCTGATAATCCACACAAACCCTGGAATGTGGTGGAAAATACGGTTTATTACACGGGCACTCACGATAATGACACTCTGCTAGGTTGGTTTAATAGCCTTAGTCCTGAGCAGCAAGCTTGGTCATTGGACTTATTAAAGCAACACATTTTTTTGAGTATCGAACTAAATACGAGTAACATCACCGAACTGATGTTAGCAACCGTGTTTCAGAGTGCGGCAGGTTTAGTGATGATTCCTTGGCAGGATATTCTTGAGCTTGGCAGTGAATCGCGTATGAATATACCCGGAACCATAGAAGGCAATTGGAATTGGCGCTTCGATTGGCACCAAGTTCAAGCAGAACAAATCATTCGGTTAAAATCACAGTTGCAAAACTATCGACGTTACCACTCCACCACAGTAACAAACCAGTGAGACAAGCCATGAACACTTCGCCAAGTATGAGCGAGTTGCAGCGCCTAGAAGCAGGAACGAACCCCGATCCTTTTCACTTTTTAGGTTGGCATCAACACGGCTCTGACTGGGTTTTTCGTGTATTTATGCCTTCCGCTGAAGCCATCGAGATCAATCAAGAGCCGATGCAACGCTTAGAAGGCTCTGATTGCTTTGCCTTCACTCCCAAAGTGAGCAGTGACTTGGGTAAAGCAGCTCCGAAGGTGCACCCTCAGTTGCGTTATTTGGATAAAAAAACTCGGCAGTGGCTAACAACGATTACCCCTTATACTTTCGAGCCACAGCTCGGCGAAATTGATTTACATCTATTAGGTGAAGGCACTCATCGCCAAGCGTGGAACGTGCTCGGTGCACATTTAAAGCAAGTCGATGGTGTTGAAGGTTGCTTGTTTGCAGTGTGGGCGCCGGGTGTACAGCGGGTCAGTATTGTTGGCAATTTTAATGATTGGGATGGTCGTCGCTATCCGATGCGTTCCCGGGGCGAAACTGGAATTTGGGAATTATTTGTGCCTGGCTTGCCAGCAGGTGAAGGTTACAAATACGAAATTTTAACGCGCTTTGGCAGTATTATTCGCAAAGCAGATCCTTATGCTCAGCAAATGTTTTTGCGACCTGAAACAGTAGCCTGCATTCCGGCTCCAAGCCAACACCAATGGCAAGACGCAGCATGGATTCAGCAGCGCGAACAGTTTGATTGGCAACATCAACCGATGAGTATTTATGAGCTGCATGCTGGTTCATGGCGGCGTCATTATGATAATCGCTTTTACAATTGGCGCGAATTAGCCGATACCTTAATTCCCTATGTAAAAAACTTAGGCTATACACATATCGAGCTGCTACCGATTTCGGAGCATCCATTGGATCAATCATGGGGCTATCAAGTCTCAGGTTATTATGCTCCGACAGCGCGTTTAGGTAGCCCAGATGATTTACGCTATTTTGTGGATCTGTGTCACCAAAATAATATTGGTATTCTGCTCGACTGGGTGCCTGCCCATTTTCCGAAAGATGATTTTGCCCTAGCCCGCTTCACGGGTGAAGCCCTCTATGAACATGCTGATCCGCGTAAAGGTGAGCATCAAGATTGGGGCACACTGATTTTCGATTATGGACGCAATGAAGTCCGTAACTTCCTGATTGCTAATGCTTTATTCTGGATGGAAGAATTCCATTTAGATGGCCTGCGAGTGGATGCGGTCGCCTCGATGTTGTATTTGGATTATTCGCGCCCGGCTGGGCAGTGGATTCCTAATCAATATGGCGGACGCGAAAATATCGAAGCGGTGGCCTTCTTACGTGAATTGAATTTAGTCGTGCATGGTCAATTCCCCGGTGTAGTCACTATTGCGGAGGAATCGACCACTTGGCCTTCAGTTTCACGCCCGATTGAGATGGGTGGCTTAGGTTTTTCCATGAAATGGAATATGGGCTGGATGAATGATAGCTTGAGCTATATCGAGCTTGATCCACTCTTCCGCAAATATCATCAAAGCAAACTAACCTTCAGCCAAATGTATGCGTGGACAGAAAACTTTGTCCTGCCGCTTTCGCATGATGAAGTCGTGCATATGAAGCATAGTATGCTGAGCAAAATGCCCGGCGACTATTGGCAGCAGTTTGCCAACTTACGCTTATTTTATGCTTGGCAGTACGCTCATCCGGGCAAAAAGCTGCTGTTTATGGGCAGTGAATTTGGGCAATGGCTCGAATGGAATGAAGCCGTTGAGTTGGATTGGAGCTTGCTCGCTTTTCCTAGTCATCAGGCTTTAAGTAGTTTAGTGGGTGATTTGAACCGGTTGTATGGCTCTAATCCTGCTTTGCACCAATTTGATCATGATCCTCAAGGCTTTGAGTGGATTGATTGTGATGATGCAGATCGCTCTTTATTGAGCCTCGTGCGTTATGGTGAAGATAGGTCACAACCTCTAGTCGTAGCGCTCAATTTCACCCCAGTTCCACGCGGCATATATCGTCTGGGCGTCCCCTACGCGCACAGTTATCGCGAAGTTCTGAACACCGATAGTGAATATTACGGTGGCAGTAATTGTGGAAATACTGGCGAACTAATCGTGCAAAATCATCCACATATGGGCTTCGAGCACTCCATTGAATTAACACTTCCGCCCTTAGCGGCAGTTTTCTTGCAGGCAGATCCTAAAACGCCTCAACTTGAGTAAGAAACCTATTCGCGAGAAACACTAATGGCATTAACAGTTTTATTTGCTGCCAGTGAAGCCTATCCGTTAATTAAGACGGGCGGACTTGCTGATGTAGCTTATGGTTTACCACGTGCGCTGCATACTGAAGGTGCTGATGTACGCCTTCTCTTGCCCGGCTACTATGACATGCTGGGCAAATTGAAAGACCTACATAGCCTTGGCTCTTTGCACATCCAAGGTGCAGGCCGAGTGCATCAAGTTTATATTTTGGAAGGCTATCATGAGGCTTTCCCCTTCCCTATTTGGGTGGTGGAATGCGGGCCTTTATTTGGGCGTTCAGGTAATCCGTACATGCATCCTGATGGTTATGATTGGCCCGATAATGCTGAGCGTTTTACTGTGTTTTCACGCGCCGCCGCCCTGCTAGCGGCTGATGCTTTGCAGCTGAATTGGCGACCTGAAGTGGTGCATGCGCACGATTGGCAAACCGGCTTAATTCCCGCTTTATTGGAAGAAGTGCATCCACGTCCGCGTAGTGTCTTCACCATTCATAATCTGGCCTATGGTGGACATTTTTCTCATGATGTTTATGACGAATTACAATTAGCTTGGCATTGGTGGTCGAGTGACGGTGTCGAATTTTATGGCGGCTTTTCTATGCTCAAAGCGGGCATTGTTTATGCTGATGCGGTCACCACTGTCAGCCCCACTTATGCCAAAGAAATCTGTACACCTGAATTCGGTTATGGCTTAGATGGCCTACTGCGCGCCCATAGCCATAAGCTCTATGGCATTCTCAATGGGATTGATACTGAGATTTGGAATCCTAAAAAGGATGAATACTTAGTCGAAAATTACGGTGTGCGTGATGTGCGCAAAGGCAAGCTTGCCAACAAAAAAGCACTGCTAGAACGCTTTGGGCAAAGCCCGACGGAAGAGCAGTTGGCACAACCCTTGCTAGGTATGGTAAGTCGTCTCGTTGAGCAGAAAGGCGTGGATATGGTGATGGAATGTATTCACCCCATTCTCGCAGAAACCAATGCTTGCTTTGTATTGATTGGCAGCGGCCATTATCACTATGAGAAAGCGCTTTATGCTATGGCAGCACGCTATCCGGGGCGGGTGATGGTGTATATCGGCTATAACGAGGCTTTAGCGCATTTACTGGAAGCAGGCTGTGACCTCTTTCTAATGCCGTCTCGCTTTGAACCTTGTGGCTTGAATCAAATGTATAGTTTGAATTATGGAACGCTACCAGTGGTGTATAACACAGGTGGCTTAGCGGATACGGTGATTAACACCACGCCTGAAAATATTGCAGCCGACACGGCCAATGGCTTCGTGTTTTATCAGCCATTTAGCCACGCTTTATTAGGCACTTTATGGTGGGTATTACGAACTTTTGCAGACGACCCCAAATTATGGCGAGCACTGCAACGTAATGCACTGAAAGCCGATTTTGGCTGGAAAAAAAGCGCGCAGCGCTATTTAGAGCTTTATCGAAATAATTAAATTTGGACAGGCAAACAGGAGTGTCCGGGCATGACAACCCATCCAAGTAATCAAATTCCCTTTCTTCCGGTCCAACTTGATCCGTTAGATAATAAACCTGAAGCGATCACTGATGACCTTCAGCGTTACCTTTCTTATCACTTAGGGCGTTTTCAGGGTTGCCCTTCGGTCTATATCTACAATGCTTTGGCCTACACTATTCGTGATCGTTTAATGGTGGATTGGCGCAGCACTTGGACCGAGTATTTAAGGCCGGGTACGCGGCGTGCTTATTATATGTCGCTGGAATTTTTGATCGGGCGCTCGTTGGGCAATAACTTGCTCAATCTGGAGCTTGATCCTGCCGTTAAAACAGCGCTCTACACCTATTGCACCAGTTTAGAAGAAGTCGCCTCCGAAGAGCCGGATGCAGGTTTAGGCAATGGTGGTCTCGGGCGCTTAGCCGCTTGTTTTATGGATAGCTGTGCGACTTTGCGCTTACCCGTAGTGGGCTATGGAATTCGCTATGAATATGGCATGTTCCGCCAGCGCATTGAAAATGGCTATCAAACCGAAGAGCCAGATCACTGGTTGCGTGATGGCAATCCGTGGGAAATCGAGCGCTCTGAATATGCTCAACGGATTAAATTTGGCGGTCGCAGTGAAGGCTATCGTGATGCTGAAGGCAAAACTCGTGTGCGTTGGGTAGAAACCGAAGATGTCCTCGCCATTCCTTTCGATATGCCGATTGCAGGCTATCGGAATAAAACCGTCAACACGCTGCGCTTATGGAAAGCGAGTGCAACAGATGAATTCAATCTCCAAGAATTCAATGAAGGTGATTACACCGAAGCCGTGCAATCTAAGAATAAAGCCGAACATATTTCGATGGTACTTTATCCCAACGATAGCAGCGAAAATGGCAAAGAGTTGCGCTTACGTCAGCAATACTTCCTCGCTTCAGCCAGCCTGCAGGATGCCATCCGCATCTGGGAGCGTGATCATACTGAAAATCACGACTACAGCCAGTTTGCTGCTGAGCATGTCTTCCAAATGAATGATACGCATCCGACCATTGCGGTCGCTGAGTTGATGCGCTTATTGATTGATGAAAAGCAGCTGGGTTGGGATCAGGCTTGGGAGATTACCTCCAGTTGCATGGCTTATACTAACCATACACTCTTGCCTGAAGCGCTTGAGCGCTGGCCAGTACATTTGTTTGAAAAGCTGTTGCCGCGCTTATTGGAAATCATCTATGAGATTAATGCACGTTTCTTGCGCTTAGTCTCCATGCGCTGGCCGGGCGATACGAATCGTCAGCAGCGGATGTCGATTATTGAAGAAGGCTCGGTACGTCAAGTACGTATGGCTTGGCTGGCAATTGTGGGTAGCTTCTCGATTAATGGCGTGGCTGCACTGCACTCTGAGTTATTGGTCAAAGATCTGTTCCACGACTTTTACGAGTTATGGCCTGAGAAATTCAATAATAAGACCAATGGTGTGACCCCGCGCCGCTGGTTAGCTAATGCTAATCTGGGCTTAGCGAATTTAATCAGCCAGCATATTGGCTCTGATTGGGTCGCGCAGCTGGATCAATTGGAGCGCTTAAAGCCTTATGTTGAACCTGAACATAGTGCCTTCCAACAAGCGTGGCGGGATGTAAAGCATGAAAACAAGCAGCGCTTAGCTAAGTTAGTTAAGACTGAATGCGGAGTCGATTTCGATCCACACTCCCTGTTTGATATTCAAGTTAAACGGATTCATGAATACAAGCGTCAACTGCTCAATATTTTGCATGTGATTCACCTGTACTCACGCATTAAACAAGGGCGCGTCGAGCATTGGGCGAATCGCTGTGTGTTGATTGGCGGCAAAGCAGCCCCCGGTTACGTGATGGCGAAAAGCATCATTAAGCTGATCAATAGTGTCGCCGATATGGTCAATAACGACCCTGAAGTCGGCAAGCGCTTGAAGGTTGCTTTCATTCCTAACTATCGCGTATCCAGCATGGAAATCATTGCTCCGGCGGCGGATTTATCTGAGCAAATCTCAACGGCAGGTAAAGAAGCTTCCGGCACTGGCAATATGAAGTTCATGATGAATGGTGCGCTCACCATTGGTACTTATGACGGCGCGAACATTGAAATTCTCGAAGCAGTCGGCGAAGAAAACTTCTTCTTATTCGGCCTGCGCGAGCAGGAAGTGAAAGACTTACGCCATCATTATCGCCCTTGGGAAGTAGTTGAACGCGATCCTGACTTAAAATCGGTCATGCAACTATTAAGTTGTGGGCATTTCAACTCGTTCGAGCCGGGTATCTTTGACAATATTATCAATGGCCTACTCAGTTCGAATGACCCGTGGATGACCTTGGCTGATTTCCGTAGTTATATTGATGCTCAAGAAGAAGTGTCTAAAGCTTGGCAAGATCAAGAGCGCTGGACGCGCATGAGTATTTTGAATACGGCGAATAGCGGTTTCTTCTCTACCGATCGCACGATGCTCGAATACAACCGTGATATTTGGAAGTTAAATCTCAATCAGGAGAACTAACTCCGGCTGAATTTGGTCTTTTGGATGGTCAGGCAGCGCTTTTGCTGCCTGTTGCTATACTCATCCTATTCTTATGGATATGAATAAAGGCTAACTATGCGTCAGTTTACATACGGTTTACTGCTGGCTAGTGTTTGCTACGGAAGCACAGCTTGGGCAGATTGTCGAAACAATCAAGACTTCAATACTTGGTTAAATAATTTTAAGCAAGAAGCTATCAGTGCAGGTGTCTCTGCTGATGTGGTCAATACTACGCTGAATGGCATTACCCTTGATCAAAGCGTGATTCAGCGTGACCGCTCTCAAGAAGTCTTCGCTCAAACCTTTTTAGAATTTGCTGGCAAAAAAGTATCGAGCTATCGCCTCTCAAACGGCCAAAAGCAAATACAAACCAATGCCAAACTTTTCCAACGAATTGAGCAGGAATATGGCGTACCCGCACCGATGCTCACTGCACTTTGGGCTTTAGAAACCGATTTCGGTGCAGTGACTGGCGATTTCTCCACGATCCGCTCCTTGGCTACGCTGGCTTATGATTGCCGCCGCCCTGAACGTTTCCGCCCTGAATTGATTAGCGCCCTGTTGCTCGTTCAAAAAGGCGATCAAACACCCGCTTCGATGCGTGGCGCTTGGGCGGGTGAACTCGGCCAATTGCAATTCCTACCCTCCGGCTATAACCAGCAAGGTGTGGATTTTGATGGCGACGGACATCGGGATTTAATTCGCTCTAAAGCGGATGCCTTAGCTTCAGCAGCGAATTTACTGCGTCATCATGGCTGGCAAGCAGGCCAACCGTGGCTGGTTGAAGTGCGTGTTCCACGTGAAATGGATTGGTCAAAAGCACGCTTAGATAACCGTTTGCCACTCTCGGAATGGTCGTCAATGGGTGTGACTGAAGCGGATGGCGATCCATTGCGCCCGAATGGACAAGCAGCTCTCTTATTACCGATGGGACGCAACGGCCCTGCCTTCTTAGCCTTCCCGAACTTTGATGCGATTCGTCAATGGAATGAATCCACTGTTTATGCCACCACGGCTGCTTACTTAGCCACACGCTTTGCAGGTGCGAAGCCACTATTTGCGGGCAATGCGCCGATCCAAAAGCTTTCAGTGGCACAAGTTCGGCAAGTACAATCGCAACTAGCCGCACGCAGCCTACCCGTTGGCAAAATTGATGGGATTATTGGTGAAGATACCCGCAATGCGGTGCGCCAAGTGCAACAGCAATTAGGCTTGCCTGCGGATGGATATCCTGATCAGGTTTTGCTTGGAAAACTGTAGAGTTTAAACATTTTAGGCAAAGCCATTTAGCGCTTTGCCTAAACTCTCAATTCAGTCGCAACTCGCGCGGCAAAACAAACGAAATATTCTCTGTAATCCCTGAGTTCTGCACTTCCACCGTCGCGCCTAAAGCCTTTAAATGCTCCAACACCCCATTCACCAACACCTCTGGAGCTGAAGCACCCGCGGTCAAACCAATGCGCTGCACACCTTCCAGCCATTCAGGGCGAATGTCGGCAGCGTCATCAATTAAATAAGCAGGTGTACTGCGTTTCTCAGCGATTTCACGCAAGCGATTAGAGTTCGAACTATTTGGCGAGCCGACCACTAAGACTAAATCGCAAGTTTCGGCCAGCATTTTCAAGGCATCTTGGCGGTTCTGAGTCGCATAGCAAATATCATCTTTGCGTGGACCAATAATTGCAGGGAATTTGCTGCGTAAACTATCGATCACAATCGCAGCATCATCCACTGACAGCGTCGTTTGGGTCACAAAGGCCAACTTTTCTGGATTGATAACCTCTAAAGCAGCCACTTCCTCCGGCGAATCGACGCGATAAATCTGCCCGCCAAAACTCGTTTCGTACTGCCCCATTGTGCCTTCGACCTCAGGGTGATTTTTGTGTCCGATTAGAATCGTTTCGCGGCCTTCACGACTATAGCGTGTCACTTCCACATGCACTTTCGTCACCAAAGGACAAGTCGCATCGAAGACCTTTAAGCCACGTTGCTTCGCTTCTTGTTGCACAGCCCGCGAGACACCATGTGCACTAAAAATCACCGTCGCATTGTCAGGCACTTCATCTAATTCTTGGACAAACACCGCGCCTTTAGACCGCAAATTATTCACCACAAAGCGGTTATGTACGACTTCATGGCGCACATAAATCGGCGCACCCAAAACCTCTAAAGCGCGGTCGACTATTTCAATAGCGCGATCAACGCCAGCACAGAAACCGCGTGGATTAGCGAGCGTGACTTGCATGCGACTTGCCTCTAAAACTGAAGAAAAATGATTGTATCAAGAATGCGGCTGGCTTTTTATATCAATGACCGTGCCTTCAGCTCGATCCAGTTGGACTTGCTCTAGCCTCTGCCCGAGTACATAAGCACGCCCATGTAGGCGCTCATAACCGGCCAAGCTAAATTCAAACTCATAAATCCGTCGCAAGTTTACTTGCCCCGAGTCAGCACGGGCAAGTCTGAGTTTTTTTAAGGCAACGGTTTGATCAAGTAATTGAGCGCCAATTTCTTGGCAAGCGAGGGCTGCGGCTCGGATAGCACGCTCACGGCTTTTGAGGCTATCTTGCCAAAACCAAGCAAGGGCGAGCAGTACTGCAATAACAATGAAGATTCCCATACTCTGCTTATTTAATTTAAGGTAGACCACAGTCTCAAGGAAAACTAGGGATTTGGCAAATTCGCCTATCCCTAATCCTAGTTTTAGCTAAGCAGCTTTAAGCTTCAGTATTTTCCAGCACCAAAACACCGGCTCCGGTATTAGAAATCGGCGCATGATAATGCTTATGCACCACCTTTACATTCGGCTGCAAAGCGCCACGCATCACCAGCCACATAATCGTTTCAATGCCTTCTGTGCCCGCCTTTTCCATAATTTCGGAATTGGAAAGTTGCGTGAGCCATTCGGGGTCATTGATGATTTTTTCCATGCAGAGCAAATCGAAGTCGACATCAATAATCCCTGCACGCTCGCCTTGCAATTGATGCGACATGCCGCCTGTGCCAAAGATCACGACTTTTAAATCTTCAGGATAAGATTCAATCGCTTTGCGCAACGCCTTACCCAATTGATAGCAACGGCGCGCGCTGACTACCGGATGCTGCACCGTATTGACTGCTAGTGGAATGGCTTTCACTGGCCATTCGGGTAAGTGCCGCCACATCAGCGCCATTGGTGTTATAAAGCCATGATCGACCAGCATTTCTTGGCACATCGCCATGTCGAACTCTTGGCGAATCAAGGACTCCACTAAATGCCAAGAAAATTGCGCATCACCTTCAAATGAAGCCAAGGTTTGTAAGCCCCAACCTTCATCTGCATTTTCATAGCGATCCGCACAGCCCAGCGCAAAAGTCGGAATTTGATTAAGGAAAAAATTCAAACCGTGATCGTTATACACGACGATAGCAACATCGGGTTTTACCTCATCCAACCAAGCTTTGACTGGCTCGTAACCATCAAAAAACCGTTTCCAATACGGATCATTTTCCAGCTTGTTGCTCATCGCATTGCCGATTGCGGGGATATGCGAGGTAGTGACACCACCAACGATTCTAGCCATGCCAATAACCTCCAGTTTTAGCCAACTTTTCTTCAAAGCCTGCTGCATTACGATTTAATAAAGCCTGAAATTCACGGGTGCTGATCTTCTGAAACGAAGCCCCTGCATCTTGTACACTTAAGCCATGAAAAATAGCGATTTTCGCTAAATAATAGATATTGCCACCGAGATGCAGCAGCTTCAGAAAGTCAGCGGCTAGCACTGCTTCACGCTGTTCATCGCTCAAACCGAACTTGCGGCAATAAGCATCCATATCGTGGGCAAATTCGTCGCGATTCGCCTGCTGATTGAAAGAATAAGCCATTTTATTCAGCGCATAACCCGAATGAGAGCGCTTACCATCGAACACATAAGTGCCCGGTATTTTTTCATAATCATGAGCTTGCCAAACCATCTCCATCCTCCTCACTATTCAGTATGCTAGTAATTGTTCAGTTTTAGAGTGGAAAGCTGAATGACAAATTATGCGGTCGGCTTGTACTTTTTAGTGCTTGAGTTAAGTAATTGACTTAGATCAATAATTTAGGGGATTGAAAACCTCAAGACATAAAAAAGGGTGAGACTAGCTCACCCTTTTACCTATCAAATCAGCGGCTGTTTAGTGAATCTTCATAGACTCGAACTTGCCGCCTTTGATTTCCATTTCACGATAAGAGCCAGGTACGTCGCCCTTGTCGTCGAACTCAACATTGGTCGCGCCAACGTAATCAACGTCTTTACCTTCAGCGACAAGCTTTAAGCCTTTAGCTAATTCACCAGGGAAGATTTTTTCGCCCGGAGCATTCGCTACGTCTTTAATTTTCGATTGGATAGCCGCACGGTCAGCTGATTTAGCCGCTTCCATCGCTAAGGCAATTAAAGCGGCTGCATCATACGATTCGCCACGATAAGGGCCGCCTTTTGGATCAATTTTTGCGCCTTCGGCAATTTTGTTCCAAGCGTCTGCGCCTTCGTACTCACCACCTGCCATCGTACCGAAAGAACCTTCGATATTTTTGCCTAGGTCAGCTGCAAACTTCTCACCCACCATACCGTCAGCCAGAATGAAGCGCTTATAAGCACCCGTATCTAAAGCGTTTTGAACGATACCTTTACCGCCTTGATCCAGATAGCCAAACACGACTAATTCTTTAGCGCCAGAAGCGGCTAAAGCGGCTACTTCAGCGGCATAGTCCGCTTTACCATCTTCGTGAGCAGCGTTGATGACAATTTTGCCACCTAGCTTTTCATACGATTTAGAGAAGGATTCGCTCAAGCCTTTACCATAGTCATTATTGGTATAGGTGATAGCGACTTCATTGATACCACGATCTTTCACAATCTTGGCTAACACTTCGCCTTGACGAGCGTCAGAAGGCGCAGTACGGAAGAAGAAATCTTTATCTTCAATCGTAGTCAGAGCAGGAGATGTGGCTGAAGGAGAAATGCTTAATACGCCATTCGGCGCGCTCACATTGTTTACAACCGCAGTCGTTTCGCCAGAGCAAGAAGCACCGACTAAAGCGACAACCTTTTCAGAAGTCACTAAACGCTCAGCAGCAGCTGTCGCCGCAGCAGCATCCACACAAGAGGAGTCTGCACGGACAACAGTGATTTTCTTGCCACCTAACAGAGCGCCTGAATCGGATACTTCCTTGAAAGCTAATTCAGCTGAAGCTGCCATGTTGGGAGTTAAAGACTCGATGGGACCGGTGAAGCCCATCAAGACCCCAACTTTAATTTCATCATCAGCAGCAAAAGCAGCGCCCGTCAGGCTTGCCATAATCGCTGTTGCTAACAGTAATTTTTTCATGTGTGTTCTCCTCATTATCAATCAAGCTTACCTGTTTTGTTCAGGCAAAAGTCCCCATGGGCTAAAGCGCATCACCAGTAGCAATACCGCCCCCATAATAATCACACGCATGTATTGCGCACTATCCAATAAATGTTTGCGCAATCCATTGTCATCTCCCATCCCTGAGGTTAAAGCATCCATTAACCAAAAACCCACTGGCTCAGCTTCGACCCAGATTAACCAGACCAAGAAGCCACCGAGCACTGAACCCAGATTATTACCAGAACCGCCGACAATCACCATTACCCATATCAAAAAGGTGAAGCGCAAGGGGCTGTAAGAACCTGGCGTAAATTGCCCGTCTAACGTAGCAAGCATCGCACCCGCAATACCCACCACCGCAGAGCCTAAAATGAAAATCTGCAAATGCCGTCCGGTCACATCCTTGCCCATCGCATCAGCCGCAACTTCATTGTCGCGAATGGCGCGTACCATCCGACCCCAAGGCGAATCTAAGGCCAAAACGCACAATTGCAAGATGATAATTAAGACTAAAGCAAATAAACCGGTATAGCAGAGCTTTACGAAAATACTAGCGCTATCCACTACCAGTGACTGTAAGACCGCAACCTGATCCGCAGAGTTCAATCCCCCTAACGAGCCAGAATTTAAGCGCTCCACTAAGTTTATAAACCAAGGCGCTTGCTGCAATTCCAATTCATAAGGTACAGGACGCGGCAGGCCAGTGACATTTTTCACCCCGCGAGTCAGCCAATCTTCATTGCGCATTACTGCGACTAAAATTTCAGAAATCCCCAAAGTCGCAATCGCTAGATAATCGGAACGTAAACCTAAAGCAATCTTGCCGATTAACCAAGCAGCACCGGCTGCTAAGAAGCCACCAACAATCCAAGCGATCACTACCGGCAAACCTAAGCCGCCGAGATAGCCGGTACTCGCTGGATTCACCGCTTCAATGGCCGCCACACCGGGGTCTAATAAATAGCGTGTCAAGACGATACCTACCACGAGAACTAAAGCCACCAGCCAGCCATGAAAACGTTTGCCCTTGAACAGCTTATGCACAAATAAAGCGGCGCTAATCGTCGCCAGTATGGCCAACAACGCAAACAAAACCGGCACACCACCGGCTTGCCAAGCCTCTTTGACCGGTGGCATAGAAACAATAATCGTAGCCATCCCGCCTAATGCGGCAAAGCCCATAATCCCGACATTAAATAAGCCAGCATAGCCCCACTGGATATTCACACCCAAAGCCATTAAGGCTGAGATCAAACAGAGGTTAAGAATCGTCAGTGCCAAAGCCCACGACTGGGTCACACCAATGAGAATCAACAAACCCGCCATCACTAAAAAAGCGATGCTCGCGCGCACAGTATTATCGTGAAGGGGCTGATTAGCTGAACGTTGACTCATAGCACTTTCCCCTTAAAGAGGCCGGTTGGCTTGACTAACAGAACGATGACCAAGATGACAAACGATACCGCGAACTTATATTCCGTTGAAAGCAATTGCACCAAACCATCAGGCGCCATATCGGCTGGTAATACATAAGTGAGTACCTTTTTATAAGCGTAAGTCACAATGACTTCAGAGAAGGCAATAATGAAGCCACCCACTACAGCACCAATCGGTTTGCCAATCCCACCTACAATAACCGCCGCGAAAATCGGTAATAGCAAATTATAATAAGACAGTGGTTTATAGCCTTTATCCAAGCCATATAGCACACCCGCAACGGTGGCTAAAGCCGCAGTAATGATCCACGTAATCCGTACGATCCGATCAGGATTAATGCCTGAAAGCAGCGCTAGATTTTCATTGTCTGCATAAGCACGCATCGCTTTGCCGGTTTTAGTTCGCTGCAAAAACCAGAACAATAAACCCACTAATAGGAAAGCTAGAATTACTGTCAAGGCTTGCGAGGTACGAATCACTAAAGCCTCATCTAAACCTGACCAAGCCTTAAAGGTATCGGCGGTTAGAAAGAAACGTTCGCCATCTGCGAAGTTTTGATCATTTGGTCCTAATAACAAACGCACCAAACCATTCATGATGAACATCACACCTAAAGAGGCCATCACAAAGGTAATCGATTTACTACGCTGCGTTCGGTAATAGCGATACACATAGCGATCTGTCAGGAGCAATAACAACGCTGTAACCAGAATACCTACCGGCAAGGCTAATAAAGCGGTCGGTAAGGGGCCAAGGCTCACACCCATCGATTGCAGCCACCAAGTCATCATAATAGTGATGACGGTACCGAAAGCCATGGTTTCGCCTTGGGCAAAATTGGAGAAGCGTAACACACTGTAAATCATGGTAACGCCGAGTGAACCTAGCGCTAATTGACAGCCATACGTCAAAGCAGGCACAAACACGAAATTGGCGAAAACCACTAAGGCATTTAAGAAATCCGTCATGGTTAACCCCCTAAGAATGATTTGCGAACAACAGGATCCGCTAAGAGCGCTTGCCCAGTACCGGTATGACGATTCTCTCCCATGACTAACACATAACCACGATCAGCTATTTCTAAGGCTTGGCGTGCATTTTGTTCGACCATCAATACCGCCATCCCTAGTGATTTGACCTCCAAAATACGATCAAACAATTCATCCATGACAATCGGTGAAACGCCAGCCGTAGGCTCATCGAGTAAGAGCACTGAAGGCTTAGTCATCATTGCGCGCCCGACCGCTACTTGCTGGCGTTGTCCACCCGATAGCTGGCCCGCGAGTTGATAACGTTTTTCTTTTAGAATCGGAAACAGGTCATAAATCTGATCACGGGTGTCGGTAAAATCATCATCACGCAGAAAAGCCCCCATTTCTAGATTCTCTTCTACTGTCATGCTGACAAAGACATTTTCAGTCTGTGGGACGAAGGCTATGCCTTCACTAATACGTGATTGGGGGGCTAGGTGGGTAATATCTTTGCCGTCTAACGTGACTTTACCTTCTTTCAGGTTTAATAAACCTAGGAAGGATTTCATAGCTGTCGATTTGCCGGCCCCATTCGGGCCTACGATCACCGCTATTTCACCGCGATCGACACTGATATTGCAGCCATTTAAAATGCTTGGGCCAGCGCCGTAGCCGCCTGTTAAATTTTCGCCGACTAAATAGGTCATGCTGCTTCCCCGCTTTTCATCAAGCCCTTATTTTTTAGCCCACGCCCTAAATAAGCTTCAATGACTTTTTCATCATTTTTCACTTGCTCAGCAGTACCTTGCATTAGCACCGTACCTTCAGCAAGCACAACAACGGGATTACAAAGCCGCGAAATAAAATCCATATCGTGCTCAATCATGCAAAAGGTATAACCACGCTCTTCATTCAAGCGCAGAATCGCATCACCAATTTCACCTAATAAAGTACGATTGACCCCAGCGCCGACTTCATCCAACAACACAACCCGCGCGTCGACCATCATAGTGCGGCCTAGCTCAATCAGTTTTTTCTGGCCGCCGGAAAGATTGCCTGCCTTCTCATGCATCACATGCGAGATTTTTAAAAAGCGAATCACATCCTCAGCCCGCTCCCGTACTTCAGCTTCCTGTTCTCGGATTTTTTTGCGGTGAAACCAAGTATTCCAGAGCTTTTCGCCCAATTGACTAGAGGGAACCATCATTAGATTCTCCAACACACTCATACTGGAAAATTCGTGGGCAATTTGGAAAGTTCGCAGAAGTCCTTTGTGGAATAATTCGTGGGGTTTGAGGCCAGTGACATCTTCACCATCAAGGAAGATTTGCCCCGAAGTAGGTGGGTATAAACCTGCGATTAAATTAAATAAAGTGGACTTGCCCGCACCATTGGGGCCAATCAAGCCCGTGATTGAGCCTTGTTCTATGGTGAGTGTCGCATGATTGACCGCCTTCAAGCCGCCAAAATGCTTAGATACATCTCTAACCTCAATCATCCCCTACTCCTCCGCTTAAGTTGGTGAAGAGCCCTAAAATCTCTCCACCAAGCAACACTCGACTACTTAACCTTGCACTCTCCTTACAAGGTTTAAAATATTTTAAGCTTTAAATATTTAACTTTAAAGCTTTTTTGTAGTCTAGTCAAAAGCCTAGAAGATAGAACAGTTGCCCTACTCCAGTCGATCTGAAGCAAATAAACTCAGAAAGACTAAAATGACGCCCCCTAAGGTAATAGCAATATCAGCCACATTGAACGTAGCGAACCGATAATTATCCATTACAAAAGGAATGTCAAAGTAAACATCAATAAAATCAATTACTTTACCATAGAGCACGCGGTCGATTAAATTACCAATCGCGCCCCCTACAACTAAAGCTAAACCGAAAGCTGTCCAGTTGCGTCCCTTGGTCAATTTACGCAACCAGTTGATGATGAAAATCACCACTACCACTGCTAGGCCTGCAAAAAACCAACGCTGCCAACCACCTTGATTGCCTAAAAAACTGAAGGCCGCGCCGTAGTTATACGCTAAGGTAAAATTCAAATGGGGAAACACGACGTGAGGAATACCAAACTCTAAATTGGCTTCAGCCATCCATTTAGTCAGCTGATCAATAGCAACTACGACCGCAGAAACCCACAGCCACAACAGCATTCCACGACGCTCGTCGATACGAGATAAAGATCGGAAACTACGCATACTCACGGCACTCACCTGCGCCATCTACATTTTCAATGCAACGCCCACAAAGTTCAGGATGCTTTGAATCAGTACCCACATCCGCCACATGATGCCAACAACGCGTACACTTAGCGGCTTCAGAAACCGTCGCTACCCCTTGCAATCCTTCCAGTAAAGTTTCGGCATTCGCAGGCGCTACAGCATAATGCAAACGTGCTGCTGAGGTAATGAAGACAAACTTCACTTCATCTTCCAGCTTCGCTAAGGCTTTACCCTGTTCGCTATCAGCAGCACAATACAAATCGACTTTCGCTTCTAAACTAGAACCGATATTACCTGCAATACGTAGGTTCTCTAGTTGCTTACTCACTGCTTCGCGCGCTGCAAAGATATGTTCCCAATCCGCTGCGGACACTTTTTCATTCGCATCCAGCGGGAATAAGCCGTCATACCATTGCATGAACAGCACATATTCTTCGGCTTCACCCGGCAGATATTTCAGAATTTCTTCGGCAGTGAAGCTCAGAATCGGGCACATCCAGCGCAACATCGCACGCAAAATATGCCAAGCCGCCGTTTGCGCCGAACGCCGACCCAAACTATTGGCCTGCATGGTGTATTGGCGATCTTTGGTAATGTGCAGGAATAAACTGCTCATTTCCACCGCACAGAAACGCTGAATTTCCTGCGACACTAAATGGAATTGGTAACGGTCGTAAGCGGAAATAATGCGCTGCTGTGACTGATAGGCTTGATCGACTGCCCAACGATCTAACGCGAGCATATCTTGCGGTGCGACCACATCTTTTGCCGGATCAAAATCACCCAAATTCGCCAATAAGAAACGTGCGGTATTGCGAATCCGGCGATAGGCTTCGGTATTGCGCTTGAGGATTTCATCCGAGAGCGTCATTTCGCGGCTGTAATCCGCTGACGCAATCCACAGGCGCAAAATATCCGCGCCCAGCTTATTCATAATATCTTGCGGCTCGATGCCGTTGCCTTTCGACTTGGACATCTTTTCGCCTTTCGCATCCACCGTAAAGCCATGCGTTAACACCGCTTTATACGGCGCAAAACCGTGTATCGCCACCGAGGTGAGGATCGAAGAATGGAACCAGCCACGATGCTGATCCGACCCTTCTAAATACATATCCGCAGGGAAACGCAAATCAGGACGCGTCTCTAGGACAGAAAAATGCGTCGTTCCAGAATCGAACCAAACATCTAAAGTATCCGGCACTTTGGTGTATTGATCCGCCTCAGCACCGAGTAATTCCGCCTTATCCATCGCAAACCAAGCATCAATGCCGCCTTGCTCAATCTTTTGCGCCACTTGCTCAATAAGCACTTCAGTATTCGGATGCAAATCGCCGGTTTCTTTATGGATAAAAAGCGCAATTGGCACGCCCCAAGTACGTTGGCGCGAGATACACCAATCAGGACGATTCGCGATCATGCCTTCAATCCGCGCCTGACCCCAATCGGGAACCCATTGCACTTGTTGGATGGAGTCTAAAGTTTGTTGGCGCAAACCCAATTTATCCATGCTGACAAACCACTGCGGTGTGGCGCGGAAAATCAGCGGGGTTTTATGCCGCCAGCAATGCGGATAACTGTGCTTAAACTTACTGGAAGCTAATAAAGCATTATGCTCTTTCAGCACTTCAATCACATGCGGATTGACCTTATGAACCGACTCGCCCGCGAAATACTGAATACTCGGCTGGAACGTGCCGTCATCTAATAAAGGATTGCCAACCGGCAAGCCATAACGCAAACCAACCGTAAAGTCTTCCTGACCGTGGGCTGGCGCGGTATGCACTGCACCCGTGCCTGCTTCTAGGGTAACATGCTCGCCTAAAATCACCGGAACTTGCTTATCTAAGAACGGGTGTTGCAGCATTAAACCTTCCAGCTCAGCACCTTTAGCAGTGGCTAGAATTTGGTAATCTTCAATGCCTGCACGCTTCATCACATCGGCCAATAAACCTTCCGCAACAATCACGCGCTCTGCGCCTGCTTGCGCGACGACATAATCTAGTTCGGCATTCAAAGCGACTGCTTCATTCGATGGCAAGGTCCAAGGAGTGGTTGTCCAGATAATGACACTCACTGAACCATTACCCTTCGCATTAGGCATTTTTGCTAAGAGTGCTGCCTCATCGACCACGGGGAAACGCACGTCAATCGAGTAAGATTGCTTATCTTCATACTCAACTTCTGCTTCCGCCAAGGCCGAGCCGCAGTCGGTACACCAATGCACAGGCTTAGCACCTTTATACATATGCCCGCTGAGCGCGATCTTACCTAAGGCGCGCACAATGCCCGCTTCGGTATGGAAGTTCATCGTCAGATAAGGATTATCCCAGTCCCCAATCACGCCCAAACGCTTAAAATCGCGACGCTGAATATCAATCTGTTCAGTCGCAAAAGCACGGCACGCTTTGCGAAATTCTGCCGCATCCACCTTCACGCCCACGCGCCCGATTTTATCCTCGACCTTCTTCTCAATTGGCAAGCCGTGACAATCCCAACCCGGCACATAAGGTGCATCGAACCCTGCCATCGTGCGGCTTTTAACAATAATATCTTTAAGGATTTTATTGACAGCATGACCTAAGTGGATCGCTCCATTCGCATAAGGAGGGCCATCGTGTAAAATAAATTTAGGTCTACCCAGCGCTTTCTGGCGTAGCTTGTGGTATAGGCCTGCTTGCTCCCAGTGAGTTAGCATCTCTGGCTCACGCTTGGCCAAATCCCCCCGCATTGGAAATTCGGTGGTTGGCAAGTTGAGCGTATGCTTATAATCCGTCATCGTGCAATCCTATTGATGTTGTTGACTCTGCGCGCATAATCGGCGAAGAATACCAAGTTTTCATCTAAAAACCGATAGGGTTAATGCATGGCGGGCAGTTTCCATGCAAAATCCCTCGGCAATGGGCGGCTATCTAACTAACTCAGAACTAAACTTTTACCAGAGCCACTATGGCTTTTAGTAAAGAGACTCTCAGGAATTAATCTAAATGAAATACATAACAAATACCTTGGGCTTCATGCTTTTAACTCTAGGGCTCAGCGTTTCTCCCCAAGTGTTAGCAGAGAAAGTCGGTGAACCTGTTCCGCCAGTCACTGCGCCGAAAAAGCCAGAAGCGGCTGAAACAGAAGCCACTCCGACTAAAGAAGTAGCACCGGCCAGTAGCTTAAGCAAGCGCCCAGTGCCTGCTGAAGGCCGTGATGTCATTAAAGATGCGGTCGTCCATGTCTATGTAGTCAAGCATACTTACAATTCATTAGCACCTTGGAATTCTGATACCCAGAAAGGCTCTGGTTCAGGCTTAATCATTAAAGGCGGCTTGATTCTAACCAATGCGCATGTAGCAGCCGACTCCACCTTCTTAGAAGTGCAGCGTCACGGTGAAACTAAACGTTATGAAGCCGATGTTGTTTATATTTCACATGAAGCTGATTTAGCGCTGTTACGCACTAAAGAAGCCAATATTTTCAATGAGGTTAAACCTTTAGAATTGGGCGATTTACCGCAAACTCAACAAGAAGTTGAAGTTTATGGTTTCCCGATTGGTGGAACGACTTTGAGTATTACCCGTGGTGTGGTCTCACGGATTGAAAAACAGAACTATGCACATACCGATGAGAACCTAATTGCTGTGCAAATCGACGCTGCAATTAACTTCGGTAACAGCGGTGGCCCTGTGATTTCCAATGGCAAAGTCGTCGGCGTTGCCATGCAGTCTGGTTTCTTTACTGAAAATATTGGCTATATGATCCCGACACCGATCATTCAGCACTTCTTAAAAGACGTCGAAGATGGTAAATCGGAAGGCTTCGGTTTCCCTGGTTTCTTAGTGCAATCGATGGAAAATCCGGCAATGCGCCGTAAGTACAGTGTGGATGATAATCAAACCGGTGTGCTGGCTCACAAGATTTATCCCAACTCACCCGCCGATGGTATTATGAAAGTCGGTGATATCATCACCAAAATTGACGGCCATGCGATTCAAAACAATGGAACTGTCGAGTTCCGCCCCGGCGAATACCTCAATTACACTCATTGGATTGACCTGCACCAACTTGGCGATGACATCAAGTTCAGTATCATTCGTGATGATCAGCCGATGGAAGTATCTTTGAAAATGAACCGTCCGGGCAAAGAGTTCTTATTGGTGCAACCGAATCAATTTGATAAACAGCCTACCTACTATATCTATGGTGGCTTCGTTTTCATGCCGTTGAATCATGATATTTTAGGTAGCATGGATCCTGTTCCGCCGTCGTTAGCCGCTCTTGCGCAAGAAGCACCGAGCGAAGATCGCAAAGAGGTCATTCTGATGACTCAAGTGCTACCTGCTGACATCAATAAAGACTATCACCACGATAACAACCTGATTATTAAGAAGGTCAATGGTGAAGCGGTAGCTGATTTCAAAACCTTCTATCAAAAAATGCAGGCGGCTAGTAGTCAGTTTGTAGTGTTAGAAACGGATGATGGCTATCAAGTAGTGATTGATCGTACGGAAGCAGCGAGTAAGCAGCCTGCGATTTTATCGCGCTATGGCATTAGTGCTGATCGCTCCAAGGACTTACTGCCTGATTCAGTCAATACCACGCCAACCGTAGCAGGCCCAACGCCTGCTGAAGTTGAAACACCGGCTGCACCTGTAGCCTCGACTAAGGTATCGCCGATCTAATGCCCATTCGCCCGCTGCCCGACCATCTCATCAACCAAATCGCCGCCGGCGAGGTGGTCGAGCGGCCTGCTTCCGTGGTCAAAGAATTACTGGAAAATGCAGTGGATGCGGGCGCTTCGCGAATTGAAATTGATCTCGAACAAGGTGGCGTTAAACGGATTCGGATTCGGGATAACGGCTGCGGCATTCCCAAAGAGGAACTGGCCTTAGCACTTAGTCGACACGCTACTAGCAAAATCAAAAGCCTAGAAGACTTAGAGCAAGTCCGTAGCCTTGGCTTTCGGGGTGAGGCTTTACCTAGCATTGCCTCAGTCGCCCGCCTTACGCTGAGTTCTTGCTATCAAGAGGCTGAGCAAGGCTGGAGCTTACAAGCCGATCAACAAGCACAAAACCCTGAACCAGCAGCTCATGCTACGGGTACTACGGTCGATGTACGCGATTTATTCTTCAATGTGCCCGCCCGACGTAAATTTCTCAAAACCGAAAAAACTGAGCTCAGCCATATCGAAGAAACGGTTCGTAAAATTGCGCTGAGTCGCTTTGAGATTAGCTTTCACTTACGCCATAACCAAAAAACCTTGATGCAGTTGAATAGCGCACAAAATCGCCTTGCTTCCGAGCGGCGCTTGGCAGAAGTGTGCGGCGAACCCTTCATTCAGCAAAGTCATTATGTGGAATATGAAGCATCGGGTTTGCGCTTATGGGGTTGGGTGGCTTTACCGACCTTTTCGCGTTCACAGGCCGATTTGCAGTATTTTTATGTGAATAACCGCGCAGTGCGGGATCGCTTAATCGCGCATGCAGTACGTCAAGCTTATCAAGACGTACTTTATCATGGCCGCCATCCTGCTTTTGTCTTGTATATGGAAATGGAGCCGCAGCTAGTCGATGTGAATGCGCACCCCACCAAGCACGAAGTGCGTTTTCGCGAAGGTCGCTTAATTCACGATTTTATTTTTCACACTTTGCATCAAGCCTTGGCCGAAGTTCGCCCCAGTGCAGAAACGGCTAGTCCGGCGCACTTTCCCACGTACGTACAACCCTTAGCGCGCCCGGATATGTTTGCAGCCAATGCGTCGGTAGGCTCAACTAGCAGCATCAGTTTTAATACAGCAAATTTTCCAGCCAATTATAACTATCAACAACCTCGCTTAGGTTTACCAGTCCGCGAAAGTTTACCGATCTATGCAAAACTTTATGGGCAAACTGAAACCGCAGAATCTACTGCTAACACTCAGCCAGAAGCTGAGGATATGCCACCTTTAGGCTATGCCTTGGCGCAGCTGCATGGTGTCTATGTACTTGCACAGAATGCACATGGCTTAGTGTTGGTTGATATGCATGCGGCCCATGAGCGTATTACTTACGAACAGCTCAAACTGAGTATGCAAGCGGATTCGATTCGTTCTCAACACTTGTTGGTTCCGCATGCGATGCATATTAGCCGCCGCGAAGCCGATCAAGCTGAAGCACAAGCTGCCGTCTTTCAAGCACTGGGCTTTGAATTAAACCGAATTGGTTTAGAGAAAATCGTAATTCGTGCTGTACCAAGCCTCCTCAAAGACTCAGACACTGAAAACTTAGTCCGTGACGTGCTAGCTGATTTAATCACACATGGTAGTAGTCAACGCATTCAAAATGCTATGAATGAAATTTTAGGAACAATGGCCTGTCATGGCTCAGTACGTGCTAATCGCCGTCTGACTGTTCCAGAAATGAATGCTTTGTTACGCGATATGGAACGCACCGAACGCAGTGGACAATGCAATCATGGTCGCCCTACTTGGCTACAAATGAGCATGGAGCAAATTGATAAACTATTTATGCGCGGACAATAAATGTCGAATCCACTAAAAGCTATATTTTTAATGGGTCCAACTGGCACTGGCAAAACTGATTTAGCCGTCGCCATTCGCCAGCAATTGCCGGTTGAAATTATCAGCGTCGACTCTGCGCTTGTTTATAAAAATATGGATATCGGCACTGCCAAACCCGATGCTGCAACTTTAAAACTAGCGCCTCACCGCTTAATTGATTTTCTTGATCCAAGCCAAGCCTATTCAGCTGCTGATTTTCGCGAAGATGCCTTGCGTGAAATGGCTGAAATCACCACCAGTGGCCGTATTCCGCTATTAGTGGGTGGCACTATGCTGTATTTTCGTGCTTTGGAAAGTGGGCTATCTGAGCTGCCTTCGGCTGATCCAGAGATACGTGTCCGCCTAGTCAGTGATGCTGAAAAATATGGCTGGGCGGCCTTGCATGAACGCTTACAACAAATTGACCCAGAAGCTGCAGCCCGCATTCATCCTAATGACCCGCAACGTTTGCAGCGCGCTTTAGAAGTCTATGAATTAACCGGGCAAAATTTAACGACCTTACAACGCAATCAGCGTTTTGAAGCTTGCCCTTATCATTTATTAAAAATCGCTTTAATTCCTGAAGAGCGCGCTTGGTTACACGAAAGGCTAGAACAACGCTTTGATAAAATGCTGGAAGCAGGCTTCATTAAGGAAGTTGAACAGCTCTATCAACGTCCTGATCTGAATATTGCTTTACCAGCTATTCGAGCCGTTGGATATAGGCAAGTTTGGGATTATTTAGATGGAAAAATAGACTATAATCTGATGCGTAATCGTGCTATCGTGGCAACGAGGCAGCTTGCGAAGCGTCAGATGACGTGGCTCCGCTCTGATCAGGGTTTGAGCCTTTATAACGCCGAGAATTACCACCTTTCATCGGTCATCATGAACATTTCGACGTTTATTAGCGGATAAACGGAGATGTCCGATAAACTGGTGTATTTACAAATGTGTGAAGCTGGTAGGCTCTTCACCTGTCGGTCAAAGAATCGGCGGGTCTGCGTTAATTCCAGACCACAAATAACCACAAACCCGAACTATATTTTTTTAGGAGAAACCCAATGTCGAAAGGGCACACTTTACAAGAACCCTTCCTCAACGCGCTGAGAAAGGAACGGATTCCCGTCTCTATTTATTTGGTTAATGGGATTAAACTGCAGGGGCATGTTGAATCTTTTGACCAATTTGTTGTTTTATTGGGTAATACTGTCAGTCAATTAGTTTATAAACATGCTATTTCAACGATTGTTCCGGCACGCCCCATTAAACTCAATTTAGCTGCAGAATAAGTTTTAAATCTTGGAATTATTTGAACGCCCAACCGCAGGCGAGAATGCGATTTTAGTTCAGATAAATTTTAAGACTGACGATATCCCGCATGATGAACAAGAGTTCAAAGAGCTGGTTCGTTCAGCCGGTGCCCAGATCGCGCATCTGGTCACTGGTTCTAGGCAACGCCCTGACTCGCGCCATTTTGTAGGTGAGGGCAAAGCCGAGGAAATTCGCGATTATGTACGCAATCTGCAAGCCGATTTAGTTGTCTTTGATCATTCCTTAACTCCTGCGCAAGAGCGTAATTTAGAACGCTTGTTTGAGTGTCGCGTAGTAGACCGCACTGGTTTGATTCTTGATATCTTCGCACAACGCGCTCGTAGCCATGATGGTAAGTTGCAGGTTGAGCTGGCTCAGCTGAAACATATGTCCACCCGCCTTGTACGAGGCTGGACTCACCTTGAACGCCAAAAAGGTGGTATCGGTTTGCGTGGCCCTGGTGAAACTCAGTTAGAAACTGACCGCCGCTTATTGGCAGTACGTATCAAGCAGATCAATAAAAAGCTTGAGAAAGTGCAAAATCAGCGTGAACAAGGCCGCCAATCCCGCAAGAAAGCTGAAATCCCAACGGTTTCATTAGTGGGCTACACGAATGCCGGTAAATCCACTCTATTCAATGCTCTAACTCAAGCTGATGTGTATGCAGCGGATCAATTATTCGCAACACTAGACCCTACGCTACGCAGTATTAGCCTACCCAATCAGCAGGAAATCATTCTCGTTGATACCGTAGGCTTCATCCGTCATTTGCCCCATAATTTAGTCACTGCTTTCCGCTCGACTTTGCAGGAAACGGCTGAAGCTGAACTATTGCTGCATGTGATTGATAGCCATGACGAGCAACGTGATCTATATCGCGAACAGGTCAATAATGTGATTGAAGAGATCGGTGCTGAAACTGTGCCGCAAATCGAAATCATGAACAAGATTGATTTGACTCAGCACTCAGCGGGTATGCAAGAAGGTAATGGCTTACATGCAACCACTGCTTGGGTGTCTGCCCAAACGGGTGCAGGTTTAGAGCAATTACTGGAATACTTAGGCAATTATTTTGCGCAGCAAATCTTCCGTGGCCAAATCAAATTACTCGCTAGTCAAGGCCGTTTACGCGCCCAGCTCTATGCGGATAAAGCGATTCAAGCGGAAAATATTGGGGAAGAAGGCGAATATTTGTTGGATTTAGTGATTGATCAGCGCAAGTTAAAAGCTTATCTAAACGAAGCGGGTCTTGCCCTTGAAACGGTAGCAGTAGCAGTTTAATTAACTACTACTGCCTGCATTCAACGCGTTAGCCGCGCTTCATTACATCGAAAAACTCATTATTAGTCTTAGTCTTCGAGAGTCTATCGAAGAGCAATTCCATTGCATCCAACTCATCCATGCTATGCAGGAATTTACGCAGGATCCACAACGATTGCAGCTCTTCTGGAGTCGTCAGCAACTCTTCGCGGCGCGTACCCGAACGATTAATATTAATCGCAGGGAAGATACGCTTTTCTGCAATACGACGATCCAAATGAATCTCCATATTACCCGTGCCTTTGAACTCTTCATAGATAACATCATCCATTTTGGAGCCGGTATCAATCAACGCAGTCGCGATAATGGTTAAGCTACCACCTTCTTCAATGTTACGTGCAGCACCAAAGAAACGCTTAGGACGATGTAATGCACTTGCATCCACACCACCGGTTAATACCTTACCAGAGGAAGGCACTACGGTGTTGTAAGCGCGAGCCAAACGGGTGATCGAGTCGAGCAGAATGACTACATCACGTTTATGTTCAACTAAGCGCTTAGCCTTTTCGATGACCATATCCGCTAATTGCACATGACGGGTCGCGGGTTCGTCGAAGGTGGAAGAAACCACTTCGCCTTGTACCATGCGCGACATTTCTGTCACCTCTTCAGGGCGTTCGTCGACGAGCATGACGATCAAATAACACTCAGGATAATTTGAGGTAATACTTTGAGCGATGTTCTGTAGCATCAAAGTCTTACCACCCTTAGGCGGTGCGATAATCAAGCCACGTTGGCCTTTGCCAAACGGCGCTACTAGATCAATGACCCGTGCCGTTATGTCTTCACGGCTGCCATTACCACGCTCCATGCGCATCCGTTCGTCGGCATGCAGTGGTGTCAGGTTTTCAAACAGAATTTTATTGCGGGCTTGTTCAGGCGATTCGTAGTTAATCGTATCGACTTTAAGCAGCGCAAAATAACGCTCGTTGTCTTTAGGTGGGCGAATTTTACCGGTAATGGTATCGCCAGTACGTAGGCCAAAACGACGGATTTGGCTAGGTGATACATAAATATCATCAGCGCCTGCGACGTAACTTGAATCTTGTGAGCGTAGGAAGCCGAAACCGTCTTGGAGGATTTCTAACACCCCATCGCCGTAAATATCTTCCCCGCTTTGCGCGTGGGTTTTGAGCATGGCGAAAATGATATCTTGCTTGCGAACACGGGAGATACTTTCAACTCCCATCGCGAGCGCTTGCTCATACAGTTCAGCAGTTGGTTTTTTCTTTAATTCGGATAGGTTCATATGAAGGTTAATTCACCAGCGGAAGATTAAATTGATGGAAGCAATGCCCTCGACTTGCATGCGCCAAAATGATTGACTCGATTTAATGACTTAGCAATGATTTTTTCGGGAGTTTTAACTCGGGAACAAAATACGATCGAGGCTTCTAGGAAATGAACCCAGATGTGGGCTCACTGAAGTTAAAACTAGCACGGAGTTTAGACTTAGTCCAGAGAAAAACATGAGATTTTATGAGGCGACTGCTAGTTTTCGCAATCGCACTCATTTAGGGCATGAAATTAGATGTTTTGGTCAATGAAAGCGGCTAGTTGTGACTTAGACAGTGCACCCACTTTAGTCGCCTCAACTGCGCCATCTTTAAATAACATCAAGGTAGGAATACCGCGAATGCCATATTTAGGCGGTGTTGCTTGGTTCTTGTCGATATCCAATTTCGCTACTTTCAAGCGACCTTGATATTCAGTCGCAACCTCTTCCAATAAAGGTGCAATCATCTTGCAAGGGCCACACCACTCAGCCCAATAGTCAACGAGAACGGGCAGGTCTGACTTCAACACATCCTGCTCAAACGAGGCATCGGATAGAGATACAATATTTTCACTCACAGAACTTGTCTCCAATTTTTGAGATCGTATTAGTTATCACGCGATTCTACAGATCGCTATAAGCTGTTATAGCCCATTCGTATAGTATGAGTCTAATTTATATAAATTCAAGATCAAGGAAAATGGGGATATTTTTAAGCGATTAGAGCAGACCAGCTGCCCTAATCCGATCGATCGCCTAGAGGAATTTAGGCTTGAGGCGGAGTTTTCTTGTTAGCAGGCTTTTTAGCTGCTGGCTTTTTTTCTTCCGCTGCAGGTTTAGCGCTAGCTTCTGGAGCTTTGGCAGGTTCAGCTGCTTTGACTTCAGTAGATTCAGCTTTCGGAGCTTCTGCTTTAACTAAAGGCTTTTCAGCTTTAGGAGCCTCTGCTTTCGCTTCAGTCTTTTCAGCTTTTGGAGCTTCTGCTTTTGCTGCAGGCTTTTCAGACTTAGCAGGCTCAGCTTTCACTTCAGGCTTAGCCTCTTTAGGGGCTGCTGCTTTGGCTTCAGATTTAGCGGCTTTAGGCTTTTCGGCTTTCGGCGCGGCCTTTGGCTTTTCAGCTTTTACGGCCTCTGCTTTTGGAGCTTCAGCGGCTGGAGCTTCTGCTTGCTTAGCTTCTTTCGGGGCTTCAGCCTTTTTAGGCTCAGCTTTAGCCTCAATCACTGGAGCAGCATCTGCAGGGGGTAATACTGTCATCGTTACTTTAGGCACAGGTTCGCCTAATTTAACTTTAACATAAGTACCTGGTGCATCTTCGATGGGGGTCAATTTAGCACCCGGAGTGCGAGCAGCCACTTCAGCTGGATTCAAAACACGCACCCATTTATCCCATTCTGGCCACCAAGAGCCTTCAGAAACTGGCGTCGCTGCCATCCACTCGTCCGCATTCTCAACTAACTGGTCGCTGACACGATAGCCATATTTCTTCGCTGCAGGTGGATTAATAATCCCTGCAATATGACCTGAACCACCTAAGATGAAACGAGTTGGGCCAGAGAATAAGCGCGCACCCATATAAGTCGATTTCCACGGTGCAATATGATCTTCAACCGCCGAAATGAAGCAAGCCGGAACATCAATCGCAGTGACATCTAAGGGCACACCATCGACGCTCAAAGCTTTTGGTTTGCAAAGATCGTTTTGCAGATACAGATTACGCAAGTACCAGCTATGCATTTTCGCCGGCATGCGGGTAGAGTCGCCGTTCCAATACAATAAATCGAAGGGGCGTGGGTCATTGCCTAACAGGTAGTTATTCACATAGAACGACCAAATCAGATCATTCGCACGTAATAAGTTAAACGCGCCCGCCATTTGGCTACCATCTAAATAGCCAGTCTTTTCCATCGTGGACTCAAGACCAGAAACTTGTTGATCGTCAATGAACAGACCTAATTCACCCGGCTCAGAGAAGTTAATCATGGTGGTGAAGAAGGTAGCGCTCTTAATACGCTCATCGCCTTTAGCTTTCATATAAGCCAAAGTTGAAGTCAGTAGCGTACCGCCGATGCAGTAGCCAATCGCATTGATTTCTGATTCGCCAGTTTCGTATTGAATTGCATCGACTGCGGTCAACACACCTTCTTTAATATACGAATCGAAGCCCGTATCTGCATAGGTTTCGTCAGGGTTTACCCAAGAAATCACAAATACGGTATGACCTTGATCCACCAACCATTTCAGCAAGGAATTCTTTGGCTGCAAGTCCATGATGTAGAACTTATTGATCCAAGGTGGAACGACCATTAACGGGCGCTTCAAGACTTTATCAGTACTTGGCGTGTATTGAATCAACTGGAACATGCGGTTTTGGAAAACCACTTTACCCGGAGTCACCGCGACATTTTTACCGAGTTCGAAAGCTTTGGTATCGGTCATGCGAATACGTAATTCGCCTTTGCCGGTTTCCAAATCTTCTAGCATATTTTTCAGGCCATGAACGATGTTTGCGCCTTTAGTTTCTTTGATCTTTTCCAGAACGGCTGGATTAGTGAGTGCAAAGTTGGTGGGTGACATCGCATCCATGAAGCGCTCAGTAAAGAACTTCACGCGATCTGAAGTATGGTCGTCCAAACCTTCTACATCAGAAACTAAAGTGCGCATCCACTGAGAAGTCAGTAAGTAAGACTGCTTGATAACATCAAAAATCGGCTTTTCTGACCAATCTTCATGACTGAAGCGGCGGTCACCTTTATCTGCCGTAACGACTGGCGCAGGCTTTTGCCCCATTAAAGCCATCATCGCTTGCTGACCAAGCTCTAAGGACTTCTGCCAATATTCCATATTCTTCTGCATGAAGACTTGTGGATCAGAGCTAACCGCTTTCCACCACTCACCATAGGCTTGAGTCAAATTGAATGGATCAAGCTTCATATTTTCATAAGATTTGGCAAAGCCCGCCATAATCTCTTCAACTTGCTTAAAGTTTTCTCTTAACTCTTTCGCCGCAGCAAAGCCTAAGGTATTTACTTCATTCTGGGAATTTTCGGACATTACTCACTTCTCCTTGCTAATACTGAGCAGAGTCTGCACTATTTCGATGTGCTATGCAGCATTTTTTACAAAAAACCAGCGGCTAACGCAGCACTGGCTTAAAAAGCCGGATTAGATCAGCCCGCACTTTTTTAGGCGATAACGACACTGCGGCCCACTAATCCCTAAAACCCTTGCCGTTTCAAGCACATTGCCCTGCGCACGTTTTAAGGCTTGCTCAAGAATTTGCTGCTCTAAATGCTCATAATCCAAACTACTGGCATGCATCTTATCCAGCAACTGCTCGACTAACTCAGGATGACTGCCCTGCTCTAATAAGCCATTTTGACCAATCACCATGAAGGCATCGTCAGGGTCGGGCATGCCCAAGCAGATATGCGTGGACTCAATCCGTGTAGCGCTTTCGGTTAAGATCACGCCGCGCTCAATGATATTTTCTAGCTCACGAATATTGCCCGGCCATTGATAAACCATGAAGCGTCGTAAAGCCTCATCAGAAATACCCTGCACTTGCTTGCCATATTTCGCGTTATAACGCTCAATGAACTTACGTATCAGTCCCGGCAAGTCAGCTAAACGTTCACGCAAAGGCGGAATGGCAATCGGAAAAACATTAAGACGATAATAAAGATCCGCTCGAAATGTACCTTGTTTGACACGTTCTTGCAGATTGGCATTGGTGGCAGCAATTAAACGCACATCGACTTTTATTTTTTCAGTGCCACCGACGCGCTCAAATTCGCCGGTTTGAATCGCACGCAATAATTTCGCCTGCGCCCGCTCATTGAGTTCACCCAATTCATCTAAAAATAGCGTGCCACCATGTGCACGCTCAAAGCGTCCGGGACGTGATTTATCTGCTCCGGTATAACCGCCTTTTTCTACCCCAAATAACTCAGACTCCACCAAATCACGTGGCAGGGCTGCACAATTGACCGCGATAAAAGGACCATCATGACGCTTACCTAATTGATGTAAAGCTTGCGAGAAAATCTCTTTGCCAACACCCGTTTCACCGAGCATTAACACTGTTACATCGGTAGCAGCGGCTTTGCTCAACAGGTACATGATTTCTTTAATCGGCGCTGATTCAGCAATAATATGCTCAGGACGAGCACTAGAGGTCATTTCTTTACGTAAGAAGCGTACTTCCTCTTCTAAGGAAGAAAGCTTGGCAGCCATCGATTCTAGCGAATACAGTTCTTTTAATTCTTGGGCGTCCTCCCATTCATCCAGAGGCTTGCCGATAATGCGGCACTGCTTATCACCACAACCGACACATTCAACTTCTTTGAAATAGACGGGTCTCCCCATGAAAGTACTGGTATAGCCAGTCGCATAACCGAGTAGATTCCAACACACAGGCTGCTTAGCTAAACCATAAAGCCGTAAATGCTCAGCCGCTTCAAACGAATTACGCCAAGTAAATTCGCCACAGAAACGTCCTGTTTCTACATCCATATCGAGCTTTACCGGCTCGACACTAACCACGCCTTCTAAAGCATGCAGTTGTGGCCCGACCAGAAACATGGCGGCAATATCGGCATGACTGCGGATTTTACGCGCGAGTTGCGCATCAGATTGAGCAGCGGTATAGCCCATACGCAGCAGCACACCGCGCGCATAGTCTTCGCCAAACGAGTCGATTAATTCACTGCGCATTGAGCCGAAAGCCGAAGCATGCAGCAAAATCATCCGCTGCTGCCCCAACCAAATACTACCGGTCTCACCCTCAAATCGGATCATCGACTTTAGGTCTTGATCAGCCGGATAGACTGGCTTTTTCGGGTGGCGGCTCATGCAGTCTCTCCTAATCGCTAAAGGTGCAGCTAGGACTTCTCCGCTGCACGTTGATCCAGATCGGCTTTGCTAACCCCGCCAATACACCAATGTTCCGGTGCTACTTCATTAATCACCACCCGTACTTGCTCGGGTTTAACATTCAGTGTTTCAGAAGCAACTTGAGTAACCCGCGCAAAAAACTCGCGCTTTTGCTCAATGGTGCGGCCTTGTAAAATTGTGGCTTGAATCAGTGGCATAGTGACCTCAGACAAATGTCATGCTTACAGTTCCTAAATCTTGATAGCGCACGCAGACGCTATCCCCTGCTTTCACCGCCACCGCCTCAGTAATCCCACCGGTCATAATAAAGGTTCCGGCTGGAATTTCTTCGCCGCGTTCGGCTAGCATATTCGCAAGCATAGCAACACTCGCCGCTGGATGCCCTAACACGGCAGCACCCGCGCCTGTTGCCACTACCACGCCATTGATTTCCATCACTACGCCGAGGGTTTTCATATCCACTTGATCGGCACGTTTTACATTGCCACCTGTCACAAAGCGTGCTGAAGACGCATTATCCGCAATCACGCTTTTTAGGTCGAAACGGAAATTTTCATAGCGCGAATCAATCACTTCCACTGCTGGCAATACCGATTCAGTCGCATCCAAAACGTGTGCTACGGTGCAACCCGGGCCACGCAAGACTTTATTGGTGAAAATAGCGATTTCAGCTTCGACTTTGGGGTGAATCAATTCAGACACTTTAATCGTGCCCGCATCCGGCACATTGAAATAATCCACCAAAAAGGCATACAGCGGATTTTCTACGCCCATTTGCTTCATCTTGGCGTAGGAGGTCAAACCCATTTTTAGGCCAATGACTTTATTGCCGCGCGCTTCTTTGCGGCGACGAATTTCCCACTGAATATCGTAGGCATCTTCCCAATCCATATCAGGATAATCGTCAGTGATTTTTTTCACGTCATGTGCTTGCAGCTCAGCGTTTTCGAGGTGTTCGGCTAATTGCGCAATGGTTTCTTTGCTTAAAGTCGTCATGGATTACCCCTTTTTCGCGCGCAGCATTTCTAAAGCCACATCTTCGATCATATCTTCCTGACCGCCTACTGTGCCGCGTCGACCCAATTCCATCAGGATTTCGCGTGCTGGTACACCGTGTTTTTCTTCGGCACGGCGTGCATGCAGCAAGAACGAGGAATACACACCTGCATACCCCAAGGTCAGCGAATCGCGGTCAATGCGGGGCAACTCATTATTTTTCAGCATAATTGGTACAGCGACATCTTCCGCTGCATCCATTAGCGCATTCACATCAATACCAGTTTCAATACCATACAGATCACACACCGCTGCAAACACTTCCAAGGGTGTATTACCTGCACCCGCGCCAAAGCCCGCTACCGAGCCATCAATCCGCGTCGCACCTGCTTCAATCGCGGCTAAGGAATTAGCCACTGCCATACCTAAGTTATGATGGCCGTGGAAACCCAGCTCGATATTATCGGGAAATTCGGCACGTAAAATACCGATTTTAGCCTTCACTTCTTCCGGTAGCATGTGACCGGATGAGTCGGTCATGTAGAGGCAATTCGCGCCATAGCCATACATGAGTTTGGCTTGTTCGAGGATTTTCTCAGGACTCGCCATGTGGCTCATCATTAAAAAACCCACGGTGTCAAAACCACGTTTGGCAGCGTATTTAATATGCTGCTCAGACACATCCGCTTCGGTGCAATGGGTAGCAACGCGTACCGTTTTCACGCCTAAATCTTCGACCATTTTCAAGTCTTTAATCGTGCCAATGCCGGGGAGCATGAGCACTGACACTTGAGCGTGTTTTAAATGCGGAATTACCGCTTCCAAATATTCGCGGTCGGTGTGTAAGCCAAAACCATAATTCACGGATGAGCCTTCGATGCCATCACCATGCGTCACTTCAATCAACGGCACACGCGCTTTGTCCAAGGCTTGCGATAAGTCTTGCATGTTTTCCAAAGTGAATTGGTGGCGAATCGAATGCATGCCGTCACGCAAGGACATATCATGCAGACGGATTTTTTTACCTTTCAGATTATTCATCGTCATGCTCCTTAGGCTTGGGCTTTGATCATTTGCTCGGCGAACATTTCGGCAGTACGGGCAGCCGCTGCGGTCATAATGTCCAAATTCCCCGCATATTCTGGCAAGTAATCACCGCGCCCACGCACTTCCACGAAAATACTCACACGATTGCCATCAAACACTGGGCCTTCTTTGACGCGATAACCGGGGACGTATTTCTGCACTTCCGCTTGCATGGCTTTCACCGATTCAATAATCGCATCGCGATTCGGTTCAGTTTCGGTAATGCAATGAATCGTATCGCGCATCATCAAAGGCGGCTCAGCCGGATTTAAGATAATGATCGCCTTACCTTTTTTCGCCCCACCGACTTTCTCCACCGCACCCGACGTGGTTTCAGTGAACTCATCAATATTCTTGCGTGTACCGGGGCCAGCCGATTTAGAAGCCACGGTTGCGACGATTTCGCCATAACGTACAGGTTGTACGCGACTTACCGCATACACCATTGGAATGGTGGCTTGCCCGCCGCACGTTACCATATTCACATTGGCTTCACCTTTATCTAAGTGATCCAGCAAATTCACTGGCGGCACACAGAATGGGCCAATCGCAGCAGGCGTTAAATCAATCACTTTCACGCCTTTTTCAGTCAATTTGCGCGAAGTCTCCGCATGCGCATAAGCTGATGTGGCATCGAAAGCAATCTGAATATTGTCCGCTTCAATATGCGGCAATAGACCATCCACACCGTCAGCGGTGGTTTTCAAACCCTGATCACGTGCCCGTGCTAAACCGTCCGATGTCGGGTCAATCCCCACCATCCACACTGGCTCCAGCACTTCACTGCGCTTGAGTTTGTATAATAAATCCGTACCGATATTGCCGGGGCCAATTAAGGCACAACGTATTTTCATGACTGATCTCCTAGAACCCCTCCCATTGCCCCTCCCCTTGTCAAGGGAGGGGTAAATAAGAGGGTGTTACATTGTTCTTCCGCCCTTCCTTGATAAGGGAAGGGTTGGGGATGGGTTACTCAAAGCGCACTGAGGTGCGTCCAATGCCACCAATACTCACGGACATATAATCGCCCGCTTTTACCGCCTGCAAGGGTACTAAGGAACCCGATAAAATTACTTCACCTGCTTTTAACGGCACGCCGAACTTACCCAAGGTATTCGCCAACCACACCACACAACTCACGGGCGATGAACCTAAAGCTGCTGCACCTGCTCCGGTCGAAATCACTTGTCCATTCAATTCCAGCACCATGCCACAAGTGGATAAATCGACTTTGCGCGGATCAGCCGCTTGCGAACCCAACAGGAAATAACCGCAAGATGCATTGTCCGAAACCGTATCTTGGATTTTGATTTTCCAATCTTTAATGCGTGAATCGACGATTTCAAAGCAAGGCACGACAAAGTCAGTAGCGCGTAATACATCAGAAGCGGTGACACCGGGGCCAATCAAATCGTGCTTTAACACAAAAGCGATTTCGCCTTCGGCTTTGGGCTGAATCATTTTGTTGGTGAGGGATAAAGGCTCGCTTTCGTCCACCACCATCGCATCGGTTAAATAACCGAAGTCAGGTTGATGCACGCCGAGCATATTCATCACCGCTTTGCTGGTGACACCGATTTTCTTGCCAATCACCTTTTCGCCGTCATTATCCATGCGCTTTTTCAGCAGGCCAGACGAAATCGCATAAGCGTCTTCAATGGTAATTTCCGGTGTGCGCGTCGTTAAAGGATCGACGGTGGTTTGCCCTCGCAGCGCTTGATACAGCTCTTCTGAGTAAGCATGAAGTTGATGGGTTGATAACATACTCACCTCTTAGAGTTTGACGCAGACATTTTTCAGTTCGGTATAAAATTCCAGCGAATGCACGCCACCTTCGCGCCCAATCCCGGAATGTTTCATACCGCCAAACGGTGTGCGTAAATCGCGTAAGAACCACGAATTCACCCATACAATCCCCGCATCTAATTGCGCTGCCACTCGATGTGCGCGCGAAGCATTTTCCGTCCAAACTGCTGCGGCTAAACCGTATTTCGTGTCATTCGCCCACTCAATGACTTGTTCTTCCGAATCAAAGGGTTGGACATGGCAGCAAGGGCCAAAGATTTCTTCTCTCACCACCGTGGCGGTTTCCGGCAAACCTGTCCAAATAGTCGGTTGTACCCAAGCACCAGCCGCCAAATCACCCGGCATATTTGGTGCACCGCCACCTGTTACCACAGTCGCGCCCTCTTCTTCCGCCTTACGGTAGTAAGACAGCACTTTTTGCTTGTGCTCTTGACTAATTAAAGGCCCCATTGAAGTGGCAGCATCATTCCAAGCGCCCATTTTCATGCCTTCCGCACCTGCTTTCAGGCGCTGCACGAAGTCATCAAAAATCGGACGCTCAACATACACCCGCTCCGTGCCTAAACACACCTGCCCGCAATTCGCGAACACCGAGCGCATCGTACCTTCAATGGCTTTTTCCATATCGCAATCCGCGAATACAATGCCCGGATTCTTGCCGCCCAACTCAAACGATACATGGCGAATATGATCCGCGCTGGCTTTAACAATCGCCGCTCCGGTGCGCGTTTCGCCCGTGAAGGTAATGCCATCAATATCAGGATGCGTGGTCAAAAACTCACCCGCTGAATCAGGGCCAAAACCATGCACTACGTTATAAACACCCTTAGGCACACCTGCCGCATTCATCACCTCACCTAACAAAGTGGTGGTGCGCGGCGTTTCTTCAGAAGGTTTAACGACTACCGTATTGCCACAAGCTAAAGCAGGCCCTGCCTTCCATGTCATCAGTAATAAAGGCAGATTCCACGGGCTAATAATGGCAATCACACCTTTAGGCTTACGCACGGAATAATTCAGCGCCCCTTTGCCATCGGGGGTGTCGAGCATAAAACTTTCGGTGGGAACGTTTTTGAACAGGTCAGCGAAGACTTTGAAATTGGCTGCACCGCGTGGAATATCAATGTGCGAAGCCAGCGATTTAGGCTTGCCCGTATCTAAACACTCGGCTTCGAGGAACTCATCAAAACGCGCATTAATCCCATCCGCCACTTTGTGCAAAATCGCCATGCGCTCAGCCACAGGCATCTTGCCCCACGCGCCTTTTAGCGCAGCGCGTGCTGCTTCAACGGCGGCATTGACTTCAGCGCGACCAGCTTCATGCACGACGCCGATTTGCTGATTAGTAGCGGGATTGATATTGGGGAAGGTTTTGCCGGATGCGGAACCGACGTATTCGCCATTGATAAAATGTTTGATTGCTTGCATGCGCAGAGTCCTCCGATCTGAATGGATTTAGCATACAAGAATTTTGTCGATATTCAATATTTTTGTCGATATTTTTGAAAAGTGTAAATAGCGCGTAAAAAATTGTTAAAATTTTTGGCAAAAATCAATTAACTACTATCCAAAGTTCATAAATTCCTTCTACACTCAAACATGGGCAACCACAATCACCCCTAATCTTTCAATCAACAACCTAGACTGGTGTTGAGAGCGCATGTTTGCATGCATAAACCCAAGCTAACCAAAACGGAAGGTGACTATGGCAGAAAGTACAAAGCAGACTAAAGAACTCAGTACAACTCAAGAAGGCATTATTGCTGGTTTGGTGTTGTTATTTTTTGGACTACTTTATTGGTATTTGAACCCATGGACGAGCGCAGAGAAAACCACGCTTGCTAATAATGGACAACAAGTTAGTGGGACGGTTGAGCGCCCTAGCTTGGCAAATTCTCCTGTCGCTGATAACGCGCCGTTAGTGGCAGCTGAACCTGAAGTCGCGGCGAATGTTGAAGCCGCTAAAATATCCCAAACAAGTTCTACTAGCACTGAAACTGCCACAACGACAACACCAGCAACCACCACAAGTAAAGGTACGCAAGCTGTAGCTGTCGCAGGAACAGCAGCTTCTACTACCAGTGCAGCTAGTGCCACAACTACAGAGACCACTAGCACTAGCGCCAGCACTAATGAAACAACTGCTGTTAATGCCGCAATGACCGGTTCTGCGGCTGAACCCACCCTAACAACACCTGCAGCTCCAACTACGACCGAAACAGCAGCAACTACTGAAACTACCCCTACTGAAACTACCCCTACTAAAACCGAAGCCAGTGCTACTAATCAAGCAGCAGCCACTAGTGCTCCAACCACAACAGATAAACCGGCTGATTCAGCTACTAGCGTTGCGCCTGCAGCTAGTGCAGCGGCAGGTACAGCAGCGAACCCCTCTACTGCAAAAGCAGTTGATGAAACTGCAACTAGCCAAACAACGAGTACGACTACAGCCGCCAGTACTGAAACTACTACGCAACCAGCCAGTTCCACGACTGAAACGGCAGCTAACACAGCAGCAGCCAGTACTCCAGCTGCTAGCACTGAAACCAGCACAAAACTAGCCAGCGCTCCTACAGCGAATCAGCTTCAGTTCGCTCCCGGCAGCCCAGAAGCTAAGCTGCAAACTTACTTAGAGAAGAAAACCTTAGAAACCCCAGTGGGCATGGATGGCATCTTATTCGAACCTAAAGCCGCCAAACTCACTGCTGAGTCGGGCGCTAAAGTCGCCTTATTAGCTGCCTTATTAGGTCAATATCCTGAAGCGAATTTCTTAATCACGGCTTACGCCGATGAGACTAGTTCTGACAATAAGGCTAGCGCTGAGTTGTCTTTAATGCGGGCGAATGCTTTAGGTAAGGAGCTAGTACAAGCCGGTATCGATGGTAAGCGCATTACGATTATGGGGATGGGCAAGCCAACCGATAAAACCTCAGCTACATCCAAGAAAAATCAGCGTATTGAAATTTCTGTTATCAAATAACTGAGTGCTCAATGACTAACTGAGATCAATATCATTACAAGGAGTAATAACTTATGGGAAATTTCTCAACTATGTTTGCCAACATGTCCGACTGGTTTAGCACCAGCAAACTAGGACATGCCTTGATTGGGCTACTAATTTTGGTCATCGGCTTATTGCTGGTTGCCCTTGTCTCGAAACTTATCAAAAAGCTGCTGAATAAAATTGGCTTCCTGAACCGCACTAATTTAGCCAACCCTATTTCCTCACTGATTAAAGCCATTCTAACGATTTTCGTCCTGATGACGGTGCTACAGTTCTTTGGTTTGACCGATGTGCTTGCGCCCCTCAAAAATTTAGTAAATAAATTCTTAGCCGCCATTCCTAATATCATTGGCGCAGGCATCATTGCTTACGCAGGTTGGGTGATTGCGAAAATGCTTTCCGAGCTAACAGGGATCGCGCTCAACAAAGTGGATCGCCACTTACTCGCGCGTACCGGTAACTCCAATTTGCGGGTCTCTAAAATTGGTAGCACTTTTGTGTTAGTGGCCGTGCTCTTCCCTATTTTAGTGACGGCTTTGGGGGTTTTGAATGTGCCTTCAATCACTGTTCCAGCCTCGGATATGCTCAATAAAATGTGGGCAGCGATTCCGAATATTATTGGTGCTGGCCTGATTTTAGGTATCACTTATTTCATTACCAAATTCGCCGTCGCTATTCTGCAAGATATTCTGCAAGGCATGGATGTCGACAACCTGCCGCAAAAATTCGGCATCACTGGCTATTTCAATGAAACCCGTACTCCGACTAAATTAATCGGTAGTGTGATTATGTTTTTCGCCATGCTGACGGCTGCCACGGCTGCGGTGAACACATTGGGCATTGAAACAGTTTCGCAAATCTTTGCGCGGGTCTTAGAGTTTGGTGGTGGCATTTTAGTCGGTGGCGTTATTCTGGTAATTGGCTATGTCCTCAGCAACTTGGCTTATACCAAACTACAAGAATATGGTAGTGGCAGCCTTGCGAATATCGCGCGTATTGCTATCCTCGGCTTAGTGCTCGCGATGGGCTTACGTGCAATGGGCTTGGCCGACAATATCGTCAATATGGCGTTCGGCTTCACTTTAGGCGCGGTAGCAGTGGCTATTGCACTGGCCTTCGGTTTGGGTGGTCGTGATGCAGCAGCGAAAGTAACTGATCGCTGGGCTAGCAAAATCACTAAAGATTAAGCTTGTTCTCTACGCTAGGCTAATCCAGCCTAGTGGCTCAAGTTCGAGCAGCAACTAAACCCTCGATAAAACTCCAGCTAACTGTCACAGTTAGCTGGCTTGTTTGCTATACTCCCGCCATTATTTTTGATGGCCTTAGCACCCTTTATGACCAGCCTACAGCCTGTAGACTCTGCCCCGAAAACTTTAACTGATTATGTCTATGGGCAGCTTCGTGCAGATATTATCGACGGCAAACTTGCCCCCGAAAGCAAACTCAAAATCGAACATCTGCGCACTGAATACAGCGTAGGAGCAACCCCGCTGCGTGAGGCTTTAAGCCGTTTAAGCTCCGATGGCTTCGTGATTACTGAAGGCCAGCGAGGTTTCCGCGTCTCGCCGATCTCACCTGAAGATTTAGATGATGTCACCGAATTGCGCGTAACTTTAGAACTCAAAGCCTTGCGTAACAGCTTATTACATGGCAAAGATGATTGGGAATCTCGCGTGGTCGCCACCTATTATCAACTCAGCAAAATCGAAGAATTGGACTTATTCGCCAACTTAGAAACTTGGGAACAGCGTAACCATGATTTTCATTGGGCACTGATTTCAGCTTGTACTTCAAAATGGCTGCTGCATTTTTATAATATTCTTTACGATCAACATAAGCGCTATCGGAATATTTCTTTGATTGCCAATTTAGGCATGCGCGATGTGCATGCTGAGCATCAGCGGATTTATGAAGCAGCGTTAGCGCGGGATGCAGAGACGGTTTGCCGTGAAACTGAAGCGCATATTCGGCAGACTGCGGATATTACGCAGCAGGTTTTGCGGGATAAACATTTAGTGATAGCCGCCTCGTAGGGATGAGATAAAATGTTAGTGCAAATTTAGTTCTCAAACTGGCTAGGAATGAGCTTATATAGATCTTGTACTCCCGCTTGATACTCATGAGTACGTACCCAAACTAATAATTTGCTAAGCAAGACATTCAGTGTAGCCACCTCACTAGGCTCTAAAGGCTGCCAAAGCAAAGCCTCGGCGGCATCCGACAAAATCCGTCCCTGAGCGCGATATTCCTTGCCCTTAGCAGTGGTGAACAGACCATAACGACGGGCATCATGCTCGCTGTTCACGCGGTCAATCAGCTTTTTCTCCAATAAGCTACGAATCAAGCGCGATACTAAGCTGCGATCTAAGCCAGTGATATGCATGATTTCATTGAAGGCAATATTAGGATGGTCGTCTATCATCCGTAGAACCCGCATTTCTCTAATGCTGCAATCCAGTTTTTCCATAAACAAAGGATCGGTCGCCCCAATAGCTTCATCGGCTAATATTTCCAAACGATGCGTTAGGCGGCTTTGTTGAAATACTTTGTCCTTGTCGATATCCATAACACTTTTTGCTTCTTTCTCTTCAATGACTATTAACTATACCTATTCTTAAAATAATCGCTAGACAAAATATTCTTAAAATGAGAATATCTTTATATGAGATATTTTGAGGAAGAGGACAGAGCCATGAACGACTTAGACGCAATGCGCAGTTGGTTGCACACCAAGCGACCAGAGCTAGAGTCATGGCTGCATACCATCCATCGCCATCCTGAAACCGGTTTCAATGAAAACCATACGGCTGCTTTTGTTGCCGAACGTTTGCAAGCTTTGAATATTGAAACCCATACGGGCATTGGTAAAACGGGCGTGGTTGGGGTTTTGCATGGAACAAGAGGTGCAGGACGTATGATTGGCTTGCGTGCTGAATTAGATGCCTTGCCTATGCAAGAATGCTCAGGCGTGCATTACCATTCACGTATTGACGGCAAGTTTCATGGCTGCGGGCACGACGGACATACTACGACACTGTTATCAGCGGCGGCTTATTTATCGGCACATCGTGATTTCGTCGGCACTGCTGCCTTTATTTTCCAACCGGCTGAAGAGTTACTGAGCGGTGCGGAAGCCATGCTCAAAGATGGCTTGTTAGAGCGCTTTCCTTGTGCAGAAATTTACGCACTACATAACCTACCGGGTTTGGGCAAAGGCAAGGTGGGGGTTCCAGCACAAGGGGCCTTAGCTTCCGCCGATCATGTAGAAATCACTATGCACGCTCAAGGAACCCACGGCTCTGCACCTCATACTGGGCAGGATGTGATTCTTGCAGCGGCGCATTACCTCACTAGTTTCCAACAAAGTCTCACTCGAATTTTAGATAGTCGCGACAGTGGTGTAGTGTCCTTTGGCAGCATCCATGCTGGACATGCCAATAATATCCTACCCAATGAACTGACCTTGTCCGGCACGATCCGCACTCATGCCGAAAGCGTGCGGGCGCAAATCCACCGGCAATTACAATTGGTCGCCGATGCCACTACTACGCTTTATGGCGTAACTATTGAAATTAGTTACCCGAACCAAGCTCCCGTCACTATGAACCATCCGAATCAAGTGGAGGCCGTGTTAGCGGTGGCACGTACCTTGGCAGGGGCTGAGAATGTGATTGCCAATTGCCGCCCCTTAATGGCTTCAGAAGATTTCGCCCACTTCTTACAACGTGTACCCGGCGCGTACTTTTTCATGGGTCAAGATGGCCCCTACTGCCATCACCCAAATTTTATTTTTGATACCGATATTATCCCGTTAGGAGCCAGCCTATTGGCTAGCTTGTTAATCCAACAAGCTGCCCTGCCCGCGATACCTGACGCTTAACCGTTTGCTTTGTTAGGAGGAGAACACCATGAGCATCCGTATGAATTTGAAATTAGCCCTGTTACCCGCAGTGATAATGACCGGCCTATTATCTAGCCCACTGCATGCCGAAACCCTGAAAATGTCGAGTTGGGTACCACCTACCCACTTCGTCTATACCCAAATCCTTGAGCCTTGGACTAAGGATGTGGAAAAAGTCACTGAAGGACGTATCAAAGTCGAGATCCTTCCCAAAGCTCTCGGTACTCCACCACAGCATTGGGAACTAGCACGTAAAGGGGTAGCCGACATTACTTGGGGCAACTTCACTTATGAGCCTGATCGCTTCAAATCGATCTGGTTTGCGGAAATGCCATTTGCTGGTAGCGATGCCAAAGCTCAATCGATCGCCTTGTGGAATAGCTACAACAAACATCTGAAAGCAGATCCTGCTTACGGCGGCATTAAATTACTTAGTGTCGGCATGTTTGGCCCTGGGATTTTCAACCATGGATCAAAAGCCTTAGCGACACTTGATGATCTCAAAGGCCAAAAAATCCGTATGGGAGGCCCGATTCAACAGGTTCTCTTAGAAGGTTTAGGCGCAGTACCTGTCTCTGCACCCGCCACCAAAGCTTACGAAATGCTGGAAAGCAAAGTACTAGATGGCTCTTTGCATACGCCCGAGTCAGTGGTGAATTTCCGCCTTACCGAAAAGCTGCCACATCATACGATGATCGAGAATGGCTTATATGGCGCGACCTTCTTCCTCACTATGAACGAAGGCAAATGGAATAAGCTCAGCGATGCCGATAAAGCTGCGATTGAAAAAATCTCCGGTGAAGCCTTTGCCAGCAAATGGGGCGAAGCTTTCAATCAGCAAAACAGTGATGCCGAAAAGAAATTAAAAGAAGCAGGGCATACGTTCACGACCGCCTCGCCTGAACTGCTGACTAAAATCGGTGAAATCCGCAGCAAAATGCTGACTGACTGGGAGCCTACCGCCAAAACTGCAGGTATTGCTGACCCGAAAGCGCTGCTTGCAGATTTTGAAGCCGACTATAAGGCTTTGGCAGGGAAGTGAAATGCCCTCTTTTGTGCCTTCCTCTTTTAGGGGAAGGTTATGCTAGAGGGTAAAGATAGGACAAGATCATGCTCAAAACCCTAATTTCCCGCACACTCACTGCGCTTGAATGGTTGCTGATGATCAGCCTGTTCACGATGGTAGTGATCAACTTTGTCGATGTCAGCGGGCGGCATTTATTTAACCATCCTATTTTTGGCATTCAGGATTTGACCGAACATCTGATGGCTTTAGTCGTGTTTTGTGGTTTGCCGCTAGTAACGATGGCGGGTCTCCATCTGACCGTCGATTTGTTCGATAAACTGATGAATAGCCCAGCCTTAAAATGGTGGAAACACATCATAGTCGGGCTGGTCGTTGCGATCTTGTTATTGATGAGCTTCACTTTTATCCAATCAGCCTGGGAAGCTCAATCCATTGCCGATGTTAGCCCTGAACTGCGCCTACCGCGAGGGCCTTTATATGGGTTTATGGCGATTTCTAGCCTGTTTAGCGCTCTAGGCTTACTGTATGTAACTTATGCAAGGGATGGTCAGAGCATCTTACCCGAGCAGCCATCCAGTGGAGGTGAGCTATGACTATCGGTGTATTAGCCATTATTGCAGTGCTAATTCTTTCGTTTTTGCGCGTACCTTTGGGTTTCTCTCTGCTTACAGTCGCCTTGGTTGGCATTGCCTTATTAATGGATACGTCTGTTGCCTTAACCTTGCTGCCAATGACGATTTCTGAGGCCGTATTATCCTATGAATTAGCGGTCGTACCCATGTTTATTCTGATGGGCAATGTCATTTCCCGCACGGGCATTTCTGCGGATTTATTCAAAGCGGCCAATGCCTTTTTCGGTCATGTGCGGGGCGGCTTGGCCTTATCTACGATGGTAGCTTGTGCAGGTTTCAGCTCAGTGTGTGGCTCCAGTTATGCGACGGCTGCGACGATGTCGAAAGTGGCTTATCCGAGTATGCGTCAATACGGTTATGCGGATGGTCTAGCCACCGCGACCATTGCAGCAGGCGGCACACTGGGCATTTTGATTCCACCGTCAATTATTTTAGTCATTTACGGCATTCTCACTCAAACCAATATCGGTGATCTGTTTATCGCGGGCGTCATTCCGGGTCTATTGGGTTTGACCATGTACATGCTCTGCATTTACTTGATTAGCCTGCGTAACCCAGCAGCTGCTCCGCGCGGTGAAAGTGTCAGTTGGAAAGCACGCCTTGCTTCGCTTAAGGGTGTTTGGTCATTTGTTGCTATTTTCGCGCTGATTATTGGCGGCTTATATATGAAATGGTTTTCACCCACCGAAGCAGCAGGCATCGGCGCAGGAATTGCCATGCTAGTCGCGGCAGTGACTGGAAAACTGACCTTAAAAACCTTGCGTACCGTGTTGCTTGAAACCGCCTATACCTCTGTCACCTTATACACCGTGTTATTCGGCGCGCTCCTATTCTCCAAACTAATCTCCTACTCGGGTTTAGCGGACGGGATTTTGATGTATGTGCAAACGCTCGGCGTCAGTGGCTTTAGCCTGATCACATTTATCTTATTGGTGTTTTTGGTATTGGGTTGCGTGATGGACTCGTTGGCAATTATCTTGATCTTTGTCCCACTATTTGCCCCGCTGATTATTGCCCAAGGTTTTGATTTAGTTTGGTTTGGTATTGTGGTGGTGGTAGCTACCGAAATTGCTTTGATTACTCCGCCCATTGGTATGAATGTATTTGTGCTGCGCGCGACCTTGCCGACCGTGCCAGTGAATATTATTTTCAAAGGACTCACTCCCTTTATTATCACTGACGTGATTCGGCTAAGTATTTTGGTCGCATTCCCAAGTATTGCCTTGTGGTTGGTCACAATGTCGAAATAGCATGTCTTTCGAATTATTCATCCAAGTTTTAAATATCCTCGCCACTGTCACCTTAGCGGTCAGTGGCGTTTTGCAAGCAGCGCGCCATCAGCTTGATTTTTTCGGAGCCTTAGTACTTGCCTGTGTTTGCGCGTTAGGGGGTGGCAGCTTACGCGATTTACTGATCGGCGCTACGCCCGTCTTCTGGGCAACTGATCTGCTGTATCTCTATATTATTATCCCGACCACTCTAGTCAGCATCTTACTCGTGCGCTTAATCCCACCGGGTCGAGGTATTCGCTTGAAATTGCTAGATATAGCGGATGCAGCAGGTTTAGCCTTATTCGCAATTTTGGGCGCACAGAAAACCCTTCAACTCGGTTTAGCAGCACCCATTGCAGTTGTAATGGGGGTCATTACTGGCATTGCAGGCGGCATGATTCGTGATGTTCTCACTGCTACGACGCCCAGTGTATTACGCACTGAAGTTTATGCCTCTGCGGCGATGATAGGTGTGGTCAGCTATACAATTCTAATGAGCTTCCTACCAGAAATTCCTGCGATGTTGATTGGAATGGCATTGGTGTTTTTTATCCGCTTGGCTGCCATGCATTGGCGTCTACAATTGCCAACACTCAAAGTTAAAAGAGCGATGAACAGATAACTTGGCCTACCACACACAGTCATAGGCCAAGTAATTGATGGATTTTATTCCAGTTTATTAGGTGGAGTCTTAAGTCACCACATTCAAAAACCGCTCATTCAATTGCTGGTCGTGATAGAAAATCGCACCGCCCAATTCATCTTCAGTCCAAGTAATTTCTGGATGATCTGGGTACCAATCGTAGGAGTCGCAGAAGGTTTCATTGCGATTGCCTGAGGGGTCAAAGAAGTAAATCGTGCGTCCGCGTGTAATGCCATGCCGAGTGGGGCCAATATCAATCGGGATTTTATAGCGTCCCATAATATCTGCCGCATGCAGCACTTCTTCCCAGCTTCTGAGTAGGAAAGACACATGGTGCAGCTTGCCTTTCTCCTCATGACGAATCAGCGCGAGGTCATGCGCTTTCATCCCGCAAGTAAGGAAGCTCGCAATCTGTACAGCACCACCAGGGCCGACCACTACCTTTTCGGTTTGTTGGAAACCCAAAACTTCGGTGAATAGTTTGACTGCGCCATCCAGATCATCCCCATACAGCAAGCAGTGGTCGAAGCGATGAACTTTCATCCCCTTTAAATCTTCGCGCCAAGGATGTGGATTGACATTGCCGAGGCCATTACCGATTACGTCTTTTTGGGCAAACAGCTCGAAGGTATGCCCCATCGGTGAAACGAAGCTCACCCGCTCCCCGCAGTGCTTCAGATCACCTGCTGGAATACGTGTGACTTCACAGCCAAACTCTTTTAAACCTTGCTCGAAACGATTAAGGGTTTCGACGCTATCCACTTTGAAAGCAGTGAAATCCATACCGGGGGTATCAGCAGGACGTAACACCACCGAGAACCAATCATGCTCATCCCAGCCTTTCAAATACACACGGCCTTGATCATCACGGTCTGTTTCTAATAAGCCCATGCGCTCAATATAATGAACAAGGGAAGCCTCCATATCCAGCACACGTATTTGCACATGTCCGGGACGTAAAACTCCAGTCATTGACATAGTTACACTCTCCTCCAGAGTTAGATCATAAAATTTAAGCGTGGGTGGCCTTGCGCATCTGCCCTACCACTGTAATCACTAAATCAGATGTCGGTTGGCAGCGGCAGGCTAAGACAAAGCCAGCTTGCTCCTCTTGCTCGCTGACCTGCGCACGGCTCATCTTGCCAGTCACATAGTCGCCTTGCTGAACCTGTACTTTGCAAACCCCACAACCACCACTGCGGCAACCAATCGGGATTCCGCGCTTACCCAAACGCACCATGCCAGCTAACAGCATTTCCTGTGGGCGACACATGAACTGCTCGTCAATTTCAGTAATGCGAATGGTGTAGCCTTGATTCAGATAATTCAACATTATCGCTAATTCCAATAATATCGATATTAATTCATATCTATTAAGCTTGCTGCAAAAACTCGGCAACTAAGCGATTAAAACTTTGTGCATGCTCAATCTGTGTCCAATGTCCACATTGACCGAATACATGCAGCTCAGAATGTTCAATTAGATCAAGTAGATCATAAGCATTTTGCAGCGGGATCACTTGGTCATCGCGCCCATGAATAATCAAAGTGTGATGCGCTAAAGCACGAATATCAGCGCGCGAGCTGCTCATCGCATCCACCCAACGTTGGCGTGGAGCGGGGAACATCGCCGAGAAAGATTCTTGGAAACCGGGGCGAATGCTCGCTTGATAACGCAGCTCAGCCAGCTCATCCGTGACTAAGGCACGGTTATAAGCAAAAATATCCAGCAAACCTTTCATAGCCTCCAACGAAGGCTGATAACCCCAAACGCGATCTAAACCTTCCGTGATTTTGAAAGGTACGCCGACGCTCCCCATCAGCACTAACTTGTTCACCCGTTCAGGGTGACGAATCGCTAGGGCTAGCGCTAAAGCGCCACCAAACGAATTCCCCACGACTGAAGCCTTAGGAATATTCAGCGCATCTAATAAACCTACCGCTTGAGCGACCCAATTTTCCATGCTGTATTGATAATCGGCGGGGCGTTCACTAAAACCAAACCCCGCCATATCAGGCGCGATGACCCGAAAACTTTGGCTGAGTGCTGGCAAGCTTAAGCGCCAATTCGCCCAAGCACTCACGCCTGGACCTGAGCCATGAATCAAGAGCACTGGCTCACCCTGACCCGCATCGTGATAATTGGTTTGGATGCCTGCTGCTGAAATGCTGTTGGCGATTTCTGGATTGCTAGTCATGCGCCGTCCTCAAATATTCTTGAACAAGGGGCTTTTCGGAGCCGTATTCCGGCTAGCTTGGGTATAGAAGTTTTCCATATACATATCCCGCTCGAACAAGCGCCCCTGCATTAAAGTGGTGATGCAGGCATCTATCATGGCAGGCGGGCCACACATATACGCCTTATGCCCTGCAAACTTACCGGTGAAATGCGTCTTAGCCGCCTCGTGCACAAAGCCGCGTAAACCTTGCCAATCCGAATCTTCCGGCTCTGCTGACAACACCGGCAGATAAGTAAAATTCGGATAATCGCGGGCTAGCTCTTCAAACAGATCACGGTAATAAAGCTCGGCTTGACTCCGTGCGCCATAAATGAAGGTGACAGGTCGATTTTCATCCTGCTCAAATAAATGCAGAATCATCGACTTAGGGCTGGATAAACCCGAGCCACCTGCTAAAAACAGCATCGACTCTTTGGCCGATTCACGCACATAAAAGCGTCCATAGGGTCCACTGAAACGTAGCTCATCGCCGACTTTTAAACGGTCATGAATCCACTGCGTACCCTTGCCGCCTTCAACCAGCGCGATATTCAGCTCAATCAGATTCTTTTCTGAAGGTGGGCTAGCGATTGAAAAAGCACGCGGCGTATCCTCCAAGCCTGGAATCAACAGGTTGATGTAATGCCCTGCTTGGAACTCAATCCCACCATTTTCAATCGCAAGGAAGATGCTTTTAATGCGCGGGGTTAAAGTTTCAATTTTGGAAACCACACCTACAAAATCACGTACTGGATAGTGCTGAGCATCAGGGTCTTCTTCGATATCGGCTTCAATCGTGACATCACCCACGGCACGCGCACAGCAAGCTAGACACTTACCATCCGCACGCTCCATATCCATTAAGGCGAAAGGTGAAGCTTCGCCATGCTCGATATCGCCATCCAAAACATCCACTTTGCAGGTTCCGCATAAGCCATGACCACAAGCATGCGGCAGATAAACACCGGCACGCAGCGCTGCATCTAACAAAGTCTGGCCCTCTTCCACTTCAATGGTTTCGCCAATTGGCTCAATGGTTAATTGATAGCTCATTTGCTTGATCCTTTAAGAAACCCCACCTAGCCCCCCCTGATCAGGGAAGGAGACCACTATCTTTCTCCCTCCTTTGATAAGGGGAGGGTTGGGGGAGGGGTTTAATTCCCCGTTCCCTTATAGCCATTCAAACCCGGCGTTTTAAAGCGAATCAGTGATTTATGCCCAACGCCATTGTCTTTCAGGCTTTTGCCCATATCGGGAGTGAAAGCTTCGCCATCCAATAGCCACTTCACCTCGCTCCACTCAATCAGTGGAAAGTCAGGATGTGGGCCACAAACACTCGGCAAAACTGCCTCAGTCAAAGCTCCAAACGGCATGTCGGGTGGCAAAGGATAGGCATTCGCGGTGCAAATGCTGGTGTGATTATCCCAGCCGATATACACCAATTGATTGCCATGAAAACGGTCTACGCTATCCATGAAAACTGAAGGATATTCACCATGAATGGATTTAACGGCCATGATTTCTCTCCTTAAGCTGCATCGGCTTGACTGGTTTTGGGCGCTTCGGCTGCCGCTTCGCCTTTCATGGCTTTCCAGCGGGCTTCATCAGCAGAACCCGCATAATCGCCGCCATCTTCAGGATGGAAGTGATACCAATTCAGCACATCGGGCACGGCTGCACCGCCACAATTCCCTTGGAAAATTTGATGCACGGGCAGCCAAGCATTCACATACTTTTCTGGCTCATGATCAAAAATGGTTTTGCAGCCATCCGAGCAGGTATGGAATTTCTCGCCTTCATAGTCACTGGCGCGATAAGACACTTGCATCGGATCATCTTTGGCAACTTCCGTGAAACCCATCGGGATTTGGCAGACTTGGCAGAGTTGCGGTAAGCCCATATTGAAGAAACGCTTACCTTCTTTCTCCATCTGCGCCCACATTTCCATGCGCGGGCGATAGTATTTGTCGAAGGTGTCTGGGTATTTTTCGGATAACCAATTCATCTTCGCTTCGCTCGGCAAACCAAGATTGAAAGCCGCAGCGTGAATGTAGTTGTAGAAAATCCCAAAGACTTGATGGCTAATATGATCGGCTTCAGCGGTGGCTATCTCGTGATACTTTGGCATCTGTAAACCATAGCGCCCCAAATCATTGAACAGCGCGCCCGCATTTTCCACGAAGTAAATCTGCCAACCTTCTTTCCACGACATCGGGCTTTCTGGCAAGAAGTAATCTTGCATCATCGCTACCAAACCGAGTAAGCGATAAGCGCGCCAGAAGTGTTTATCAATCCAGCCTTGTACAATCGGTAGATTATCTTCGTGCTGCTCTAGCAAGAATTTGATGATCTCTAAGCCAAGCGTCATGTGGCGCGACTCATCGGATTGCGCAGAAAAACCAAAAGTCACGGTCGCCATATCGCCGTTATAAGCAGCACCTGACATGAACGGCACAAACAGCAAATTCGTGAGCAGATATTCAAACGAGAACGACACTGAAGTAATGAACTCAAATGGCCCAGCGGAACTGGCGTCATCGAAATAAGACTTCGGCACTGACAAATACCAAACCCGATCAAACATATGGAAAGGGTCGTGCATGCCGTGGAAATGCTTGTTGTAATGGCTGATGGTATGAATTTGAGTTTGCGCATGGCGCAGTTCATCAATCGACTGCATCTGACAAGCAATTTGTGCACCTTCACCACTCAATTGCCGCGCCAACCGTGCGAAATTACGGTGCGCCGCATACTCTAGCGGGCTAACGCCTTGAATAAACAGTTTGAGCGCATTCACATAGCTTGCATCAGCTAAATTCAGATGCGCATTGTTTTGCGCGAAGCTATCCATCACCGCGTAGAGTTTTTTGTCCTTCTCGGCTTGGTATTTCCAATAAGCATCCACTGTTAGGCGAAACGGATCTTCCCATTTGCTCCAGTCAGTAATCTTGATGCCTTCATAGGCTTCTTGGGCGAATACTTTATCTTTCGGCTGATACGTCGGCTCCCAACCCAAACCACGGGTTAGCAGTTCATAACGTTTACGCATATTTAATTTCTTAGCCATGCTGCTTGCTCCTTAGTGGCGGGTAATGCGGAAATAATCGTCGTCTTCATCAATATTGCCGGATAGCGAAATCAAAGTGAGATGCAACTCCTGCAAATTCACATCGCGCCCCGCCAACTCGGACACCACTGCTTGAGTGATCCCCAATTCGCCTAAGCCTTCAATCCGTACCATACCCGGTTGATAGTCCAAGGTAGCGCGTGGATTTTCTTGCTCGAAGGCAGAAATAAAGGGCTGCGCATCGGCGGTATTTTGGAAAATCATAAATACTTTATGTTCAGACATAGCCTGCTCCTTAAACATTCAAGCCTTGCTTGGCTAAACGCGCTAGCAATTCTGCTTTCACCGTCGCTAATTGCTCAGCGCCTTTCGCACCAAAGGCTAATTGCGCTATCGGCAGCAAGGCCAAATCAATGCGCGCCAACCATACTCTGACCCAATCAGCGAGCAGCTGAGCATTCGCAGGCGATTCGCTGGCCGTGACTTTTAAGAGTTGGTTAGTCCAACGGGTATTTTCTTCGCTCCACTCATTCATAAATTGAGTGAGCATTAAGAAAGTACTGCCACCTTGAGCGGCGACTTGGCTAATAAAGGCTTCGTAAATCAAGGGATAGAGCAAGCCATCCATGACGATATCTTGAGCAACTAGAATTTCGAACCAATCATCCAATACAAAGCTATCCTCCATCGCATGACGCAAGCCTTGCCAAGCGGGATTATTCAGCCAAGCTTCTTTAGCAGAATTCAGCGAGGTTTCTTCATTTCCATCCAACAGCAGCGCAATCCGTGAGATATATTGCGCCATACCAATTCGGTCGAAGCCATTGAAAGAAGCGAGCGAAGTAATCGTCGTGCCATAACCGCGATGACAAATATCTTGGTTATTCATATTCGCGCCGTATTCGTAATGGCGCAGCGGAATCAGGACTTGGCGAATTTGCTCTGCCAACTCAGCAGGTAGGCTTTGGAGCAAATCGCGTTTCTCAACCAGTTCGAAATTACTTTCCATAATTTCTTGCTGCTTAGCGCGCGCGGCGACATAGCTGGTGTAATAGAATTGGCGTGGGTCGGTGAAGCTATACCAATCCTGCATCACAATCGCAGTACGGGCAGTATCGTATAATTTGCGGCTCGGGTCCCAGCTGGGTGGGTAATGGAAATTAGTGGTCGGTTGAACATCATAGACCGCTTCTTGATAGCGGGTGGCAGGCTTATTATCGCCAATCCGCCGCGCAATATGCCCATAGTTGAGGCGCAGCGGTTTAATTTCTTTTGCAGCAATATTCAAAGACATGCAGACTCTCCTCCAGTAACAAACGTGCCTCTAAGACTGAACACCCGGTTTGCCAAAACGCCATTTCAGCTGATCGTAATCAATTTGCGCAGCTTGCTCAGCGCTCACTTCCACCACCTGATTACGCTTACAAAATTGCTGAAACTGCTCAAAGGGCAGCACCAACTCCACAAACAACGTCGGATCGCCGATCGAAAAATCAAATTCCACAAAGCGCTTATCACGCACACCGGTGACACGCACATAACGCGGCTGGAAAAACGGTTCAGGTGGGCTGGCATCCATTGGTTCTGTTCCTCCAAACATTTAACCAAACGGGTTGCTGATCTATAGCAAGCTGCGTGCCATTCGCTAAAAAATAGCAAAATCAGATAGTTATAAAATATCGATAATTTTTACTTTTATCTAAATTTGATCAAATGATCAAATGCTTCCGTGTAATTTGATCTCTTGGATTAATGCAGTGCAGCAATAAAGCGCTGAGTTTCAAGCAAAATTTAGGTCTGCGCTGAAAGTATCTGTAGATAATTAGGAAATCAGTTAATAATGGTTCTATATTGGTATTAAACCATCTCGAAAATTAGGAATCTTGCTATGTTGACCCCAATCAAAATTTGCCTAAGCTTATGCTTGCTAGTCCCTATGCTCAGTCAGGCTGAAACCAAAGCGAAACCGACTGATTTTTTCCCTGAGTGCACCAGTGAATGCGGTGGGATTGATTGGACGACTTATGAGCAATGCGCTAAACCGCCCAAAAAGCATGCGAAAGTTCCAGCACTTAAAAACGACCCGAGTTATCACGACTATCGCCAGCAATTGATTGCCGCAGGCTGGCTCGCTTTGCGTACCAAACCCAAACCTGTGGACCCGAATGATGCGGATGTTTGGGCTGGTGCTGAGCTGTGGAAAGCGGGCTACAAAGAATTGGAATACTGCTCAGGCTCTGGCTTGGCACCTTGCGCCTTTCGCTTTGTTGATAAAGAAGGCAATCATTTACGGGTGCATACTCAAGGCGAGGAATCAACCGAATATCAAAGCGAAGCGGGTGCAGCTAGCACTGAATTTTTGTGCGCACCCGCGAGCTAACTCAATGGGGCTTAAGGAAGGGCTGAATCGCCTTGGTAGCTGCACTGAACTTAGCTGAACCCCAACAACTCGAATAATAGTTGGTCTTTTCTAATTTAACTCAGCACAGCTAAGCTGCACTAATCTACAGTTAAAGCAAGAACACTAAAAGGGTCTTACTCATGCGCTTTCATTATCTATTGATTTTACTGAGCGGCTCCTTATTGGTCGCTTGTGGGGATAAAACTGCCAATAATCAAGCCACTCCTGAGCCAGCGGCCACTACAGCACCTGCTGCGCCTAGTACGGCAACGCCTATGATTAGCGATTTACCTGCGATTGCTGGCTCGGGTTGTGCGGCGGGTAAGGCTAAACTTGAAGTCCAGTCGAATAAAGATAGTTTTACCTTGAGCTTAGCCGAGCTAGAAGCAGGCACCGAGGGGCAAAAAACCAATATCACCTGCATAATGGCGATTCCAGTATCCGTACCTGCAGGCTATCAAGTCTCCATTCTGCCGCTGCATTTTAAAGGTAGCTTAGCGGGTAATGGTTTGAAGGTTGAACTGCGGCGCGAATACTTCTTTGCAGGTACAACAGGCACACCGGAAGTCAGTAGCCTCAGCTCGCCAGCAGATAGTTCGTTTGATATTAGTGACACAGTTAATAATGACGATGTAACTCAATGGTCGATCTGCGGTGAAGACACTAATATCCGCGCTAATGTCCGCCTCATCGTCAAAGGTGGTCAAGGACTAGCTAAATTAGCGATTAGCTCCGGCGATACCGCACAACCAAATTTATTTAAATTAAATTATCGGCCTTGTAATTGAGGCGGGTTAAATAGCTAGCACTTTGATCTGTAGTTGAGTCGCTAATTGGATTAAACGCTTATCTTTGCTCAGCAAGCCAGCGGCATAAATCGGATACCAAATCGATCTCGCCACCATAACAACGGGGTCGGGGATTGCTGTGCACTTCCTATCTCATTACCTTGCCTATTTCTCTCCTCTGTATCATTTAATGAGGTGCAACGGTTATTACTGAACTTTTTGTAAAACACCTGTAGAAATAGTTCCACTGCTGCCCACGGTCGACAAACTGTTACCGAAAGAGCTTCCGGCATCGCTCATACCACTTTCTTCCGCTTCTGCCAGTTGAGTCTCTAAACCTTGTTCTGTTAGATTCACATCTAAAACCAATGTGGAATACCATTCAGTAAAATGGCCATTAGAAGCTTTAACAAATGACTGATCCAATACAATTGAATAGCCGTTATCACGTTTTTCTACAAACTTCACAACGCTTTCCCTTGCCCCACCGCCTGCTGGAACATAGCCAATCTTCTGACCCGCTTGCTCCAATTCGACACTGCGAGTAACACCATTATTATTGGTGTAGGTATAAACCCAATAACCACGCTCACTAAAATTCAATGCGGCGGCAAAACTTTCCTTTTCACTGCTTAGTGTACCGTTCCATGATCCTGATAAAGCATCTGCTGCATTCACGGCAAAGGCTGAAATTAACCCACCAACGACTAAAACAGTTTTCAATGCTGCTTTTAAATTATTCATGCTTTTCATGTTCAACACTCCAATCAAAAAATTGACGATGACCTATTGACTACCCCACGGTGAAGGCGACTTGCGTTTTGCTTTGCTTACCGTGTTGAAGCCAGTTTAGGCAGAGGTTGAAATCCAGTCATAAAGATGCGGTAAAACTTTGGTAAAATAGCAGGATCAATAGCCCATAATTCCCAACCGTTCCACCATAATAAATCCGATACCTACGCGATAATGAATAGCCGAATAACTTGGTTTTTTAAGAAAATAGCAGACCTATTGTGATTCTTTTACTCCCTTCCTCCCTTGCGGGGGAAGGGCTGGGGATGGCGGGGGTAAACTAATGCTCTCACCCCCTAATCGCCCGACAACACCCATTCAAGCGCGTCCGATTAAAATCACCACGCGCAAGAAAGCTCATTAGTTTGCCATTCACACTGCTACGACACGATTTGGTGAAGCTTAAAGTTAAGTCCAAGCGATCTGAGCGATTAGCGCTGCGAATTTGAGTTTTGATGGCGACTTTATTATGCCGACCGTGCGCTTGGCGCTTAGTCAAAATCGGTAGCATGGCACTCTGACCATCCACACGCGCTTTTAAAGCCTTGGGGAAGACTTCCACACTCCAAGCGGGCGAACGTCCAACGCACTCTAATTTCCAGCCTGCTTGTGCGCTATTCACCATCCCGAACAGACCTAAGCCGAGCAGCAGCACCGCGCTTGGGCGAATGTGCGCTCCCTGTGCTAGTAGTTTTTTCATGATCTATCCTTAGCTCAATTATTTTAATTACATTCCTCACTCTTTAAAGTGTAGCTAAAGAAATCAATTAGATACTGAATGAGTTTTAAACAAACTAGCCCTTTAGTAGCTGCCAAATAACCTTCCAGCGGCTGAGGAGCACCGCAGCAAAAATTAACACACAACCCAGAATTTGCAGCACGCTCATACTTTCCCCAAACCAGAGCGCCGCCATGATTGCCACCCAAACCGGCTCTAAAGTCAGAATTAAAATCGCGTGGCTAGCCGGTGCTAAAGCTTGGCCTTTGATTTGCAACAAGAAGCGCCCGCTGGTTGAAACCACAATACTCAAAGCCAACCATATCCATAAACTGACAGGCTGCTGAAAATCCCAAGTTTCCAAACCGGCTGACAGAATTAAAGCCACCACACCCACAATCATTAATTGCAACGAAGTCAGCGCCAACACGGGTAAGCGATAAGCCGCTTGGCTGGTTAAAGTAAAGGTCAAGGCAAACACGACCGCTGCTGCTAAGAAAGCCAACTCACCCACCCCTAAAGCGAAATGACTTTCTAAAAATAAAAACGCCATCCCGACAATAGCCAAGGGTAAAGCCAACCACACAAAGATAGTCGGACGCTCGCCATACGCCATCGCAATCACCGGAACAAGCACAATCCCGAGCGTATTTAAAAACGCCCCCACGCCCAGATGCTGCGCATGCGCTAAGCCCCACATCCACAACACCATTCCCAAGGAAAACAGCAAGCCCGACCGCAGAATGATTTTAAATTCCACGAGTTTAAGCTGCTCTACTGCCGACCAAGCAAACGGCAGCAGGAGCAAACCACCCAAGAAAAACCGCACGCCTAGAAATAATAACGGCGGCCAAGCAGCCAACACTTCCTTAGAAAAAATCCAACCTAAACCGGCTAGAAGCGTAGTGATGAGCAAATAAATATCTGCTCGCCAAGTATGGGTCAAAGGGGTTGCCATAGAATCCTGTCGGCTGATTTTCGAAAGGGGCTTAGTTTGTCTTGCTCGTTAGTTAAATGCTAGCACCGCTCAACTATCAGCCACTTCAATCACGAGAACTGATCAATTAATTAAACCTATTTAAACTAATTACGCTTTAATTGTGGAAAAATTGAGTAACTAGCATCATTCTTGAACAAATCGTTCTAAACTTACTCAAATTAACATTATCTATAACGGGCTATAGATAATTACTTGGGCTAACGTCAATTTGGGGGCAAATCATGGCGATCATCCGTACTATTACGTCTGAAGGGGGGTATGACACTCTATTTATTCAAGGAAAAAATCGGAATTTGGATATTGGCTTACGAGTGCATCTTGAAGCCAATCAAACGCTGACTATTAAACAATTAGTGGTTGAAAATACTTTTCTGCCCTTAGTGAAAAGCGGTAATGGCAAACTCAGTATTGGCCGTTTACAAATTAAAAATTTTGGTGGCGATGGGATTAACCTGCAAGGTAATGGCCTGCAAATTGATCAACTTATAATCCGCAATCATACACCCACGCGGCCTTATCATAGCCTCCGCCTAAGCACTAAACCGACTGAAGCCACGATTCGTGCTGCCTTATTGGCTAGCAAGCAGCAAGTCTATGACTGGCGCTTACTCCAGTGGCTAGAAACGATTGAAAATGGGCAAACTGTTTTCTACAGTCCGGGTTATCACAATGATATAGCGCTACAAGCTTACCGCCCGAAGCGTCAGGTCATGGTCAGCGCTAGGCTATTTGCAGAAGGCGCCAAAGGCAGCCCTGCGTTTGTAGGCACACCTGCACAAATTCCACAGCATATCGACTCAACTCAGATACAAGCGCTTGCAGTCAGTTTGTTCCCCAGTGTTTTAGATGCGCTCAGTGGCGCACAAACACGTGCGGCTGTTGGCCCTAGTTCGAGTTCAGTGAGTAGATTTTTGGATTTGGTTGCAGATACACCGCACAGTTTGGAAATCGATACTAATAATCGGATTAGCGCCATCGATTTGCATGTACCGGTTAATACGCCAAGCTCGACTCAGACTGCACCAAATGATCCCGAAGACCTATTGGGCATTTCCGATGTAACTATTCAGGAGTTGGATATTCTCAGCAGTGATCCCAATGCACAGCTTTTTATGCTGAGTGAACAGCAGCGCTATCAAAACTTTAAAATTGGTACTAAAAAAATCTCGATTAATTGCCGCTATCCTTGGTGGTTTGTTGCCAATACTTTAGAAAACTCAGTGCTCGGCAATGCAAGCAATGTGCAAATCAATAAAGGCCAAGCCAAGAGCGCTAAAGTCAGAATTGGCGACGGCAAAGATAGTTCCCGCTATTGCATTAAACCTTCCAGCTGTAGCACTGACGAGGTGGTATTGGTTGGTTTAGGCAAAACCGGGCATGCCGTCCCCAGTAACGTTAGCATTACCTAGGCGAACTTTTTAGCATTACTTGCTACTAAGGCTTAGCGCATGCCACTATGCAGCGCTAAGCACCCCCTTACCTTAGGCAAGATTTGAAGTTTATGCGCTACCGCCTTGGCCGAAAAATACCGCTAGTGAGTCTGCTACTCATGCTGAGTTTTAGCTCGCTACTTACCGCAAATACCAGCCCACAGCCCAAACGAATTGTTTCGATTAATTTATGTGCGGATGAGCTGTTATTACTGCTAGCTGATCCTGCTCAAATTAGCGCTTTAACCCATCTCTCACAGGATCAAGGCGCTTCCTATTTCCAAACGGAAGCGCTGGCTTACCCAACCACGAAAGGCTTAGCTGAGGAAGTCTTACCGTTTAAACCGGATTTAGTGATTGCAGGTGAATATGGTGGGATTCAAACGGTTAATCTGTTGAAAAAGCTAGGCTTGCGCGTCGAAACTTTGCCACTCGCTAATAATATGCAGCAGGTGTTCGGGAATATTGAGCTGATTGCTAAACTGACAGGTCATCCTGAGCGCGGTGCAGACATTGTAAAAGCCATGCAGGAGCGCTTAGCTCAATTACCAAGGGTTGAAGCCTCTGCTCCTCTGGCTGCCGTTTATGATCCCAATGGTTATACGGTAGGCCCCGAATCTTTAAGGGGGCAAAGCATGACTTTGGCGGGTTGGCGCAATGCAGGCGAATTAGCAGGAGTACGTGATTATGGCTCGCTGGATTTAGAAACGATGGTACGTTTGCAGCCAGATGTTTTAATCGATTCACCCTACACGATTAATACTTATTCACGGGCTGAAGCACTCTCCAAACATCCCGCGTTGCGTGGTGCACACTTAAACCCACATGTTATTAGTGTACCAAGCAATATGACCATCTGTGATGGTCCGTGGATTATGGATACGATTGAAACCCTACAACACGAACGCTTAAACCTCTCCAATCAAAGAACCTCTGAATGAATTATCGTTGGCTGCTGCTTAGTTTAAGTTTGTTAGTTTTCTGTTTGTTTTGCTTATCCTTGGTCGTGGGACGTGACCCTTTGCCGATTTGGCAGGCCGCAAATGAAGTCTTCACTGATCGCAGCTCAGTGTTTGCGATTATCCTCACTGAAATTCGCTTGCCACGCGCCTTGATTGCGCTGTTTGCTGGTGCGACGTTGGGTTTATGTGGTGCTGCAATGCAAGGTTTATTGCGTAATCCGCTGGCTAGCCCTGATTTGATCGGTAGCAGCAGCGGTGCGGCCTTGTGTGCAGTCATTGTTTTGTACTTCGGCTTGCAAAGTATTTCTGCGCAGCTCCTGCCCTTATCCGCCATGCTTGGTTCACTCATTGCCACCGCTTTAGTGTTTGCCTTAGCTGGGCGTGATGCGAGTATTACCACTTTGATTCTGGCGGGCGTTGCAGTGAATGCGCTGGCTACTAGTGCAATGTCTCTGTTGTTGAATCTTGCGCCTAGCCCCTATGCCATGCGCGAATTGGTCTTGTGGACTATGGGTGATATTACCGACCGCAGTATGGATGACTTTTGGCTGATGTTGCCTTTCACTCTGATTGGTTGGGCAATGATGCTGGGTGTGGGGCGGCAATTAAATGCCCTGACTTTAGGCGAAGAAACGGCTGCTTCTTTGGGTGTACGCCCGACTTGGATTCGCTGGCGGATTTTTATTGCGATTGCCTTTGCAGTTGGCGCAACCGTAGCTACGACCGGAATGATTGGCTTTATTGGCCTCGTCGTGCCGCATTTATTACGCCCCTTGGTTAAATATGAACCTGCACGCTTGTTACCTGCAGCGGCTTTAGGCGGTTCGGCCATGTTACTCGCCGCTGATATCGGTGTGCGCCTGATTCCGACTGAGTCAGCGATTAAAGTGGGCGTACTGACTGCCTTAGTCGGCGCACCCTTTTTCCTGTATTTAATTTTACGTAGCCGCAAGGAGCATGTATGAGCTTACTCGAAGCGGCAAATCTATCCTTTAAGCGTAATCAGCAGTTACTCTTACAAGACATTCATCTAAACCTAGAAGCTGGCGAGTTAGTTGGCCTAATTGGCCCCAATGGTGCTGGTAAATCCACTTTATTAAAAATCTTAGCCGGTTTACAAAAGCCGCTCACCGGCACCGTTAAATTTCAAGACCAAGCCTTAACCAAGCTCAAGCCTCAAGAGCGTAGTCAGCAGATTGCGTGGCTAGCTCAAGGCGGCACGATTCATTGGCCGCTAACGGTCGAGCGCTTAGTTGCTTTGGGGCGCTTGCCGCATTTAGCGGCTTGGCAACAGCCGGATAGCAAGGATCAAGCGGCTATTGAACAGGCGATTCAGCAAACGGGCATAGAGCAGCTACGTACACGCGATGCCACCACCTTGTCAGGAGGTGAGCGTACTCGGGTACTGTTAGCGCGGGCTTTGGCTGCTGAACCGACGATTTTATTAGCCGATGAACCGATTGCCGCACTCGACCCAGGTTATCAACTACAAACTTTGGAATTATTACGTGGCTTTTCTCAGCAACAGCGAGCCTGCATAGTAGTACTACACGAATTATCTTTAGCGGCTCGTTATTGTGATCGCTTGTATTTATTAAAAAGTGGTTGTATTGTTGATACTGGTAGTGTTGCTAAAGTTCTCTCTTCTGAAAATTTAAAAAATGTTTATCATATAGAATGTGAGATAGGTTGTAATACTATTCCTTGGATTATCCCAAGCCGTTATATTAATAATTAAAAATAAACTGAATGATTAAGCCCTAGACTCTTAAAAAGCTTGATTTATTTATTATAAAAACAATCTCAGACCCTCCGGTTTGTAGGTATAAAAAGCTATGAAATGTGGAAAGCCTTGTATCTTTGCAGTACTTTTAATTGGCATCCTAGCCGTTTCTGGGCTGTATTTAGCCAAAAAAGTAATCAGCCCCAACAGTGATAGCCCAATTGTGACGAGTGCAGATGCCATGCTTAGCACCCCACCCTATCCACCGATCCCTCAACCTCCTGGCAACCCTGACAAGCTACTGATTGTAAACACCGACCCCAGTACCAGTTGCGGGCCTAAGGAATTAATCTTTAGCGAACAGCAACTGCAAGCTCTACCGCAAAAAACGTTTACCACTAAGCATACTTGGTGGACTAGCGCTCAAGAGTTTTCTGGCCCACTCATGGTCGATGCTATAAAACAAGTTTGCCCGAGTGCCGAAAAAATCTACCTACGCTCGCTTGACCAATATTCCGTCATGGTCGATCTCACAAAAGTGGCAAAATATGAACCGATCTTAGCCTTGAAGATCGATGGCAAACCCCTAACGATTCGGGAAAAAGGCCCTATCTGGGTAATGATCGATACCGATGGCTTTAAACTACCTGTACGTAGTTTGGATAATATGTTTGTTTGGCAGCTTTATTATATCCGTGTACTTACAAGTCATTAACTGATAATAAACTGAATACTCATGTTAAAACTTGCGCGCCATACTCGTTATCTGTATCAGTGGTTATTAGTACCACTAACTTTAGTATTTATTTATTTCTCTGCGATGAATTTGGTTTCGACTTTTTTCTTATTAGAAAAATATCGACATGAAACCATTTGGAGTTTAGAGAACTTAAATAGAGAAATTGAAAGCACCATTCACGAAAGCCAATTGTATTTAGCCAAAGCTACTACCAGTCATCAATTACGCTTTCAATACGAACTCTTATGGAGTCGCTTACCGGTCGTCCAAAGTAGTTTGCACCAAGACCCTAACCTCAAAAGTGTTCCCGGCTTAGATACGATGGTCAATGAGGTTTTTGAGCGAGTAAAGTCGATGGATACTGAATTCACTGGTGAACATGAGCCTGATCCAACGCGCTTAAGCCATTGGATTACGGCTTTAGAACATGATCGTGAAAACCTCACTCGTTGCTTAGTGAATGATGTATCAGCTGGCAATGGTCGTTATTCGCGTGCAGCTTGGCGAGATTTGTTGACTTCGATTAGCTCTGTAGGCTTGGCCTTGTTGGTTCTATTACTGCTGGTCGGGCATCTCATTTATGTATTAATGCGTGAGCGTGATCAACAACGCACTCAAATTGACAGGGATTCCTTAACGGGCTTATATAGTCGCGACTACATCATTAATCAATTAAATGATCTATGTAAAAGCAGGCATGAGTTTTATATTGTTTTTCTTGATTTAAATAAATTCAAATCCATTAATGATACTTATGGTCATCAGGCGGGTGATCAAGTCTTAATTAATGTGGCGCGTCAATTTCAAGCCAGCTTAGAAAAAATTGGTAGCGTCGGGCGGATTGGTGGTGATGAATTTATTTGGCTAATCCCCAATGCTGATCAACCTCAAATTAACCAATACTACAATCAGCTCACACAAAAATTAGCTCAGCCCTTAAAATTTAGTGATCAGCTCTTACCGACTAGCCTGAGTGCGGGAGCCATCCAAGCCTCACTATGCAACTATAATCCGAGCAAAGTGCTAGAAAAAGGTGATGCCGCGATGTATTGGGCAAAATCCATCCAGAGTTCAACCATTGTTTGGCATGGGGAAATGCATAATGCTAAACCATTGCCTGCTATTATTAGCTAAGATTTAAAGGGTTTAACCACTGAAGGAACCATGCGCTTAGCTTCGTTGTTGTATGAATTGTTGTTAATTTTATTGTTTGCCCTGCTTTGCTATTGGGTAGCTCAGCATTTTTTACGCCCAATCCCTTTTCCTTTAGAACCACAAGTCCCTGTTCCTTCGCAGACGACCGATACTCAAGATGAACCACTGCCCTTTCCAACTGATATAGCACCCAGCCTCCCCCCCAAACTGCGCCCGAAACCACCTGAACATATAGCTAAACTGATTAACTCAGTCTACGAACAAACTAAAGTCACTCGCTCTTATGATCCCGCTTATGTGAAATTAGCTTATCCGAATGGTGATGTTGATCAGAGTACAGGTGTCTGCACAGATGTGGTGATTCGAGCTTTTCGCGCCCAAGGCATTGATTTACAAAAGAGAGTGCATGAGGATATGCGTAAAGCTTTTAAAAACTATCCGCGAAAATGGGGCTTACGCACGCCTGATACCAATATCGATCATCGGCGCGTACCGAATTTGATGACTTATTTTGACCGTCAAGGTAAAGCTTTACCCGTTACCGAAGATCCTGATAACTATAAATCTGGCGATTTAGTAGTCTGGGAACTTCCTAGCGGTCAGGAGCATATTGGTGTGGTACTGGCTGAACGCAGCAATGATGAGGCAAGGCCGTTAATTGGGCATAATGTTGGTGAAGGGGCAAATGTGGATGACGTGTTATTTGCTTGGCCGATCCGAGGGCATTATCGCTATTTCGAACCTAAATTGGCCGATAATGCCGACGACGCTAATGCCAAATAGCTAGTTGATAGATTCGCTGGCTAGATCCGTATTGACTGCTTTTTCCTGCCAAAAATACTCAGTCAAACCCACTCCGATATCCGCTTGCAAGCGATCTACAGTGCGACTAATAGCATGTACACAGGTTTTACATTCGCCTGCTCGACAATGATTGACCAATTGCCCAAACTGCTCCCAGCCCCCTAAATCATTGAAGCCAGCCTCAGCGGTAGCATGACTAATATATCGACCGCGCCGGAAATAATATAAACACGGCACTGTGCGTAGCGGATCAGGATAACTCGGCTCTGCAGGGGAAATATCCTTTAATAAACGAAAGCTTTTATCCCAAGCACGCAAGGCACATAAGCCGGTCGCAATCAAACGCTCACAGCCAATATCAAAAGGATTTGATTTGCGGGCAATTTCCACCTCAACCCGTGCTAGCTCATTTTCACCACGTGCATAGCAATTCACTGCAAAAATCGCATGGGCGAGTGCATTCCCCGGATTTAACTCCAAAGCCGCCAAAGCTTGGCGTTGCCAAAGATCCTCTAAACTTTCGCCGATCTGGGTCTGCAACATATGCGCATATAAACAGGCCACCGCATAATGCAAATGCGCGAGGGCATCATCGTGATATTGGCGAGTACGCTTTTGGCAAACTTGCCAGAGTGCATTAAAACTAGTTTCCGAAACCTCATCTTGCAAGAAACGGACATGCGCGGCTAATACTTGATAGGAGTCAGGCATTGAGGGCTGTTGATACCAGTAACGACTCCAGAATGACAAAGCGGTACCTTGATAGAGGCTAAATACCTCATTCGCCAAGCGTACATACATTTCTTCCAGCAGCTTTTCACTATCCGTACCCGCAAGCGCAAACTCGGTCGACCAGACAACCTCACGTGACAAGGTATGAATCAACACATAACGCAACTTAGGCGTGTCACTTTGCAAAGCCGCCTCAGAATATAGTAAGAATTCGGCTTGATGCTGTCGCCAAGCATACTCTAACGCATGATCGGCATAGCTAAACGCAAAGCCCGGATCAGCCAAAGCAATTTGCACGGTACCGAGCTTACCCAGCATGACCGGCATGCTGGAGCGGATTCGGTAAATAATATTCCGTAAGCGATCATCACGGATCGAGGCTGGATTTTGGCAGGCGATATAAACCTTCGGCCCTGAGGATTGAACCCGTTTACCCCCTAAGCGCCGCCACTGCCCACGCGCGCTATCGATAGGCTTAAACACTGGCGTGTAACCGCCAACGGGTAAAGTAATCAGGCAAACATGCTGGCTGCTCTTGCTTTCATCAGCATAGTATTCTTCAAGTAACTTACGAACTCGACCGGCTTCGACTCTGACGGCGGGGCTTTCTGTGGGGCAATAATCCATCGGTTTGCCCAGTGCTTCGATAGCGATACCGTATTGAGTGATGCGTTCCCCTCGACCTTCAAGGGTTTCGTTAACAATATACTGCAGGAATTTCCCTGCCTGTCGCTTGCCTCCGAATAACTCACTCGCCAGTATCCGCTCCAATTCTTGCTGGATGCTTTCCTTGCTGACCATAATTCTCTTCTTACATATGCCTGCAGTCCGTGGTATGGACATTAGTATTCGACACGTTTTTGGGTGTCATTTTTTGGGCTATTGTGAACAATTCATGAACACGAGTCACGAATAATTTTGTTACTCCAAAGAAACAGACTTTTTCTTTTAAAAAAATAGGCTTACGAATGAGCAATCTGTAAAAAAAACATCAGCGACCTTAAGCCACCTTACTCAAGCGTTACGGGTAACAAGTCAAGCCTTACTTCTTTGCTTAAGGAATGACCTTAAGATAAAACCAAACCGAACATGAACGATCTGAGTAAAGGGCGATTATTATGAACACATCCGGTATGGGGTATAAGATACTGGACGAACGCTATGCATTATTAGAATGCTTAGCGGTATCTGGTGTAGGTGAAATCTATCGTGGCCGCGATTTAGACTTGGCACAAACAGAGAGCGCACCTTCACGCATTCTGATCCACCTACTACCTAGTGGCTATCAGCTCGCTAACATCAGCAGCCAGATTACCCAAGCCAAGGCATTGACCCAAGCGCTGAATAAAGCGTGGATACTACCTATTTTAACGCATGGGCAAATGGGTGACCGTCAGTATGTGGTGTTGCAAAGCCCAGAGGGCTTAGGTGCGCATAGCGTAATGAGCCTGCCCAGCCAGCAATTACCGTCCAGTGCCAAGCTTGCCCAGCAATTTGCTAGCTTAGTTAAAGCTAAACAGCTGCCTGAAATTTTGGATAGTGCACTACTGATAGCCTTACCTAATCAAAGTTTATTTCTGCTTGCCAGTGCCTTGATTCCTAATATTTATACTTTACGTGCTCGCCATACAGGCTTGACTCTGTATAAAAGCGCTGCTCTGAAGCGCACGGTCGCTTTAGCTGGTATTATGGCGATTACTTTAAGCACCTTTGCTTTTGAATATCGAGCCAAACCAGAAGACCGTAGCACCCAAGCAGCAGAAAAACCGCTCTCAACACTGGTATCACCGCAGGTTTTATTTGATCAAGCAGCACAAACTGCCTTACAAGATAAACCTATCCAAAACCAGTCTTTAAACCTGCCTTTAGCGCTACAAGAGCCACTTCCGGCGATTGAACCGCCCTTATTTAAGCTCAAAACTCAGCCAGAACTAGAACCACCTTCAGCGACTGTGGCAGTTAACCCTGAACCAACTAGCGAAACCTTAGCCTTAGTCGAAATACCTAAGAAGACTGAAGACAGCGCTGCCAACAGCAATAAACAATCTAACAATAAAGCTGAAGAGAACACCAAGACCACGCCTAAGATTAAAACTACCCTACTAAAGCAAGCAGAAATGGTAGTAACAGCAAGCCCTGCTGCCGCCTACCCTGCTTCTGAAGGTGCGATTTATCACACTGCGAATGTAGAGATGGCTCCGGTAGCACGCGCTAAGCAAGTGCCAAACACTGCAGCGCAAAAAACCTTAAGTCTTGATGAGCTGATTGAGCGCGCCAACCGAGCCTTAGCTGATCAGAATTTCAGTTCAAAAAATGGCGTAATTTTCTACACTCGGCAAATAAAAATTCGTAACCATCTGCATCCGCAAATTGAGCGTTTAGGACGCTTCTCTGTGATGTACCAGCATGAATTAGCCAGAAATAGGTTAAGGGCAGATGAACCTCAACAAGCACATAAGCTACTAACCAACAGCAAAAACCTCATCCAGGAATTTAATTTAAAAAGCCTTAATTCAGCACAACAAGTGCTAGAACACAAATCCAATCAATCTAATTAAGCGCTTTAGTAGCCGATTTTTCTCAACGACGACAGGTAAGATAACTATGTTAAACCAACAACACTTGTCTGCATTTGCTCAGCATTTGCAGCAGAATTTGCCCGGCATCCAAGCGATGCAGATCCTCACGACTGAAGGCCTGACTTTATTGTCCGAAGCGAATGAAGCAGCAGAAGATCAGATCTCTGCGCTCAGCGCTATGCTGCTCAGTGGCGCTAGCCAACTCACTAAATACTTAGGTAGCACCCAAAAAACGCAAGGTTTGATTGTGTGCTGCGAACCTTCGGCTTATTTAGTCACTGCTATGAATGAAGACTGCATGTTGGGTTTGCAAATTCCAGCAGAAATGGGTCAGCCCGGCTTATTAACTAAAGTCAGTAGCCTCATTAATGATCACGCCTCTACCTTAAGAATGACGCATTAAGCATCAAATAATAATTTCTGGGGCTTTCAATAATGAAAAAACAAGCGTTCTTTTTGCAGCGCATGAATGATCATGTGCAATATCTGGGTAAAATTAAAGCAACTTTAAATAAGCGTAACGATTTTCGGGGGACGGATTGCTATCACTGTGCTTTAGGTAAATGGTTATATGCGGAAGGTGCCGAGGAAGCGCAGGCTCTAGGTGCTGATGTGCATAAGCTGTTTGAGCAATTGATTGAGCCGCATGAAAAATTTCATGAAGCCAGTGCGCGCGCTTTAAATGCTTTCGAAGCAGGCGATGAGCTAGGTCAATACCGTGCGATGACAGAAATGCATCAGCTCTCTAATCATCTGATTCAAACCTTACTGGATTTGGATCGCTCGGCGAATCAAACCTCACGCATTGCTTGACTAGAACTGCACCATTAATAAAACCAAAGGGTTAGCTGTTTGCTGAGTATCCACAGGCTCGAGAGTCAATTCGAATTTATAAGGGCTAGGCATTGACTCGCTAGCAGTGAGTGGCACAAACCACTCCTGCTGACCCGAACCTCGATCCAAAACGGCAATAGAAATCGGCTGATCAGAAGGCCGGTGGGAATCATAAGCCCAGATATGGTATTGATAACCAGTCGTAGGATTCGGCAAATTCACTAAGCGCATCATCCCGACTTGATTGTCGCTATTCCACAGCAAATCGCCGCGCACTTCTTGGATATCGCTGTTTAAAGTCCTTAGCCAATTGCCACCCTTGGTATTAGCTGCTTTTTTCAATTCCACATAGTCTTGTGCAGTACCCTCGCTCAACACGGACTGGCTGGGCACCCACCAACGATAGCTGGCTTGTACCACTGCGATCAATACAAGTAAAAACAGTGCTGCAAGCAACCCATACTTGTACTTTTCCAGCATTTGCTTCCAGCTCACGGCATGTCCCTGCTCGAACAATAAATAAATTCTTTATAAAGTATAAACATTAACTGCAACAATTCCTTGTGCTTGCTTTAAAATAGCGCGCACACCCACTCTGGAACTTACCCCATGACTGATAGTTTTATTCCTGGCAAAGATGCCTCGCTTGAAGCATCGATCCAAAAACTTCAAGCACAACTCGCAAAACTCGATTTCCACATTATAGAACAGTCATGGCTAAATCCCGTAGCCAATGTTTGGTCGGTACATATTCGCGACCGTGATTGCCCGCTACTGTTTACCAATGGCAAAGGTGCTTCACAGAAAGCAGCTTTAGCCAGTGCGTTGGGCGAATTCTTCGAACGCTTAAGCACCAATTATTTTTGGGCTGATTATTACTTAGGCTATTCGCTGGCAAATGCTGCTTTTGTACATTATCCGCAAGAACGCTGGTTTCCGATTACGGAGGCTAAGCTTCCCGCAGAACTGCTTAATCCAGAATTAAACGCCTTCTATAATCCTGAAAATTCCTTAACTGCCGATCTGTTGGTGGATACCAACTCAGGCAATAGCGAGCGTGGCATCTGTGCTTTGCCCTTTACGCGCCAGCGCGATGGTGTAGTCACTTGGATACCCGTGAATATTATTGGCAATCTCTACGTCAGTAACGGCATGTCGGCGGGCAATACGGCGACCGAAGCGCGCACTCAAGCACTTTCAGAGATTTTCGAGCGCTCGATTAAGTTCCGTATTATTGCAGAAGGCCTCTGTTTACCTGCCGTACCCGAAGCCGTCATTGCTCGTTACCCAAAGATCGCTGCAGGTATTGCTGAATTACGCGCCGCAGGTTTTGGCATTTTAGTCCAAGATGCTTCGTTGGGCGGTAAATACCCAGTGATGTGCGTCACCCTGCTGAATGCAGAGGATCAAGGTTGCTATGCCAGTTTCGGCGCGCACCCACGCTTTGAAGTCGCCTTAGAGCGTGCTTTAACTGAGCTTTTACAAGGCCGTGCTTTAGAAAAGCTGTCGGGTTTCTCTGCACCTGACTTTGATCTGGATGAAGTCGCTGCGACTCACAATCTCGAAACTCACTTTATTGACTCCAGTGGCCTGATTCATTGGAATTTCTTAAGAGTTGACCCTGATTTTGAATTCAGTGATTGGAATTTTGAAGGCAGCACCCAGCAAGAATTCGAGCATCTTTGCCAGCAAATTCATGAAGACGGTTTCGATATCTACATCATGGATTACGAACATTTAGGCGTTTATTCCTGCCGGATTTTAGTACCGGGGATGTCCGAGATTTATACGGTTGATGACCTCGAATGGGACAATAACAATACTGGCAATGAGCTACGTTCGGCTATCTTGAGCCTCGCCGAATTAGAGGAAGAAGAATGCGCTGACCTGTTAGACACTCTAGAAGATTTGTCCTTAGATAATATTCAACCTATTTCTGCCCTGATTGGCTTAGCGCCCGATGCCGGTTCACTGTGGGCTGATCTACGGGTGGGTGAACTTAAGGCCTTATTAGCCTTAGCGATTGGTGACAAAGAAAGCACCTTGGAAGCTTGCCAGTGGATTCACTATTTCGATCAGCTACCCATTGAACGCGCTCGCACTTATCGCTGCATTGCCACCTTATTAGAAATGGAAAATCCCGAAGCTTATTTGGCGAATCTACGCTTGATTTATGGCGCTGAAACTTTAGCCAACGCACAAGCCTTAATCAGCGGAACCTTGCGTTTCTGGAATCTGCCTTCACCTGGCCTCAGCTTAGAAGGCTGTGTCATGCATGAGTCCTTATTAAAAGGCTATCAAAAGGTGCATCCAGAACTCAAATAGGTGCATAATACCCCGCTGAAGCGCTGATTAACCTGACTAATCAGCGTGGGATGAGCACTATAGATGAGTGAGCTTGAAACTATTATTGCAACCTTGGGGGTGGAAAGGTCTGCCAACCTTTTCCACTCCATTCTTCCGCTTATTAATGCGCATCGTTATGAGTTACTTGAATGCTTATACAACCAAGATTGGGATGGCGCTGCTCAACATGCGCATAAATTATTAGCCACTGGGCATTTGTTAGGGTCTCAGCACTTATTAGAACAGTTAATGCTAATCGAAAAGCATGATACCTCGACTATTCTCGAACTTAACTTTATTAATCAACTAACCGCTGAAATTGACTCAGGTTTGAAACAATTAACCCAATACAGTCAATTGAATCAGCGACCGCAGTAAAAATTCTTAACAATTTAGTTAAGCTTATTAAGCTCTTTATCAGCTAACCTTAATTCCACTTGGGTATTCCGTTGTTTACTGAGAAGTTTCACTCACCAGCTCCTTATTTACTCAAACCTCAAACCTAAGGAGCTGGCATTTACCCCCTCATACTAAGCTGGTTTAGATCATAAGTGTTTGATAGCTTTTAATCGCTTGAAATTCTTCAGTATCTTTCGGCGGCAATTTCGAATCTGGCTCATGGATGGCCAATAAATGCTTCAATCCGTAAAGTTTAGCGTTACGCAATACATTTAAATTATCATCAATAAATAAACTATAGTCGACTGAAAAATTTTCGACGTCAACTAGCCTTTCCCAAAATCCCTTTTCTTCTTTAGCTAAACCAATTTCATGTGAAGTAATAATTCGATCAAAGTAAGGCTCCAAATTGATATATTCAAATTTCAAATTGACGCTTTTTCTATGCGCATTGGTTAATAAGACAACTCGCTTATTAATACTTTTTAAGTAGCGCAGAAACGGCTCAACATCAGGGCGGATGGCAATGCGGTCAGCAATCTCATGTTTTAAGGCCACCACATCCATGCCTAAATAGTCTTCCCAATAATCTAAGCAGTACCACTTCAATGAGCCTTCAATATCAGCGCAATGTGCATTGACTAAGCGCTCAGCCTCAGCCAATGACAGTTGCTTGTGTGCGGCCATCCGCTGGGGCAAATGTTCCAACCAAAAGTGATTATCAAAATGCAAATCGAGCAAAGTGCCGTCCATATCTAAAAAGACGGTGTGAATTTCTGACCAAGGAATAGTAGGCATGTGGAATGAATGGGGTAGCTGAAAACAGCGCCTAGCATAAGCTAAAAGGGGACTTTTTGCCTAGCCAACGGAATTATTACAGCTTTATTAAGTAGAGAGTACGCATTCCTAGAGCCTAGTGCTAAAATTGCTGGATGCCAAAATTACCTATTATTCATCAGAGTGAAATTATTGCCAGCAGCCGCTTGTTTCAAGTCGAAGAACTGCATCTAGAGTTCAGCAACGGCGAGCAACGTGTGTATGAACGCTTAGTTAGCAAAGGGGATGGAGCCGTCCTGATTGTCCCGATGCTTGATAATGAAACGGTGCTCTTGATCCGTGAATATGCGGCGGGTACTGAACGCTACGAGCTTGGCTTGCCAAAAGGCAAAGTTGAGGCAGGCGAAGATGTCCTCGAAGCAGCCAATCGGGAGATCATGGAAGAAGTCGGGCATGGTGCTCGCCATCTGCAACTGTTAAAGCGTGTAAGCCTAGCGCCGGGTTATATGGGACATTATACCAATCTGCTGTTAGCGCGTGATCTCTACCCTGCTACTGCTCCCGGTGATGAGCCTGAGCCATTAGAGGTAGTGCCGTGGAAATTAAGTCGCCTTGATGAACTGATCGCGGGCGATGAGTGTACCGAAGGCCGTAGCTTGCTGGCTCTGTATATGGTGCGCGATTTATTTATGCGTTTAAACCGCTAACTGGATGACTCTCTTCATGCGTTTGCCGATTTTATGTAGCTCGCTCCTCACGTTAACTAGCCTAGCGGGTTGCGCTAGCCTACAAACACCGCAAGATCGAGCCGTAGCGCGAGATTTTGGTATCGCAGCTGGAGCCTTCACGGCTTGGGGTGTGACCAAATGGGATTGGTTTAAATACTCTCCGGTCTTCAAAAAGGAAGGCTGGTTTGGCCCGGATACGCATGCGGGTGGTGCAGACAAAACGGGGCATTTATATACCTCCTATCTACTCACTGAAGGTTTACTTTGGGATTTTAAACGCCAGCAAGTGAATAATCCCGAAGACAAAGCCGCGCTCGCTGCCATGGGAGCTATGACCTTAATTGAAATTGGCGATGCTACTTCGTCTAAATATGGCTTTTCGGGTGAAGATTTAGTGTCAGATGCTTTAGGGGTAGGTGCTTCTTGGTGGCTATCTAAAAATCCTGAATGGGGTGATCGCATCGACCTACGGATGGAATATTGGCCCTCACCAGGCTTCAGTGGCAAATACGATGCTGCTGCGGATTATTCTGGCATGAAGCATTTAGTAGCCATTAAAGGCGATGGCTTTCAACGCTTAAAAGGTACACCGCTTGAATATTTAGAATTACAAGCAGGCTACTACACACGCGGCTTCCGTACTTATGATAAAGGTCATTGGGATAAACCTGAGCGCCATACTTATGTCGGGGTAGGTTTGAATCTGCCACGTATCTTTGGCAAAGACACAGTTGCAGGGACTTTATTCAAGTATTACCAGCCGCCGCATACTTATGTTGATGTTGATAACCAATTCTAAGTGGCTGCAAGTTTCCACTCTTTAAGTCTTAGCGCAGACTTGTCGATTCCTTATGAGTTGCGCATTTCAAAACGTAGCCGCTATTTACGTATGCGTATTTCAGATCAAGGTTTAGTCGTTACTAAGCCTTGGGGTGTGAGCATTACCGCCGTAGAGACTTGGTTACACAGTAAAGCGAACTGGATTATTCGCCACTGGCCGCCTAAAACTAGCCCAGCCATCGACTTAAGCTTACCCAGCACCATCGAGCTAACAGCCCTCCAGCAAACTATACAAGTCTGCTATCAACCTGCCGAGCAAACCAAACTACGTTTACAGTTTAAACCCGCCGAAAACCTAATCCTGATTCAAGGCACTATTGAACCTGAAGCTTGCCAAGTCCTGTTACAAACTTGGCTAAGACAATATGCGAAACTGCATTTGCCACCCTTACTTGAGCAACTCGCCACCGAAACTGGCTTTAGCTATGAGCGCTGCTCGATTAAAAATCAACAGTCGCGGTGGGGGAGTTGCTCCAGCCGTGGAGCGATTAATTTAAATGCGAAGTTATTACTCTTACCCCCTGATTGGGTACGTTATGTGCTGATTCATGAGCTTTGCCACACCCGCGAGATGAATCATTCACCACGCTTTTGGGCTTTAGTCACAAACTTTGTACCTAACTACCCGGATATTCATCGGGCGATGAAAGATTCGATGCGCTTGCTACCCAGCTGGATGAATCGTTAAAGTAAGCAACTCCTTTCAGTTGGTAGGTGATTCATGACCTTGGCTACCTGGTTATCCTTAGTGTTGGTTTGCCTCATGGGCGCGATGTTCCCGGGCGCAAGCTTAGCGGTGGTCTTACGCCAAACACTGAATAATTCACCCTTGCATGGCGTCGTTACCTCGATTAGCCATGCTTTAGGGGTTGGAGTCTATGCGCTGCTGTCCGTCTTAGGGTTGGGGCTATTACTGCAACAATCACCGATGCTCACCAAAGTCATCAGCTACGCGGGCGCGGTGTATTTATTATGGATTGGGATGCAAGGTATTCTAGCTAAGCCCAATAGCGGCTCTGCTCATGCCGACTTGCAAACTCAGCAAACTGCTTCTTTATGGGATGCAGCGCGGGATGGTTTTATGATTGCGCTGCTTAATCCGAAAATCGGCTTATACTTTTTAGCGCTATTTAGCCAATTTATTCATCCAGGCATGGGTTTGGATGCGAAAGCGATCTTTGTCCTCACCATTATTCTGGTCGACGGTCTTTGGTATGTGCTGGTGTCCTTAGTGCTGTCGCGCGGCCCCGTATTAACTTGGCTAAAGCGCAACCAACTGTGGGTGGAGCGCGCTTTAGGGGTGGTTCTAATTGTGATTGCATTGCGAATTTTTTTGACTTAAGCCGAGACTAGCTCGGCTCAATTCCAAAAAGTTAATCTGCTAAACGACTAAGCACACGCAGTAGTTTTTCTTTAGCCAGTTTGCCAATTTGTTGTACTTCAGGCGCTTGCGCCAAACCTAAGACAGTTGCTGGATCCATAAAACTCAGCACCACTGTATTCGGCGCGCTTTCATACATCACAAAGTTGCAAGGCAACAGCGTGCCTGCATTTGGTTCAGCAGCTAATACCTCTGCAGCGAGCTTAGGGTTGCACGCACCGAAAATCCGATACGGCGCAATTTCTTTATCCATTTTCGCCTTAAAGATAGCTTGTACATTGACTTCGCTAACGATACCCAATTGCTCTTCCAGCAATACCGCTTTAACGCGCTCCACCGTCTCCTCGAAACTACCTGCCAATGTGATATTGAATTCGTATCCCATGATTTATCTACCCTTATCTGAAGAAATGCTAAGAGTCTAGGTGGTTAACAAGGTGGAAACAATGCAAAATCGCAAACACTGTTGTTGCATTTTCCCTACCCTAGAAGGAGAAGTTTAGTGAAAAAAGAAACACTATCGATTCATGCGGGCTATGAAACCGATCCCACTACCAAATCCGTCGCCGTGCCAATTTATCAAACGGTCGCTTACGAATTTGATAATGCCCAACATGGCGCAGACCTGTTTAACCTAGTCGTGCCCGGCAATATCTATACGCGGATTATGAATCCGACTAATGATGTCTTGGAAAAACGTATCGCTGCTTTAGAAGGCGGAATTGCAGCACTAGCCGTCAGCTCGGGCATGGCGGCGATTAATTATGCGATTCTGACTATTGCGGAAGCGGGCGATAATATTGTCACCACCCCGCAATTGTATGGCGGTACTTATACCCTGTTCGCGCACATGCTACCCAAACAAGGCATTGAAGTACGCTTTGCCGAAAACGATAGCCCTGAAGCCATCGAAAAGCTGATTGATGCTAAAACTAAAGCGGTCTACTGCGAAACCATCGGTAATCCAGCCGGTAATATCGTCGATATCGAAGCGATTGCGACTGCTGCCCATAAACACGGCGTGGCGGTGATTGTAGATAACACCGTAGCTACGCCGATTCTTTGTAATCCGATTGAGTATGGCGCTGATGTAGTGGTGCACGCCTTGACTAAATACATTGCCGGTCATGGCACTTCGATTGGTGGAATTATTGTCGATTCGGGCAAATTCCCTTGGGCCAGCCACAAAGATCGCTATCCAACCCTGAATCAGCCTGAGCCTGCTTATCATGGCGTAGTGTATACCGAAGCCTTAGGCGCTGCTGCTTATATTGGTCGCGCGCGCACTGTGCCGCTGCGCAATACCGGCTCGGCTTTATCACCCTTCAATGCGTTCTTGATTCTGCAGGGTGTGGAAACTTTAGGCCTACGCATGGAACGGCATTGCGATAATGCTTTAGCAGTCGCTAAATATTTGCAGTCACATCCTAAAGTGGAATGGGTGAATTTCGCAGGTTTAGATACAGACAAATACCATGCATTGGCTAAGAAATACTTCCAAGGCAAACCTGCTTCCTTGTTAACCTTTGGGATTAAAGGCGGCTTTGACGCAGGCGTTAAGTTCTATGATCAGCTGCAATTGATTAAGCGCTTGGTGAATATTGGAGATGCTAAATCCTTAGCTTGCCACCCTGCTTCCACCACGCATCGCCAATTGACTGAAGAAGAGCAAGTGCGTGCAGGCGTGCGCCCTGAAACGATTCGGATTAGCGTCGGGATTGAACATATTTCCGATATTATTGCGGATCTGGAACAGGCATTTGCGGCGGTATAGTTAAATAGTGGCTTGGCAGCAAGTCGAGTTCAAGACTCTGCTGCCAAAGCAATTGCATACTTTGTCGATGGACTGCATCCACTTTGCTTGAATAAAAACTCACTGAACCCTGCTGATCAGCGCTGGTTTGCAATTCATGCTTAATCAGCAACCGACTCACATGCTGAGCCACGGCATTACTGGTTTCAAGAATCGTAATCCTTGGCCCCACGATTTCATGTAAGGCAGCGGCTAAAAAGGGATAGTGAGTGCAGCCTAAAACGATCACATCTGCGCCCTGCTTGATTAAAGGCGTGGTGTAATCAGCTAATAAACCTTTCAGCTCTAAACTGGCAAAATCGCCTTTCTCCACATGCTCGACCAAGCCGGGGCAGGCTTGCGCGACTACTTTCACACCATTGGCATAGTCATGGATTAAGCGTTGCAAGCGCTGGCTTTTGACGGTTTGCTGGGTCGCTAACACACCAATTACGCCGGATTGGGTCAACCTAGCAGCCGGTTTGACGGCTGGTTCCATCCCAATCACCGGCACAGATAGCTTCTGCTCACGCATCGTATCAATCGCATGCGCAGTCGCGGTATTACAGGCCACGACTAGCATTTTCGCGCCCTGCTCCAACAAAAAATCACTCAACTGCAAACAGCGTTGAGTAATGTACTCAGTCGATTTGCTACCATACGGAGCATGCCCAGAATCAGCAATATAAATCAGTTGTTCGGCAGGCAACAGGCGGTGGATTTCCCGCAGCACCGAAATTCCACCTAGCCCAGAATCAAACACACCAATCGGCGCAGACTGCTTAATCATTATAAGTCTTTAAAAATCCGAACCATTCTGCAAATAAATCAGGATCAGGCGAGGCAACCACAGAGCTATTCGCTAATTGAGTGAGGCTGACTGGCTCGCCATTCAAAGCCGAAGAATAGCCCCCCGCCTCTGCTAAGATTAACGTGCCTGCGGCTAAATCCCAGAGCTTCATTCCACCATGCAAATAAACATGTCCGCGATTGGCAGCCATCCACACCCATTCTAAAGTGCTAGCACCTAAATTCCGCTGTGATCCATACGGCACATGTTCCAGCAGCACCCATTGCATCAATTTAGGTAAACGCTTGAAATCCACCAGCGCTACTGCATGCTTTAATTTAAAGCCGGTTTTATGGCAGTTTAAAGGCTTACCATTCAAATAAGCGCCACCGCCAAGGCTCGCAGTAAATAACTCATCACGCACCGGGTCATAAGTAATCGCTAACACTACTTTTCCGTCTTGGAATAACGCCAAAGAGGTAGCAAATAGCGGTATGCCTGAAGCAAAATTACTCGTCCCATCCAAAGGATCTAAGCACCAGAGTGATGAAGATTCATTAAGCAGGCGTTGTTGCTCAGCCTCTTCCATTTCCTCACTAAGCAGGGGAATTGTTGGGTAATTAGCTTGCAAATAATCAGTGATGGCTTGGTTCGCGGCTAAATCAGCCTCAGTGAGCACACTACCATCCTGTTTGAACTCGTAACCCACTCGTTCAAAACGCGAAAGAATCTCAGCACGCGCTATCTCACGTATCTTTTGTGCAATTGCTTGCAGGTCAGGCTGCATGGTGTATCCTTCGTGTCGAAAATAAGGATGATACCATGAGCCGATTTGTCAACGAACAAGACTATTTTCACGGCAAGGCCGATTGTACTGGCGTGCTGTTAGTCAATTTGGGCACACCGGATGCGCCGGATGCGCCTTCCTTACGTCGTTATTTAAATGAATTTTTATCTGATCCGCGAGTCGTCGAGATTCCACGTATTGCTTGGTATCCGATCCTTAAACTCGCGATTTTGCCAAAACGCCCGGCTGTCAGTGCCGAAAAGTATAAAAAGATTTGGACGGAGCAAGGCTCGCCCTTGTTGTCTATTTCGCGCCAACAACAAGCCGCTATCCAAAAAGAGTTAGAACGCCGCTTTCCAGGCCCCGTCAAAGTTGAATTAGCTATGCGCTATGGCAACCCGTCGATTCGCGATAGTTTATTAAAGCTGAAAACAGAAGGTGTGCGCCGCTTACTGATTTTGCCGCTCTATCCACAATACTGCGCCGCCACTACCGCGACTAGTTTCGATGCGAGCTTCAAAGAGTTACAACGCTGGCGCTGGGTGCCTGAGTTACGGACAGTTACGCACTACCACGATCATCCGGGGTATATCGAAGCGCTTACGCAAAGCTTGTTTGAATATTGGAATAAGAATCTACGCGGTGAAGTCTTAGTCATGTCGTTTCATGGTATTCCTAAGCGCAATTTAAGTCTCGGCGATCCTTACTTCTGTGAATGCCAAAAAACAGCGCGCTTACTGGCAGAAAACTTGAATTTACGCCCGAATGAATACCGAGTGACCTTCCAATCCCGTTTTGGCAAGGCTGAATGGTTACAACCTTATACAGATAAAACCTTAGAAGCCTTAGCCAAGGAAGGCGTAAAATCAGTGGATGTGATTTGCCCGGGTTTCGCAGCCGACTGCTTAGAAACCTTGGAAGAGATTCAACTTGAAAATAAAGATGTTTTCCTACAAGCCGGTGGGCAAGCCTATCAATATGTGCCTGCTTTAAATACAAATTATCGCCATATCCAAATGCTCTGTGATTTAATCCAACAACATACTCAAGGCTGGGTAGAAACTTCTCAGGACTGGAATGGTCAGATGCTGCAAAAGCAGGCAGAATTAACCCAAAAACGCGCACAAGACCAAGGGGCAAAACAATGAAAACCAGCGGAAAAGTTGGCTTAATTCTCATTGGCGATGAGCTATTGAATGGTTCGCGCCAAGATAAACATTTACCCTCCGTACTCGCCATGCTGCAAGCCCGTGGCTTGCCTTTAGCTTGGGTGCGGATGATTGGCGATGAATATCCGCTACTCCTAAAAACCTTTCACGAAACACTCCAAACCACAGAGATCGTGTTTAGCTTTGGTGGGATTGGCGCGACCCCTGACGATTTAACTCGTCAATGCGCAGCGACTGCTTTTGGCCGTCGCTTAATTCGTCATCCCCAACTCCAAGCGATTCTTGAGCGGCGCTTTGGGGAAAGTGCTTATCCGAATCGGATTCGGATGGCTGACATACCGGATGGTGCCAGCTTAATCCCGAATCCCATTAATCAAATTGCAGGCTTTAAGGTTTTGAATCACCATTTCGTACCTGGCTTTCCAAATATGGCGTGGCCGATGATTGAATGGGTGTTGGATACTCACTATCGGCATTTGCATGATACGGAACCGGCGATTGACCAGCGTTGGATGTTAGAAAATGCACCGGAAAGCGAACTAATTCCGATGATGGAAGAGCTGCTACAAAGTTTTCCTGAAGTGCGTTTGTCTAGCCTTCCGAGTACAGAAAATCGCTACCAAATCGACTTTGGTTTAAAAGGCAAGCGCGCTGCTGTTGCGCAAGCTGCATCATGGTTTGAAGGCCGGATGCAGGCCGATAAAGTTGCTTGCGCCCGCATTAACTTGGCTGCCTTTTGAGTTAAACCGTGCCTAACTCCAACCAACTGCCCAAAAGCTTACTTCATCCTCGGTATTGGCCGAGTTGGTGGGCAGTAGGTGCTTTAAGCTTGCTTGCATTTTTACCTTGGCAAATACGCCGCTGGCTGGGTAAGCAGCTTGGATCTGCTATTTATAAGCATAATACGAAGCGTCGACAGGTGATTTTAATAAATCTCCAACTGGCGTTTCCAGAGCTTAGCAACGAAGCGCGTGAGCAATTTAGTCAGCAGAACCTACAAGAATATGCAGCAGCCCTATTGGATTACAGCGTGCTATTCTTTCGCTCACGCACTGCTTTATACAAAAGAATTCAATTGAGCGGCCAAGAGCGTTTAGAAAAAGCCATTGCCCAGAATCAAAATATTATGCTGCTACTAGGTCATAGTGTTTGGCTAGAGTTTGCACCCGTAGCGATTGGTGAACATTTCAAAGCCTATGGCTCGTATAAACCCTTCAAAAATCCAGTATTCAATTGGCTGATCATGCGTAGCCGTTTGCGTGATGTGCAGTTTGTAGTGTCCCGGGAAGAAGGCATGATCAAATTAGTCCGCTCCTTAGAGCCTGGTAATTTGCTATTTTTTCTGCCAGATCAAGATCATGGTGAAAAAAACTCGGTTTTTGTGCCTTTTTTTGCTACCGAAAAATCAACGCTCACTACTCCAGCACGTATTGCCAAATTGGGCAGAGCTTGCGCTTTTCCAATCATGGCCTTCTTTGATGCCTCAACAGGCACTTATCAAATTAAAGTCGAGCCTGCTCTAGAGGATTTTGGCGCTTTAGATTCACAAGAAGATGCAGCCAATATGAATACAAGCTTTGAGAAGTTGATTGATCAATACCCAACACAATATATGTGGCTGTTAAAAATCTTCAAAACCCGCCCTACCAAAGGCGAAAATCCCTATTTAAACAACGACTAAAGCTCACGTTTCATTCGTAAGCCTTCGCGCTCTTGTCCTTGAAACTTAAAGTTAAAAGTTTCCGTTTCTCGAAAGCCTAAAGACTCATAACAAGCTCGCGCAGCAAGATTGGATTTAACAATAGAGATACGTAGTAGTTTTTTATTCTTGAGTTTTTGTAGAATATGTTTTAGCAGGCGCAAACCTACTTTTTGCCGGTGAAATTTTGGATCAACATAAAGCCAAGCAATATAATCACCTACATAACCACCAAAACCTTTAATTGCACCTTCCTCTTCCAGCACAAAAATAATTGACTGTAAGAAGTTTTTTAGATTATCAGGTTCATCAATTAAATTTTTAAATTCGAACTGATAGGAATCAGTATCAAATTCATAAGGCCTAGCTAGACCATAAATTTCAGAGACTCTGGCTAAATCCTTGCGTTGGTAAGGGCGAATCATTGCAGTATTTTATTTATCCAATTTATTAAGCTGGGCTGGTACCATAACCACTGAAACCTTGTCGTAACTCAGACCCTCAATACTTTTTTCTACAATTAGCTTTATTTCAGATTTCATGCTTTCCAAATCATAAGCAGGATGATATTTAATAAATACCGAAGCAGAGGAAGGTTTTAATTGTTGGCCTGAAGCACTGCTTTCTGGCAGAACGACATGAACACGCGCAACTAAGACGCCATCAATTTGCGTCAAAGTTTCTTGGACACTTTGAGATAGTGCAAAAATAAAGCGTGCTCGCTCTTCCGTTGGAGAGGAGATTAAGCCATCTTTTTGAAACATTTCATTCACCGAAAATACTTTTTCTTTCGGGTAGCCATGTTCTTGTAATAGCTTAACAGCGGTAGGAATACTGGATTTGTCTACACTTAAGGTATAAGTGCTTGTTTTCTTATCGACAATTTTTTCAGCGGAAATACCTTGATTAAGCATAATAGCTAACATGTTATTAGCATCTTGCTCACCTAAACCACTATACAAATCTGTCTTACACCCTGCCAAACTGAGCAGAGTGAAAAGATAAATTGCTGGGGTGCCTTTTATTGTGTTTTTTTTCATTGCAACCTTCTTTATGAGCTAATAATTAGCCACTCGCTCTGAAGAGTGTTTGGAAACCTCTGGAGAGTTGTGACACGATAGATGAGGCTAATTCAACTCCTGTAGACCACATCTGAAAGTTTCTAGTCCAAGTGTTAACATCTCGCTCATAATTAAGCATTGCGACATTATCTTTACGTGAGCGGTCGATCATGTCTTTAAGAGTGTCCTCTTGGCTATCCCCACTGCCAGAGACATTTGGATAAGTACGTAGATTTTTAGAGTCGCCACCATCCATTTCCTCCATATAAGAAGAAAGTTGAGGCCGGTTTTTCAATTGCTCCATCACTGAATGATAGGACTTATCCATACCTGTCACCCGCTCAACAAAAGCGTCGGTAAAGCCTTGGGTGCTCTCAGTTCCAGCTGGATTGACTCTTTGTAAGACGGGTTGATCACGCATTGAGGGGGAATCTATTTGCCCCCCTTGGCCTACACTTAATAGATCCTGAAAGCGTGTCGAATCTGCAACCTCCGGTGTCGGCAAAGGCTGTGGAGTGACTTGGGCATTAGGTGTGGGCAATTGAATGCCCAATAAGCTCGGATCTACCATGGCAATATCCTAGTTTGCTAACTACTTAGACAGATAAAAATCGGCAATACCTTTTTCATCTGGGTTACCACGCAACGATACTTCTTCAAATAAGGTACGTGCTTCGTCAGCTTCGCCTGAAAGATTCAAAGCAATGCCTAAGAAACATTTAGCACTCATGTGGTCTGGCTCTTTAACCAAAACTTGATTGCGGAAAATGGAAATTGCACCGTCCATATCACCCGCATACATTTTTGCTACCGCTACGCCCATCTTAATGGATGACTGTTCTCTAGCGATGGCATCTACGCCCTCCATAATCGTTTGAGAACGTACTGAATCACCCTTAAAACAGGCCATATACCCTACTTCAGACAATAATTGAAGAATTTCAGTCGTTGCTTTCATTATTTTCTCTTTATTAATGCAATATTAACTCTTTCATGCAGTACTACACCGAATTGGTGTAGTACTGCGCCTTTACTTAATTAGCTATTAGCTAGATGAGTTTCTGGCCAGTGTTTGCATAATACCTTGCATCCTTTCGGTCACAGAGGCTTCATGCTCAAGGCTAGTACTCTCAATACTGAACTTTCTATTTTCTTCTACAGACTGCTGTTGAAACTCCAGCATAGCTGCGTTAGTAGCTTGCATCTTGGTGATAGCATCTGAAAACGAACTAGTATCAATTGCTGACATTATTAATTAACTCCTAATTAAACTTTTAAAATTCCCGATGACTTCTACATCAAACGCAGGGAACAATGAATATAGAGGCATTGCGCTCCATGCCAAGTCACTTCTCAATTATTTTTGAGACCAGACCTGTTCCACTACCTCCGAACCCGCTTCTAGAGCCTGCAGAAATTTATTTAACTTTTCATATTCTGCTGGCTCAACCCCCTGATTTAACTCAAACCGTACCTCTGACGCTACTTGGCTAAACTTTTCAAGGATTTCATTTTTATAAATACCTGAAATATCGTTTTTGAGGTTTTGCTCTATTTGTAAAATCATTATTTATCCTCTACACCATAATACATTGGTATTTCGATACCATTATTTGAAAGCAGCACATGATCTGGCGTAATCTTTTTAATAAAATAATCATTACCCAGATTAGAGCCCTCCATGTACTTCTTACCGTCTTTTGAGACTAGGAACGGCGTTTCACCTACACTGACGCTTCTAATGACTAATTTGAGGCGGTCACGAACATTATATAAATTCTCGACGATTGCAGGGCCTGTTCCATTAGTTTGAATAAATTCGTCATAAAGAGCCGCCCAACGCTTTAATTCGCTCTGGGTCAACTCTCCGTCAACTTTAATACGACCATTTTCGATAGTAACCTTAACGCGGCTAGACAGGCCTTTTTTCTCGATAAACTGCACCAAAGCTTCCTTGCGTTTGATTAGTGTTTGTACAGAACGATCATCTATCGCTTGAATCCCACTCACATCAGACATGATATTGGCTTTGATTTGCGCCCAATCCGCCTCATCACTGACATAGCCATGTGCAGCTAATTTACCGTCTTCGAGATTGCTAAATGATAAATCTAGCTGACCTAAAGCACTGGCGACTTGGGTGGCATTCGCGACTAAATCTTCACGCACCCAGACACGATAATTAATACCATTCCCTGCTAAAAGCGCTTGATTCATTAGCTCACGTTTATCGTCACGATTTTGTACATAACCACTGATTGCAACCCGACCATCAGGATCACGCACGACAGTCAGATCCGTAGGTTGAAGTTTTTTTAACAGCTCTTGAGCACGTTGTTCGGCTGATTCACTTAAACCCACCTGCTCGGCAAGGCCACTAATATAAGGTTTAAAATAGAGAATATTGGCTAGTAGCAATAAGCCCAAGCCAGCTATTAATAAAGTCCAACCTAAAGCTTTCGATTTTGGCTTTGCATCAACAGGGGCGGAACGGATCGCTGCCGAGCGGCCAGCATTATTGGAGCTTTCTGTTGGCTTGCCTGTCTTCACTACAGGTGGAACTACTGACTCTGCTGTTTTTGTATCAGTTGAGCGTCTGCCTGGTTTGCGCACATCTGCAATGAAAAAATCGATACTGCCTAAGCTCACTACTTGATAGGGTTTGAGTGGATGAACACCTAGTTCAACTTCTTTATTGTCAATCAGTACTGGCTTAGCGAGCGCTTCTAAACTGATGTTTTCCTCATCCACTTTAAGCTTGATATGTAAGTCAGCGATACTTTCATCATGCAAAATAATGTCGCTGGACATCGATTTACCAATGACTACATCGCCAACCTTTAAGCGAACTAAAGCACCAGCATTGCTGCCACTAAGCACTTTCAGTAGATAAGGGGTGTGCTGCATGCTCATATTATTTGGGGCTCTTCATTAGGTAACGTGGCGAGTTAATGATTTCACAAGCAAAACCCACTACGAAAAATTAGCGATTAATGACATCCACCACATCAAAACCAGGGAATCGATCCTTGGTAGCTACATCCTTGTCAACTTCAGTATTGGTCGCTTTCGGGCGCTCATTGCTATAATTCACTCGCCCATTTCCATCCACCCACTTATAAACCTGTGGGCGCTCTAGCTGTTGCGTATCCATAATTTTTGCCATATCTAACACGGCGCTCACAAAGCGCTCTGGGCCTGTGAAATAGATCACATTGTCTACCTCAGACACTTCCCAATGGTATTGGCTGTCTAATACATTCAAGCGCTTCATCGCAGTAGTAAAGGCTTGTGGAGTCATTTTTTCTAGACTAACAGAGCCGCGCTGTGCTTCATTTTCCTTATAGACATACAGCGTCTCTCCATCATAAAACCAGATTAATCCATAGGTTTTTACTAAATTATCAAAAATATCCTGAGGCGCTTTTTGTTTATAATGCAAACTAACGACATCTTTAATATTCGGACTTACTACTACTGGTACTTTCTGGGTAGAGGCTAAGGTCTGCAAAAGATCCACCAAAGGTTCTTGGTCAGAAAAATGCGAATAGCTTTTCTCGCTCCAAGTCAAAGGAGCAGCTAGTGCCGCTTTTGTTAGTAGCAACAAGCAAACAACTAGCATTCTTACTAACATGATTAATCCAGCCTAAGTATTTTCTATAGTTACCATGATTCCAAAAACAACTCGGCAGGTCGAATAACACCCAGATGAACGCAACAAAATGACAGAACAGAAGGCTCCGCCAGTGGATATGGGACTTAAATGTTTCTCTGCTTACCCAAAAGCATAGCTAAAACCCAGCCTAATCCCTAGGCATGCTATCAGCCAACTACCACCCTTCATCAGCTTATAGGAGTAGTCCACCTATAAGAGCGCTTTAAAATAAGGTCGCACAATAAAAGCATTCTGTTTTTGTGAGAACAGAATTAATAACAACATGATCAGCGGAGCTGTATAGCAACTATGACAACAGCCATCTCTTTTAATAATGCCTATCAAACCAGCAAGGCCAGTACTACTAGCCCCAGTTTAAGTACCAGCAGTAACTTTAATTGGTCAAGCTCGCTGGTTTTACTCAATAACTCCACTCAACATCTACAAATCATGATGTTAGTCATGCAGTTGTTACAGCAACTCATGCAGCAGTTGAATCAGCCCCAAACTCAACCCCCAACAACCGCTACTCAGCAACCATTGAACTTAAGCCAAGGTGAGCAAACTATTCTCAAGGTCACTTTTGCTGATCAACAAAATAAAGTAACTGTCATGGATGATAACCAAGACGGTAAGTTGAGTGTTGGGGACACCTTATTGGTACAAAACACCAGTGGTGAGGAAGTAAAGCGCAATACTCTAACCAGCAGTGATATCTACGATCTGCGGTTTCGCGAAAACATGCTAAAAAATGGCCAAGCGATTGGCTCAGGCTGGGAATTTACAGACAAGCTAGTCAGTATCAAAGAGGCCAGTTTAGAACCTGCAGAAACACGTTCATTTACCAGTGCGAGCGGCCTTCATGGCACTGAAACAGTCTTAGAGCGTAACCAATTCTGGGAGGTGGTCGAGCGTGAGGATAATCGTTACTTATTAATGCGCAACACGAACGACCAAGGCCAAACCATTAAGGCAGCTGACGCTATAAGTGACATCTTCAGCAATCGCGACAGCTACACCTTTGATTGTGCTAGCCCAATGGCGCTACTCAATCTAAAAAGTACTTTGGATACCATCGGTACAGAGGACTTCAATCGCAATGCGGGGCAACTGATGCTGTCCTCTTGGTTTGATCAATATGATCAATCAAGCTTCGATGGCGGTTATATTTCGCAAGTCCGAACCGCTAATGCAGGCGAAATCAATATCAATGGAATTCACAATTTAGCAGGTGAAACAGCCTTATTTGACCCAAGTAAAGGTGACAAACTGATTCCTGGAAATGCCTATTACTTTGACTTGCCAGGCGATAACAGTACCGCAGTACAAGGCTGGAATGCTTTGTATTTAGGCCAAAATGAGGCCGGTGGACATGACTTCTGGAGTAATAGCATTGGTCAAATTAGCGTCGACTTTACCAGTGGCAACTACCTAACAACGGGCCACTTGACTGGCTATTACCTTGGTGCAGTTGTTTCTGACCCTAATACAGAACGTTTGCAAACTTGGGATGATGACTCCTCTGTCACCGCTTAAGTTACAGATAAACGGTGGAAGTTGCAGGCCTGAACAGTTGTCTATAAACTCGGCTTATAAGATAAATTATAAGCCAGTTGCTCAATCTTTCAAAAATGTGCCAGCAAGCTGTGTTAATCAAACATCGCTTGGTATGGGTCTGGACATTGTAGGCAATAAAGATAATAACAATGACTGATGAACGCCGTCGTATAAAGCTTAAGCCACTCGTGCCCCCTTCATGGACGCCCGCAGCGGTGCGCATGAATAATTTACTGTTGAATAAAACTCAACCATTTGCGTTTTTTCTCAGTGAAACTAAGGCTTTTCGCCTACAAATTTTTCCATCTGAACCTGAAAGCAATGCTGTTTTTCCGATTGGCTTAACCTTGGGTATCGGCGATACCACCGCAGGTCTATGGCTATCGGATTGGCCCTTGCTTGATCAAATTCGCAGCTTCATTCCTGAAGGGATGTTGGCACGCTTACCTGAAAACTTAGGTATTGCTCTAGCCGAAAATGCTTTAGATCCACTGATTACGCGCATTGAAAATGGCTTGGGTAGCAAAGTAAAAATTCAATCACTGACGGCTGATAAAAATAGCAAACTTTACACTCTGCCATTGAGCTTTGAATTACTCGAAGGCCAGCGTGATGCGCCCCAGCAAGAACAGATGACCTTAATTCGTGGCCTGTTAATGGTCGAAGAGCGCCTTTACCCGTTAATTCAAGAGCGCTTACGTTTTTGGCCTTCTGAAACAGAAATGCAATGGGAAAGTTTGGAGGCCAATCTATTTTTAGAAATTGGCACAGCGACTGTTTCGGTACAAGAAGTTAATAGCTTTGAACCCTCAGACATTATCTTGCTAGATGACAGTAGTTTCCGCAGTGAGGGTTTAATTCGTCTGCGTCTAAGCAGCCTACTTTATTGTGGGGCACAACTTATTGCTGAACCCAACCGGCAGATTACCATTACGACGGACTGGAATATTATGAGCGACAATGATCAAAAACAAAGCGTTCAACAAATTAATCAACTGCCTGTGCAATTGTCGTTTGATTTAGGGCAGAAAACGCTGTCTTTTAATGAAGTCAAGCAATTACGCCCTGGTTATGTGATTGATCTGTCTCAAAGCCTACCGGAAGTGGTCCAGATTCGGGCACAAAATAAATTAATCGGTACTGGTGAGCTAGTGGATATCAGTGGGCGCATTGGTGTGCGCATTCTGAGCCTATTCGGTAATCGCTCTAAAGCAGGTTAAGCCGTAATGGAAACGACATTTCCGAATCCCATCTTGCTCATAGGGATAATGACCCTATTAGCATTAGCGCCGTTTTTGGCTATTTTAGTGAGTTCTTTCATTAAATTAGTGGTGGTCATGCAGCTCACGCGTAGCGCTTTAGGTTTGCAACAAGAACCACCCAATATGGCTATTAGCGGTATTGCAATCATTTTATCGATTTATATTATGGCTCCAGTGGCGATGGAGACCTATGAAATCTTTCAGCAGCAGGGGGTACAAATAACGGATATTCAAAATCCGAATTTCACCACTGCTTTAGGCCAAAGCGCTACACCCTTACAAGATTTTTTAACTAAACATTCGTCTGAGGCGGAGCGGAATTTCTTTGTAAAAACCACGCAGCAAATTTGGCCCCCTAAATATTCAAAAGATGTGAATGAACGCCATCTATTGGTGCTCATCCCTGCTTTTCTGGTCAGTGAACTGACCTTAGCTTTCCAAGTAGGCTTTCTGATTTATTTACCCTTTATCGTTATCGACTTGATTGTTTCGAATATTCTGCTCTCGCTAGGCATGATCATGGTTTCGCCCGTGATTATCTCGTTGCCTTTTAAATTGCTGCTATTCGTGATGATTGATGGCTGGTCACGCCTGATTCATGGCTTATTACTGAGTTATTCCTGACATGGATGAGAATAGTTTCTTATTTTTTACCGCTCAAGCCATGAAGCTAGTGCTGTACTTGTCCATGCCAGCCATTGTAGTAGCCACTTTGGTCGGTCTGATCATTGGTCTCTTCCAAGCCTTAACTTCGATCCAAGAGCAAACGCTGCCACATGGCTTTAAACTAGTCGCTGTCATGATAGCCATCGGCGTCACAGTACGGTGGTTAGGCCCTGAGCTTTATAATTATACGATTAGTATCTTCGATCAAATTGCCTTGGTGCACCGATGATTGACGTTTGGCACTCATGGTCACTGGCGCTCATTCTGACAGCTCCCAGAATATTAGTAGCCTTTAGTGTTATTCCGGTTTTCTCTCAGCCTATTTTCCCCGCTATGGTACGTAATGGCGTCATGGTGATGATGTGCTTATCGCTATTACCTTTAACAAAAGAGCAAATTTCTGGCATTACCCTTGATATCCCCATGTTTGCTTTTTTGATTTTCAAAGAAGCGGTCATTGGTTTATTACTCGGTTATTCCATGAGCCTGCCGTTTTGGGCAGCACGCGGTGCAGGCCTAGTCATGGATATGCAACGCGGTGCGATGACTGGCATGTTTTTCTCACCTACTATCGGCAATATGGTGTCCCCTTTAGGCAATCTATTGGCACAATTGGCGATTACCTTAGTGTTTACCAGTGGCGGTTTTATGCTGCTGCTCCAAACCCTAATGTTGAGCTATCAGGTTTGGCCGTTAGATCGGTTTTTTCCTGATTTAACCCCAGAAACAGCAGGCTACTTTGTGAAGCAATTAGATGCTTTAATGTATACCACGCTGCTTATTGCAGGCCCTTTTATTGGCATTATGCTCATAATTGATATTGGTACCGGTTTAGTTGGGCGTTATTTGCCGCAACTCAATATTTTCTTATTATCGATGCCGATTAAAAGTGCTTTAGTATTTTTAATTTTAATTGTTTATATCGGCATTATTGGCCGCTACTTACATGATAGCTTTTTAGATTTTGGTGCAAACTTAAACCTACTAAATAGGCTACTCAATGGCGGAAAGTAGTAGCGATAAAACCGAAAAGGCTACCCCCCAGAAAATTCGCGATGCGAAAAAGAAGGGGCAAGTACCTAATAGTAAAGATGTTCCCGGTACGCTTATTCTCTTAGCTATTACCATTTACTTATGGGTCATGGGTGACTGGATTTTGGTTAAAATGGCCGAACTCTATATTATTTGCTATCAGCTTCCCACTGTCCCCTTTAACCAAGCTTTAAGTGCTGCCATTAAGATTTGTTTAGATATCGGCCTATTTGCTATCGTTATGCCGATTGTTGGCCTAGCTGCCGTCATGGGTGTTCTTGGAAATATAGTTCAATTCGGAGTTATCTTCTCGTTTGACCCGGTTATTCCCCGCTTAAGTAAAGTTAATCCGGGCGACGGGTTTAAGCGTATTTTTGGCATGAAACCGCTAGTGAATACTCTCTTATCGTTACTAAAAACCTTAGTGATTGGACTAGCTCTCTATATTGTGTTGCATGTGGGTTTCTTCCAGTTTCTTAATGAAATCAAGCAATGCGATATCCCTTGCCAAAAAGAAATCACCTCTGAGTTACTGAAAAAACTCATGATGATGATTTTGCCGTTGATTATTGCTTTGGCCGCTTTGGATTTTATCTTTCAAAAGATCCAATTCGAAAAAGACCAGCGCATGACCAAAGAAGAAATTAAACGTGAAATGAAAGATGCTTATGGTGATCCGCATGTGCGCGGAGCACGTCAAGGGATGCGCCGTGAATTAACAGAGCAAGACATTCATTCAAGAATTAAGACAGCTCGTCTGGTCATCATAGACATCGGTCTAGCTGTTGCTCTCTACTATGAGCAGGATGTTACGCCTTTGCCAGTCATAGTCGCGATAGGCAAAGCGGCGATGGCAAGGAAAATGATCGAAATCGCGCAAATTGAGAATGTGCCCATTATCAGCGATGCACGCCTCATGGCCGATTTAATTGAAGAGGGAAAAATTGATCAATACATCCCGGCATCCACTATCGACCGAGTCGCTAAAGCTATGCGCAATAATAACAAACGATAATTGCTAATTCGGTCACTCCCTATACCCTGCAGATTAGACAGAGACGATGGATACTCAGGAACAACAAACAGCCAGTGTCAACAGGGACAATGCAACTACCAAGGATGGAAACAAAGCTAGCCAACTCTTTACGAGTACGCTAGATCGTATTCGCTCAGGCGAGCTAAAGGCACGTCTGCATTATTTCCTTTTCCAGCAAACTCAGCAGGCTAAAGGCTCAAATAGCTTATTTGCTAAATACAAGCAGCGCCTAATGAATGATTGGCAATTATGGTTAGGGCTGGGTCTCTTGTTAACGGCGTTAATGATGTTTGCTAGCCCCCAAAAAACTTGGGTTTGGCAGTTACCTCTCGTTTTAATGTCCGTGTTGCTTGCACCGATAGTTTTTGAAATTCCAGCAGCGCTCAATAGCTTATTCGGGCACACCGAACACCAACATTTGGTCGGTAAGGTCATTACATTGACTCGGCCTATTGTGGATCGGCGTGGCCAAACGATTTTAGAAGGTCGGGAGTGGCTAGTTTCAGGTCCCGATTGCCCTAGTGGCTGTGAAGTGAGAATCGTCACTTTAGATGCCAAAACACTTTATGTTGTTCCTCAATCAGGCCTTAAGCGCACAGGTACAGCATGAGCACTGAAAACAGCATTCGTATTGCCCGCCAAGCTGACCATACCGTGATCACTTTGCAAGGCGTTCTAGACCAAGAGCTATCTGGCAATTTAGTGCCTTTAGTCTCAAAGGTTGCGCCTCCGGTGGTCTTTGATTTACGCCAAGTTAGCTATGTGACTGCTGCTGGTTCAAGAGTTATTTTAGGCTATTACCAAAGCTTTGGCGTTAAACCTATTCTGCGCCATGTAAACCAAAACATTATCGAGCTGCTAGCGTTAACTGGCACTTTGAACTATGTCAGCCTCGCTGAAGACGAGCCTGCAATGACAGCGAATTAAGCGAGGTTTATATGCAAAGCGCTCAGGCACAAAGCTTTCTTCATAAAATTACTCGACGTAGTGATTTAGCGTTAGCAGTACTACTGGTTATGGTCATCTTCATGATGATCATGCCGTTGCCGACGATTGTGATCGATACATTGATCGCTTTTAATATGTCATTGGCCATCATTATGCTCATGCTGGGCATTTATTTGCCCTCACCACTTTCATTTTCATCCTTTCCTTCAGTACTACTACTCAGCACCCTCTTCCGACTTTCGCTAAGTATTGCCACCACTCGTGTCATTTTAAGTGAAGGTGAAGCGGGGCATATTATTCAGACCTTCGGTGAATTCGTCGTCGCAGGCAATATGGTGGTCGGGATTGTCGTCTTCCTGATTATCACTATCGTGCAATTCATTGTAATCACTAAAGGTTCTGAACGGATTGCCGAGGTGAGCGCACGCTTTTCCTTAGATGCGATGCCCGGCAAGCAAATGAGTATTGATAGCGACTTACGGGCTGGTGTTATTTCGATGGCCGATGCTCGTAAGCGCCGGAGTAATTTGGAAAAAGAAAGCCAGCTATTCGGCTCAATGGATGGCGCGATGAAATTCGTCAAAGGTGATGCCATTGCCGGTTTAATCATCATTATGGTGAATATTATTGGTGGCATTGCGATTGGTAGCTTTCAACGCGGTATGCCGATTGGTGAGTCCATGCAGCTTTATTCTCTGCTTACGATTGGTGATGGTTTAGTCTCACAAATTCCAGCCCTGTTTGTATCAATCACCTCAGGTATTATTGTGTCACGGGTGACTGTTGATGAAGAAAGTAACTTAGGTGAAGATATCGGTCGCCAATTATTAGGCCAGCCTAATGCTCTGCTGATCGGTGCAGCTGTAGTTACTTTAATGGGTTTAATTCCAGGCTTCCCCACTATAGTATTTTTCTTCTTAGGAGGAATATTGGGATTAACTGGCTTTTTATTGAAGAGAGTTCAGAATCGCTTTGAGTTTGGTGAGGATGATGAAGTACAGGTGATTGGTAATCAACGTACTGCTGATTTGCTAGCGGGTGGCGGAGGTACAGAGTTTGATGCTTCAGAAGGCATGCAACCAATCGCAGCTGTTTTAGTAGAGCTCCCCGAATCAGCACGTGCCAATATGCCCTTGCCTGAATTGAATACTAGCTTCGCGGCTATCCGTGAAGACTTTTATAAAGATCTTGGTGTCGGTTTAGACGGCATTAGCATTAGCATTTCTAAACTGATTGAAGATGATAATTACCGTATTTCGGTGCACGGCATTCCAGTCGGCCAAGGCCAGTTAGGCATTAAGAAACCCCTCCTAGCACAGCCTGATCCTAGTTTGGTAGGACAAAATTCATTACCACAAGTTTTAAGCCGAGGCTTAGATAAGCTAAACCCAACGCAAATTCTAACCCGTCATGTCTCTTATATTCTGCGTAAGCAAGCACCTGAGTTTATTGGTGTGCAAGAAGTGCATGCCTTAATGGGTAAGTTAGAAGCAGCGGGTTATGCAACCTTAGTGCAAGAAGCACAACGCTCAGTGAATAAAACACGAATGGTAGATATTTTGCGGCGTTTGTTAGGTGAAGGTATTTCTATCCGCGATATGCGCCAAATTCTCGGCACACTTGTTGAATTCGGTGAAGCTGAAAAAGACAATGGTGTACTGACTGAACGAGTTCGGATCGGGATGCGCCGCCAATTGTCTTATACCTATACCAATGGCACGGGGCGCTTACCAGTTTACTTATTTGACCCAGAAAGCGAGAAACTCGCTCAAAGTAGTATTCGTCAAACGCCTGCAGGAGTGCATTTAGCACTCAACCCTGATGCTAATCGCAATTTATCGAATAATCTGCGCAGGCTGGAAGAAAGCAATCGCCAGTTAATTAGTGAAGGCCCACGCCCTGTTATTTTAACTAGCTTTGAATTGCGACGGCACTTACGGACACATCTGGCCGCAGAGTTCCCTGATATTCCGATCATGTCCCTACCTGAACTGACCCCTAATGTGGCGGTGCAGCCGGTAGGTGAAGTGCGCTTAACGCAGTAGGCTCAACAATGTCTTTAGAATATATACCTACCCGCATGAAAGCAGCCGTTAAAAGTCACAATATGCTGGTGCTGCATGGGCGAATTGTGCAGGTGACGGGGACTGTCGTCAGAGCCATTATTCCGAAGGTTAAGCTTGGCGAATTATGCATGTTGCGTAATGGCAGTGATGAGACGCCTATTCCTGCTGAAGTGATCGGCTTTGAACAGAATATTGCCCTCCTTGCGCCTATTGGCGATATGCAAGGTGTCTCGGTACATACGCAAGTGACTGCAACTGGAGAGATGTTACGGGTAGGCGTTGGTGAAGATCTCAAAGGCTGCGTATTGGATGGGATTGGGCGCATTCAAAGTATGGGTGGCAAATCCGATATCGCTATTCAAGAATACTACCCGCTCTATGCTTCGCCGCCTGATCCACTCACCCGCCAAATGGTGCACGAGCCATTACCTTTAGGTATTCGCGCTTTAGATGGCTTAGTCACCTGTGGTGTCGGTCAGCGTATCGGTATCTTCGCGGGTGCTGGTGTGGGTAAAAGCTCACTGCTGAGTATGTTAGTGAAACATGCTGAAGTCGACGTTTATGTGATTGCACTCATCGGCGAGCGTGGACGCGAAGTTCGCGAATTTATTGAAGAGTCACTGGGGCCTGCGGGTATGGAGCGCACGATTTTAGTGGTTGCCACCTCTGATCGTCCACCGATTGAACGCTTAAAAGCGGCTTATGTGGCGACGGCTGTTGCTGAATTTTTCCGTGATCAGAATAAGAAAGTCTTGCTACTGATGGACTCACTCACTCGCTTTGCCCGTGCTCAACGAGAAATTGGTTTAGCGGCAGGCGAAGCACCTGCTCGGCGTGGCTATCCACCCTCGGTATTTTCTGAGCTGCCCAAGCTAGTCGAACGTGCGGGTTGTGGTGCACAAGGTTCGATTACAGCCTTCTATACAGTCTTAATCGAAGGCGACGATATGTCTGATCCAGTAGGCGACGAAGTACGCTCCCTACTAGACGGGCATATTATTTTATCGCGGGACTTAGCCTCCTCGAATCATTATCCGGCGATTGATGCTTTAGGTAGTTTGAGCCGCTTAATGCAGCGGATTGCAGCCCCAGGGCATCGCCAAGCCGCGGCGCACATGCGCAAGCTCTTAGCTAAACACAAAGAAATCGAATTCTTAGTACGTGTTGGCGAATATCAGCGTGGCGCTGACCCCCAAGCCGATGAAGCCTTAGCTAAAATTGATGCGATTAATCAATTCTTGAAGCAAGACCCTGATGAGCATTCAAGCTTTCAAGAAACTGTGGGGCGCTTAATTCAAATTGCTGGATTTACGGGATGAGCCTAGTCGAGCTACAAAAAATTCGCGAACGCCGCTTGGAAAAAAAGCAGACTGAAGTGATGCAGTCTAAACAAGCGGTGGTCGAGGCTGAGCGTAATCTGGCACAAACCATTGTTAAAATGGAGAAGTTTCGTGAGTGGCGTCTGAGTCATCAAGAGGAACTCTTCAAAGGCCTACAAAGCCAGCCTTGCACGATCCATAGCATGCAAGAATATCAAACCAAGCTATTCGCATTATCCCAGCAAGAAGAACAGTTACGTGCGGCAATACCCACTGCTCAAACCCTATTAGAGCAAGCCAATCAGAATTTAACTAAGATTCGTGCTGAGATGAATGCTTTAGCGATGAAAAATGAAAAGACTAAAGAAATCGTTGAAACCCAGCACAAAGCTGATGTGCAATTGGCGCTCTATGTTGAACAGAACCAAGATCCTTGATCTTAAACGTCGCTCCACATTCTAACTAAATTGCTATAAGCCGTACTGAGTTGCGCCAGCTCAGCGCTATTAGGTGCTTTGGCTAATAAGCCTTCACGCGCTTGTGCTAGCTGATACAGCAACTCACGCTGTTCTGTATTTTTCACCAAACTCTGCGCCCAAGTAACTGCTACCAGACGCTCCCCCTGAGTGACGGGAGTAACTTGATGCCAAGTGCTGGAGGGATAAATCACTGCTGAGCCTGCGGCTGTTTTAATGCGTTGCTCACCGAAAGAACTACGCATAACCAGCTCGCCACCTTCATAAGCATCAGGTTCATTGAGGAAAATAGTAGTCGATACATCACTCCGATAACGCCCAGACATCGGCCCCATCACTGGATCATCAATATGAAAACCATAACCCATGCCAACTTGATAGCGTACATAAAAGGCCGTCGCCACCCGCAGAGGTAAGACTGCTGCTTGATATTGTGGATGTTGCACCAAAGCAGACATCACAAGCGCATCCAACCGCCGCCGCTGCGGGCTATTCGCTGACAGTTCTTGATTATGTTTCACCTGTTGCGCTTCTTTGCCAGCGGATAATTTGCCATCTAAAAAGTCGGCATGACGCAACAAACCTTGCACCTCTTGCACACGCTCTGCATCTAACACTTGAGGAATCACTAATAGCATGATGCATCTCTCTTAGGCATAGCCTGCAAGCCAGCCGCTAAACTAGGATATAACAGCTGCAAACCTAGCTCTTGCAGCAGCTTATCATTCCGAATGCGCCGCGACTCTTGTAGATAAGACAGCATGCCTTTACTCACCACTGAGCTAGCTTCCGCCAAGCTCAACTGTGGCGGACGCGGCAAACCTGCATAATCGGCCACTTGATTAAAATATTCAGTCATCGTTGAAGGCTGACCATCACAAGCATTATAAATACTAGCTTTAGGTGCAAATTGCATGGCTCGCTCACAAATCCGAGCTAAATCGTCCGCGTGGATTCGATTCGTCCACGGCGCTGCTGCCTCCAGCAATACAGGTTCGCCTCGCTGCAAACGTTCTAAGGGTAAGCGCTCTGCTGAATAAATCCCCGGTACTCGCAAGATAACCCAATCACCGCCGTATTTTTCGCCCCACTCCTGCAAGGCAAGCTCGGCATCAGCTCGACGTTTAGAACGCTCGACTGTAGGTTTTATAGGCTCAGATTCATCAATCCAGCGTCCGGCACAATCGCCATATACACCTGTAGTAGAGATCAGCACAATACGCTTAGGGGCTTTTTGCACCGCTAACAGAAAACGGCGTAAGCGGTTATCGATCAAACCGCTATTCGGCGGCGGCATTAGCCAGAAAATTTCAGCCTGTTCAAAGGCATTACGCGGGAAAAAGCAGCCTTGATCCATATCCCCAAGGCGCATATCGATACCCAACTGCATCCCCAAAGATAGAGAGGCTTGACTACGCACCCAGCCAGTAGCCTGCACGCCCTGAGTTTGATATAAACGAGCGACTCGGCGGCCAATATCGCCACAACCCATTATCCATAATCTACTCATGAGCGCTCCCAATGATTGATGCAGGCAGTATAAACGAAATCCCGTTAGGCAAAACTAAGCGTGTAGAGCTAGGCCAAGGGCAGCGAGCGCTGATTTGTAATGTCGCGGGCGAGCTATTCGCCGTGGATGATCGCTGCACTCACGAAGATTCATCCCTGTACTTAGGCTGCTTGAAAGGTGAACTGATTCATTGCTCATTGCACGGCGGACAATTCAATGTAAAAACGGGCGCAGCCGTAGCTGAACCCGCCGAAGGTAAACTCAAAACTTATCCGGTGCTCATTCAAAATGAGCGTATTTATTTGGATATTGGAATTTAAGGCTGGCGAAATTGCTTCAGCTCTTTAAGTAACCAAGAAGCACTTTCTTGCTTGGCTTCACTCGGACATTGCACATGATAAGCTCTGCCTGTTAACTCACTTTTAGTCGCACATAAGCGTACAAAATCTTCAGCTGAAGCAATTTTATCTTTGAAATAATCATATTTCTTCTGCACATGCACGACTGCTTCGCTTCCTTTATAGGTTGTGCCATTACGCTCATATTCGCAGGACGTGGTTTTAATATAATTCAGTAAGTGATTAATTTCTTTTTGATAATCCCCTGCCCAAGCCTGCACCGATAACAAACTCAATAAGCCAATGGCTACTAATAAAATACGCTTCATAGATTGAACTCTGGTTAATAAGCTTCCATTTAGAAGGCTTTAAACCTAAGAAAGTTCAGCTAGGGACAGCTTAGTTATTTCCAGCTAAACTTTAACTATGAAACCGCTTGTGATTATTGCCAATACACCTTCAGCCAATACGCTGCAGCTCCGCACTGCGGTGGCGAATGGCGCTGCTTCCGCTGAGATTGAACCGATCGTGCTCACACCCTTTGAAGCCCAGCCAGAACATATTCTGCAAGCAGGCGCTTTGATTTTGGGCACGACTGAAAATTTTGGTTATATGAGCGGTGCGGTGAAAGACTTCTTCGAGCGTATTTATTATCCTTGTCTTGAACAAACTCAAGGTCTGCCCATCGCGTTGTATGTGAAAGCGGGCAATGATGGCACGGGTGCTTTGAGCAGCATGGAGCGAATTATTCTGGGCTTGCGTTGGCGGCAAGTTCAAGCGCCGCTGATCATGAAGGGCGAAGTCAAACCGGAGTTTTTCGAAGCCTGCAGCGACTTAGGTGCAGGTATGGCAGAAGGTTTGAAATTGGGTATTTTCTAGCTAGTCAGAATGGTATGGAGCATTTTCAAGCTCAAACCAATCAGCAAAACAGCAAATACTTTTTTCAAGCTAGCGACTGGTAAACGATGCGCCAGCTTCGCTCCCACTGGGGCAGTAAAAAAGCTGACTAAAGCAATCGACACCGCAGCAGGTAGGTAGATAAAACCAAACGTATATTTCGGTAAACCCTGCACGCCCCAGCCACTAATCAAATAGCCAATCGTACCGGCAATAGCAATCGGCAAACCAATCGCGGCTGAAGTCGCAATCGCCTGCTGAATTTTCACATTACACCAAGTCATGAACGGTACGGATAAAGAGCCGCCACCAATTGCTACCAGTGCAGACACACCACCAATCACTAGACCTACTCCACTTAAACCCAACGGCCCTGGCAATTGGCGCGAAGGTTTAGGCTTTACATTCAGCCACATTTGCAGCGCGACATAAGCCATAAACACCACGAAAAATATCGCCAAGGGCAAGGACGGAATATAAGCAGCAATCATCGCGGCTCCAAAGGTACCGATTAAAATTCCGGGGGTAATGCCTTTGACTATATTCCACTGAATCGCACCATGCTTTTGATGTGCATACGTACTTGAGGCTGAGGTCACTATAATCGCCGCCATCGAAGTCGCCAAAGACACATGCACCAAATGCTCAAACGGTAGCCCTTGCGCCGCGAACATGGTAGTTAGGGTCGGAACCATAATACCGCCGCCACCTACACCGAGTAGCCCCGCGAAAAACCCCACCACCGCACCCAAAGCGAGATAAGCTAAGAACCATTGCACATCAATCATTTAAAATACTCTTCATTCCATGGGTCAAATGGCGCAAATCAGCCTCATCCATCAGATAAGCAGGCATGATATAAACTAATTTACCGAAGGGACGAATCCAGACACCAGCATCGACCAAGCGGGCTTGTATTTCTGCGACTTTGACTGGTTCCTGCAATTCAAGTACACCGATTGCCCCTAAGACACGTACGTCCGCTACTTTCGGGTGCTCTAAAGCAGGCAATAACTCTTGTTTTAAAATCGCTTCAATCTGCTGTACTTGGGCTTGCCAAGGTGAGGTCAGTAGTAATTCAATACTCGCGCAAGCCACTGCACACGCTAACGGATTCGCCATAAAGGTCGGGCCATGCATGAGCATCGGTGCTTCACCTCGGGAAATACCCATTGCAACTTTACGCGTAGCTAGAGTCGCGGCCAGCGTCATATAGCCAGCCGTTAAGGCTTTACCGACGCACATAATATCTGGGCTAATACCTGCATGTTCTGAAGCAAATAGCTTGCCAGTACGCCCAAAGCCGGTGGCAATTTCGTCCAGAATCAGCAGTACATGGTAGTCATCACATAAACGCCGTACTTGGCGTAGATACTCCGGCGAATAAAACCACATGCCGCCAGCACCCTGCACAATGGGTTCTAAAATTACCGCTGCGATTTCATGCTGGTGAGTTTTAAGGAGTTGTTCAAATTCGCTGAGATCCTCTGGATTCCAAACCTGCTCAAAGCGAGTCCGTGGGCGGGGAGCAAATAACTGCTTAGGTAGAATGCTTTGGAAGATATGGTGCATGCCATTGACTGGATCGCAGACACTCATACAGGCAAACGGATCGCCATGATAGCCACCACGCACGGTGAGTAATTTATGCTTGTTCGGCTCGCCTTGTGAATACCAATATTGCAGCGCCATTTTGATAGCAACTTCGATAGCAATCGAACCCGAATCGGCCAGAAATACGTGCTGTAGAGGCTCTGGGGTCAAATCAATGAGATATTTGCCTAAACGAGCAGCGGGTTCGTGGGTCAAGCCACCAAACATCACATGACTCATTTTGCCAAGCTGGGTTTGGACAGCGGCATTTAAGTAGGGATGGTTATAGCCATGAATCGCACACCACCACGAACCCATGCCATCAATTAATTCACGCCCATCCGCGAGCTTAATTCGCACTCCTTGCGCGGATTCAACCGGATAACAAGGTAGTGGGTTATGCATAGAGGTATAAGGATGCCAAAGGTGCTCACGGTCAAATTCGAGCCACTCGTTGACCGTTGCGAACGTTGCTGTATTCATAACAAACTACTTGGTGAGCCACAAAAAAACGGGGAGCAACCTACTGGTTCTCCCCGCTATGACTATAACCAAGTTTTGGCCGAGCGTCACTCTTGGGTAGCAGCTTGACCGGTTACGATTGGAGCTGTTTCCTCTGCTGGCTCTAATTCTTCGATAGCAGGAATATCAGTGTCTGCGGTTTCAATCGTATCCGCTTGATCAGCCGGCATATTCTCAGCGATACAGGCATCCACGAATTCAGGTACTTTTTCGTCAGCTACTTTTTCATCGACGGCAAATTCTTCGCAAGCAATCCGAATTTCTGCTTGTAATTCAGCCAGATCCATCTCGGGATTGGCTGCATCGACCTCATCCATGCCCTCAACTGTATCTGCAGTTGCATCTAAAACTTCAGGTTCTGCTTGCTCAACAGGCAGAGTATTAGCATCTGCTGCAAATACGGGCGCAGAGCCTAAGCAAAAGAAAACGGCCGCAATCGCTAAACTTGTTTTTGTTAATTTCATAATAAATTGGTTTCCTGGAAAATATACTGTTCTAACTTAAGCCCCATTTGGCATGAAACTTCTACTGGGTAGACTTAGATATATAGCTGAAGTTCCATGCTTTGCTGGCCACTTATACGCCAGTCTTTAGTGCACCGCAACAGGATTTATGTACAATAAATCAGCTAAACTATAGGCCCTTATTTCCGTTAAAAAGGTAAGTCGTATGCCCGCAGCACTGCATCAGCTCAAAGTGATTGAAATGGCTGGAATTGGCCCCTGCCCTCTGGCTGGGCAACTGCTAGCTGACCTTGGTGCTGAAGTCATTGTAATCGACCGAGCCTCAACACCCGCTGACCCAACCGACATTAATCGCCGCCATAAACGCTCAGTTGCCTTGAACCTAAAAAGCCCTGAAGGTCTGAAAGCAGCACAGCAATTAATCGCGCAAGCTGACGTCTTAATCGAAGGTTTTCGCCCCGGCGTGATGGAAAAACTCGGCTTAGGCCCTGATGAGTGTTTCAGTGCAAATCCGAAACTCATTTACGGACGCATGACTGGTTGGGGGCAAACTGGCCCACTCGCACAAACAGCAGGGCATGATCTGAATTATTTAGCGATTACCGGCGCATTACACCCCATCGGAGCAGCGGCTCAGCCACCCGTTCCGCCGCTAAACTTAGCGGCTGATTATGGCGGCGGCACAATGTTTCTGCTACTAGGTATTCTCTCAGCCTTGTATGAACGCCATCATTCAGGCCAAGGCCAAGTGATTGATGCGGCGATGGTTGATGGTGTACCCGCGATGATGGGCTTGCTGCACACTTGGTTTGCGCGTAGCTGGTGGACAACGGAGCGCGAAAGCAATTTCTTAGACGGGGGCGCGCCCTTCTATCGCTGCTATACCACTGCAGATGGCAAATACCTATCTGTTGCCCCGCTGGAGCCACATTTCTTTAAAGAACTACTCGCCAAAGCCAATATCCCAGCGGAACATCACGACAGCCAATATCAAAAAGACAATTGGCCAGAACGTGCTGAACAGTATGCAGAAATTTTCCGGCAAAAAACTCAAGCGGAATGGATGACGATCTTTGCAAGCAGTGATGCTTGTGTCGCACCCGTCTTAGATTTCAATGAGGTGGAAACGCATCCACATAATGCCGCACGCGGTAGTTTTGTAAGGGTGAATGAGGTACTGCAATCCGCACCCGCTCCGCGCTTTAGCCGCACACCCGCCAAAGTACCGATTGCACCCACTGCGGTCGGCGGCGACACCGAAACTGTCTTGGCTGAATTAGGCTATAGCAGTGAACAAATCGCCGCCCTGCGTGCAAATGGAGCGCTCACTTAAACGATAAAAGCATTCTGAAAGCGCTGTTTTAACACTGAGGCAATGGCCTGCTGAAGCGCAAGTTTAAACACTTCAGCTTGTGGACTTGGTAGATAGCTTAAATAAAGCGAGGTGCTTAAAGGTTGAGTCAATTCAGGCAAAACTCGCACTAATTGCCCCGCTTGCACAGCCTCTTGAATAGCGAAATCAACCAGTAGCGCTAAACCTAAACCGGCTTTAGCGCCCTCTTCCAAAGCAAAAGTATTGCCTAACACGAGGGTTCGATAAGCGTTAGTCAGACTTAAATTTTCGGTTGCCAATAATTGATTCCAACTAAAATATTGTCCCAAGCCCCGGACTAATAAACAGTGCTCAGTTAAATCCTTGAGGCTTTGTGGAGCTGGATAGCGCGCTAAATAATTCGGGCTAGCCACCACTGATTTATGCGCTTGGGCGAACAAATCATGCTGCAAACGCTCTGCCGTGGTGACGGTGCGAATCGCAAAATCAAAACCATCCGCAATCAGATCAACTACCGCATCACTCACGTCTAAATCGATGCTTAAATTCGGCGCTTGTGTCTGCAGTTCCATCAATACATAGGGCAGCACTTTACTCGCAAAATCGACCGGAGCAGTTAAGCGCAAACTGCCTGCGAGTTTCTGCGGTTGTAAACGCTGTAAAACATGCGCTAAGCGCTCCTCACAAACTTGATATTCCGCGGCTAACTGCACACCTGCAGCACTCAAATACACTCGACTCCCTGATTGGCGCACCACTAACAATACATCCAGCTTCATTTCCAATTGGCGAATCTGATAGCTAACCGCCGCTTGGGAAACAAACAAACTCTCAGCTGCTAAAGTAAAGCTTTGATATTTCGCGACCGCTGCGAAATAAGGTAAATGAGCAAGCAAATGTGCTGGAATAGGCATATAGATAAAAATTCTTTGTTTTTAAAATGAAAAAGATTCGTTTTATTTATTTTAAAGCACAGGGCAGACTGACGGTAGTTCAATTGTTGAGATAAATGCTATGCAAGCTGTGGGTTTTGCCGCTTTAGGGTTCTTTTGCTTTACCCTGATGGATATCAGCATTAAGTGGTCATTACAAAGCTATTCACTGCTGCAAGTCACTTTTTTCAATTGCTTATTTGCACTCTTAGCCTTGTTGATTTGGGTCTATCCGCGCTTCAATTTGCTGAAAACGCGCCATCCGCTGCTGCATTTACTACGTGCCGCTATCGTCTTAATAGCTGATCTTTTGGCGTTTTATAGCTTTGGCGAAGTCCCTTTGGCTGAGGCTTATACCTTGATCTTGACCATGCCCCTGTTTACTGCAATTTTCGCTTTCGCCTTCCAGCAAGAGCAGCTTAAACCTGCCACCGTCTTATTAACTCTTGTCGGATTTGTGGGCGTATATTTCACGCTTAATCCAAGTTTTGGTAGCCTGCAAATCGCGTTACTAGCAGCGTTGGGATGTGCTGCGATTGAGTCTGTGGGTTTTTTATTGGTAGGACGCTATCGCGCTCAAGAAAGCCCGCAAAGCTTTGCGGTGTATGGCTTGAGCTTAGTCGTTTTAAGCACCGGCCTTTATACCCTGTTCCATTACCAGCCGATGACTTTAGCCTCAACTGCAATTAGTTTAGGTGGTGGTATTTGCTATGCGCTGGCGACAGCTTTGGTGGTCTCTGCGTTTCATATCGGCTCGCCTACCGCCGTCAGTAGCATGCAATATACGCAACTGATTTGGGGCATGCTGCTTAGCTTTTTCATTTGGCACGAATTACCGAGCACAAATGCGCTTTGGGGTGGTTTGTTGGTATCGACGGCGGGCTTGGGCTTGTTGTATACGCAACGCCCAAGCTCCAAATCAGCACCTACGCAGCAGCCATTGCCGGACGCACGACCTTCGGTTCCCGAATCGGTAAATTAGCAATCGCGGCAATCGCGGCTAAAGCAATATCCGCATACCACATCCAAGTAAAATCACCGAAACGAGTGATCGACCAGCCGCCTAAATAAGCACCAAGGAAGCCACCCAGTTGATGAGTGAATACGGTTAAGCCAAATAAGGTCGCGAGATAACGCACGCCGAATAATTTGCTAACAATCGCAGCGGTGGGTGGCACAGTCGCTAACCAAGTGAAACCTAAACCAATCGCGAAAATATAAAAAGTCCATTCAGTGCGCGGCATCATTAAATACCAGATCACTAATAAAGCGCGTGAGGCATACATGGCCGCTAACACATATTTACTGCGATAACGTGAAACACAATAACCGGCATAAAGACTACCAAAAATATTCGCCAAACCAATCAGCGCTAACGACCAACTCGCGACCGTCGGTGGCAAGCCACAAAGATTCACTTCACCCGGCAAGTGTGTGACCAAAAAGGCAATATGAAAGCCGCAGGTGAAAAAACCTAAATGCAGCAATAAGTAGCTGGGATCTTTCATCGCCACTTTGATGGCTTGCATAACGCCGCCATCATTGGTTTTGGGAGCGGGAACAAATTTTTCCTTGCCCATTAAACGCGCTATCAGCGGTAAAGCTGCTAAGGTCATCAGCATCATCGCCCACATCGCCCCCATCCAACCGAAAGCTTGAATGCATTTCTGCATGATCGGCGCAAATACAAATTGCCCAAACGAGCCGCCAGCATTGATCACCCCCGAAGCTTCTGCACGCGCTTCGACTGGCAAACGTTGTGCGGCTGCGCCAATCAAAACCGAAAAGCTGCCCGCGCCAGAACCTATCGCCATAAATAAACCCAGCGAAACCATCATGCCAAAGCCAGAACTCATAAAAGGTGTAATACCCACACCGAAGGCTAAAACGACTAAAGCCACCACCAAAATCGCCTGCGGGCCATAGCGATCCGATAGTGCACCCGCAACAGGCTGAATCGCGCCCCAAGTAAATTGCCCAATCGCTAAGGCCAGGCTAAGCGTGGCAATCGTTAAGCCGGTGCTAGTGGTGATTGGCTCTACAAATAGCCCCAAAGATTGGCGGGTGCCCATCGTCACCATCAAAATACCCGCAGCGGCTAAGGTTGTGATTAGCACATCGGGTCTGCGTAAAGCCTGAAACATGGCAAAGTCCTGCAATCTTGCGTCTAAGACGAGCCATTCTAGAGAGACATGAGAGAATAAAATAGCCCATAATCAGCGCCACTCTGTCAACGGATTATTGACATGCAATGGCTTAGTAGTTGGGATAGTTTCGTGAAAACGGTAGAAGCAGGCAGTATGAGCGCTGCTGCTTTACGTTTGTCTTGCACACGGGCGCAAATTAGTAAACAAATCGGCGACTTAGAACGCAGCTTCGGGACTCAATTGTTTGAGCGCGCCCATAGAAAATTACAACTCACCCCCGCTGGCGAAGTGTTTTATCAGCAAGCCCGCCAAGTGCTCATTGCGGTACAAAACACCGAAGTAGCGATGCAAAATTTTGGTGCTACCGAACCGCAAGGCATCTTACGGATTAGTGCTACCTCGACTTTAGGACGGATGCATATCGCACCCCTGCTACCTAAGCTCACTGAGCGCTATCCCCTACTCCAATGCGAACTGATTCTGACCGATCAAATTTTGGATTTAATCGAACACAATATTGATATTGCCTTACGCATCACCAAGCAGCCACCCGAAGAAGTGATTGCGAAAAAGTTGGGTGCTTTGAAGCGGGCGATCTGTGCGACGCCTGCTTATTTCCAGCGTTATGGCATTCCGCAAGTACCCTATGACTTAAGCCAGCAGCGTTGTTTTAGTTATTTGTTGGGTGATCAGTATAGTTGGCATTTGACCGATGCGGATGGCTTAGAATTTCATATTCCCATCCAGAATCGCCTGCAATTTAATGATTTAAGCAGCATCTTTGAGGCCACTTTAGCCGGTGAAGGGATTGCTATTTTACCCAAATACTTATGTGGAGCCGCTTTAAAGCAAGGCAAACTACAAGCGGTGTTAGAGCATTACACCCCACACTTGAATTTTGGCCAATATATTTACGCCTGCTATGCACCGAGTCGAGTGCGCGTACCGAAAGTACAGATTTTCTTAGCCGAGGTTGAACATTTATTTAAGCTAGTGCTCGAATAAACATAACTTCAATCAGCGAGGCTCACCCCCAATGTCCCTATTCAAAGCAAGTCTCTTAGCCCTTAGTTTAGCTAGCCTGAGCCTACCTAGTTTGGCTGCTGCAGAAGCCAATGCACTGGAAAAAGGCATGGCAGCCGCTTTGCAATTTGACCCGGTTAAGGAAGATCGTGGCGATACGGGCAAAGCGATTCAGGCTTATATGAAAGCTGGTGTGGTGAATAAAAAGCCCGATTTACGGATTGATTACGACGATTATTATTTTGTGAACAAGCCCAGCACTTTTCTCGGGCACGAGCTGTTCATCATCCAAGAAGAATACATGACTGAGTATGCGGGTTGTTGTGTCGATCCGGGGGCTAGTCTAATTATGCGCTTGAAAGGCAAAGATGACGCTCTACAAGCTTTTGCTAAGAAAGCGGTTTGCAAAGTTGAAACTATTAATATGACTGAAAAACTAGCCTACTTAGAAAGAAAGGAATCGGTACCTCCAGGCACTTACGTTGAATTAAGCTGCCACTTCAATGATACAAAGACAGATTAAAGTTTAGGCTTGGGTAGCAACTAACAAAAACACCGAGGCCACAGACCCCGGTGTGACAGGATTTCCTTACGATCGAACCTTAGTGGGATTCAAGATTGGATCTCAGGATTTGTTTTGTATAGGGAGGAATCGCTGTTAAAAAAGGAGCAATTGAATAGCTTCATTGCTCCAAACTGCGAAGTGAAAACAACAACTGATTAAGTTTTCTTGCAATGAGGTGATTTTAAGCTTTTTTGGTTAAGCGTCCAGTTACGGATAAGTAAGGGTTTGGTAATGAAAAGTTAATGTTATTGCTCAGTCATCATCAGCCAGTAATTGCTCTAAGCGGCGTGGGTAGTTATTGAGGAAGTCACGAGTGATGGCATAGTGTTCTGTTTCCTCATAAGCCACTTCACGCACACCCGTGCTATCAAACTGGATTATTTTTGCATGGGGATAAGCCATCAGAATAGGTGAATGCGTGGCAATAATGAACTGCGAATGATTTTCTACGAGCTGGTGAATCGCATGCAAAGCGGCTAATTGGCGATTAGGTGAGAGTGCTGCTTCGGGTTCGTCCAATAGATAAATGCCATCACCCCGCAGCTTATTTAGTAGCACTGCCATAAAAGCTTCGCCATGCGAACGGGTATGCAAAGACCCACCATACGCACTCAGATAGCCAGTCTCATCCATGTAAGACGCGACATTGAAGAAGCTCTCCGCCCTGAGGAAATAGCCGTCGCGCGGCTTGGGCACTCCACGCACTAGCCTTAAGGCCTGATGTAATGAAGAAGTGGATTCGACGGTTTTGAATTGGACATTCTTAGTTCCACCCTCGGCTCCAAAACCTAATCCGAGAGCCAGTGCTTCAAGTATGGTCGATTTCCCAGAGCCATTTTCACCCACGAGAAAAGTCACATTTGGATGAAACTCAATGCTGCCAATAGCTTGCACAGCGGGAATACTAAAAGGGTATTGCTCGTCATCAAAGGCTAAACCTGGGCGGAAAGTAGCACGTAATAAATAGGGAGTATCTCGTTCTGCCATTGGGGTTATCCTAATCCTTAGTCTGCCTTGGCTCTATACTTCGGCAAACTACCTGTTTTTAAATAGCATCTTTTAGCGGCGGTGGCTCGTATAGATTGGTTTCCCACTCCTCATAGGGCGGATTCACCTCAAAACTGTGATCACAATAAGCACGCAGATAATCTGTCGCGCGTTTCTCTGCATATTTAGCATTTAAAACCGTACCGTTGTCATCTAACTCAAGCACATTCACATAGATCGCAAATACTTGCTCTATGGCGCTCGGCTCTTCCCTATACAGAGGAAGGTAATCTACACCCTCAAGGGTGTATTGAGTTCCGCTTGCCATAAAATAAGCAAAGGTACGTAGTGCTCCGCTGAAACTGTGACTTAATTTCATATTTAAAATTTCCTTGAGGAAAGTTAGCACTTAACTTAACGCTTGTTATCGAAAGTATCAATCATTAAACTAGTCACGTAACTAGTCATATTGAGGTGGTAAGCATGCAAACTTGGCCTGTTCAGGATGCAAAAGCACGGTTTAGTGAGTTTCTTGATGCCTGCCTCGCCCAAGGGCCACAAGTAGTTACGCGGCGCGGGACAGAAGAGGCTGTGCTTGTGCCAATGAGCATTTGGAAACGGATGCAAGCAACAGCTAAGCCATCGCTAAAGGAGTTGCTATTATCTGATGACGCGCGGGGTGAATTGACATTGCCTACACGCGGGCAAGCTAAGCGGCGGCCTGTGCAGGAGATTCTGTAAGATGTATCTGTTGGATACCAATATCGTCTCTGAATTACGCCGCCAGAAACCGCATGGCGCTGTACTTGCATGGCTGCAATCCATTGATGATAAAGACTTGTGTCTGTTGGCAGTAACGCTCGCTGAAATTCAAGCAGGTATCGAAATTACTCGCGATCAAGACTCACAACGAGCTGCCGAATTAGAAGCTTGGTTAGACCAAGTGGCAGCGACTTATAATATTTTGCCTTTGGATGGGAGCGCTTTTCGGGCTTGGGCAAAGTTGATGCATAGAAAATCAGATACGCTATATGAAGATGCCATGATAGCCGCCATTGCACAGGTGAATAACTTAGTAGTAGTAACACGGAATATTGCGGATTTTAAGGGTTTTGGGGTTAGCTTGCTTAATCCATTCGAGATTTAGGAAAAGCCTTAATTTCAGGAAAAATTATATTATTTTTAAATAGATTGCCTAATCTTAGCAAGAACCTCACCTAGATGAGGCCCTCCTAATCCTCAAACCAGCAACAACTATTTCATTGTCACCATTTCTTCCGCGCTGACCGGATGAATCGCAATCGTGTCGTCAAAATCTTTCTTAGTCGCACCCATTTTCAGCGCTACCGCAAAGCCCTGCATCATTTCATCAACGCCTTTACCCATCGCGTGGCAGCCAACGATTTTTTCATCTTTGCCGACTACAATGAGCTTCATGTAGGTTTTAACTTTGTGCTTCACAAACGAGTAATACATCGAGGTAAAATCGGTTTTGTAAACCTTAACTTCATCGCCGTATTTCTCCCGTGCCGCTTCTTCGGATAAACCAATCGTGCCAATCGGTGGATGGGTGAACATTACCGTTGGGATTAAATTGTAATCCACTTTCCGCTCGGGCATGCCACCGAATAAACGATCTGATAAACGTCGACCAGCCGCAATCGCTACAGGTGTTAATTGCACACCACGCATATTGATAATATCGCCAATCGCATACACGCCTGCCACCGAGGTTTCTTGATATTCATTCACATCAATCAGGCCATTTTTGGCCGGTGTTAAACCAATTTTATCTAAACCAATATCATCGGTATTTGGCACACGCCCAATCGCCCAGACTAATTGATCTAAATCGGCTAAGGTTTCGCCACTTTGATAGTGCACAGTTAACTTGCCGTCAGCTTGCTTTTCGACGCTAGCGATTTTGTCATTGTCGTGGAAAATTAAACCATCAGCTTCCATTTGGCGACGTAAGCCGCATTGAATCATCTCGTCGAAGCCAATCAACACCGGAAAGCCTTGGTGCAAAACATGCGTTTTGGTGCCGAGCGCATTTAGTACGCCTGCTAATTCGAGCGCAATATAACCACCGCCAACCACGGCTACTTTGCTGGGCTGCTCTTCTAATTCAAAGAAGCCATCCGAAGTAATGCCTAATTCAGAGCCGGGAATATTTTTCAGCTCTAAAGGACGACTGCCGGTGGCAATCACGATATGATCCGCCGTATAACGCTCACCTTTTACTTCGATTGTATGCGCATCCAGAAAGCGTGCTTGACCGTGAATTAGATCAATACCCGCTTTAACTAGAAAATCATCCAGATACCACGAATTGATTCCGTCAATTAGGTTTTCACGCTTCATCACCAGCTTGGTCCAATTGACTTTGCCGGGCTTGGAATCGAAACCATAATCATGCAAATGATGTTGAATATGTGCTAGTTCTGCCGCATACCACATGACTTTCTTGGGCACGCAACCGCGATTCACACAAGTGCCGCCAAGATCATCATTGACCTCAATCACCGCAGCTTTTTTACCGTGTGCTGCGGCTTTTTCCACCACAGACAAACCGCCGCTGCCTGCACCAATCGCAATCACATCATAATGCTGATTCATAAAAACTCTCTCGATTTAAAGCAGTGAAGATTGCAGCTCGCCGGCTCCGCTAGTCCAGCAGGCGAGTGCAAATTGAGTTAGGCGTTGTTAGCTAACCAAGCTTCTAACTTGTCAGACCCGCCAATGTGCTCGCCATTGATGAAGATTTGTGGAACAGAATCCTGACCAGCCACCGCACGTAAAGTCACATTGCGATAGTCTTTGTTCAAAATTAGCTCGTCAAAGGCAATACCTTTAGCTTTCAGATCCGCTTTCGCTTTCGCGCAGAATGGGCAACCTAGACGGGTAAATACAGTTACATCCAAAGGTTTTTTCGCTTTTGGAGCAAGGTAATTCAACATGGTGTCAGCGTCAGATACTTCAAACGGGTCGCCGTCTTTTTCTGGCTCGATGAACATTTTGGCAACAACGCCATCTTTCACCAGCATAGAATAACGCCATGAACGCTTACCAAAACCTAAAGCGTCTTTGTCGACTAACAGGCCCATGCCTTGAGTGAATTCACCATTACCATCAGGAATGAAAGTGATCTTGTCGGCTTCTTGTGAAGCTTTCCACTCGTTCATGACGAAAGTATCGTTCACGGACATACAGATAATGTCGTCAACGCCATTCGCTTTCAGTGCATCTGCCAGTTGGTTGTAACGTGGCACATGCGTAGACGAACAAGTCGGCGTGAACGCACCCGGTAAAGAGAACACAGCTACTGTTTTGCCTTTAAATAACTCATCAGTGGTCACATCAACCCACGCATTGTCTTTGCGCGTGTGGAAGGTGACATTAGGAACTTTTTTGCCTTCACTATTTGGGAACATGTATTTCTCCTTAAAAATGGGTAACTCAGTGTTTTAATGCTTAAAGGTGACAAACTTGTTATGCAGCGCAGTATAAGCGCTATAGGTATTAAATAAAAACGGAATGTTTCGCTTAAAACATTCTATAAAAACGATTGAAGTGAAACCGATTGAAACGGCGCAGACAATACTCGACTTAAGCAGCCAAGGCTAATTCTAGTATAAATTCTGCGCCCGACTCGGCGGGGCCAAGATAGATAGTGGCGTTATAAGCTTTCAGAAGTGAGGCAACAATCTCTAAGCCTAAGCCGGTTCCACCTTCATTGCGACGGGTTGTGAAAAATGGCGTGAAGATACGCTCACGGTTCGCAGGCGAAATCCCTTGCCCATTATCATGGACTGAGAGAATCAATTGCTGGTGATCTGCACTGGGCTTAGCCTTCAGGCATACCGTAGTAGCGCCGTGATGTAGGCTATTATCGAATAAATTTCCTAACACCGATTCCAAAGCATCGGGGGCTATGGCTAAGGGTACGGCTGGTAAAGCTTCGGCTTCAATATCTAAACCACGCTCATGATAGCGATTCTGCATCGAACGAATCAGTTCGGGCAGTTGACTACTTTGGCGAGTGGGTTCTAAAGCGTCAGCGCGGGCTAATTCTAATAAACGATTCACCAGATTTTTTAAGCGCTGCGTATCACTCAACAAATTATCTAAGAAGCGCTGGCGGCGCTCGGTCGGCATACTATCGATATGTTCATTCAGCAGCTCCAACGCGCCCTGCATCGAAGTAAGTGGCGTTTTAAATTCATGGGAGACATGCGAGGCAAAGCGGCGAATATAATCGGAACGCTCCGATAGCGCTTGCGACATATTGGCAAAGCTTTCAGATAGCTGGGCGACTTCATAAGTTACTGGATTTCTAAGCGGAGTGACATAGGGAAGCTCGCCCTCAGCAACTTGCTGAGTCTGACGAATTAACGCCCGAATCGGCCGTGAAATGCTGGAAGAGATAAATAGCACCAATAGCACCGCCACGCTTAAGAGGATAGCAGCCGCGAAATACAATTTATCTTGAACAATATAAAGGTGCTTGAGGATATTTTTCGGGGTTCGTGACAGATAAACCACGCCTTGCAAACGATGCCCCTCAATAATCGGAAAGGCTGCAAAGACGCGAATATGCGTACCACGGCTTAACGAATACAACGGTGGCGGCGGCTCATCCGAAATGCGCTGGCGAATCATGCTGGAATAATAGCCCTTAAGTGCAGCTTTCACTTCAGGCACATGCGCTAAAGACATACCCATCTCTTCCTTGCCTGCTACGACTAAACCTTTCATGTCTAAAATTCTTACCCCAGCGAGCATCACCTGTTGGGTATTTAGAATCACCGGAGTTAATAAAGCGCCCGCCTGCTGTGCATATTTATCAGCGACTTGAGGTGTTGCAATCGCATCAGGGCGAGGGGTATAAACCGGCTTAACTAAATCTAATTCAGGAGTAATGGGCGTGTAATAAGGGTCAATGGTTTCATCCCGCATATAAGAGCGGCGCTGCCCCGGAATCAAGGGTGAATAGCCTAATACATAACCATAATCGACGCTTTTGGGATTAGTGAGGCGCATAATCTGCCGATAACTTGCGGCTAAAGTCGCGCCTTGGGAAATCAGCTCCAGCTCAGTTTGGCGAACTAATTCATTTTCATAAATACGGAAGAAGTAAAGCGTCGCTAACGGCAATAGCAGCAAAGTGAGCATCATAATCAACAAGATGCTGCGTAAACTGAAACGAATCTTTTTCGGCAGTAGCAGGCGGGCATTCACTAGCATGGTGCAAGCTTGTAACCCACACCGTGTACAGTATCAATAATATTTGCACAGCCCACATCGACAAACTTTTGGCGAATATGCCGAATATGGCTATCAATGGTACGATCACTCACATAAACATTATTATCATAGGCTTGCTGCATAATATGATCGCGATTAAAGACTCGATTCGGATGGCGCGCGAGCAACATTAAAATCCCAAACTCTGTCGCTGTTAAATGCACCGCCTCTTGATCCCAAGTCGCTAAATGCTGCTGCGGACTCACCTTCAATTTACCACGTGCTAAATCATCGGATTGCACGCTGGGCTCTAGTTGCACAGGTTGCAAACGCTTCAAAATAGCATTAATTCGCGCGACTAATTCACGCGGGCTAAAGGGCTTAGTCACATAATCATCGCCGCCAATTTCTAAGCCGAGAATCCGGTCAATTTCATCATCGCGGGACGATAAAAATAGAATCGGCACATTCGAAGTTTTGCGCAATTCGCGGCACACTTCTAAGCCATCCATTTCCGGCATATTAATATCGAGCACTAATAAATCGGCCGCTTGCTCACGGAAGCTTTGTACCGCCTCGCGCCCATCACCGGCTTGGCGCACGGTCATGCCTGCTTTTTCTAGCGCAAAACTAATTACTTCTCGAATATGCAGATCATCATCGACGACTAAAATTTGTTTGCTCATACTGACTCAGGAGGCCTTGTGGCGCGTTAAAAACTGATTAGGATTAATATAAAACAGTTTATTCCAAGCTTGCGGTTGATGTTGCTCATAATGCGCGAGCTGTGGAAAAAGAGTCTGAATCTGGTAGTGTAAATGCGGCGGTTTGCCTTTCGCATTACCCGAATCACCAACTTTACCCACTACGCTACCTGCCTTTACCCAGCGTGCGCCAGTCGTGTCGATAGACTGCAAATGTGCGTAGTAATGAAAGCGCCATTTCGCGCCGAGCATCAAGATATAATTTCCGCCAAGGCTATCAAAACCCGTGCTGACCACCAAGCCATCGGTCGCAGCTAGCACATGAGTCCCTTCGGCAGCGAAGATATCAATGCCTTTATGTGTGCCTGAACGCCCCCAAGGATAATACCAAAAAGACTGGGGATTCCAGTCAGCAGCTGTTGCTCCGCTGACTGGAATCCTTGAGGTTTCTGGAATCATAAATCCCAGCATGAAAACGGACACTAGTAACAAAACAGTTATTTTTCTCATCGTCTCGTTTCCACGTTTTCGGTTGGAGTCAAGGAAGTTCAGCACCAAAGATTACTGATGAGCTGTGCAGAGCCTATCGACAGCTTGCGGAAACTTAACGAAGATATTTTGCAGGAACTGTGCAGCTTAAATGAGGGGTTTAAGGTTCAAAATTGAGTGGATCATCAATCCGACAAGGCGTCCAAACTTGGCTGGATTTAAACTTTTCAATCTTTTTCAAATGGCGTGGACTCGACATGCTCCCCGAAGTGCTTGCACGCTCGCCTTGTTCCAGATTAATCACGGTTTCATTAAACATACCGGTCGCAGGCTTCACTTTATAGCGCTGCAAGCTGCTTAGAACAAAGCGCTTGCCATCGGGCTTAAAGGTATAAGTGGTCGATGAGCGGCCGGCATTCGGTGGTTTAAACTGCACATCAATCGAAGCCTCATTAATCGCCAGATAGGCAAAGGGATCTTCGCCTTCAGCCGTGGGTAGCGGAATAAAGCGCCAGTATTGTTGGGCAAGCTTCAAGCCGCCTTCGGCTGCTGGGTCACTCACAATGATTAATAAGCGGCGTTGAGCGGGTTTGCTGGCTGAAGCGGTACGCTCCACAGCGAGCGCATAATCGGTTTTGCCGTCCGCATTGAGTTCGCCTTGGGCAAGGCTTAATACACTAAAGTTTTTGGGAATAAAATACTTGATAGCTGCAACATCAACTGTCGCAGGCGGTTGCGAGCTGTTTAACTGGCTCGCTGCGATTAGACAAGGTAGAACACCTAAAATGAATAGAGCACGCATCCTTTGAATATAGCATAAACCACCCCGAAATAAGGCCGCTTTAATTAGCGGTTTGGGCTGCAACCTTAGCTAGCCAAAACTCTACATCTTCAGCGTTTAATGATTCTAAGACTTCGACTTTAGGTGGGCAAACTTCAATAAAAGGATGATAAAACCCCGAATCCCAAGTGCGTGTGGCTAAGATAGGCGACCAAAGCAGAATCAACTGCTGCTGATCGAGTTTATTAATATATTTAGGGCTCATTTCGCCCCAAATAGACAAGGTAATTTGTGGCTCAGCACTTAAGCAGGAGCCATAGTGCCACCAAGCCTCGTCCTTAGTATCATCAGAGCTTAAATGACGCGCGACCTGCACGGCTAATTCATTAAGTGCGCGCGCCCCAGGCATTAACTCGCTTAGCTCAGCTTGCAACAAGGTGAACAAATGAAAGCAATTGGCAAGGTTGGCATAGCGCACTTTAAAGCCCACACGCTCCTCTGCATGAATCACAATCAGTTCGTCGCTGTGCTGCTTTAAAACTTCCAATACCCAAGCAATCCCATGCGACTTATCTTCGGTAGCCTCCAACAACTGCAATAACTCAGTATTTGCTGCTAAAGCTTGGCGTAACTGGGGCGCAAAACCCAAATGTGCCACTAAGCCCTGCCCCATAAGCTGTAAGCCATAGGTCAGCTCTGAGCTAGGTTCAGGCAAACTCTGCAGAGCGCGCTCATAAGTTTCCTCATCCAAATCCTCGGCATTGGCTAGCCTAGGAATAGTTTGTATTTGTCTTATGAAGTGATTGAACAAATAAGCTAGGGTCAGCTCAGGATTCAACTGTTCTTCAACATTCGCACCAATAAATACACAGCAATATCCAATCCCAATTGGGGCGGTAATTTCACTAATCCGCCCAGCTAATGCTTGTAGCGCTAAATAACGTGATTCTTGTTCTAGCTCATAAATTAGCATCAAAGCTTCATGCAGCTCTTGATTAAACGCCTCTTCAACTTGCTGATTGGCTAGCTTTAAAACCTGCTCAACCAAATTTTGATGCTCAGGTTTTAAAGAAGGCAGATGGGCAGGGATCGCTAACATCATAATAGGTAGGCAAGTTAATTAATAAGTTGTCGACACAGAGCTTAGCTTAGTATTCAGCACGAGTAGGCTGGATACTAAACGCTTGGAGTGCTTGTTCATAGATATCATCAATACTTAAAGTGATCACTTTACCGTTCCAAGCCACCGCCTGAGCATAACCCGTCAGATACCTCAACTTTTCGGCCCCCACCTCCATCATAATAGCCACTTCGCCCTCGCTTAAATGCTCGACCAGCTCTTCAGTAAGCTCGACATCAATTTCCTCGCCCTCTGCATCTGTTCGATAGCTAGGCCAAGCACCAGAATCCGAGAACTCACTAGGATGAATCATGACTAAGACCTCACTCACTTGATAGCGACCTAAGGCCACTTCTTTGGAGTCTTGTTCAAGCGTGCGAGTCACTACCTTAAGATCGTCGAAACTAGCAACCCATTCATTAAAAGCTGCCATATCTTTGACTTTGAAATAATTGGAGCGAGCTGTTCCGTACCAATTAGCCATGATTGTTTCCTCTTGTTTAGGTAGTGAGTGAGTGATCTAAGACTAAGATACTCAAATTATTAATTGTTAATGTAGTTATTCAGACAAACCAACCTAGGCTCTGAAAATGCACAGCAGGAAAAACCAATTATCTTTTCATTGACTCGTTTTTAGGGCTTTGGTTGGAGGTAAAGACATTCTGGAGCCAAGCATACTGATGGATGGGCTGTGCAGGTACTATCGACAGTTTGTGGAAACTTAACAGAGATGTTTTGCAGGAAATGTGGAGCTGAAGACTACTTAACAGCAGCCTTAACTGTCCTTTGCTTAATTTAAAATCTTAATACTCGAATAGGAACCATTTTAGCTATTTTAAAGCTCTGGTTCCGCTCTGGCTTAAATTTGCTTCAAAAAACTAATCACATGTTCTAACATTTTCTATAGGCATCGTTTTGGCTTACCACTCCCTCCAATAGATCGGACTGATCATGAAGCTAAAAATCGGCAGTTATGAAGCGACTCAATTGCGCAGCCGTATTGATACGCTTGGCTTAACGCAAAAACAGCTCGCTGATCGCTTGGGTATCTCCGAACGTTATATGCGTGAAATTTTGTCTATTCGCGACAACAAACAGCCATCTAAAGTAGATCCAGAAAAGCTGGAAGAACTCATGGCCACTTTAGGAATTAGCTATGCCTATATTTTTCAAGACAAGGTCAATCATAATGTCGACCCTCACCCAGAGCTTGATGGTTATGTCAGAAAACTGAAAAGTCGTATGTATAACATCCTTAGCAAAGAGGATGCCGAAGACAAGCACAATCAACAACTTGCTCAATATTTACAGGAAGACAAAGCAATCAATAAAACCATGGGTTTTTGGTATACCTTGATTGTCAAGACGATCGCTGACAAATATAAAGTGATGCGGCATTTTTTTAATGAAAATGATTTTTTCAATATCATTCCTAAACAAGGCTATTGGCAGCGCTTTCATCACGATGCTAGCCGACAAAAAAACTGCTACTTTAGTTTTAAACTGACCCCCTCCAAGTCGAATAGCACCTTCAAAATTGCCTATACTTTAGAAAGCCCTATCCATATTAGCCCGATTATTCCCCGCAAGATAAAAATTGTTTTCGGGCAAATTGAACAGTTCAGTGACTATATCTTGGTTACTCAATTTCATGATACGCCCGGCTCTTACAAAATTAAGCCATCCAAAGAAATTATTGTTACCACTTGGTTAGATGAAGCCAATCACGACTTCATCTTATTGTGTGAAGAAGACTTCAGGCTAGAAACTGATAACAGTCAGCGTGATGAAAAATATCGATTGGGCGTTAAGACTAAACGCGAAGTCAGGCAAATGTTCCATGAATTAGATACTGCCCTATTTCCACGCAATCATCTTTTTCATCGCTCTGGCAAACAAGATATGGGCGATGACCCGATTTTCTTTTGGAGCAATCACCAATTTCTCGAATTAAATGCAGATCTGTTGGACAACTTGCTTGATTGACACGGTACCGACTCATTAAGGGAGCTAAACCATGACACAACTACTGATTACTGATGACCAGCCTGTTTTTGTAGAAGGCTTAGAAAACATTCTAAAGCGCTCAAATCCAGGGATGAAGGTTTATCGGGCTGAGCATATAGAGCCTGCCAAGCATTGTCTGAAGTCCAATCCGTCGATACCACTGATGTTGTTAGACCGAACCCTACCAGGAGTGGATAGCTTGCAGCATATTAAAGATTTTCTAGCGATTAGCCCTCAGTTGCGCATTGCGATTATTTCCGGCCGTGAATCCCAGCAGCATATTCACGAAGCACTAGAAGCAGGCGCTATAGGCTTCATCCCCAAAAGCTTAACCATTGATAACACACTAAAAGCCGTAGAGTTATTGCTGAGAGGAAATATTTATATTCCCAAACATCTGATTGGTCATGATTATCGACAGCGTAATAACAATGAAGAATTAACCGCAAGACAGCTTGAAATATTGTCGCTGGCTGCTCTAGGTCAATCTAATAAAAAAATAGCACTTAACCTCAATCTAACGGAAGGAACTGTCAAGCAGCACTTCAATAAAATCTTAAGCATCTTGAATGCTGATAACCGTAGTCATGCTATTCAAATAGCCCGCATGCGTGGTTTGATTAGTTAATGTTTGGCAGCTTATTTCCTGCCCGTAATTTGCGGGCAGAAGATGTGCTCAATGAACGTATTCGACTGGAAAGCATTAGCACAGCGATTGGTGCCAGCGGCGTAATGGCCATCGCTTGCGTCATGTATTTGATCTTTCCAAAAGACTTGGGAAATACAGAATACCTAGCAACTTGGCTAGTAGCGCAATTAATAGTCGGCTTTTGCTGGCTGGCTTTTATTTATAAACACAAGCAGCAGTCTACTCCGCTCACACTGCAACTGTGGCCGTATTGCTCAACCATAGTCTGCTCTTTCTACGGCTTGATGTGGGGGCTAGGTTGGGTCATTTTTGTTAGCGATGTGGATGCGACCCACATCAAGGCTGCAGTCATTTTTACGATTATTTTAGGTGGCGTCTTTACAGGTGGTGTATTAGCTACTTTATTTCATTTGCCCTCTTTATTGTCTTTTACGCTTTGTTCGATGCTACCACCTTTAATGAGCAGTTTTATTCATCAAGGTATTTTTCATAATTGGTTTGGCCTAAGTTTAACCGTGTATATGTTGGCCTGTGCGGCCTTTGCTTTGAATTTACATACTTTCTTATTGGAAACACTTGAGCAGCGTGAAGAAAAACAACGCCTTGCCAAACAACTAGACGAAGAAAAGCACAGAGTTGAGCAAATCAGCAAAGACAAAACACGCTTTTTATCCGCTGCCAGCCATGACTTGCGCCAACCCTTGCAAGCCTTGCAATTTTTTCATCAAGCCTTAAAAGACACTCCCAATCAGCCAACAGAAGCTCAGCCGATTATTGAAGGCATGGATAGCTCTTTAGCAGCCCTAAAAAGCCTCTTAAATGCTATGTTGGATATTGCGCAGTTAGATGAAGGCCGCCAAACCATTCAAAAACAGATTTTCCCTCTTAATATCTTATTCCGTCGCATTCACCAACAATATCAACCCTTAGCTGCCGAAGCAGGCCTAGAGTTTTATTATGCAAGTACTAGCACTTTTGTAGAATCAGACCCGGTATTAGTCGAGCGCATCATACAAAACCTGATCCATAATGCAATCAAACACATGGGCGGACAAGGGCGCATTTTATTAGGAGTACGCCGCCATGCTGCGAATTCGCGCATTGAGGTACGCGATAATGGTGTGGGTATTCCTAAACAAGAACAAGAAGCTATCTTTCGCGAGTTCTATCAACTGCACAATCCCGAACGTAAACGCAGCCAAGGTTTAGGCTTAGGATTATCCATTGTCAAACGCCTAGCTAATAGCTTAAGGCATGAACTGTCCTTATGGTCGGAACAAGGCCAAGGCTGTATTTTTTCGCTCGCCCTTCCACTTGCCTCCCCCCTAGCAACGATACATCGCTCTTTGACGCAAACAGAGCAGCCTAATGTTCTAAACCAGCAACTCAGCAAGGTGCTGGTGATTGAAGATGATGAGCAGGTTTTAGATTCGCTGCAAACACTCTTACTGCTTTGGGGTTATGAAGTGGTGACCAGCTCAAATCCAGAGCCAGCAAAGCTGCTTACTGAGCACCCTGATATTAGCTTTATTATTAGTGATTATCAGTTGAGTGCGGGGCAAGATGGTGTTGATGTTATTCAACAGCTCCGGCAACTCAGCCAACATGAAATACCCGCTTTATTATTGACTGGCAATACCTCTCCCGCATTACTCGAACAACTTCAACAGCTCGATATTCCTATCAGCTATAAACCTATCAACCCAATCCAAATTCGAAACCTCATTATAGCGTTAACCAAAGTTGGCGGCCTTCAACTTTAGTTATAGAATCATAACTTTTGCATGATTTTAATGTTAACAGCATAATAGGATAATTTAAAAATAAGCTATCAAGCCATTTTTCCAATTTAACATCTCAAATTCAATGACTCAGGATTGCCGCAATCAAACTTTTATCATTTTGACAGGAGATATTTTTTGGAGATAATCATTCAATTAATTTGCGCCTTAATAGGTGGTGGATTCACATTGTTTGGAGCATGGTATGCTCACCATCTGCAGAAAAATCCTAACTATAATAGCTCTCCTCAAGGACTAATGAGTAATAATATAGAAACAGCAAAAGCTATCGACTCACCCCAGCAAAGTAAATTCTTAGTTATTAAAGATACGGGATTCATGTTATTAGTTGTTAATATTAGCCTACTTTTGTTTTTTAGTGTTATAGAGTCTCATCTAAAGGATAGCACTACAATTAATGACCCCACGATTGATTTTAAGATACTATCAATCTCTGGGTTCCTTAATTTAATAATTATAACGATAATTTTAACTATTATTTGTTTAAAAACAAAGTTTAAAAAAATCACACATCTGTTCAAGGTGGTGAATCTATACTCATTAGTTGGATTAGTTATTAATGTATTTTCTGGTTTTTACTATGAAGATTTTTCACTCGTAGGGCTAACAGTCATCGGTTATCTGGTTTTATTATTAATCATACCTATAAGCTTTAGTTTATCTTATATTTTTTCATGGGTTAAATGAATTAAACACTCACTATTAAAACCATCAAAAGGAGGTTTTTATGTTAAAAATTTATAGTAAGATGTTATTTATCTCGCTTTTAATAGGAGCAATGAGCTGTTCGGCCAATGATAGTACACAAGATAATAATCAAATAAACAAAGCATTAGCCAATATCGATAATCAACTTACCATTCTTGAGACTCAAAAATTACAAATCAACCAGCAATACGAGGCTTGTTTAGCATCGCCCCAAATACCTCAAAGGTCTTGTTATGGAAACGATGTTGACTGCATCTTAATAGAAGGCAATATTCTTTTAGCGCAAACTGCTCAAATGGATACGTGTGGGCAAGCAGCCAACTATCAACTCAATCAGATTGAATATGCTCGCAGCTCACTCCTTTATCAACGCAGCATACTAGAACAGCAAAGCAGAATTAGCTCACAACCTCCGACAACAGCTAATAATACCTCCTCACTAGGACACACCTTACCTCCAGCTAGTACCCATTCTCCGAATCCAATATACGTCCAACGCGCAGATGAAGCCCACCGGCGGCAATTAGAGTTAATAAAAGAGCAAGGTAACTTTAATCTGAAAAAAGACTGTAATAACAGTGGAGGAACATGGGGAGGAAGATCAATCGGTTGTTACTAAAAAAGTTAGCTTTAAGTACTTATTTTAAACAGCATGCATTAGATATGTTGAAGGCTAGTGAATTTATCACTTCTAAATCTCTTTATAGAAAAAATTTGAGCATGAAAATTGATCTTTTTGCTATTAATTAATGCGTCGACGAATTCTTAGATAGGAGAATATTTTCAACTACTTAGATGCGCTACCCCTTTATTTTACAGACTATTGACATAAAGGGTTAAATTAGATCGCTATTTATGAGGCATTCACTATGGGACGAGGATTGATTGTATTTTTTGTTTTTTTTTGGGACGTGATAATCATAGTGATTCCAGTACTGGTTGCTGCTGCCCTTGTTTCTGGATTGTATTATCTGCGAAGGTATCTTATCGCGCAAAACGCTTTTATAGAGAAGTATAGGGCTTCATTCGATATATTTATGTGGATTGTTGGAACGTTGGTAGCATTAGGGTATCTTGATTATTTGAGAAAAACTGTAGCATAAATGGATTTTTTTGGGTAAGGAGTTAGAACGACGTTGATCAAGCTGTGACGATAAACCTCACTAGAATACTTCGAACGTAACACGTCAACCGTTGCCATCGCTATCTATCTTTATATTAACTACCTTTAGTCTATACCCTTTCAACTAGTTTAATATATGCCCCTACATGGCCTGCACTCATGAGTGAAGCTGACAAATTGGATGCTATTACCACCACCAACATACTGATGAGGCTCATCTAAAAAGGTAGGTTTCATGGATTTCCTTTCCTTGGCTAGCCTCACATCTGCCGATAATACCCCACCCCCATCCCATCTACCTCAACCGCCAACCGTCCCGCCTGCGTCAAATAATTCAAATGCGCCCGCGCCTCACCAGTGGCAAAAATCAAAGTACGCTTCGTCACCGGATTTTTAAATAACACCGAAAATACATCGACCACACGCTTAGGCTCAGCACACAGCTCATATAAAGCTTCAATCGCCTGCGTATGCTCAGCAATCAAGCTGTCTAAGCGCGGATGTGCACCATAAAACGGTTTGCCATGTGCGGGTAGCACCAACACATCTTCGGGTAAGCGTGCGCGCAGTAAATGGCAGGAATCAATCCAGTCTTTCAGTGGGTTGGAATTAGGCTCAATCGGCCAGACGCTGACATTGGAGGAAATAGTGGGTAGCAGTTGATCACCAGCGATGAAGATTTTTTTCTCAGTGCAATACAGGCAAACATGCTCTGGGCTATGGCCTTGGCCGATAATCACTTCCCAATCAGCTCCATCAATCTTGAGCTTGTCGCCATTGACTAGGCGCTGATAGGAATCAGGCAAAGCACCCACAAAGCTGCCATAACCGCCAAAATGAGCGCGATAAATTCCAATCGCATCTTCATCAAAGCCTGCATGTCGATAGAAACTAATCGCAGCTTCGGGCACTTCTTTATGCATATCCGACAGTAAAGTACGGCAGAGCAAATATTCGGTACGCGACATATGCAAAGTCGTGCCCCACTGATGCGTGAGCCAGCCCGCTAAACCAACATGATCAGGGTGTAAATGCGTGACAATTAGGCGGCTAACTGGCGCACCACCTAAATAGCTTTCAAAAATCCGGTGCCAATATTCGATGACACTGGTTTCGACCAAACCCGTATCGACTTGCACCCAACTATCGCCATCTTTCAGCAGCCAGAGATTGATATGATCCAAAGCAAAGGGTAAAGGCATGCGTATCCAATACACACCAGCGGCGACTTCAACAATTTCGCCACCCGCAGGCAGGGGTAGCTCAGGATAAATAACGGCTGAAGTCGTTTGGGTAGCTGCTGAGCTCATGCTAATTGACCTTTACGTTAAGGTAAAAGCGCTAAATTAACACGGCTCCAACACGAATGCAGCAAACCTTATTAATTTTCTACCTGCTCGCGGGCAATCGCACGATAGCCAATATCAGTACGGTAATAGACTTTATCCCATTGAATTACTTGCACTAATTGATAGGCTTGCGCTTGTGCTTCAGTGACTGAATTGCCTAAACCGACCGCACATAAAACGCGTCCGCCATTCGTGACCACTTCGCCCTCTTTCTCTGCAGTACCTGCATGGAAGACTTTGCCATCTAACTTAGCCGCTACATCTAAGCCTTGAATGGCGGTACCTTTGGCATAAGTATCAGGATAACCACCCGCTGCTAACACCACGCCAACTGCAGCACGGCTATCCCAATCTGCGGTCACTTGGTCTAAGCGCTCCTCTAAGGCAGCCTCCAGCAGATCGACGAAATCTGATTTTAAGCGCGCCATAATCGGTTGGGTTTCTGGATCACCAAAGCGGCAATTGAATTCTAAGACTTTAGGCGTACCATCCGCAGTAATCATCACCCCCGCATATAAAAAGCCGGTATACACAATCCCATCCGCTGCCATGCCGCGCACGGTCGGATAAATGACTTCCTGCATAATGCGCTCATGCATCGCGGGCGTGACGACCGGCGCTGGCGAATAGGCACCCATGCCGCCAGTATTTGGGCCTTGATCGCTATTATCGCGAGCTTTGTGATCTTGCGAGCTTGCCATGGCTAGTACGTGTTCACCATCAACCATCACGATGAAGCTCGCCTCTTCGCCCAACAAAAACTCTTCAATCACCACCCGGCTACCTGCCGCGCCGAAAACATTGCCCGACAGCATATCCTCAACGGCAGCAATTGCTTCCGCTTCAGTTTGCGCGAGGATCACGCCTTTGCCTGCGGCCAAACCATCAGCCTTAATCACAATCGGCGCGCCTTTAGCACGAATATAAGCCAGAGCTGGCTCTACTTCGGTAAAATTGGCGTAGTCAGCAGTAGCAATTTGATGGCGCGCTAGAAAAGCTTTAGCAAACGCTTTCGAGGATTCCAATTGTGCGGCTTGTTGTGTTGGGCCAAAGCAGCGCAAGTCTGCTGCCCGAAAGCGATCAACGATACCTTTTGATAGCGGCGCTTCTGGGCCAACTACGGTTAAATCCACATTCTGCTCTTGGGCGTAATAAACCAGTGCATCAATATCTTCGGCGGCAATCGGTAGGTTACGCATCTTCGGCTCACGCGCTGTGCCAGCATTACCGGGCGCGACTAAAACCTCGGTCACGCGCGGCGACTGCGCCAATTTCCACGCTAAAGCATGCTCACGCCCACCACTTCCCACGACTAAAACTTTCATACTGTCTCCTGCTGCCGACACCTAAATTTAAAGTGCGCCCATTAAAGCCAGAATACTTTAGGGTTTCAACCGCCAATGACCGATCAGAGGTAAAAACCTAACTTCCACTCCAAAAGGCATTGCTGAAATAGGCTTGGTAAGCCAAATAGAGAGGAGAACCTAGGAAACTGCCCAAACTTTGTGGTGATAGCAGGACTATATGTAAAAACAAGCGAGTACCGCATGCGAGGCCTATTTTATTTTCTCATTATCTTCAACCTTAGCTTACTAACTGCCTGTACAGACAATGGCAATATTTTAAATATTGCAGACATTAGTAGCCGCCCGATTGCCACCGTTTATAAAGTCAATACAGCCGCCATCGATTATGCGCCGATTGAATGCTGGCGCTCGCCTGCAAAAAATGCCGAGGTCATGATTCGTCTTTATAACGGTAGTTTAGTGGATTTAGTGGCACTGGAAGAAGGCATGCTGAAACGTGATGATACTTACTGGCTGCATGTTTATCCGCCCTTATCGCACCGGCCTTCTTGTTATATTGATGTACGTTATTTAGTCCCTCACGCCTGAGCTATCTCTTTCTGCTTAAGGCGCTGCTGGAAGTCTCAAATTATTTACCGTAAAGTGCTAAAGTTTTAACGGCTTCCCCACGACTTTATGGCTGAAATCATCCGCATTGCCACGCGCACTAGTCCACTTGCTTTATGGCAGGCTGAGCATGTTGCTGCTCAACTCACCGCCCTACATAGCGACTTACAAGTTGAATTGGTCGGCATGACCACACGCGGCGATAAAATTCTCGATAGCCCTCTTTCTCGCATCGGTGGCAAAGGCTTATTCGTCAAAGAGCTAGAGGTCGGCATGCTCGAAGGTATCGCCGATATCGCCGTTCACTCGATGAAAGATGTACCAATGGAGTTTCCAGAAGGCTTGCATTTAGCAGTGATTATGGAGCGCGAAGATCCACGAGATGCCTTCGTTTCTAACACTTATGCATCTTTAGCTGAATTACCGTCGGGTGCAGTAGTCGGGACTTGTAGTCTACGTCGACAAATGCAATTGCTGGCGCGCTATCCGCATCTAAAAACCAAAGATTTGCGTGGCAATATCAATACCCGCCTCGCCAAACTAGACAATGGCGAATACGACGCGATTATTCTTGCAGCGGCAGGCTTAATTCGGATGAAGTTTGAAGCGCGCATCACAGCTTATCTTTCCCCAGAGCAGAGCCTGCCAGCCGTAGGCCAAGGCGCGATTGGGATTGAATGTCGAGTTAATGATCCGCGTGTAGAAAACTTGCTAGCTCCCCTGATTCACCCAGAAACTTTGCTGCGAGTGCGTGCAGAGCGGGCGATGAATCAGCGCTTAAATGGCGGCTGCCAAGTACCGATTGCGGGCTTTGCGGAATTAGAAGGCGACAAATTACGCATGCGCGGCTTGCTGGGCTATCCCGATGGCTCTGCTTTATTCAGAGCGGAATTAGTGGGCACTATGCAAGCACCCGAAGCCTTAGGCATCGCGATTGCCGAATCCTTGTTAGCTCAAGGTGGCGGTAAAATTCTCAGTGTATTAGGGCTAGATCACCACCCATAATTTATGCAGTTGCCGCTCCAAGGACTTCGAGTATTAGTCACTCGCCCTGCTCATCAAGCGGGGCGTTTTAGTGAGTTACTCACTGCGGCGGGTGCTTTGCCCCAACTGTTTCCTGTCATGGCGATTGAAACGGTGCGAACCGCTCCCGATAGCTTATTACAAATCAAGCAGGCGGCTTATAACTGGGTCATCTTTATCAGTGCGAATGCTGTCGAATCTGGTTTGAAGCTACTGAGCGATTACCCTTGCCTAGAAAAAATCAAGATTGGCGCTATTGGTAAACAAACGGCGGCGGCTTTAGGCAAATATGGTTTTACTCAAGTTATAGCACCTGAAGCGGGCTTTACCAGTGAAGATTTTTTAGCGCTAACTGCCTTGCAAGAGTTGCACAATCAACACATATTAATTGTACGTGGGGATGCGGGACGCGAAGTATTAGCAGATACTTTGAGACAACGCGGGGCGAAGGTTGTCTATGCCAAGGTGTATCAGCGTTATTCGATAGGTTCAGGAGCCAAGTTAAAACAAGTTCATGCCGAACAGCCACTTGATATAATCTGCATCACTAGTACTGAGATTTTACAAAACCTCTTGCAACTATTGGGGACTGAAACTTGGATTTACCAACTCCCCCTTGTGGTGGGCAGTGAACGAATCGCTGCTTATGCTCAGCAACTAGGTTTTAATAACAGAATAATTGTTGCCACCAGCCCAGCCGATGATGCGATGCTGGCTGCTTTAATCGAGTGGCGACAGGACAATGAAGAATGATCGAAAAATCTGAAACCACCGCTTTAACAGCTACTCATGACGCGACACCTGTGCCCAAAGCTAAAGGGGTTGGTTTTGCTTTATTTATTGCCTTCTTAGCTTTATTTTTTACTGTGGTAGGCATCGCAACTGGTTATAAACATTGGCAACGCATGAACAACAAGGCCAATAATAATACCAACCAAATTACTGCTTTATCACAAACAGTGACCCAAAAAGCGGATGCTAGCGCCCTTGAAAGCTTGCGTAGTCAGGTCAAGCAGAGTGTCTACACTATCTCTGCTGCTTCGACTGCTGACTTGCAAAAAATGGCACAAATGAATAATGAAACGCGCCAATTTGCGGAAACAGTCACCGCTCAAGTTGAGCAAGTCACTAGTTTACAAGCGCGCTTACAGCATAATATTGCACCGAAAACCGATCATGATTGGCAAATTGAAGAAGTCGCTTTTCTATTACGCCTTGCTAATCAAGAATTGCATTTAACCGGCGTGAAATCAGCTTCTTTAGCCGCGATGAAAGAAGCTGATTTATTATTAGGTAAATTAGGTTCGGTCAGTTATCTGCCAGTTCGCCAACAATTAGCGAAAGATATTGCGACTTTAGAAGCCTTTGCTGAACCCGATTTAATTGAGCTTTCCCAACGTATTAACGCTTTGACTGTGGAGCTTTCTGCGCAGCTTGCCAATGCACTACCGAATCCAACCCAGAAATCAACCGCGCCAACCGCCACTGATACTGCTAACCAGACTGAAGATTCTCTTTGGCAACAATACAAGCAAAAAGCCATTAGTACCTTAAATGAGGCGGTAGTGGTTCATCAGGTCGATCAACCCTTAGCCAGCTCACTGGATAGCGAATCCCGCCAAAGCCTTTATCAACTCTTGTTATTGCGCTTGGAAAATCTGCGCTTGATGGCGCTTCAGCGGCAAGATAAAAGCTATCATCAACAAATCGCTTTAATCCGCGACACCTTGCAAGCTTACTATCCCCAAGAGCAAGCAGCTGGCTCACTAGCGACTTTAAATAGTTTAGACGAATTGAATTTACAGCCACAGCTACCTGATATTTCTGCGAGCTTAAAACAATTGGAAAAAGCACGAAACACTGCTTTAGCAGGAGAGACGAAACCATGACGCGATTCATCCTCTTTTGCCTATTGATAGGATTAGGGGGCTTTTGGCTAGCACAACAAGTGCTGGCCCATTCCGGCCCGAGTTTCATTAAATGGGGCGGCCAAGTCTATGAAATCACCACCGCTACCCTCGCCGTCTTAGTTTTGATCACCTGCATTTTGTTCTATCTCGGCATCACGCTGTTGCGCGAAGTTTTAGGCTTAAGGCAGCGCTATCATCGTATCCGCGACCATCGGCTGCATACCAAAGCCAATCGCAGCCTCAATCAAGGCCTAATTCAATTAACTGAAGGTCATTGGGATAAAGCCGAGCAACTGCTCACTGAACATGCGGATCGCAGCGAAACGCCCTTATTGAATTATTTAGGGGCCGCCCGTGCTGCCCATATGCGTGATGCACCTGAACGGCGTGATGAGCTACTAAAAAAAGCCATTGAAAGCGACAACAGTGCGCAGATTGCAGTGGGTGTATCGCAAGCAGAAATGCAGCTTTCAGCTGAGCAACTAGAGCAAGCGCATGCCACTTTATTGAATCTACGGGCTCTAGCCCCGAAAAATGCTCACGTGCTTAAACTGTTAGCGAAAGTGTTGTACAAACAACAGAATTGGGAAGCCTTATTAGATTTACTGCCCGACTTGCAAAAGCAAAACCTGCTCAACACTGAAAATATGAGCAATGTACAAGCCGCTACTTTGGTCGGTTTATTTGGTAAATACGCTGAGCAAAAGAATGTTGAAAAACTACAAACGCTCTGGAAAAGGCTACCTAGCACGATTCGTGAGCAGCCGGAGGCGATGTACGTTTATACGTCCTCTTTACATCAAGCGGGCGCGGATAGCTTAACTGAGCAATTTATTACCAGCGTACACGCTAAAGATTGGCAACCCAAGCTAGCTAATTTATACGGCCGCATCCAACATCCAAGTTTACCGGCTGCTGTACAAAATGCTGAAAAATGGTTAGCCCAACAACCAGCTAATCCGGTGAGTTTATTGCTGCTAGCTCGTTTACATCGCCAGCAAAAACTGTGGGGAGTTGCGAAATCTTATTATGAAACCAGCTTAAACCAAGCGCCTGATCCTGAAGGTTATTTAGAACTAGCAGAGCTATTAGAAATTATGGGCGAAACTGGCAATGCGGAACATTGCTACCGGATTGGCCTACGCTATTGCATTCGCCAGCAAGGCGAGCGCTTAGTATTAGCCGCTTCACAACGCCCGAAGAAAGCGGCTGAAGGTAGTTACCAGCCAGCACCAACTTTTTGAGCTAAAGATTTTGATTCTCTACCCTCGCCTGTATCAGCATCAACTGATTAGCGGGTGAAAATAAAAGGCTTTGCAGATAAGTGTGGATCTGAAATAAAAAAACACCCCTAAATAGGAGTGTTTTCATCAAGCCTAAGCAAAATACTCGAAACGAGTAATTACTTTCCGCCGCGTGAGAAACGACGATTGAATTTGTCGATCTGACCCGCTGTGCTCTTAATCGATTGTTTGCCAGTGTAGAAAGGATGAGATTGGCTAGAGATCTCCACTTTTAACAGTGGATAAGTAGCGCCTTCATACTCAATAGTTTCCCGAGTGTCTACAGTAGAGCGGGTCAGGAAAGTGAAGCCGCTGGCGAGATCTTGGAATACGACTTCTCTATAATTAGGGTGAATTTCGGGCTTCATGCCGAGCGTCCTCAAAATTTATCGGTTGATACGAAAAGGGCGCTATGGTAACAAACACAGCACCCTCCCGCAAACACTATTTGTAAAACAAGCCACTTAGATGCGTGCGCGAAAAAGAAGCCTGCATCGTAGGCTTAGTGATTAGAAACTACTGGTATTGGTAAATAAACCCACGCGCAAATCTTGAGCGGTATAAATTTCACGCCCGTCCACTTCCAAGCTGCCATCCGCAATCCCCATCACTAAGCGGCGCGTAATCACCCGTTTGAGATGAATTTTGTAGGTAACTTTTTGTGCGGTTGGCAATACTTGACCAAAGAACTTCACTTCACCGACCCCTAAAGCACGTCCATGCCCAGGATTACCCAGCCAAGCCAAATAAAAACCGACCATCTGCCACATGGCATCCAAGCCCAAACAACCAGGCATAACCGGGTCGCCAGGGAAGTGGCAATCGAAAAACCAAAGATCAGGCTTAACATCTAACTCAGCCAGAATTTCTCCTTTGCCATGCAGGCCACCTTCATCGCTAATATTTAAAATGCGATCCATCATTAACATATTAGGCACAGGAAGCTGTGCATTGCCGGGGCCGAACATTTCACCACGACCGCATTGCAAAAGCTCTTCACGGTTAAAACTAGATTGTCTAGACATAGCAGGCTCAAAAGCTCCGAACATAAAAAGAGGCCAATTGTAGCGGAATTTACTCAGCACAGAAAACGGTTAAGCCAAGCTATAACTCAGGGCAATGCCAATAAATATAACTAAACCGACCCAGTTATTGTTCAAAAAAGCCCGCAAACTTAACCAGCGATCTCGATTACGAATTAAATACTGTTGGTATATGAAGAAACCAGCAGCTACCACTAAACTCAACCAAAACCAGCCATTTAAGCCAGCCAGAAAACCGACCCAAATAAGCAGAGCCAGCGTAAGCACTTGTAAGCAGCCTACGATTAAGCGGTCGTGCTCGCCAAAAATAATCGCGGTGGATTTAACGCCAATCTTTAAATCATCTTCCCGATCACACATGGCATACATCGTGTCATAAGCGGTAGTCCAAGCGACATTGGCAGCCAGTAACACCCAAGCAACTAAGGGCGGAAACTGATCATTAATCGCGGTAAATGCCATGGGAATACCCCAAGCGAAGGCTAAGCCCAAATAGACCTGCGGCCAATGATGGTAACGCTTCATAAAGGGATAAGTCGCAGCCAAGAGTACTGCTACCCCTGAAAATAGAAGGGTTAAGGTGTTGAGTTGCAGCACAAGAATAAAGGCTACTAATAATAAGCCGCCAAACACAGCCAAAGCTTCTTTAACAGAAATTGCTCCGGTGGCTAAAGGCCGCAATTTAGTGCGCTCGACATGCCCATCCACTTTACGATCTGCAATGTCGTTGATAGCACAACCTCCTGAACGCATTAAAAACGTACCCAAGCTAAAAATAATCAATAGTTTCCAGCCGGGAAATCCTTGAGCAGCAATCCATAAAGCCCAATAGGTCGGCCACAATAGTAATAGAGTACCAATCGGGCGTTCAAAGCGAATCAAACGTCCATAATTTTTTAAGCGCTCAAGCAGCATCTATTAATCCAGTAGCAGACGATCCACAGGCTTACCATTAACTAAATGGCTTTCAATAATTTCATCAACATCAGCTTTATCAACCCAAGTGTACCAAGTGGCTTCAGGGTAAATCACCACGACCGGCCCTAACTCGCAACGATTTAAACAACCGGCGCTATTAATACGCACTTGATTATCTTTATGTAAACCGAGTTCTTTGCAGCGCTGCTTAGCGTAATCGCGCATCGCGGATGACTGAAAGTCTTCGCAGCTACCTTCGCCATTGGTGCGTTGATTGGTACAAAAGAAAACATGATGTTTGTAGTAAGACATAGCAGAATCCTTGAGAAGCAATTACCTGATTATGCCAGAGCTTGAAGGAAATAGAGGCTTTCAAATAAAAACAGGGTGGAAAAACCACCCTGCTTTAAAACTATCTGCAAAACAAAACCAAGTTATTGTGGTTTTGGTGCTTCAGTTGTAGTGCTAGTTGTTGTAGTCGAAGTAGCTGCTGGCGCTGCTGCAGGATCAGCCGCTGGTGCTGCTGCTGGAGCAGTAGTTGTAGTTGTTGAAGAAGTAGTTGTAGTCGCTTCTTCTTTCTTACCACAAGCAGTTAAAACGAACGCAGCTAATAAAGTAGCTAAAATAACACGATAATTCATTTTCAAATCTCCACAAAAGCAAAAAACATCACGAAAAAATTAATTGGTGCAGCGCCGCATCATAACTGTTTTTTTTCAGCAATGCACGTATCTAGACTATTGAAATACCCACAAAATAGAGGCTAGCACTGTTTTGGAATATTGCTTGAATTTTTTACGTTATTATAATTTTTGTTCGTTTTGACCCAAAGAAACTAGCATGCCATTCACGCTTGCACCCTGCTCCACTAAAATCTCTGCATAATGGATATTCCCAACCACATCAGCACTGGATTTTAGAGTCACTCGCCGAGTGGAGTAAATATCCCCAGCGACACGCCCAGACACAATCAACGTAGGTGCACGAATTTCGCCATTGACTTCGCTATGCTCTTGCAAAAACAAAGAAGCACCCGACTCACCCGGAGCCATAATATTTCCGTTCACACGGCCTTGTAGATATAATTCACCTGCAAATGAAATATCACCCACTACCTCGATATCAGCCTCAAATAATGAAGCTGCGCCGGCACCCTTTTTTGCCATATCAAATTCCTCGATGTATGTTATTAGTTTATATTAAGCACTTATGACCGGGCGCGTAAGGCATCAAGCTCTCTTTCAAGCACAGCGATCGTATCATCACGCACCTGCAAATCGTCCAGTAAAGCCTGAGTACGCACTTCAGCAGCTTGCAAACGGCCAACCATATCACCCTCGCGAGTTAGCTCTTTAGCTTTTTGCATCTGCTCCAGTTGCTCTTCAGTTTCGCGCAAATCGCGACGTAATGCAGCATTATCCCGATGACATTGCTCTAAACGTGATCTTGCCCCAAAAGGATCGCTTTCTTCTTGATTGTCAGTCGCTTGCGGACGTAGGTCAGCCATCAACCCTCTTGACCACCAACCTAACCCTAAACCGGCAAAAGTTGCCACTAAAACAATAACTAATATTTGTCCAATTAGATATAACACACTTTTACCCCAGTCTCTTCTGCTTGATGGCAATGCTGACCTAATCAGGCGCTAACATCAAGCTCTCTACCGATTTGCCATTGATCCAAAAAACTTTTCTGTAGCATTTTATAGGTTATCATTCAAAAAGCTGTATCGCCTTTATAGTTAAACACTATAAAATATTAGAATTTTTTAGCTCCTACTGGCCTGACATGCTTGAAAAAATCTTTCCGGGAGGAAGTACCACTACTTCCGTCACTTTACCATTAGCATTTCGAATGCCGGATGAAAAAAGTTTAAGACTCTCGCCAAACTATGACTCGCTACAAACTTGGCGATTCTTGTCGCACCAAATTCGGCGCTATCCCTTAGACCTACGAGCACACGTTCAGCGTATTTTGTTGACTCACCATGAGGGTTTAACAGATCGTATGGAAGGTAGCCTCATGGATCTGTATCTGGCGTTAGGGAGTGAGGCTGGCATCATGCTTAAAGAGCGCATGCTAGAGCAATGCACTGCCTATCTGTCTGAAGAAGCCGTGCAATTCTTTAAACAGCTACAACAAGAAGGCGCTAATCAAGGTTTAGACCGTGAGTGGCGTTTAGGCTCAGTCTTAGCGACCGGTGAAAACAATGTTCACCATCCGTTGATTCGGGTCGAACGAGAAGTAGAAGTAAGTCGTTATAACTCTGTATTAGAAGAGGCTCAGGCTTGCTTAGAATATGGACAAATTGATATCGCACAGGAGTTGCTGGAAAACGAATTATTAGCGGGCAACAACGACCCAGCTATCGAGCAAGAGCTCTTAAATATTTACCAATATACGCGCAATAAGGATAAACTGACCCAATTGACTGCTCAATTAGTAGCAGCTGGCCTTGAGCCTTCAGAGACCTGGAAGGCCCACCAAAGCGAGGCAGACAATTGGTGAGGACTAATTATAACGGGCAGGACGTATGCTGAATTCATCGGGAACCCCTTTACGGATTGCATTGCTCAGTATTAGCCCGCACAACCGTGCAATACTGGAGTTTTTCTTTGCAGGTGCAGGTAAGCAGCTGTTTAGAGTCAGCTCTCTCACTGATGCTGAAACCGTAATTATTGATTTTGACCATCCAGGTGCAGACCTAGAATGGCAACAACGTACAGATACCAGTAAACCGGGTATTATTTTGTCAGTCCGCGAAGTTCAACTACCTCATAGTATTTGGGTTCCAAAACCACTGACATCACAAGCACTCACCAAAGCAGCTGAGCAGATTCGTAACTTATTGCCACAATCAGGCGCCAGTTCTGTTGAAAGGGACTATAAGCCCACGCCAGCGGCTAATACAGCGGCTCTCAATAAAAGCACTACTGCGGCTCAACCTTTTGGTTTAGGTCAACGTAAACCTCGATCGGTAATGGCGTTAGATTTTGGCAAAGATGATGCAGACACTATCACTAAACCAAAACCCACAATTGCTGAAAAACCGCCTTTACCTAAAGAGCCGGTTAAACCAGTGGCAGCACCAGCCAAAACCTTACTCAGAGATAGCACTAAACCCGCCTCATTAGAAGAACCTGCTGATGGCAGTTTTTTAACCTTTGGCGAAATCAGCACTCCTGAAAAAAATAAAGAGCAACTCGAACAACGTTGGAAATTACTGTGTGGTGCTCAAGCTGATATCAACCCAGCACAGGCTGAAACGGCGATTCAACGCTTTACACCTGATAACTATTTGTTAAAGTTAGTGTTGAGTGCTCTGCAACAAGGCAAACAAGCAGGTACACCGATCCAACTTAAATTTGACACTTACGATCAAATTTTATTATTGCCAAATCTGAACCTTGTTTATACTAGCTTCGATTTGACTTCTGACAAATTTGCAGTGCTTTGCAATACCCCAATCCAAGCAGGCAAGGTACACTTACACACACCAACCAGTGCTGAGTTGCCTGCCTTAGAACAAGCCTATCGAGCGGATAAAGAGCATACCCACGATCTTGAGAGTATTCTCTGGACTGTGACTTTGCTCGCTTCACATGGGCGCTTGAATCGAGATGTGAATATTGGTCAACGTTGGCTGTTAAAGCACTGGCCGAATTTAACACGAGTTGAAAGTATTCCGCAGGTGATGCGGATTGCTGCAGCTTGGCAGCAACGTCCGGGTACTGTGTTTGAGGTAGCTAAATGGCTTGATATCCCGCAGCGCTATGTCTTTGCTTTCTTCACAGCAGCTAGTGTATTAGGGCTAATGGCAATGGATGAAGGCAAAGTCGAATACCAAGAGAAGGAAGCGCCGAAGAAAAATCGTGGCTTATTCTCAAGGCTGTTGAAACGCTTACTCGGAGGGGGCGGAGAATAAGCTTTATGAGTACCACTAACAAAAAAATCATCTTCACTGGGCCGGTAGGCGCGGGTAAAACCACCGCAATTGCCTCAATTAGCGATATAGCGATTGTCACCACGGATGAACAAGCCTCCGATATGACCAAAAGCCGTAAACCGCAGACGACTGTGGCCATGGATTATGGTCTGATTCATTTAGGCGACAAAGAGCGGGTGCACTTGTACGGTACGCCCGGACAAGAGCGCTTTGATTTTATGTGGGATATCTTGACCAAAGGCGGTATCGGTCTGATCTTATTGCTCGACAATACCCGCAAAGATCCCTTCCAAGACATGCGTTTTTATACCAATGCTTTTCGCCAGTTCATTGAGCAACAGCAGATGGTGGTGGGTGTAACACGTATGGATATACAACGCTCACCTAATCTGTATGATTATCGCCAGTGTTTAGATCAACTCGCCATTAAGGCACCGATCTTTGAAGTGGATGCGCGTAGTCGTGCTGATATCACTGCTTTAGTGCAAGCTCTTCTGTACTCTCTCGACCCAGGAATTAATGGCTGATGAGCGAATACATACTTAATGAAAACCTTTATCTTGGAGCGACACCGGGTGGCGTTTATCACGCAGTCCAAGATAATTCACCAGAATCAGGCCGAGATTTCATTCATAAGCTACTGCAATACCCGCAAACGCCGCTGTTTAACACCGAGGTGGCTTGCGAGATCAGTAATTTAAAGAAAAAACGAGCGCTTGAATTTGTGCATTGGTTACAAGAAGCTGGTTTAATTATTGGCTTAGAGCATAGTGAACAAGCGCCACCTGAAACACTGGAGCGCTTACTCCCACAATTATTACGTACACTTTCTGATGAAGGCAAAGCGGTGTTAGCCGAAAGTCGCGGCCTTTATCTAGGAAGTGCAGGATTTCCGCATGAGGCTGCCGAAGAATTAGCGGCTTTAAGCGCGAATCTCACCGCAGTTTACGCACGGCACAAAGAATTGTTGCAAGGTAATCTAGGGTATCGGCAACGTGCTTGGGGCTTGATCGATGCTAGTGGGAATAGCGAGGTTGGTTTCTGGCCTATTTATATTGGGCAGAATCGCTTCACCTTAATCATTGGTGGCATTCCCCAATTGAATCAGCCTGCGTTTAAGCAGCTGGTATGGGCGTTAGAAATGCGCTATGGGAATAGCGAGTTAGGCTCTCTATAACAATTGGGCTGTTGTGCGAAAAGGCATAACTTACTACATATACTTTTAATTAATTCCGAATGGAGACTCATCAATGCGCTCTGAAATGCTGCATTCTATACTTAGTGATTTAAATGGCTCGTCTGCAGATATTGAAGCATCAGCAGTCCTCTCAACTGACGGCTTAATGATGGCCTCTATGCTCCCTTCTGGCATGGATGAGGACCGTGTGGGTGCGATGAGTGCAGCGATGCTGTCTTTAGGTGATCGTACAGCAGAAGAATTAGCTCGTGGTGGTCTTGAGCAAGTGCTGATCAAAGGTGGTCATGGCTATATTCTAATGACCCATGCAGGCAAAGATGCTGTGGTTACCGTTTTAGCCAAACCCAATGCTCGTTTAGGTTTAATTTTCTTAGACGTTAAACGCGCTTCTGAGAGTATTGCAAAGCTTATCTAGGCGGTAAGCTTTCATTCCCCTGTGGATAGCCCTATAACAATAATCAACAAATAGCATCCATTCGACTTTAGAGGGTCATATCAATGATAAGCCCAACTGTGCATTTGATATATAACGATGGCACTATGCGAGAAGTGCTGATAAAAAATGAAGAAATACCCTTTCCTGAGGGTAAATTAATAGTGTCACGCACCGATTTAGCAGGACTCATTACCCACTGTAACCCGTCATTTGTAGAAATGTCAGGTTATGAACAGAATGAACTGATTGGCCGCCCTCACCATATTCTCCGCCATCCTGATATGCCCGCCGCTGCTTTTCAGGACTTATGGGACACTATTCAACAAGGCAAACAATGGAATGGCTACGTAAAAAACTTACGTAAAGATGGTCGTTTCTATTGGGTTTATGCCACAGTGATTCCGAATATCCGTAATGGTGTGATCAGTGGCTATACGTCGGTACGGCGCAAGCCTTCGCGTACCAAAGTGCTAGAGTGCACTCAACTTTATGCGCAAATGAATGAAGCGGGAGCCGTAGCATGAAACGTCCAACGATGACTATCAGCCCCGACATTGGCCCGGATCGTATTGCAGGTTGGTATATTTTTAATACTTGGCTGCAAAAGCAATGGGGTCATCCTATTCGCTTGGAATTATTCTCCAGCTTTCAAAAGCAACGGGAAGCCATTCAACGGGACGAAATTGGGATTATTTATGCCAATCCGTTCGATGCCGCTATGCTGGTACGCGAGAAAGGTTTCAAAGCCATTGCCGCCGCTGTCGGTAAATCCGATGAGGCCGTGATCGCAGTCAATGTCGACTCAGCCGTGAAATGTGTTGAAGACTTGCCAGTAACTTGCCGCGCAGCTGTGACAGAAGCGCCTGATGTGAATACAATAAGCTCTATTCTGTTAGAGCCTGCTGATATTACTCGTCAAACCCTACAAAGCGTCACAGCAGATACTTATGTGGTTGTCGCTAAACTGGTCTTGCAAAATAAAGTAGATGTCGGCTTTTTCTTAGCAGAAGCTTATGATGGTTTATCTCGTGTCGTTCGCAGTCAATTACGTGAGCTACTTCGTAGCCAAATTCACGACATTCGGCATGTTTTACTTGTAGAGCCCCAATTACAAGCAGAGCATGAGACACTGAAAGCAATCTTGGCAACTATGAGCTCCGATGTGAAAGGCCGCGATGCCTTGGCGAATCTTGGATTCGTCGATTGGGAAATCCTGCAGCAAGAAGACACGGAGTTCATGATTGATTTAATGGATACCTTGGTGACTTAAATGAAAAGCCTGCTCCGCTCCCCTGCTCTGACTTTAACGGCTAGCTTAGCCCTACTGTGTCAAATCCCTTTAGCTTATGCTGAAGATAAAAACATTGAAGTCAAATCAGGCGATACGCTGAGCACTATTATCGCCGAGCACTATCCTGCTTACAAAAATAATAAGGCCATCATGCAGGCCTTGTTAGCCGCCAACCCAGAGAGCTTTAAAAATCAAAGTGTGCACCAATTAATCGTAGGGAAAACCTTACGTTTGCCTGATGCGGCTAGCATTCCAAACTTACAACCCGCAGAGCCTAAAGTTGAAGTCGCCACAACAGTAGGCTCAGCTCAAGCTGACCAAGAATTAGCTGAGTTAAAAGATAAGCTTAAAGCCTTAGAAGCTGATAAGGCTCAGTTAACCAACCAAGTTAAAGAGCTAAATGCAGCAGCCTCAACACAAACAGAGACAGCTGCAATAACTAGTACGGCAACGACAGAAACGCCTGATCCTGCCATTCTCATGCAGCAATTAGATGAAATTGAAAGTGCCAATGAACAGATTCTTGCCGATAAAAATAAATTAACTAAAGAACAGGAGGAGTTGAAACAGCAACTGCAAACGCTAACGGCTGATAAAAAACAGTTAGAGGCTAAGCTCGCTGAACAAGCGGCACCAGCAGCCACCAATGCAGTAGCCAGCCCACCGACTGAGAGCGCAGCCACTGAGGCGTTAGACCCCGCGATTTTAATGCAGCAATTGGATGAAATTGAAAGCGCGAATGAGCAGATTCTTGCCGACAAAAAACAATTAGAACAAGAAAGAGATCAATTAAAACAACAACTACAAACCCTACAAGCTGGCAATAATCAGGTTGCAACGACGCCTATTGAAACCACTTCAACCGAGGCAACGACTGCGGCTGCCAATCCCGATGCTCCCGATCCGGCGATATTGATGCAGCAACTGGACGAAATTGAAGCCGCCAATGAGCAACTTTTAACGGATAAAAACAAGCTCCAATCTGATTTAGCAACAGCGCAACAACAATTAAAAGAGCGTGAACAAACCATGTCGGCCCTATCAGGACAAATAACAGAGAACAAACAACAACTTGAGACCACTCAACAAGATTTATTAGTCGCTAATGCGGCGCGTGCTAGTGCTGAATTAAATAAAGCGAGCCTAGAAAAACAGCGTGGCTCATGGTTGCCGTGGCTGTTAGCGCTGGTAATGCTGCCTGTGGGTTGGTTGTTAGGACGTCGCAGTAAAGCCCCTGAACCTACCAATCCAGTTACTAGCAAAACTGTAACAGCTCCTAGTACAGCCGATGTGTCCACTACAGGAACGGATACGACGACAGCCGAGCCAGCACAAGCAACCGTTACAGCACTACCTAATGTCGCTGAACTTGCTCAAACCAATGCGGCAATGACCAGCCAAACTGCTGCTGCGAATGATGATAATGTTGATGCCGCTATTAAATTAGACATTGTGCGTGCTTATCTTGATCTACGTGACTCCACCGCAGCTAGCTCTCTTTTAAAGGAGGTTTTGCGTGAAGGTGGGCGTCAACAACAACAAGAAGCTCGCGAAATTCTTTCATTTTTAGGTTAAAGCTAAGCAGACAATGAGGTTGGGTGAACCCACTCAACCTTGAGTAAACAGATTGACGAATGAGTGGCAAGCTGCTTTATTAGACAACCACTTAGACTTAACTACGCTGAGCTCATCTTGCTAAATTCATCTACACTGATACGAATAAGCGGATGGTCGCTATTTTGCCGCTCAGCTGCCGCTGTTTTTAAAAAATTATCTCAAGTGATACTTGGAGTTTTTCATGCTTGGCAATAATGACTATGAGCGCCAAATCTATACGCGCCTTTCCATTCTGGCGCTACTGCTTGCTTTTAGTTTGACGGGTCTTGCTGTGCTTTGGAAACAAGCAGACATCGAAAATGATTTGGCGCAAAAAGCCCGTACCGCTCTAGCTGAGGCCAACTTGCCTGCGGTGAATGTACATTTTCAAGGGCGTGATGGCACAGTCAGCGGCATTCTCACTCAAGAAACCTCGTTAGAGTCGATTTTACAGACTGTGGAAAGCATTGATGGTGTACGTGCCGTCAAGGATCAAGTCACTATTGCGCCAGCAGCACCCAAAACAGCCGAAGCAGCGCCCGCTAAACCTTCAGAATTAGCACCAGGTAGCCTGTATACGCCGCCCAAAAATCATACACTTGAACAGTTTGACTTAAGCCAACTGAGCTTTGTACCGACCCAAGCGGTGTTAACCGAAGACTCTTATCCGACACTTGATCAATTGGCTGAGTTGCTCAAACAGTATCCACAAGCGCTGGTGGAGATTTCTGCACATACCGACAATCAGGGGACTGCGCTCGGTCAAACAGCGCTGACTCAAGCTAAAGCCGAGGCTGTGCTTCAATACCTGTTAAACAAGGGTATCGAGTTAAATCGAATGAAAGCCCAAGGCTATGGCGCCACCCGTCCCATTGCAAGCAATGAAGACGAGGCTGGACGTACTCGTAATCAGAGGATTGAGTTGACCGTCCTTAAGGAGTAAGCATGTATGCCCTCAGCATCCAACTTTCAGCTATCTGTATTGCTGTTCTGCTAGTTGGTTTGGGTGCAGGTTGGTGGGCAGCACAGTTTTTCCAACAACAATCACGCTCCGCTTGTTATCAGGAGTTGGTGCGCTTACGTTATGCACATCAGCGCTTACAACAAGACTTAACTGAATTAAATCTGCGGGCTGCCCACTGCGAAACCGAAAAGGCTCAAGCATTAACTGAATTAGCACATTCGAAAGACCTTCAAAATTTCGCGCAATTACGTAAAGAGCTCTTACAGACACGCAATCAGCTTAGAATTAACACTGCTCTCTTAGCTAAACGCGAACAGCAACTACATCGTTTAACCGATTTAGTTAGATTACTCCGCAAACAAACTCGCCCGACAATTACTGTGGCTAATCAAGCTTCTCTTGGTGTAAGCACAGCAGCGACGCATGAGCTTAGCTGTCTTGACGACATTGATGCAGTGAGCCTTCAGAAACTCCAGATGCTAGGCATTTTAAACTGCGAGCAGCTAGCTACTTGTAGCGTTGAGCAATTAAAAATGATTCAACGCTTACTCAGTGAAGATAGCATTGTGCCTTTAGCTAAATGGGTGAAAGCTGCTCGATTACTCGCCCAACAAACTGCCAGCAGCAATAGCCTTGCTAATTAAGCGCGCACTAAAAGCTATTTTTAGTTTTATCATTGGCTGTTTCTGTGGTCTTTACTAGCAAATAGCCCTTTTGCAGCTCTTCGTTGTAAATCAGAGCTAAGCTACGATTCTCAGTTTTACCTGAAAAATAGGTTTCTCGCTTCAATTCAGTCGGTTGCCACCAATTCACCGAGGGCGGATTCGCTGACCAAGTAGTTTGTAAAGCTGCTTGATCTAGCGGCTGTTGAGTTAAACGTGCATTCATTACAAATTGCACCACAGGTTCACGGCTGGCTTCAAACATTAACCACGACGTATGACCCTCAGCGGTACGGCGGCGAAGCGCTTGAGCGGATTTTATTTGGTCGGGTTTGGCTCCAAACCAATCGGCTACCGCTTGGCGCGCATCTTCTGGTTTGGCTTGTTGGTAAGTGGAAGCCTTGACGGGTAATAGCCAATTAGCAATATAGGGCGTCAGGGTTAAGCCAACTCCAAATAAAATAACAATGCCCATTAAGACTGGGAAAAAATACTTCATCTATACAATTCCAAATAAACGTTGAGCATTTTTAGTGGTGCTATCTGCTAGTTCCGCGAGCGAACAGCCGCGCAATTCAGCTAAAGCCTCGGCAATAATCGGTAAACGTAGCGGAGTATTCCGTTGCCCACGCCACTGGCTATCTGGCTGATCGGGCGCATCGGTTTCTAATAACAAGCAGTCTACCGGAACCTTAGCTAAGATCTGCCTTAACCGTTGAGCACGCTCATACGTTAAAGTACCACCAGAACCCAAATAAAAGCCCTGCTCCATCAATTGATCGGCTTGTTGCTGGCTACCCGCAAAACTGTGCACGACACCGCGTAGACCACCGACGCGCCGAATACAGCTCAATACCGCATCCACTGAACGGCGGGCGTGCACAATAAGCGGCAAATCAAAGTTTTTCGCTAGCTTTAATTGGGCGATAAATAATGCTGTTTGTTGCTGCACCGCTAATTCTGGCAAATAAAAATCCAAACCACATTCACCCATCGCTACTACTTGCTCGCGGTGTTCGCGAACGAATAGTTCAAGCTGCTTTAAATGCTCATCCTGATGTTCTGCCAAATAAATGGGATGCAAACCATAGGCTGCATGCAACTGCGAATGCTGTTTACATAAGGCTTGAATCCCACCCCAACTGGCTTGAGTCACTGCAGGAATTATTAAATCACTCACCCCTAGTGCCTGCATCTCAGTTAAAACTTGGGCGCGATCTAGCGCAAAACTCGCATCATCGAAATGGCAGTGGGTGTCAATCAAACGGACGATTTTCCAACTCCTATTTTTGTTGCTATGCTAGACACAAGATCATAATGAAGAAAAAAATAACCTGGAGTCCTTAGCACTATGCGCATTAAATTAGCGGTTGTTTGTGGTTTTGTAGTTCCTTTCGCATTACCTCAGCTGGCCTATGCCGACCTACAGGCTAGCTCAAGTATTAGCGCGGTAACAGTATACCCTGATAGCGCTCGTATTACGCGCACCACCACTATTCAGCTACCCGCTGGCGAAACTAAAATTATTTTACCCGGTTTGCCGCTACAAATGCAGGCCAACTCACTACGTGTTTCAGGAACCAGTACGGCTGCGGTGAGCTTAGGCAGTGTCCAACTTACTGAACAGATGAGCACAGATGCAGTGCAAGCTCGTGAACGCCAGCTACAGGAAGAAATTCGCCGTTGGCAAGAAAAACGCCAAGAAGTGGCTGATGCTAAGACTCGCGCAGAACAACAATTAGCTTTTATTCGTGCGACTGGCTTACAACAAGCAGGCAAAGAACAGCAAGCGCAGGGCGCGACTCCTTTGCCATTAAATCAATGGCAACAAGCTTGGCAAACTTTAGAAACTGCCACCGCCGAAGCGCAAACTAAAGTGCGAGCAGCGGATAAAACCCTCCAAGACTTTGATAAAGGTCTAGCTCAGTTACAAGAACAGTTAGAGCAAATTGCCACTGGAGAAACCAGCAATCAAACGGCTAGCTTGTATGTCAAAGCAGCAGCAGCCAGCAGTTTAACCCTCAATTTAAGCTATCAAATTCCCGAAGCGAATTGGGCACCTGTCTATGAAGCTGAATTGGATAGCACTACAGGGAAACTGCAATTCAAAACCCAAGCAGCCATCCAACAAAACACTGGCGAAGATTGGACTAACGTAAAAGTGAATCTTTCTACCTTACGCCCCAATGCGAGTGCTAGCTTGCCAGAATTAAATAGTTGGGTTATTTCTTTATATAAACCCGGCTTGATGTCAGCGAACGAAGCAGCCGCTGTAGAAACTGATATGTACATGGCAAAGTCTGCTGCAGCACCCGCACCTTCAGCGCCTGCGATGGAAGGACAACCGAAGCCCATGGTTAGCATGAAGGATGATAATAGTGCTCTGATGACTGGTTCTTATAATGCTGAATATCAAGTTCCGGGCGCATTAACGATTGCCTCAGGCAGCGATACGCGGCGGATTACGTTAGAAAGCCAAGCGTTGGATGCCAAGCTGCAGATTACTAGCGTTCCGCGTCTTGATCCGCGTGCTATTTTAAGCACTGAAGCCAGCTATCAAGGCCAAGCTCCACTGATTCCGGGGTCTGTAGCTTTATATCGAGATGGCAATTTCATTGGCAACTCGCAGTTAGCCGAGCTAAAAACAGGCGAACTCATGAAACTATCTTTCGGTGAAGATGATCGGGTCAAAATTCGCTTCCAACCTACTCCCGAAAAAACTACTCAACCCGGCTTATTAAGTAGTCGCAAGCGCTTAGATTATAGTTATCGCATCACTATTAATAATCAGCACGCTGATACTCGTAGTGTAAAACTGTATGACACTATTCCAGTGGCTGATACCTCTGATATTAGCGTCACACTGACTGGTGATCTTCCAAGCCTGAAAGATGTGGAGAATAAGAAAGGCGTTACTGCTTGGGTGCGTGATGTGCCTGCAAGTGGTAATGTGCAGTTAAATTATGGCTATAGTGTTAGCTATCCACAGGATCAGTCGTTAACTGGGCTTTAAAATCGATGTTAGAAACCACTCCGCTGCGTATTTGGCAAATTAGTGATACCCATTGCTATGCCGACGACGCTTCGTGTTTAATTTGGTCACCGTTGCCAGTCTACCCCAACCAAGCTTTAAGCAGAGTGCTGAACCATCTGCGCCAACAAGAACCTTGTGAGGCGCTAGTGATTAGCGGCGATTTAGCTCAGGAAGAAATCGCTGCTACCTACCAGCGTATGAATACTTTATTAGCTGGCTTCCCCGCCCCTGTGCATGTGCTACCGGGCAACCATGACCAGCCTGCCTTAATGCATGCCGAGTTAACAAACGAACTGATTAAGGTATTAAAGCCAGTCGTTTGTCAAAAATGGCATTGTCTGTTGTTAGATAGTAGCCGCCCTTTACACGGTGAGGGCTATTTAACTACCGAGAAACTGACTGAACTTAAACAAGCTTTACAGCAACTTGCGCCCGATCACTATGCATTAATTTTTCTCCATCACCATCCGCTATCAATTGCCAGCCCTTGGATGGACAAAATGGGCTTACAGCAACCCGAGCAATTTTGGGAAATAGTGACTGCCTTCCCGCAAGTGAAAGCCGTCGCTTTTGGGCATATCCACGATGAATTTATGGGGCAAGTAACGAATCAACAAGGTGATTCCATTGCAGTTTATGGTACGCCTGCAACCTGCGTGCAGCTCACGCATCATAATGAGCGCTTAGGATTTAAACACGCCAATCCGGGTTGGCGTGAATTTTTACTCTACCCTGATGGCCGTGTAGAAACTAGCGTTCAGTACCTAACAGAGCCAGCCACTAAGATTTAGGACTTAGCCAATAAATACGTTCATACAGCTCCTTAACCCCTTTAGCAATAATGCCATGTGGGCTAGCACTGATATCTACTCGCGCTAACTGCTCAATCTGATAAATATCAGCGTAATATTGTTGAACCTCTGTCGCGGTAACCGAGAACGGCGGCCCACCCGTAATAGTTTGGTCATACTCTAAAGTAATTAACAGCGTAGGCTTAGTAGCTATTTGCTTGATATGTGCAGCGTACTGTTCGCGCATATCGGGTGGCAAAGCAATCAGCGAAGCCCGATCATAAATTGCGGCACAAGCCGCTAAATCTTGAGCGGTGAGCTGAAAGAAATCGCCTAACAGAATTTGTAAACCATCTACTTCCCAAAGCTCAAAAGCACCCTGTTGGCTAATAGTAGGCTCCAAATTATTTTCAGCAAAAAAATCTTTCACTGCAATGGGACTCAGCTCCACTCCTACCACCTGATAGCCCTCAGCACGCAGCCAGAGCATATCTATGCTTTTGCCACATAAAGGTACAAAAACCTTAGCACCTTCCGGTACTTGAACTTTAGGCCAGTAAGTTTGTAGATAAGGATTAATCTCGTCTTGGTGAAAACCAATTTGGTTTTGCTGCCAACGCTCATGCCAAAATCGGGCGCGCATTGTTAAGCTCGCTATGCAGTTGAAGAGGCTGCAGTATAATAGAAAATTTCTCTGACTTAGAGTTTACCGCTTGAATCCAAGTTCTTTTGACGCATGGCTATTCCAGCTCAGCCAACTACCAGGTGTTTTTATGACCGGTACTGATACCGGTGTAGGTAAAACTTGGGTAGGGACACGCTTACTGCAACACTTACGCAGGCTAGGTGTACATATCACCCCGCGCAAACCGGTAGAATCGGGTTGGCTAGCAGAGCAGATTACTGAAACGGATACTTGGAAACTAGCTACGAATGCGAGTGGTTTTCAGACCTTACAACAGATTTGCCCTAATCCGCTACTAGCGCCACTTTCACCCCCTCGTGCTGCCAAGCAAGAAGGCAAAACCTTAAGCATTCAACAATTAGCGGCGCAGTGCCAACCCAATAACGCGCACAAGACTTTTCTCTATGTGGAAGGTGCAGGTGGATTTTACTCGCCCTTAGCTGCGGACGGGTTGAATGCGGATCTGGCGCAGGCTTTGAATTTACCGATTTTATTAGTCAGTGAAGACCGAGTCGGCTGCATCAATCATATTTTGCTGACGGTTGAAGCGATCAAAGCACGCAACTTAAAATTAGCCGCCGTGCTCCTGAATCCGATGCATCCCGCGCCCACAGGCATGGATAACCAGCAAGACTTACAAAACCTGCTGGATTTACCGATTATTCGTTGGCAATAAAAGCTTAAGCCTCAGCATTGCCAGTGATTTTATTCTTGGTAGATTCCAACACCTTTTCATACACACTCGGCTCGGCAGGCTTATTCGCATCAGCGGCGAAGCTACCATTGCCAAAGCTAATTTGCCACTCCAGATTATTGCGTGAAGTTGCGTATTCAAGAGCATGCGTTTTGGTAATTTTCTTATCACGCAGCAAGCGGAATAAGGATTGGTCAAAACTCACCATACCGTCGGAAGTACCCTTTTCAATGATTTCTGGTAAATCATTGAAGTGGCCTTTACGAATCAGTTCAGAGACATAGGGCGTATTCACCAAAACTTCAGCAGCGAGATGAATGCCTTCACCACTGGATGCCGGAATCAAACGTTGTGCGACTATCGCACGTAGGTTAAGGGATAAATCCATCAGCACGCGATTTTTATCTTCACTGCCGAATAAGTACAAAATACGCTCTAGCGCTTGCACTACATTAATCGCATGCAAGGTGGATAAGACTAAATGCCCAGTGTCCGCAAAGCCTAGCACCGCTCCCATGGTTGAAGAGTCACGCGCTTCCCCGACCATAATCATATCGGGTGCTTCACGCATTGCTTCGCGCATCGCATTCGCATAACTTAAAGTGTCAAAGCCTACTTCACGTTGCCCGATAATCGATTGACCGTGGCGGAAAGTATATTCGATAGGATCTTCAATGGTCAGGATATGCCCGCAATGGCGCTCGTTTCGATACTGAATCAAGGAAGCCATCGAAGTGGATTTACCTGAACCGGTAGAACCCACAAACAAAATCAAACCATCACGGCGCATCACCAGCTCTTTCAAAACCGGCGGTAAATTAAGATCATCAGGATTAGCAATATTACTGCGAATATGCCGTACGACCATCGACACTTCGCCGCGCTGGAAGTACAAATTCATCCGAAAACGGCCAATCCCTTTCAGCGCAATCCCTTTATTAAACTCACGATTGCTATAAAAGGTTTCCATTTCACTGGAGGTCAAAACTTCTTCCGCGAGCTGGCGAATGTTGCCCGGCTTCATCGGTTCTTTGCTAATTTTACGTAGAGCACCGCGTACTTTTACCGAAGCATGTGCACCTGTCGTGAGATAAATATCCGAAGCCTGTTGCTTAACCATCATGTGTAATAATGGGGACAGGCGCATATCCTCTTCGATTACATTGGCCATTTGTTACCTTCTTATATTATTTGCGACTGGCTCAATTTCGAGCTGCTCAGTGCCACGGAAGAAATCATTATCTTTGGAGAAGCGGCTTTCCAACTTCAGGCGCAGACGCAAGTCATTCACTGAGTCCGCATTACGTAAGCCTTCTTGTACGGTGATTTTGCGATTTTCAATCAAATCAAATAGCGCTTGGTCGAAGGTACACATCCCGTATTCACGTGACTTTGACGCTAAGGTTTTCATCCCGGAGACATCGCCTTTCAAAATCAAATCGGCCATTAAGGGCGTATTGATAATGACTTCAACCGCGGGAATCCGCGATCTTTCATCCACCGAGCGCACTAAACGCTGCGAAATAACCGACTTAAGATTCAGAGACAAATCCATCAAGAGTTGAGGATGACGCTCTTCAGAGAAGAAGTTCAGAATCCGCTCAATTGCCTGATTTGCGCTATTCGCGTGTAAGGTGGTTAAGCATAAATGCCCGGTTTCTGCATAAGCGATGGCGTATTCCATCGTTTGTTTATCCCGCACCTCCCCCATCAGAATTACGTCGGGTGCTTGGCGCAAAGTATTTTTCAGAGCAACTTCATAGCTGTTCGTATCCAAACCGACTTCGCGTTGAGTTAGCAAACAGCCTTTATGTTGATGAATGAATTCAATGGGATCTTCGATGGTGACAATATGCCCGCGCGAGTTTTCATTCCGATAATCAAGCATGGCTGCTAAGGACGTGGATTTACCAGAACCTGTCGCACCTACGAAAATAATCAGGCCGCGCTTAGTCAACGACAAATCTCGCAAAATCGGCGGTAAATCTAAATCTTCAAACTTAGGAATTTTGGTGGGAATGTGCCGCAAGACCATTCCTGAACAACCACGCTGAGTGAAAGCATTCACGCGGAAACGGGCAGTACCGGGCAAGCTAATGGAAAAATTGCATTCCATTTCAGATTCAAACTGTTGCAGTTGATAGTCGTTCATAATCGAACGTACCAACATGCGCGCATTCATCTCTGACAAAGGCGTTTGAGTGAGCGGGATCATTTCACCATTCACTTTCACCGAAGGCGCTGCATCAGCGGTGATGAATAAGTCAGAGCTGCCTTTCTCTAGCATGCCGCGCAGTAGTTTTTGCACAAAGGCCATTGCATTATCGCGATCCATGATTACCCCTTATATTGAGTCATGCTGGGTTTAAATAGCGTCAGGATTGTCCGCTTTACGGCGTGCTGTTTCTTTATCAATGATGCCTTTCATCACTAAGGCTTGCAGTGATTGATCTAGCGTTTGCATGCCATCACCTTGGCCGGTTTGCATCGCTGAACGCATTTGGGCAATTTTGTTTTCGCGAATTAAGTTACGAATCGCACGTGTACCAATCAAAATCTCGTGAGCTGCAACCCGGCCACCATTGCGCTTACGTAACAAGGTTTGGGAGATAACCGCCTGTAAAGACTCGGATAACATCGAACGCACCATTTCTTTTTCTGCGGCTGGGAAGACGTCAACGATACGGTCGATGGTTTTCGGAGCGCTAGTAGTATGCAAAGTACCGAAGACTAAGTGGCCAGTTTCTGCCGCCGTCAGTGCTAAGCGAATGGTTTCAAGGTCACGCATCTCCCCAACTAGAATGGTGTCAGGGTCTTCACGTAGTGCTGAACGTAAAGCAGCTTCGAAGTTGCGGGTATCACGGTGCACTTCCCGTTGGTTGACTAAGCTCTTTTTGCTTTGATGGACGAATTCAATCGGGTCTTCGATGGTGAGAATATGCCCATATTCATTCTCGTTTTTATAATCCACCATTGCGGCTAAAGTGGTGGACTTGCCTGAGCCTGTTGGCCCAGTAACGAGCACAAGACCACGTGGATTATCGGCAATTTTGCGGAAACTAGTGGGTGCATTTAACTGTTCCAAGCTAAGTACTTTGCTGGGGATAGTACGGAATACCGCACCCGCGCCGCGCCCTTGGTTAAAAGCATTGACCCGGAACCGCGCTACCCCCGGAATTTCGAAGGAAAAGTCACATTCCCAAAACTCCTCATAGGATTTACGCTGATTATCATTCATGATGTCATACACCATGCCGTGCACTTGTTTGTGCTCCAAAACCGGCAAGTTGATACGGCGCATTTCGCCATCGACACGAATCATGGGTGGCAAACCTGCTGACAAGTGTAAGTCAGAGGCATTATTCTTAACGCCAAACGCTAACAGCTGAGTAATATCCATTGTTATTCGAGTTTTTTATAATTTTTAGGATTTAATCGAAGTTAACACAAAATATGACCATTAAGGATAATCTTCTGACAATCGGAGAATGCATCCGCGCAGCTGAAAGTAAGTATGGCCGCGCAGTCGGTAGCGTGAAATTATTAGCAGTCAGTAAACATCAACCTGTATCTGCTTTGGAAGAAGCCTTGCAAGTTCAGCAGCTCGCTTTTGGTGAGAATTACGTGCAGGAAATGGCTGAGAAAGCCGCCCAACTTCGGCAATATCCGATTGAATGGCATTTCATCGGCCCGATCCAGTCGAATAAAACCCGCCAAATTGTCGAATTAGCCACTTGGATACACTCAGTTGATCGCTTAAAAATTGCTGAGCGCTTGAGTGCACAAAATCCAAACCCCAAGCGACCTTTGCAAATTTGCCTACAGGTGAATATTAGTGATGAAGCGAGCAAATCGGGGGTAGCAGCTGAGCAAGTATTTGAATTAGCGAGCGCAGTAAAACAACTACCTAATCTACAACTGCGGGGGCTAATGACTATTCCTGCACCCGAAGAAGATTTCGCTAAACAGCGCCAAGCTTTTGCTGCTGTACGCGGTTTATTGGAGCAATTAAACGCCCAAGGCTTTCAGCTCGATACGCTCTCAATGGGGATGAGCGGCGATTTAGAAGCGGCTATTGCTGAGGGCGCTACTATCGTCCGCCTTGGCACTGCGTTGTTTGGAGCTCGCCGACGCGACTGAAGCCCTAACAACAGTAAAGTTAACTGCTTCAGTATTGCCTAAAATGTTGTCTTCAGCATCGTGTAGCACGGCGAATACGCTATGTATGCCCCGTTCAACGCCTGTGATGTCAATCGAGTCAGTCGCCGTTTCGCCAACTTGGCGACCATCAATATAAAGCACCACACCATGATCTTTCTTCAGTGCTGGCTGAATGTCTAATTTGATATTCAGCGCGCCTGCATTTGAGCGCACAACTTCGTCAACGCTTGGTACTAAAATGCTAAATTTTTCATAGCCACCTGCGACCGCGGATTCGTTTTCTGACTTAGTGGTGTCTTTTACTGCTACTACTGTGTTAACTGGGTCTTCGCTGGGGGCTTGAGCAGTTGGAGCGGGATTATTTGTTGGCTTCGTATTGCCTTTGAAGCGCTCTGCTACTGTTAAAGTAGGCAATTCAACGGGTTCGATCGCACGCGCATCCTCAGGTGGCTCATCGCCATAGATTTGCTTACCGCTTGTATCAGTCCAACGATAAATCTCAGCTGAGGCAGCGGTCATACAACATAAGAGACTAATGAGTACTAAGGTTCGCACGATTGACACTTCGCGTAGGGGTACATGAAGTCTCATTCTAGGGCTAAGAAAAACTGCTGTATAAATAGATCGGACAAATGGATAGTTATTGTTTATAAGCTCCCCATCGAGCGATGAGGAGCTTGAATTAGCTTAAAAAGCTTCCGCATTAAAATTCATCATACTGCCACAGCCCGACATAATAACGCTCATTAAAGCACCCGTTTGTGGGAGTAAACGCTCATAATAAAAGCGTGCGGTATCGAGCTTGGCTTGATAGAACAAAGCTTCGTCACCGGCACGCTTTTCTAAAGCAATATCGACAGCTCTTAGCCATAAGTAGCCTAAAGTTACTAGAGCAAATAAGCGTAAATAATCAGTCGCTGCACCACCTGCTTCTTCAGGATTAGACAAGCCTTTTTCAGCTAACCAACCTGTCACGGTTTGCAAACGGCCAAAAGCTTTCGCCAAGCCTTGTACAAAAGGCTGCACTTCAGGCCGAGTATCATTTTGCTTATCTGCTAAATAGCCGCTGACTTCATGGAAGAAAGGTCGCAACGTTCGCCCCATATGCGCTGGCATTTTCCGTCCAACCAAGTCGAGCGCTTGTACGCCATTTGTGCCTTCATAGATTTGCGAGATGCGCGCATCACGCACAAACTGCTCCATGCCCCATTCGCGAATGAAGCCATGACCGCCATAAACTTGCATGCCCAAATTAGCAATTTCAGAACCGCAATCAGTCATGAAAGCCTTCACAATCGGCGTCATTAAAGCGACGAAATCTTCCGCCGTTTGCTTTTGTACTGGGTCACTTGAGTGCAAAGAAATATCTAATTGCCGCGCCATCCATACCGCCAGCATGCGATTGCCTTCAGTATAAGCGCGCATAGTGAGCAGCATGCGGCGAATATCAGGGTGCACCATTAACGGATCGGCGGGTTTATCCGGCTGCGCTGCGCCTTTTAAGGAACGGCCTTGCAAGCGATCTTTGGCATAAGTGACTGCATTTTGATAGGACACTTCAGAAATGCCTAAGCCCTGCATGCCAACACCCAGACGGGCCGCATTCATCATTACGAACATCGCTTGCATGCCTTTATTAGGCGTACCCACCAAATAGCCGGTTGCAGCATCGAAATTCATCACACAAGTCGATGACGCTTTAATCCCCATTTTGTGTTCAATCGCACCACAAACGGCTGCATTGCGCGCACCCAAAGAAGCATCCGCATTCACTAAAAACTTAGGTACTAAAAATAAGCTTATCCCTTTAATGCCCGCCGGTGCACCGGGCAAGCGTGCTAGCACTAAATGAATAATGTTATCCGTCAGATCATGCTCACCGGAGCTAATGAAAATTTTAGTGCCCGTGATGCGATAACTACCATCAGCTTGTGGCTCAGCTTTGGTGCGTAGCAAGCCTAAATCTGTCCCGCAATGTGGCTCGGTTAAGCACATCGTGCCACTCCAAGTGCCTGCCACCATGTTTGGCAAATAGATGGCTTTCAGCTCGTCCGTACCGTAATGCTCAATCGCGTTATAAGCACCGTGAGTTAAACCGGGATACATACCGAAGGACATATTAGAGGCACAGATAATCTCTTCGACCATCGTTCCCACAATATTCGGTAAACCTTGTCCACCGTAAGCCGTTGAAGTCGTCAGCGCCCCCCAGCCATTTTCACAATAAGCTTTGTAAGCTTCTTTGAAACCTTTCGGCGTGGTGACAGTACCATTTTCAAAATGGCAGCCTTCCTCATCACCTGAACGATTTAACGGTTGCAGGACGCTTTCACAAAATTTGCCCGCTTCTTCCAGAATCGTTTCCACCAGCTCGCTATTCACTTCCTCGAAACCGGGTAGTGCTTGAATATCCGCTGGATTAAACAATTCGCTGTAAGCAAAGCGCATATCACGTAAAGGAGTTTGATAAGTTGGCATGATTAATTCCTCAGCGGCTTGCCAGTTTCCAGCATGGTTTCCATGCGGGCTAGCGTATTATTAGTGCGAAGTAGATTCATAAAAGCAGTGCGCTCTAATTCCAGCAACTGATCTTCACTGACTTTATCCACCATATCAGTGTCACCACCGCTCAACACTCTGGCTAATTGCGTAGAAACGACTACATCATGTGGCGTGACTTTACCCATCGCGCGGAAATCATTCACGGCCATTTCCATCGCGACACGTGCAGTTGCACCAGGTAAATTCAGCTCAATGGGCTCAGGTGCCTTATAATCCTCCACCATTGCTAAAGCGCGTGCTTTCGCATCTGCTAATAAACGATCACGATTCATAGTGATCGCATCGGATGGACGCAGGAATAAGTAATCTTGAGCTTCTTGTGCAGATTTCGAAACGGTAGCGGTGCTAATCATTTCAAACGCCTTAATCACTGGGGGCAATAAACCACCGGGACGCTTTTTATTGGTGACCCAGCGTTGCAGCATTTCCTTACAGCCACCCCAACCCGGAATCACGCCCACACCGACTTCCACTAAGCCCATATAAGTTTCCGCATGCGCTTGAACCGCGGAGCAATGCAATAGAACCTCACAGCCACCACCTAAAGCCATGCCTGCTGGCGCGCCGACAATGGGGAAAGGTGCATACTTCATGGCTTTATAAGTATCTTGCCCGCCTTTCACCATGCCTTCGATCTGCTCCCACGAAGCGATATTCGCGGCAAAGAGCAGCAAACCTAAATTCGCGCCGACGGAGAAATTGCTGCCTTCGTTGTAAATCACCAAGGCTTTATAGTTTTTGGAGATAATGCCAATCGCTTGCTGAATCATGCCGAGGATTTGTGGATCCATCGCATTCATCTTGCTAGTGAACTCTAAGCAAAGTACACCATCGCCAATATCCCACAAGCTAGCCGAAGCATTCTTGGCAACTGGTTTACTCGTGCGCTTAATATCCTCCAGCAGCAAGACACCGGCTGGGCGCTCTACCGTTTGATACTGGCCTGCGGTCGTTAAATACTGCAATTTGCCATCTTGCACCCGATAGAAGCTACCGACTTCAGCGGCGAGCTTTAATAAAGGAGGAACTACTGAGCCTTCTGCCGTTAAGCGCTCAGCAAAGGCTTTAGCACCCAACTGATCAATCAGCTCAAAGGGACCATATTTCCAGTTGTAGCCCAAGCGCATCGCGGTATCAACCGAGTGAATATCATCTGCAATCGCTGGTACTAAGGAAGCCGCATAACTTAGAACTTGAGAGAGTACTTTCCATGCATATTGGCCGCCTTTATCTCGATAGCTAACTAAATCGGCCAGTTTGCGCGTATTCGCGACACTATCTAAACGCCCTTCGCGGGATTTGCTGTATTCGCCGGTTTGCAGATTGATTGATTCTTTAATCTTTTCACTGCCCGCACGGTTCAAGCGATAAAAGCCGCCTTTACCCTTACGTCCTGTGTAACCCTCTTGAATCATTTTGCTGACGACAGGCGGGATAATCGCTTTGGCATGGAAAACATCTTCAGCTGGCAAAGTACGCTTCATGCTTTCCATTAAATGCGGCATCAGATCAATGCCCACCAAATCGGATAAGCCAAATACGCCCGTTTTAGGAATACCCATCGGCTTGCCAACTACCGCATCAGCTTCCTCGACGGTGAGGCCAAGATTCATTGCTTCTAAAATCGCAGTTTGAATCCAGTAAATCCCAATACGATTAGCAATAAAGCCGGGGCTATCTTTACAACCAACGACGCCCTTACCTAATTTAATGTCACAGAACTGGCTGACCTTCTGCACTACTTCAGGTTTGGTTTGCGCGCCAGACGCAACTTCCAGCAACCGCATATAGCGCGGTGGATTAAAGAAGTGTGTAATCATAAACTGTTCGGCAAAACCTGCGGGTAAGCCAGCGACTAAATCATGCAAAGGAATGGTAGATGTATTCGAAGACACCACTGCATCCGCACGGCGCACAGCATCAATCTTCTTATACAGAGTTTGCTTTAAATCTAAGCGCTCAATAATCGCTTCAATGATCCAATCGCAATCGGCCAGCAGATCTATATGATCTTCGATATTACCGGTCGTGACTAAGCGCGCATTACGCTTATGCATGAAGGCTGCAGGATCAGACTTTAAGAGCTTCTCAACCGCAGTTTCAGCCACCACATTCCGATTCGTAGCACCTTGCGGGACAATATCGAGTAAGACGACAGGTACACCGGCATTGGCAATGTGAGCAGCAATGCCAGCCCCCATTACGCCAGCGCCGATGACGGCAACTTTACGTATTTCCATTACACCGCCTCCAAGATTGTTGCGATACCTTGACCGCCGCCAATACATTGAGAAGCTAAGGCAAACTGCTTGCCTTCACGCTTTAATAAGGCTGCAGCTTTGCCAGTAATCCGCGCGCCCGTCGCACCTAAAGGATGACCCAAAGCAATCGCACCACCATCGAGATTAATTTTCGCCATATCCAAACCCAGATCACGGATACAGGCTAGCGATTGAGAAGCGAAAGCTTCATTCAACTCAATAATATCTAAATCTTGTGCCGTTATGCCCGCACGCTCCAGCGCTTTTTGGCTAGACAGTACTGGGCCGATGCCCATGATCTCTGGTGCACAACCTGAAATCGCAATGCTTTTAATTCTAGCGAGGATTGGCAGGCCATGCGCTTTAGCGAACTCTTCACTACAAACTAAAGTGGCAGAAGCACCATCGGTTAAAGGTGAGGACGTACCTGCTGTCACTGTCCCTTTTTCATCAAAGGCGAGCTTCAAGCTGGCTAGGGTTTCGAGTGTAGTGTCCGGGCGAATGCAACCATCTTGAGTGACAGAACCCACCGCAATAATTTCATCGGCTAATTTGCCTGCTTGTTGGGCAGCAGCCGCTTTTTGATGACTCGTAACGGTAAAGGCTTCTTGCTCTTGGCGGGAGATGCCGTATTTACTTGCGAGATTTTCAGCCGTGATACCCATGCTGATATAAGCGCTAGGCATGGCTTCATAGAGTTTTGGATTAGGTGAAGGATTGAAACCGGGCATGGGTATCCGTGTCATTGACTCTACGCCTGCACAAATAAAAGCATGACCTGCATTCATCTGAATAGCACCCGCCGCTTGATGAATGCCTTGCATTGAAGAACCACAAAAACGATTGATGGTCACACCACCGACTGACAGGGGTAAACCGGCCATTAAGACAACTAAACGTGCAATATTGAAGCCTTGCTCACCTTCTGGAAAAGCGCAACCCATCGTTAGATCTTCGATTTCTTTACCATCAATGCCCGTTTTGGCCATTAAGCCCTTAACGGCAGCAGCAGCCAACTCATCAGGGCGAACTCGAATGAGTTCACCTTTATTGGCTAGGGTAAAAGGGGTGCGTGCATAACCTGCAATCACAACTTGTTTCATATCTGCTCTCCATCCATTACTCGTGAATTAATGAGGAGTCATTGGTTATGTATTTCAGCTAACTGTCTTAATTTTTGTTTTCTAGGCGACTTAAGCACTCAGTTTCGATATGTGTCAATTCATCGAGTGTCATTGCCAAATCTAACTGTTGCTGTTTTAAGACACTGACCTTTTCCCGAACATTTTTTAGCAAGAACTGTAATTGCTCAGTTTGTTCAGGACCCAGCTCAGAATTATATAAACCAATGAACTCCCTGATCTCCTCCAAGGAGAAACCCAGACGCTTACCACGCAAAACTAGCTTTAGACGTGCATGATCTTTATAACTATAGACCCGATTTGCACCCACACGCTGCGGCTCCAATAAACCTTTATCTTCGTAAAAGCGTATCGCTCGAGCACTGATTTCGTACTCGTCCGCTAATTCAGAAATAGTCCAAAGCTTTTGCTGCATAAACACCTCTTGACGCATACTAGAATAAGTTAACGTATACGTCAAGTCGAATTAAATTTAAGCAATAAAGGAAAAATGTTACGCTCATCAGGAAAGTAGGGCTTTTACAACAGTGTTGTTTATGCTACATAGTGTTACGCAGGATAACCGATTTTAGAAGTGAGTTTTGTACTAAAGTGAAAACCTATAAAAAGGCTTTAGATGATAGAAAGTTTGAGGTTTTTTCGTTAGTTAGGTTACCAAATCGAAAAAACTATCTGGATAACAATTGTGTCTCGATAGTGTTGGCTTTATAATACAGTTCGCTGCGTTTATGCAACGGTGGAATGGGAAATTACTATGAAATTGAAAAATCTGACAATCGCCATCGCAATGGCTACTTTAGGTGCAGCTTCTTTTGCTGCTCAAGCTGAAGATGGTACATCTTTCTATGGTTCTGTACGTATTGGTATCAATAACACTGATAACGGTGTAACAAGTACTACGCAATTCCAAAACTGGTACTCACGTATGGGCTTTAAAGCTGAAACTGAAGTCGCTGACGGCTTAAAAGGTTTCGGCCATTATGAATTCAGTGTTGACACTGATTCTGCTGATAATGCAAACGGTGCATTAGGCACTCGTAAAGCTTATGTTGGCCTGAAAGGTGGTTTCGGTCGCGTTCGTATCGGTCAAGACTATCATACCTTCTATAATACTGTTATCGCTCCAATGGATATCGCTTGGGACGCTGGTGGTATGGGTTCTTCTTTCTTAGGTACCTACACTGGCCGTACTGGTGAAGCCTTAACTTATGACACGACTGTTGGTCAAGTTGGCTTAGGCGCTACCATGTATCAAGGTGATGATACTTATAACGACGGTTATGAAATCGGTGCTAGTTTTGATGCTGGCCCTGTGAAAGTTGGCGTTGGTTATAAAGATGCGGACTTCAGCGGTACTGCTGCAGACAGCAGCAAAGCCTATGGTGTTGCTTTAGGTGGCAAAATGGGTCCTGCAGAATACGGTTTCGCTTATACTGACCGTGATAATACTGGTAACTCTATCGACTTACACTTAGGCTATGCTGGTGCTTACTTAGCTTACGGTCAAGCTGATTTAGACGCTGGTGCAAAACCAACTAGTATCGCTGTAGGTTACACGCTGCCAATCGGCAAGAAAACCTCTGCTTGGTTTGAAGCTCAACAAACTGACAATGACTTAGGTGCGAACGATAGTGAAGTTACTAAGTTGAAAGCTGCTCTGAAATACGACTTCTAATTTAGAATTAGTATTAAAGCTTATAAAAAGGATGCTTTGGGCATCCTTTTTTATGATCTAAAACATGTCAGCTAGCTAAACCAAAGCTTAAATCCTTCTGAATATCTTTAATATTTTCTAAACCTACCGAAACCCGCACCAAACCATCATCAATCCCAACTTCAGCGCGTTGCTCAGCGGTCAAACGGCTATGTGTCGTGGTAGCTGGGTGAGTGATCGTACTTCTAGTATCCCCTAAATTAGCAGTGATTGAGAGCATGCGTGTGCCATCAATCACTCGCCAAGCAGCAGCCTGCCCACCTTTAATCACAAAAGAGACGACACCACCGAAACCTGTTTGTTGTTTTTTTGCCAACTCATGCTGAGGATGGCTAGTTAAACCGGGATAGTAAATCCGTTCAACTTCAGGTTGCTCTACTAACCAATCAGCAAGCATTGCCGCTTGCTGACAGTGGGCCTGCATTCTGATCGGCAAAGTTTCCAAGCCTTTCAGAAAAATCCATGCATTAAAGGGACTCATAGCCACGCCACCTGAGCGCAGCACCCCAAACACATCCTTGCCCACCCGTTCAGCATCACCTACTACAGCTCCACCTAAAGCACGTCCTTGTCCATCTAAATATTTAGTGGCCGAATGGACAATCACATCAGCACCCAACTCTAGTGGGCGCTGCAGTACTGGAGTACAAAAGCAGTTATCAATGACCAATACGCTATTATTGCGATGAGCCAAGTCCGCTAGCGCACGAATATCGACTAACTCAGTGAGTGGATTTGAAGGGGTTTCTGCAAATAATACACGCGTATTGGCTTGTAAAGCTCTCTCCCAAGCCTCTAAATCAGCTAGGGCAACAAAACTGACTTCAACACCAAATTTCTTAATATAGTTTTCTAGCAATACTGTGGTCGTACCAAAAACTGAACTAGAGCAAATAACATGATCACCTGCTTTCAAAAAAGCCAACATTACTGCCAACACAGCAGACATGCCTGAAGAGGTGGCAACACAACTTTCACCACCTTCAAGTGCTGCTAGGCGCTCCTGAAAATAGCGTACTGTTGGATTCGTCATACGTGAATAAATATTTCCCGGCTCAGTACCGCCAAAACGAGCCGCCGCTTCAGCGGCACTGGCAAAGACAAAACTCGAAGTTGGGAAGATTGCCTCAGCATGCTCTCCTTCTGAGGTGCGTTGATGCCCTGCACGTACAGCTAAGGTCTCAAACTCCCAATCATTATTCTCATGCATTTCTGTGATCCTTAAATAAAAAAGCCGGGATGAGTTCCCGGCTTATAATTTGAACCCATCAACCCGTTTAGGATTGACTCATTCGCTTATTGGTAATGTGTTGCACCTGTAAGCCAGTCTCAAACAAGCCCACTTTAGCTAAAGTGGAAGTTGGCTTTTTGAACAAATGTTGGCTCAGACTAATAGGTGCAAACACAAAAAATCCTGATTTATTTACGTTGTGCAATAACGACTAAAGTATCTTCACGGACTCGATCATATAAATCAACTACATCTTGATTTCGCATCCGAATACAACCATGCGAAGCAGGTGCACCTAAGCGCCCTTCTTCATCAGTACCATGAATATAAATAAAGCGTTGATAAGAATCTACAGCACCGCCTTTATTCAAACCTGGCTCTAAGCCATCCAGCCACATAACGCGCGTAGTAACATTATCCTCACCACTACGTGCACCTGGAGCTGTCAGAATCTTAGCAACCCGCCCTGTATTTTGACGTGCTTTGAATACTGTACCTAAGGGAGCACCATCACCGATTTTTTGCGCTAGTCGATGCACGCCTAAAGGAGTCTGATTACTTCCCTTGCGGCTACCGATACCTGCCTCTGCCGTCGAAATAATCCAGCGTCCTGCAATCTGATTATTTTCAATCAATAACAATTCTTGCTTAGTTACATCAATCAAGACCACTTGTTGTGCAGAATAATTGGGGAAGCGCTGCTGCACATCCTGCAAAAGCCCAGCAAAATTACCAACCCCTTGAGCCTGAGCCTGCTCTAATACAGGCTGGTTATACACTTGATTATCAGCGCTCACCTTAAAGCTAAATAGGCTAATCGCTATCGCGCAGGTCAATGGCAGCATCCCGCAGCCCAGTTTTTTGTTTTTCTTGGTCATTACGTTGTGCCTCTAATTCAGTAAAATAATCAGTGGTTTCACCGGTTACATATTCGCCTGTGAAGACTGAACAATCAAAACTCCGCAAACGAGGATTACCCCGTTGAATCGACGCCACTAAATCTTCCAGTGGCAAATAAAATAAGCGGTCAACACCGATTGCCTGCGCGACTTCCTCTTCGGTACGATCATGTGCAATCAGTTCTTTGGCTGCAGGCATATCGATGCCGTAAATATTCGGATAGCGAATCGGTGGCGAAGCAGATGCGAAGTAGACTTTCTTAGCACCCGAGTCGCGTGCCATTTGCACAATCTCTTCAGAGGTAGTGCCACGAACAATGGAATCATCAACTAGTAGAACGTTTTTATCTTTAAACTCTACATGCAAAGGGTTGAGCTTTTGGCGCACCGATTTCTTCCGTAGCTTTTGCCCCGGCATAATGAAAGTTCGTCCAATATAGCGATTTTTCATTAAGCCCTCGCGATAAGGTACACCGAGTGTGTAGGCCATTTCTAAGGCAGAAGTACGACTGGTATCTGGAATGGGCATAATCACATCAATATCATGATCCGGCCAAACCTTCTGAATATGCTCAGCTAGCTTATTCCCCATCCGCATCCGTGTTTTATGTACAAACACATTATCGATGATCGAATCGGGGCGCGCGAAATAAACATATTCAAAAATACAGGTGTTATACCGTGGGCTATCACTGCATTGACGAGTGAAAACTTTGCCATCATGTGTAATAAAAATAGCCTCGCCCGGCTCAATATCCCGCACTAAGCGATAACCCTGTGCATCCAAAGCCACACTTTCAGAGGCCAGCATATATTCATTACCCAGCGCACTTTCGCGCACACCATATACCAAGGGGCGGATACCATTGGGATCGCGAAAACCCACCAAGCCATCGCGGGTGAGCATAGCGACCACTGCATAAGCCCCTTTGCAACGCCGATGCACGCCCTCTACCGCTGCAAAAATATCCTCGGGCCGAACGTGAAAGGCATCTTGCCTCAGCAGTTCTTGGGCAAAAACATTGAGCAGGATTTCAGAATCAGAATTGGTATTAATTTGCCGCCGATCTTGCATATACAAATCTTTGCGCAATTCGCCAGCATTCGTCAGATTACCGTTATGCGCTAGTGAAATCCCATAGGGGCTGTTCACATAGAACGGTTGTGCCTCAGCAGAAGAGGACGAGCCAGCGGTTGGATAGCGTACATGACCGATACCCATCGTGCCGATGAGGCTACGCATATGCTGTTCAAGGAAAACTTCTTTGACTAATCCATTGTCGCGTCGTAGATACAGTTTGCGGCCATCACTAGTAACAATTCCAGCTGCATCCTGACCTCGGTGTTGCAAGACAGTTAAGCCATCGTAGAGCGCTTGATTGACTGGCTCTTGACTAACAATCCCGATAATTCCACACATACGGAGTTGACCCAACTACAGAAACAAAAACGCATTTTACCCTTCTTAATAAGAAAAGCTATGCACGACCCTACAGTGCTGTAAAATCAACCAAATTAGTAGAAATTATTCAGCAGGTGCTGTTGGCGCAGAAGCAGGAACGGGCATTGGATTCGCCGCACCCTTTTCTAAAAAGTTAGACACATCAGCTGGAATATAGTTTTTTAATTTTACTGCTGCTAATTCAAAAGAAGGTAATAAGCGCGAGCCTTTCCACCAAGCATTAGCTGGTAGGCTGGTTAGACCGAGCAAGACGACCGCTAAAGTAACAAGTAAAGCGCCGCGAAAAATCCCAAATAAACCACCAAAGAAACGATCTACCCCGCCCAAACCAATCGCCGAAATCGCTGCATTAAATAAATAATTAATAATAGCGCCTGCGACTAATACCCCAAAAAAGATAATGGCAAAGGCAATACCCAAGCGGGCTACTTCACTTTCAAGCGCGAACGGTAATTGAGCGGCTAACTCACGAACATATAAAAAAGCAAAAGCGGCTGCCGCTATCCAAGTCGCTAGCGACACCGCTTCACGAATAAAGCCACGTACTAACCCAATAATTGCAGATAAGACTATTAAAACAATAATACCTAAATCTACAAGATCAGCAGAGGGTTGCATACGTGGCCTTACCTTTATCCTTTAGTTTTTGGTCACAAAACTATTTTGAACATATTGGTTTTGTGCATAACGAGCTTTCATTCTAGCTTGAACGGCTGCTGCATCACCTTTCCCCGGATAAGTTCCTACGCGTACCCGATAAACCGTTTTACCGTCTACTTTAGCATTGGTTACAAAGACCGGATAACCTTCGCCACCCATGGTGCTCTTAATACTATCTGCCTTAGCTTTATCTGAAGTGGCTAAGACCTGAATCACATAGCCGCTGGCAGTAGCACTGGCGCTAGCCACTTCTGGCTTATTAGTGGCTGCTGGTGGGCGAGTTACCGGACGCTCTGTAGTGGTAGTCACGCGAGCAGGCGTACGTGGTTGAGCCGCTGGCGCTGGAACTGGGCGCTCATTCACTAAGCGTGGATTTTCTGGCTTGAGATCACCTGAACTTACTGCTGGGCGATCTTTAGTACTGGCATTATTGCCACCTGAAGCTGGTTTAGTGCTAGCCGCTGCAACCTTAGGAGTGTCATTGCCATTAGCATTGCCTGCAGATTTAGCTTGACCTCCATTATTATCCCCAGTGACTGTTGCATTAGCACCCATGCTACCTACACCAGGCTGTTTTTGACCATTTTCGACGACTTCGCGGACTTCTCCCTTCTTAGGATCACGCACTTGGAAGCCGGTAGTATCCGATTGAACTTGATTGGCTAAACCTTGAACAGCTTGTTTACCCGACTCAACCGCACCTGCGACAGCACCACCCGCCGCCGCTACCGCGCCAGTTGCAGCCGCTGCAACACCGCCATTAGCACCTGCAGTATTAGCGGTTGCACCCGCACCTTGAGCACTGGTTGAATTAGGATCAGCAATAGGCATACTTGCATTAGGATCTTGTGCTCCTAATACGCCAGACGCAGCTGGATCAGTCGCCGCTGTTGCACCAGCAGCCGTACCGCCTGCTGCAGCTCCTGCTGTGCCCGCATTAGTTGAGCCAATGGCATATTCTTGATTAGGATTAGCCCCTGCTGCTTGCTGTGCTGCTGGGTCACTGCTTAAACCATTAGCAGCTAAACTCCCTTCGCCATTTTGAGCTGGGTCTTCTTTAACACCCGGAAAACCTAAAATAGGGGTAGATTCCTGAGTTTGCTCAGTGATCAGATCCTTCTGTTCAGCTGGCCTATTTTTGCCTTTTAGCAACCAAGCTAGCAACAAAGCCGCAATTAAAACTAATACGACTGCACCAATCATACGTTTGGTTGTTGACTTGTTGTCCATTGTCCCGATACTCCTTCATTAATACACTCAAATGCGCCGAGGGTTTGCGCTCGCAGCTCTCAAAAAATACCGTCTAACGCCTTGGATACTACCAGAAATGATCCGAAAATCACCACTCTATCTATAGACGCAGTCTGCATACTTACGGTTTTCCAAGCGTGATTAATATCAGAATAAACTTGAAAAAATTTCACATTAGCAGATGCAAACGCCGATTGTAGCGTTGAAAGAGAAGCGGCTCTGGTAGAATCTAGCGGAAATATATGCCATTCGTCTACTTTGTCTTGCAGTGGCTGAATGACCCCTTGGATGTCCTTATCAGCTAGTATAGAAAAGATCACTCTGGTTTTACCGGCAATTGGATTATCTTTTAACCAATTTGCTAAATTTTCAGCCGCATGGGGATTATGGGCGACATCAATCCAAATATCTGGCTGGCTTTGTAACTTTTGTAAGCGCCCTGCAATCGTGGCATTAGTAATGCCTTGCTGTAAAGCTTGTAAGTTCACTTTCGGCAAAGACTCAGCTAATTGAGCTAGGGCAACAACTGCACAAGCAGCATTATTTAACTGCACAGTACCTTGCAAACTCGGTTTAGGTAAATTAGTACCTATTAACTCTGAAAGTGGCTGGTCTGCTGCTAAATGAATTGCGAAATATTCTTCATCCACTGACTCTACACTAAAGTCCTTATCTAATTGCAGCAACTTAGCCCCGACTTCAAGTGCGACTTCGCTAATACTCTTAGGTGGATTAGGATCGCCACAAACTAAAGGTTTAGCTGGGCGCGCAATACCCGCTTTCTCGCGGCCAATCACTTCACGGTTATGCCCTAGCCACTCGACATGATCAATCCCAATCGCGGTGATAATCGCCACATCGGCATCCCAGAGATTGCTAGCGTCCAAACGCCCACCTAAGCCGACTTCTAAAACAGCCACATCAACGTTTGCCTGCGAAAAAATCCACATAGCCGCCAAAGTGCCAAATTCAAAATAAGTCAGTGAAACATGTTCGCGTGCTAATTCAATCGCCGTAAAGGCTTGGCAGATGAGTTCATCATCAACAGGTAAGCTTGTTAAGCTAATACGTTCGTTATAACGCAGAATATGTGGCGATGTGTAAGCACCCACTTGATAGCCTGCACTGCCTAAAATTGTACTAAGCAGTGCAACCGTAGAGCCTTTGCCATTCGTTCCAGCAACCGTAATGATAGGAAACTGGGGCGTCAGTAGCTGCATGCGCGCAGCGACTGTAGCAATCCTCTCTAAACCAAGATCAATACTAGAGACATGGAAAGACTCCTGCCATGCTAGCCACTCGGCTAACCCTTGACCTATAGGCGCTGGATTAATCACGCGGCTGCTATGACCTGTGGATTAGGATTGGAGCGATGCTGCAGAACGGCTAGCAAATCAGCTATCGTTTCGCGCAATTTATTCCGATGAATAATCAGATCAATCGCGCCTTTTTGGAGCAAAAACTCACTACGCTGAAAGCCATCTGGCAAAGTTTCGCGCACGGTTTGCTCAATGACCCGCGGGCCAGCAAAACCAATTAGAGCTTTTGGCTCAGCTATATGAATATCGCCTAACATTGCGAAGCTAGCAGAAACACCGCCCATGGTTGGATCAGTTAATACTGAAATGAAGGGCAAGCCTTTTTCGCTAAGTTTAGTCAGTACTGCACTAGTTTTAGCCATTTGCATCAGTGAAAACAAAGCTTCTTGCATCCGTGCGCCGCCACTAGCCGAGAAACAAACGAAAGCCGTTTTTGCCTCTAAAGCCGCTTGTGCACCGCGCACAAAGCGCTCGCCGACGACCGAACCCATTGAACCGCCCATATAGCGGAAGTCAAAAGCGGCTGCTACCACAGGAATACCGCAAACACTACCTTTCATCACAATCAGAGCATCTTTTTCGTCGGTCTCTTTCTGTGCAGCGACGATACGATCTTTGTATTTTTTCGTATCACGGAATTTGAGCATATCAGTCGGGCCAACTGAGGCGCCAATCTCTTCACGCCCTTCTTTATCCAAGAAAATATCTAAGCGCTTGCGGCCATAAATCCGCATATGAAATTCGCATTTGGGGCAGACTTCATTATTGCGCTCCAATTCAGCTTTATATAAAACTGACTGGCACTCTGGACATTGACGCCATAGCCCTTCTGGAATGGATTTTTTCTCTGCTGACCCAGATTCGGTACGAATCCGCGAAGGCAGTAATTTTTCAAACCAACTCATTGCTTTTACCTTTTATTCAAGCATCTAATGCGCTACGCATCGACGCGAGCAAGCCACTAATGTTTTTTATAATCATTGCATGATCATCAGGGTTAGCTTCCACCTGTTTGATCAAGGCGCTACCGACTACTACTGCATCGGCTACTTGACCGACTGCAGCTGCCGTAGCAGCATCTTTAATTCCAAACCCCACCCCTAAAGGCAGCTGCGTATACTCACGCATTTGTGCCAAGCGAGTAGCTACTTGATTCGTATCTAAAGTATTCGCGCCCGTGACCCCTTTAAGGGACACATAATAAACGAAGCCACTAGCCGCTTCGGCAATCGCTTGCATCCGATGCGCGGGTGTAGTTGGTGCTACTAAGAAGATGGGGTCTAAGCCATGTGCTTTAAAGAGTGGTAATACATCTTTGCCCTCTTCCGGTGGCAAATCGACCGTCAACACACCATCAACGCCCGCTTCTTGTGCGGCTTTAGCAAACACCTCATAACCCATAATTTCGATAGGATTGAGATAGCCCATCAAGACCATAGGCGTCGTTTGATTGGTTTGGCGAAACTCAGTCACCATCGCCAAAATACTCGACAAGCTAGTGTTATGCACCAAAGCACGCTCATGCGCTAATTGGATGGTGGGGCCATCCGCCATCGGATCAGAAAATGGCACACCCAATTCAATAATGCTCGCCCCCGCTTCCACCATGCTATGCATCAATGGCACAGTAAGAGATGGATGGGGATCACCCGCGGTTACATAAGGAATTAAAGCTTTTTTACCCTGCGCCTGCAGAGCCTGAAAACACGCTGCAATTCGACTCATAGTGTAATCCCCTCTAAGCGTGCAATCGTATTGATGTCCTTATCACCGCGCCCAGATAAGCACATAATAATACTTTGATCTTTAGCCATTTTCGGTGCCAGTTCCATCACATAAGCCATGGCATGACTACTTTCGAGTGCTGGAATAATGCCTTCTTTGCGCGTTAAGGTATGGAAGCCTTGCATAGCTTCATCATCCGTTACCGCCACATATTGAGCACGGCCAATATCTTTCAACCATGAATGCTCTGGCCCCACCCCCGGATAATCTAAACCGGCTGAAATCGAATGCGTTTCAATGATTTGGCCGTTGTCATCTTCCATCAGATAAGTACGGTTACCGTGCAAAACACCTGATTTACCGGCAGTCAAAGGTGCTGCGTGCTTGCCAGAGTCAATCCCTGAGCCAGCTGCTTCCACCCCGTAAATCGCCACTGATTCGTCTGCTAAGAAGGGATGAAATAAGCCAATTGCATTCGAGCCACCGCCAACGCAAGCCACTAAAGCATCGGGTAAACGCCCATCTTGTTCGAGAATTTGCTGGCGTGCTTCGCGTCCAATCACTGATTGGAAATCACGTACCATTGCAGGGTAAGGGTGCGGCCCTGCCACTGTGCCGATAATATAGAAAGTATCATCTACATTCGTCACCCAATCGCGCATGGCTTCATTCAGCGCATCTTTCAAAGTTTTCGAGCCAGAATGCACTGGAACAACCGTCGCACCTAATAATTTCATGCGAAACACATTAGGTGCTTGGCGCTGCACATCTTCTGCGCCCATATACACCACGCACTCCAAGCCTAAGCGCGCCGCAATCGTCGCTGAAGCTACACCATGCTGTCCTGCACCGGTTTCGGCAATAATGCGGGTTTTACCCATATGTTTGGCGAGTAGTGCTTGACCAATCGTATTATTGATTTTGTGTGCACCGGTGTGATTCAAATCCTCACGCTTGAGGAAAATCTTCGCGCCGCCCAATTCACGCGTTAAACGTTCGGCAAAATAGAGCGGGCTAGGACGACCGACATAGTGCTTTAAATCCAGATCAAATTCGGCTTGGAATTTGGGGTCATCTTTTAAAGAGCTATAGGCTTGTTCTAATTGATAAATCGGCTCCATCAGCGTTTCTGCAATGAAACGCCCGCCGTAAGCGCCAAAATGCCCCGTTGCGTCCGGCATGGCGTTCCAGTTAAATTCGCTGAACTTCACGAGCTGCTCCTAGGAAAAATCGGCAGAAAAAAGAAAGGAGCTTAAGTTACCATAAGAGCGCGTAGCCTGCTATGTCACAAGCTACGTATCTGAATATCTAGAAAGATTTAAAAGAATTCACTCAACATTTTGAGTTATTCATGAAAGCTTGGACTTTAGCAGGGTCTTTAATTCCCGGACTACTTTCCACCCCACTGCTGACATCAACTGCATAAACACCACTCACCTGAATCGCTTCAGCCACATTCTCAGCGGTTAAGCCACCTGCCAAAATGATGGGCTTTAGATAACCCTGCGGTACTTGCGTCCAATCGAAAGTTTCACCGGTTCCACCGGCAGCCCCAGGCGCATGGCTATCGACTAAAAAGCCTTGAGCATCAGGATATTGATCGGCATAAGCTGCAAAACCACCGGATTCTGCAATCCCTTTCATCCCAACTGCTTTTAAATAAGTGCGCTTAAATTGCGCGCAATATGCAGGCGATTCCGAGCCATGAAATTGCAAAAGATTTAAGGGTACTGCTGCTAACACCTGCTCAACAAAACTAGGCTCAGCATCTAAAAATAAGCCAACTGTGGTCACAAAGGGCGGCAGTGCTTGGCAAATTTCAGCCGCTTGCTCGATGTTGATATTGCGCTTACTTTTAGGATAAAACACTAAGCCCAGAGCATCAGCTCCAGCAGCTGACACCATTAAGGCATCAGCTACTGAAGTGATTCCACAAACTTTTACGCGACAACGACTAAGCAACGATTAGCCTCCCAACAAAGCACTTTTCAGATTGCCTTGAACCGGTTTCGCGCCGATCCAAATCCCGAATAGTGCTTGTTTGAAATCAGCACCAGCAATCGTGGCAGCATTCTTACCATTTTTAATAATAATGGTGTTTTGTGGCTTGTAGACGAAGTCATACACATCACCTTCTTTGATCGGCTGCTTGAAGACTTGAATTAAACTTTCAATCTTAGGCTGGAGCGCCGTTAGATTAGCGCCTGCTGATTTTTGGAAGCCTTCTCGTACTGCTTCTTCCATATTTTCGCTGGTGATCATGCCGGAGGTGACTTCCATGCGTAGGGCTAGCGGCTGCTTCGCATCCAACAGAGCATTCGCATCCTTATTCGCAGCGGCAGTGTATAAACCAGCAGTGTATAAATTAAAAACTAATTTAGTACGGACACCCTTGCCATTTAAGACAAGTGCTTGACCTGCAAAGCTTTGTTTAGCGGGGAAATTGTCAGCGGCTTGGCTGGTTAGTGGTAGCAGCATGAAAAGCATCAAAGCTGCGGTTAAAACGCGGTGCATAACTGTGTTCATAGGTTCTCCTCTCATTGTAATCAAGACTATCTATACCATGCTGGAGAACAATTTGACTAGCCCAGCCCCTAAAGGTTCATTTAACCCTTAGAGACCTTTAAGACTAAAAGAAAATATTATGCAGGTAGCCAGCTACGAATGCGGCCTAACCAAGGATTAGTTTTGGCGGGTTCTAGCTCGATGTTGGCGGCCATAGTTAACACGGGTTTAGCTTCGGAGAATTGCAGCAACTCTTTTTCTAAGCCAAAGCGCTCGTCTTGCATTAGTTGAATATTTTTAGCTAATTCAGCCGTTTGAGCAGCACGTGCATCGTTATCTAGTTCAGTTTGGGCACGTAAGGCTTGCAGCATTTCATTATAGGTTTTTAAAGCCTGCCCGCCTTTACGCAAATAAGCTACTAAGCGCATTTCGTAGCGGTGTAATTCGTTATAAGCCAGTTGCAAGGCAAAATCAGTTTCTGGCTTTAAGTCAGCTAGGCGAAAACGTAAATGAATTTTTTTTGCCACCACTTCAGTGAGTTGTAGCTTACTGTGCTGTAAACCAGACTCGAAGCTTTCTAACTGTGCGCTTAAAGCATAGAGACTACGGGCTTGGGCTAGACGCTCACTACCTGCATGCATTTGGGCACGTGCACCTGTTTGCAACTCTGTGAAAGTTTTAGAGACATTAGGTAGCGGTAAATACCGAGTGATGGCGTTCATAGCATTTCTCCGAGTTATAATGTAGCTATGTTTTGTATATAGCCACAATAGCATGACCTAGCTTAAAAACTTCTGACTACTCAGATAATTGATATAAACATTGTGACAGACGTAAGGCGCGTTTGTTCAGAGCCTAAATAGGGGATACGCGGTTGATTTAGCATAAAAAAAGCCCCTTAAATAAGGGGCTGAATATTAGGACAACTTTAGAGAGATATATCAAAACGGTGTTGGGAGATAGTTATATTAGTTCATACAACTATTTAACCTATTATCCCGATTAGTCAGTTAAAACCGAGTACATAAATCACTGCCGCAACGTGATCAGTGCACATAAAGTATAAAATTCACCCAAGTGAGAAAAATCGCCAAGTCGCTTGGTTTGAGCTACTATAACTTGCCCTAAAGTATTGCATCCGCCGATTAGCCAGCATGAATTTACAAACAGTATTGGGTCTTAAGAAGACCTTAACCTATCTCTCTGTCTTTTTACTATCTTGCGCTAGCCCAACGCTCTGGGCAGCCGAACCTTTGCAAATCTTTGTGAGCGTGGTTCCACAAAAGCATTTCGCAGAACAAATAGGTGGCGATCAAGTTAAAGTTAACTCGATGGTACAACCCGGCTTCAGCCCTGAAACCTATGAGCCCACAGCTCAACAAGTCAGCGCTTTAGCTAAAACGCAGCTTTATGTACGTGTCGGTATGCCCTTTGAAGAGGCGTGGATGAAACGCATCCAAGGCGTGAATCCCAGCATTACGATTATTGACGCGCGTGAGGGGGTTAAACTGCGTAGTTTAGAATCACACTCACATGCTGAACATGGCGCTACTGAAAATCCAACCGCGCATGCTGAAGCGGATCCGCACTTATGGGTAAATCCGCGCATCGCTAAACAAATGTCCAAACAACTTGCTGATCACTTCAGCCAACTTCGCCCTGGGCAAAGCGAGTTGTTTGCTAAGAATTATGAGCGTTTTGCAGCTGAACTTGATCGCTTAGATCAAGAGCTGACCGAATTATTTAAGGATAAGCAACACTTAAAATTTATGGTCTTCCACCCTGCTTGGGGCTATTTAGCCGATGCTTATGGCTTGGAACAAATTCCAATTGAAGTCGAAGGCAAAGAACCAGGAGCCAAGGCTTTAACAGAAATTATCAATGAAGCGAAACACGAAAATGTAAAAACTATTTTCGTCCAGCCTCAATTTAGCCAGCGAGCCGCCGAACAAGTTGCTAAAGCGATTAACGGTAAAGTCGTCTCAGTGGATAATTTAGCCGAAGACTATATTCCCAACTTGCGCAAAGTAGCTCGCTTAATCGCTGGGGTTGAGATTGAGTAAAGTTATTGAACTGCAAGATGTCAGCTTTTCCTACGGCCTCGTACCTGTACTACAACATATCGATTTTAGCGTCGAGCAAGGCGAATTTTTAGGGATTGTCGGGCCAAATGCGGGCGGCAAAAGCACCCTGCTTAAACTGATTCTTGGCCTTATTAAACCGCAAGAAGGTACTGTCTCTGTACTAGGTAAAAAACCCAATCAGCAGCGCAGGCAGATTGGTTATGTTCCACAATATCCAGGCTTTGCCCGCGACTTTCCGATCACTGTTGAACAAGCGGTTTTACTCGGGCGTTTAGGTTCGGGAAAGATGTTCGGGCGCTACACACCAGCCGATTATGCAGCGGTGCAAGCAGCCTTGATCGAGCTTGAAGCGCTGGATTTAGCGCAACGCCCGATTAGCGCTTTATCCGGTGGGCAACTGCAACGGATTTTATTAGCTCGCGCCTTAGTCAGCGACCCGAAAATTCTTATTTTAGATGAGCCGACCGCGAATATTGATATGCGTATCGAAAGTGATATTTTCGATCATTTGCGCGAATTGAATAAGCGCCTGACTATTTTAGTTGTCTCGCATGATGTGGCTTTTATCTCTGATTATGTGAGCCGCGTCGCTTGCTTAAATCGTACGTTAGTTTGCCACACCACCGATGCGATTGATGGCAATTTAATCCAGCATTTATATGGCGAGCCGATTCGACGTGTTGCCCATGTTCATTAATCTTAATTGTGTTGCCCACCATGACTGAGTTTTTCGACGCTTTAGTGAGCCAACCTTTTCTGCAAATGTCGTTGCTCGCAGGTTTATTAGCCAGCTTAGGCTGCGGCGTGATCGGCACTTTTGTCGTGGTCAAACGCATTACTTTCCTAGCAGGCGGGATTGCGCATTCGGTGTTAGCAGGCATGGGAGCGGCTGTTTACTATGGTTTTGATCCTTTATTGGGCGCCTTAATTGCAGCGATTGTTTCAGCGCTGTTGATTGGCTGGATTCGCCTGAATTGGAAGACACAGGAAGATACTTTAATTGGCGCAATTTGGGCGATGGGAATGGCGATTGGCCTACTATTTATTTCCCAAACGCCGGGCTATACCAGCAGCTTAACGAGTTATCTGTTCGGCAATATTTTGTTAGTCCCTGAGCAAGATGTTTGGTTTATGGCGGCTTTGGATGTGTTGCTGCTCGTGATTGTTGGGCTATTTTATCGGCAATTTTTAGCGGTGATTTTCGATGAGGAATTTGCCCGCTTGCGCGGTGTGCCGGTCAGTTTTTTCTATTTACTGTTGCTCTGTCTGATCGCAGTCACCGTGGTTTTATTAATTCATGTGGTTGGCCTGATTCTAGTGATTGCACTGCTTACTTTGCCCGCTGCAATTGCCGGTCATTATGTACATTCGCTCGGTGGAATGATGCTCATTGCGACTTTGTTAGGCAGCAGCTTCACGGTAGGCGGTTTGGCGTTGTCTTTCAGCCCGGATTTACCGGCTGGCCCCACGATTATTTTGCTAGCGGGTAGTGCTTACGTGCTATCTGCAATCTTCAGCCACTATCGCTTAAAGCGTAGAGCACGGCAGAGCTTGTCCATGCCATAATAGGCTTTTCGCCGATTGATCTAGAGGAGAGCTAGATGGCCTCGCGAGTACACACTGGGTTGGAGCGCTTTGGCAATTTTGCAGTTGATATTTTCCATTTGCTGGGTTTGTTTGTCATTGGTGGCACTATTGTATGGTCGGCGATCCATACTTATGTCTATGAAATCATGAGCAAACCTTATGCTACACTCGATGATATTCTGCTGCTCTTCATCTACTTAGAATTGGGCGCAATGGTCGGTATTTTCTTCCGCACGCATCGTTTGCCAGTCATCTTCCTGCTGTTTATTTCTATGACTGCCCTCACCCGTTATTTGGCGATTGATTTAAAAACATTGGATGATCACAAAATTCTAACGATAGTTTCAGCGATTTTACTGTTAGCCATTGCTGCTTTTGTCTTGCGTGTAGGCGAAGCACGTTATGCCTCGCCGCATGAAAAAATCTCAGCCCGCGAAGATTTAAGCGATCATCAAACTACCAATATTTCTTAAGCCGCTTTCACTTCCACTAAGCAGTCATAGAAGGTGGCCGCAGCACCTAAATCAGTCAGTGCTTGGCTAGCGACTTCATTACAGTTTTTGCCATCGCTTGACAGCTTTTTCCACCAAATCGAATAAGCTAATACCACACCTTGCTTGACTCGATCCGTGATCACTGCTTTGACTTGAAACTCGCCACGCTCATTAAAGACTGTTAGTAGCTGCCCTGCTTGAAGATTACGTGCTGCGGCATCCGCCGGATGAATCTCTACCGTCGGTTCAGGTAACTGTTTACGTAAACTATCGACATTCACAAAGCTGCTATTTAAGAAATGGCGGGCGGGTGGTGAAATCAATTGCAAAGGATAGCGCGCCGCTAAATCTGGATTGCTCGCAACTGATTCATAAGGCGGCAAGTAATCAGGCAGTGGGTCCATGCCCTGCTCGGCTAATTCAGTTGAGCTAAACTCGCAGCGCCCAGTTGGTGTTGGAAAATTACCTTCGGCAAAGGCGGCGTCCGCTATATTTAATTTTTGCCAACCTTGTTGCTGCAAAGTTTCCCACTGAATAGTGGCTGCATATGGATGCTGCCAATTAAAAGCTGCTTTGGCTAAAGTCAGATCATCATCCTGAAAACAGCTATCGGTGAAACCCATCTGTGCTGCTAATAAACGGAAAATTTCCGAGTTGGATTTACACTCACCTAAGGGTTGAATAGCTTGCTGGCTGAGTAAGATATATCGATGCCCGTAGGATTTATGAATATCACTATGTTCTAGCTGCGTCGTCGCGGGCAGGACAATATCGGCATAATCTACAGTATCGGTTTGGAAATGCTCCAGCACGACCGTAAATAAATCCTCTCGGGCAAAACCTTGCTCGACTTTAGCGCTTTCGGGGGCAATCGCCACGGGGTTACTGTTATACACAATCACTGCTTCGACTTTCGGGCCAAAGCGCTCATCACCTGCATGCAATAAATGATCACCCACTATACTCATATTTAAGAGGCGCGGCAGGCCATTCGGATATAAGTCAGGGCGCTCCAACTCAGCAGCATTCATCGGATAAAATCCCGAGCTGGATAAGAGCAAACCACCTGCCGCATGTCGCCAAGCGCCAATTAAGGAAGGTAAGCAGCCGACCGCCCGAATCGCATTCGCACCACCTCTTACCCGCTGCGCACCGTAACCCAAGCGGAAAGCAACGGGCTGTTTCTCCGCTAAAGCTGTTTTTGCTATCAATGCAGCTAGCGCTTCAATTTCAGCCGCACTGATGCCACAAATAGTAGCTGCATGCTCTGGAGTATATTGGCTAGCACGCTCAGCTAGCTCGTTAAAACCTAAGGTATAGCGCTCGATATAATCGTGATCTAGCCATTGCTCACGGATAAAAATATGCATGAGGCCAAAGGCTAAAGCGGCATCCGTTCCCGGCAAGACAGCAATATGCTGCTGGCATTTTTGGGCAGTTAAGGAACGATGCGGATCAATGGCGATGACCATTGCACCCTTGCGTTGAGCCTCCTGCACTTTGCGCCAAATATGCACGCCGGTAGTGATTGGGTTGCTGCCCCAAATCAGAATGAGTTTCGCTTGATCGAGTTGCTCCACATCCATGCCCACGCCTGCGCCATAAGTAGCCCGCATTGCCGCAGCACCCGCTGAGGCACAAATCGTGCGGTCTAAGCGTGAAGCTCCCAATTTATTGAAAAAGCGCGCCGCCATTCCCTCTTTCTGCACCATGCCCATCGTGCCGCCATAGCTATACGGCATAATCGCTTCAGGATGACGGGCAGCGATAGGTTTAAGGCGCTCCGCAATCGTGCTTAGCGCTTCATCCCAGCTAATGCGCTCAAATTTTCCTTCGCCTTTACGGCCAATCCGCTTGAGAGGATAGAGCAGACGATCGGGATGATAAGTGCGTTCTAAATAGCGCGCGACTTTGGTGCAGAGCACTCCATCGGTGGTTGGATGCTGTGGATCGCCCTCAATTTTAATTGCACGCCCGGCTTCATTCACGGTAACACGCATCGCGCAGGTATCTGGGCAATCATGCGGGCAAGCAACTGGAACTGTAAACACGACGAGCATCCTTAAAAACTGGCAGAGAACTAGTTATATCCCTGCTCATTAGGAGATGCAATTAAGGAATGCGGCGCAAAGCAATGAGCTTGGGCTTCATAACAGGCCACTCAGCTTGATCTATACCCATTAGGCGAATATCAACACTATTATCCGCACGCACATAATGCAGGGTTAAATCACTTAAACCCGCATCGCCCGTTTGCCATTGAGCTTGATCGGGGTCATTAGGAATCGGCTCTAAACTACCGGCCAAAAACTCCTCCATACCCTGCATCATTTGAGGGTCTTCCATGAGCAGCTTATTGACCGTGACGGTCGCAGGTTGCTCACCGGTATAGAGACAGCTGAGCTGCGTCCCACCAGCAAAGGGAACTTCCATCGCATTCACCATACTTAAATCCAAACCCAAAGCTTGATTGAGTTCAGCCACTGAATAGGCACAAGTTGCTGGATCAATCATGGCTTTATCTAAAACAGCTTCCACAGCAGGCTGAACTGGGGTAGTTGCAGTGGATAGCTCAGCAGGAGCAGGTTTAGCAGCTTCCGTCGTAGCTACGGGAGCAATTGCCTGTGCAGGCTCAGTTTTTTTAGATTCGTCAGAGCCTGAGCAAGCGGTTAAAGCAACACAGGCAGCCGTAATAAAAGCAAGACGGTACAACATAAAAGCTCTCGTTATTCAGTTATTAGAATGATTAGTCTGGGTTCAGCCTTAACTAACACGAGAGCCTGTTGAGCCTACAAAGTTTTCCGACGCAACGCCTAGCTACGTGGACAAGCCGCAAACTCACAATTGGGGCCAGTGCGCCCTACCGAAGTGCGTCCATCAGGGCAGAGTTTCGCATCCATCGGACAGATCACTGGCGAGCCTGCACCTTTAGGGGTAGGTAAAGGCGGCTGCCCACTCTCTGAAGAGGTAGGAGACTGACAGGCCGTTAAGGCCAATCCTATAATGACAATTAATAGATTTAGGCTTGCTTTCATCCGACATCTCCTTAGCTAACTAACTTTCACTTAAGCACTTTTTCTCATAAGTAGTGCAGAAATTATCATAATTTGAATCGCTCATTTGCTGTATAAATTCAAATTATCAACCTAGAGTAATTATGAGCAATCTCGTTTTTTATTATCGACATTCTGGCTTCTGCCCAGCGTTTAAAGTCCTTAGCCAAACACTGGAAGCACAAACCATGCATAGCTTGACCTCTGAATTTGATGAGTTCCGTGTCGATATTTACGTGCTTGCTGATTCCCCTTCTTCACGCCGAGTTGCCCTCGACTTTGATTGCACGATTACGGCGGACCCCATCTTTTTTAAGGCACTGATTGCGGCTTATCGCGCAGCCAACTGGGAGCCATTTATTTGCACTCTACGTTGTGACGACGAAGATGGCATTACAGAAATTAGGGAAACCCTTAAGGATTACAGTATTCCCATCTATACTACGGACGGTCAATTAAAACGTGCATGTTTATACGAACAAGGCATTGATGTAGGTCTATGGATCGATGATTATTTTCCGGGCATAGCACACCCGGGGGCGTGGATCTTGCAAATCAATGGGATCGATTATTAATGTAGATAACAAATCATGGACGTCAGTCAGCAAATTCTGCAATGCTTTCTTGAGGGGCAATATGAACGAATGGAATGCCCCCAATGTGAAAATACCTTCCTTACTAACGTGTACGCTATGCACTGTGATGGCAAAACTATAGCGCTGAATTGCAAAAAGTGTCACCGCAATTTCTTTGCCGATGTGGAAGGCGGCGAGTGGAAACATTATGTTTTGCTTGAGAAATATTCTTTAGGGCTAGAGTATTTTTGTGATGCCATCCATCAACAGCAAGTCACCGAAATCCCGTTTATTCGCCGCATCGGTTTGCTCTCTGAAGACGATGAGGTACTGCCTTTAGAACGCATTGAGCTGTTTAATGGACAAGAGCCAGACTATCGTTTGATTTATGTGATGGAACGCTTAGAGCACCTGAATGAAGAAGATACCGCTTTTTTCACTGAACATGTGCATAACATTGATTGGATGGAAGAAAAGGATCGGCTGGAATTATGGGGCTGGGTGAAAGAGCGTTATGGACAAGCACTAGCCGATGATCTACGTCGACTCTGCCGCTACTATCGTGAGCATCAAGACTATGTGGGCTGGGATATGCATGGCGATAATTTAATGCGTACTCGCCAAGGGCGGATTGTCATCATGGATCCGTTTACACCCAAATTCTAAACTGAACAGCGCTCCCATAAAAAAGGCGGGTTAAATTACCCGCCAATTCCTAGAGAAACACACACTTCTCGAAAACTGATTACATCACTTACAGTGTATAAGCACGTTCGCCGTGAGATACGGTATCTAAGCCTTCGCGCTCTTCGTCTTGAGTAACGCGCAAGCCGATCGTGTGCTTAAGCAGAATCAGGATGACAAAGCTCACTGCGCCTGACCATAGAATCGCTACACCCACGCCCCAGAGCTGGCTGAGAATTTGTGCACTGCTATAAGCCGCAACCTGGCCTGTAGAGTAATCAAATACACCAGAACCACCTAAAGCTGGGTTTACCACGATGCCAGTACCAATCGCACCGATAATGCCACCAATACCATGCACACCGAACACGTCTAAAGAGTCATCATAACCGAGCATATGCTTCAGGCCAGTCACACCCCATAAACAAGCAGCACCGGTCACTAACCCTAAGGCAATCGCACCCATCGGGCCTGCAAAGCCAGCCGCTGGAGTAATTGCCACCAAGCCAGACACTGCACCAGAGACAACACCCAGTAAAGACGGTTTACCACGTAATAACCACTCTGCTGCCATCCACGATAAGCCTGCCGCCGCAGTCGCTACGATAGTATTCAGCATAGCGAGTACAGCAGTACCAGTTGCTTCTAAGTTAGAACCCGCATTGAAGCCGAACCAACCCACCCAGAGTAAAGAAGCACCAATCATGGTCATTACTAAGTTATGCGGAGCCATAGAATCACGGCCATAACCCACGCGCTTACCCACCACAATCGCACCGACTAAAGCAGCCATCGCTGCATTGATGTGCACTACTGTGCCACCTGCAAAGTCCAAAGCACCTTTCGCAAATAAGAAGCCAGCAGGAGCATCATAAGCAGAAGGACCGCCCCAGAACCAAACCATGTGAGCCATTGGCAGGTAAGAGAAAGTGAACCACAGTACGCAGAAGATTAATAAGGCAGAAAACTTAATCCGCTCAGCGAAGCCGCCTACGATCAAAGAGACAGTGATAGCCGCGAAGGTTAATTGGAAGATCGCGAACACCATTTCGTGAATGACAACACCTTTGCTAAAGGTTTCGACGGTCACTGAAGTATCAACACCGTTTAGGAAGAGTTTACCGAAGCCACCGATAAAGCTATTCAAACTGCCGCCATCAGTAAAGGCTAAGCTATAACCGTAGATCACCCATAACAGTGCTATTAAGCAGAAAATACTAAAAACTTGTGCTAAAACCGAAAGCATATTCTTGGCACGCACTAAACCGCCATAGAACAAAGCTAAGCCCGGAATCACCATCATGATCACAAGGATGGTAGAAACCATCATCCACACCGTATCGCCTTTATCAGGTACGGGTGCAGCAGGTATAGCGGCTGCCGCCTCGGCTACTGCAGTACTAGCTTCTTGAGCTAAGGCTACCCCTGACAGGCCTAATACAGCACCGACTAGCATTAAAGCAAATTTCAAATTCATCCCATCCCCCTTTAGAGCGCTTCGCTGCCAGTTTCACCCGTACGAATCCGTACGACTTGTTCAAGTGAAGTCACAAAAATTTTGCCGTCGCCAATTTTGCCCGTATTGGCCGCTTTACTGACCGCCTCAATCACGCGCTCAACCAAGCTATCATCGATAGCAATTTCGACCTTAATCTTTGGAAGAAAATCAACGACATATTCAGCACCTCGATACAACTCGGTATGCCCTTTCTGACGGCCAAAGCCTTTGACTTCAGTAGCCGTGATTCCCTTAACCCCCATTTCACTGAGCGCATCACGCACATCGTCGAGCTTAAACGGCTTGATAATGGCTGTTATCATCTTCATCACTAGCACTCCTTCTAATGCCATCAAACTTTAAAAATTGTAGATTTAAACTAAGTGCTATCTAGCAAGTGATGTGCCAACTATAAAAACCACGTAAAATCTTAAGGAATGCATTAAAGTTCAGGTATTCGCTAGCGCATAAGCCTGTTTATGCACTATAAAAGTGCTCATATAAAATCCCTATGCACCAGAATTTTCGATACAACTCAACCAGGAGCTTGGTAAATGACGAATCCTATTGACGATATGATGAAGAAGTTCTCAGAAATGATGCCTGAGCCACTACGGAATATGCAGGAGGATGTAGAAAAGAATGTCCGCAGTATGATGGAATCGGGCTTGCAAAAGATGAACTTAGTGACCCGTGAAGAATTTGATATTCAAACCGCAGTGCTGCAACGCACTCGCGAAAAATTAGAGGCGCTAGAAGCCCGTTTAAGTGAATGGGAAAATAAACAGGCTCCCGCGACTACACCAACTCATTCATCGGATGCTAACTAAACTTAAGCTGCATCCGGTTTGTCTTCGGTATCATCCAGTCTTTGATTCGACTGCGGCTTAGAGCGTTCGGGAGCAATTTGTTCCCGAATAAAACCGGTTAAGCCATCACTCGTGTCGCCTTTGAGATCAACTTCACGCAGTAGACTATCAATCAACGGCACTTGCGCTCGATAGCGTAAAGCACTATCGACAATTTGATCTGCTAGACCACTATTGCCGCCATTGCCATTGATGCCCGACGATGAACTGGTCACCGCACCGAAGCCATCAATATGCATGATTTTGATGCCATCGATATTCTCAATCGGCTTGACGCTCTCACGAATAATCAGCGGTAGCTGGCGCACAATCTCCATTTTGACCTGCATGTCGATTTGGCTCTGTCCCAAAATATTCGCAGCTTCATTTAAAGTGCGTTTGCCAATCGCCTCGACTTGATAACGAATTTCAGCCGCTTTTGCAGCTAAGCGCTCTACTTCAGCATTGGCTTCAGCGATGATGGTCTGACGCTGTGCTTCTTTTTGCGCGCCGATAATTTCCAAGATTTTTTTGCGTTCGGCTTCCGCTTTCTCGCGTGCTGTCGCAATTTCTTCGGTTAAGCGTGCAGCTTCGGCTTTCATTTTATCAGTTGCCATCCACGCTTCAGCAATACCTTTTTCAAACTCAGCGCGCGCTACTTCCATATCGCGCTTGGCCATTTCAATCGAGGTATCTTTAGCAATGCGAATTTCTTCCAGTTCGCGGTCAACTCTGAGTTTATTTTCCTCAATATCTTTAGCCGTTTGTGCTTGGAGATCGGCTAAATAGCGTTCCTGTTGCTTTTGTGACTCGACTTGTTGCTGCTCGATTTGCAACCGCCGCTGCTCAGATTCTTTATTCTTTTCTTGAATCTTAATCTTATTTTCTTGCTCGATATCATTCCGGCGCTTTTTACTTTCCTCGGTAATCTCATCCAGCTTGATTAAACCGCGCGCATCGAAGGCATTGTTTTCATCGAGGTATTCGCGTGCTGTTTGGTCAAGACGCATCAGCGAGACAGACACCAATTCCAAACCATTTTTCTGGAATTCGGTATTTAAGTTGTCTTCAACATTTTTTTCAAAGTCAGCGCGTTTAACATGCAGTTCATCCAAAGACATGCTCGAAGCAACCGAACGCAAGGCAGCCACGCATTGCGCTTCGACGATTTCCTTCATGCGCTCTTGGCTCATGGTACGTTCACCAAGGGTACGCGCGGCGGTGGAAATAGCATCTTTATTTTGCGCAACCCTTAGGAAAAATTCGGCGACCACGTCGACCCGCAAAGAATCGTGCGTAATCAAAGCACCATGATTAGAGCGCTCAATCTCCACCCGTTGGGTTTGCATATTGATCGTCATCATGTCGTGCAAAACCGGTAGCACCAACGCACCGCTATTCATGATCACCCGCTCACCCCCAAAACCAGTGCGCACAAAAGCACGGTCTTTGGTTGAGCGTCGATAGAAAGCGGAAAACAACGCTACAATGATCACTATTACGATAAGTACTGTGATACCAGCAAGTATGACGGAATTATCTAACACAGCCATCCCTTTATAGCCTAGGCAAAGTCCAGTGAAATCAAGTATAAACCCTTCCGAATCGACATGCGCTATTTAGACAAAAATTCCCTACCTAGTCGGACTGATCTTTCATGGATAATGCTTTACTCAACCGCAGCATCGAGTTTTTATTACTGCCGCCCGGTCAGTTTTTAATCTTAGCCGTACTCGCACTTGTTTGGAGAAAACGCAAAATGCTGGTTTGCAGCCTGTTAAGCTTAGCGGTGCTACAGATCATTATTCTAAGCCTCCCGCTGACTTCGAGCTGGCTATTAGGCAAACTCGAAGACCAATATCCGCCCCGCTTTGAATTGTGGAAACAAGGTAAGCCACCGCAAGCGATAGTCGTGCTCGGCTCAGGGCGTAATTTGAATGTGCCAGAATATACAGGCGGAGAAAGCACCTCGCTAGCCGGTCTTGAACGCCTACGCTATGCAGCACTGTTACATCGCGCCACTGGTTTACCAATTTTAGTGACGGGAGGTAGCCCGCAACAAGGCGCACGTAGCGAAGCAGAATTGATGCGCGACGTCCTTCAAGATGAATTCCGCGTACCGGTCAAATGGCTAGAAACTGAAAGCCATACCACTTGGCAAAATGCTCAATTCACTGACCAGATTTTGGCAGCTGAAGGCATTGAATCCGCTTGGCTAGTGACCCAAGCTTGGCATATGCCGCGCAGCCTTTATTCGTTTCGCAATCGCAAAATTCAATATTTGCCTGCCTCAGTTTCTTATAGCGGTGCTATCCAATGGACCGATCACCACATGAAATTCATTCCCCAAGCGACGGCTTTAGTACGTAGTTCGATTGCGCTCCACGAATGGATAGGTTTGCTGTGGTATCGAGTCCGCGAAAAGTTGCAATAAGCTAATTGCTAGGCCGTTGCTTATAAAACTGCAAAGGTATTGTTGTGGGCACAGCACTCGGTGGTGCTTGCTTGAGAATATGCTTTTTCATCTTGCCCATCACATGCATTTCGCAGGGGCGGCACTCGAATTTAAGCGTATAAGTCTCATCACCATTTTTCAGAATCAAAGGATCAGCGCGCACTTGTCCCATCACGCCTTGCACACCTTTCGCTTGTTTCGGGCATAAATTATAGGAAAAGCGTAAGCAATGTTTGGTGATCATTAAACTTACTTCGCCCGCTTCCTCATGCGCCTCATAAGCAGGCTCAATTACTTCCACGCCATGCTTGCGGTAAAACTGCCAAGCCAGCGAGTTGTACACATTCGCCAAATAAGACAAGGTGGTTTCAGGATAAGTTGGGGCTGGTTCAACAGGTGTTTTACGTGCTGGACGCTGCCAAGCATTCAAGCGTGCTTGCTCCAAAGCCGCCACCGCATCGCGACGCAATTGATTTAAACTGGAAGCGGGTACAAACCAAGGTTGGGTCAAATTTAATTGAATCTCTTGCGCAACGAATAGCGTATTGCCGAGCTTGCCCAAATTATCTCGCAAACTTGCCCATGCTTTATCGGCTTGACGGGCTGGCTCTAAAGCGATCTCAAGCTCAGTACTTGCGCTGATCATATCTGCATCGGTGAGGGTGAGCGTTAACCCTTGACCAGTTTCACTCAAACTCATCCAAACTGGAATCACGCGCTCAGCCGACTTTTTCAAGAGCGCCAATTCCCACGCATGATCCCGATTGCGCGACACTTCCACACCCACTTTCAAGCCCGCCAATACACTTGGATCATTCGGCACAATATGCCAAATTAATTCGCCCGCTTTGGTTTTACCGCGCTGCTCAACCGTATTGGCTTGCAAACCGACGACTTCGCGTTTACGCATGAAACTTAAACCGTCGCCATTGTGCATCGCTTCAGTAGTAGCGACTTCCAACCAATCCTTGCCCACTTGATGCACTGTGCCCAAACGCAAGCCAACGAATTTTGGCGAATCGAAGGCACCAATATCGGTTTTGCGCGCGGTTGCGAAATAATCGGTGCTACCGCGATGAAAAGTCTTATCAGGATCGGGCTTAAAGAAAATTTCACTATGGCCGGAGCTGGCACGTGCCCATTCAGGACGACGCTCCAAAATGCCATCCAACAATTGGCGGTAATGTGCAGTAATATTTTTCACATAGGACACATCTTTATAGCGCCCTTCAATCTTCAGCGAGCGCACACCCGCATCCAATAAAGCCTCTAAATTCGTCGACTGATTATTATCCTTCATCGACAACAGGTGCTTATCGAAAGCAATGACCGCGCCAGAAGGTTCTGTGAGCGTATACGGCAAACGGCAGGCCTGCGAACAGTCGCCACGATTCGCGCTACGCCCATTTTCCGCATGACTAATGTAGCACTGCCCCGAAAATGCCACGCACAAAGCACCGTGAATAAAATACTCAATGGTCGCAGCATCGCCCACGGCTTGAGACACCTCATGAATCTGCGCAATGCTCAATTCACGTGCTAACACCACTTGCGAAAAGCCCGCATCCGCTAAAAAATTCGCCTTAGCAGGGCTACGAATATCGCATTGGGTGGAAGCATGGAGTTGAATCGGCGGAATATCCATCTCCAACAGCGCCATATCCTGCACGATCAAAGCATCCACACCGATATTGTATAAATCAGTCACTAAACGCCGTGCTGGTTCCAATTCCGCTTCATGTAAAATGGTATTTAAGGTGACAAAAATCCTTGCATGAAAACGATGCGCAAACTGCACCAACTCGGCAATCTCTACCACACTATTGCTGGCATTATGCCGCGCACCAAAGTCGGGGCCGCCGATGTACACAGCATCAGCGCCATGCAAAATAGCTTCACGACCGATCTCGGCGGTTTTAGCAGGAGAAAGCAGTTCGATTTGGTGGGCTTGGAGGCTCATGGTGCTTGACTAACAGGTTTTAAGAGGGTGAAGTATAACATTGCTCTAGCTAATCGGTGCATATGCTTGGTTTTAAAGATAAAGTTGAGCTACTTGGTTATTTAGAGCCGAAATTAGCAAAAAACTCACACAGCTCTCCATCAGGAATTTGTGCCTCAGCATAAGAAAAACTGCCTTGCTGCATCATTTCCTGTGCTGCCTTCCGAATTAAGTAATATGTCGCACGCGCTAAACTGCCGCCAAGCGTAATCCTCCGCACGCCAATATCGGCTAATTGCTGAACAGTGAAAGGTGCTCCCATCAAACCAACTACGACTGTTAAAGGTTTAGGAATTTCTTTTACCAATTGCGCAATCGTTGCTAAATCCTTAATCCCTGGCACGAAAATACAATCAGCACCTGTCTCACAATAGCGATTTGCACGTTCCACGGCTGCAGCGAACGGATTTGGATAATTAACTAAATAGCAATTGGTGCGCGCAGTTAATACAAAAGGCAGGTTAGTAGAGTCAGCAGCTAAACGTGCTGCTTGAATGCGCTCAGTCGCTAAAGCCACATCGAATAAAGGCTTAGCGCCATCGCCGGTAAAATCCTCAATATTACCGCCGACCGCACCGACATGAATGGCCTGCCGAATCGTTTCTGCTACGACCTTGGGTTCTATCCCAAAACCGGCTTCTAAATCAGCACTCACTGGTAAATCAACAGCTTGAACGATTTGCTGAATAGCGTTCAGCATTTCAACTCGGCTCACTGCATCCTCACTATCGGGTCGACCTAAAGCAAAGGCGATACCTGCACTGGTGGTCGCAATCGCTGAAAATCCGGTAGCGGCTAACATTTTGGCACTGCCTGCATCCCAAGCATTCGGCATCACGAAAGTAGTTTTCTGTTGGTGTAGCGCTTTAAATTTAGCCGATTTGTTGAACTGATCCGCCATAAACTGCTACCTGTAAATAAGTCTTATGGGAAAGATTAGCGCAAAGCGATTTTTAGCGCTAAAGTTCGCGCATAACTCCTCCAATAATGCTTGCTCTTAAAGCCGTCCGTTGCTAGAGCCTATTCGTTAATTTTTCTTCATTTATTTTCATAGGTATATATTTCATGGGCTTTGCTAAATCACTAGGGTTGATGGCTCCAGTCACTTTGCTCACGAGTCTATTGGTAGCGCCCTTATCAGCCGCCGAACAGCTGAGCTTTAAAGACACCAACTTCGCAGCAGCAATGTATCAAGCTAAGCAAGCACAAGTTGCGGCAGTTCCTTTAGAGGCTAATCGCACGGCTGAGCTTGAACTTGAGCAATTTGAAGTCTTTGCCCCAAATGCTTCGATCATTGTTAAAAGCTCGACCGGTACACAGACGCTGCCTCTGCCGCAAACCAGTTATTTCAAAGGCAAAGTAGCCTATCAAGACAATTCTGCTGCTTTTATGGCAACGGATCTGACTGGCAAGACGCGCTCGATTGTACAAATGGATGGGCAAATTTACGTTAATAACAGCAATGCCAAGTCCTCTCAATCCTCGGCACGCGCGCTTGATCCCGCCAAAGATTTTAAACAACAACAATTCGCCTGCGGCATTGAGGGGCAAACTACCTTTAAACCACCTTTGCCTGCTGGCATCAAGGCTAAACTCAGCACAGCAGCACGCGTTGGAGCAGAAGGCAGCGACAATTATGTAGCTGATTTAATTATCGAAACCGACTATGAGTTTTATAGTTTATTCAATAATGCCACGACAGCAACCCAATATGTGAGCGACTTAATCGCTTATATTTCTAGTATTTATACGACTGAAATCAAAACACGCTTACGGCTTAAAGAAGTGGTTTTATATACCAGCCCGAATGACCCGTGGAGCGCAGAAAGTACGGAAAGTGCTTTATATGAAGTCCAAAGCTATTACCTAGCCAATCGCGCGAGTACTGAACGCAGCACTGTGCATTTTCTCAGTGGCAAAGAAAACATGAATGGCGGTATTGCCTATATCGCTAGCATTTGTACTGCACCCGTTTATGGTGGTAGACAAGGTTCTTATGATTTTGGAGTCAGTGGCGGCTTGAGTGGTAGCTTTACGCCCAATAACCCTTTGATTGTTTGGGATGCGTATGTAGTCGCGCATGAACTGGGGCATAATTTTGGCAGTTCGCACACCCACTCCTACGATGTCGATCATGGCTACAATTTGCCGGTTGATTGCTGTTACTCACAAGCGGGCGGAGCTTGCCAAAACTATCAACCACGGATGAATTTACCTGGCCTAGGCACACTGACCGGTGGAACCAGCGCCAACCATCCGGGCACGATTATGAGCTATTGCCATTTAGTCAGTGGTGGCTCACAGAATGTGTCGATGACCTTTGGGACTAACCATCCGTATGGTGTGGAGGCTAATCGTGTGCCTGCCGAAATGCGTGCTACGGTTGAGGCTTATGCCTCAGCCTATCCACAATGCTTGCCGATTGATACCCCAGTTACAGCATCGTTTGGCTTTAAAAAACTCACTCAATGGCATGACTTTTTTGTAACAGGTAACGCGATACCTTTAGTGGGTGATTTTAATGGCGATCATTTAGAGGATGTAGCCAGCTTCACGCATAAGCGCCAAGTTTATGTCGCACTTTCCAATGGCAGTGCCTTGGGCAGTAAAACCTTGTGGAAATCCAATTTTGCTACAGGCACTGAACAAGTAGCCACGGGTGATTTCAATGGCGATGGCAAGGCTGATTTAGTGAACCTGACACATAATGCCAAGCGCCAAATTTATGTAGCACTCTCCAATGGCTCTAGTTTTGAAGCTAATACCTTATGGTTTGGCTTAAAAACGGCTGAAGATGGTCGGCAAGTGATTGGCGACTTTGATGGTGATGACAAAGATGATGTCGCCACGATCAAACCAGAAACTGGCTTGATTTTAGTGAACCTATCCACTGGAAATGCGTTTAGAGTCCAACGACAATGGAACACAACAGCTGCCTTGGGCGCTAAACAAATCGTAGTCGGTGATTTTAATGGCGATGCTAAAGCTGATCTGGGTTTCAGCACTGCAACGGGTGAATTCAGAGTCAGCTTGTCTACAGGTAGCAGCTTTACAGCCTCAACGACTTGGCATAGCAATCTGGCTAAAAATATCGATCAATTAGTAGCAGGCGACTTTAATGCGGATGGCAAAGACGATATTGCAAGTTACCTCCCAAATGCTGCAGGCGGTATTTATTTAGCCTTAGCAGAAGAAGGAAAGTTCGGGCTTAATCAAAAAGCACATGCTTGGTTTGAGCCTTATAATCAGATTCTGAAAGCGGGTCTATTTACAGAAGATGGTAGCAGCGGCCTGATGAGCTTTACCCGAGGTATGGAAGCTGATGTTTGGGTAGCCACTGATTTACAATAATCAAACCAACTGCACTGCTACTACCTATAAAGTAGTAGCAGTTCGCTAAGCTCTACTTCGGCTGATATTCCAAAGTCAGCATGCCATTCATACCCGGCTGGTTATAGCCCTTACGCAATTCATAATCATGATCCAGCACATTCGCCAATTTAGCGCCCACGGCCACCTCGCGGCTGACTTGATATTTGGCGCGTAAATCCAAAGTACCGAAACCAGCTAAAGGCTCAAGATTGTAAGTATCATTGTAGCGCCGACCTTCAGCATGCACAGCTGCACCCGCTGAGAACCGCCCAAATTGGCGCTCTAAATCGACATTCAGAATTTGTTTGGGGCGATTAATTAACAGATCACCCGCTTGTTCGCCGCTGGCTACTTCAGGATTTTGTAGGGTCGCATTGCCTGATAATTGCCAATCACCCAAACGTTGCGCGACCGAAGCTTCTAAACCGGTGATTTTTGCAGCGGCGACATTCATCGGTTTCCAAACTCCACCGCCCGTGTCGCGCCATTGAATCAAATCATCAATCTTGTTTTGGAAGGCGGAAATGGCCCATTCACCTTCGGCTAAACGTCCAGCAATGCCTAGCTCCAGATTTTTGCTGTTTTCTGGCTTGAGATCTTGATTACCGCTGAAAGGATAATAAAGATCATTAAAAGTCGGTGCTTTAAACGCAGTGCCATAAGAGGCGGTAGCGCGGAAGCTCTCAGAAAACTCATGCGCAAACGCGATCCCACCGGTCGCTTTTTTACCGAACTGTTCATTGTCATCTTGGCGCAGAGAAACATCGAATTTATTGTCGCCCCCAGTCATTTGATAGCTCGCAAACAGGCCGTTATTTTTGCGTGCATCCACTGCATAGTCGGTCGTACCGCTGACTTTATCTTTAATATGATCAAAACCTGCGGTTAGATTACCAGCCGCACCCATTTGCACATCCGCTTGCAAGCTGGCACTGGTGCGCTTGGTCTGAAAACGGGATTGAAAAGCAGCGTCTTTATAGCTGTCTTGCTTATCTAAAGAGCTGCCGATTTGCGCTGTAATAGTCGTGCTATTCCCAACCGGTGCGGTTAATTTGCCGTGCGCTACTTGCTGCTTAAAGTGATTTTCATTTTGATATTCGCCATCAAATTCACTCTCGCCTTGCGCTTGCAAGATGCCCGCTTCTGCGCTCATGCCATTTTCAAAGCGATTGCCAGCACGCAAAGAGAAGCTATTGTTGTTATAACCGTCTTTATCCGATTCATACACTTTTGCAGTGGAAAAATCGGGCAAATAAGTCGTGTAATAGTCCTGAGCATTGATCCCATCGGTACGCTCAGTGGCTGCATTCAGATTAAACCAAGCACCCTCCGCAGAACCTCCTGATAAGCCGACATTCGCTTTAGCGGTATTAAAGCTGCCATAGGAAGCCGAAGCATTCGGTTGAATACCTTTAGTGCCACTGCCTTTGCGCGTGAAGATTTGAATCACACCGCCAATCGCTTCCGAACCATACAAGCTCGAACGGGGGCCACGCACCACTTCAATGCGTTCAACTTGAGCTAGAGGAAATAATTCTAGCGGTGTCGTCCCTAAAGTCGCAGAGCCAGCTTTGACACCATCAATTAGCACTAATACATGGCTATCATTAGTGCCACGCAAATGCACTGATGATTGCTTGCCCATAAAACCGCTACTGGTGATGCTAATTCCAGTGGTTTGCTGTAAGACTTCGGAGACATTAGCAGCCTGCACCTTGTCGATTTCTTTACGGGTGATCACGGTGACGGGTGCTAGAGTTTCATCCGCTGTTTGTGCTTTACGCCCAGCAGTAATGATGATTTCGATTTCGTTATTTGCGGGTTCTGCCCAAACTAACGAGGGTGCGCAAATAGTTGTTAGGCCTAGGCTGCCTAAGAGAGTAACAATAGAGGTTTTCATGGTATGAATTCCTATGTGCCGCGCCCACCGCGCAGCTGATTGGGAAACATGACATGCGTGGGGCAGTCACAATGCAAGCTAGGCCGGTATCCGGGCTTGTAAGTGACTAACGTCGAATGCTGCACCTTCCCATGCTGAAGCACAGTGGTTTATAGCAGCGAACTTACTGACCGTTGCGGGGGCAGCGCTGGCTTGTACCAGCTTCCCGTTTAACACTTAAAAAAGTGCACCTAGACGCGCTGGACGTTACGTGATTGCACTTAAGCTGTCAAACGACGGAATGCTGAATCTTTGCACTTTCAAGCGAATCTACCGCTTAAACCCGACAATTGATCTATAAGCATGAATCGGCCTGCTAGGCGTGCTAAGTTAAGGGTAAGTCAATAGGAACCGAGCTGATGAGTCTAGGTCAAACTCAGTAGTCAGAACGATTAATACAGGATATCTAGCATGTTTAAACGCGCACAGGTTTTGGTAATAGCAGGCGTCTTGAGCTTCACTAGCCTTCAAGCTGAAGCTGCTTTAAATGCATTTCAAGCGACTTATAGTGTTGCCAACTCAGGGATAACGGTCGGCGATACGACGGTTAGCTTAAGCTTTACGGGTACGGGCTATACCTTTCAGAAAGTAACTAAAGCGAATGGAGTTGCAGCTTTACTCAGTGGTGATACCTTGACAGAACGCAGTGTAGGCAGCAAAAAAGGCGATAAACTCCAAACCCAACAATACCTGTATCAGCATAAAAGTCGGCGCAAATCCAAAAGCGACCAATATAGTTTTACCAATGCCACCGAGGTCAAGGGTAGTCTAAATAATGAGCCGTACACCCTAAAAGTACCGAATGGCACGATTGACCCCATGCTCACTGAATTACGTTTAATGGAAGATGTAGCCGCCAATCGCCCGCTGAAATACAGTATTACCGAACGCGGCAAGCTGAAAACCTTTCAATTTCAGCGTTTAGGTAAAGAAACGATCACGACTGAATTGGGCAAGTATGCTTGCGAAAAAGTGCAAATGACTCGCGACAATGGCGAACGCCAAACGACGTTATGGTTAGCCCCTGAGTTGGGCTATGCCCCAGCACAGATTCAGCATAATGAGAAAGGTAATATTACTGAGGCACAGATTACTAAGTATCAGGCTAAATAAGCCTGCCTAAAAAGGAATCGCCACTAAGGTGGCGATTCAGCATTCTTAAACAACAAAATTATTTCTTAAGCAGCTAGCTTGCTAATCATCCCCGCTCCCACCGTATTATTCGTGCTTTCATCAATGATGATAAAGGCGCCCGTTCCACGGTTATCCGCATACAGATCAGTCAATAAAGGCTGAGCCAATTTGAAGCTGACTTGCGCAATATCATTCATCTGCAAACGTTCAGCCGCTTGGCGCTCTAAAGTATTGATATCAATCCGCCATTCAATCGCTGCAACTTTCGCTTTGGTTTCACGAGTGGTGTGGCGAATCAAATAAGTGCGCGCACGATCCAAAGGCGCTTCGGCTAACCAACAAACAGTCGCATCTACTTGCTTAGTTTGAGTCGGTAAAGCATCCGTTTTCACAATCATATCGCCACGGGAAATATCAATTTCATCCGTGAGCAATAAAGTGACTGACTGCTCAGTGATCGCTTCGCGTAGCGGCTCGCCCCCTAATTCAATTGACTTCACAATGCTAGTCCGACTCGAAGGTAAAACGGTTACCGCATCGCCGACTTGAATGCTGCCGGACTCAACCCGTCCCATGAAGCCACGATAATCATGCAGCTCTGGATTCGTCGAATCTTGTGGGCGGCAAACAAACTGCACAGGGAAACGGAAAGGCTCATCATGTTCAGTATGCGCAGCCGGAGCAGCTTCTAGCAGTTCGATTAAGGTGTCACCATCGTACCAAGATAAGTGCTCGCCACGATCTACCACCATATCGCCCTTTAGAGCAGACAGCGGCAGGAAGCGCACATCTTTAATGCCTAATTGCTCAGCAAAGTCTAAGTAATCAGCTTTAATTTCTTCAAAACGCGCTTGGCTATAATCCACCAAGTCCATTTTATTGATGGCGACCACTAAGTGCGGAATCCCAACCAAATGCGCTAAATACGAATGACGGCGCGTTTGTGGTTGTACGCCTTTGCGCGCATCCACCAGAATAATCGCTAAATTCGCGCTGGAGGCAGCCGTGACCATGTTGCGAGTGTACTGCTCATGGCCGGGCGCATCAGCAATAATGAATTTGCGCGTGCCCGTAGAGAAATAGCGGTAAGCGACATCAATGGTAATCCCCTGCTCACGCTCAGCTTGTAAGCCGTCGGTTAGCAGTGATAAATCTACATCTTGCATGCCGCGCTTGAGTGAAGTTTTTTCAATCGCACTCAAGGTATCCGCCAGAATCGCTTTAGAATCAAATAACAAGCGCCCAATCAAGGTGCTTTTACCATCATCCACGCTGCCGCAAGTCAAGAAACGCAGCAAGCCGTGATCTTCAATTAATTGCATTTAGAAGTACCCCTCTTTCTTGCGTTGTTCCATCGCTGCTTCACTCGCTTGATCGTCTAAACGGGTAGCGCCGCGTTCAGTGATCGTCGTGGTTGCAGTTTCGGCAATAATTTTTTCGACATTATCCGCATCCGATTCCACCGGCGCTGTACAAGTAATATCGCCCACTGTGCGGAAACGGACTTGCAGATCAATAATCTGTTCGCCTGCTCTAGCGGGTGTTACTTCAGTGACTGGTACAATCGAACCTTGGCGGCGCACAATCGGACGTTGGTGCGCAAAATAAATGCTCGGCAATTCTAAACCTTCGCGTTGGATATATTGCCATACATCCAGCTCAGTCCAATTCGAGATCGGGAACGCACGAATATTCTCACCTTTGTGAGCGCGTGCATTGTATAAATCCCATAACTCAGGACGTTGGTTTTTTGGGTCCCACTGACCGAATTCATCGCGGAAGCTCATGATGCGTTCTTTAGCACGCGCCTTTTCTTCATCGCGACGTGCGCCACCGATGCAAGCATCAAAACCAAACTCTTCAATCGCTTCTAATAAAGTGATGGATTGATGTTTATTGCGTGATTCATTTTCATGCTTAAGCACTACTGTGCCACGCTGCATGGAATCTTCGACCGAGCGCACAATCAAACGCTCGCCTAACTCGGCAGCACGCTTGTCACGAAAATCGGTCACTTCTTTATAATTGTGACCGGTGTCGATGTGCATCAACGGGAAGGGAAAACGCCCTGGGCGAAACGCTTTCTCCGCAATCCGCAACATGCAGATTGAATCTTTACCACCTGAGAACAACAGGACAGGATTGGAACATTGTCCGGCGACCTCACGCATAATATGAATCGCCTCTGCTTCTAACCAATCGAGGTGCGGTAAGGTTTTTAATTGTGTCTGTTGTCGATTGAACAGCATCATGCTAATCCTTCAAAACTTTCAATGCGGGTAGTATCCGCGATCTTTTAAAGCGAAAAAAGTGATATAATCCGATATGAAAATCTCTAAAAAAGATATTCATAAAGCTGCATATAGCCTACTACTTTTCCCATTTTGTTGCTATGCACAATGAGCTAGCTCTTGAGGCTTATCAACAAGCAGGTGCTTAGTAGTTCGTTAAGGCGGACTTATTTAACTGATTCGTTATAATTTTGCAAATCAATGAGTTAAATACTGGGCGTAGTCGGCAATTTTCTGCTGCAAGCGCGAGGCTAATAAAGCATGCGCTGAATGTAGATGGTCATAAATCACCTGAGCTTCAGCCCGATAAGCCAGCTTACGCTCATAAGTCCAATGGGCGGGGGGCGCTGATAGATTATTAATCCGATCTGCTAATTTGACGACCCAAACTTCTTGCGGCTGCTGTTGAATACGTTGCAAGGAATCGAGCATTTGCTCAGTACGCGGCAGATTTGGATTTTTACTTAAAGCAGCCACACCATCCGCAATGGTCTGCCCAAACTCAGCGACCAGTTCAGGATAAGTACGCGCGGTATCTTCGAGCACATCGTGCAATAGCGCGCATTGCAGGGCATGATCAAAATCCAGCCCCTGATTATCAGCAGCTAAACCCCACATCAACTCCATCGCGACTGCACCGACATGATTGATGTAGTCCATACGCACACCTTCAACCGGCGTGGAATAAGTTTGGCCGTGGTGTGCTAGGGAGGCATAGTCCCAAGCCTTGTTGAAAACATCTTGAGTCCATAGCTTAGACATTGTTTTATTTCCTTAGAGTTATAATCGGTCTCTAAGTGAATAATACAACATAGCAGTAACTAACAAAGGCCAACGTAACAAAGTTCCACCCGGAAACGGCCAATTGGGTAGCTTTGCCATCACCTCAAAACGTTCAGCAGTGCCAGAGACTACTTCAGATAATAATTTGCCTGCTAAAGTTGCTAATGCCACACCATGCCCCGAATAGCCGCTGACCGAAAATACATTCGGCTGTAAACGAGTGAAATACGGCAGACGATTTACGGTCACGGCCAAGGTTCCACCCCAAGCATAATCAAGCTTAGCCTCCGCTAATTGCGGAAACACCTGCAGCATTCTAGGCCGAACTAAACCGCGAATATCGCTCGGAAACTTAAAGCTATAACTCTCACCGCCACCAAACAATAAGCGCTTATCGGCGCTCAAGCGGAAATAATTCACGACAAAAGCAGAGTCAGCCACTGCATAGCGATTCGGGATTAAATCCAAAGTTTGCGCTTCAGTGAGTGGTTCGGTGGCGACGATATAATTATTAATCGGCATAACGCGGGAAGCGACTTTCGGCTCCAAATTATCTAAGTAGCCATTGCAGGCCAGAATGAGATAATCTGCAGTCACAGTCCCCTGCTCTACAACCACTTCTGCTTTTGTACCATTGCTATAGCTTAAAACCGGCGAGTGCTCATAAATAGCAGCGTTTGCTTGGTGTGCCGCTTGCGCTAAACCTAAGGCATAATTGAGTGGATGCAGATGCGCAGCCCCTAAATTAAGTGTACCACCATAATACAGTGGCGAATGTAGCTCTTGCTGGAGAGCTGCCTGATCTAAAAAGCGTATATCTGAATAGTCATAATCGCGCTGCAACTTTTCTACAAAAGCACGGCTACCTTCGACAAAGCGTTGACGATGATCTGCATGAATAATTCCAGCCTGTAGATCACAGCTAATCTGGTGCTTATGGATTAGCTCTTTGCATAGATTGACTGCTTCTAAAGATAAATCCCAGAGTGCTTTGGCTTGCGTCTTACCAAACATCGACTCTAGTTCAGCTTGATCTTTATTCAAACCAGTGCCGACTTGCCCACCATTACGCCCAGATGCGCCCCAGCCGACTCGATGGGCTTCCAGCAATACTACTTTGTAGCCTGCTTCGGCTAAATGCAGCGCTGCAGATAAGCCGGTATAACCAGCCCCCACAATGCACACATCTGCAGTGATTGCGCCTTCAAGCTTAGGGAAGTTAGGGAGGGAATTGGCGGTCGCTGCGTACCAAGAAGCCGGGTGTTGCCCCGGCTGATCATTCGAATATAAGAAACCAGACGACATTAACTTAGCAGGCCTTTGTCCTTAGCTTGTTGATAGGTTTGATCCAAAGTCAGAGTCGCTTTTTCAATCAGCTCATCCACTTCACTATGACTAATCACCAGTGGCGGCGAAATAATCATCGTGTCGCCGACATGGCGCATGACTAAACCATTTTTAAAGCTATTTTCACGACACATTAAGCCAACCGTGCCTTTTTCTGCTTGGAAAGGTGCACGCTTAGCTTTATTCGGCGTGAGTTCGATCCCACCGACTAAGCCTGCCATACGCGCCTCGCCAATCAGCGGATGCTCACCCAGCTGCAGCCAGCGCTCTTGCATGTAGGGGCCAATATCTGATTTAACCCGACCTGGTAGGTTTTCACCTTCCAAAATAGCTAAAGTAGCTAAAGCGGCGGCACAAGCAACCGGGTGTCCTGAATAGGTATAACCGTGATAAAACTCACCGTGATTAGCCACCACATCAAACACGCGATCACTGACCATGACACCACCCATAGGGATGTAGCCAGCCGTCAAGCCTTTGGCCATCGTCATTAAGTCAGATTTGATTCCGAAATAATCCGCACCAAACCATTCGCCTGTCCGCCCAAAACCAGTAATCACTTCGTCAGTGATCAACAGAATGTCGTATTTGCGGCAAATGCGTTCGATTTCTGGCCAATACGTCTTAGGTGGAATGATAACACCACCGGCACCTTGAATCGGCTCACCAATGAAAGCAGCTACTTTATCCGCACCAACTTCCAGAATTTTAGTTTCCAGCTCGCGTGCACGCTGTAAACCAAATTCATTCGGGTCAAGATCGCCACCTTCGCCATACCAGTAAGGCTGGTTAATGTGCACAATCCCCGGAATCGGCAAACCGCCTTGCTTATGCACCGCGCTCATCCCGCCTAAACTCGCACCTGCCACGGTTGAACCGTGGTAGGCGTTGTTGCGAGAGATGATGACACTACGTTCTGGCTTACCCTGTGCAGCCCAAAAATGGCGCACCATGCGTAAAATCGTATCATTAGCATCCGAACCTGAACCGGTGAAAAACACATGGTTCATATGATCAGGCGCTAAACTCGTTAAGCGAGCCGCTAACTCAATGACTGGCGGATGGGTTGTCTGGAAAAAGGTGTTGTAGTACGGGAGTTCACGCATTTGCGCGCTAACTGCTTGGACGATTTCTTCACGTCCGTAGCCGACTCCGACACACCATAAACCTGCCATGCCATCAAGAATGCGATTGCCTTGGCTGTCATAAATATAAACGCCTTCCGCGCGTGTAATAACCCGCGCCCCTTTTTGATTCAAATGCGCCGTATCAGTGAATGGATGAATATGATGAGCTGCATCTTGTGCTTGATAATTTGTCATAGTCATTCCTCAATTAAACGGTCAACAACAAGTGTTCACGCTCCCAAGGGCTGACGACTTGCATATACTCTTCGAATTCATAGGCTTTGAGTGCTTTATAAATATCGGAGAACTGATGGCCTAATAAGCCCTGTAGCTCTTCACACTCATCAAAAGCAATCATTGATTCCTGTAAGCCGCGCGGTAAACCATACTTGGTATCGTGTTGCGCATTCCCTAAGAACTCAGTGCTAGGCTCTAAGCGATGTACCATCCCCAAATAGCCGGTCGCTAAGCTTGCCGCAATCGCGAGATAAGGATTGGTATCCATACCTGCAATCCGATTTTCTACTCGACGTGCTTCTGGAGGGCTACGTGGAACCCGTAAACCGGCAGAACGATTATCAATGGACCATTCCAAATTAATTGGAGCGGAATAACCTGGCATCAAGCGTCGGAATGAGTTTACATACGGCGCCATAATGCAGGTGGCTGCTTCTAAATAAGTCTGCTGTCCGGCAATAAAATTGTAGAACAGTGGAGTTGGCTCACCTTTTGCATCAGAGAAGATGTTCTTACCGGTTTTGGCATCAACAACGCTTTGATGAATATGCATCGCACTGCCAGGCTGCATCTCCATCGGCTTAGCCATGAAAGTGGCATAGCAGTTATGGCGCATCGCGGCTTCACGAATTAAGCGTTTAAAGATAAACACGTGATCCGCTAACAGAAGTGGATCACCATGCATGAGGTTAATTTCTAGCTGCGCTGGGCCACCTTCTTGGATAATCGTATTGATTTCCAAGCCTTGGGCGCTGGCAAACTTGTAAATATCCTCAATGATCGGCTCGTATTCATCCAAAGCCATCATCGAGAAGGCTTGGCGTCCGACACTTTGGCGACCTGAGCGGCCAACGGGTGGTTTGAGTGGAATATCAGGATCAATATTACGTTCAGTCAGATAGAACTCTAACTCAGGTGCGACAATCGCCTTCCAGCCTTTGTCAGCATATTGATTAATAACGCGCTTCAGTACATTGCGGGGTGCACAAGGCACTGGCATGCCGTTTTGATAATAAAGGTCGTGAATGACCATCAAACTGGGATGCCGCGCCCAAGGCAAAGCACGCACCGTGGATAAATCCGGTACTAAGCGCAGATCGATTTCGGTGGTGTATTCTTCAGAATCGAAATCGAAATACTTACCGGTGATGGTTTGGAAGAAGATACTAAAAGGTAAAAACGCCGGTTGTAATTCACCAAAGCGCGAAGCGGGCATGACTTTGCCACGCGCAACGCCGTGAATATCAGCAACCACACATTCGACTTCATCGATGTGATAACGGCGAATTAAGTCTTGTAGATCATCTTGAGAGTTTGATTGGAGAGAAATATGAGTATTTTGATCGCTCATGGCTGCACACTTCGGACTAGTTACTAGTCGGTTATTGAGATTATGTGATCACATTTTCAATGGGCGCTGCTCAAAAGTCAACCCCAATCCGTGAGATAAGTGCAACTAAGCATGCTGCAAAGCAGCAACACAAGTGATTCCGATCAACACTAGCAAGCCATTCGCAAGCTTATGAATTTTTTTAGTATTAGTGGGTCATTAGTGTATCAAAGTACTTGACGCATTCAGGAGCAAAAGCGATATTGTGATCACATTCACATAAGTGAAAAAAGTGTTCATCAAAAGTAAGCTTAATCCCTATAATGAATCGGTACATTTGAGGAACGAGTTTAAATCTAAGGGGAAATTTCAGATGAAGGAAACATTTGCTCATTTTAAAAAATTAGCATTGTCAGCGATGGTTGCAACAACCTTAGCGCTCAGTGTATCGACTGCGAATGCAGCTGAAGAGCGTAGCCTGAATATCTATAACTGGTCTGACTATGTCGACAACGATGTACTGAAAGAGTTTACCGAAAAGACCGGTATTAAAGTTAACTACGACGTGTTTGACTCCAATGAACTGCTTGAGACTAAGCTATCAGCAGGCTCATCCGGTTATGACATTGTAGTGCCGACTGCGGGGTTTTTATCCCGCCAAATCGAAGCCAAAATCTTCCAAAAGCTGGATAAGACTAAGCTACCTAACCTATCAAACACTTGGGATATGGTTAATGAACGGGTTGCAGCCTATGATCCTGGTCAAGAATACTCAGTCAACTATCTATGGGGAACGATTGGTATTGGCTACTCTGAAGAGAAAGTGAAAAAGCTGCTGCCTGATGCACCGGTTGACTCTTGGGATATGGTATTTAAGCCCGAGGTTGCTAGTAAACTCGCCGAATGTGGCATCTATTTTCTAGACTCTTCGACCGACATTATTCCGCCAGCCTTGAAATATTTAGGCTTAGAGCCGAATGACTTCAGTAAAGAAAACCTGAAGAAAGCCGAGGAATTACTGGTCAAGGTTCGTCCTTACATCAAAAAATTCCATTCATCTGAATTCATTACTGCTTTAGCTAATGGCGATATTTGCGTGGCAGTTGGTTTCTCTGGGGATATCTTCCAAGCTCAAACACGCGCTGCTGAAGCCAAAAATGGCGTTACGGTGAAGTATGTTATTCCTAAAGAAGGTAGCACCATGTGGTTTGACCAAATGGCTATTCCAGCCGATGCTAAACACGTCGCCGAAGCACATGAATTCATCAACTTTGTGATGGAGCCTAAGAATATCGCGCGCATTTCTAATGCAGTGTCTTATGCTAATGGCAATAAAGCTTCTCAAGAATTTGTTAATAAAGAGATTTTGGATAATCCCTCTATTTATCCAACGGAAGAGGTCATGAAAAATCTCTTCACTGTAAAACCAGTCGATAATAGTACCCAACGCTTATTCAATCGCGCTTGGACTACGATTAAAAGTGGTCAATAATCTCTAAGTTCGTGCTATTCAACACCGGTTTCGGGCATGAAGCCGGTGTATCAAACTGCTCTTAAGCAAATCAAATGACTGTTGGGTGTCGGAAGGAGTACCACAGATGACGGATGCACCAGAACAGCGCAAAGTCTTTGCGCCGTGGTTGGATACAACTCAAAAACCGCTAATTCGCTTTGAAAATGTCACCAAGCGCTTTGGTGATTACACCGCTTTAGATAATTTAACCTTAGATATTTATGAGCGCGAATTCTTCGCCCTGCTTGGCCCTTCAGGTTGCGGCAAAACCACCATGCTACGTTTACTAGCGGGCTTCGAAATGCCTACCAGTGGGCGCATCTTGATTGGTGGTGAAGACATTAGCCATATCCCGCCGAATAAGCGCCCGATTAATATGATGTTCCAGTCCTATGCCCTGTTCCCGCATATGACTGTGGCGAAAAATATTGGCTTCGGTTTAAAACAAGAAGGCCAAAGCGCTGAAGCGATTGAGCAACGAGTGCAAGAAATGCTCACCTTAGTCCAGCTTGAGCCCTTTGCCCAGCGTAAACCACATCAACTCTCTGGCGGGCAACGTCAACGGGTTGCCTTAGCCCGCTCCTTAGCTAAACGCCCTAAATTGCTGCTACTGGATGAGCCGTTAGGCGCATTAGATAAAAAACTGCGCGAAAAAACTCAATTTGAATTGATGACCCTGCAAGAAAAATTGGGCATGACCTTTATGATCGTCACCCATGACCAAGAAGAAGCGATGACGATGGCCAGCCGAATCGCAGTGATGGATAAGGGCGTCGTGATGCAATTAGATACGCCTTCCGATATTTATGAAGCGCCTAATTCACGCTATGTGGCTGATTTTATCGGCAATGTGAACTTCATTGAATGTACTGTAGAAGGCCATAACGGGCAGGAATATCAGCTCAAAGATAAGCAAGGTAACCAGTTCCGTTTAGTCAGTGAAGTACAATTAGAGACGAATTCCACCATTTGGTTAGCTGTTCGCCCTGAAAAAGTTATTGCGAGCAAAGAGCCGCCGCAAGGCGATGTGAATGCCATCCAAGGCATTGTTTGGGATATTGCCTACTCGGGTGATACCTCCACCTATCATGTGCGCTTGCCGGATGGGAGCACCATGAAATCGGAAATGGCCAATTTACGCCGCGTGCGCAATCGCCCAATTACTTGGGAAGATAAAATCTGGCTCTCTTGGTCTTTAACGGCGGCTGTGCCTCTCAAACGCTAGGAGGATGCTATGCAACGTCAATTTGATTGGGGACGATTTCTGCTGATAGCCATCCCATTTACATGGCTGCTGATCTTCTTCCTATTACCCTTTGCTATCGTTGTTAAAATTTCGCTGTCCGATACAGCCAATGCCCTACCGCCGTATGTGCCGACCTTAAACTTATCTGAAGGTCTGTCGGGTATTACTGGTTTTCTTAGTCAACTTGATTTTGAAAGCTTTGCTTGGTTGCTAGACGATAAAATTTATATTATCTCTTATCTAAGTAGCTTAAAAATTGCCTTTATCTCTACATTGCTGACTTTATTAATCGGCTATCCGATGGCTTATGGCCTAGCGAAAGCACCGCAGCGCTGGCGTACTATCTTATTAATGCTCGTGATTCTGCCCTTCTGGACTAGTTTCTTAATTCGTGTTTATGCATGGATTGGGATTTTAAAACCCGAAGGCTTGCTCAATATGGGCTTGATGGGCTTAGGTTTAATCGATGAACCGCTAGCGATTATTAATACGCCCACAGCAGTCTATATCGGCATCGTTTACTCCTATCTACCCTTCTTAGTCTTGCCGCTGTATGCCACCTTAGAAAAGCTGGATAACACTTTAATTGAAGCAGCACTCGATTTAGGTTGCTCGCCGATTCAAGCCTTCTGGAAAGTCACATTCCCCTTATCGTTGCCTGGGGTGGTAGCAGGCTGTTTCTTAGTGTTTATCCCAGCGATGGGTGAGTTTGTAATTCCAGATCTACTGGGTGGTTCTGACACCATTATGATCGGCAAAACACTCTGGAATGAATTCTTCGGGAATCGAGACTGGCCGATTGCCTCTGCGGTCGCGGTGGTCTTATTGCTTTCATTAGTCGTGCCGATTGTGATTTTCCAACGCATGCAAGAACGCCAGCAGGAGAAAAGCGCATGAACGTCACCCGTTTCAGTTGGTTTAATTTAACGAGCTTGATCCTTGCCTTCTCGTTTCTATATTTGCCAATCCTATTACTCATTCTGTTTAGCTTTAACGCCTCAAAATTAGTAACTGTGTGGGGTGGTTTTTCAACGAAATGGTATGTGAGCTTATTTCAGAATGAGATGTTCATGACGGCTGCTTGGGTCACGCTCAAGGTCGCCGTAGTAAGCGCCACGCTAGCAACGATTCTCGGTACGATGGCGGCCATTGTTCTGACGCGAGTGGGTCGTTTCCGTGGGCGCTTAATGTTCTCTGGGATGGTTTATTCGCCTCTGGTCATGCCCGAAGTTATTACTGGCTTAGCCCTGCTTTTGCTCTTCGTAGCGATTGGCTTAGATCGTGGCTATTGGACGATTACTTTGGCACATACTACTTTGACCATGTGCTTTGTGACTGTAGTGGTGTCTTCGCGTTTGGTGAGCTTTGATAAATCCTTGGAAGAAGCCGCTCTGGATTTAGGCTGCACCAAAATGTCGGCTTTCTTCCAAGTCACTTTGCCGATTATTATGCCTGCGATTATTGCGGGGTGGTTGTTGGCCTTTACGCTGTCATTAGATGATTTGGTGATTGCCTCGTTCACCTCTGGACCTGGCTCGACCACTTTGCCGATGAAGATTTATAGCCAAGTCCGTTTAGGCTTGAATCCTGAGATCAATGCGCTATCAACCTTGCTGATTTTATTGGTAAGTGTGGGCGTGGTGATTGCTTCAGTGGTGAGTCGGCGCGCCGAACAGCAAGAAGTTTAAGGCCATTAAAATCTAACAGGTAGCTTGCAATGAGCTACCTGCTATTGAGGTCGAGTTTTACGTTTACGCACGGGTGCTCGGCTCAACTCATTATTCCCTTCTGCCATTTTCTCTAACAACTTCAAAAGCTGAGCGCTTTCTTCAGGGGTTAGCGGAGCCATAATGCGCTCTTGCGTTTGGTGAACAACAGGCAAAACTTCATTTAATAAGGCTTGGCCTTGAGCGGTAATACTGACAATTTTCGAGCGCTGATCGCGGCCTGACTTATCGCGCACGATTAAGCCTCGCTCTTCAAGATTACGTACCACCACAGTAATCGTAGTGCGATCTAAAGCAATCTCACCACCTAAGGTGACTTGATCTTGCGAACCTTGCTCAGACAGCACGATCAATACGGCAAACTGCAAAGGCGTTAGATCATAGACACTGCATTCATCCAAAAAGATCGCCACTGCAATTTGATGGCAGCGGCGAAGAAGATGACCCGGTAAACCTGAAAAACTACTCGGCATGTTAGGCAATTGCATCCGGTTGATTAGCAGGCACGGCTTGTTGGAAAGCCTCCAGTTCATTTAGAGCTGCAAAAATACGTTCAATAGTTGGATACGCAGAGGTATCAACCTTGAAGCGCTGATTATTGAACATCTGCGCGAATAAGCACACATCAGCGATGGTAGGCGTATCGCCATAGCAATATTTGCCAGTATTCGGACTAGTCGCGAGAACTTGCTCTAAGGGCGCAAAGGTCGTGTGTACCCACTTTTGAAACCAAGCCGTGACACCGGCATCGTCCTGCCCATAAGCACGCACTTGATCGAGCACCCGCAAGTTATTGAGTGGATGAATTTCACAAGCAATCGTATAAGCCATTGACCGCACTTGCGCACGCCCGACAGGATCATTCGGCAATAAAGGCGGATTCGGTTGGGTTTCTTCTAACCACTCAATAATTGCTAAAGATTGAGTCAAAACAGTGCCATCCGCTAGCTCCAAGGCAGGCACTAAACCCGCTGGATTTTTCGCTAAATACTCAGGCTTGAAATTATCATTAGTGCGTAGATTATGCGCTACATACTCATAATCAAAGCCTTTGTAATTCAGGGCTGCACGCAAGCGAATTGAAGTCGAACTGCGGAAATAGTTGTGCAATAGCGGTTTTTGCTCACTCATTCAACTGCTCGCTCACCAATAGTTGTGGTTAAGGAACCTAGTCGGGCGATTTCAACGACACAAACATCACCCGGAACTAGGGGGCCAACGCCCGCTGGAGTCCCAGTATATACCAAATCACCTGCTTTAATTTCCATCGTGCGCGAAAGAATCGACACAATTTCGGGTACTGCCCAAATCAATTCTTTCAAATCGGCATCTTGCTTCACAGTGCCATTCACGCTTAAGCGAATCGAGCCTTGCTCCAAATGACCAACTTCGCTCACTGGGTAAATCGGCCCACAGACCGCAGAACGGTCAAATGCCTTACCCCAATCCCACGGGCGGCCTTGCTCACGCGCGGTTAATTGCAGATCACGACGGGTTAAATCATTGCCAATCGCATAACCCCAGACGTAATCCAGCGCTTGTTCCTCTGGAATATTCACTCCATCTTTACCAATCGCGATCACTAACTCTGCTTCATAATGGAAGTTATTAGTTTCAGGTGGATAAGCGACTGTCTCTTTATCGTCAACGACTGCATCAGCCGGTTTAGTGAAGAAAAACGGTGGCTCACGATCAGGATCACGACCCATTTCGCGTGCATGCGCTGCATAGTTGCGGCCTACACAAAAAATCCGCCGTATTGGGAAACGATCTGCTGAACCAGCGACTGCCACTGAAGACACTGCCGGTGGATTAATTACATAATTAGTCATAACACTTCTCCGTCCTTATTTAATGCTAACTCAAGCGGCGCCACGTTGTTCACGCCACAAACCTAACTTCTGCTGAGCGACTCGATCCGAATAACTGAACATCACCGCTTCACCATTCGCTTCGTGAGTGATCCATTTCCAGCTGGGTACTACAAAAATATCCTTTGGTCCCCACTCGAAAACCTGCCCATCAATGATGCTGCGCCCAGTTCCTTCTGTCACCACAAATACAGTGGCATCGGTACTGCGATAAGGCGCTGTCTTAAAACCTTCCGGCAAGAGCTGCAAAAACGGCGCAATGGTTGGCATCGCAAAACCGCCATCCACTGGATTGATATAGCGCATTTTCAAACCGTGGCACGGGTCCCATTCTTGCTGGCGCTGCATTTGATATAGAGCTTCGCGTGAACGCGCATAGGGGTAATTGAAAATCGGCGAAGCCAAGCGCGTTTGCTCAAAATCGACTGGTAGCATATTCGCCCCATAGCGGGCTAAACTATCGCCTGTTTCACGAGTAATCGTTTGTTCATCCGCTCCCAAACCTTCGGCAAATGAAGCATCAAAGAAGGATACAATCGGAATATCCAAACCATCTAACCAAATCATTGGCTCATCAGTTTGATTGCCATGATCATGCCAAGCTTGCGGCGGGGTAATCACGAAATCGCCAAACTGCATCACAGTACGTTCGCCATTCACACTAGTATGCGCGCCTGCTCCGTCCATAATGAAGCGTAAAGCCGATTGGCTGTGTCGATGCGCAGGCGCAACTTCGCCAGGCATCACCAATTGCAAACCTGCATACAGCGAAGTAGTGATTTTAGACTGCCCACGCAAACCGGGATTTTCCAGAATCAGCACGCGGCGTTCAGCTTCTTTCGCAGTGATTAAACCACCCGCTTCAAGTAGCCATTCTTTCGCTAAATCAAACTTCCATAAATTCGCCACACAAGCGCTTTTCGGCTCTGGGGTAATAATATCCGAGAGCACTGCCCATAAAGGGGTAAAACCTTGAGTATCAATTTTCTGATAGAACGCTAAGCGCTCTGGGGTTTCTGCTGGTTTTTCAGTTAATGACATGATTCGATTCCTCCTTACGCATCCAAACCTGTGCCGCCATACAGCCATGCTAAACCGTTGTACCACTCTTCTGGGGTACGCCGAGACATCACCTGATTACGCACGGCAGCTTTCGCTCCATCCGGGTGATAGATATATTCACCGATCAAACGCGAACTGAGTTGGACGCGCGCAGTACGCGCCATACGTTGACCTAAATATTGCTGCAAGGCAGTCTCTACATTTTCGCCATGCAGTTCAAACATATGGCTCATACAAACCGCATCTTCCATCGCCATACATGCGCCTTGGGCAAAGTATTGCAGCATCGGATGTGCCGCATCGCCTAACAGTGCTACGCGCCCATCCACCCAATTCATAATCGGGTCGCGATCACACAGCACCCACAGCTTCCAGTTCTCGCCATGCTCAATAATCTGCCGAGCGCGCGGGGCAATATGCTCAAAGCCTTGACTCACTTCTTCTTTAGTTACTGGCTTACCCGCTACTGCTTCTTTTACATCATTGTGATAAGTGACGACCAGATTGAACACTTTCCAGCCTTTGAGTGGATAATGCACGATATGGCATTTCGGGCCAGCCCAAAGCGTGGCTGCATTCCAACGCAAATCTTCCGGCATTTGCTCGGTTGGAATCACTGAGCGATAGGTCGTATGCCCTGAAACACGCGGCTCGCCATCACCTACCAATTGCTGGCGAATATTCGAGCGCAAGCCATCCGCACCAATCAGTGCTTGGCCTTCAATGGGGGCTTTATCTTTGCAATAGACGGTCACTGTTGTGCCATCTTGCTCGTAGCGTTCAACTGCATGCGAAGTGCGTAATTCGATTAAATCATTAGCGCGGCAGGCATCCAGTAACACGCCATGCAAATCAGCACGATGTACCACCGCATAAGGATTTTTGAAGCGCTCACGGAACGGAGCATCGAGTGGAATTGAGGTGATTTCTTCGCCCTTGACCGCATCCATCAGACGCAGGCTGTCAATATACACCGCTTTCGCGCGCGCTTCGTCGCCGACACCGAGATAGTCAAAACAATGGAAAGCATTCGGGCCTATTTGAATACCAGCGCCAATTTCACCGAGTTCAGCAGCACGCTCCAAAACGATTGAGCGCACGCCTTTGCGGGCTAAACCTAAGGCAGTGGCTAGGCCACCAATTCCACCGCCAGCAATAAGAACAGGTTGTGAATTCATCCATCTCCTCCTGATGTCTGCCCACGACTAGAAAATTAATCTTAATACTGATTATAATACTGAGCAATATAATGCATGTCAACTCTACACTAGGCTTTTAATTCAGCTAGTTTACAATAAGCAACTCATTCAGCTTAAAGGCAAAACTAATTGGACATCGTCTACATCCGCGACTTACGCATCAAAGCCCGTATCGGTATTTATCCTTGGGAAAAAGCGATTCAGCAGCAGATTCGGGTTGATATAGAAATGGCTTGGGATAATAAAATTCCGGCTGAGAGCGATAAGATTGAAGATACTTTGAACTATAAAACGGCAGCACAACGAGTCGTGCAATTAGTCGAAGCGGATCATTATGATCTGGTTGAGCGTTTAGCCGAAGAAATCGCAAAAACCCTCATGCAAGAAATGAACGTGCCGTGGATTCGCGTCACGGTGGGCAAGCCGTTTGCGGTAAAAGGCTCGGCTGAAGTAGGCGTGCAGATTGAACGTGGACAACGCTAATGGCTCAAGTTTATGTGAGCCTTGGCAGCAATATCGACCCAGAGCAGCATTTTTGTGCCTGCTTGCAAGCCTTAAATGCAAGCTTCAAGGATTTGCGCTGCTCAACGATTTACCACACCGCGGCTGTCGGTTTTAAGGGCGAGCCTTTTTTAAATGCAGTGGTAGGCTTTCAAACCGAGTTAACTAGCTTAGCCGTTAAACTGTGGCTACGAGAACTTGAGGAACAGCAAGGGCGTGCACGCAGCGCACTAAAGTTTAGTGCCCGTACTTTGGATTTAGATTTGTTGCTCTATAACGATACTGTCGATCCAGCGCAAAAATTGCCTCACCCAGATATTTTGACTTATAACTTTGTCTTGCAGCCTTTGGCCGAATTAGCACCCACACAAACGCATCCGGTATTAGGCAAGAGCTTCAGCGAGCTAGCCGCCAAGCAACTAGAACAAACCGAAGCTTTAGAGCCAATACGTTTAGATTGCGCAGTACAATGGCAAATTAACGAGCAAAGCGCGCTTTAAACTGCACGATATAATTTTGCAAATGCTTATCGACTTTAGCACCCATGTGCATACCTAAACGCTGCCACGGATTTTTAGTCACCGCAGTTTCAGTAAAGGTAATGCGTGTGCCACCGGGAACAGCACTTAAGGCCGCTTCACGCGTACCAATCACTTGTTCGCCTTTTGACAATTGCACAATGATTTCTTTATTCAGTACTTCCTTTTGCTTGCGTGCTGTCACCTTGCCGCCATGAGCGAGGCTCTCGATCCAGCGCATGCCATCATCATCGTCTTTGAGTTGCACACTTTTTAAGTCAGTACGCCATTCAGTCTGCCGCGATAAATCACTTAAAGCGCCCCAAGTAGCATCGATAGGTGCTTTAACTAATTCGACTCGTGTGGCACGTTGATAAGGAGATAGCATCAAGCCAATCAGAAACGGAACTACGATGAGCAATACAAGAAAGCCCACTAGAATCCATAACAGTAAAGGTTCCATCATTCATCCCGGAATTTATTTTAAAAGGCCATAACTATTTATTATTAATGACCTGATTTTACTGATAATTACTAACCGTTATCAGGTTATCCCCACCCGATACGATATTTTTAGTATAACGCAAAAAAGCCCGCAAGTGCGGGCTTTCTCAAGCAAGAATTATTACCATAACTGTCCTGATTACAGGTTAGTTATTTAATTTTTGCTTCTTTAAAAATTACATGCTTACGTACAACTGGATCGTACTTTTTGAACTCCAATTTATCAGGAGTCGTACGCTTATTTTTAGTTGTAGTATAGAAAAAACCGGTTTCTGCAGTAGAAACTAGCTTAATCTTCTCACGTCCGCCTTTCTTAGCCATGTTTTCTACTCCAGAACTAGACTTTTTCGCCGCGTGCGCGCAGCTCAACTAATATCGCATCGATGCCTTTCTTATCGATGGTACGCAAACCTTTAGTAGTAACACGCAGCGTCACAAAACGGTCTTCAGCTTCTACCCAGAAACGATGAAAATGTAAATTGGGCAGAAAACGACGTTTAGTTTTATTATTGGCGTGGGAAACGTTGTGACCGGACATCGGCCGCTTACCTGTTACTTGGCATACACGAGCCATATGATTTCTCCAAAACTGCGATTCAAACACTATAAGGCGCGCAAGGATAGCAAAAGGGCTTTTGTCAAGCAACAAACTTTCAAAATTTTCACTACAATAATTCGCCGTTTTGCTCACAAGGAAACGCCGGCAAATCCGCCAAGCCTTCCACCCTCCTCTGCAACATCCCATGAAACTGCCGAGCCAACACCGGCACTTGCATATTACTCGGCGTATGCAGATAAATATAAGGCTTCATCCCCGCTTCCAACCAACGTGCCGTTTGCGCTACCCAGGGTTCAAGAAACTTTTGATTTTCTTCCAATACCGGATGGCCGATATAACGCAGCATCGGTGCTTGCGCAGTGGTATCTAATTGCACAGGCAAACGCGGTTTTTTGCGCTGCGCCTCTTTAGTCAACTCATCTATTGCAGGCGCAGAATGTACTGGGCGACTATCGAAAATCACTCGATCCACCTGCAGACTACGTAATAGTTCATTGTAATGTTGGCGTGTGGCTGCATCGGTGAAAAAGGCTGGATGCCTGACCTCCACTGCGTATTTATAAATGGTGGGTAGGCTGTTAATAAAATCTTCCAGCGCACCCAACATTGGGGGCGAGAACGATGCGGGTAGCTGAATCATAAAGCCATTCAAACGCTCACCTAAAGGCTGCATGCGTTCTAGGAAAGCTTTGGTGTCAGCAGCAACACCTTGCAGTTTATATTCGTGGGTGATGACGCGCGGAAATTTAAAGCTAAAGCGGAAGGTTTCGGGTGTAGAGGCTAGCCAGCGTGCCACCATTGCTTCTGAAGGGGTAGCGTAAAAAGTGGTATTACCTTCGACCGCATTGAAGAATTGCGCGTATTGCTGGAGAAACTCAGCGGGTTTAGCTTTTTTGGTATAAAAATCGCCTTTCCATTCATTCACAGCCCATAAGGGTGCGCCTAAATAATAAGGAATCGAACTCATGGTAGGCTCCATAACAAGAAAAAGGTCTGGCCACAGCCAGACCTTAACTATAAGGCGAGATTAGCCGATCTGCACTTCGATCTTGCGTGGCTGTGCGTGTTCAGCCTTCGGAATATGCAGGGTTAAAACCCCATCGCGTTGGCTAGCTTCAATCTTGGTCGAGTCCAGTTCGCGGCTGAGTGTAAAGGCGCGCTTGTATTTAGCGCTGCCGATTTCTGCATGGGTCGACTCCATGTGCTCTGGGGTTTGCAGGCGAATCTCGCCTTCTAAAGTCAGTACATTATTTTCAACCTGCACGCGTACATTTTCTTTCGGTACGCCGGGCAGTTCTGCGGTTAAAGTAAAGCCGCTTTCTTCTTCCACAATCGTTACCAAGGGGCGCAAAGTGGCTAATTCAGCTTTAGGCGCCACAGTTTTATTCGTTGATTCAGTCATAATAGCTACTCCTTAAATCCTTATTGAATCTCGATACGCTTCGGCTGAGCTTCGGCGCGGCGTTGAATACTGATATGCAAAACGCCTTCTTTATAGCTAGCCGTTACTTTGCTGACATCCACATCATCAGGCAGGGTAATGACGCGCTTAAACTTGCCCGAGAAGCGCTCTTGCGCATACACGGTTAATTTGTTGTCCTCTTTGGGCAGCGCCAAATTGCGTTCGCCTTGCAGAGTGAGTAGGTTTTTATCAATCTGAATATCTAAACTTTTCGCATCCACACCCGGCACAAAAGCATATACTTCGACCGAACTTGGGGTTGAACCTAAATTAATCGCGGGGAAACTACCGCGTGCAACCGGACGGATATTGGATACAATATTTCGACCGACCAACTGACGCTGCAATTGTTCTAGTTCGCTAAATAGATCATCTGAAAAGTTAAATAAGTTGTTATACATCTTAAGTTCTCCACTTCATTTAATGCGGCGTTATCGCCTATGACCCGATGAATAGGGTCGACCGTTTCAGAGTTCAAGAGCTGCTAAACAAAAAACTTGACAACTTGCAAAAAATTTTAATTTACGAGTCATGAGCACTTGTAAAAGCTATTTTTGCCCTTATTTAGCCGTCCAAAGAACCTAGATTTGCAGGCAAGGAGATTTATGTGGAATACAAAGACTACTATAAAACTTTAGGGGTAGAGCGCTCAGCCAGCGCTGATGAAATCCGTGCTGCTTATCGTAAATTGGCGCGTAAATATCACCCTGATGTCAGTAAAGAAAAAGATGCCGAAGCGCGCTTTAAAGAAGTCGGTGAGGCTTATGAAGTTCTGAAGGATGCAGACAAGCGTGAAGCTTATGACCAATTAGGCTCGAACTGGAAACAAGGTCAAGACTTCCGCCCACCTCCGGGCTGGAATCCGGGTGGAGGTGCTGGTGGTTTTGAGTTCCGCTCTGGGCCAGGAGGACAAGCCGACTTCAGCGATTTTTTTTCGTCAATCTTTGGCAATATGGGTGGCGGTTTTGGCAGCGGTGGCTTTAATCAATCGGGCTTTGGACAAAACGCAGGTACTCGCCAAAGCACTCGCGGCCAAGATCAGCAAACCAAAATCCAAATTGATTTGGAGGACTCTTTGCAGGGTGCCAAACGCAATATTTCCCTGCGCGGCGGCGGCGGTGATCGCACCTTAACCGTGAATATTCCGAAAGGGATTAAATCAGGCCAGAAAATTCGCTTGAATGGTCAAGGCCAAAGTGGCTTGGGGGGTGCTGGCGATTTGCTCTTAGAGGTCGAGTTTAACCCGCACCGCTTGTATAAAGTGGAAGGCAGCGACTTAACCATGAATCTGCCAGTTGCACCTTGGGAAGCTGCTTTGGGTGCAACTATCAATGTACCTTTACCGGATGGCGGCCAAGTCGAGGTAAAAATCCCAGCGAATTCGCGTTCAGGCCGGAAGATGCGTCTAAAGGAAAAAGGTTTGCCGAGTAAACCAGCGGGTGATTTATATCTGACTCTGGAAATTGTACTGCCTGCTGCTGATACGCCACGTGCGAAAGAATTGTATGAGCAAATGGCTAAGGAGCTTGCTTTTAATCCACGCGCGGCTTGGTGACTAGGCTTATAATAAAGCCACAGGGCTTAATGAAACGGTCAAAATTAAGCGTTATTCTGGCCTGCTGATGTCAGCCCTTCACTCACAATAAGGAAGCGCACCCATGAAAATCACCGTTGAAACTACCATTCCAGCCCCCATTGAAGCGGTTTGGAAAGCATGGACTACCCCCGCCGATATTGTGCAATGGAATGCAGCTTCAGCGGATTGGCATACCACGAAAGCGACTGTGGACTTGCAAGTCGGCGGGGTATTTTCTTCACGCATGGAAGCCAAAGATGGCAGTATGGGCTTTGATTTTGCTGGCACTTATACGGCTGTTGAGCCGCATAAATTGTTGGCAGCGAATATCGGTGGGCGGGAACTGCGGGTTGAATTTGAAGCCAGCGCTAACGGCGTTACCGTACGTGAAACTTTTGATGCTGAAAACATTCATAGTGCCGAACAGCAACGTGCCGGTTGGCAAGCGATTTTGGATAATTTCGCCAAGCATGTAGCAAACCAACAAGCAGCTTGAGAATATCCGCTTACCCCCCCTTAAACCTTAGCCTTAGATGCTATATACTATTGCACCGCTTAAAATGCATAAAAGGTATTCCAAATCAAGGGGCAGTCGCTTAAAATTGCCAACCTTTGTGAGCCTGCATGAAGCGTAGGCTTTGCAGATTAGATGGCAGAACACTCCTGTTGGTGAATCAAAACCCCAATTTAAAGCTTGGGTGGCACGCCAGCAGGTTATTGTATTTATATGAGACACTAAACAAATGACGGACTTAAGCAAATACCGGAACATAGGTATCTTCGCTCACGTTGACGCGGGCAAAACGACTACCACAGAACGTATTCTGAAATTAACCGGTAAAATTCATAAAATCGGTGAAGTGCACGAAGGTGAGTCCACAATGGACTTCATGGTGCAGGAAGCAGAACGCGGTATTACTATTCAGTCTGCAGCGACTACTTGTTTCTGGAAAGACCATCGCTTCAATGTTATTGATACCCCCGGGCACGTTGACTTCACCATTGAAGTTTATCGTTCTTTAAAAGTTCTAGACGGCGGTATCGGCGTATTCTGCGGCTCTGGCGGTGTTGAACCCCAGTCTGAAACTAACTGGCGTTATGCGAATGACTCTAAAGTTTCCCGTCTAATCTACGTCAATAAACTTGACCGTATCGGTGCTGATTTCTATCGCGTCGTGAAGCAAGTCGAAGAAGTGCTAGGTGCTAAGCCTTTGGTCATGGTTCTGCCGATTGGCTACGAAGACACTTTCGTCGGCGTTATCGACTTATTGACGCGCAAAGCTTGGATTTGGGATGACTCTGGGGATCCATTAAAGTACACCATCGAAGACGTTCCAGCCGATATGGCTGAGAAAGTTGAAGAATGGCGTGAAAAACTCATCGAAACTGCGGTTGAGCAAGACGATGAAGCCATGGAAATGTACTTAGGTGGTGAAGAGCCTCCGTTAGAAACCATTAAAGCCTGTATCCGTAAGGGTACGATCGCCATGGACTTCTTCCCGACTTATCCGGGTTCTTCGTTCAAGAACAAAGGGGTACAGTTAATTCTGGATGGCGTTATCGACTATCTGCCGAACCCCACTGAAGTTCGCGCTCAACCTGAGACAGATATCGAAGGTAATGAACTAGGTACTTTCGCTAAGGTTGATCCGAATTATCCATTGCGCGCTTTGGTCTTCAAGATCATGGACGACCGTTTTGGTGCACTGAACTTCGTACGTATCTATTCAGGCAAGCTGAAGAAAGGCGACACTCTGTTGAATACCTTCACCGGTAAAACAGAGCGTGTCGGCCGTATGGTAGAAATGCATGCGAACGACCGTACTGAAATCGAAACTGCACAAGCAGGCGATATCGTTGCCCTGATTGGTCTGAAAAACGTTCAAACGGGTCATACTTTAGCAGATCCTGATAAACCGGCGACTTTGGAACCAATGGTGTTCCCAGATCCCGTTATCTCGATTGCGATTGCACCGAAGAACAAAGCGGCTGCTGAGAAGTTGGGTGTTGCACTGAACAAAATGGTTCAGGAAGATCCTTCTTTCCGCGTTGAGACTGACCAAGAAACCAACGAAACCATCCTGAAAGGCATGGGTGAGTTGCACTTAGATATTAAAGTCGACATTTTACGTCGTACTCATGGTATCGAAGTCGATGTGGGTAAGCCTCAAGTTGCTTATCGTGAGTCGATCACTAAAGTGATTGATGATAGCTATACGCACAAGAAGCAATCAGGTGGTTCTGGTCAATACGGCAAAATCGACTACACGATGGAGCCAAACGAGCCAGGTGCTGGTTTCACCTTCCAATCCATGGTGGTTGGCGGTAACGTACCGCGTGAATTCTGGCCTGCGATTGAAAAAGGTTTCCGCGAAAGTATGTCTAAAGGCGTATTAGCGGGTTACCCAGTTGAAGACGTAAAAGTAATTTTACGTGACGGTGGTTTCCACGCGGTCGACTCTTCTGCGATTGCGTTCGAAATTGCGGCTAAAGGCGGCTATCGTCAAACGATGGCAAAAGCGGGCCCACAAATTCTCGAACCGATTATGAAAGTCGACGTATTTGTTCCTGATGCACACGTTGGTGACACTATCGGTGACTTGAACCGTCGTCGTGCGATGATCAAATCACAAGATACCGCTCCAATCGGCGCGCGTATCAAAGCTGAAGCTCCACTGTCAGAAATGTTCGGTTATATCGGTGATTTACGTACCATGACTTCAGGTCGTGGTCAGTTCTCAATGGAGTTTGCACACTACGCTCCATGTCCGAAGAACGTTGCTGATCAGGTTATTAAAGAAGCGGCTGAGCGCAAAAAAGCGCTGGATGATGCTCGTTAATAATCCTTGCTAGTTAAGAAAGCCCTGTCCCTTGGATGGGGCTTTTTTTCGCCTTGAAGAAACTTATCGCCGTCCCTTTCCCCACAAACTTATCCACAAAAGCCTCGTCATTTAGCCTGTTTGTCAGCTGTTTTCCACAAGCTTATCCACAGCTTGCTAACAACATATTGTAGTTACTCATAGGTCTATTACACAGCATCTAGTAGATAGACTTGTACTACACTGCTATAATTAGTGTATACCATGTTATAATTTTTCTTAAACAAATTGCCACCAATATATGATGGGGTAGAGGTTTTTATGCACTCAGTAAATGTAAAAATACAAAAATCCGGTAGCCTTGAAGACATAAAAGTACCGCAATTCTCTACCCCTAAATGCAAAGTGATTCGCCGCAATGGTGAAGTGACCGACTTCAACGCCTCCAAAATCCATATTGCTTTGACCAAAGCCTTTTTAGAGGTTGAAGGCAGTACAGCCTCTGGCTCAGCACGTATCCATGACACGGTTAAAAATCTTACCGAACAGGTGATTGATGCTCTATTCCGGCGCATGCCCGATGGCGGCATGATTCATATTGAAGATGTGCAAGATCAAGTGGAGCTGGCGTTGATGCGTGCAGGTGAGCATAAAGTGGCGCGTAGTTATGTGCTGTATCGCGAAGAGCGTGCCAAATTACGTGCTAAGAAAGATAAAAAAGGCAAGACCAAAACCGATCTGGCAATCCATGTCAAACTGGAAAATGGTGAACTACGCCCATTGGATGAAGAGCGCCTACATAAAGTCATTGCCGAAGCGGTTGAAGGTTTAGACGGTGTTGATGCAGCTCAAGTCACTCAAGGGGCTTTGCGTAATGTATATGATGGTATTTCGGAAAAAGAAGTCGCCACTGCGCTGATTATTAGTACGCGCGTGTTGATTGATCATCACCCAAATTACTCACAAGCCGCTGCGCGCATGCTGATGGATAGCTTACGCCGCGAAGTATTGAGCCTCTTAGAAGGCCAAAATACCGAAGCCACTCAACAAGAAATGACTGGCTTATATACCGAAGCCCTCATCAAAGCGATCAAGCGTGGGATTGAAGTCAATCTGTTGGCCGATGAACTCAGCCGCTATGACCTGCAAGCTTTAGGCGCTGCGATTAAACCGGAACGCGATTTACAGTTTAGTTATCTAGGTTTGCAGACGCTCTACGATCGCTATTTCTTGCATCACCAAGGCACGCGCTTTGAATTACCTCAAGTATTCTTTATGCGTGTCGCAATGGGCTTGGCGATTAATGAAGTGGATCGCGAAGCGCGCGCGATTGAATTCTATGATTTGCTGTCTAGCTTCGACTTTATGAGCAGCACGCCAACTTTATTCAATTCTGGCACACTGCGCCCGCAATTATCTTCCTGTTATCTCACCACGGTTCCTGATGATCTCGATGGCATTTATGGCGCGATTAAAGACAATGCGCTGCTGTCTAAATTTGCTGGCGGTTTGGGCAATGACTGGACACGTGTGCGTGGCATGGGTTCGCATATCAAAGGCACCAATGGCAAGTCGCAAGGCGTGGTTCCGTTCTTGAAAGTGGCGAATGATACGGCTGTCGCGGTCAACCAGGGTGGTAAGAGAAAGGGCGCAGTCTGCGCCTATCTCGAAACTTGGCATATTGACGTCGAAGAGTTCCTAGAGTTACGGAAAAACACAGGTGACGAGCGCCGCCGCACTCATGATATGAATACCGCAAATTGGATTCCTGATTTATTTATGAAGCGGGTCGCGGAAGATAAGGAATGGACGCTATTCTCGCCAGATGATGCGCCCGATTTGCATGATTTGACAGGTTCGGCATTTGAAAAACGCTACGAAGAATATGAAGCCAAAGCAGCGCGTGGCGATATTAAACTCTTCCGCAAGCTGCCTGCCAACCAGCTCTGGCGCAAGATGCTAAGCATGTTGTTTGAGACGGGGCATCCTTGGATTACGTTTAAAGATCCTTGCAACATTCGCTATACCAACCAGCATGTTGGCGTGGTGCATAGCTCGAATCTCTGCACTGAAATCACGCTGCATACCACCGATAGCGAGATTGCGGTTTGTAATCTTGGCTCGATCAATATGGTTGCTCATACCACTGAAAATGGTCTGGATATGGCGAAGTTGGAACGCACGGTTAATACCGCGATGCGCATGCTCGATAATGTGATCGACTACAACTATTACAGCGTGCCGCAAGCGCGTAAGTCGAATCTGCGTCATCGTCCGGTGGGTATGGGCATCATGGGTTTCCAAGATGCGCTGTATAAGATGGATATGGCCTATGCCTCGGAAGAAGCCGTGGAATTTGCTGACCGCAGTATGGAGGCAGTCTCCTATTTTGCGATTCGCGCTTCCAGCAATTTAGCGGCAGAGCGTGGGCGCTATCCAAGTTATAACGGTTCGTTGTGGAGCCAAGGCATTCTGCCGATTGATTCTTTGAGTTTATTGGGCGAAGAGCGTGGCGCTTATTTCAATGTTGATACCACTCAAACTTTAGATTGGGATGGCCTGCGCAATCTGATCAAGCAACAAGGTATGCGCAACTCCAACACGATGGCGATTGCCCCGACGGCGACCATTTCCAATATTTGTGGCGTTTCGCAATCCATTGAACCCACCTATCAAAACCTGTTCGTGAAATCGAATTTGTCTGGCGAATTCACCGTGATCAATCCTTATTTAGTCGAGGACTTGAAAGCACTGGATATGTGGGACGAAGTTATGATTAACGACCTGAAATACTTCGATGGCTCAGTGCAAAAACTAGATCGTGTGCCCGAAGAATTACGCCGCAAATATGCGACCGCCTTTGAAATGGATGCACGCTGGTTAGTGGAAGCCGCAAGCCGTCGTCAGAAATGGATTGATCAAGGCCAATCGCTGAACCTGTACATGGCTGAACCGAATGGCGCAAAACTCGATAATTTATACAAATTGGCTTGGGTACGCGGCTTAAAAACGACTTACTACTTACGTTCGATTGGCGCAACAGGTGTTGAAAAGCTGAATGATGCTTCGGCTCCAGCGGCTGAAGAGAAGAAGCCTGCGATCAAAATGGCGGCTAATTTATTGGAAGTCGGTTCGGCTGCACCAAAAGCCTGCTCGCTGCTCGATCCTGATTGTGAAGCTTGTCAGTAATAAGACTAAAGGAGTAAAAATCATGACTTTAAACTGGGATAACCCTTTAGCTCTACCAAACACAAGTGTACAATCGCGCCCCGAACTGGATAGAAATAAAAGTGTCACATTGATCACGACTGAAGAAGTCATTGATCAGGGTGAGGCTGTCGAACAAGTAGAAAAAAACAATACCAAGCTCAGCTTGGAGTATCCCGCTAGTGATACCAATTTTGTTCAATCTTTGACTTTTGAGGACAGTGCAAATGACTCAGACTCCGGCTCGCAACGACGTGCAACGCCTACAGCGCAAGAAGCAACAAGTCCTGCGCAGACGCCGCCAGCAACGTTAAGAGCGAGCTTATCGGCTCGTCGGCGTGAAGAAGCAGAATCCAAGCCCTTCACGCCGATGAAGCCGATTAACTCGGAAGACAAACGAGTTATCAACGGTCAGGGAGACATTAATCAGCTCGCGCCTTTCAAATACCCTTGGGCGTGGGAGTTCTTCATTAATGCCAACAAAAATCATTGGACGCCGCTCGACATTAATATGGCGCAGGATGTCCACGATTATCATCACAAGCTCAAACCTGAAGAGCGCCACGTTTACGAAAACGTCCTCGCCTACTTAACTACCTCCGACATTCTAGCGATGCGCAATATTGGCTTAGCTGTCATGGAAAAAATGACTGCGCCCGAATTGCAGATTTATCAAGCCCGCCAAGTCTATGAAGAAGCCTTGCATACCTGGACTTATCAGCATTGCATTGAAACAATTGGTTTGGATCAGAGCGAAATCTACAACCGCTATCGGGTTGTGCCAGAGATCAATCAGAAAATTCAGATTGCCAATCGGCGCTTAAATGCAGTGATGCGCTCGGATATTGACCTGCGCCAGCCTGATGATTTGCAAGAATTTGTACTCTCTTATGCCTTCTTCTCCGGCATTTTCGAAGGCTGCTGGTTCTACAATGGCTTCTCGCCAGTATTCGCCTTACAACGCCGTGGCCTGATGAAAGGCACGGCGGAACAACTACAATACATCATGCGCGATGAAGTAATGCACTGCTCCTTCGGCATTCGCGTGGTACGCCAAATCATGCAAGAAGAAAACGTCACCCTCGACCCCCGCGATATTCGCGACATGTGGGACGAAGCCGAAGCCGCTGAAGTCGCTTATTCTAAATTCTTGCTCCCTACTCCAATTTTGGGCTATAGCCAACAAGACCACCACGAACAATTCCGCTTCATCGCCAACCGCCGCGCCCGCAGCTTAGGCATGGAAGAACCCTTCCCCGGTGCAAAAAATGCACTGCCTTGGCTGGATGAGCAGTCCAATATGCGCAAGGAAAAGAACTTCTTTGAAACACGGGTCACCGAATATCAGACAGGTGGGGCTTTGAAGTGGGAGTGATTATCTTCTATAGGTAGCCACTTATCCAGATATAGGTGCTAGTACCCATCAGGTTTACTTGTAAAGTTGTTAACCAATCATATATGATTATAAATAATAATTTTTGGCTTCTAACTAACTATGAAGAAGGAGGTAGTTATGATTCCCAAAAAGCTATCTTCGTTTCGCCTACAAACAACGGCCGCTCCTACAGCTAGATATTTTCAGTTAAGCAGTCAGTTGTTTCATGTTTTGAAATCTAAAAACTCTGGGGCGATTTCACAGTTTTATATTGTTGATTCTAATTGGAAAAAAATTACTAGTGGTCAAGTAATTCCGTTAGCGCACGTTATTTTGAGCAATGCCACGGGTAAAATGCAATTTAATATATTACAGCCTGAAGTATTTGATCTTGAAATTAGTAATACAAAACTTCAGAAGCTACTAGAAATTTTATTACACGATATACACTTCGGCAGCGACTCCACATATTGCTATAATTGATAGTTTTTATGTAAAATGTGGCCATAAATTTATATATGGCCACTGTGTAGAGTTTTGCATGCCCCCAACTATTATTCAAGAATCACACGATAAAAACCCTCTCAGTTTAGACTCACTTTCATCTTACAAACATTATGAAATTTTTACTAATACGGTAAGCCATCTGCACCCAGATAATATACCTATTAAATTCACGGCGATTGAGTATCTCGGTAAGCAAAAAGGCTGTTTAGTTATAGAGCTACTAGAAAGAGCTTCATCTGTTATTGGTAACATAAATTTTAATAAACTAGATCTGCCAGGCACTTGTTTAGAAAATGGAGTTCAAATAACCAGTGTCTATATTAATGCAGAATATCGAGGCTTGACACTCGCGATAACAGCTTATGAGTTAATCGCTAATCGCTATTTAGTAGTGAGTGATAAAATCCAAACTTCTGATGGTGCAGCACTTTGGAAGTTTAAAGTAGGTAGTAGCAGTAAACTTGATGTTTATGTGGTGTTGTGGAAGACTGATGAAATGCCAGTTAAATTAATGGATGTTAATGATGTTCCCTTAATCTATAACACAACTAAAGAAGATTTAGAGCCGCTAATTTGGGGGCTAGAATCGCCAGAAAGTAAATTTCCTACAATCAATACTCATCCTTTCTTACTAAGAAATGACACATTACTGGTAGCTGTGAATAGAATTTAGCTTTTAAAATGCCTGAAAATGGAATGTCGCAAACACGTAGTTTACGCAGTGGATGGTGCGGCATTAACGATTATCTCTTGTAGGTATCATTATGAATAAACAAAAAGCCCTATTAATCATTGATGTGCAAAGCCTTCTATTTGACTCAATTCCAAAACCTTTTGAAGCCCAAGAAGTCATTGCGCGCATCAATCAACTAAGCGCTTGGGCGAGAAATAAGGCCGCTCCTGTGATTTTTATCCAGCATGAAGCGCCTAATAGCCCCATGGAATTTGGTAGCGCAGGTTGGCAATTGCAGAGTGATTTAATAAAAGCTGAAGGTGATTTGTTTGTGCGTAAAACGACGCCGAATTCATTCTTACGAACTAATCTGAAAGAATTGTTAGAGGCTCAAAATGTCGAGCATTTGATCATCTGCGGCTATGCGACCGAGTTCTGTGTGGATACCACAACGCGCCAAGCGGCAGCTTTTGGATATAGTATTGATCTAGTGGCGGATGCGCATACTACGCAGGACAAGCCACATGCCTCAGCAGCGTTTATTCGTGAGCACCACAATCAAACTCTGTCGAATATTAAAAGCTTTGGGGTTAAAATAGCAGCTATCAGCGTGGATGAACTGCTAACTAACTAGTTATTCCGCTGCTTTTAAATCCACGCCTTCTAAATTATTAATTAAGCCTTTCTCTTTGCAATAAACGGTGGTGAGTAACTTACCATTTTTTTCCACATTGACCCCCGCCTCAATCGGATGCTTTTCTTCTAAGCGATCTACGCCCCAAAAAACAGTGTAAACATGCTCAGCGTTGGGGATATTCACGCTATAAGACATCCAACGCCCAATACCTTGCCATTGATAAGTGCTCGCCTCTGCACGCGGCACGGCAAGCGCTAGCTCAGGCCTTTGCCCTTTCTTGCCGAACGAATAGCTAATGGTTTTGCCTGCGTCGCAGACTTCAATTTGTTTATTGCCTTTTTGCGTATCACAAAAGAACAAAGTCTCGCTGTTATTCGGGCAAGCCACCACTGCGCTTGTCAGGACTAAAGCCGCGACACCCATGCTTAAAACGAATGCTTTCATCACTCTACCTCGCTCAATTGAATGGTTTTTCTATTAGGTTTATCCGCTAGTTAGACTAGCATACGAGCATTAAGTGCGAGCTTCAGTATTGATAAAATGAAGCGACTACCGGAACACTGCGCTTAGCCCAAACCCAGATAGTAGCTAGCATGCTAAACTCTAAGGGATATTCAACAGCTAACGATAGGAGGACTCATGGCTAGTTTCAAACAGACTCTGCAATCATTGGGCTATTTGGTGACTGAAGGTGTGGAAACCTTGAGCGCTAGTTTCAAGCAACGTTTGCACTTTGATGAGCCGATTCAAGTAGTGCCTTATGTAGGCTTTGGCAATCAGCAATGGGTTAAAATCAGTGGCCGAGCGTTAGAAGATAACGGGGCGGTTAAGCAGAGTGACGAAGAAACCCTTTGGCAAAATTTAGCCCATACTTATCAACGCTTTGAAAGCGATGAAGTCGCTAATCTGCGCGTGCAAATCCAATTCCAAGAGCAGCTCACTGAAGTTGTGACTGACAAAGAAGGCTATTTTACAGCGACCTTACCTGTCAGCGATCTAACCGCTAACGGCTTATGGTATGACTATCAAGTCGATGTGCCCGTGCAACCACGCCTCACCATGCCTTTTAAGCCTACCAGTGGCAAAGTACAAATTCCTGCTCCACAATGTGATTTCGGCATTATCAGCGATATTGACGACACTATCATGGTGACCAATGCCACGAGCACCTTGAGCATGATGCGCCTAACCTTCTTACGCAGCCCTGCATCGCGCTTACCCTTTCCGGGGGTAAATACCTTTTATCAAGCACTGACTCAAGGTGGTGCGGCTCCCAGACCTATTTTTTATGTCTCCAGCAGCCCTTGGAATTTATATGATTTCCTAGGGCAATTCATGGAGTTAAATAAGATTCCGCTTGGTACTTTATTCTTACGTGATTTTGGCTTACATACGTTAACCGCTAGCCATCACGACCATAAATCTAACTACATTAATCAAATTATGGATACCTATCCGCAGCTATCCTTTATCTTGATTGGCGATAGTGGTCAGCATGACCCTGAAGTGTATAGCGAGCTGGTTAGCAAGCGCCCGCAGCAAGTCAAGGCGGTGTATATTCGTGATGTTAGCCCTGAAGAACAGCGTGACGCTGAAGTATTACGCCTAGCCGAAAAAACTCGTGAGCATCAAATTGACTTGTGCTTAGTCGCATCGACCTTAGACGCTGCGACCCATGCAGCACAAAAAGGCTATATCAGCGCTGAGGTGTTAGAGCAGCTAAAAACCGAGCTAACTCAAGCAGATACCGAGCGCCTTAAGCTAGAAACAGCGGTAACTGAGGGTTAAGGTCACAAGCTACCTAGTGCTACAACCACAGGCAAACTGGTAGTAACTGGTTTGCCGCCCAACTGACCGCTTAGCAAATAATGGTATTAGTTTAATTTTAGCTGTGTTAGCATTATTCCCGGCCTGTAATTCAGACCGTAGTTTATGCAACAAATGAAACAAAACCTTCGTTACACCGCTTCACCTTGTCAGTAAGTCATGTTGTCCTGAAGTTGTTCATTCCCAGCTTGTCATAACTAAGAAATCTATTGCGGCTTTTCAGCGCAAGAGCGCTTGGCTTTATTATTATTGAAAAATCAGGAGATACATCATGGCTCGTTTAACTGGCACAGTAAAATGGTTCAATGCAGAGAAAGGTTTTGGTTTCATTAATCAAGACAACGGTGGCGCAGACGTATTCGTACATTTCCGTGCGATCAAATCTGAAGGCTACAAAACTTTGACTGAAGGCCAAAAAGTTTCTTTCGAAACTGAAAAAGGTCAAAAAGGTCTGCAAGCTGCAAACGTAGAAGCTATCTAAGCTTTTAGTTTCTAGCTAAGAATCTTAAAAAGGACTTCATTGAAGTCCTTTTTGCTTTTTAGGCGGCTGGTTGTGCCATTGCATTCGTAGTCGCTTCAGCAGCCGCAGTATCCAAGGACGAATTATTTACGGGTCCTCTAGGCGGTGCATCAGGCACTACTTCGCTATATTCCGCTAAGGGATGCCCTGTCGTTAACTGATTAATTAAACGCGCCCGAGTGGGATCGCGCCAAGCTTCACCTAAACTCTCACACAAACTATTAGCCAACAGAAAGCGCTGCGTTACTTCTAAACGACCTTGGAATAAACTGAGTTGAGAAAGCGTTTTGCCATATAAATAAAAATTCACACCTGCAATAAACTCAATCAAAGCCCCTCCTATCATAGTAATGGTGGCTAACTGCCCGGATTCACGCCAAACCATAAACACAATCGCTAGCACGAAAAATACCAAACCCACCATACTAGCAATTAAAGCCCATCGAAAACTGCGCCCTGCTTGCGAGAGCGATAAGTCATAAAAGCGGGCAAGTAATTCAATCTGCGAAGAAGCAATCGCGGTGACATCATCTTTGGGGGCATCTGATAAATGCTTTAAGGCTTTCTCAGTTGCACCAGCTACTGAAGATTGGCGGACATTCACCAAATTATCAAAATAGCCTGCACGCGGATTATTCGTTTCATTCGGCTCCATACACACTCCCCTTGATGTTGGCTATGTCTCAAGTATAGAACACTGCCAAGGGTGTTAAACTAAACTGTTTTCACCCCATGTGCTAGCAAAGTGACCTCCCCGTCAGGGTAAATCTGTAAGCGCGTGAAGCAAGCAGAATGCACCGCAAACCGCAGACTTTTCTGATAGAGCAAATCCAAAGCCTTAGCAATAATGGCGCGAATCACTCCAGTATGAGTGAGGATTAAAATACGTTTACCTTGATGAGCCGCCAGCACCTCAGCCCAAGCCTCAGCTACCCGCCACATAAAATAATCCATCGACTCGCCATCAGGCGCAATGAAACGGCGTGGTTGGAAATAATATTGCTGCAATAACTCAGGATCGCGCGCATAAATTTCCTCTTGGGTTAAACCCACCCACGAACCGAAATTTAACTCACACAAACGCTCATCGGGAATAAATTCACAATTCAAACGCTGGGCTAATAGGCGAGCGAAATCATGACAACGACGGGTGGTGGAGCTAAAGACCACATCCCACGAGCCGTGTTGAGTGGCTAGGGTCAGCTGCTTCCAACCGTCCATCCCCAATGGCTCATCCGGTGGCGCAGAAAATAACGAAGGTGTCGCCACTTGCCCGTGCTTGAGTAAATCAATAAACGTGGATTGCAAAGGCGCTGCGGGTGCTGACTCGACAACCGGCTCTTCAGGCTGTTCGGCAGTTAATTCAACACTTTCGACTAGTGTTTCTACAACTTCTATGATCGGCTCAGATCCTTGAGCCTCTGGTTTTTGCTCTTCAGCCACGGTTTCATCCCTGCTTTAAAAACCTTAAATCGCCAAGCTTATCAAATTGGCTAGATATAAAAATACTATTCGTTAATGCGCTAAGCTAGCTGATAATGTCTTTAAGTTTAGCCTGCTTTACATCACGCAAGGTTAGGAAACTATAAATACTTAAAGTTCCTAAAATTAATAGACCGGCTAAGGCGGTGGGTAAGGTCGGATGCTCCCCCAGAAATAACCAAACCAATAAGGATCCCAATACCGACTCTAGTAACATGATTAAGCCGGTTTCCGCTGCGGTGATATAGCGCAAAGAATAAACAAAGAGCACAAACGAAATCGGGCTGACAATCAAACCAATCGCCAACACTGCCAGCATTTGCGGCGCGGGCAGAATGACAAAACCGGCTACCGCCATACAAACCAGCCCGCCCAACAGAGCGCCGAACGCCATACTGGAGGATAAATTGGCATCCGAGCATCGCCGCATAATCACAAACTGAGTCGCCAATAGAAATGCACTCGCCGCTGCTGCTAGCAAGCCCGCTGAACTACTTTGCCCACCTGCTTGGCTAAATAAAATTGCTAAACCAATACTACATACCAAGGTAGCCACCCAAGTTCTGACTAAGACCTGCTCATGTAAAAAGACCGCCGAAAGCAGCGCACTAAGAAGTGGAGTGAAAGCCAGAATCACCAACACATCGGTGACGTTTGCATGAGTGATGGCATAAGTGAAAAAGAAGCTAGAGAGCGCAAACAACACCATATTCACATAATACAGCCCACCTGAAGACCCCTTCTGTATTTTCAAGGGGCGACGATCTAACCATTGGTTATAGATCAAAATCATAATGCCGGTCAGAATCCCGCGCCATGCAGTAATCACCCAAGGATCATCACCCGCTAAGCGAATCAACAAAGCATCTGGCGATAAAACACAGACACCAATCAGCGCTAGTAAATAGCCCTTTAACACATTCTGCTGCATAACAAATTCTTTGGCTCTAGCCCAAAAGGCTGAAAATAAAAAGGCGCTTAACGACTTGCTTCGGTACGACACCAACAATCCGCCAGATGGTCATTCACCACACCGACTGCTTGCAAATAGGCATAAATAATGGTCGAACCGACAAAAGTCATCCCACGCTTTTTTAAATCTTTGGAAATAGCATCGCTCAAAGCAGTGCTCGCGGGGACTTCCGCAAAGGCTTTAAACTGATTCACCAATGGCTTGCCATCGACATAACTCCATAAATACTGATCGAAGCTGCCAAATTCCTGCTGGATTTTAATAAAAACGATGGCGTTTTTGCGCGTAGCAAACACTTTTAGGCGATTCCGCACCACATTCGGATTCAGCAAAATGGTATCCAATTCAGCATCTGTCATCGCTGCCACTTTCTGCACATCGAATTGATGAAAAGCTGCTTGATAACCCGCCCGCTTATTCAGAATCGTTTCCCAGCTTAAGCCTGCCTGTGCGCCTTCGAGAATCAACATCTCGAATAGCTCACGATCATCATGCACAGGAATGCCCCATTGCTGATCATGATAATCGGCATAGAATTCTTTACCAGCCTGCCCACCAAAACAACGCTTTTTGCCATCGGCACTGACTTGCAACATAAAATGATCCTTAGGGCTAAGCTTGGCCTAACTAGAATGAGTTGGGGAAAATGAGAGTTTAGCTGCATTACCCGAAGATAATGCAGCTGAGCTGTGCGTTTAAACTAATTGCTTAGCTTGTTGATCAGCATGATACGAAGAGCGTACTAGCGGGCCACTGGCGACATGCTCAAAACCCAGCGATTCGCCATAGATACGAATTTCTTCAAATTCATCCGGTGTGTAATAGCGTTCAATCGGCAAATGCGAATCGGACGGCGCAAGATACTGCCCGACCGTCAACATCCGGCAGCCATGTGCACGTAAATCCTGCATGGTTTGCTTGAGCTCTTCCATCGTTTCGCCCAAACCGACCATTAAACCTGATTTGGTTGGCACAGTCGGATGACGCTCCCCGAAGCGCTTAATCAAATCCAGCGACCATTGATAATCCGCACCTGGGCGAGCTTTGAGATATAAACGCGGCACGGTTTCCATATTGTGATTAAACACATCGGGCGGAGCGACTGACATTTCCTCAATCGCTACATCCATGCGTCCACGAAAATCCGGCGTTAGCGTTTCGACTTTAATTCCCGGTTTAGCTTCACGCACAGCACGCACACAATCAGCAAAATGCTTGGCTCCACCATCGCGTAAATCATCACGGTCAACGGACGTGATCACTACGTATTTCAAATTCATCGAACGCACCGCATCGGCTAAATGCCCTGGCTCTTGCTCATCCACTGGCAAAGGCCGCCCATGCCCTACTTCGCAGAACGGGCAGCGGCGCGTACAGACTCGGCCGAGGATCATAAAAGTCGCGGTGCCATGTCCAAAGCACTCAGGCAGATTCGGGCAAGAAGCCTCTTCACAAACCGTATGCAGCTTATTGTTGCGCAACATATCGCGAACTTTCTCTGCTTGCGAAGCTGTCGGTAATCTAATTTTCAGCCAAGCCGGTTTCTTCAATGGCTCTGCTTTAGGCACGACTTTAATCGGAATACGAGACACTTTATCTGCACGCCGCAAAGGCACGCCGGGTTCGGGTTTTACATATGACATCGTTAATCTTAGCCTGTAATAAAGAGCTGACAATAGTAACGCTCTAAAGCGTCAGGGATGTGCTCTGATTGTACTCTCAAAAGTCAATGCGGATATAGTAGCGCCACAGGCTATCTGCCATTAAAGCGAGTGGTTAACCTGCAAGGCGCTCATCATAAGCCGCCTGTGCCGCTAAGACTTCATCGCCATGATCCTGCGCCCAATGAATCAATACACTTACCGTGCTAGACAGCGTTTCACCCAAGGGCGTAATCGAATATTCCACCGTCACTGGAACGGTCGGAAACGCTTGACGAGTAATCAAACCATCGCGCTCCAGATTCTTTAAGGTCTGCGACAGCATCTTTTGTGAAATGCCATCAATCTCGCGCAATAACTGATTAAAGCGCACCGGAGCGGGGCATAAACGATCCAAAATCAGCAGCGCCCATTTATCCGACAGCCGATCAAAAATCATCCGTGTCGGGCAAGCGCTAGCGTAAACATTGTATTCCATGATTCATCCTTCTAAAGGCCAGTTTCCAACAGGTAACTAGCTAACGCATAGGTGCGTTCTTTTAACTTGGTTTATTTTAGTATATCTTCACTCTATTGAATAGTTAGTTTCAAAAAGTTACTTAAGGAATAAAAGAGATGAATAGCAAAGTTTTAGTGATTGGTGCAAACGGCACGATTGGTCAACACACGGTGGCAAATTTAGTCGCCCAAGGCGTGACGGTAAAAGCGGCTTCGCGGAGTGGCAAAGCGGTCGCGGGTGCGGAAGGTGTGGTGTTTGATTACACAGGCGCTACCAATTTCGATGAATTGTTTAAAGATGTGAGTAGTGCTTATGTGATGGTTCCGGCGGGTTATTTGAATGTGATTGAGCTGCTGACACCGATCATTACTGAAGCGGCTAAGCGTAAAGTCAAAGTGGTATTGCAAACTGCGTTGGGTGTGGATGCGGATGAGTCGATTCCGTATCGTCAAGTGGAGTTGGCATTAGAGCGCTCTGGCACGCCCTATGTGATTCTGCGTCCGAATTGGTTCGCGGATAATTTCCACACCTACTGGCTACATGGCGTGCAAAACGGCCTAATCACCGTGCCAGCAGGCGAAGGCAAATCCAGTTTTATTGATGTGCGCGATATTGCAGCTTCGGCAGCCGCAGCGTTGACGAACGATCAATTTAATAATCGAGCCTTTAATCTGACTGGCCCAGCCGCTTTAAGTTATGGCGAAGCAGCGAACATCTTATCCAAGGTGTTGAATCGTAAAGTGGCTTATCAAACGCTAGATGATGCAACCTTTGTTAGTGGTTTAGTCGGTGCGGGTGTACCGAAAGATTATGCGGAATTCTTAGCGGTGCTGTTCCATCCAGTACGTGAAGGTTGGGCGGCAGGTGTGTCGCCTGCGGTACAGGAATTAACTGGCGCTGCGCCTCGTTCGCTGGAAACCTATGCTCAGGATAATGCGGCGAAGTTTGCTTAAATCTCACCGATTAGTTAAGGCAAGCAAATTTGCCTTAACTTAAATCTATATGCTTAAACCCCACTCAAACGCCCTTCAAGCTCCAAGCTTTCACACAGCATCGCATAGACCTCAATATCCGCTGATTCATACTGCCCCTGACCGGTTGCGAAAAATGTTTCAAACAGTTGTAAGCCTATTTGACAGTACTGCTTAGCTAGCCCTGCAAAATGGTCTTGGGTGGCGTAGCTGTCTTGGGGAAAATAATCGGGTAGTTCTAGTACCGCCAGCCCCGTGCTATACGCCCAGACTGCAGCGGGTGCTGCTAAGAAAGGTAAACTTAAAGCGTGCTTAGCGCCGTGAACGTGAATGCGCGCTCGCCAAATATCGAAGAGCACGACTGAATTCAGCCATTCAAATTGTGGAGCGGCTTGCTCATACAAACGCAACGCTTGGGAGACGCTTTCTAAGCGGTGGAATTGATAGTGCGCTTCTAGCATGAGTAGCGCAGGGTGATCCGCTTGTTTGCGTTTGGCTGCTTGGGAATAGGCTTGAAAAATGCTGAGACCGTATTCAGGGGCACAAAAACCTTGCGGGCTGGCTAAGAGTGCAGCGGCAGCGAGGGTCAAATCCCAATAGATATCGGCATCCGGCTGCTGTACTTGTTGATAAGCCAAATGGCAAGCTTGTTGTGCTGAATATTGGCGTTCATTAAACACTGATTCAAAGGCCAATTTAGCCGCTTCTGCAGTGCGCTGTGCTTCCAGCAGCCAGAGCAAAACTTCCGCCGAAAAGGCATCATCTTGATCCTGCATGAGATCAAAGCGCCCCGCTGCTGACTTGGCAAGTGCTGCGTCTAACTGACCTTGTGCATACAGAGACTTGGCTTCCAAACGGGCTAATTGCACCCAAGCATCTCGTTGTATAGGCAAAGGCAAGCTTTGAACTTGCACCTGCACAGATTGGGCTATTGCCTGAAAACAGGACGGATCTAAGGCGATCAGTTCTTCACCTAAAGTCAGCCAATCCTCAAAGCCCAAATCTTGCTCAGGATCATGCGTGGATAAAGCAGCAAGCGCGGCTGTTAAAGACTGTTGCACCGCTGGCTGATCTTGGGCTTGTTGAGCGGCTTGACCGAGGCGCAGCGCTAACACGGCTCGATCCCAAGCGCGATGCGCGGTGCGTGTGGGGTCGGCTAATTTGAGGGTATGGCGCGCAATAGCACAGCGTTTCATTAATTCATAATCACCGGCTGCACTGGCTGAAGCCGACAATTCAGACCAAGCCTGCTCGGATTGTTGATGGAGCGGCAAAGTACTGAGTGACTGTTCTAAATGCTTCGCTAACTGTGCACTACTTAAAGCCGTAGCAATGCTAGGCAACTGCTTAGACATCCCGAATTCCTTTTATTCATTTTAATTGGCCTGTTCTCAAGGCGCTGTTAAGCAACCAACCCTGCAAGGCAGAGCTAGCAAAACTTGCGTCGTTTTGAACCAGACTAGAGCATAAAACAGGCTGCGGTTTGTTTAAAATAATTCAGCTTGTTGGGCTCTACTGCGCTTGGGTTTGCTGGGGGTTGGGATGGCTTTGATTTTGTCGAGCAAGGCTTGAGCGCTATTTTCACCGCTGATCAGTTCAGGGTGAGCAGCACGCCAATCGGCGGTGAGTTCGCCTTTGAAGGCTTTGGCGAGAATGGCTTGAGTTAGATTATTGACGCGAGCTTGGGCGGCTTGGACTTGTTGCTCGATTTGCTCGGCGAAGGTGAAGAGTTGCTCGACTCGGCGGACAATTTCGGTTTGTTCTTCAAGAGAGGGTAGCGGGATTGGAAGCTGCTTCAATGACTGTCCTGTCAAATGCTTTATTGTTGTGCCTGTAAAATATTCATCTAGCTTGTTCGTATCGGCTGCATCTTTCAGAATAAAGCAAATCCACTCTGGTAAAACCCCATTTTTAACTCGAACGCGATGGAGCGCTTTCTGGAAAATATATTGGTTATTTTCTTGCTTCCAAATAGCGCATCTTCCTGGCTCGCCGCCTTCACAAACGAGAATATCTCCCTTACGCACATATAACTGCTCTAACTCATCATCGCTGACCTTGATTTCCAATAAATCACTCAGATCGAAATTAAACCATCTAACATTCACGTTTCTTAAGTATAAATGTGGACTGCCTTGATTCTTTTGTTTGTCCAACATTTTCCCTAGCCTTGAGTCAGCTATTTTAGCTAGCGTGCTAGCTTCCCAAGTATTATTTTTAAATAGCTTCCCACTCACCGCCGCCGCTAAAACCGATTGCCGAAAGCGTTTTAAAATCGCCGGAATCGCATCCAAATGCGATTTAATCGTATCGACTTGGGCGAGTAGATCGTCTAAACGGGTGGCGATTTCTTGTTGTTCGGCGAGGGGGGGAACATTAACTGGCATCAGACGCATATTTGCCTGTGTGAGCTTCAGGCGAGTAGCACCGTTGACATATTCTTGGTAATCAAATTGATTCAAATAATAAAGCAAAAATTTGTTGGTGCTTACTCCTTCAATTGCTTTTAATACGTGTGCGTGGTTATTAACCCAAGTTTTTCCAACAAGTAAATAAGCTTTGTTTTTTAGTGGATCGAGGAACGGGACACCATCTTCACCTAAAGCTACCAGCTCTTCATCAAACAAGTAACTATCTATTAACCCGACTTGCCCAGTTGCTCCATAGTAAGGAAATAACTCTGACTCGCTTTTTCCTTCAATACGTTGTTGGCGCTCTTCATTATTAATAGGAACACGCTGAGCATCTAAAATCCGCACACAGTTTTCTAATGCAGTGACTCTCCACTCTTCCGGTAAAACCTCACTCATGCTTTTTCCCTTTAAACATCCAAGCATTAGCCTCAACAACCGCTTCTTGTGCTGCTTCGGTCATTTCCTCAATGCTTAGCGTGCGAATCGTATGAGCAGGTTTAGCACTCGGTAGCGTAAATTCGGTCTCAGGAAAATACTTCCGCTGCTCTGTCATCAACTCTTGAAAGCTTCGCTGTGTTTTCATGCTAATAAAAGTACCTATCTGTTATGTTGCAACCCCTCCCCAACCCTCCCCTTGTCAAGGGAGGGAGTCAAGCACCTCCCCTGATAAGGGGAGGCTGGGAGGGGTTTCTTCCTCACTAAAAACGGCAGGTGAAGTTTCTTTAAATTCTTTTTGCTTCGCCGCAAACCATATCCTAAAATAAAACCACATTCCAAAAAAATCGTGGTCACAAAATCTATGGAAATCTCAATTCGCGAATTAAAAACCAATCCATCCTACTATATCCGCTGCGCCGAGCAAGGCGAATTGGTGTGGATCACTGCCCACAAGCGGATGGTTGCACGCTTGATTGCGGTCACTAAACAAGAACCACAACTCCACAAACTCGAACTACCGAATATCAACTGGAGCGGTAAGAAACCCGCACTGCCCCACCAACGCTTGCAGATTGAGGGCAAATCACTCGCTGATACTGTGTTGGAGATGCGCTAATGCTGCTTTATCTCGACACGTCTGCACTCGTAAAACTGTATATTCAAGAAGACGGCTCAGAACGAGTCAGTACTTTATACGAACAAGCGAGCGGTGTTGGTTCGCATCAAATCGCTTTTGTAGAGTTTCATGCTGCTTTAGCCCGCCGCCACCGCGAAGGCGATCTGCGTAATCAAGACTTCGAGGCTGCTAAACAAAGCTTTACCACACACTGGGCCGACTACCTGCAAGTCCAAACCGATCAAGCTTTATTGGGCAGTGCCGCTGAATTAGCAGAAGCGTTTGCGCTACGTGCTTACGACAGCGTTCACCTCGCGGCGGCCAACTATTTGCACCAACACAGCAAAGAGCCAGTGCAATTTGCTTGCTTTGATAAGCGCTTAAACTTAGCAGCGAAAATGCTCGGGATGGCATTGCTAGACTAAGCCGCCTCCTCCGCCCCCAAAGCCTTCAACAAATCCTGCAAGCCACTCATTGCCGCTTCCAACTCAACTAACGCTTCACTCGCCAGCACTTCCGGCTCCGGCAAGCTCGCCGCATCCACACTGCTATCATCCTTCAGCCAACTAATATCCAACGAATCGCCCTTCACATCGCGAATCCATTCCCGACTAAAGCAGCGCCAACGCCCATTTTCATCGTGCGCAGTACGTGGCGCTTGCCCGTGTGGATCACTGCCAAAGCATTGAATAAATTCATCAAAATGCGCATCAGTCAGTACCGTGCGCTTGCCAAATTGTGGCATATTCGCACGCATGTCATACACCCACACGTTTTTCGTATTGCCCGTGTCTTGCTTGAGATCGCTAGGTTTGCTGAAAAACAGCACATTAGTTTTCACCCCCTGCGCATAAAAAATCCCCGTCGGCAGGCGCAAAATCGTATGCAGATTGCACTTTTCCATCAAATCGCGCCGAATCGTTTGCCCCATGCCCGCTTCAAACAACACATTGTCCGGCAAAATCACCGCCGAGCGTCCGCCTGCTTTCAGCAGCTTGTGATAAATCAGATGTAAAAACGCCAATTGCTTATTGCTGGTGTAATGCAGCAAATCATCACGGGTCGGTGCACCACCGCCTTGTTTTGTACCAAAAGGCGGATTGGATAACACCAAACTAGCAGGCGGTAAATCGCGCCCCTCGCTGCTCAAGGTATCACCAAACAAAATCCCCGCATGCTTATCATCCACCGCCAAATTGTGCAGCATCAGATTCATCAGGGCTAAGCGGTGCGTATCCTCCACCAACTCCATACCGTAAAACGTGCCGTGCTGATAGCGCTCAAAAGCCGCTTCTGACAAGGCAGTCAAATCCTGATTATTGGTAATGAAGTGATTAGCGCTAATCAAAAAACCGCCCGTGCCCGCCGCCGGATCACAAATCACATCCTGCAAATTCGGCTGCATCAAATGCACCATCGCATCAATCAACACCCGTGGCGTGAAATATTGCCCCGCACCCGATTTCTTCTCATCCGCATTCTTTTGTAGCAAACCCTCATACAAATCGCCCAAACCTTCAGCCTTAGCGTCGTACCAATCGAGCTGATTAATTTCAGTGAGGAGTTTGGTCAGGGTGACAGGCTTACGAATCACCGAAGCCGCATTGCTATAAATCCGCTTAGTAATTGAGCTACCGTGCGAACCGAGGTGAATCAGCAGAGTTTTATAATCGGTCAGGCGTTGCGCCTCGTTTTGTTGCTTAATATCGTCCCAGCGATAACCTTCTGGCAGCAAATGCTCCTGCTCGGTTTCCTTCGCCATCTTGAGGAATAAAAGGTAGGTTAATTCAGTCACATACTGATGATAAGTCACCCCATCATCCCGCAACACATTACACAAATTCCACAACTTCGCGACAATATCGACGGTGCTCATCTGGGGTTTTATCCTTGAATTAGCCCTCACCCCTAGCCCCTCTCCCAAAGGTAGAGGGGAATAAGATCTTTTGGTTTAGCCCCTCGCCCTCTGGGAGAGGGATTGGGGTGAGGGCAAAAACCGCGATTTTAACACTAACCCGCCAAGCAACTAAGTTTTATTCTGAGATGATTTCTTATTGAGGCAGTAGACCAATTCAGCATTCCAAGTGGCGAGCTTGTTTATTCAGTCACCATATCCGCCAGTTATCCGCCAACTCACCCCACCTCCCGCCAAAGCATCTCATTAAAACGCTGCAAGATCCCCTGCGGGTCATTATCAAACAGAATATTGGCTTTCTTCAGCCCACCTTGAGTCTTAAAAATCGGCGCATTTAAGGATTCCAAATCCACCACAATTTCCGCTTTAGTTTGCCCCGCGATGGCTTGAATCCATTTGCGTTGCCCGACATTCCAATCTTGCTGTGCTAAGAGTTGAGCCAAGGCTTTATCCACGCGCTGCGCCCACGGAATCAATGCTTCACCCAAAGCCGCTTGGCGAATATGCCCCATAATCCGTGCCACCATCTCTTCATTTTTTGCCGCTTTCCATGCTGCATCGAGTTCCACTTCGCGGAAACGATTTCTCTCCAACTCCACCACCAGCTTTTTTAAATCAGCGCGCGTCAGTGACCAAGGGCGGGTAATGACTAACTCCAAAGCAGGCAGTTTATTACCTTGGGAGTTAATGAATTGGCGGAAGGCTTCCAAATAATCCTCGGGGCGGGCATTGCCCTCGCCATAACCTTCGGTCACGCTCACGACTTTATCGGCATGGCCCGAAATCACAATTTGAGGGCGCGTACTGCTTACTTTGGCATCGAGAATATCGCCAATGCCTTGATGTTGCTGCATCCAAGTGGCTAAGTCGGCTGGCTGCATGGCTTTGAGTTGCGGGATGAGGTTTTGCGGAGTATCGCCCGTCAGGGTCTGAAAAGCCTCAGCCTGCGCCTCGGTTAAATAGTTCTTTTTGACCTGTAATTTGGCGAGGAATTGCCCTTTAGCTAATTCAACTAATTCCGGCTTGGCATTACTCGCCATTTCCAGCTCTAAGCGCATAAAACTAATGCTCGGATCAGTCACCACCGGTTGCATGGTATTGACCTTTTCCAACTTGGCATACAAATCCACTGCATCGAAAACACGAAAATGCCCTTTGCCAATTTCGGGGCAAAGTCGCGTCGCTCGCCCTAACATTTGCTCATATAAAATCCGGCTATTCACTTGGCGCAAGAACAATAGATTAGAAATTTTATCCACATCAATGCCAGTGGTGAGCAAATCCACCGTCACCGCAATATTTGGTAAGCGGTCGTTTTTGTAGCGTAAAATCTGATCCAGTGGCTTATCCACCGATCCAGTAATTTTCATAATCGCATCGTCTTCAATCGCGCCTAAATGCTGCGCACAAACTTCCTTAAATAAACGCACTACCAAATCAGCATGCAGGTCATTCACGCAAAACACCAAAGTTTTGGCAGGCTGATCGGGATTCAGTAATTCATTAGCAATCAAATGCTCAATCACCGCGCGATTGAAGTTTTCGGTAATCACTTTGCGGTTAAATTGCGCCACCTCGAAATCGAGTTCGTCCGGCGTGTTATAACTGACTACTTGCGCTTTGTTGGCATCGTAGGCTTTTACTTCCTCATTCACCGCGTAATGAATCCCATCTTTGGCGAGTTGGGTTTGCATGCGAATCGGTGGCAAATGATCCACCAAAAAGCCATCTATTACCGCTTCGGGATAACTGTAAGTAAAAGCCGGAGCGCCAAAAATCTGTGCGGTATGTGCTGCTGGAGTCGCCGTCAAACCAATACGCACTGCGTCAAAGTAATGAATCACTTGTTTGTATTTCGACAAATAATCATCGTGGTCGCGGAATTCCAGCTCAGTGTCATCCATCAACTTATCCAGCAAATAACCGCGATGGCACTCATCCACCACAATGCAGTCGTATTGCCCGACACTGGGCTGATTCTCTGGCTCAAATAACACGCGCTTAATCATGCTCTGCACGGTAGCAATCTGTACACAACGCACATCACCTTCGGGATATTTATCCTTCAAATTCAACACACTGAAGGTATCCGCAAAGGTGCTGGCATTTTCCATACGCGTTTCATTAAAAGCATTATAGGCTTGCACCCCTAAAGCGCTGCGGTCCACTAAAAACAAAATACGCCGAAAACGTTGTGCTTTGAGCAGGCGATAAATCAGCGCAATACAGGTTTTGGTTTTACCCGTGCCAGTCGCCATCGCTACTAAAATATGGCGCTGCTGCTCGGCAATCCGCTGCTCCACCGCTTGAATGGCTTGCACTTGATAGGGGCGCAAATGGAAATCGAAATCAAAGGGCATCGTCTCAAGCGTGGTTTCCGCTTGGCGCGTATTTTGTTTGAGATAATCGCGCAAATCCTGCGGGCTATACCAATGCTCCAAAGCACGGCGCTGGTTATACTCATCGCGCAAATCCAGAAACCAAATCCCGCTTTCCTGCTCCAACTGCGGCAAGTAGGCTCGCCCATTGGTAGCAAACGCTAGCGGCACTTTAAACTCGCCCCATTCACCGGCTAACTCACAAGCCTGATGGGTTTGAAAGCCTTTGGCATAACGCTTGGCCTGATCAATCGCGTTATACACATTCTTAGTTTGACGCTTAGCCTCAATCACCGCGACCGGAGTTAAACCATCAAATAACACATAATCCGCCCGCCCTTTTTCACCCGCAAAGGTTGGCCATTCGGCAATCGCTTTAAAGGTTTTGGCTTCGGGGCGTGCGCCTAAACTAAAACACAGATTTTTACTATCCGCCTCCCAACCGACTTCTCGCAGTTTTTGATCAATCAACCCCCGCGTTACTTCTTCACTCAAATCCACTTGTTGATTCGCTAAGTGAATTTTCTGGAGTAAGGCTTTGCGGCGTTTATTCTGCTGCGCCTCATCTGTTTGGCTGGCTAATACGGCTTGTAATTGTTTGATTTCAGCTTCAAATTGCTCTTGCTGAGTTAATAACTCCAACTCAATGGTTTCGGCTTGCTGTTTAAAACGCTGCGCTTCTTCATCCATGAATTCGGCTAAAGCATCGGCTTCTTGTTTTTGCTGATTAAGTAAATTTAACAGCTCTTGATTAGAGCCTACTTGTTGATTCGCCGTTTGGAGTTGAGCCTGTAATTGTTCAATTTGCTGGGTTAATTCGCGTAAAGGTTGGCTGGGATCGCGTGGCGAAATAAACGCGCCGACTTTGAAGTTAGTCGTATTTTTGCCAAAACTGCGATGAAACCAAACCGCCAATTCACGAGCTGCCTTCAAGCCATCTAAAGCTTCTTGGTGGCGAGTTTGAAATTGATGCGTTGCTTCATTCCCCGCAATACGTAGCGTGTGAAATAACTGACGGATACGTGCATCCAATTGAATCGCCCGATCAATTTTCCCGAGCAAAGCCATTTGATTAGTTTGATCGTCAAATAGAATCCCATAGCGACTGGCCAAGTCTTGCGCTAAGGCTTCACCCAATTGGCGCAGTTTAATTAAAGTGGTATTCGGGTCACTCACAAAAATCACTTCAGCCGTGCGTGCGAGCTGCAAAAAGATAGGGCTATGCTCACTGAGAAACTCGAAATTTCCACTAGGCTGCATAATTAACTATCCTTTTGGCAACAGACGAAGAGGGGATAGTTTAACCGATGAGTATTTATTATTCTTTGCGGATAAATCAAAAACTGCTCAGGTTTTTGCTTTTAAACTATTAAGACCTGCTAACTATTGCCCAGCCTTTCTGGCTAAACCACCTATACTCCTTAAATACCCAATAAAAACCATAAGACGCTAAGCCGAGGAGAACTCATCATGCCGACTGCAACACCATCCAAAGAATACCGCTCGCCGAATGGCCTGACTGAACGCAGCACTGCCCTGCCCCATATTCCCACTGGGGTTTACAGTAAGAAAGATGGCGAGCAGGAAACTAAGCTCACCAATATCGATTTTTATTCTGACAAAATTGCGCTTTGCCCAAAAACTTGGAGCACTAGCCCTGGCACGATGGTGCGCGATTTGAGTGAAACGACCTTTACCCAAAGCAGTTATGAGCCGCAGTTCAAAGGCAAGGCTGTCCCCAAAGGTGTGAAGAAAGCGGCGGTTTTCAAGCAGAGTATGAATGAATCGAATACCAGCGGAACCTTCTCGCCTGCCGCGCTGTTGTATTATCACCTGTCGCGTTATTTCGATACCTCGATTGATGTGCCAGTCGCGGTGTATCGAGAAATGGATAGCAAAACGCATTATCAGCGCGTTACTCAGCGCGGTGTAGCGCAGACTCGCACTGGCATGATTGCAGCGGGTTGGCGACATATGGCTGCGGCTGAGAAAAGCCCCAGTAGCTTTGGGGCTGCTGCCAGTTTATTCACAGCTGATCGGAAAAAAGTTTATGGCTGTATGCTCAAAGCCAAAGGCGAGCGCTATGGCGCGGAGATTAATGGAGTGCGTTCTCGTTGGGGCACGGTGCAAAATGAAGAGTTTCAGCGGACTGCGCCTTATATGGCTTTGAGTTCAAGCTTGCCTTTATTGCAAGCGATTGAAGAGGGCAAAAAGCAAGCCTTCAAAAACGCCAAAATCCGCAAAGAAACTGTCGATGCCACGCCTTTTCAGATGATGTATTGGATGAAAGAACTCAGCGAAATTGTGCTGCTGGATTTTATCTTTAGCCAACAAGATCGGATCGGCAATATTGACTATGAATGGCGCTGGTATTGGGTCGCGAATAATGAAGTCAAATCCAAAGACGCAGATAGCAAACTCAGCCGCCTGCAAATGAGCACGATCAAACCACCAGCTGATATTGCGGGCTTTGCGCCACAACTGTTGCAGCGCACTTGTTTGAATGACAATGATGCCGGTGGGCGCGTGCCTTATACCAATTTCGCCAAAAAAACGGGCATGCTACAAAAACTCCGCCATTTCAGCGGCGCTGCTTATAAACGCCTGCTGCGTTTAGATGCGGACTTACAAGATTCAGGGCAAATCTATAAATACTTACAAAGCAATTTTGTATTGGATAGCGGGCAACTAAGTCAGATCGTGAAAAATACGCGCCTCGCTAAAGACATTCTGCAAGACACTTGTTCCATTGGTAAATTGCAGTTTGACTTGGATGAGCCGCAGCAATTTTTCCTGACGGGCAAAGTGAAGCTAGCCAATGTAGCTTGCGCTTAGTCGGAAAAGATGAACGGTTTAAATGACTAATCTAAGGTGCAGATTATCGCTATTAATATCTAGCAAATAGTATAATTTTAATTAATCATCTATTTGATCTATCCAGTTAACTACATAATAGCTTGGCATTAAAACAAGCTATTATTTGTTAGTGCTAAACTACCACTCTCTATCGTTTAAATGAAGAGTTTGATCGTAAACTCGATGTTATTCACTCATTGTAAAGCTAGTTTAGGAAACTTCTGTTCTAATTAATGAGAAATAACATGAGTAGCACTATTCAAAATAAACCCACTGTCATCGGATCACAAGATCTTCAGCGTCTTGCACAACAAGGTCAAGAACGAGCCTTAAATGCACGCAGTTTTTCAAGCGAAAGCGTTACACCCAGTACTCAAATCAGCCAGCTCCTGAGTTCACTTATTAGCTTACTGCTTAGCTTAATTAACTCTAATGAAAAACCTGCTACGACGCCCACTACTCCAGAAGAAAAACCGACCCCTGAAAAACCAAGTAAGCCTGTCGTGGCAGGGCTTGAACCTAACCCGACGAAGCCAGCTCCTGTTACTGCCGGTGGAATGCCGGCTGTAACAGGGCAACCTTCGCCCAGTCCAGCTCCCGTTACTGCGGGCGGAATGCCAGCTGTAAAAGGACAGCCTTCACCTAGCCCTGCTCCCCTTAGTGCCGGTGGAATGCCTGCTCCAAAGCAGCCTGTAGCGGAAGAAATTTAGAGGGCAGGCGACAGCCAATCCAAAGCCTACTAGCTTATCGACCTTTCAAGTCTAGGTTAGTAATCGGGTTAAAATTTAAAATATAACGTAGAACTAGACTATGACTACTGAAACAACAACAGTTTGCCCCAGTGCCAACCATAAAGAAGCCGGAGCCGTATTATTTGCGGTCGTGGCAGGCACACCTGAAAAACCTGAGGTGGCGTATCTAGATGCAACCCAACCCATTACTGCCGAAATACTAGAAATGGCGGGTACTGTCGAGCCCACCGAAGTATTTCGTTTTGCTGCACCTTGTTCTAAGACAGGTTGTCAGCATTTCAATGGCGAGCAGTCATCTTGCCAGTTAGCTGCTAAAGTGGTGAAACTGTTACCTGTTGCGGTCAATAAACTAGCACCCTGCGCGATTCGCAAGACCTGCCGCTGGTGGCAACAGGAAGGAGTGGCTGGATGCCAACGTTGCCCGCAAGTGGTAACCTTAAATTATGCGCCTAGTGAAGCCATGCGTGCTGCTACCACCGTGACAACAACTGTATGAACCTAGTAATGGCTTCGGTAGCAGTATAATGAACTAGTGGGCAATCTTTTGGGGTTGCCCCTACTCACCGACTCTTAATTACTACGTCCAAACCACGCCAACGCCAACGCCAAATCTCCAGCCAAGCGCTTATGCCCAATTAAGGAAACTATTTACCAACTCGAAATAGCTTGAGTTGAACTATAACTACTTAAGGCAAACACTCATCACTAATAGTACTAAGCGTTTTTAGCGCGCCCCTCCTCATCAGGAAGTCCTTATGGCAGTGTTTAAGCACCGGGTCGGCAACCAAATTTATAGTTTTCCTTCATTGCGTGAGCTGTTAGCCAAAGCTACAACTATAAGGACAGGTGATTCTGAGCTTTTTGGAAACGTATTAGATGGCTATTTGGGGTTAGACAGTTAAACAGCCTAATAGATACAGCGCACCCAGCCGATTTAGATAGCCTACCCTGACAAATTTTAACAAGATATATAGGTAACAAAATGGATTTAACACAAAAATACCCTGATTATTACGCTGCATCGGATTCCCCAGAAATCATTATTCTAGAAAATGCACATTACCTTTCTATATTAGGCAAAGGCAGTCCGGGAACTGATATCTTTTACGAAAAGAAATCCGCTATAAAAAGCTTTATGGCAAAGCTACAAAGTCAAGTTGAAGCAACCGATAAAGAATTTAAGAGTTCGATTATTGAAATATTTTACTGGCACGACAAAAAAGAAGGATTCGTAGACATAGGGAATTTCTACACTACTTTAAGTTTAGACCTTTTAAATTATCGGATTGTTATGCGCATTCCTGAAAACATTACCCAAAAAGATATTAGTGAAACTGCTGAAAATTCTCCCTTTATACCCTTGGCAAATGAATTTGAGCGGTTTAGCTATGCAACACGAAAATGCGTACAGTTGATGCACTCAGGCCCTTTTATTGATGAATTAAGAACGCTTCCTCTCTTGCAAAAATTCGCAACCGATAAGGGGCTAGTCAATGTAGGCATGCATCACGAAATTCATATAACTCCTTTTGAAAAAGGCCAAGATCAAACACACTTAAAAACAATTTTAAGAGACGCTGTTAACTAGTCATTCCCTAAGAGAACAATATATTGAAAGACCTTCATCAAAATGATTTTAACGATATTATCGAGCGATCAAAGAAAATACGAGAAAGCTATCATGAATTGGAACAAACTCATCATGGAAGTGCATGGACAATAGAAGAAGATGCCTTAGCATTTTTGACAGATGCTAGTTTAATTGGACGGCATACTATGTCGCAACAAGGACGTTGGCCAGCCAATAATACTGAAAATGAATTGGAACATAAATTAGGAGAGTGCATTTGGTGGTTAGTCATACTGGCCGATAGAATGGACATTGACATCAAACAAGCAACCGAAAATTTTCTAACAAAAACTGAAGAACTCTTGAAAAAATAGCTTCGCTAAACTAAATCGCACAGGCAAAAGGTGGTACTTCAGCCGCTTGTCTTCGAAACAAAAGCGTATGCCAGCCATCGGTAAACTTTATCGGAATTTTATAGCTGCCCTGTGGTCAAGTCTTAATAATGGCTGAATCTAATAACTATTCTAGTTTGGCGAGGACTACCCAATGACACCACCGCGTTTAGCGCCCTTGGCTATCTTAATTTTAAGTTTGGCAGCAGGCTTTAGCCTCCCTAATCTGAAGGCTGATAACACCACGTCTGTAGTACAAACACCCGCTACAGCTAACGATCTAGCGCGTATTTTCACTCCACGTGATGAGGAGGATGCGGATTTAGACACCGAAGGCTTATTAGAAAACGATGCTGCTTCGGTGTATCCCAAAGTCGAAGATGATCCGAATGCCGATGCACTCACCAATATTTTTAATACTATGAATGCTCACCAGCATTTTCTGACCGAAAGCGATGTGCGGCGCATGGTGCAGTATTTTGAATGGTCACTGGAAGCGCCTTTGGTTAATTCGGAGCGTAATGAATTACGCCAGCAGATTATCGCCCAGCATGACCAAGATGGTGGGCAAAGTCGTGCGTATCAGTTTTTAGCTAAAGGGGTGGGCAATAAGATTGGCAATGTGTATTTGGATGCGATTATTAACCCCTTTGACGAATGGGAACGGCGCGGTATTCAACGTGAGTATTTGCCACTCTTAAAACGGGAAGCTAAAAATGGCGAGCCATTAGCACAATGGTTGATGACGCGTTACGACGCGATTCAGCCGCCTTTGACCGAGGGCAAAGACGCCCTACGCCCACAAGTCGCTAGGGTGTATGTCGATCATGTGGTGTTTGCACTCAACGAAATTGCAGGCGCAAAACGTGATGCACCGCTTTATAAAGTAACACCCGAATTGCAGGTCAAAATCGCCCAACAACTGATTGCAGCTTGGCCTAGTTTGGACAAAACCAAGCGCCAAGAATTACTAGATTTACCCTTTGATTGGGCAAATACGGTGAAAGGTTGGGATACGAAAAGTGAAGCCGATAAAACCCGAGCACGCCTAGCATGGGGCAAGCAATTTGCGGCGCAATTTCCCGAGTTAGAACCGATTCACAAAAACCGCCTCGAAGCCTACGACAAAGCCGAAGCACAAGCCAAAGCTGAGCAACTCGCGCGGGAAAAAGCTGAAGCAGAACGCATCGCAAAGCTGACACCTGAACAGCGTGCAGCCGAGGAACTAGCGAATCAACAACTCGCCAATTCGCTGATTTCGATGCAGATGCAAGCCAATATGCAAAGTCAGCAACAGGCTATGCAAAGCCTGAGTAATACCCTACAAAGCGCCCACGAAACGAATATGTATATTATCCATAATATGAACGACAATAGTACGTGGCGGTATGAGTATGTTTATAAGCCTTAGAGGATTAAAGCATCTAGAGGACTATCCGATTTGGAGTTAGTCCTCTAGTAATTCACTTTGCCACGTCCCGATTTAATATCACTACGCTTTTTCTTACCGTCCAAACGCTTAGCCTGAGAGCTACGCGTTGGACGGGTGGCTTTACGTTTTTTCTGCACCTTGGTCGCATCTAATACTAACTGTTCTAAACGCTCCAAGGCTTCAGCACGATTCTGCTCCTGACTATTATGCGTTTGGGATTTGATCACAATAATGCCTTCGCTAGAAATACGCTGATCGGAATAAAGCAGTAGCTTTTCTTTCCAGATTGCTGGCAAGGACGACGCACGAATATCGAAGCGTAAATGAATCGCAGTGGAGACTTTATTGACGTTTTGCCCGCCTGAGCCTTGGGCGCGGATGGGTTGAAAGTCGATGTCGGTGAGGGGGATGATCATATAGCTATCTTAAGGTATTTGGGGAAGACTTATCTCTAAGCTTCCGCCAGATTCAGCAACTCCAATTTAAAATACTTCAAGTACCCACTATCCCGTGAATCAGTCGCCATCGCGCAGCAATTCCATCAGTTGATTGGTCGTCATGTCTATTTTTTTGCGCCCTCGCAAGGCACGAATAGCTTGGCTTTGAGTCGTGTGTTTACGCACTAACACTAATTCATTGTTACGCGCAATAAACTCTACTTCGGTATTGGGTAGAAAACCAAATTGGGTTCTATATTCCAAAGGAATGGTCACCTGACCGCGTTCACTAATTTGCATAATTGCCTCACTCGGTATGAATACAGATTCATATTAGTAGGCAAGCGTAGGCTTGTACACATAAAAAAAGGCGAGTAAAAACTCGCCCTTTTCGCATCAAACTAACTTAAGTCTTAATGCCGTTTCTTAGGCGCAATCAAATCGGTAATCGAGCCTTCAAACATTTCCGCCGCCATTGCTACCGTTTCAGATAACGTTGGATGCGGATGCACGGTCAAGCCAATATCCGACGCATTCGCGCCCATTTCAATCGCAAGTGCGACTTCAGCTATCAAATCACCCGCGCTCACGCCGACAATGCCCGCACCAATCACACGATCCGTTTCCTCGTCGAAGATCAATTTAGTGACGCCTTCTTCGCGTCCAAGTGACAAGGCACGACCACTCGCAGCCCACGGGAATACGCCTTTGCCGTACTTCATGCCTTTGGCTTTGGCTTCTTCCTCAGTCACACCTACCCATGCAATCTCAGGGTCAGTGTAAGCGACGGATGGGATCACGCGAGCATCGAAATGGCTCGGTAAACCAGCCGCCACTTCAGCCGCCGTTTTGCCTTCGTGTACCGCTTTATGTGCCAACATCGGTTGACCAATAATGTCGCCAATCGCGAAGATATGCGCTTGCGTGGTGCGCATTTGCGAATCCACCACCTTCACAAAGCCGCGCTCATCCACCGCCACACCCGCTTTCTCAGCGCCAATGCGTTTACCATTTGGCGTGCGACCAACCGCCACTAACACGCGATCATACACTTGCGGCTCGGCAGGCGCATTTTTGCCTTCAAAGGTCACTTTCATGCCCGCTGGAGTCGCTTCGACTTTAGTCACACGCGTTTCTAACCAAATCGCTTCATAGCGCTTTTGGATGCGGTTTTGGTAAGGCTTCACAATATCCTTATCCGCACCTGCAACGATTCCGGGCAGCATTTCCACTACCGTGATTTTTGTGCCCAGTGAGTGGTAAACCGTCGCCATCTCCAGACCAATAATCCCGCCACCGATCACCAACATGCGTTTCGGGATATCTTTCAATTCCAGCGCACCCGTGGAGTCAATCACGCGTGGGTCTTCAGGAATGAAAGGTAATTTCACCGCTTCAGAACCAGCTGCAATCACCGCCTTTTCAAAGCGCACGATGGTTTTCTTGCCATCATTGCCGACCACTTCCACATGGTTAGGATCGAGGAAAGTCCCGACCCCATTCACCACTTGGACTTTGCGTTGCTTGGCTAAACCATTTAAACCGCCCGTTAAACGATTGACGATTTTCTCTTTCCACGTACGCAGTTTGTCGATGTCGATTTTAGGCGCACTAAACTCAATCCCGAAATCACTGGATTCGTGTGATTCATCAATCACTTTAGCCGCGTGTAATAGTGCTTTGGAGGGGATACAGCCCACATTCAAGCACACACCACCCAGAGTTGACCAACGCTCTACTAAGACGGTTTGCAACCCTAAATCGGCAGCACGGAAGGCTGCGGTATAACCACCGGGGCCAGCACCTAACACCAGCATTTGGCAGGTGACATCGGCTGAACCACTGTGTTTAGCAGAGGCAGGTGCAGCAACAGGCGCGGCTGCTTTGGCAGGGGCTGGCGCACTGGCTGCGGGAGCAGGCGCTGGTTTAGCCGGAGCGGCTGCCGCACCTTCCACTTCCATTTTGCAAATTAGCGAGCCTTCGGAGGCTTTATCACTGACTTTAATCAGCAACTCTTTAATGGTTCCGGCATAGGGCGAAGGAATATCCATCGAGGCTTTATCGGATTCGAGTGTAACCAGTGCGTCTTCTTTTTGCACTTTATCGCCCACTTTCACCAACACTTCAATGACATCGACGCTTTTGAAATCCCCAATGTCCGGTACTTTTACTTCAACAATTTGACTCATTATGAGGCTCCTACAGGATCAGGTTACGGACATCCGACAATACAAACGCGATGTGGCTGACAAAGCGTGCCGCATACGCGCCATCAATTACCCGATGGTCATACGACACTGCCAATGGCTGAATCAGGCGATCCACGATTTCCCCGTTTTTGCGTACCAAACGTTCTTGGGCACGGGTCAAACCGAGAATGCCCACTTCCGGCGCATTCACAATCGGCGTGAAGTTGGTGCCACCAATCCCGCCAAGGCTAGAAATGGAGAAGCAACCGCCTTGCATATCCGCTGCTTTGAGCTTGCCGTCACGCGCCTTTTTGGAGATTTCGCCCAGTTCACGCGCGAGTTCAAATAAGCCTTTGCGATCCACATCTTTAATGACCGGAACGACTAAACCATCCGGTGTGTCCACCGCAATCCCGATATTGTAGAACTTGCGTTGAATCAGGTTTTCGCCATCATCTGCCAGTGCTGAGTTGAATTTCGGGAACTCTTTCAGGCCAGCCGCGACTGCTTTCATCATGAAGACCAGCGGGGTGAAATTAAAGCCCATCGATTTGGCTTTGTCTTTCATGCTAGAGCGATAAGCTTCGAGTTCGGTAATATCCGCTTCGTCAAAGTGGGTCACTTGGGGCACTGTCAACCAAGCACGATGTAAATGCTTGGCGGAGAGTTTGCCAATGCGCGACATCGGGACGGTTTCTACCGCACCGAATTTGCTCCAATCCGGTTGGGTAATGAATTGTACTCCACCCATACCTGAGGCCGCAGGAGTCGCCGCTTTAGTTTCAGCAGGCGCTGGAGCCGCTGCGGTAGTTGCCGCTGGAGCCGCAACCGCGCCACCCGCAGTAAAGCCACGCACATCTTGCTCAGTAATACGCCCGTTGGGGCCAGTACCCGCAACTTGCCCGATATTTATGCCTAATTCGCGTGCAATGCGTCGTACCGATGGACTCGCATAAGCACGTTTAAAGGCTTCATCATCGCCAGCACTAGCTACCGGTGCAGCGCTAACAGCAACCGAAGCGGCAGCGACGGGAGCAGAAGCAGCAGGTGTTTCAGCAGGGGCAGCCCCTTCGACTTCCAGTAATAGAATTAAGCTACCTTCGGAGACTTTATCGCCCACTGCGATTTTGATTTCCTTAACCTTACCGCCTTTCGGGGAGGGAATGTCCATCGAAGCCTTGTCAGATTCGAGTGTAATCAGCGAATCTTCCGCTTTAATCACATCGCCCACATGCACCAATAGTTCAATGACAGTGACGCTTTTGAAATCGCCAATATCAGGAACTTTAATTTCCTTCACACCCGCGACCGGAGCCGCTGCTTGAGCCGGGCCACCTGCGACTTTAGGTTGGGCGGGAGCGGCAGCAACATTCACACTCGCTTCGCCCGCATCCTTAATTAATAAAATCACACTGCCTTCGGAGACTTTATCGCCTACATTCACTTGAATGGACTCGATCACGCCACCTTGCGAGGCGGGAATATCCATCGACGCTTTGTCGGATTCTAAAGTAATCAGTGGGTCATCGATTTTAATGGTATCGCCCACTTTCACCAGCAGCTCAATGACGGTCACTTCTTTGAAATCGCCAATGTCCGGTACTTTGATTTCTTTACTCATTTACTCTCTCCTTACGCATACAGTGGGTTAGGCTTTTCAGGATCAATGCCGTATTTTGCCATCGCTTCTAAGACGGTTTTGGCGGTGATTTTGCCTTTGGCTTTCGAGGATTTTTGTTCATCCGCGAGGGCTTTGAGCGCAGCCACTGTCACGTAATAACGATCCACTTCAAAGTGGTGACGTAACGCTTGACGGCTATCTGAACGCCCGAAACCATCCGTGCCTAACACATGCATGGGTTTATTCACATACGGACGCACTTGATCGACGTAGGTACGAATGTAATCGGTGGAGGCAATCACGGGGCCTTCTGTGCTTTCTAAGCATTGGGCAATCCATGATTTGCGTTCTTCCTGATCAGGATGCAACAGATTCCAACGCGCACAATCTGCACCATCCCGCGCCACTTCATTGAGGCTTGGAGTCGCCCAAATGTCCGCATCCACATCCCAATCCGCTTTGAGTAAATCTGCTGCTGCAATCACTTCTCGTAAGATCGAACCACAGCCCATCAGTTGGACATGATGTTTGCCTTTGCCATCGGCTTTACGGAAGGCATACATACCTTTCACAATGCCTTCTTCAGCGTCTTCGGGCATCGCTGGCATGCTGTAGTTTTCATTCAAAGTGGTGATGTAATAGAACACATTCTCGCCATTTTGGTACATGCGACGCAGACCATCATGGAAAATCACCGCCACTTCATAGGCAAACGTCGGATCATACGACAAGCAATTCGGGATAAAGCCTGCAAACAATTGGCTGTGACCGTCTTGATGCTGTAAGCCTTCGCCATTCAAAGTCGTGCGACCGGAAGTACCACCGACTAAGAAGCCCCGCGCTAGCATATCGCCCGCTGCCCATGCCAAGTCACCAATGCGTTGGAAACCGAACATCGAGTAGTAGATATACACCGGAATCATCATCGCATGGTTATTGGCATACGAGGTTGCAGCCGCTACCCATGAGGACATCGCACCCGCTTCGTTAATCCCTTCTTGCAGCAATTGGCCTTTAGAGGATTCGCGATACGGCATAATGTCGGTCGCATCCATCGGCTCATACAACTGACCATCCGGCGCGTAAATCCCCACTTGGCGGAACATACCTTCCATACCAAAGGTACGTGACTCGTCTGGCACAATCGGAACGAGGCGTGGGCCAAGTTCTTTGTGACGTGCCACTGCAACCATGACGCGCACCATTGCCATCGTCGTGGACATGGTACGTTCGCCTGTGTCTTTCAATAGCGCATCGAATAGCTCAGGTAACTCAGGAACATTGAGGGTTTCAAAGTTTTGTGGACGATTCGGTAAATACCCACCTAACGCTTGACGACGCTCATGCAAATATTGCATTTCCAGCGATTCAGCCGCTGGTTTATAGAACGAGGCTTCGTCGACTTGCTCATCAGTCACTGGAATACGGAAACGGTCGCGCAGTTTGCGTAATTGGTCAGAACTCAGCTTTTTCTGTTGATGGCTGATATTCATCCCTTCGCCTGCTTCGCCCATGCCATACCCTTTGACGGTATGCATGAGGATAATGGTCGGACGTCCAACCGTGTTCACGGCATTGTGATAAGCCGCATACACCTTTTCTTGATCGTGACCGCCGCGCAGTAAATCATAATAAATTTGGTCGTCGGTCATATCCGCAACCATTTCGAGTAGCTCAGGATATTTACCAAAGAAATGTTCGCGTGTGTAAGCGCCGCCTTTGTTTTTAAAGTTTTGGTATTCGCCGTCCACCGCTTCCATCATGCGCTTACGCAAAATGCCAGTAGTATCTTTAGCGAGTAGGCGATCCCAACCGGAACCCCACAACACTTTAATCACATTCCAGCCCGCGCCTCGGAAGTTGCCTTCCAGCTCTTGCACGATTTTGCCATTGCCGCGTACTGGGCCATCTAAGCGTTGCAGATTACAGTTCACCACGAAAATCAGGTTGTCGAGCTTCTCGCGTGAGCCTAACGAAATCGCACCTTGGGATTCTGGCTCGTCCATCTCGCCATCACCCAAGAACGCCCACACTTTACGCCCTTCGGCGTGATTATCGGCGACTTTAGCAAAGCCACGATGCTCTAAATATTTTAAAAACCGCGCTTGGTAAATCGCCATAATCGGGCCTAAGCCCATCGATACCGTGGAGAATTGCCAAAAGTCCGGCATTAGATACGGATGCGGATAGGAGGATAAACCTTTGCCTTGCGATTCAATGCGGAAGTTTTCCAATTGATCTTGGCTTAAGCGTCCTTCAACGAAAGCACGCGCATACGTACCGGGGGCGGTGTGACCTTGAATAAACAGCATATCGCTGCCATTCGGGTGACCGTGACCTTTCCAGAAATGGTTATAACCGACTTCATACATAATCGCCGAGGATTGGAAGGAGGCAATATGACCGCCCGGCTCAGCAGGCTTGCGGTTCGCACGCACGACCATTGCGGTCGCATTCCAGCGCAAAGCACGCAGAATATGACGCTCTAATTCGAGATTACCCGGATAAGCCGGCTGTTGATCCACAGGGATAGTATTGATATACGGGGTATGCATATCAGGAGGTTCGACGCCTGCTTCGGATGCAGTTTCTATGGTTTTATGAAGTAAATAACGGGCGCGATCTGCACCGGAACGTTCGACCACCACATCAATGGCTTCTTGCCATTCTTGCGTTTCTTGTGGGTCGCGATCTAACTGGTCATGGCTCATCAAAAAATCTCCTAGCATTTACAAACGTAGGAGCGGCCTATTCGCTTTTTATGTAGTTATTTCTGACGGGATATATCGCCGCTCCCCTCCTATATCCCTAGTGGGTAGGGATACTACACAGTTCATTAATTAAAAGCCATAAGCTGAGTTATGAACTCATTTATTTTTATCACTTAAAAAATTAATAATTTTAAAATCAAACACTTAAATTTACCAAATAATTTTAAAATAGAAAGCTTTTAACAAAACACCAGTCTAGATCAGTATCTAATGTCTGAGCATAGCCGTTATTTGGCAGGTTTAAGCTAGGTGGAGGTAAAATAAGCAGGTGATTTTTAGAGGTGATACTAAAAGGTCAGGCTAATCATGATTGCTAGCCTCTTTAAGAACCTAGCAAGCTAGCTAGTTAGGTGAATTAGTAATTAGATTAGCATCATGCAGCAGATAAACTTGTTAAACCGTATACGCAGCCACTTATAATTTTAAGGTCAATTTAAAAAAATTGAATTTTCATGTACTTATTGAGCATATTTAAATTCAGCAAGATTTTTAAGACCACAAACACTTGTCTGCTGACTTCTGAATGGCTGCTAAACGTTCGGTATGTGCTACTAATTCATCATCACTGGCACGAATCACTGGCAAGTTAATGCCCGCGTCAACACGACGAATCGTGGTAGCGGCTCGATTTGTACCACTGCTATCTGTTTCACCACCTAACTGCAAACTAACTTGTCCGCCGGTCATGGCTAGGTAAACATCGGCTAGAATCTCCGCATCCAGCAAAGCGCCGTGCAAAGTACGATGGCCATTATCAATCTCATAGCGCTTACACAGTGCATCCAAGCTATTACGTTGCCCCGGGTACATTTGCCGCGCCATGACTAAGGTGTCCACTACGGTGCAATAATCAGTAATCGCTTGATAAGGTTCGCTGAGCAAATTCAGTTCGTGATTTAAGAAACCAATATCGAAGGGTGCATTGTGAATAATCAGCTCAGCACCATTCAGATAGTTAATTAAATCCGCTACAATCTGCTTGAAGCGCGGCTTATCCACTAGAAACTCATTGGTGATGCCATGCACTTGAATCGCTTCCTCATCAATCTCGCGATCAGGCTGCAAGTAAAAGTGGAAGTTATTGCCGGTCAAACGCCGACTCACCATTTCCACACAACCAATCTCGATAATACGATGCCCGTCTCTAGGGTCTAAACCGGTGGTTTCTGTATCGAGAATAATTTGGCGAGTCATGCTGATTTCCTTTCATCAATAGCGCGATTGGCAAGGCTGTCTACCCGTTCATTTTCGGGGTGGCCAGTATGGCCACGTACCCAATTCCATTTAATTTTATGCGGCTGGGCGGCTTTATCTAAGCGCTGCCACAAATCCTGATTTTTCACTGGCTGACCGCTAGCACTTTTCCAGCCTTTACGTTTCCAACCTGCCATCCATTCGGTCATACCTTGTAAGACGTACTTAGAGTCTGTGGTTAGCACTACTTCACAGGGTGCTTTCAAAGCTTCTAGGCCACGAATCGCTGCCATTAGCTCCATTTGATTGTTGGTAGCTTCCGCTTGATAGCCATATAACTCACGCTCTTGCTCTTCATAGCGCAATAAAGCGCCCCAGCCACCCGGCCCTGGATTCCCACGGCACGCCCCATCGGTATATAGCTCAACTTTTTTCACGCTTTTATTCTCTTTCTGGTCGGTGTTGCATAATTGGTCGTGTTATTGACTGCCATTCCCGGGCGTAAGCGGGTTTTCGCGGTACGCACTAGCGGTTTAATCGGAATTAAACGTGAGACTTGTTTGCGCACATGAATGATTTGCACACTGCCAAACGGGAGTTGATATTTCTGCCCTAAGCGATCTACCCACGCCAAGTGCTTGAAAAAACTATCACTTCCAAACGCAGGACGAAAACCGAGGGTATAAGTCTCTAGCAGTTCAAATCCCAGCACGCCGAACCAATCACGAATCCGCTTCTTGGTATACATCGCAGGCCGGTCGGGCACTCGCCTTAGATAATTCCAGCTCTGCCCTAGCCCCCGAAAACTCCACGGATTGAAGCCGATTAATACGCAATGTCCCTCGGGTACTAAGACGCGCTCAATTTCACGCAGCACATGATGTGGTGAATGGGCATAATCCAAGACATGACAACCAATGACCAAATCGACCTCATTGAAAGCGATAGGCAAGGCTTCCGGTTTGGTAATCGCATCCGCAATCTGAGCATTAGGATTAGTGGACAATTTGATATGCGTACTAATACGCGAATCGCAGAGTAAATTACAATGCTCGACTAATAAACCTAATTCTAAAGCGTAATAACCAAATACATCTTCGGTCATGTGCGTCACTAGAGCACGCAATTCATCCAGCACATAAGCACCTTCCGCAGTACTATACCAGCCCTGCAATTTGGCTATCTGTTGCTCAACGGAGGCGACAGGATGGGTTAAAACAAGGGGTTCTGCTTTTTTCTTGTTCATTCAATCAATACATATTATAGTCAGACGCAATTTGCTTAATAACGAATCAGCAAGCAGGGCAATCAAAGTAGGTAAAATCTTAATCTGACATTCCGGGCAGAGAAACACAACTATAAACAATAAACTGGGGTGAATTAGATCTTCCGACGTTGAGCTTGCAATACCAGTTTTATAATAGGGTCTATTGGGGCTACATCATGGGGACATCCTCTTACCTCGCACCAGTCGCGGCGGTATGCGCTTTATTGTTTTTAAATGGCTGCAGCAGTACTAGGCCAAGCACAGAGGTCGAATTGACCACCACGCCAACCGCCTCTATTCCAGAAGCACTGCCCTTAACTCAACAGGGTAAACAAGTTAGTCGTTACCGCGCACCTAAGCACCAAAGACCCGCACCACGGCGTACTTGGGTAGCGCAAGCTCGACCAGAAAGCGATGAACCCGTCATCACCAGAGCTGCACCTCGGATTCAGCGGGCGATGTATATTCCCTCTATTAGCAGCGATTATACGGTTAATCAGGACTTTGACACTTGGTCACGTGTGTTCCGTAATTTTCGCTTAGCCGACTACTCCAATAATCCGCGCGTGCAGCAATTCATTTATTCCTATGCACAAAATCCGCAGCAACTGAGCATCCTTTCTGATCGTGCGAGCGTGTTCTTGCATATGATTATTGAGGAAGTGACGCGGCGCGGCATGCCTGCTGAAGTAGCCTTATTACCTTTTGTAGAGAGTGGCTTCGATGCCGATGTTTTTTCTCATGCGGGTGCAGCAGGTTTGTGGCAGTTTATTCCCTCAACAGGTCGCAATTATGGTCTAAAGCAAACCGGCAATTATGACGCGCGCATGGACCCCTTCGCTGCTACCGGTGCTGCGTTAAACTATCTGCAGAAACTCAATCGCCAATTTAATGGGGATTGGTTATTAGCCTTTGCAGCCTATAACTGTGGTGAAACTTGTGTCAGTCGCGCGGTGGCTCAAGCTCAACAATCAGGCTTACAACCCAGCTTCTGGAATTTATCATTGCCTAAAGAAACTATGAACTATGTGCCGCGCTTACTGGCGTTTAGAGAATTGATCGGGCGCTCACAATCTTATGGGATTCGCTTACCAGTAACCCCCAATTCAGCACGCTTAGCCCAAATGCGTATCAATAAACCTGTGGATTTACGCTTAGCTGCGATGCAAGCAGGTTTACCCGCTAATCGCTTAACTGAGTTAAATCCTTGTTTCCGTACTGGTGTGACTACTCCAGAACATTCCAATCGAATTATTCTCCCGCGTGAATATGCTGATCGTTTGGTACAAGTCATTCGAGTCATGCCCGCTTCTTATGTGCAACCTTATGTAGCACGTAGCAGATCGTCGTACGGTAGTTGAACCTCGGCTTAACTCATTGTAAGTTTAAAAGCAGCACAGAATGAACTGTGCTGCCTCTAAGAGCACAAGGCTATGGCACAATTGATCATCAGTCTTAACAACCAAATTATTAAAAAGCTCACGCTAACCAAGGCCAGCTATATGATTGGACGTTCTAGCCAATGCGATATTGTGCTGAATGAACGTACTGTGAGTGCTGAACATGCTCGTTTAGTAAACGCTGGCGATGAGTGTTTTTTGGAAGACTTACAAAGCACGAATGGGGTTTATGTAAACTCTGCTCCCACACAGAAACACCTACTCATCGATAAAGATTTAGTACAAATCGGTAAATATGAGCTGCTCTTCAAAAGCAGCCAAAGTGTTACTCCTGAAGAATCAACTGAGCACACTCAAGAAGCGATGAGTTTGTAAGCGATAGGCTATAGTTAAGGTTTCATGAGTGAGCAAAACTCGTTAAGCTAAGATTTTTGCGATTGACTACTATGCTGCCTACCGCTTTAGCTGTACAGGAACTACGTAAACAACTACGCAGACAGCGCGCGCGCTTGCCTCAAGCCCAACAACAATTTTATTCCAAACAAGCTGTTAGACAACTAAGTCGGCACCGATTGTTTCGCTCAGCACGAAATATTGCACTGTACTTACCCGTGCGTGGCGAAGCTGATCCACGTCCTTTATTAAAATCAGCTCACGCCAAACAACGCTTTTTCCTGCCAGTCTTAAGTTTAAGCCGTAATTCAACGCTGATTTTCGTCGAGTGGAACTCGCAAACCCGCTTTCGGAACAACCGTTTCAATATTCCAGAGCCTGTCTTAGCTAGACGTAGCATCCTGAGCCCACGCCAACTTGATTTAGTCATCAGCCCATTAGTGGCTTTTGATAAGCAAGGTTCGCGCTTAGGTATGGGCGGTGGTTTTTATGATCGCAGTTTTGCTTTTAAACATCGGGTTAAGCACCCTAAACCTGCCTTACTAGGTTTTGCCTATCCTTTTCAGCAGGTGAACTGTTTAGAACGGCAAACTTGGGATATTCCTTTAGACGGCTGCTGCACTGCCGATGGCTTAGTTTTATATAAGCCCTAGTATAAATTAGAATATTCTTATATAATGATTTTCATGTACGTTTGTTGGAGAGAACCCATGAAAAAATTCTTAATTGCTCTTAGCCTGTTGGGCTTAGCTGGTAGCGCCAGCGCTGACTTCTTCGGTGGTAATAACGGCCAGTGGAAAACTGGACCTTACGGACCTTATTGGGAAGAAAACGACTGGCCAGAATGGACGCCCATGTACTGGATGCAGGAAATGAGCGACAGCTTCAATGATGATGGCAACGGGAACGGCTTTAACTTTGGCAACAGTTTTAGCAATGGCAATATGCCTTTCTTTGGCAACAACAATTATGGTAACTATGGCATGCCGATGATGCCTTATGGTTATAATAATTACCAAATGCCGATGATGCCTTACGGTGTAGCGCCTATGCCCTATTACGGCATACCTAATGCCCAAGCCCCGATGATGCAGCAACCAATGCCAATGCCTGCTGCTCCAGTGGCTCCGGTCAATACCGCACCTGGCCCTAGTACACCAACCACTAATTAAGCCTAGTTATTGGCCTCAGGTTTACAAACACCCGAGCTATTTAAAGTACAGAACCCTGCTGGTAACACAACGCCAGCAGGTGGTTGTGCAATGTATTTACTACTAGGTAAAACATCTGGAGTGGCTTGAGTTGTAGCCTCATTAGAGGGTGGTGTAGGTGCTAGCTCAACGGGCACATTCACAGCTTGAGTAGCATCTTGCGGTTGTTTTTGGGCATTAAAGCGTTCTAAACGCAGTTCGGAAAAGTGTATACGTGCCTGCCACTGATCTTGTAGATAAGCCTGCTCTGTTTCTAACTGCTGTTTCTCAGCACTAGCTAAGCCCAAATTGCCCACTGACTCAGACATAATCAATAAATGCTGCCAAGCCTGCTCTGCCTGATTCAACAAGGCCATTGATTTGTCATACGAATTGCTATCTTTAGCTAGTTGTTCATAAGTCGACTGCATATCGTTAAGCTTGGCCCAATCCGTCGCATATTGAGCTTTAGCTTGCGCATCGGTGGCTGAAGCTAAGGTAGGTATAGGCAATGAGGGTAGTGCTATCGCATTAACACTGGGTTTAAATGCAATTAAAATACCTAAGGAAATCAACAAGAGCAGTGCAATAAAACCTGCATAGGCCACTTGTGAACCATAATGAGTAAGCCAAGAACCTTTGGGCGGTTCCTGCTGCTTTAAAATCAATTTAGCCATGACTATTGAACCACTTGAAGGGTTTGTTCATGCAATAAGGTTTCTGACACAAAACCTTAGTTTTACGAAAAATAGCAAGCAGAGAAAAAACTTCCAGCACGCACTAGATAGATGGTAATTAAATCTAGCTACGACGTCACTGTTTAAGAGTACTAGAGTAAGCGATAGTTCCTAGAGAACAATAACTTGCGCAAATTTAAAGCAGCTAAATAGGCTGCGCCTCTTTACTAGGAGCAGGTGGCTCATTGGGTTGTTCTGGGGGTTTAGCCAGCTCATTCTGTAGCCCGTTCATACTATCCTGTAAACTTTTACCCAGTTTATCAATGCCTTCACTCAAGCTACTATCCAATCCTTTCAAGCTGTCTTGCATGAAGCTATTCAGCTGATCAACCACAGCGCCCATCGCTCCGCTCACCATCGAACCTAAAGTTTTTTGCACATCGACTAGCCACTTATTCTCATGCAAGGTGAGCACTGTGCGCAACGGAATTTGCATATCGCCCTTTTCACCGCCATACAGCACGGTAGCGACTTCAGCCAAACCATTTTCGATTTTCATTTCGCCCGTTTCAAACCGGCGTGCAGACAATTTTTTATTGTGGAGGAGGGTTAAATATTGAGTGCTATCCCAAGTCGCTAAAGTCTTGGCTTTTTCCATATCATCTTGAAGAACCGCTTCCCAAAATGCATTGGCTACTTGGCGCGCATCCTGTTCGGCAGAGCTGCTACAGGCTGTTAAACTGAATAAGCACAACCAGCCAACGAATAACCAGTGAATGCTATAAAGTTTTGCTTTCATGTTTAAACTCCTAGTAACACGCCCTCTTCGCCACTAGCCAAGGACAGACAAACGGTGGTGATTTGATTTTCTAAGTCAAGAGCATAATGGGGCTTAGTAATGACTTTACAATAATTGGGCGTATAGCCGGTATAAATCAATGTGCCATCTTGTTCACGGCTGCGCTCCCACAAAACGGCAACACTCGTACCTGCTTGTTGAGCTAACCATTGTTGCTGAGCGCTGGCTGCTACTTGATGCAAGGCTTGGCTACGCTGCTTTTTCACCGCTTCTGCAACTGGATTCGCTAAACCAGCTGCTTTAGTTCCTGCACGTGGTGAATAGCTAAAAATATGCACATGCCCAAAGCCAATCCGCTCAACAAATTCGACAGTCTCTTGCCACTCTTCCTCAGTTTCCCCAGGGAAGCCAACAATAATATCGGTAGTAATATTAAACTTAGGAATAGCTGCACGTGCTTGGCTGACTAATTGCGCGAATTCTGTGGTTTTACAGCGGCGCGCCATCCGCCGTAGCACCGAATCTGCACCACTTTGGATGGGCAAATGCATATGCGGCATTAAACGCGGATTGCTAAACAGTGCGAAGAAATCTTCGGGTAAATCCCAAGGCTCGACTGAAGCAAAACGAATCCTTGGCATATCGGTCTCGGCCAAAATACGTTTCACTAAAGTATAGAGTGAGCTAGCGGCTAGATCGCTACCATAACCACCGACATGTACCCCCGTGAGTACAATTTCTTGCACGCCTTGGCTGTTTAACTGATTAATCTCTTCGATAATCGCTTCTTCAGTACGGCTACGCTCTTCGCCACGCGCAACCGTGACAATACAGAAGGTGCAGCGATACCGACAGCCATCCTGAATTTTAATAAACGCCCGATGCCGCCCACGCATAAATAAAGTATTTTCACCCGGCTCGGTAGCAATTTCTGGCATCAACGGCAAAGCGAAACTTTCCATGATTTTAGCAGGCAGCTGGTCTTTATCCGCATTGGGGATGACTAAATCGACGCCTAAAATATTCGCAACTTCAGTCGCTTGCAACGTTGCATAGCAGCCGCTCACCACTAATTTAGCAGCTGGATTATCACGATAAAGGCGGTTTAATAAGCGGCGGGATTTAGCAGAAGCCTCTTGAGTGACTGCGCAAGTATTTAGAATAACCACATCGGCATCCGGTGCAGCAGTGACAATCGAGTGCCCTGCTGCCCGAAAACCTTGTGACCATTGCTCTAACTCAGCTTCATTGAGTCGGCAACCTAAGGCTTTTAAATGTACTTTCATGGCAATTGCACTAAAGATTTCAATTATTTACTGCGCTTGCCATTAGCTCTTAGATATTTTCTGGATGCAATTCAATTTCTGAACGTGCACGTAAATCTTCTAAGGCAGCATTCAGCTCGCGGCCACCATTCACGCCACCATACATTTGTGCACTATTGTCTTCGATAGTATTCGCACCATCTTCAACGGCTTTCAAGGAAATTAGGGTGTAATCGCCATTAGCTAATACCACCTTATCCCAGCCGATTTGATCTTTCGCAGGACGTGAAATATTAAAGGTTTTTTCTAGCACTTCGGGCGCAAGCGTACTACCTGTGCGTTGTACAAAGCCTGGCTTTTCAACCGTATCTGCTTTGCCTAAACCAGAAGTCTCTATAGCAGCCCAGCCAGTAGTTTTAACTTGAGCTAATAATTCATCACCTTTTTGACTCGCTAATTTGCGCGACTCTTGCGCTTTCAGCAGAGTGGTAATATCCGCTTTAACCTCTTCCAAGGGCTTTTGCTTAGCAGGCTCTTGAGCGGCTGAGCGTAAAACAATGGCTTGGGTTTCAGAAATTTGAATCAGCTCAGAGTTTTTACCCTCTTTGAACACTTCATCAGAAAACGCAGCGGCTAATAGTTTAGGATCAGTTAATGCACCTTCACCTTGAGTACGTGTTAACCAACCCGACTCTTGAACAGTGGCATTGATAGCCTTGGCAGCAGGTGCTAAGTCGCCATTTTGCTCATAAGCCGTCGTTTGTAATTTTTCAGCCGCTTCAAGGAATAACTTATCTGCGCCAGCACGACGGAAATCTTGTTCAACCTGAGCTTTTACTTCTTCATAAGTTTTTTGTACGGCGGCTTTGACACTGTTCACACGGATGATTTCATAGCCAGCACCCGTTTTAACTGGCTCTGAAACTTTATTCAATTCAGCCGCAAACACTGCTTTTTCGAAATCAGGATCCCAACTACCAGCGGCAACATCACCGACCACACCTGCCGTTTCTGCCGTTGCTTTATCATCAGAATCGGTTTTAGCCGCCTCTTCAAAGGTCTTTTTGCCCGCTTGAATATCGGCATAGATCGTATCAATCTTTTTCTTCGCCTCAGCATCCTGTGCTGGATCAGCGACTGCTGCCAAAATATGACTGGTATTACGTGATTCAGGCGTTAAATAGCGATCTTTGTGTTCGTCATAGTAAGCCTGCAAACCTGCATCATCTACCACGACTGTTTTAGCTAAAGCGTCCTGATTCAAATCGATATAAGCAACTTTGATTTTTTCTTCAGTCATGAACTGAGCTTTATGCTCATCGTAGTACTTAGTGATTTGCTCATCAGTAATTTGTACTTGCGGCTCAAAACTAGCGGCTTTAAGCGTAAATAGCTCAATATCACGCTTTTGGTTACGCAGCGTTTGGTATTGTTCCATCTGCGCTTTAGTAACAAATGCAGTGGCTTGTAAGCTTTCACGGAATTGATTATTCGTTAAGTCGTCACGCATTTGCTGTTCAAATGCCGCTTGGTCACGACGTTGTGTCGCTAGAAAACTTTGATAAGTCGCCTTGTCAAATTGTCCATCTTTTTGGAACATGCTAATCCCAGCAATAGCAGTCGCTACATCTTCCGTACTGGCACGATAACCTTCTTCCTTGGCCTTTTGGCGCAACAAAACTTGGCTCACTACGCTATTTAAAGCCATATTTTTTAAGCCATCGTCACCTAGTTGTGCTGCCATCTGCCCAAATTGTTGGCGTAATTGTGCTAGTTCTTGTTGGACTTCTTGCACGGGTACTTCTTCGCCATTAACCACCGCCGCTGCTTTGCTGGAGCCACCCTCCATATAGGAATTAATGCCCCAGAGTGCGAATGGAATACTAATGAACCCTACAATGGCATAGGCAATCCAGCCTTTGGCTTTATCATGAATCGCTTGTAACATATTTTTTCTGCGTATTATTTAAGTTGAACTGATAAGAATTGCCCGCCCTTAGGGCATAAGGGCGCATGATACAAAATGCCTAGCGTAAGGGGAAGAAAAAGCAACAAAGAAAAGGTTGGCGGAGTGGACGGGGCTCGAACCCGCGACCCCCGGCGTGACAGGCCGGTATTCTAACCAACTGAACTACCACTCCGCGATAGAAAAAGAAACTGTAGACATAAAAAAGGATGCTGCGTGAGCATCCTTTTACAATAAGTGGCGGAGTGGACGGGGCTCGAACCCGCGACCCCCGGCGTGACAGGCCGGTATTCTAACCAACTGAACTACCACTCCGCGAAAACTAGCGCCAACAACGATGGTGGGTGATGAGGGGCTCGAACCCCCGACATTCGCCTTGTAAGGGCGACGCTCTACCAGCTGAGCTAATCACCCGTTGTTGGAAGGCCGCTATTGTACTGCATCCTTCAGGGCTTTACCAGCTTTAAATGAAGGAATTTTTGCAGCGGCAATTTCGATTGTATCTCCAGTGCGTGGATTGCGACCAGAACGTGCCTGACGCTCACGAACAAGGAAAGTCCCAAAGCCGATTAAAGAGACTTGGTCGCCTTTAGCCAAAGCTTCAGTGACGGTTTCAACCATGGCTTTGAACGCACGGTCAGTGTCTGCTTTGGTCAGACCTGACTTCGCAGAAACTGCATCGATCAATTCAGTTTTGTTCATGAAAAGAGTCCTTTGAATTCGTTATTTCAGGGAAACCGGAATACTCCTCCACTACCGTCCTGTAGCAAAAAAACGACTAGTGTGAATATGCCTGACTGTTATACCAGTGACCTTGAAAAGGTGTCAACTAAATGACGGTGTAACATGGCGTTTTCCCTAGGTTTCTTAGTGTGTCCGGCTATTTTCCAGCTCATCTTCACTACTCGAAGCCACTGGAGTTGTCGTATTTTCGCCTTCATCCTCATCCACAGAATCAGCTAAAGGTTCAGGCATCCGCTCCAAGGCTAAGTTTAAAACTTCATCAATCCACTTAACAGGACGAATTTCTAAACCTTTTTTCACCGTGTCTGGAACTTCTGCTAAATCCTTTTCATTGTCCTTAGGAATCAGCACTAAACGAATACCACCTCGATGTGCAGCTAACAGCTTTTCTTTTAAGCCACCAATAGGTAAAACTTCACCACGCAGCGTAATCTCACCCGTCATAGCGACATCTGCACGCACAGGAATCCCGCTCATCGCCGAGACAATCGCTGTTACCATACCGATACCTGCACTGGGGCCATCTTTTGGAGTAGCGCCCTCAGGGACGTGAATATGCACATTATGCTTACGTAAGAAACTACGTGAGATCCCAAGCATTTGTGCTCGACTCTTGACGACCGTTTCTGCGGCATAAATAGACTCCTTCATCACCTCGCCTAAACGCCCTGTACTTTTAATCGCACCCGATCCTGGCAAAAGCGCGCTTTCAATTGTCAGTAAATCGCCACCGACTGAAGTCCAAGCTAAGCCTGTGACTTGACCAATTTGGTTTTCCTTACCGCCACGGCCATAGTCAAACTGTTGAACACCGAGATATTTTTCCAGATTCTTCGGCGTGACTGTCGATTTAGTCTTTTTGGTAAGCAAGTGTTGCTTAACCGCTTTACGGCATAATTTAGAAATTTCACGATCTAAATTACGCACGCCCGCTTCACGCGTGTAATGGCGAATAATATCCAACACGCTAGCGTCATTAATAACTAGCTCGCCATCCTTTAAACCATTAGCCTTGATCTGCTTGGGAATCAAATAATTACGCGCAATATTGAGCTTTTCGTCTTCGGTATAACCTGGAATCCGAATAACCTCCATCCGGTCTAACAAAGGCCCCGGAATGCGCATACTGTTTGAAGTAGCAACAAACATCACATCGGACAAGTCAAAGTCGACTTCCAGATAGTGATCCGAAAAGGTATGGTTTTGCTCAGGATCTAAAACCTCTAGTAGAGCCGAAGCTGGGTCACCCCGAAAATCCGTAGCCATTTTGTCGATTTCATCCAACAAAAACAGCGGATTACGTGTACCTACCCGTGACAAATTCTGAATAATTTTACCAGGCAAAGAGCCAATGTAAGTGCGGCGGTGCCCACGAATTTCCGCCTCATCACGTACACCACCTAGAGCCATGCGCGTAAATTTACGCCCGGTGGCGCGAGCAATAGATTGCCCTAAAGACGTTTTACCAACCCCTGGTGGCCCTACCAAGCAAAGGATAGGTCCTTTAATTTTCTTCACCCGCTGCTGTACAGCTAAGAACTCTAAAATGCGTTCTTTAACTTCATCTAAACCATAGTGATCTTCATTGAGAATTTTTTCAGCAACTGACAGATCAGATAACACCTTAGATTTTTTTCTCCAAGGCAAACCGCACATCCAATCAATATAATTGCGCACTACTGTCGCTTCAGCCGACATCGGTGACATCATTTTGAGTTTATTCAGCTCAGCAGTCGCTTTTTCACGAGCCTCTTTCGTCATACCTGCTTTATGAATGCGGCGCGAAAGCTCTTCAACTTCGCTAGGGCTTTCATCCATATCGCCGAGTTCTTTTTGAATAGCTTTAATTTGCTCATTCAAATAGTACTCGCGCTGACTTCGCTCCATTTGCTGCTTCACACGCCCACGAATCTTTTTCTCAACCTGTAACAGATCCAGTTCATTTTCGATCAGCTCGATTAAACTTTGGATACGTGCTTCCACATCTAAAGTTTCAAGCAGGGTCTGTTTCTGGGCGATTTTCAAGCCCAAATGCGCAGCGACGGTATCCGCTAAACGCACAGGATCTTCAATGCTAGACAATGAGGAGAGAATTTCTGGGGGAACTTTTTTATTCAGCTTGACGTACTGCTCAAATAAATTGATCAGTGAACGCCCCATTACTTCTACTTTACGCTCTTCGGTATCCAGCAATGATGGGCGTAATTCAATTTCTGCAGAGAAATACGGGCTTTCATCATCAATAGCCACCATCTCGGCACGCTCTAAGCCCTCCACCAAGACTTTCAAAGTACCGTCAGGCAATTTGAGCAGCTGTAAAATAGTCGCCAGCGTACCTAGGGTATGCACATCGGTTAAGTCTGGGTCGTCAACCTCAGCACTTTTTTGCGCCACCAGCAGAATTTGTTTATCGGTCGACATGGCAGCATCGAGCGCTTGAATCGAGCGCTGGCGGCCAACAAATAGAGGAATAACCATGTACGGGTAAACAACCACATCCCGTAGCGGTAAGACGGGGACAATTAATCTGTCCGTATCAATATTTTTATCAGACATTTATAACCTCGTATGCCCTGATGGGGCGCAAAGCGCGTGCATGATGCAGACTGAATACAACCATCAGTTAAGGTAGGAAATACGCCCTATTAAGATAGGGCGTATGCAGAAATTATTTATTCGCCTGCCGAAGCGACTTTAGGTTCAGCATTCTCATAAACACGATAAGGCTCGGCTTCTCCACGCACGACCGCCTCATCCACGATAACTTTGCTGACTGATTGCTCAGAGGGCAAATCGTACATGGTGTCTAAAAGAATCTTTTCAAGAATAGTTCTTAAACCGCGTGCACCTGTTTTGCGTTCCATCGCTTTACGTGCGATCAAATGCAAAGCATCATCTCTAAAAACTAGCTCAGTTCCTTCCATATCGAACAAGCGCCCGTATTGTTTAGTTAGAGCATTACGTGGTTCGGTTAGAATCTGTACTAAAGCAGTTTCGTCCAGCTCTTCTAAAGTAGCGACAACCGGTAAACGTCCAACAAACTCAGGAATCAAGCCATAACGAACTAAGTCATCCGCTTCAATATCCTTGATGACATCGCCAAAAGCCTTGGTGTTTTCTGCCGCTTTTACCGCTGCTGAGAAGCCAATACTGCCCTTTTCGGTGCGATCACGAATCACTTTATCCATGCCAGCAAACGCACCGCCGCAAATGAATAAAATATTCTTAGTGTCAACTTGCAGGAATTCTTGCTGAGGATGTTTACGTCCACCTTGAGGAGGTACAGAAGCTATAGTGCCTTCAATCAGCTTTAGAAGTGCTTGCTGCACACCCTCACCCGATACATCACGGGTAATCGATGGGTTATCTGATTTGCGAGAAATTTTGTCGATTTCGTCAATATAGACAATGCCCGTCTGCGCTTTTTCTACATCGTAATCACATTTCTGCAACAATTTTTGAATGATGTTTTCGACGTCTTCACCGACATAACCGGCTTCGGTCAACGTGGTTGCATCAGCAATCGTAAACGGTACATTCAATAAGCGCGCGAGCGTTTCCGCTAATAAAGTCTTACCGCTACCGGTAGGGCCAATCAGCAGAATATTGCTTTTGGCTAGTTCCACATCGTCTTTGCCGGTTTTTTTGAATAAGCGCTTATAGTGATTATACACCGCAACCGATAAGACTTTTTTGGCTAACTCTTGGCCAATGACGTATTCGTCTAAGTTTTGACTTAGCTCACGAGGGGTCGGCAAGTTACTTTTATCATCAGTCTCGCCTTGGGTAGAGTGCATTTCTTCTTGGATGATGTCATTGCATAGGTCAACACATTCATCGCAGATAAAAACTGATGGCCCTGCAATCAGTTTGCGGACTTCGTGTTGGCTTTTTCCGCAAAATGAACAATACAGCAGCTTCCCAGTATCTTGGCTACCCTTTTTGTCTTTACTCATTCAGAACCTCTACCTGCGCCAGAAATGACTGGCAAATGTGCTTAACCAGCTAGTTAACTTAGCTATGTAATGCCAAAAACAAGAATTTCAAGCCTTATTATCTACGAGTATTGGCTTGAATAACAAGAAACCTATGCTTTATACGCTTATTAAAACGAAAACAGCCTGATAAACAGGCTGTTTCTAACAAAAATTTAAGGCAATAAACGTTATGAACTGCGCTTATCCAAAACCAAATCAATCAAACCATAATCTTTAGCTTGAGTGGCGGTCATGAAATTATCACGGTCCGTATCATTGCTAATTTTTTCGAGCGGCTGGCCGGTATGCTTCGATAAGACTAAATTCAACTCTTCACGAATTTTTAAAATTTCGCGCGCATGAATTTCAATATCAGAAGCCTGACCTTGGAAACCACCTAAAGGCTGATGAATCATCACCCGCGAGTGAGGCAAACAAGCACGCTTACCGGCAGCACCGGCTGCTAACAGCACAGCGCCCATACTTGCCGCTTGGCCAATACATAAAGTACTGACCTGTGGGCGAATAAACTGCATGGTATCGTAAATCGCCATCCCCGCAGTTACGACCCCACCGGGTGAATTGATATAGAGGTGAATGTCCTTTTCAGGATTCTCAGACTCCAGAAATAATAGCTGACCCACAATCGAGTTAGCCATATAGTCCTCAATCCCGCCCACGCAGAAAATAATCCGCTCTTTCAGTAGCCGAGAATAGAGGTCATAAGCCTGCTCCCCACGTGATGTTTTCTCGATCACATAAGGGATACCTAAAGCTTGAGTTCCTAGTGCGCCATTTAGCTTAGACATTATTATTTCACCTGTACATTAGCCTATTAAGCGGCTGCCGGTGCCTGCTTGCGATTCATCACAGATTCAAAATCGCGCGCTTCGTCTGTCACCTTCGCTTGAGCTAATACCCACTCGACAATCATATCTTCCATCACCGCTGCTTCCACAGTTTGCATGGCTTGACGATTCGTCCGGTAGTAATTAATTAAAGCAGCTGGGTCTTCATAAGAGGCAGCCAAAGTTTCCAGCATAGCATCAATCCGCGCAGGATCACGTTGTAGACCTTTTTGACGAATGATTTCGCCAACGATCAAACCCAACTTAACCCGACGCGCTGCTTGGGGCTGGAATAAATCATCAGGGATATTATCTGCTGGAGTGCCAGTACTTTGCGAAAACTCCTCACGAACGTGTTGGATTTCGTCTTTCACTAAAGCACTGGGTAAATCAATTTCATGCAAGCCTGCTAAGCCTTCCATGACTTGTTGCTTGACTTGAGCTTTTAAAGCATTGCCCAATTCGCGAGTCATGTTCTTCTTAACTTCTTCGCGGAACGACTCAACGCTGCCGTCTTCAACGCCGAATTGTTTAATGAATTCTTCATTCACTTCCGGCAAAGACTCTTCCTGCACTTTATTCACAGTCAATTTAAACTGAGCCGTTTTGCCTTTGAGGTTTTCAGATTGATAATCTTCTGGGAAGGCTACATCCGCTGTTTTAGTTTCGCCTGCGGTCATGCCAATCAGAGCGGTTTCAAAGTCTGGCAGCATGCGACCCGCGCCCAACTCGACCGGGTAATCTTGCGAAGTGCCGCCAGCGAAAGCTTCGCCGTCTAGACTACCTTCAAAGTCGATATTTACTAAATCGCCACTTTGCGCAGCACGCTCAACATCTTTCCATTCGCGCTGTTGCTTACGAATCGTGTTCAGCATGGTGTCGATATCAGAATCTTGGACTTCAGCGGTAGGGCGCTTTAGCTCTAAGCCAGTGACGTCAGCGACTTCAAATTCAGGATAGACATCGAAATTAGCGACATACACTAAAGGCTGACCTGCAGCGAGTGCTTGTAATTCGATTTGTGGCAGACCGGCCACGCGTAGATTTTGTTGAACGGAGGCATCACGGAAAGTATTTTCCAATACTTCACCGATCACTTCTTGGCACACAGAATCACTGTAGCGTGACTTAACCACATTAAAAGGAACTTTGCCGGGGCGGAATCCATCAAGACGGACACGTTTAACCATTGACTTTAGACGTGACTCGACGCTCTGCTCAATACGCTCGGCAGGCACTTCTACTGTCATTTTACGCCCGATACTTCCTACTGACTCTACTGAAACTTGCATGCCATACCTCATCTCCCCGTCCATAAACCAAAGGCTGGAGGGGTTATCATCAAAATATTTGGATTGTTTGAATCATGGTGCGAAAGGAGAGACTCGAACTCTCACGCCTTACGGCGCTGGAACCTAAATCCAGTGCGTCTACCAATTCCGCCACTTTCGCATATTTCGCCGGAAAAATGGATTAGCTACCCATAAGTCCAGAAAGGAGGCGATTATACACAGCAAACTGCCAGATGTATAACCAAAATGTAGAGTAAAGTTGGGGTGGATGATGGGGCTCGAACCCACGACAACCGGAATCACAATCCGGGGCTCTACCAACTGAGCTACAACCACCATCTGGAAACTTTATTTATCGAGGCTTGAGGGTACGTCAATGGCGCGCCCGGCAGGACTCGAACCCGCGACCCACGGCTTAGAAGGCCGTTGCTCTATCCAGCTGAGCTACGGGCGCAGAAGGCAGACTATATAAGATTTAACTTGATTATAGACCACTTTGAAAAAAGTGGTCGGGGTAGAGAGATTCGAACTCCCGACATTCTGTACCCAAAACAGACGCGCTACCAGGCTGCGCTATACCCCGACTTGAGATAAGACAACTTTCGTTGCTTGATGTTTCAAGACCGCGAAATATACAGATCGAAATTGCGGTCGTCAAGTAGAAAAATTCAACTTATGCACGTTCGTTTAACCAACAACCAATCGCGGGTGGAATCGTTTTTTGTGCCTTGCCACTCACGTAGATTCCAATATGCCCACCATTAAAACTTAGCTCTGCATAATCCTTAGAACCAACGTGTTGTGCTAGTGCTTTAGATGCATCGGGTGGCACTAAATGGTCTTGATCGGCATAGAGATTTAGTACTGGCATTGTCACATTGGCTAGATCAACTTTCTGCCCAGCGATCTCAACTTCGCCTTTAATTAATTTATTCTGCTGGAAGAAGTCTTTCATAAACTGACGGAAAGTTTCACCCGCTTGATCTGGGCTATCGAAAATCCATTTTTCCATGCGGAGGAAATTTTTCAGAACATCTTTATCGTCCATCATATCGACTAGACCTAAGTACTTCTGCCCCATCAATTGATAAGGCTTAAGATTGAGGAAGGTCCAGTTGAGCATTTCACCCGGAATATTTCCTAAGGTATCAACCATTAAATCGACATCCACCTTCTGAATCCAGCTACTCAACATATTGTCAGGCGTTTGGAAATCGACCGGCGTGACCATCGTGACTAGATTTTTCACTCGCTCTGGACGCAGCGCGCTATAGCACAAACTAAATGCGCCCCCTTGGCAAATGCCTAAGAGGTTAACTTGTTCGACACCATGACGCTCACAGAGCTTATCAATACAACGATCTAAATAGCCGTTTAGATAATCATCCATTGTCAGATAACGATCAGAACTATCAGGATAACCCCAGTCAATTAAATACACGTCCTGAGCTGTATCTAGTAAGCCTTTAACCAACGACCGATTTTCCTGCAAGTCAGTCATATAAGGGCGATTGACTAGAGCGTAGACAATCAGCAGTGGAGTGGGATTTCGCTCGATTTCTGTATCGCTGGTGTAATATAGAAGCTTGAGTTTATCTTCTTGATAAATAACCTCATGCGGAGTAACCCCTCCCATGCTGTCCTGCATCGCCAGCATATTACCCATGCCTTGGGTGAGTTTTTCATTGAAGGCTTTCACTTCAGCCGCTAAAGATTCTGGACGCATATTAAAAGGAATCATTGTGCGGCCTCCTGAGCGGCTGTAACGGTGGATTGCATCGCCTGCTCAATTCGTTTAAGGCGCCGATCAAATCCCTTATCTGTTGGCGTAAAACATTATTCTCGCGCTTTAACTCGTACTGCTTTTTGATTGCAGCTTCGTAGTCGGCACGAACTGGCAAGCCAAAGGCTTTAAATTCAGCGTCTAAATGTTCATTCATCCCCTGCTTGAGCAGCAAGAAAGCATTCACTAATTCACCATAGAGAATTTGATATTGCTCGCTAGCCGCAAATTGCGCATAACCCTCTTCACTGACATCCACCCATAAATCGTAGAGCTCATGTAGTGAGTTAATCTTTTTACCATCATCGGCAAGCTTTTGAATGCGCGCTCGCAAAGTCTGTACCGACTCTTGGCCTTGAGTTGCGAACGCTTCGCTGTATTGATCCATCGCTTGTTGATAGCGCAAGGCTAAAGCCGAGAGTTTCTTTAAGCGCTCTTGGCCTTCACGGGACAAACCAAAGCTCGGCGTTGCGAGGGCTTTTTGCAGATGTTCTTGCCACAAACCCGCGTTAGGCATATTCAGGCCGCCCGTTCCAACCTCGCGGAACATATTCATGCCTTGCATATTGCCGACTAATTGCTGCCAGCCGTCAAAAACCGAATTGCCTAAGCCTAAACCACCAGCAGAACCTGCTTTATCGCGCTGCTGAAACCACTGGTTAAAACCGTTTTCTAGCGAACGCATCCAGCTTTCGACATTCGGGGTATCTGAATTAGTTTTGGAGTTGCTATAAACCTGCTCAGCTAGGCCTAAATAGACCTTACCCATGTCCATTACACGATTTAATACATCTTGGATTTGTGGTGGCGAATCGGCATTGACTGTACCCCACCATTTGTTTAAATCGGCGGCCCAAGTAGGCGCTTGAGAGTGTGAGTTGGAGGGAGTTGCATTAGGAGCAACGGTAGAGAGTGTTGACCAATAACGCTGTTGCGCATCCAGCCATGTCTTGATGGCTTCCTCTGACCATTGCTTAGAACTCATCTCGGTCTCCTCGAACCTGAAGATAAAATGGTTGTGTTTTTTAACCATATCATGCTAATTTGTGCAGCGCAACAAGAGCACTCTAGCGGGTTACTTGTGAGTTTACTCGTTCTAGTTAAGCCTTGTGAATATTCCATCATGTATGGCCCCCACTGTTGATTTTCACATCATCGTCTAACGGAGATTTGGTTATGAGTAAAGTTGCACTAGTTACTGGTGGTACCGGTGGTATTGGCACCGCTATCTGTACACGTTTAGCAGCTAACGGTTATAAAATTATTACAACTTACTTCGAGCCAGAAGAAAAAGCGAAAGCTTGGGCCGAAGCTCAAGACTATGATGTAGACCTTTATCCTTGCAATGTCAGCGACTATAACTCTTGTGTTGAATTAAAAGAGCAGATTTTAAGAGATCATGGCCAAGTTGATGTCATCGTCAACAATGCAGGCATTACCCGTGATTCAAAATTCACGCGTATGACTCCAGAACAATGGCAAGCGGTTATCTCTACTAACTTAAACAGCTTATTTAATGTTTGCCATCAATTCGTTGAAGGTATGACTGAGCGTGGTTTTGGTCGCATTATTAATATTTCTTCAGTGAATGGCCAAAAAGGTCAAGCCGGTCAAACCAACTACAGCGCTGCTAAAGCAGGCGTACACGGTTTCACCATGGCTTTAGCTCAAGAAGTGGTACGTAAAGGTGTTACGGTTAACACCATTTCTCCAGGCTATATCGGTACAGAAATGGTCATGGCGATTCGTGAAGACATTCGTAATTCGATTGTTGAACAAATTCCTGTGAAGCGTTTAGGCAAACCAGAAGAAATTGCAGCGGTTGCCGCTTTCTTAGCTTCAGATGATGCAGCCTTCATCACTGGTTCTAACATCAGTGCTAACGGTGGTCAATTCATGCACTAATCAGTGCAGAATCGTGTTTAAGTAGCATGGCTTAGCTATGCTACTGCCTATAAAATAAGCATATCCTCAGAAATTTACTCTTAAATCATTGATCAAGAGTATGCACGGCAAAACAATAGCCTATACAATGAAGATGCACATACCTAGTGCACACCACATTGACACACCAGACTTTTGGTAAAAAAAGAGCATGTCCGATATTCGAATTATTAAAAAATACCCCAATCGCCGCCTATATGACACACATCAGAGCTGCTATATCACGCTCGCTGATGTACGCGAATTGGTAATGCAAGAAATCCCCTTTCAGGTAGTTGATCGCCAAACCAGCGAGGACATTACCCGCAGTATTTTGCTACAAATCATCATGGAGCAAGAGTCAGGCGGTAAACCATTGTTTAGCAGCGACCTACTATCTAAGTTCATTCGCAACTATGGTGTCACCACCCAACAAGGTTTTAGCTCCTTCCTGGAGCAAAGCATGCAGTTATTCAATAATCAACAACAAGCGATTAGCGAGCAAATGCATCGTGCTTTGTCGGGTACACCATTGGATAATTGGTTAAAGCTGAGTGAGCAAAATCTGCAAGCTTGGAATAAGATGCAACAAGATATACTGAAAAGTATTTCGCCTAGCAAGCGCGATTAATCGTACTGAGTAGCCTTTCGCGTATTTCGCTTATCAAGCTGATTTAAGGAAGGGTGTTAACTGGGATTTTTCAATAGACAAAAAATTACCCGCATTAAGCGGGTAATTAAATAATTTCAGCAACCGAACACCAGAGGAGGAGGAGAGGAGAGTATCCGATCGCTGGTTCAAACTTGTATTAAGCTGATTTAACGTCTTCAGCAGCTTTCTTAGTAGCAGCAACAGTCTTGTCAGCTACTTCTTTACCAGCAGCAACCGCTTTATCAGTTGCATCTTTGCCAGCAGCGATTGCTTTGTCAGCCGCTTCTTTACCAGCAGTAGCAGCTTCTTGAGTTAAAGCAGTTGCTTTAGCCATTGCTTTCTCAACAGCAGCAGACGCTTTTTCCATGTTGTCAGTTAAAGCTTGCTTGCTTAACTCAGTTGCTTTTTCAGTTGTTTGAGAAGCTTGCTTTGCAGCTTCTTCAGCGATAGCCACTAACTCGTCACGAGTAGCAGTTAACAGCTCAGCAGCTTCACGTACGTTTGCTAACCACTTTTCGCCACAAGATTTCAGAACTTCTTGTTGCAGAGCGAAAACTTCTTTAGGATCTTTCGCTTTTGATAAAGCATCAGCATTCTTAGTGCCAGCTTCGAAACAGCTGCTCAATAAAGCAGTTTGCTTAGCAGTTAAAGTTTCGAAAGTTTTCATGTTCAGTTCGCCAACGCGCTTCGCAGAGCTCATAGCGTTGTCATTCAATTGTTTGAACAGGTCCATCATAGCGTTTTGCATGGTTGTATATCCCTTAGTGAGTCAGTGTAAGTGCCTGATTTGTGTTTCAGATTCGTTCTGCTTTTCAGCATTTGATGCAGTGCACAATAACGAAGATTTGCTAAGCTGTCAACAGTTTTTTGTGCATTGCAACAAAGATTCTTTTTTAAGCGCCCGAGTTAAGTCTAGCTCATTATTGTTACAGCTGAATTTCAATAGTCCTCGTCAAAAAGCTGGTGCATAATCAATACTCTACCCCGCTAGAAAAAGGCTTTACTATGCAAACAAATGCTCCTTATGCCGCCCCCTATGAACTAGCCAATCTCAAAGAATTAGAAGCGCGTGTCCGTCAATTTGGCGAGCTGCTTGGCGAAATCTTGCGCGAGCAAGAAGGCCTCGCTTTATACGAAGCTGTTGAAAAATTACGCCGAGGCTATATTCAATTACGCCAACAAGATGATCCGGCGCTACGCGAAGAATTGATGCAATTTATTCTGCAGCTGGATGTGCTCGACATTGAGAAAATCATCCGTGCTTTTAACACCTTCTATGTGCTGTCTAATATTGTGGAGGAAGATTTCCGCGAGCGTGAACGGCGGCGTAAATTTGCGCATGGTGATGACCCGCTACTCTGGAAAGGTTCGGCGCGGCGCACAGTGGTCGAATTGCGCGATGAAGGCGTGACCGCTGAGCAAATGCAAACCTTGATGGATCAATTACGCTATATACCCGTGTTCACTGCGCACCCCACTGAAGCCCGCCGCCGGACTTTAATGGGTATTCAGCGGCATATTTTCTTAATGATTAATCAGCTGGAATCTTTAGAAGATGCCGGCGAGGAAGAACGTTCGGCTTTACTGCGCCAAATCAAAGGCCAGATTCAAATGCTCTGGCGGACGAATGAAGTGCGCACCCGTAAACCGACGGTAGAGGATGAGGTCAATTACGGCCTTTATTATTTCCGCGAAAGTTTATTTGATGCCATTCCCCTGCTCTACCGCTTTTTTGAACGGGCGATGCGTTACGCCTATGGCTCCAACCAAGTGAATGTGCCTAGCTTTTTGCGGATCGGTTCTTGGATTGGCGGTGACCGGGATGGCAATCCTTTTGTGACCGCAGCGGTCACGCGCAATGCGATTCGCTTAGGTATGAGTGAAGCGCTTTACGAATATATTGAGCGGGTGGATGAGCTGCGCAATCTGCTATCACACTCGACTGAATTTATTACGCCCTCCTCTGAATTTGCTAGCTACTTAAACGCGATTAATGAGCGGATGGGCAATCGCCTGCTAGCCAAGCGGACTGACCAATTACTTGAAGAGCCTTATCGCCGTCTATTGACGATCATGCGGCATCGTTTGAAAAATACCTTGGAAGTCGTTCGCGCACGCCTAGCACATCAACATGCGGTCTTGCCTTTAGAGTCTTATCACAATGCCGATGTCTTCCTCAATGAGCTGAAGCTGATTTATGACTCCCTACGTAGCCACAATGATAGCCTGATTGCAGGGCGAGAATTACGTGACTTAATTCGTTTAGTGGAAACCTGCGGCTTTGGCCTCTACCAATTAGACATTCGCCAAGAATCGACGATTCATAGTGAAACAGTTGCTGAAATCCTTAATCTTGCCGGCTTATGCAGTAATTACTTGGAATTGCCTGAAGCCGAATGCATTTCACTGCTAGCAGAATTGATTCAGCGCAATCGTTTACCGATGCCTTACCGACCTGATCTCACTGCTCGCACTGCAGAAACGTTAGAAGTCTTTGATACCATGACTGAAATGCGGGCTGAAGCGGGCGCTGAAATCTTTGGTACTTATGTTATTTCCATGACACATCATGCCAGCCACATTATGGAAGTCTTAATGCTGGCGAAAATGGCGGGCTTAGTCGGCTACACGGCTGAGCGCCAATTGTTCTGCAATATTCGGGTTTCGCCCTTATTTGAAACGATTGAAGACTTAAAGCATATCACCAGTGTATTAACTGATTTATTTGAAAACCCGACCTATCAAGCTCTATTAAAAGCCTCGGGCAACTTACAGGAAGTGATGCTGGGCTATTCAGACTCTTGCAAAGACGGCGGGATTCTCGCGTCGAATTGGAATCTATATAACGCCCAAAAAGAAGTTTTAGGTTTAACCGATAAATACGGGATTACCTGTCGCCTTTTCCACGGGCGCGGCGGTACGGTTGGACGTGGCGGTGGTCCTACTCACGAAGCCATTGTCGCGCAACCACCGAATACAGTTCGCGGCCAGATTAAATTTACCGAACAAGGCGAAGTGCTCGCCGCTAAGTACAGTAACTTAGAGACTGCAGTGTATGAACTGGGTGTCGGCTCCACCGGCCTACTTAAAGCCAGTGCTGGCTTGGTAATTCCAAGAGTGGCATATAGCGAGTCCTATCATGAGGCCATGCATGAAATCGCAGCAACCGGCGAAGATAGCTACCGTGAATTAACCGATCGCACGCCGGGTTTGATGGATTATTTCTATGAAGGTACGCCTGTACAGGAAATTGGTCAGCTCAATTTAGGTTCGCGCCCCTCGCATCGCAAACAAACCGTACGGGATAAATCGTCGATTCGGGCCATTCCTTGGGTATTTGGCTGGGCACAAGCGCGGCATACTTTACCGGGTTGGTACGGAATCGGCACCGCCTTAGCTCGTTTCCGCCAAACGCATCCCGATGGCTTAGAGCGCTTACGTGATATGCACAACAACTGGCCTGCGTTTAAATCGCTCCTCGGCAATACGCAGATGGGTTTGTTTAAAGCAGAAATGGATATTGCTAAAGAGTATGCAGCACTCGTAGAGAACCAAGCCTTGGCTAAACAAATTTATGCCACGATTCGAGCTGAGTTTGATTTAACCGTGAGCGAGATTCTGCTGATTACTGAGCAGGCACATTTAATGGATGACACACCGCTGCTGCAATATTCAGTACTGCGCCGTAATCCCTACCTCGATCCACTCAATAATATTCAAGTCACTTTATTGCGCAGGCATCGTGAGCATTTAAGCCAAAGTACTGAAGCTTCGCCTTGGTTAGAAGCGCTATTGCGGACGATTAATGCGATTGCGGCAGGTTTACGGAATACAGGCTAGCCTAGAAAGCAAAACCCCTCCTGATTGAGGAGGGGTTAGAAAAGAAACTTCGTGTTGGGCTAATAGCTTATGCGCTGAAAGAAGAACCACAGCCGCAAGTGGTGGTCGCGTTTGGATTGCGAATCACAAACTGCGCGCCCTCTAAACCTTCGGTGTAGTCGATTTCTGCGCCAACCATATATTGGAAGCTCATAGGATCGATCAGTAACTTCACGCCACCATTCTCAACCATCGTATCGCCATCGCCTTCAGCTTCGTCAAACGTAAAGCCATACTGAAAGCCAGAACAACCACCACCGGTCACAAATACCCGTAGCATTAAAGCGGGGTTATTTTCTTCATCGATCAACTGTTTTACTTTGGATGCCGCAGCATTAGTAAAAACCAGTGGAGATGCCATTTCTACGGTCATGTAAAAACTCCTGCAAACTGTTCAATATCAAGATGAAGACGACGGTAGCACCTAGCCTGAGCAGGGTCAATAAAGCCTCTTTTCTATCAACTAACCTTTAATTCGTGATTTGCTCTGGAGCCTTGGGTGGTGGTAGTTTGCTGGCATCATTCGGCTTTTGACGTACTAACTTGCCGTTGACTTCAGCACCCACTGCCATTTCCAACAGATTGTAATAAACATCGCCACAGATGCGCGCTTTCTCAAACAGCTCTACTTTACCATTCGCGAACACATCGCCATCAATAGCACCATTCAGCAGCATGCTAGACACACGCACCTCGCCTTGGATACGGCCTTGCTCGCTCAGAATCAGAGTTGAATCATCATTCTCAGCCGTTAAATTGCCTTTAATCGTGCCTTCAATATTCAAATTGCCCGAAAAGGTCAAATCACCATCAATGGTCGTACCGCGACCAATCAAGGTATCGATACGGGCACTGCGATTACCGCCTTTTTGATCCGCATTATTAGTGTTGTTAGCCGCTGCGGGTACAACTGCATTATTGGTAGTCGCTGGTGGATTTGTCTTCGGATTACTCTTACCAAACATTGACTGTTACTCCTTACTTGCTGCAGATTTTTTAGATAAATTAAATGATTGCCAATCATAGCTCTTCGTTACTGGGTTGGCACCTGAATCAGGGCGCAAAGTCACAAGGACTTGCTCAGGAATAAAATCAGGCGGCAACTCAATAGTCCCCTCGAAGCGCTGATAATACTTCAAAGAAAAGCGATTAACATCTTGATTCTGCTCAGTGGATTTCATGAGCATATCAGTGAGTTGCAAATTTACTTTCGAAGCGGCCTTTAAGCCTTTGATCTCAACATTATATTGCCCAGCGATGCCAGCATCACTACCACGCACATTTGAGAGCACTAATTGATACTGATAGAACTTATCATGCGGCAATTTATTGCCTTTGGCATCAACTGCGCGCGGCTTCAGACCGAAGTGACGAATGGTAAGACCTGACTCTACGCTTTTAGGCGACAAGATGCCTTCATAAAGCAGCATATTATCTTTCGCCTCGGCTAGCTCAGTTTCGAGCGCTGCTAGACGGCGGCGTAGTTCTTCATTCGCGGTGGTTTGAACTTGCTCGGAACGAGTGGCTGAAGCGGCTTGACTTTCAAGTTTGATAATTTGTTGCTTTTGCTCTTCTAACAGGCGGGCTTGCTCATTCATTTTGCCCCGCAAAGACACGGCCTGAGTGCCTGTAGTTGAATCAACTGGCGTCAAATAACCGCTGATATATAACCAAGCTGCGATGAGCAATAATAGCAGCAGTAAGACTGCTAACAGCGGCCAACAAAAATTACGTTGGCGCGCTGCTTGTAACTGAACCACACCGCGATGATCAATTCGGTATTCAAGGCTCATGCTGGCTTAAACAAGCTAATCAAGGCAGTAAGCCGGGGCTTAGCAAACCGGTCGATTCAGGATAACCCAACATTAAATTCATGTTTTGCACCGCCTGACCTGCAGCACCTTTCACCAGATTATCAATCACCGACAACACCACTAAACGCTTCCCGCCTTGTGGCTGGTGAATTGCAATCCGACACGTATTCGCGCCACGCACTGAGCGGGTTTCTGGATGCGACTTCGGTGGCATTACATCCACAAAAGCTTCGCCTTGGTAGCGGTCTTCATACAGCCGTTGAATAGATTCTGCCGTTTCACTGCTTGCGGTTAAATCTGCATATAAAGTGGCATGAATGCCGCGAATCATCGGCAGCAAGTGGGGTACAAAAGTCAGGTCAACTGGTTTGCCCGCCAGCTTGGATAAGGTTTGTGCGATTTCCGGCTGATGACGATGGCCTGATACGCCATAAGCTTTGAAGCTATCGGCAGATTCACACAGCAAATGTGCGACACTGGCTTTGCGCCCTGCACCACTCGCACCGGATTTGGTATCAGCAATGATATCCAAATCGACCAGACCCTTTTCAATCAGTGGTACTAAACCCAAAGTCACTGCAGTCGGATAGCAACCGGGATTCGCAATTAAACGCGACTTGGCAATCTCGGCACGATTGAGTTCTGGTAAGCCATAGACGGCTTCTGCAACCAGTTCGGGGCAGGCATGTTTCATTTCATACCATTTTTCCCAAACATCAATATTCTTAATCCGAAAATCCGCTGCTAAATCGATGACTTTTACCCCAGCCTCTAGCAAGGCAGGCGTGCTTTTCATTGCTACACCATTGGGCGTTGCGAAGAAAACTACATCATTCTCAGCTAATTGCTCGACTTCAGGCGCTGTGAAATCTAAGTCCAAAAAGCCGCGCAAATTGGGGAACATAGCATCAACACGCGTGCCTGCATTTTCGCGGGAAGTCACTTGACTAACTTGTACTTGTGGGTGATTCACCAATAAGCGTAACAGCTCGACACCGGTGTAACCGGTAGCCCCAACGACAGCAACCTTTTTCACAGTAGTCCTTATCTCTATTCATTAGAATCTTTTGTATAATACCCCATCCTTTTTGATTCACAAGTTTTGACTATGAAACTCGATATTAAAGCTCTACTGATTTTAGCCGTGATTGTGGGCGCTGCCGCCGTGTTTTTTTTCATGCCGAGCAAGGGCTTGCAAGCCGCCCCCAATGCTGAAATTACCACCATTGATGGTAATAAAATTGCCACTGAGCAATTGAAAGGCAAACCCTACTTAGCCGTGTTTTGGGCGACCAGCTGCTCTGGTTGTGTGAAAGAAATTCCTCAACTCGTCGAACTGCAAAAAGAATTTGGCCAAGACGGCTTCAAGATTTTAGCCATCGCGATGGAATACGACGAATTGCCGTTGATACAAACCATGCGCGAGCAAAAAGGCATGAATTACGATATCACTTGGGATCAGGGCGGAGTACTCGCCAAAGCTTTCGGTGGGGTGCGAGTAACACCTACTAATTTCCTAGTGTCGGGTGACGGCAAAATTGTTATGCAGCAATTAGGCGATTTTAAAGTAGATGATATGCGTGAGCGCATCAAAACTCTGCTCTAACACTTAGGACAAGTTTATGTACGAATGGATTAGAGCTTTCCATATCATCTTTATGGTGACTTGGTTTGCGGGCTTATTTTACCTGCCGCGCCTGTATGTCTATCACGCAATGCCCGAAAATAAACCTAGTTTTGAGCTGTTCAAAATTATGGAGCTGCGTTTATTTGCCATTATGACCATTGGTGCTGTGCTCACAGCCATTTTTGGCATATGGATGATTGTTTTGAGTGAGGGCGTGATTCTCAGTATGGGCTGGTTTCATGCTAAAGCGCTGCTGCTAATTTTCTTGATTGCTTATCATTGGATGTGCTGGCAAATTATGCGCACCTTTCGCGCTGGGAACAATAAAAACAGCCACCGCTGGTATCGCTATTTTAATGAACTGCCCGGCCTATTATTGATTCTGATTGTAATTGTCGCTGTTGTTAAACCCTTTTAATGACAGCGTTGTTTAGGCTCACTCTTAAAAATTGTCGCAGAGAAACACAAACATGAAACAAGCTCTAATTGCAGTAGCACTTGCCAGTTGCTTAACGGCCTGTGTAGCCACCCCACCTACACCCTCATCGCCTAGTGATGGTGAACCTCAATATGTGTTTACTGCGATGGTACAGGCAGCTAATAAAATTGATCTAGGTCGTGGAGCTTCAGCCGGAATGATGCCTAGCTATCGCTTAACCACTACGGTGCAATATGTAGCGCGCGGCGATGCTTATATCCAACCCGCACAAAGTGTGGCTGTTGAGTTATTACCTGATCAGGCTTTGCCCAATCAATTTCAAACCTGCCAGTTTGTAGCCAAAGAACGTCACCCTGCTTATGCCTCTGGTGTTTTGCTCTTAAATGCACGGATTCTTGGCTGCCGCTGATTGAGTGGCACCTGCGCAAACCCTGCTTAATGCCCAAGTTATCAATCAGAATAAACTCTATGCTTTCTGGGCATAGAGCCTGCTATTTGAATTTAAGGTCCGCAATCCAGTAGTTTTACACCGCTAAGCGCGCTAGAGTGCCCAACCTTACAAGTCTGAATACCTTTAGCAGTGGACTGCACCACATGAATCTACGTTATTTTTTTGAGCTGATTGCTTTAGCAGCGCTCTGGGGCGCCTCTTTTTTATTTATGCGCGTCGCTGTGCCCGAATTTGGCCCGATTTGGCTGATCGCTTGGCGCGTTTTTTTAGCAGGTTTAGTTTTATTACCGATTTTATTGCACCAAGGCTTATTGTCTGAGCTTAAAGCCAATGCCAAACCGTTATTTCTACTCGGTATTTTTAATTCAGCCCTACCATTTTTAGGCTTCGCTTATGCAACGACCATTTTAACCGGCGGATTTACCTCAATCCTAAATGCGACCGTACCTTTATTTGGTGTCTTGTTAGTGCTCCTAGGGATTAATAAAGAAAAACTATCTTGGGCACAAATTGGTGGCTTTATTTTAGGCTTCATCGGCGTTGCTATTTTATTAGGTTGGCATACTGCGACTAACAGCCCACATTTTTGGCTAGCAGTCTTAGCCAGCCTGATGGCTGCTTTACTGTATGCTATTTCTGCTACCTATATTAAACGCCGTTTGGCTGGCGTATCTGCAGTCGTGATTGCGGTAGGTAGCCAGATTGCGGCTGCGCTCTTCTTTTTACCTTTAATGCCTTTTAGTGTCCCTGAAAGCCTACCTTCACTCAAAGCGATTTTAGCGCTCATTGCTTTAGCGGTTTTCTCTACAGCCTTGGCTTATTTAATGTACTTCCGCTTGATTCGGATTTTGGGTGCTGCACGAGCCGTTACAGTCACTTATATGATTCCTTTATTTGCGATGATTTGGGGCAGTTTATTACTAAACGAACCGATTACTTGGGACATGATTGTCGGTTGCGTTGTGATTTTGGCGGGTACGGCTTTGGCGAATGGGGTGTTTAAGAATCGGTGGAAGAAAAACTTAGTTGAAAAATCTGAATAGCTGCGTCAAATCAGCCCAGTTTTCATCTTAAATGACACTACAAGCCTTTTGTGCCACACTTAAAACATCACGTGACACAAAAGGTATTTACTATGGAAATGTCAATTCGGGAAGTTCGCCAACAGTTGCCTCAACTGCAAACTGTTTTGGAAAAAGCGCAAGAAATTATTATCACTCGGCATGGCAAACCCTTAGCGCGGATTGTGCCAGTAGCAGTACTACGCAAGAAACCAGATCATGCCAAATTGCGCGCTTTGCAACCACGTCATCGCATGGCTAGTGAAACCTTAGTACGTGCTGATCGGGATGAGCGATGAGAGCCTATTTAGATACTAGCGCGCTCGCCAAATGGTATTTGAATGAAGCGGGTTCAGAGCAGTTCGCTGCTTGGATTGCTGAACAAGATGACACCCATATCAGCACACTAACTGTGACCGAGTTTCGCTGCCTGCTCGCTCGTCGTGAACGCATGAAAGAGCTTGGCTCTACCTCAGCACAGCAAATTTTTGCCACCTTTGAACATGACATCGAACAAGGCTTTTTAATCTTACACGAAGTGCAAAATGATGATTTAGTCATGGCACGCCAGTTGATTGACCGCCTCGCTAATCTTCCGCTGCGAACTTTAGATGCTATGCATTTATCAATTGCTGAACGTATGAATGTTGACGCTTTAGCGAGTGCAGATAAAGTAATGCTAGAAGCTGCGGATTACCTAGGGATGCAGATCGTTTCTTTTGTTCCTGAGTAATTGAAACTAAAAAAATGCCGCTAAAAAGCGGCATTCTTTAATCTAAGTAAGCTGAAGGACTATTTACTCACCGTCTCACTAAACGTCAACAATTCATCTTTCACATCCACCTTAATCGTCTCACCCGGTAAAAACTTACCTGCTAAGATTTCTTGTGCTAATGGATTTTCCACTTGCTGTTGAATTGCCCGTTTCAAGGGGCGAGCGCCATAAACAGGATCGAAGCCAGCTTCAGCAATATGATCCATCGCGGCATCGCTAAATTCGATATGCAATTCACGCACTGCTAACCGCTTACGCAAGCTATTTAATTGGATATCCGCAATTTGGCGAATTTCGCTTTGATCCAAAGGATGGAAGACCACGACTTCGTCGATCCGATTAATGAACTCTGGGCGGAAATGAGTGCCCACCACTTCCATCACCGCGGCTTTCATTTTGTCGTAGTTTTCTTCACCCGCCATATCCTGAATCAGGTGCGAACCTAAATTCGAAGTCATCACAATCACAGTATTACGGAAGTCTACCGTGCGCCCCTGTCCATCGGTTAAGCGCCCATCATCCAATACTTGTAGCAAGACATTGAAAACGTCTGGATGTGCCTTTTCGACCTCATCCATCAGAATAACTGAGTAAGGACGGCGGCGCACTGCCTCGGTCAAATAACCACCTTCTTCATAGCCCACATAGCCCGGAGGCGCACCAATCAAACGCGCCACCGAATGTTTTTCCATGAATTCCGACATATCAATGCGTACCATCGAATCATCGCTATCAAACATGAAAGTCGCTAAAGCTTTAGTGAGTTCAGTCTTACCTACCCCTGTTGGGCCAAGGAATAAGAAGGAACCACTCGGGCGCTTCGGATCAGATAAGCCAGCACGCGCCCGCCGAATCGCGTTCGAGACTGCGGTCACTGCTTCGGTTTGACCGATCACGCGCTTACGTAATTCATCTTCCATGCGCAGCAATTTTTCGCGTTCAGATTCCATCATTTTACTGACTGGAATACCTGTCCAACGCGCGACAATTTCTGCAATCTCGTCTTCCGTGACGCGATTTTTCACCAGTTTTGGCTGATTTTGACTGCTCGAAGCCTCGGTAGCGTCTGCATGTTTCAGTTGTGCTTCCAGTTCAGGAATCCGCCCATATTGCAATTCAGCCATACGCTGTAAATTGCCCGCACGTTTGGCAGTTTCAAACTCAATCCGCGCTTGATCTAGCTCTTCCTTGATATGCGTTGTGCCTTGCATGGCGGCTTTTTCAGCCTTCCAGATTTCATCTAAATCAGACGACTCTTTCTCAAGGCGAGTAATTTCTTCCTGTAAATTATTTAGGCGTTTGATCGACGCATCGTCCTTTTCTTTCTTTAAGGCTTCACGCTCAATTTTCAATTGAATCAAGCGCCGATCCAGCATATCCAAAGCTTCTGGCTTGGAATCAATTTCAATCCGAATCCGCGAAGCGGCTTCGTCAATCAGGTCAATCGCCTTATCCGGTAAATTTCGATCAGTGATATAACGATGCGACAAAGTTGCCGCCGCGACTAAAGCAGGATCAGTAATTTCCACGCCATGATGCACTTCGTACTTTTCTTGCAAGCCACGCAAAATTGCAATCGTGTCTTCAACACTAGGCTCATCCACCAACACTTTCTGGAAACGGCGCTCTAAAGCAGCATCTTTTTCAATATACTGGCGATATTCGTCTAAGGTCGTCGCGCCCACACAGTGCAATTCGCCGCGTGCCAAGGCAGGCTTGAGCATATTGCCCGCATCCAATGCGCCATCGGCTTTGCCTGCACCGACTAAGGTATGAATTTCATCAATAAACAAAATGGTGTTGCCATCAGTCTTAGCGATGTCATTCAGGACTGCTTTCAAGCGCTCTTCAAAATCACCTCGGAATTTCGCACCGGCTAACAGTGCACCCAAATCGAGCGACAATAAGCGCTTGCCCTTAATCCCTTCGGGCACTTCACCATTAACAATACGCTGTGCTAAGCCTTCGACCAAGGCCGTTTTACCCACGCCCGGCTCACCAATCACCACTGGATTATTTTTAGTACGACGTTGCAGGATTTGAATCATGCGGCGGATTTCTTCATCGCGCCCAATGATTGGGTCAATCTTGCCCTGCTCCGCACGCTCAGTAATGTCGATGGTGTATTTTTGCAAGGCTTGGCGCTGATCTTCCGCATTTGGATCATTTACAGTTTGCCCGCCACGCATGCTATCAATCGCTTTTTCAAGCGCGCCTTTAGTAGCACCCGTTTCACGCAATAAATTACCGAGCGTGCCTTTATCTTCTAAGGCGGCTAACACAAATAGCTCGGAAGTAATGTACTGATCTTTGCGCTGCTGGGCGATTTTGTCGGTCACATTTAACAAACGTGCTAAATCATTCGATACCGATACTGAACCGGCATCACCCCCTGAAACGGTGGGCAAGCGATCAATTTCTTGGCCTAGCTTGGAGCGTAGTTGGTTCACATTGACGTCGGCTTTGGTCAATAGGCCGCGAATCGAACCGCCATCTTGATCCAATAAAGCCGTCATCAAGTGAATCGGCTCAATAAATTGCTGATCGCGCCCCAGTGCCAGCGACTGCGCATCTTGTAGCGCTAATTGGAATTTGCTGGTCAGCTTATCCATTCTCATATGGATCACCCCTCATGAATCTTTTAAAAGTTAAATACTTTGAATAGGTATGGATATAGGGGATAAAAGCAGCGAATTCAAGTTTAGTGCCCATTAAATCCCCGACACTGCAGCGCAGTCTTTGCCATAATCTATGGCATAATCTTCGAAACCTAGCCAAAACAGGATCTTGAGTGAATAAGCCGTTGCAGCCCCTGTCCAAACAATCAGGTGAAGTTAAATTCTGGCACGTTATATTGGTTGTTATCTTCGTGGTGGGTTTTGCACTATTTTTAAATGCGCGCGGAGCAGGCTTTTTTACTGAGACCATCCCGAATAGCTTAGGATTTTCCGACTATAAAAACTACAGCGAAGCGCGCATGACCAATGCGAACTATGCACCTGAGCCTGGTGATACCGATCAAGATATTCTAGTGATTGAACCTGACAGCCCACAGCAACAAGCGCCCCAGCCACAAACAAACCGCTATCCACAGTCCACCACTGAGTACAACGACAATCTGTATGAATCGAATGTGCCCACGCCTCATTATAATAGTTACGATCAACAATTCCCGCCGCATCTCAATCGTGGCTACTACACCGTACAAGTTTTTAATGGCTATAACTCTAAATATGCTTATGACTTGCGCACCGCATTAAAGGGTGATGGCTACACAGCGACGCATATTCGCGAGCTGCGCCTGAAAAAAGGTGTCTTGTTTAAAGTACGGATTGGCCGTTATCGAGATCGTTATGCAGCCTTTGCGGTACGTGATCAAATTCGCCGTCGCTATCCAAGCACCTTAGGGAACAGTTTTGTCATTTTGGTTGAATACCAGTACAACTAATCTTTCGCAAAAATCTCATACTGTAAATTATCCAAACCCTGCCCTGCACAAAACACTGCGTCATTCCGGGTGGCATGCGATAAGCGTACCGTTCCTGCTGCATCAAGTACGACGCCTTGAACCGCTTGCCCGCAACGCTGTGCTTTATCTTTTTGCTCGGTTGGCGTCCCGATCACTGCGAGCACACGGCTAGTCTTATCCCGCTGATAAATTTGTACATGATCAGTGCCGGGGGATTTCATGAAATAACAAGGCGCTGTAGGTTTAAGCCAAACCGGTGCTATTTTTAGTTTAGGATGCTGAGTTTGCAGTTGGCAGCGCCCGCCATCGAACCAAAGCGATAAATTTTGCCCAGCGATACTAATCTGATCGGTGACGTAAACTTCAGCGGTTCGCTCTGGAACTGTTAAATCTTGAGTGACTTGACCTGATTTAGTTTGATCTTGATCACAAGCAGATAATAGTAGCAAGCTGCTTAAACTAATCAGGATTGATAAATGGCTGGATAATTGAACAGAATAAGAAACAGGATTAAGGGGTAAAATAAGCTGGCTACTTTCGAATAACGAGCGTAACCAGCTCATTAAATTCCGCCAAGCCATAAACTCACACCTCCTGATTAATCGTGCATTTCAACTATAGCCGATCTCAGAAAAGCCTGCCGGAATTATCCGATGAAGTTCAAGACTGTAAGCAGCGCTGCCGCAAACTACTAGAGCGCGGAAAATGAGCACTTAAAAATTCCATTTGGTCAGCCAAAATACTCCTGCCTTGTAAGAAGACATATTCGACATAAGTCGGCTGAAAAGGCACCGCCAACAACGGCATATTAGCCTGCTCCGGCGTGCGCCCACCTTTGGAACTATTACAGTGTTTACAAGCAGTGACTACATTCGTCCACTTATCTTTACCGCCTTTGACTAGCGGTAGCACATGATCACGCGACAAATCGTTGGCTCCAAAGCGATCACCGCAATACAGACAAATATGATTATCGCGCCGAAATAGCGTTGGATTATTCAAAGGTGGCACATAGGATTCGCCAAATAGACCCTGCTTACTGCCATAAGTGGCAATAATAGAATTCAGCTCTAATTCACTGCGTTGACCTGTACGCGCATTGGTTCCCCCGTGAACGTGCAAAAGCGAACTGCCACAAGTATAAGCCACTTGTTTAGAGTAATAGAGCTTGACCGCGGTTTGGAAATGAATCCACTCCAGCGGCATACCACTAATGTCCGTTCGCAAAATTAATTGCTGCAAGTTCGTCATGAACTTCACTCCTTATTCGCATGCGGCATCACAGTAGCATTTTTTCATGACTAACTGGTGATAACCGCCGTTTTGTTAGCTTGCATAGTGCAATGAGATAATGTCCAGTTTCTGATATAAATCAAGTAGCCTGCGTTTTTTTGCAGCCTTAACGCCGATAGACTAAGACTTTTGACCCAAGTCAAAAAGCGCCGCACTCAGATCATACAAACTCCTGCTAATAGCTTCATTAGTTAGATAGGAGTATTTAATGCTAAGTTTTGATTATGGTTTACCAATGGCGCTGATTGTTGCACTAGTGGCATGGGCGTGGTTTAGCTTCTTCTCCGTGGTGTTTTTCTCTTAAGGTTTTCGTCCAAACCTAAAGAGTTCCACTTACCCTACTAAGTTTACTTAGTGGGGCTTTTCCGTTTGCGCTTGTTCTGCTCTGCTTCTTTGATTATCATCAACAACTTATAACTACATGCGATGACAGGAACACGGAATTATGAAACTTGGTTTGGATTTTGGCATTCCTATGCTGCTAGTCTGGCTGTTGATCGGCTGGGCTTGGCTTAGCTTTTTTTCAGTAGTCTTTTTCGGCTAAGCGCTGCTGCGCACAGATACAAAAAAGGCCGCATTGAGCGGCCTTTAATCTTTTTGGGGAGCTATTAAAACTCACCCACCGCCGCTCGCAGCTTCTTCACTGCCACATTCTCAAGCTGACGAATCCGCTCTGCCGACACGCCATATTTATCCGCTAACTCTTGTAAAGTGGCTTTATCTTCAACTAACCAACGGCTCGCTAAAATATCTTTACTACGCGCATCTAAGCTTTCTAAAGCAGTTTCAAAGCGACCATGTGTGTACGTTTCCCACTCTTCTGCTTCTAAAGTATCCGCAGGATCGGCCGATTCAGCTGCCAAATACTGGCTGGGTGAATACGAACGCTCGTCATCATCTTGATCATTCGATAAATCAAACGAGACATCTTGCGAACCTAGGCGCTGCTCCATTTCCAGTACATCCGCTTTACTCACGCCGAGATCATCAGCCACTTCTTGAGCTTGAGCATTCGACAACCAGCCTAAACGGGCTTTGCTGCTGCGTAAATTAAAGAACAATTTACGTTGCGCTTTAGTAGTCGCCACTTTAACGATTTTCCAGTTGCGCAAAATGAACTCATGAATCTCTGCACGAATCCAATGCACTGCGAAGGAAATCAGGCGTACATTCATTTCTGGGTCGAAGCGTTTTACCGCTTTCATCAAGCCGACATTACCTTCTTGAACTAAATCACTTAAAGGCAAGCCGTAGCCGTTGTAACCACGTGCAACTTTTACAACAAAGCGTAAATTGTGCAGAATTAACTGCCGTGCTGCTTCCAGATTGTCATCTCGACGCAGACTTGTCGCCAACTCACGCTCCTCTTCAGCCTCCAATACAGGAATGGCGTGAATGGCATGGATATAACTCTCCAAACTTCCGACTGGGGAAGGTAGAGTTTGTCCACGTAGCGTTAGGGCTTGTGTCATATACTTTGCTCTCCAATTAATCATTGATTTAATATTAGCACTCTTATAGTTAGAGTGCTAATAATTGCAATAGTTCACTGCATAGCTGCTTAATCATACAAAACAAACCGCTTGATTCTGTTTAATTTTAAATTTAATAAAAACTGTTAGACTCTTCACTACAAGACCACAATAACAATAAGCCCATGAGCATAGATCACAACGTATTGCTGGAAAAAGTCAGCGAGAATCGCTTCCTCACCAACGAAGATCGGCAAAGTTTGCTGGCTTTACTCACTGCTTATCAAGAAGAAAGCCAAGCATTACGTGAGCAAACCAAGCAACTCACCACCCGCCTACATAATCGTGATACGGTCATTGAAGATTTAGAGCGTGCTCTGGCCTTACGTGAGCAACAGATTCATAGCAAAGAAGAAATTCTGCAAAAGAATCAGACCGCTGATCATGCCTATCAAGGTAAAGCTGAGCAATATGAACAACGTTTGCAAGAGCGTGAACGAATCATTAAAGAACGGGATGAAGCGATTCGCTCCCGTGAGCAAATTATTCGAGATTTAGAAAAGCGCTTACATGAGGTCGAAAAAAATACTTTCCAAAGTGAAAAGAGTTCCCGTGAGCGCGAAGAGCAAATTAAACAACGTGATCGTTTATTAGAAGAGAAAGAACGTCATTTAGAAAAGCGTGATCGTGAGCTGGAAAATCGCGATAAACAAATTACCCGCCGCGACCTCTCCTTAACTGAATACGAACGCCAACTGCATGAAGTCAATCAATGGGTATTGTCTTACCAGCAAGATCAACACGAACAGAAGAAAATCATTGCCGCGCGCGATGAGCAAATTGGCCTACGTGATGCCCTGCTACAAGAAACCCAACAGCAGCTGTTGATTCTGGATCAATACTTACAAGAAGCCCACCAGCAATTACAAAAGCGTGATGAATCGCTGAAAGAGCGTGATGATCAAGTCAAAGAACGCGATCAACTGATCAAGCAAAAGATTGAGCAAATCAGCATTCGCAACGAGCAGCTGTTTGCGCAGACGCGCATTTTGCATGAAAAAGAACAAAATGCAGTTCAGTACCATCAAATGTTGGAGCAGCGCGAGAAACTACTCAGTGAAAAAGATCAGCAGCTGCTATTAATTGAGCAGGCTATCGCTAATCACGGTCAGCAGCTTAATCAGCGTGATACACAAATCAGTGCTCAGTTCTTGCAGTTACAAGAACGCGACCGCGAAATGACTAAACGCGATGCGCAAATTCATGAACTAGTCAAACAGCTTGAACAGATTAATGCCGCGGCCCAAGCTCAGCACCAACAGATGCAAGCGCATCAGCAGCAAGTCGCGCAACTTCAAGCCTATTTGCAGCAACAGCATGAACAGTTCAGCCAGATTCAGCAAACGGTTCAAGCTAAAGATGCCTTACTGGTACAACGTGACGAGCATATTGAGAAGCTTTCTAAGTTGTTAGAACAACGTGAAAAACTGCTGTTAACTCATGATACGCAGCTGCAACAAAAAGCACATGAAGTGCAACAGAAGGCTGAACAGTTGCAACAAAAAGAGCAGAAGCTAAACAGCTTAGCCGCCCAATTAATGGAAGAAGAGGCGCAACTCCAAAAACAAGCTAACCAGCAGCAAACCAAAGAAACACAATTAGAAGAGCGCGATGCTCATTTGCAGCACTTAGAGCAACAACGTTTAAGCTTAGTGACCCAGCTCAATGAACAATTAACATCCTTCAAAGCACTGACTCAACAAGAGCAATCACAACGCCAAGCTTTAGCGGAGCGCTCAGAGCAATATATTAATCAGACCTTTGAACAAGTACGCACAGACGCTCAACAGCTAATCGGCGACCAACAGCGGCAGCTGAAATTGATCGCAAAAATGATTGAAGCTTTGATGCAACAGCAATATAACGGCTATCAAGAGAAATTAGGCTCTTTAACTGAGTTGTACCAACAAGATGTTCAACAACATCAGCAAACCCAAACACAACAGCAGCAGCTTATTGCTGAGATCAGACATTATCTTGAGCTGGTCAAACAGACCAGTATTGAAGGTAGCCAAGAGCAAATCGCTATTCTTGTCGATCAGCTACAAGACCTCAACGAACAGCTTGGTCAAGGTACTAATGAATCTCAGCAGCAACGCCATGCTGAACTGATTCAATATATTAAAGATCTGGCTCGGCAAATGGTGGCGAATCGCCCTGTCGATCAAGGCGCTTGGCAAAAACGGGTCTTGTTCGACTTAAAGCAAATTTCTGAACAAGTAGCTGCTAAGCCGCAAGAGATGGAAACTAGCGAAGAGACAGGCCGCTATCGGCAATTGGTTGAACAAAGGGAAAAAGTCATTCAACTCAAAGAGCAAATGATTCAACAGCTCAATCAGCAGCTAACGGTTAAAGATAAAAACTTGCTGGTTAAAGAGGAGTTGATTTTTAAACTCAGCCAGCAAGTAAAAGGTATGCAGCCTGGCAATTTCTGAGCGTTAATGCGGATAATGTGATTGCAGCGCCACACTGAGTAAGCGCGCGGTTAAATCAACCACTGGAATAATGCGCTCATACGGCATACGCTTGGGACCAATCACACCCAACACGCCGACATGCTCATCGCCTAGGGAATAAGGAGCAGTGACCAAACTACAATCTTCAAAGACGGAATAACCCGCTTCGCGCCCGATAAAAATTTGCACGCCATCCGCTTGGATCGTCTTATCTAGCAAACTCAAAATATCACGCTTACGATTAAACGCACCGAACAAATCCCTGAGCTTACTGATATCCGAAAGGTCATCATAACCCATCAGATTAGTTTCACCCGCGATCACACAGTCCTCTTCCTGCTGGTTATTCAGACCTGCAAACGCGAGTTCGCCTAGCTCAATCGCAGAAATCATTAAGCGATTCATATCCTCACTATGCTGGCGCATTTCGTCTAGCAAGGCTTGGCGAGCGCTATGGATCGTTTTGCCCACTAAGCAGTCATTCAAAAAGTTAGCCGCTTGCTGCAAGTCGGCAGCACTCATTTCACCTTCTAGTTGAATAATACGGTTCTGCACTTCATTGCGCGTAAATACTAAAATCGCTAGCACTTGATGACTAGATAAGCGCAAAAATTCAATTTGCTTGAGAGAGGTCGGATTACGTTTGGGGACGGTCACTACTCCAGTTAAGGAGGTAATGCCTGATAATAAACTGGAGGCAGAATGGATTAATACTTGAGAGTCTAAGCCTGCGCTTAAGCGCCCCTGCAAAATATCAATGGCTTGAGTTTCTAAAGGCTGCACTTGTAATAAAGAATCTACAAATAAACGATAGCCTTGAGAGGTGGGCACACGCCCCGCTGAAGTATGGGGGGAACGGATATAACCCATTTCCTCTAAGTCCGCCATAACATTACGAATCGTCGCTGCACTCAGGTCAAGGCCGCTCCGTTTTGCCAAGGTGCGCGAACCGACTGGCTGCCCATCGGCGATATAAGCTTCTACCAGCACCTTTAGCAGGTGTTGAGCGCGCTCACTTAAATCAATAGTTTGACGGTTTACTGCCATTTGACCTGTATTATCCCCATAACATGGTGTCACAATAGATGCTTAGACAGGAAATTCAAGGCCTTGCTTACAAACAACTCAGTTTTTGTCTTATGCTAACAAGCGCCACGGTCACTTTAGCCTTTTATCAGGCAGCTCGCTACAATAACGCGCATAAGCGCCGCATCTTATTATTTTTTAAACAGGTGCAATACAATTATGACTTTGTTCACTACCGCTGGCATTTTTTCTAAACAGGATGGAGAGACTTTAGCATCCACTTTACAAACCTTGTATGACTTTCTAAGTACACAAGGCTTAACGGTATTACTCAGCTCACAGGCAGCACAAATCCTTCATCAAGCAGCAACGCCCGACGAACAGTTAGCTACCCAAATTGATGTGGCGATTGTGGTAGGAGGCGATGGCACTTTACTCACCACAGGGCGCTTATTAGCAGCCTATAAAGTCCCGATTGTGGGCGTCAATTTGGGGCGAGTCGGCTTTTTGGTGGATGTGTTACCTGCCAATATGCAAGAACAACTGGCTGCTGTCTTAAATGGGCATTACATCGAAGATGAGCGCTGCTTGTTGAAGGCTTGTGCTTGGCGGGGTGAAGAAAAGTTAGGCGAAAATATTGCGCTGAATGATGTAGTGCTACATGCCCGTAATGAAGTTCGTATGATTGAATTCACCACTTATATTGATGGCTTTTTTGTTAATACGCAGCGTGCCGATGGCTTAGTGATTTCGACCCCAACTGGCTCAACCGCTTATTCGCTGTCTAGTGGCGGGCCGATTTTACACACTTCCCTAGATGCCACTATTCTAGTTCCTATCAGCCCACATACACTCACCAGCCGCCCAATTGTTATTCCTAATCAAAGCTCGATTGAAATTGAATTGGGCAGTGATCGCCCAGTTGATTCTTTATTATCCTTTGATGGACACCATGATATTCCGCTAATTTCTGGCGACCGCATAAAAATTAAAGCTTCACCAGAAAAAATGCGCCTACTCCATCCCCATCATTATGACTACTATCATATACTGCGCTCAAAATTGCACTGGGGAACGCAACTATAATGCTGACTTATATCCATATCCGAGATTTCGCCATCATTACTGATTTAGAGCTGGAATTGCAGGCAGGCATGACCGCTTTAACCGGAGAAACAGGAGCGGGTAAATCCATTTTATTAGATGCGATTGGTTTAGTCTTAGGCGACAAAGCTGATGCAGGTAGCGTGCGCCATCAAGCTGAAAAAGCAGATATTACCTTGAGTGTTGATATCAGCAGTACTGCTCACGCTAAACAATGGTTAACTGAGCAAGATCTCCTCACCGATGATGAAACCTGCATTTTAAGACGAGTCGTCACCAATACCGGTAAATCGCGCGCTTGGATTAATGGCTCGCCCACTACGTTGACTGCTTTACGTGAATTAGGTGAGCAACTGGTGGATATTCACGGCCAGCATGAACATCAATCGCTGATGAAACGTGAGATGCAACGCAGCATGGTTGATGCTTATGCGGGCAATGAAACCTTGTTAAAACAAACCCAAGAAGCCTATAAAAACTGGAAAACCCTCAACGAGCGTTATCAAGAGCTGACTACACAAAGTTCACATTTTCAAGAGCGCTTAGATTTGCTCTCCTTTCAAGTACAAGAATTGAGTGAGTTAGCGGTAGGCAAAGGTGAAATCACTCAGCTCGATGAAGAACTCAATCGCTTAGGACATGCCGAACAATTGCAAGCGACTGCCGAACAAGGCTATCAACAGCTTTATGAAAGTGAACGCTCTTTATACTCGTCGCTCAGCCAACTCAGCCAAGAGCTGAGTCGTCAAGCACGTGTAGATGAGGCCTTGAATGCACCATTAGAGCTGGTGAATAGCGCACAAATCCAACTGCAGGAAGCGGCTTGGATTTTACGTGACTATGCACAAGGCCTAGATCTAGACCCGACTCGTTTAAATGAAGTAGAAACGCGGATTGCTGAACTGCGTAATATGGCGCGCAAATACCGAATGGAAGCAGAGCTACTACCTGAGCATTTGGCTAATTTACAAGCCGAATTAGCTAGTTTAGCCAGTGATGACTATGATCTTGATACTCTCAAAAGCAAACTGGAAACCGCTACCGCTAGCTATCACCAAACAGCTAAAGCCTTAAGTAAAGCACGTACTCAAGCAGCCGACCAGCTCTCTAGTGCGGTTAGCGCTGCAATGCAGGAGTTAGGCATGCAAGGCGGGCAGTTTCACATCCAAGTAGCCGCGCTTGAAGATAAACTTCCGCATGCTTATGGGAGTGATCAAATAGAATTCGTAGTCAGTGCCAACCCTGGTCAGCCCTTAAAACCACTCACTAAAGTCGCTTCGGGGGGTGAACTATCGCGGATTAGTTTATCGATTCAAATGATTGCTGCGCAGAAAATGACGCTACCTGCCCTTATTTTCGATGAAGTGGATACCGGCATTGGTGGTGGTATCGCTGAAGTGGTGGGTACGCAATTACGGAGTTTGGGCACTAATCGGCAAGTGCTGTGCGTCACTCACCTACCTCAAGTCGCCTCGCAAGCACATCATCACTATAAAGTGACTAAAGTGAAAACCGCTGACCACACACAAACCGGCATTGTTTATCTAGAACAAGCTGAACGTATTGAAGAAATAGCCCGCATGATTGGGGGCACTGAGATTACCGCAGCCACCCGCGCCTTAGCCACAGAGATGCTTGATCGCGCTGAATAATTCACCAAAAAAGCCTTCAAGCTCAGCAAATACTACCGCTTATCAGGTGACTCCTGCTTTTTGCCGCCGCAACCCTCTTTCAGCGGCACTAAGCAACTATAATCTAGAATGAAAGGTTAACTTGGTAGTGATGTTTCAAAACCAAGTAGATAAATCTACCTATAAACCAAGACCAACCTTGATAGAAACTTAATATAGTTTCCAAATAGAACTCTTTTTAATAAAAAGAGACTAATATAGAAGCGTTAATTTTATGGAAAAAATGACGCTAACACCGGCAATAAGTTTATTTATTTGCTGAGTACTTGATACTTATCAAGGAGGATTTCTGTGAAAAAAACCTTCCATATCCTAACGATTGTTACCCTCCTGTTAGGAACTACGAGTGTGTGCAATGCGGCTTGGGCTGATAGTCGATCAGCAGAAGTGCGTTTAGTTGCCACTATTAACAACGGTCCTGCCTTTCAGCCAGTCATCTGGAAAGTATTCCGCGTGGATGGTAAAGGCGAGCTTTATGAATCAGATCGCCATGTATTTACGATTGACTCCTTAGCGCCTGGTCGCTATACCGCCATCGCTAAACGGAATGGTCGAACTGAACGTAAGCGGGACTTTTATGTGATGGCCGATACAACGAATAAAATTAATATCCCGGTCGATTAAGCTTTATCTTGATGCTCTCCTCCATCTAAATCCTGCCTCTCCTTCGGGGGAGGTAGGTTTAATCGTTCAAGCCGCTAATTTTTCTGAATTCCCTATGGAACCAATACATTTTTTATGATGTCTTTATGTCATAATAGCTATTAATAAATAGTATACGATCTAATTCAGGGCTAACGATTTAGATCAATAAAAAAGTATATAAAAATAGGGGATTTTTCGTAATGGGCTCAAAAAGTCAGCATGTGCTTGCTGTCGGCATCGGCGTAGGCGCTAGTTTAGTTTGCTACTATCTGTTACCCGAACTAAATTGGGTAGCACTCAGTTTTATTGGCTTAAGTGGTTTTGTGGGCGTTCATTTGCCTGATATTCAACAACCCTCATCCTTATCTTATTGGGTAGTGCGCTTAGTCAGCATGTTGGCCGCTATCTGTATTCCTATCCTACTGTATATGTACCGCCCTAGTGATCTATTAGTCGCCTGGCTAGCCACTTACCTGTTGTTCCAAGGGGCTTGGTGGATTTTAGATCGGATCTCCCTCTATCGAGACTATACGCATAGCCTCAGCGCAATTATTGGCTTGCCGGCTCTAATTGCTTTAATGGCTTATATTAGTTTAGATAGTTTAGCAGTCTTGCCGGTGTTTTTAGCGAGTAGTACTGGCTATGTAGTGCAGTTATTGACCGAACAGCGCAAAAGAACTGATTTAGAAGCTGCTGGTTTATTGCCTAAATAAAAGACTATTTATAGGGGAGTCAGTCTGCTCCCCTCTATAGAGTAAGCCTATTCTGCAGCAGGAGTTTGCTTAGCAATTTCCTCATGAACTTTTGCCATATCGACTTCACGTACTTTGCCGATCACTTCTTCTAGCTGGCTTTCAGACAACATGCCAGGCTGAGCAAATAGCACCACTTGCTCACGGAAAATCATCAGAGTGGGAATCGAACGAATCTGGAAATGACTCGATAACTCTTCTTCTTCCTCGGTATTCACTTTAGCAAAGACGATATCGGGGTGTTTGTCTGACACTTTTTCATAAGTGGGGGCAAATGAACGACAAGGGCCGCACCAAGGCGCCCAAAAATCGATAATCACCATGTCATTGGTACTGATCAGTTCATTAAATTCGGCAGCAGTTACATTTTCAGTTGCCATTGCAAGCTCCTTTTCATTAATTAATCATTATGCTAATTCGTCGCCTGACAAATGATTTGCCGGAACTGTATCAGCAAGCTCCTGAGGGGCTTCGCCCCAGCGTGGTTGGAGTTGGTGCTTAAGATCTAAGTGATCCAAGACACGCGCTACCATGAAATCAACTAATTCATTAATTGATTGTGGGCGAAAATAAAACCCAGGATTAGCAGGCATAATCACTGCCCCCATCCGAGTCAGTTTTAGCATATTTTCTAAGTGAATTTCAGAAAATGGCGTTTCCCTTACGACTAGAATGAGCTTTTTACGTTCTTTGAGTGCTACATCAGCCGCACGTTCAATTAAATTACGGCTACTCCCACAAGCAATCGAGGATAAAGTACCCGTCGTACAGGGGCAAACTACTGTGGCATCGGCTACACCGCTGCCACTAGCAATCGGTGCCATCCATTGCTCACGCTCAAAAACCTTTAACTGCCCTGCCGCTGCTTTAAACTGCTGCGAAAAGTACCGCTCGATCTCTCCAGCACGAGCAGGCACTTTAAAATCAGTTTCAGTATTGATCACGATTTGTGCAGGGCGCGACAGTAACAAGTAAACCTTACATTGCAGAGCTAATAACTGTTCCAACAAGCGCAATCCATATTGAGCACCTGAAGCACCTGTCATAATTAAGGTAATTGTTTTAGGCATAACATTGAGCCAACTCTGCTAAAACTTTATCGTGAATCCCCCCAAAGCCGCCATTACTCATAATGAGTATGTGGTCACCGGTTTGAGCGGCACTAGCGACCTTAGCTGCTAGTTGATCAACATCTTGCTGCAATTGGCCTTTAGCACCAAGGCCATCTAACACGGCAGCTAAATCCCAATTCAAACCTGCGGGCTGATAAAGCCACACTTGATCAGCATCGATTAATGAATTAGCTAATTCTTCTTTGTGAGTACCTAGGCGCATGGTATTAGAACGTGGCTCTAGTAAGGCAATAATTCGCCCTGCACCCACTTTAGCCCTCAAGCCAGCGAGGGTCGTCGCAATCGCTGTTGGATGATGAGCAAAGTCATCATAAACAGAAATACCGTTTACTTGACCACGTAGCTGCATTCGGCGCTTTACACCTTTAAAGCTTGGCAACGCAGCTAGGCCATGCTCCATCGGCACACCCACATGACGTGCAGCGGCTAAAGCAGCTAGGGCATTATGTACATTATGTGTGCCTAACAAATTCCATTGTACACTACCAACTTCTGCGCCTTGATAGCTGACCTTAAACTCACTTCCATCAGGATTAACTAGTTCAGCTTGCCAATCACCCAGTACAAATTGCTCAACCGGCGTCCAACAGCCCATCGCTAAGGTTGCTTGCAGATTGGCATCAGCACCATTAGTAATCACTAAACCATTACTAGGCACCATCCGTAGCAAATGATGGAATTGAGTTTTAATCGCCTGCAGATCGGGGAAGATATCCGCATGATCGTATTCAAGATTATTCAGAACCGCAGTACGTGGATGGTAATGCACGAACTTAGAACGCTTATCAAAAAACGCAGTATCGTACTCATCGGCCTCGACCACAAAAAACGGCGAATCGCCTAAGCATGCCGAGATGCCGAAATTTTCTGGCACACCACCAATCAAGAATCCGGGCTTTAAACCAGCATAGTCTAAAATCCATGCCAGCATACTAGCCGTTGTTGTTTTACCATGAGTACCAGCAACCGCTAGTACCCAGCGCTCACGTAAAATATTTTCATAGAGCCATTGCGGGCCAGAAATATAGGGCAAATTGTTATCTAAAACTTGCTCAATAATCGGCATTCCGCGGCGCATAAAATTACCAACGACAATCGCGTCGGCATCAGTGGGTAAATGAGCAGGATCATAGCCATCAGTAACAGTAATGCCTTCTGCTGCCAACATCGTACTCATTGGCGGGTAAACATTGGTATCTGAACCAGTCACCTCAGTGCCACGCGCGCGTGCTAATAAGGCAATACCACCCATGAAGGTACCGCAAATACCTAGAATATGAATTTTCATTTAGCCCTTGTCCTTAAGTTTTTTCAGCCGATCCTGAGGTGGCTGGTTGCAGATGAGTGGCAATGACATCGGGCAGAGGAATCGGGCGCGAAATCCCGTAACCTTGGCCAAACTCAATACCAATATCCCGCAAGATTCTGATAATTTGCTCATTCTCAACATATTCAGCAATCGTTTTCACATCCATCAGCTGACTTACTTGGTGAACGGATTGCACCATGGCACGCCCTACATCATCAGTGGCAATATCCTTTACAAAGCTACCATCAATTTTTAAGTAATTCACGGGTAACTGCTTAAGATAAGCAAAGGAACTTACGCCCGTACCAAAATCATCTAATGAGAAGCTGCAACCCAGCAGTTTGAGAGTATCAATGAATTTATGGGCTAATGCTATATTGCTGATCGCGACCCGCTCGGTTATTTCAAAACAGAGCATGGTAGGTGGTACTCCTGCCCATTTGATCACATCCAACACATACTTTAAGAAGGTCGGGTCATCTAAACTTTGCCCAGATAAATTCACCGCAAAAATAGGCAAAGGATCACATTTAACGATCCGTTTAATATGGGTCAGTAACTCTTTAAACACCCAACGATCTAGCTTCGGCATCATCGAGTAATACTCGGCGACCGGGATAAACTCATCAGGCGAGATAGCTTTACCTTCAGCATCAAATAAACGCAGCAAAATTTCGTAATGATGAAAAGGCTTGACGAAGGCACGCGGCTCTAAAGGCTGAATCGGTTGTGCATATAAGCGAAATTCACCACTCTCAAAGGCTTTACGTAAGCGTCCAATCCAAAGCAACTGCCCGCGATGCTTATTAATTTCTACATCATCAGGGCGGTATAAATGTAAACGGTTGCCGCCTTTTGCCTTCGCAACCCGACATGCTGCATCAGCGAGCGAGAATACCCGATTGGGCGTGCCAGACTGTTTATGAATAGGTACAAAACCTACGCTGGCCGTGATTTTATGCGGTTGACCATCCCAAACAAAGTTATAGCGCATCACCGTATTGCGAATGCTTTCTGCCTTGCGTAAGGCTTCGACGGGTTCAGCCTCACGAAATAAAATCCCAAACTCATCGCCACCGATTCGCGCTAAAATATCGCGGCGTTTATCAATGGCATTTTTCAGCAATTCAGAAATACGCTCAATAAAAGCGTCGCCTGCACTATGCCCTAAAGTATCATTAACCAACTTAAACTGGTCTAAGGCCACATGGCAGAACGAATGCTTCACCCCCTGCTGACGCGCCTCATCTAAAGCTACTTTTAATTTAATTTCGAAGCTTTTGCGGTTGAGTAACTTGGTTTGCGGGTCATTCATCTGCACATAGTTCAGATGCGCTTGTAAAGCTTTTAACTCTGACTGATCTTTGAGCAACAAAAGTACATGATCAGGTTCCTCACCATTGAGAGAAAAGGGTTTTACTAGGTAAGTGATCTCGACATCTTGCAAATCTTGGCAATTAAATAAGCAGTCTTGAAAGGACTGCTCACGACTCATTTGATTACGCTCCATCCAGCTGATGGGCGAATGCTTAACCGTATCAAGGAGATGAAACACTTCAGAGTGGTATTTGCCGCGTGTGCTACGGGCGCGCTGGCGTAATAACTTTTCAGCCGCTGGGTTAATTAAAACGATGAAGCCATGCTTGTTAGCAAGCACAGCAGCTTCTTCTACATCCATTAAAGCTGCAATCAAGATATTTTCTTGATCCACATAAGCCCGCCTAGGCGCACCACGTCGACGCAGGAAATAGACCACACCTGCACCAATTGACCCTAGCAACGAGACAGCTATTGATAGATACCAAAAAAACTGAGCCCATGTGGATGGAATCCCAGCATCAATCACTTAACTATACCCCAGTTGATATAAATTATTTTTCTGATAGGCATATAGTAAAGAGCAGCTTATTAACTGTATAGGCTGATCAGATAGGCGCGGTAATCTGGTGGAGTTAGCGTGAATTAGCAGGCTGTTCAAACTAAAAAAGCACTAATAGTGATTAACCATAGTGCTTTTTCTAGCATCGATTAGAAAAAATCGAGTGCGCTTATACTTTTTCTTTGATACGTGCTGCTTTACCAGTCAGACCACGTAAATAGTACAATTTAGCACGACGCACATCACCACGACGCTTCAGTTCGATGCTAGCAATACTATTGCTATACGTTTGGAATACGCGCTCTACGCCTTCACCATAAGACATTTTACGCACAGTAAAGGCTGAATGCAGGCCACGATTACGTTTGGCAATCACTACACCTTCATAGGCTTGTAAACGTTCTTTGTCGCCTTCTTTAACACGAACTTGAACAACTACGGTGTCACCCGGAGCGAAATTAGGAATTTCCTTATTCATTTGCTCTTGTTCTAACTGACGAATAATCATACTCATGAGATAACCTCTGAAGAAACCTTGTATTCCTGTCTAAATTCATTCAGCAGTGTTTGTTCTGCTGTACTTAAGTCTTTTTTTGCTAGCAAATCAGGGCGCTTTAACCAAGTTGCACCTAACATTTGCTTTTTACGCCAACGAGCAACCGCAGCGTGGTTACCACTTTTTAAAATAGCGGGAACCTCTAAACCTTCAATCGACTCTGGGCGCGTATAATGCGGACAATCTAACAAACCTTCTGCGAATGAATCTTGCTCAGCAGAGTCTTCATGCCCCAATACCCCGGGCAATAAGCGGGTAATACTATCAATCAGTACCATCGCCCCTAGCTCACCACCACTGAGTACATAATCACCAATTGAGCATTCTTCATCTACTTCGAGTTGAATAATGCGCTCATCAATGCCTTCATACCGCCCACACAGTAAAATCAAGGCTGGCTCCTGTGCAAGGGCTTGAACTTTCGCTTGCGTTAGAGCAGGCCCTTGTGGGCTTAAATAAATTAACCGGCCTGTATTTTTCTGCCGCAGATCACGAATCGCTCGTAATAAACAGTCAGATTTCATCACCATGCCTGGCCCACCGCCATAGGGGCGATCATCCACAGTACGATGAACATCCAAAGCATAATCACGTGGATTACAGCAATCGACGCTAACAGCCTGTTGTTCTACGGCACGACGTACAATGCCATGCTGAGTAACCGCTTGTACTAACTCGGGAAATAGGGTTAGTACGCTAAACTGCATCTTAGTCTCAAAAGTTTGGATCCCAGTCCACTTCAATTAAGCCAGAGGCTAAATCCACCCGCTTAATAACTGTGTCCATTATCCAAGGCAACCAGTGTTCACCGGTAGCATGCTTAACCACCATGACATCATTAGCTCCCGTTTCAAGTAAGTGATCAAGCTTACCTAAAACCTCGCCGGTTGTTGTCACCACCGATAAACCTTCGAGATCTGACCAGTAGTACTCATCATTGTCTAAGCTTGGCAATTGGCTACGCTGTACAGCAATTTCTGTTCCAGTGAGTTTAATAGCCCCATCACGGTCTTGTATATGCTCAAATTGAGCCACTAAACCTTTAGACTGTTGTTGGTAGCTGACCAACTTCACAGTTTGCCACTCTTGATTAACCTTGAAATATAAAGGCTGGTAATTAAAGATATCAGCCATAGTCGCGGTATAAGAATGGACTTTAACCCAACCTTTTACCCCAAAAGCACCGGCAAGTTTACCAAGCACTACCATAGAGTTGGGTTGAGTTTGCATCTGCCAACCTAATTAAGCAGCTGCTTTAGCAGATTCGCTCAATAACTTTGCAACGCGATCGCTAGGCTGTGCGCCTTTAGATAACCAATATTGCACACGCTCTTGCTCAAGGTGTAAGCGAATTTCTTGACCACGGGCAACCGGATTAAAGAAGCCAACGCGCTCAATATAGCCACTATCACGAGGCTTACGCTTGTCAGTTACTACGATGCTATAGAATGGATTCTTTTTAGAACCACCACGAGCCAGACGAATATTGACCATAAATCCAAAACCTTAGTTAAATTCAAATAACGATTGGCAAAAGCTCTGCCAAAAGTAAACGCGCAATTGTACGGTTTTTTTAAGAAATGTGAAGAGGGTATTGACAAATAAACCGTGCACTAAGCCCCAAGTGTGCTGGGGCTTAGCTGGAAAACTAGTTAATACTGTGCTGAAGCTAGTTGTGGACGACGTGATCCAGGGAAATAGCGGTAGTGACCCGTAATAGGCATTTTGAACAGAATATCTTCCATTTTCTCGCCTTGCCCAATGTTATGCACAATCATAAAGCGGCGTGGATCAGATGGAGTACGTTGATCAACCACAATACCGATATGCTCTTGATCACCACCTAAACTCCAAGTCACTAAGTCGCCTGGGCGATAATCACTTGGATTACCCGTGACAGGCACACGTTGTCCATGCCGAGTAAAGAAGACTTTCAGATTATGCACACGACGATGGTCAATGTTGGTGTCAGGCCCTTGCAAGCCCCATTTAGGTAAATTGGGGTAAGAGTAGAAAGCACGAGAAATATCTTCATGCACTAAGCGCTGTAAATCCACGCCCAGACGCCGATAAGACCGAATCACAGTATCCGTACAGACGCCAATATTAGCTGGCACATCCCCATTGGGATAACCGATTGGAATATAGGCACCATTATAACTGACCCGATGACGTAGGCGGTCTACTGCAGCTTGTGCAAGGCGCTCAGAATAATCAATGCCTGCACGCTGAGAGCGCTGCGCTTGCCACGCCTGTTGTGTACGTTGGCGTTGCTCATTAATACGTTGAGAAAGCTCCCACTGCTGGTGATACCAGCGCTGCTTTTGCTCATACTCTAGTTGGTGCTTATCCTTGCCACGAGGAGTGTTATTTCTTTGAATAATCTTGATTGAAGTTTGAGTCTGATTATTAGCCAACGCTTGAGGCGGTACAGGCTCAGGCGGACTCTCTACCGGAGTAGTAGAACAGCCTGACAAATGGGTCAAAACCAAAATAGCACTGGTGTAAACCGCAAAACTGATCTTTCTTTTTACATCTTTATCAACAAAAGAGCTCGCCATAACTCCACCCAATAGGAATAAACAATCTAGAAGTAACGCACTTCCCCAGCCCGTGCGTCCGTAGTTTTATAATAAATACCTAGGAAATACTAGCTTCAATAACATTAACTTTTTTAATGCATGGGCTTCAATAAAATAAACAGCCAAAGATTCAAGCAATTAGCGATAGTTTTTACTTTAGTAGATAGGGTCAGGCTCAAAACCCAACCCCATCTTCTAGCTTAGTACTGGTATTGCTGTACAGCGCGACGGTCAATTTGCACTGAACCGCGATAGTTGCCTTTAGCTTTCACTGGTGGCACTTTTACCGGTGGACGATGCACTGGACGTGGGCGTTGTACTGGTGCTGGCTGCACTATAGGTGCTGGCTCTTCAATAACAGGCATAGGCTCTTGGATTTGTGGAACCTCAACGATGGGTTCTGGGACTGTTTCAACTGGCGGAGCAGCTTGTTGTTGGCTACAACCTACTGCGGCAAAGCCCGCAATCAAAATAGCCATAGCTACATGCCGATTCATAATTTTCATTATTTGTTTGCCTCTATTTAAAATTTATTGTTATTCAAAATACGATACGTATTTAAAGCCCATTGCAGACAGTCTTACTATGCTCAGAACCGCCCGAATGTCAGCTTAACCAATAAATGTTTAGGCAATGGATAAATGACTACTAGATAAACGGCAACAACACCCACAGACACATGAGTGGGTGTTGTGTAGCCTACAAGTCCTTAGCGTTCCTAACTAAGGCTTATTGTTGGTACTGCTTCATTGTACCCTGATCAATCTGGATCGGGCCTTTGAAGTTACCTTTTGCCTTAATAGGTGGAACGATAATCTGTTGTTGCTGTTGATATTGTGGACGCTGACCACCTTTGCAGCTGTAGTGATGTGAGTGGTTAGCGTTGTTGTATGGATGAGTATGAGTGATGGAATCAGTACACCCCGGGATAGCTGGGTGAGTATGTGCCCACTTGTTGTTTTGTGGTCTTGGCGGTCTTACACCACCGGGTCTCTTTCCACCTGGTTTGCGTCCCTTACAGCTATAGCTATGTGAATGGCGTGCATTGGTGTATGGATGGCTGTGAGTAACAGAGTTAGTACAACCAGGAATAGCTGGGTGAGAGTGACGACCACCTGCACTGCCACCACCGCCAGGAGCTGGACGTGGACGTTGTGGGCACTTGCTACAATCCGTAATAGTAATAACTTTGCCTGGAGCAGGTGCTGGAGGTGGTGCAGCTTGGGCAACTTGCTGTGCACCCATCATTTGACTACAGCCAGAGGTAATTAAGCCTGCCAAGAAAATGGCAGCTAAAGAGAGTTGGGTTTTCATCTTCATAAAAGTGGTCTCTTTCGTTGTTTAAGGGAACGCACTTTCGAGTATAGACAATGTTTTGAAATTTTATGGGTGCAAACCCAACTTTTGAGTTTTTTTTACGACATTTTCTAGCTTTTCTTTTCTTAACAAAATCAATGACTATTTTCCAATCAATTCATGCTTAAGTACTTGTTGTAGCTAGTGTCAGGAGTGGTAGGGCTCTGAATGAAAAAGCCCCTTACTTACTCAAAAGTAAAGGGCTTATACAGTAAGTGTTGCAATTAAACTACAAGAGTTTAACTGCAGCTAACATTACTGTTGGTATTGTTGCATTACGCCTTGATCGATTTGGATCTTACCACGGTAGTTACCTTTTGCTTTAACTGGTGGTACTTTAATCGGCGGTACAACAATAACTGGAGGACGTGGTTGTGGGCGTACTACCATTGGAGGACGTGGCCTTGGTTGTGGACGTGGACGCACGATTGGACGTGGCTTCACGATTGGACGTGGCTTCACAACTGGAGCTGGGCCGCACTTGCTGCAATCCAGAACAACTTTATCTGGAGTTGGTGCTGGTGGTGGCTCTACAACTTGCTGAGCACTCATTTGGCTACAGCCAGAAGCCAATAAACCAGCCATAATGACTGCAGCGAGAGAGAGTTGAGCTTTCATCTTCATAGTCTTCGGTCTCTATATAACGTTAATTAGGGAACAAGGTTCTATTAGTATATTCAAAATTGTTGGTGAGATAAAACAATTCCCATGACTTTTTTACAACAAACAGCCAAAACGCTCAATAAGTTGGGCAAGTGGGCTGATAAGGAGTTTTAACAATACCCCAACGATATTGCAATGGTGCATGTGGGTCAGATACTAAATATCCGCCTTCTAAATTTTTACGCAGCTCGCGTACACTCATATATAGCTCTTCACCTAATGTCATTTGCACCATACAAAAATCATTCAAATGCTTCATTTCACTTGGTGGTGGCTCATCCATAGAGAATACGGCTTTAGCCCAGCGCGCTGGTTGGGATTGAGGATCAAAACGACCAATCCGATCCAAATGATGGCGAATTGAGCTAAAGAACATACCTAAACGCTTATCACGGCCTGGAGTTGAATAGTCATCATACTCTTTAGCACTCATACATTGACGGCCACTCTTACGAATTTCCTGTAAGTGCCATAATGCATCATAAACATAAACGCTACGGTCATTAGCATACATACACAGCGCTAATAACAAACGAGTGGTTTTTTCATCAGGGCGTTCTGCACGCTTACCTAACTTTTTAGAAATAATATCAGTGAACGCAACATAATCGTATTTGAGATCTGCTGCTAACTGGAACTGTTCTTCACTGTAACCCGGTTGTGCACTGGCTGGTTGGCGAATATTTTGCGGCTGTTTAAAGCGGCGATAGCCGTCAGCGAAGGTTTTATCTTCTGGTACATAAAACGGGAATGAAGGTGTCCGTAATAAGAAACGCGAAGTTTTAGGCGTAGTCGAGGCCATCACTTCAGCAATACCTGTCTCTGTTACTTCAACAATCTGATACGAGTGCACACCTGGCGCAACGTACAAATCGCCTGCTTTAATGTCATTCAGTGCAACGGGGTAAGTATCTTGGCGCAAGGATTTGGTGCTAGTCATATCAGCGACATAGTCCATGAAACGCCGCACCCGTTGAGGCTCAGGTAAGTTGTCCCAAGTACCCATATTATTACCAATGAGTTGCCCAGAAGTTTGTTGATTGTTAACCACGAATGGTAATCTATTTTCATAGGAAAATATCAGACGCATCATGTACGTGGCATCAGCACAATCATTTTCAAACTTATAATAAATAGGTTTGGCTGGGTTCATGAAAATATCATCTTTCCAGTTTTGAACTACCCACTGGCGATAACGATTTTCCCAAGACTCATCCCATTGAGACTCTGAGTTCCAAACAGCAGCAAAGGCCGAGCTGAAAGGCACTAAGCAGATCCAGACCACTAGTAGTAATAATGCTTTAAATTTATCCATGACTTCTATGCTTATACGACAAGAACAAATACGGTTGAGAGGCAAGAATGCAACAGTAACTGATTATTTACAACAATACCAAGCTTAACCGTGTGTAAAATAAAGAAACTACTAATAAAAAAACGCCCGATATCTTACGACATCGGGCTGCTATGAATAGATTTTATTGAACCACAGAATACTTCTGCAACTCAACAAGCGCTATTTTCATTGCTTTTTGTAAGTCTGCATTACGCCAGTGTCAATTTGAACTGGGCCTTTGTAATTGCCTTTAGCTTTGACTTGAGGCATATCAATTTGCTTCTCTTGTCTTTGGCCACCCTTACAGCTGTAGTGATGCGAGTGGTTAGCGTTGTTGTATGGGTGGCTATGAGTGATCGAGTCAGTGCAACCAGGAATGGCTGGATGAGTATGGTTCCACTTACCAGTAGGCATTGGCTTATCAACAGGCATTGGAGTTGGTTTTTTCTTCATACCACCTTTACAGCTATAAGCATGTTGATGCTTAGCATTAGTGAATGGGTGTGTATGCGTAGTTGAGTCGGTGCAACCAGGAATAGCTGGATGAGTATGCGCACCACCAGCCGGAGCAGGTTTCTGCTTATTGCACTTACTGCAATCAGTATCGACAATAGTTTTTGGTTCGGTTGGTTTTACTTCAGGATCGGCTGGTTGCGCTGCCATTTGGCTACAGCCAGAAGCAAACAAACTTACCGCGAAGATCGCCGCTAAGGTATACGGTGTCTTGATTTTCATGGCTTTTGATCTCTTTCGTTGTTAAGTATCAAGTGATAATGACTAATTTGCGGGTAAACCCACATCCTAATCATTAGTCGACGTAGTGATTACAGCAGAATGTATGTATGAAAATGCCCAACATTCAGCCCTAAATGTTGCTTAAAGCCAACAACACAAGTAGTTCGTTGCAACTTTCGCACACTTAAATCATACCGTGCAGTAACCACCAGGTAAACAGTTCAAACCATGATTTCCCGAGAAATACTAAGTTTTTAACCCGATAAACCTCCGCCCATCGGTGGGAATCCACCTCCAGTCGGTAATTTACCCTTCATACTGTGCATTAATTTACGCATTCCGCCTTTAGAGAACTGCTTCATCACCTTACTCATTTGCTGTTGCTGCTTGAGTAAGCGATTCACATCTTGGACTTGTAAACCACAACCCGCTGCAATTCGCCGTTTGCGCGAAGCTTTAATCACTTCTGGATTACGACGTTCTTCTAAAGTCATGGAATTGATGATCGCAATCATTCGGCGAATTTCTTTATCGTTCGCTTGGTCTTTGATATGTGCTGGCATGGCTCCCATACCGGGCAACTTATCTAGCAAACTACTCATCCCGCCCATTTTCAGCATTTGATTCATCTGATCACGTAGATCTTCAAAATCAAAGCCCTTACCTTTATTGAGCTTCCGTGCGAGTTTTTGGGCTTTTTCATGGTCGACTTTAGTTTGTGCCTGCTCAATTAAGCTCAGCACATCCCCCATCCCTAAAATCCGCGATGCCATACGGTCAGGGTGAAAAGGTTCTAAGGCATCAAGCTTTTCACCAACACCCATGAATTTAATAGGCTTGCCGGTGATATGTCGTACTGACAAAGCTGCACCGCCACGCGCATCACCATCGGTTTTGGTTAGGATCACGCCAGTTAACGGCAGAGCATCGCCAAACGCTTTCGCAGTATTCGCGGCATCTTGACCAGTCATGCTATCAACCACGAAGAGTGTCTCAACCGGCTTTAATAAGGTATTAAGCTGACTGATTTCATCCATCATCTCCGCATCGATATGCAAACGGCCTGCAGTATCGATGATCAATACATCCATATATTGACGCTTAGCTTGTGCTAAAGCGGCTAGCGCAATATCTATAGGCTTCTGATTCGGTTCGCTAGGGAAGAAAACAGCGTCAGTTTGTTGGGCAATCGTTTCTAACTGCTTAATCGCAGCAGGACGGTAAACGTCGCAACTCGCCACCATCACTGACTTTTTATTCTTTTCTTTTAAAAAGCGCGTGAGTTTACCCACCGTGGTGGTTTTACCTGCGCCTTGTAAGCCAGCCATCAAAATTACTGCGGGCGGCTGCGCATTCAAGTTGAGGCTTTCATTCGCTTGCCCCATGATGCCGATCAGCTCTTCATGCACGACCTTAATTAAGGCTTGCCCAGGAGTCAGGCTGTCTAAGACTTCTTGCCCAACGGCACGCTCACGAATACGATTGATAAAATCACGGACGACTGGCAAGGCAACATCAGCCTCCAGTAAAGCCATTCTGACGTCACGCAGCGCATCTTTTATATTTTCATCGGTTAGGCGCGCTTGCCCACGTAATTTTTTTACCGTTTTCGAAAGACGATCACTCAAATTTTCAAACATGATTATGGTCTTCTGCTAGTCCCAATCGAGAACAAATTGCTATCATAGCATTAAACTGTATCGTCACACCGATGAGAAGCTAATCTGTATCTAGAATGACAATAACGATGACGCTAGTAGTCATGGCGGCTTGGATGTCGACCTGGCTGGTAATTGCTTTACGCTTACGCAAGCCTCCTCAACCGAGGCCACCTACTTGGCTACTCAACAGTCTTTGGCTGTTGGCTTTGATTGTACAGGGTGCAAGCTTAATCCTAACTTGGGTTAACCATCAAAATGGCTTTATTGATTTCTTTGCCGCACTTTCAGTGGTGTTATGGCTGACTTGTTTCTTGCTATTTTTAGCGCAACTCACTCGCCCACTCGAAAACTTAGGTTTATTGATTATTCCATTTATTCCGCCAACCTTGCTGGGCAGCTATTTTCTGCCTACCAACAGCGCCAGCCTGAATTTGGATAATGGGTTAGGGATTCATATTTTTACCTCACTATTGGCTTATAGCATGCTAACTCTAGCAGCCTTGCACTCCATGTTATTAGGGCTACAGATTCGCCAACTGCATGATCATAAACCGAATATTCTCGTCAGAACTTTGCCGCCCTTACAGGATATGGAGTCACTGCTGTTTAAAGTGATTGCTTTAGGCTGGGTGCTACTCACCTTAAGCTTAATCAGTGGATTTGTGTATTTAGACGATTTATTTGCTCAGCATGTGGCACATAAAACCATTTTGTCGATTGTAGCTTGGGGAGTTTTTGCCGTTTTACTCTACGGACATTGGCAATATGGTTGGCGTGGGAAAAAAGCGATTCGTTGGACTTTAGCGGGCTTTTTTATCCTGATGCTGGCTTTCTTCGGTAGCAAATTTGTTCTTGAATATTTAAAGCAGCCATGAACTTGCACTTGCCACTTAGCCTACAAATGGTAGTTTTAGTGGTTGTCATCTTAGTCATAGCAGTGCTAACCGCCTCGGAAACTGCACTGCTAACCTATAAACGTTTACATGCCAGCAGCGGCAATTTACATTTAAATCAATTACTAGCGCGCATCGATCACTTTATTATTTTGCTACAACTGTTTAAATACATGCTAATTATGCTAGCGGCTTTAATAGCGGACAGCTTGAGCTCGCAGCTGTCCGACCAACTAAACTTCTGGCAACTTACCCTAAGTTTAAGCAGCTTTGTTTTAATACTGTTGCTGTTTGCAGAATTATTGCCACGTAAATTCGCACGCCTCCACCCAGAAGCCTTGGCTGCTAGCCTTGCTAATTTCTATGCAATAGCAGTCTCAGTAGTTTGGCCTTTGCTTGCGCTTATGCACACCTTAGTGAACCTGAGTTTGAAGCTCTGCAAGCAGCCGACCAATCCGCGTAAATTAGCCAAGTTCAGCGGTGCAGAACTGCGGCAATTAGTTGAGATTGAAGGCGCTAATATTCCACCAGAACATTTAGAAATGCTAATGAGCATAGCTGATCTAGAAACACGCGCTGTTGAGGATATTATGATTCCGCGCCATCAATTGGTGGGCATTGACTTGGCGGGCGATTGGGCGAACATTGAAAGACAAGTTATCCACAGCTTATTCACACGCGTCATGGTGTATGAAGGATCTGTGGATAATATTCTGGGTTTTGTACATTTAAAACGCTTAGTCCCACTGCTAGCTGAGAATAAGCTTGATCGCGAACATCTCAAAACCGCGATTCGCCCCGCTTATTTTATTCCCAAAAGCACTTCCCTACTGCAGCAACTATTTAGCTTTCGTGAGCAGGCACGGCGCTCGGCGATTGTAGTGGATGAATATGGGGATATTTTGGGAATGCTAGCTTTAGAGGATATACTAGAAGAAATCGTTGGTGAATTTTCTACTGTCCCAATTAGGCACGAAAATAATATTCAAGTAATGGCCGACGGTAGTGCATGGTTAGGTGGAGCAACACCGATTCGCGATATCAATCAAGCCTTAAATCTCAATTTACCTATTGATGGGCCAAAGACCATTAATGGTTTAATCATGGAACATCTAGAATCTCTGCCGGTACCTGGCATGACTGTGTTGATCGAGCAACATCCGATGGAAATTCGTAAAACTCGGAAAAACGCGATCAAAACTTTGATTATCTACCCAGCAATTCAGGCAGCTAGCCCTAGAGGAGCGGAACATGGCAAAGGCTAAACTACAATATTACTGTACCGCTTGCGGTAGCGTGCATACCAAATGGAATGGCCAATGCTCAGATTGTGGCGCGTGGAATACCTTAGAAGAAAGCATTGCAGCTCCTGCACAAACTGCTAAAAACCCGCGCTTTACAGGCTATGCAGGCGAACCCGCCAGTATTCGCAGCCTCAATGAAATTCATATTCAAGAAGATCCGCGCATGCCCACCGGCGTCCAAGAGCTGGATCGGGTACTAGGTGGTGGCTTAGTAGCAGGCTCAGTGGTATTGATTGGTGGCGATCCGGGGATTGGTAAATCAACGATTTTGCTACAAACCTTATGCGATTTAACCGAAGTACGCAGCCTGTATGTAACGGGCGAAGAATCGCTGCAACAAGTCAGTTTGCGCGCGCGACGTTTGGGCTTAAGTCCCGATCATTTACGCTTACTCACAGAAACCGGGGTGGAGACGGTCATTGCTTTAGCACAGATCGAGAAGCCACAGATTATGGTGATCGATTCAATCCAAACTCTCTATACGGAGCAACTACAATCAGCACCCGGTTCCGTCAGTCAGATTCGTGAATCTGCTGCTCAATTAGTTCGCTTTGCCAAACAAACTCAAACTACACTCTTTATTGTAGGCCATGTGACCAAGGAAGGCACCTTAGCGGGTCCGCGAGTACTCGAACATATGGTGGATACTGTTTTATACTTTGAAGGTGATCCGGGCGGACGTTATCGGATTTTACGTGCTGTGAAGAATCGCTTTGGCGCAGTCAACGAGCTTGGCGTCTTTGCGATGACTGAGCAAGGCTTGAAAGGAGTTAGCAATCCGTCGGCTATTTTCCTCTCTCGGCATGAAGAACCTGTCTCTGGCAGTGCAATCATGGTAACACGTGAAGGTACACGCCCTTTATTGGTCGAAGTACAAGCCTTAGTCGATACCAGCCATGCAGGCCATGCCCGTCGGGTGACTTTAGGCATGGAGCAAAACCGCTTAGCCATGCTCTTAGCAGTTTTGCATCGACATGGCGGAATTTCGATGTACGACCAAGATGTTTTTATTAATATTGTAGGTGGCGTTAAGATTTCAGAAACTGCAGCTGATTTACCATTGCTACTGGCTGCCTTATCTAGTTTTCGAAGTAGACCGCTTCCTGCTGACGTCGTTATTTTTGGCGAGGTCGGCTTAGCAGGGGAAATTCGCCCTGTGCCAAATGGCGAAGAGCGGCTGAGGGAAGCTGCTAAACATGGTTTCAAGCAGGCAATAGTGCCTAAAGCGAATAAACCACACCATGCTATTCCCAGCATGAAAGTCACCGCAGTGGCTCGATTAGAGGAAGCGATGGCGGCATTGATGTAAAAATACAACACGCCAATCGCATAATTGTTGACTCAAAACCACATATATAATAGCTTTATGAATATTCTGGGGCGTAATTTTATTCACAAATTCGGTTTGGTCCGCCCTAATAGGTTTCCTTGCCACAATCGCCTTATTCACATGTTCATGAAGAAGTAAGTTATGGATCACTTGCCTGCTTGTTCAGCCAGGGAGTTTTATCTTGTCATTTATTGATTTAGGTCTAAAGGGTGCTTTCGCCGATAATATCGACGCAGCAGGCTACGAGACCCCGACAGAATTACAACAACAGCTTATTCCTTTAATGGCACAGCGTAAGAGTGCTATTGTTTGGACTCAGTCCGCAGCGGGTAAAACAGGTGCTTTTTTAATTCCTGCCATCAACTATATTTTTAATAATCCGCTGCCTGAACATCAAGGCGCACGGATTTTAGTACTGACCTCGCGCCGTGATCGAGTTAACCAGATTACGTATACCATTAAACGTTTATTGGGTGAGGGACAACAAATTCGGACTGGCTTTATTGTCAGTGGCCGACCTTATCAACCGCAAATGCGTTTATTGCGTCGTCCCTTAGATTTAATGATTGCCACACCGGGGCGCTTAAATGATTTGGTTGATAACAATAAAGCCGATTTTTCGAATATTGAATTACTGATTATTGACGACTTGACTGCAATCCACAAAAAAGGCCTGCATGCTTTAATCGATAGAATTATCGAGCAAAAACCTGCCACTGCGCCAGTCATAGCGTTTGTCCGCCATGATGAAGAAGTGACACCCTATGCACGCAGCATCATTCCAGAGTGCGAGGAAATCACGATTGAAGATGAAAAGTCGCAGCTGCTACGGTTGCCACAGGTCGTTCATCAAGCCGATGACTACACCCATAAACTAGCGTTAATTGACTATATCCTTGATGGCTTAAAAGGCAAACCAACGGTTATCTTCACAGTTACTAGTAAAACAGCCAAAGCCTTAGCCGATAATTTAGCGAATCATGGCCATACTGCTGATTCAACCCACCTGCTGCCTGATGAAGAGCGTAATCTTGAATCCTGCCCTATTCTCATCGTACCGGATCAAGAAGACTTCATCCCAGAACTGACTGGGCATGAGCCAGTGATTCACTTTGAACTTCCTGAGAAAACAGATGTTTATCTCAGCCGCATGCAAAGTGTGTTAGGTACTGAGCGCCAAGAATCCATCGTGTTATTAGCAGGTCCTAGTGACCGCGAGTGCCTGAAGAAAATTGAAGAGTTTCAAGGCGAACCGATTACTCAACGCACTATTCCCGGCTTGGAACCAAAACAGATTAATCGGAATAACACTAAGCCTAATAATGCTCGGCCTGCACGTAAACCGGGCACTAATCCACGCAATGCCGCGACTGCTGACAAGTCTAGTCGCCCGCAAAATGGACGCAGCAGACCAGCGAATAATGGTTCAGCAGCACCACGCACTGGCACAACTACTGCTGATGACAAGCAACGTGGACGCAAAGGACCTTATGGTCGCTTAAATGGTGGTGCACAGCGTAAGCAGGGTGCTGGTCAACAAGCCTCTGAAGCAGGTTACGAAATTGGTAGTTGGGAAAAGCAAGATTACGTCCCTAAACAAGCTGCCACAGCGGATAAAAAAGTTGTGATTCGCTACAAAGAAAAACGTCGCAATCTAGTCAAATAGTAGAGACTCATGCTAAGCCCAGAAGATGAGCATCTGCTCCGCCAAAAGCTATTTGATTTACGCCAAGAACATCGCGATCTCGATACCGCGATTGAGGCTCTGCGTGCTAGCCCTAACTGCGACGAGTTTATGCTGTCGCGGATGAAAAAGCGGAAATTGCTATTAAAGGATATGATCCAAAAAACCAGCAGTCAGCTGATTCCAGATATGAATGCTTAAGTGGTTTGAGCGAGTAGTTTATTAAGAATAGCTTGGTTAGCAGCAGGAAAATCTAAATTTTTCAGCTCGCTTAGCTCGAACCAAGCGATAACCTGCCCTTCTCGTCCGCTCGCTTCATTTTGAAAATCTCGCACTATCCAAACATCCAGCCAGATGTTTTTATCTGTGTAGGCATGTTTAATGTCTAGTAACTGCTGCATCGTGCTTGGATCAGCCTCAATACCCAGCTCTTCAAACAGCTCGCGCTTTAAGGCAAGAGTAGCTGTTTCATCGGGTTCAACTTTACCTCCTGGAAACTCCCACTTACCACCTTGGTGTTTATGTAGTGGACGCTGTGCCAGCAAAATTTGCTGGCGACGGTTATAGATAACAGCCGCAACCACATGAATCCAAGACGCTTCAGCCGACATGCTTAGCTACGATATTCAGCATTAATCTTGACGTAATCGTAAGAGAAGTCGCAAGTCCAAGTCGTAGCACTAGCTGTACCACGTCCCATGTGAATGCGTACATTGATTTCATCACGCTTCATTTCGACTTGCCCTAATTCTTCACGATAAGAAGGCGCTGGCTGGCCTTTTTCAATCAATAAGGTTTCGCCTAACCAAAGAGTGACTGCATTCACATCTAAGGCTTCAATTTGGCTGCGACCAACAGCGGCTAAAATTCGCCCCCAATTAGGGTCACTGGCGAACATGGCTGTTTTAACTAAGGGCGACAAGGCAACGGTATTACCAATCACGCGGGCCTCTGCACGATCTTTAGCACCTTCCACCATAACACTGATGAATTTAGTTGCACCCTCCCCATCACGCACAATCGCTTGGGCGAGATACATACAAACCTCTTGCACCGCTTGCTGGAAAACAGCACGATTCTTGGCATCAATCACCGCACCAGATTTACCTGTCGCTGCCAGCACTAAAGAGTCATTGGTTGAGGTATCACCATCAATCGTAATGCAGTTAAAGGTTTCTTCAATCACTTCGCTTAAGACAGACTGTAGTAGCGCTTTATCGACCTGTGCATCCGTAGCCACATAAGACAACATGGTAGCCATATTTGGGTGGATCATACCAGCGCCTTTGGCAATGCCAGTAATCGTCACCAGCTTGCCACCGATGTCGACTTGCTTGCTCATTGCTTTGCCAATCGTATCCGTCGTCATAATCGCTTTAGCTGCCGCTAGCCAATTATCTTCTTTAAAACTAGCGATAGCTGCAGGTAAAGCGGCTATTAACTTATCCACTGGCAATTGTTGACCAATCACACCCGTGGAAAACGGTAAGACTTGCTCAGCCTGACAAGTACCTGCCTGAGCTAAAGCCTCACAACAAGCTTGAGCAGCGACTAAACCAGGCTCGCCTGTGCCTGCATTCGCATTACCAGCATTCACCAATAAATAACGCGGATTAGCCTTCGCTAAATGAGTACGTGAAACCGTCACAGGCGCTGCACAGAAAGCATTACGGGTAAAGACTGCAGCACAGGAACTGCCTTCAGCCAACTCGATAACCAGTAAATCATCCCGACCCTTATAGCGAATACCTGCATTCAATGTAGCTAAACGCACCCCAGCAATCGGCAATAACTGCTCATTAAAGGTTAAATTAACGGCCATTAGCTTAACTTCCCATGACATTGTTTATATTTTTTGCCAGAACCACAAGGACAAGGATCGTTGCGCCCTACCTTTTGCTCAGGAGAAACTTGGCTAACATTTTGCTCAGGTGTGAACGCATCAACCACATCATCGTCATCGGCAAATACACTGGATGCATCTGCATGGGTATATTGAACCTGCTGTGACTCGGCTTCATGGGTCGGTGGCGCTTCACCAATTTGAATACGCACTAAGAAAGTGATCACATCATGCTTCATGCGATTCAATAGCTCTTCGAACATATCGAAGGCTTCACGCTTATATTCTTGCTTAGGATTCTTCTGCGCATAACCACGTAGGCCAATGCCTTGACGCAGATAGTCCATCGCCGCTAAATGCTCTTTCCAATGCGTGTCCAGAATGTGCAGCATCGCTTCACGTTCTAAGCGCCGCATATTCGGCTCACCAATTAATTCTTCTTTCTGCTCTAGTTCCGTCTTAACTAGCTCTTGAATGCGGTCACGGATTTGCTCTTCATACAGCTTTTTATCCGCATTCAGCCAGTCTTGAACAGGAACCGTCAGATTGAGATCCGTTTGTAATTGCTTTTCTAAGCCCGGAATATCCCATTGCTCATCGACACTGCCTTCTGGAATAAAACGGCTAATCAGATCATCCACTACATCATGGCGAATCGAAGCTACCATTTCTTGGATATTGTCAGCCATCAACAGCTCAGTACGCTGCTCATAGATGACTTTACGCTGATCGTTCGCCACATCATCATATTCAAGCAAATGCTTACGAATATCGTAGTTGTGTGCTTCGACTTTGCGCTGTGCGTTTTCAATCGACTTAGAGACTAAGCCTGCTTCAATCGCTTGGCCTTTTTCCATGCCCAATTTCTGCATCATGCTTTTCACACGATCAGAAGCAAAAATCCGCATTAAGCTATCTTCAAGTGACAAATAGAAGCGTGAGGAACCAGGGTCACCTTGGCGACCAGAACGCCCCCGCAGCTGATTGTCAATCCGGCGAGATTCATGTCGCTCAGTACCAATAATATGTAAGCCACCCGAAGCTAACACCGCATCATGGCGCTTTTGCCACATAGATTTAATTTTCTGCTTGGCTGCATCATCCGCATTGGCTGGCGGCAGCTGGGCAATTTCCTCTTCATAGCTACCACCCAATACAATGTCTGTACCACGGCCTGCCATATTGGTAGCAATAGTAACTGCACCGGGACGACCTGCATTGGCGATAATATGCGCTTCACGCTCATGCTGCTTAGCATTCAGAACTTCGTGGGGGATGCGTAAGGCTTTCAGCTTATTCGAAACCAACTCCGAAGATTCAATCGACGCAGTACCGACTAAAACCGGCTGACCTTTATCAACACAGGTTTTAATATCTTCAATAATCGCATCGAATTTTTCTTCAGCGGTTAAATAGATTAAGTCATTTGAATCTTTACGAATCATAGGGCGATGAGTGGGAATAACCACCACTTCCAAGCCGTAAATTTGTTGCAATTCAAAGGCTTCGGTATCAGCAGTACCGGTCATCCCCGAAAGCTTTTTATAAAGGCGGAAATAATTTTGGAAGGTAATCGAAGCTAAGGTTTGATTTTCAGATTGAATTTCAACATGTTCTTTGGCTTCAATGGCTTGATGCAAGCCTTCAGACCAACGTCGCCCAGGCATGGTACGCCCAGTGAACTCGTCGACGATGACGATTTTGTCCTCGCGCACAATATAATCGACATTTTTTTGGAATAACGTATGAGCACGTAAACCTGCATTTAGATGATGCAGCAAAGTAATACTGGCTGAGTCATATAAGCCTTGGCCTTCTGGTAAGATGCCACGATCAATGAGGATTTGCTCAACACGCTCTTGGCCAGATTCTGATAAGAAAACCTGCTTGGCTTTTTCATCAACCCAGTAATCACCCGCGCTTTCTTCTGTTTCTTGGCGCTCTAATTCTGGAACAATGGCATTAACAGCGCGGTATAAATCGGAAGCATCTTGGCTTGGGCCGGAAATAATTAAGGGAGTACGTGCTTCGTCAATCAGGATGGAGTCAACTTCGTCAACTACTGCATAGAATAATTTGCGTTGTACACGCTCATCCATCGAGAAGGCCATATTATCGCGCAGATAATCAAAGCCAAACTCATTATTAGTTCCATAAGTAATATCAGCATCATAGGCTGCACGGCGTTGATCTTGAGTCAGGCCATTAATAATAACACCGGTACTTAAACCCAAAAAGCCATACAGCTTGGATAGTGAGCTAGCATCACGCTGAGCGAGATAATCGTTTACTGTAATGACATGAACCCCATTACCGGGCAGCGCATTCAAATAAGCGGCTAAGGTAGCAACTAAAGTTTTACCTTCACCAGTACGCATTTCAGCAATTTTGCCACTGTGCAGTACCATCCCGCCGATCATTTGCACATCATAATGCCGCATTCCAAGAATACGCTTACTCGCCTCACGGACTGTCGCAAAAGCATCAGGCAAAAGGTCATCAAGAGTAGCCCCTGCTGCAATGCGCTCACGGAATTTTACCGTGCGATTTTGCAAGTCAGCATCAGACAACTTGGAGTAATCAGCCTCTAATGCATTAATACTTTTAACGATCTTCGCGTAGCTTTTAACCAAACGGTCATTGCGGCTACCGAAAATCTTTTTAGCAACAGAACCCAGCATAATCTCTTATTTTCTCCTAACTCATCCTGCCAGTGGCTCTGACCGGCGATTTTCTGAGCCAAACGACAAGGCAGAGAGTTTACTCCCTTGTGATGACGCAGCCATGTTGTCACCCCAATATGGGGTCTAGCCCAAACAAAACAAGCTCAATTTACAAAAAAATCCGGCGCAATCCTAAGAGAGGAATTGCGCCGGATTAGTAGTATAGCTTTAATTAACTGGCTATACGGTTAATTATTAGTTAGCTAAACCTAAATAAGTCTGTGGGTCAATAGCGACCCCATTTTGCAAAATTTCCAGATGCAAATGTGGCCCCGTGGAGCGCCCTGTATTACCTAATAAGGCTAAGCGATCTGATTTTTGAATGATCTTGCCTATATCAACTAAAGTTTGATCTAAGTGTGCATAACGGCTCAGTAAACCATTACCATGATCCACTTCCACTACATTGCCATAGCCACCTTTTGAGCCTACAAACGATACAACCCCGCCGCCTACTGCATACACATCTGTGCCACGTGGCCCTGCATAATCAAGGCCCTTATGCATGCGCGCTCCTCCATTGAATGGATCGCGCCGCAAACCAAAAGGGGAAGAAATATAGCCTAGGCGCACTGGACGCGAGGACGGTACGACGACTTCATCTAAAGCCTGTACTGCTAACAACTGATAGAGACTTTCTAGCATAGCCCGCTGTTGCTCAACTTGAGACTCCATACTCTCAAAAGAACCTAACAGCTCACGGGTCGTTACCTTGGGCGCTGCTGCAGGTGTGTAATCCTCTTCCAAACCACCCTGGGGCGGTGCTCGATCTAAAGAGAACTCCGTTGGATCTAATTTTGCGCGATTGACTACTTGTTTAGCTAAGGCATTTAAGCGTGCAATTTCCGCTTCTAGAGCGCCTAATCGGCCAGAAAGTGTATCAACATCAACCGTATAGGTAGAGTAAGTCTTTTTGATTTCATTGACGGTATTCAGCTGCTGATCCAAGGTTGAGATAATTTTCTCCGCTTCCTCGGCTGTCAGTGAACTGTGTTGAGGTGTATTATCCAAACGATAAAGCCCTAACATCTGATTAACTGACAGAGCAAGAATCAGCAAAGCCACCAAACTGGCAGGGAGCACCAGATGGGTAATAGGGTTCAAACTGAAGGAAGCGCGTCGTGAGCCATCACGACTAATACAAATAACTTTCATGCAACTAACATCCGATGATGCCCTCCGCAGGCAAACTAAGCACTCTGTTTATAATCGTTGGATGTAGTGCAGGTTGATGTAAAAACGACACTATGAAAAAAATCAACTACTTTATTAACGGTGGCCTGTCTGAAAGGCTGGATCAGCTTGATAAGCTGAGCTATTTGATCAGTAAACATACTAATATGCGCTTAGATAACCGCATTTGGCCTATGGTGCGCAATCGACGCCTCATCGTTCTGACTGACGATCCGCATTTTGCGACGCAAGCACATTTTACACAGAAGACACTCTGTAATCATCTCAATAAAGAGTTGAGCCTAAAACTTAACGGCGTGGATATTAAATTGATCGCTATGCCCTTGGCAAGCTTTGGTCGGAAAACACACAGAGAGCCAATGAGTGAGCAAACCATTGAAACACTAGCGAGTATTGCTCAACAAATTAATGATGAAGGCTTACGTCAAGCCTTAGTACGAGTCGCTTTAGCCCACCGTAGCCAGCTTAATACATCTAATGTAGCTTAAACTGCAAGTGCATAACCATCGGCGAAAATAGCACGTTCGCGCTGCTTTTCTTCCAAAGAAACCATTTCCCAAGCATCTCTTTGTGCTAACAGCTCACGCACTAAGAGGTTATTGATAGCATGGCCTGCTTTATGCCCGTGGAAAGCACCAATAATGCCATGACCTAAGGTATACAAATCGCCAATCGCATCAAGGATTTTATGGCGTATAAACTCATCGCTGTAACGCAAACCATCGGGATTTAGCACGCGAAACTCATCCAGTACGATAGCATTTTCGAGGCTACCACCTAAACCTAAGTTCTTAGAGCGCAGTAACTCGATATCACGCATAAAACCAAAGGTACGTGCACGGGCGATTTCGCTTGCATAAGCTTGTTTAGAAAAATCTAACTCCATGCTTTGACGAGTAGCACTGACCGCCGGATGATTAAACTGGATATCAAAAGAAGCCTTAAAGCCTTCATAAGGGCTTAAGCGCGCCCAAGAGTCACCTTTACGGAACTCGACAGCTTTTTTAATGCGGATAAACCGTTTAGAAGCATTCTGCTCTGCAATGCCAGCAGAGAGAATTAAATAAAGGAAAGGTGCTGCACTGCCATCCATAATCGGAATTTCAGGCGCATTGATATCAACATACAGATTATCCACGCCCAAACCTGCTAAGGCAGATAGCAGATGCTCAACCGTAGCAACCTTAACCTGTCCATCTAATAAAGCGGTGCACAAGGTTGTCTCGCCCACGCGCTCAGGATGAAGGCGAATCTCTGGTTGCAAAGGAAGATCAACACGACGAAAAACAATACCGGTATTGACCGGCGCAGGCTGCAGATTCATGGTTACTTTCTTGCCAGAATGCAAACCAATACCTGTCGAAGACACTGCCGTTCTTAGAGTTCTTTGCTTCAGCACTTGTCAGCCCCTATTTCTTTCCATAACTACTGGCACCGTTTCATAAACGGCGAAGATCATACCACAAATCATTAGAGTTATTTTAAATAGATTTTGCCAAGCTCACGCTGAATAGAGAGCACTCTTAAGCTTAATAAAGCAACCAACCTTGGCAAGTTGGTTGCTAGGGCATGTTTGATACATCAATTGCTGCGTTTAATCCGCTTGGGTACGGAGAAACGCAGGAATATCTAAAGCACTATTTCCACGATTAAAACCATTACCCGCAGCAGGGTTTTGTGCGTTCTGGCGGACATTATCCAGATTCACGACGACCCGTGGCCTATCTGGTTGAGCAGGTACTGCCACTGGGCGCTCACGCTTAGCGGTTTGAGCCGCTTGCTTAGGCGCAGTTGAGGTGCTCATCGCTGCATCCTCAAGGCCTGTTGCCACTAAAGTAACGCGAATCTCATCCCGCATATCTGGGTCAATCACCGTACCAACCACGACAGTAGCTTCGTCTGAAGCAAACTGACGAATCACTTCACCAACCTCTTCAAACTCATGGATGCCCATGTCTAAGCCAGCGGTAATGTTAACCAGAATACCGCGTGCACCGTCTAAGCAAATATCTTCCAATAAAGGATTAGCGACGGCAGCTTGTGCAGCTTTCTCCGCACGACCATCACCTTGTGCTTTGCCCATACCCATGACGGCCATACCCATGCCAGACATCACGGTACGCACGTCCGCAAAGTCGACATTGATCAAACCTTGGCGGGTGATTAACTCAGCAATGCCCTGTACCGCGTTCAATAGGACATTATTGGCTGATTTAAAAGCATCCAATAAAGTCGCATTCTTGCCTAAGGCTGTCAGCAGCTTTTGGTTAGGAATCGTGATTAAAGAATCTACATGGCGCGCTAATTCTGCAATACCAGCATCAGCTAGCTTCATGCGCTTGCCACCTTCCAAATGGAAGGGGCGTGTGACTACAGCAACCGTTAAGATACCTAAGTCACGCGCAATTTCAGCAACCACAGGAGCTGCACCCGTACCTGTGCCACCACCCATACCAGCAGTAATAAACAGCATGTCAGTACCACGAATTAACTCTTTAATCCGTTCACGATCTTCCATGGCTGCTTCACGGCCCACATCAGGATTAGCACCCGCACCTAGGCCTCGCGTTAAGTTAGCACCTAACTGTAAAATCGAGCTTACTTCGCAACCTTTTAAAGCTTGCGCATCCGTATTAGCACAAATGTACTCAACACCTTCAATACCTGAATTCAGCATATTGATGACTGCATTACCACCGCCACCGCCAACACCGATCACCTTAATAACGGCGCCGGACTTTTGATTATCCATAATTTCAAACATGCCCATTCTCCAACTGTTACAAATTTCCGTTAAACCAACCCTTGATGCGTTCCCATAAGCTCTCAGATGAGCTTACTGGCGCTGGATGAACTCCTCTCCGCTCTCCATAAGCCTGCTGTGCGATCCCGTACAACAGGAGCCCTACCCCAGTGGAATGGATAGGATTTTCGACTTCGCCACGTAAACCACCAATATCACGCGGCATGCCCAGACGAACCGGCATATGGAAAATTTCCTCAGCCAGCTCGATAGCACCTTTTATTTTTGATGTACCGCCGGTTAAGACGATACCTGCACCGATGCGCTCTTCATAACCACTGCGTTGTAGCTCATCCAGAACCAACGCGAATAACTCGGCATAACGCGGCTCAATCACCGACGCTAAAACGAAGTTGGATAAGCTTAGTGCCTCACGCTCACCCACACCTGGTACATCGATAAACTCTTCCTGCTCAATCAATTTTTGTAAGGCGACACCATGATTCTTCTTAATCTCTTCTGCATGGCGTGTCGGGGTACGCACACCCAGCGCAATATCATTAGTGACCTGATCGCCTGCAATTGGAATGACTGCGGTATGATGAATCGCACCATTTAGAAAAACGGCGATATCGCTAGTGCCTCCACCGATATCCACCAAACAGACACCCAACTCTTTTTCATCTTCCTCAAGCACTGCATAACTGGATGCCACTTGCTCAAGGATAATATCTTCTACGGTTAGCCCACAACGCTCGACGCATTTAATAATATTTTGAGCTGCACCGTGCGCAGCCGTGACTAAATGCACTCGCGCCTCAAGACGCACACCCGACATACCGACTGGCTCACGGATGCCTTCTTGAGTATCAATCACATATTCTTGAGGCAAGACATGCAAAATCCGTTGATCCGCAGGGATAGCAACTGCCCGTGCTGCATCCATGACCCGATCAAGATCTTGGTTAGTAACCTCTTTTTCTTTGATCGCTACAATCCCGTGCGAATTTAAGCTACGCACATGACTTCCAGCAATACCTACATAGACTGAACTAATTCGGACGCCAGACATCAACTCAGCTTCTTCAACGGCTTTTTGAATCGACTGAATGGTAGATTCGATATTGACAACGACCCCTCGGCGCATACCGCGTGAGGGAGAAGTGCCAATTCCAATCACTTCTAGACGGCCACTGTTCTCGTTGACCTCGCCGACCATCGCGACGACTTTTGAAGTACCGATATCTAAGGCGACAATAGTGTTACGATCTAATTTCTTTGACATCTTTAGCTCCTTAGACTCTGTTGTGCGAACCTATCTAAGGAACTCACAGCTTCGCTCTTACCAGCGCCTGACTTCCATTCCACAGCGAACCCATTGGTATAGCGTAGGTCAATCTGATCAATCTCACCGAGACGATCTTTTAAGCCTTGCAAATAGCCCACTCTAAAGCGTTGCACTCGTTTTTCCTGCTCTTTACGGCCAATGATGATTTCTGGCCCATGACGCACCTTCATCCGCCATGATCCACGTTCATCTTCTGATAGCTCGATAATTTCTAAATTTAAACCAGACAGCATTTGGGTAAGCTGCACATAACGCTCACCCATGACACGCCCATTAGTCTGAGGACTATAAATAATGGGGAAAACACCCTGCTTTTCTGGCAATGTTCCAGCGTAAATTTCGCCGAACTGATTCAATAGCTTATCATCACCCCAAAAAGCAATGGGAAATTGCGTTTCTATATCAACAACCAGCCGATTTGGCCAAACCTTGCGCAAACTAGCGCCTCTAACCCACGAATTACCCTCTAAAGCGACCTCTAAACCCTGCGTATCCAGCAAGTATAAATTCGTCTGGGTAAAGGGCTGGGCAATGGCCTCTAACTCAGCTTGTTTCAGGTACTGAAAATCGCCTTGCCACTCAACTTTTTGGATAGCCAGATGAGTCGGGTCACTAATCCAAGCACGGAACCACAAGACACCGCCACCAACGACCATCAATAAAGCAACCACACTCAACCAACGCGCCATGCTCGGTGAAAGCTCAGGTAAGAAGAGCTGAGCATCTTTCGTAGGACGTGAACGAGCACGTCGTACAGGTTGATTGTTAGGCTGCTTAGCCATTAGAGCGTAGTCTCCAGAATCCGTAAAACCAGCGCTTTAAAATCCATACCGATTGCCCGTGCCGCCATTGGCACTAAGCTATGATCGGTCATACCGGGGTTAGTATTCACTTCAATTAACCAAGCCTTGCCTTGCTGATCACGCATCATATCCACACGCCCCCAACCTTGACCGCCTACCGCAGCAAAAGCAGTCAGCGCTAAATTGCGCATGGCTTGCTCTTCAGCTTCAGTCAAACCACAAGGACAGAAATAGCGGGTATCATTCGAGATGTACTTGGCATCGTAGTCATACAAAACACCGGGTACTTCTATTCTAATCAAAGGCAGCGGCTCACCGGCTAGAATGCCAGCTGTGTACTCAGCCCCCGTAATCCACTGCTCAACAATGACTACGGGATCGCTGTTCGCAGCGGCTTCATAAGCAGGTTTTAAAGCAGACGCTTCAGTGACTTTGCTAATACCAATACTAGAACCTTCACTCGCAGGTTTTACAATCAAGGGCAAACCAAGTTCTGCGACTACTGCCTCAAAATCCGTTTCTGCAGTCAACACCCGATAATTCGGGGTTGGCAAACCAGCTCCTAGCCATAAGCGCTTAGTCATCAGCTTATCCATGCTAATCGCAGACGCTTTTACGCCACAGCCGGTATAGGGCAAATCCAATAGTTCTAGGGCACCTTGGATAACGCCATCCTCACCACCACGACCGTGTAAGATATTGAATACCCGATCATAATGGCCTGCCTGCAGGACACTCAGAATATTGCGGTCAACATCGATACCATGCGCATCAACGCCGCTTTCCTGCAAAGCAGCTAAGACTGCAGCTCCACTTTTTAAAGAAACCGGACGCTCAGCAGCCCAACCCCCATACAATACTGCGACTTTGCCAAAACGCGTAGATTTTTTATCCATTTATTCTTGTCCTTTTTGATAAATATTGAGCTTTTCTGGCAAACTTGCGGCTAAGCCACCCACACTACCAGCCCCTTGCGTGAGAATAACATCGCCATCCTGCAGGATATGTTTCAATACGCCCGGCACATCCTCTACATCCGTGACAAAAATCGGATCAACCTTACCGCGAATCCGTACCGCCCGCGCCAAGGCACGCCCGTCCGCCCCCGGAATCGGCTGTTCGCTCGCAGCGTAGACATCCATCAACACGAGCACATCGGTTTCAGACAGGACTTGGGTAAAATCCTCGAATAAATCACGAGTACGGGTATAACGGTGGGGTTGGAACACGAGTACTAAGCGGCGAGTCGGCCAAACACCACGCAAGGCTTTAAGAGTAGCCATCATTTCACGTGGGTGGTGTCCATAATCATCTACCAAGGTCGCTATCCCTTTGCCGAAATTAATATCCCCATACATCTGGAAGCGACGGCCAACCCCACTGAATTTGCGCAAACCATTGAGAATCGCCTCATCGGACACATCCAACTCCATAGCAATCGCAATCGATGCCAGCGCATTCAGCACATTATGTTGACCCGGCAAATTCAAGGTCACATCTAAGGTCCGGTTGCAACGCTTACAATGCACCGTGAAAAAGCTTTGTGCGCCTTCAAAATGCACGTTAGTGGCACGCACATCAGCATCTTGCTCGATACCATAGGTAATCACTGTGCGGTTCACTTCGGGCAGAATAGAGCGCACATGCTCATCATCAATACACAGCACGGCTAAGCCATAGAAAGGCAGATGATGTAAGAATTCTACGAAGGTCTGCTTAAGCTTTGAAAAATCACCACCGTAGGTGGACATGTGGTCTTCATCGATATTGGTAATCACCGAAATCATTGGCTGCAAGTGCAGGAAGGAAGCATCGCTTTCATCGGCTTCCGCTACCAAATACTCACCTGTACCTAATTTCGAATTACTCGCTGAGCTATTTAATTTGCCACCAATCACATAGGTAGGATCTAGGCCACCTTCAACTAACAAGCTAGTGGTCAAACTCGTCGTTGTGGTTTTACCATGCGTACCGGCTACGGCAATGCCTTGGCGAAAACGCATTAACTCAGCCAGCATTTCTGCACGCCTTACAATCGGAATGCGCTTTTCACGGGCAGCCATGATTTCTGGATTTTGATTATCAATGGCAGTGGAAACGACAATGACATCCGCACCTTCAATATTCTCGGCGGCATGCCCTTTGAAAACAGTAATATTCATCGACTGCAAACGGCGCGTCATCGCACTTTCAGCTAAATCTGAGCCGCTCACCGTATAGCCTAACGTAGCAACCACTTCGGCAATCCCGCCCATCCCCGCGCCACCGATACCGATGAAGTGCAGGCGATTAATGCGTTTGCGTGCGAGGTTGTCATTCCCTGTTTTCATGCTGGTTTCCTAATCTCTTGAAAATCGTAGCCTGCATACGCCGCACAAATAGCCGCGACCTGTGCAGTGGCATACGGCATCGCTAATTGGCGTGCAGCCATCCCCATTTTTAATAAGCGTGCGCGGTCAGTACCAAGCTCAGTTAACAGTTTAGCCAAGCGTTCTGCGCTTAATTCAGTTTGCTGAAGTAAAAGAGCTGCATCTTTATCCACTAAATAGCGCGCATTAGCCGTTTGATGATCATCGACTGCATGCGGATAAGGAATAAATAAAGCCGCCAATCCTGCCGCTGAAACTTCAGCCACCGTCAAAGCTCCAGCACGACAAATAATCAAATCTGCCCAAGCATAGGCTTCCGCCATATCTTCAATAAACGGCGTAACTGTTGCTTCAACATCCGCTGCTTGATAAGCCTGCTGGGCTGCTTCTAAATTCTTCGCACCAGCTTGGTGACGAATTTCCGGTCGCAATTCTTTAGGCAATAAAGCCAAAGCTTGTGGCACAGTTTGATTCAGGGCAGCTGCACCTAAGCTACCACCCACCACTAATAAATGGATAGGCTGATCTTCCCGATCCGCTAAGCGCTCTAAAGGAGCCGGGAGCGCTGCAATATCCGCCCGCACTGGATTGCCGGTAGCCTGCACTTTCTCACTTTTCGGAAAAGTACCCGGAAAGCCTTCTAAGACCCGCTTACTCACTTTCGACAGCAGCTTATTGGTTAGACCGGCTACCGCATTCTGTTCATGAATTACGACAGGCTTTCCCATTAAAGCCGCCACCAAACCACCAGGGCCTGCTACAAATCCGCCCATGCCTAATACGGCGGCAGGCTTATGCGTCCGCATAATGCCTACCGACTGCCACAATGCTTTCACTAAACGGAAAGGCGCTAAAACGATGGCTCGCCAGCCTTTGCCACGTAAGCCCGACACTTCTAGCCAAGCGACTTCAATACCCGCTGCCGGAATGATTTTCGCCTCTAAGCCCGCTTTAGTGCCCATCCAAATAATCGGAATACCTTGCGCTTGTAATTCACGCGCCACCGCTAGACCCGGATAAACATGCCCACCGGTGCCACCTGCAGTGATTAGAATTGGTCTTGGCTCAAGCACTTTTTTCAGCTCCTAATAAAGGTGAACGCCGCGCTGGAGCTTTAACCGTCTTACGTGCTTTAGTGGAGACTGGCAAACCTAAAGCCGCGATCTGGGTATCGCGATGGATACGCATTAACAAAGCCATCGCTAATAAAGTAATCAGCAAGCTACTACCGCCATAACTTAAAAACGGTAAAGTTAGGCCTTTCGGTGGTAGCACCGCGAGATTCACACCGATATGCAAAATGACTTGGAAACCCATCCAAAAACCAATGCCATACGCTACATAAGCCGCAAACTGCATCCCTTGCTTATCGGCATTAAAGCCAATCACAAAAGCGCGATACACCAGCAAGCCAAACAAGGCTAATAATAAAACCATGCCAACGAAGCCAAACTCTTCCGCTAAGACCGCAAAGATGAAGTCATTGTGTGCTTCCGGCAGATAGGAAAGTTTCTGTACACCCGCCCCTAAGCCATTCCCAAACCAGCCACCATCACCGATGGCAATCAAGGAATTAACAATTTGATAGCCCGTATCCCTGGTATCCGCCCAAGGATTCAAAAAGGCCTCAATACGCCGCAGTCGATAACCTTCAAGCGCTACGACTGGCAGCATAATTAGCAACGAGCCGCCTAAGAATAGGCCTAATCTTTTCAGCGGTACGCCACCTAAAAACAATAAGGCTAAACCGACCATAATAATGATCACTGCTGAACCGAAATCAGGCTCCAACAACAGTAAAGCGCCTACGCCAGCTAGTACTAACAAGGGAATCACTAGGGGCTGATAAGATGCAGAAGTCGCTAACTTTTTGCCATGCCGAACCATGTAACTCGATAAGTACATGATCATAATAATCTTCACTAACTCAGACACTTGGAAGGCAAACGGCCCCAAAGACAACCAACGTCGGCTACCTTTGACAGAAACACCAATCCAAGGAATTAGCACTAATACTAGTAAGATCACCGCAATAGGCAGGAGCTTGACACCGAGATTTTCCCAGAAACCAATGCGTATCTGGTAAAGCACCAAGGCACAGACTAAGCCAACACCAATAAACAAGAGCTGACGATTGAAGAAGTAATACATATCGCCATAAGATTTTTGCGCCACCCAGAAGGAGGCTGAGCCAAGCATTACCACGCCAATACCCAGCAGTGCTAACACAACTAACCCTAAATCGCGGTCAACATAACGTGACCAATCAATGGCTTCGATGCGTTCAAAGATAGTAGTGGGTTGGCTTAGCTTCATGCAGGTAAGCTCCTCACCGCAGCACTAAATACATCACCGCGATGATTATAGTTTTTGAACATATCAAAGCTCGCACAAGCCGGTGAAAGCAACACATTATCCCCTGCCTGCGCACAGTCAGCCGCCAGCTGTACGGCCTCTTCCATGCTCTGTGCGTAATGTACCGGTACGCTGGCATCAACAACTTGCGCTATCAATGGCGCATCGCGACCAATCAGCACGACTGCACGCGCTTTATTTTGAATCGCGGGGGCAAGTGGAGCGAAATCCGCATCCTTACCAATACCACCCGCGATGAGAACTGTCTTCCCGGGCAAGCCTTGCAAAGCGGCTAAAGTAGCGCCTACATTCGTACCCTTAGAATCGTCATACCAGCAAACACCTTGGCGTTCACGCACCCATTGAGTACGATGTGGCAAACCAGCAAACTCACGTAAAGCCGCTAACATGCCTTGCAAAGGAAGATTGACCGCTTCGCTTAAAGCTAAAGCCGCCAGTGCATTCGCATGATTATGGCTTCCGGGAAGCTTCATCTCTGCAGTCGCCAACAGCAACGCATCGCCTTTGGCTAACCAAGTTTTGCCTTCATGCTCACGAATCCCATATTGACCTGCAGCCGGTACATCCAAACCAAAACTGACTTGTGGACTGGTAGCAGGTGCCATTTGCATAACCAAAGCATCATCCCGATTCAGTACCGCACAGCCACAATGTTGATAAATCACCTGTTTCGAGGCTGCATAGTCTGCATAGCTTGCGTAACGATCCATATGGTCTTCACTGACATTCAAGATCACCGCTGAAGCAGCGCGTAAGGAAACAGTAGTCTCTAACTGAAAGCTCGACAACTCCATCACATACAGATCAGGAACGGGCAAATCGAGTAAATCTAAAGCCGCATAGCCAAGGTTGCCGCCTGCTAAAGACTGCTTACCGGACTGTTTAGCCATTAAATCCACTAGCGTAGTAACGCTGCTTTTACCATTAGAACCTGTGATCGCTACAATAGGTGCTTTAGCTTCTCGCACGAATAGCTCAATATCGCCAATCACTTCTGCGCCACGCAATTTAGCCGCATGAATTTCAGGCGTCGCTACCGCGATACCAGGGCTAACGACTAAAGTTTGCGCCTGTTCAAACCAGTCAGCAGCCTTAGCAAACTCACCAAAAAAATAAGGCGCTTCCGCAAACTCTTTAATTAGCTCGTCTTTACCGGGCGGATCTTCACGGCTATCTACCACCGCAAAGGCAATGCCTTGGCCTTTTAAATAACGTGCCACTGACAGCCCAGTAATGCCTAAGCCGACGACTAAAGTTTTCCAGTTGCTAGATGTGCTAGTTTGAGTCATTAGCGCACCTTCAAGGTAGCCAAGCCAATCATGACTAGCACCACAGTAATGATCCAAAAACGCACAATGACTTTAGGCTCAGGCCAACCCTTTTTCTCATAGTGATGATGCAAAGGTGCCATGCGGAAAATACGTTTCCCGCCGGTAGCCTTGAAATAGCCTACTTGCAAGATCACGGATAAGGTCTCAAGCACAAATACGCCGCCCATAATGGCTAAGACGATCTCTTGACGAACTACAATCGCGACAATAGCTAAAGCAGCACCTAGCGCTAAGGCGCCGACATCGCCCATGAAAACTTGCGCTGGATAAGAGTTAAACCAAAGGAAACCTAAACCTGCCCCGATAATCGCACAGCAAAACACCAGCATTTCACCCGCGCCCGGCACTTTGGGCACGCCTAAATAACTAGCAATGGTGGCATTACCGCTGGCATAGGCGAAAATCCCTAAGCCGCCTGCCACTAAAATCGTCGGCATGATCGCTAAGCCATCAAGGCCATCGGTGAGATTGACTGCATTACTCGTCCCAATCAGCACCAGATAAACCCAAGGTACAAATAGCCAGCCCATTTCCCAGTGCACCCCTTTTAACACCGGAATATAGAGCGTGGTGTCGGTTGGGCTTTGCGCGGTGAAAAATAAAAAGAAGGCAGCCGCGAAGCCGACCACTGTCAAACCTGCGGTTTTTTGCCGAGCGGTTAAACCCAAATTGCGGCGCTTTTTGAGCTTAATGTAATCATCTAAGCCACCGACTAAGCCAAAGCCCAGGGTGACCGCGAGCGCCACCCAAGTGAAACGATTGCTCAAATCCGCCCAAAGCAAAGTCGATACGCTAATCGCGAGGATAATCATCACCCCGCCCATCGTCGGCGTACCGGCCTTCATTTGATGCTGTGGGCCATCTTCACGAATATATTGGCCAATCTTCAAACGAGTAAGCGCACGAATCATCGCAGGCCCAGTCCACAAGCCAATCGCTAAAGCAGTCAGCACCCCTAAAATGGCGCGGAACGTCAGATATTGGAAAACATTAAAGCCGCTATAGAAGTTGCTGAGTTGTTCAAAAAGCCAAACTAGCATGGAGCGGCTCCTTGTTCGGTCAGTGCATCAACTACCCGTTCCATGCGTGCTGAGCGCGAGCCTTTCACCAAAACTTGGGTATTAGCTGTCAAGTTGGAGGTGAGTGCTGCTAATAGCTCAGCTAAATCCTGAAAGGTATAAGCACCTGCACCAAAGGCTTGGCTAGCCGCAGCACTTAAACGTCCTAAAGTATAAATCTCATCAATCTTAGCTGCTTTTGCGGTTTGCCCAATCGCAAAATGCAGCTGTTCGCCTGTCGTACCCAATTCGCCCATATCCCCTAATACTAAAATTTTTCTTCCCTGTTGTTCGGCGAGCACTGCTACAGCAGCCGCGGTCGAACTTGGATTTGCGTTGTAAGTATCATCAATCACTAAACCGCCATGCTTGCCCTGCTTAGGGTTCAAGCGCCCTTTCACAGATTGCAAAGACTCCAAGCCTTGCTTAATCAGCGCTAGAGGAATACCAAGAGCTGAGGCTCCTGCCGCTGCCGCTAAAGCATTCAACTGATTGTGTCGCCCTAAAAGTTTTAAGCGCACTGAAACTGAGTCAGCACCCTGATGAATCACTAACTGGTTATCTACAGTTAATTCGCCACGCAGATCAGCACTGTCTGCAAAGCCAAAGCTCACTAAGCGCCGCTCTGTATTTAAACCGTGCCAATAATCTGCATAGGTATCGTCAGCATTGATGACAGCAATACCGCCTTCTGCTAAACCTGCAAAAATTTCACCTTTAGCGCGTGCAACTCCAGCAATATCCCCAAAACCTTCTAAGTGAGCTGCACCGGCATTATTCAAAATTGCTAGATTAGGCAAAGCCATCTGCGTGAGGTAAGCAATTTCGCCAAAATGATTCGCGCCCATTTCAATCACGGCAAACTGATCTTCAGCACGTAAGCGTAATAAAGTCAGTGGCACGCCAATATCATTATTCAAATTGCCAATAGTTGCTAAAGTCTGGCCTTGCTGGCTGAGAATAGCGGTGAGCATTTCTTTTAAAGTGGTTTTGCCATTGCTGCCAGTCAAACCAATCACCGGCTTCTTAAATTGCTGCCGCCAACATTTGGCTAATTGCCCCAAAGCTAAGCGCACATCCGGTACTACAACTTGCGGAATCGCAGCCTCAATCGGTGTAGAAACTAAAGCAGCACTCGCTTTGCCCACGACTTGTGGCACAAACTCATGCGCATCAAAACGCTCACCTTTCAGCGCTAGAAACAAATCACCTGGCTGTGCAGCACGAGAATCCCGTTCGACTTTTTCCAAAGCAATGTGTTGAGCAGCTGCAGCGCTCACGCCATGTAAAGGTGCATTCAGGAGTTCAGCGACTTGTGCTAGGGTTAACCAAGTCATGCACCGTACTCCTGCAAAGCCAAAGCGGCTTGAGTACGATCATCAAAGGGAATCGAGCGATCCGCCAAAATCTGCACAGTTTCATGGCCTTTACCAGCAATCACTACGGTATCGCCCGCTTTAGCTTGCTGGATAGCTAAACGAATTGCTGCTGCACGATCATGCTCAAAACTAACTAATTCAGTTTGCGCAAAACCGGCTTGAATATGGGAGAAAATAATTTCAGGGTTTTCTGTACGAGGATTGTCGTCGGTGACAATGACTTGGTTCGCTTCTTGCTCAGCTATTTTCGCCATCAGGGGGCGCTTGCCAGCATCGCGATCACCACCACAACCAAAGACACAAATTAACCGGCCGGTGGTATGCGCTTTGGCTGCACGTAAAGCTTGCTGTAAAGCAGTCGGCGTATGGGCAAAATCCACTACGACTAAGACCTCTTCAGCCTTGCCCGCTACTTCCACACGCTGCATCCGCCCCGGCACAGTTTGTACGTGTTTTAAAGCGTCTAAAGCAGTATCCAGCGGCAAACCCTTAGCTAATAGAGCACTTAAAGCGGCGAGCAGATTGTGTAGATTAAACCGTCCTAACACGGGTGCTTGCAGTTCGCCAGAACCCAAAGGAGTAACAACGCTTGCTTGAATGCCTTGGGCATCAAATTTGGCAGCAGTAGCAATCACAGAATGCGCAGGATAATCAGCCGCATCTCCGACTCCATAACCCCAGACCTGCCCCGACCCAACTTGCAGTTCTTCAGCTAGGCGGCGACCAAACGTATCATCTAAATTCAAGACTGCATGTTGCAAAGCAGGCCAGTGGAAGAGTTTGCGCTTCGCCTCAGCATAAGCTTCAACCGTACCGTGATAATCCAGATGATCACGCGTTAGGTTAGTGAGCACCGCTACATCAAACTGCACACCATTCACTCGCCCTTGATCAAGCGCGTGCGAAGAGACTTCCATCGCAACTGTTTTAAAACCCTGCTGCTTCAGGTCATTAAATTGCTTTTGGACTTGAATCGCATCCGGCGTGGTATGCGTACCTTTGGCTAAAGATCCCGGTTTACCAACGCCTAAAGTACCTAACACAGCCGCTTGCTCGCCTAAATAACCTAAAGCTTCAGCAATGAAATAGGTGGTAGAGGTTTTGCCATCCGTGCCCGTCACTCCGATTACGTATAAGTCGTCAGCCGTCACTTGATAGAAACGCTGGGCGATTAAGCCCAAAACCTCAGGTAAATTCGGGATAGCGACCAAGGGAACATTTAAAGCTGGTAACTCCAAATTCGCGACAGGTTCATATAAAACGACAACAGCACCCGCTTCGACAGCGGCAGCAGCATAGCTCAAACCATGCTGGCGTGTACCTTGTAGTGCTACAAACGCCATCCCTGCTTGAATCTGGCGATTATCTAAACTTAAGCCATTAATGCTTAAGTCTGGAATATTATTAGCAAACCCATTTAGCAAAACGGCAAGCTGCTTCATGTATTGCCCTCTTTAATTGTTTTTGTATCGGCTTGTTTTAAAGCAGGAATATCATCGGGGGGAATATCTAATAGACGCAGCGCTTCCGACATGACTTTAGAGAATACAGGTGCTGCTGCCCGACCGCCGCTATCATCTTTTTTAGGTTCGTCAATCTGCACAGAGACAACTAAGCGTGGCCTACTAGCAGGAGCAATGCCAATAAAGCTAGTCATGTAACGGGTGTTGCTATAGGCATTATTGATAAATTTATAGGCTGTTCCGGTTTTGCCCGCAACGCGATAGCCATCAATCATTGCACGCTTACCCGTACCATCGACTTGTACCACCGACTCCATCATCTGCACCACCGCTTGCGCAGTGGAGGGTGACATCACATTTTGCGCTGGTGGGAGCTTATCCAGCTTATAAATACTGGCAGGCATCATTTGCCCATTATTCGCAAACGCACTGTAAGCATGGGTCAATTGCAACAAGCTGGTAGCTAAACCATAGCCATAGCCATGTGAAGCATGATCAACTTTGCCCCATTCGGTATAACTGGTTAGCTGACCTGAACTTTCACTCGGAAAACCCGCAGCTGGTACGCGCCCCAAACCGACCCGACTCAAAAACATCCAGTGATCGCGTGGATTCATTAACAGCGCCACACGGCTAGCACCCACATTACTCGACTTCGCCAACAAAGTAGCTAAGCTGATAGGGCCGTAGTTACTAGGGTCGCGAACGGTGTACTTACCAAAATTTAAGTGCCCCGGTGCGGTATTAATCTCTACATCAGGCGCAATTACGCGTGACTCTAAAGCAGCGGCTACTGTTAACGGCTTTAACGTAGAACCTGGCTCTGACTTATCAGTCACTGCACGATTTCGGTAGTTTTGCGCATCTAGTTGCTTACGATTATTGGGATTGAAGGAAGGCAAATTCGCCATCGCCAGAATTTCGCCGGTATGCGCATCCATCACAATAATCGAGCCAGCCCGTGCAGCTAAACGCACTACTTGCTCTTTCAATTCTTTGTAGGCGATATATTGAATACGTCGGTCAATACTGAGCCTGACCGCTTGGCCGGGAACCATATCCTTCAGGCTTTCAATGCCTTCGATGATCCGATTACTGCCGTCTTTCACGACTCGCATGCGCCCATCAAGACCGGCTAAAACACCATCCGAAACCTTTTCAATCCCTTCAATCCCCTTACCATCACTATCAGTCATGCCAATCACATGCCCGCTAGTTTCCGCCAAAGGATAAAAGCGCCGATAGCCGACAGTGCTTTCGACCTTTTTGATTTTTAAAGCGAGGATTTCTTGAGCTAGTTCCGGTGGAAGTTGGCGGCCTAAGTAATAGAAGTTTTTGCCGCGTGCTTCTTCTAGGTTCTGCAGTAATTGCCCTGGCGGGTATTCAAGCACCTCTTCCACCTTGCGCAAAGCATCTTCAAGCTTTACAAACGGCATATTCAGTAAACTTTGTTCGGCGGCTAAACGCGCATCGCCTTGAGTTTGCTCAGCTAAGCGCAGGGCTGCGTTATATTCGTCACTCCAAGCAGTACGAGTATCTAATAAAACCTTAGGATTACAACTCAAAGTCTCGACCGGAGTACTCACTGCCATCGGATCGCCATTCCGATCTAAAATCATGCCGCGGTAAGCAGGTACAGTGACCACCTTAGTTTGGCGTTGATCAGCACGCTCTTGCAGCATAGTTTGATCTACCACTTCAAGCCACACTGCGCGCAGCATTAACACACCAATAATAGACAGCAGCGCTAACATTAAGAAGCGCCTTCTGCCTTCGAAAACGGGGGAGGCTGCTACTTTGCGCTTGCTCATTCGTGAATCACCTGAGTGTTATCTGCAGTGGGCTTTCGCATACCTAAAACATTCTTAGCTTGATCTTCGACACGCACTTGGTTTAATTGGGTACTCTGCTCTAACATTAAGCGACTCCAATTAGCACTGAGTTGGTCACGTTCTTTTTGGAGCTGCTGTAACTCACTAAATAATTGGCGTGACTGATGACGATTGGCAACCACCACCACTGCCAAGCTAATTACTAGCACATATAGAATTACCGTCGCTAAGCTTTGCCAGCGGTGTAAGTTCATCCTTAATCAGACCTTCTCAGCAATCCTTAAAGTTGCGCTACGCGCACGTACATTGACTTCAACTTCAGCCTCACTAGGCCGCAAACCCTTGCCCAACAAACGCAATGGCGTTGTTACATCCACCGCTTGAATCGGTAACCCCTTCGGCAGCCGCGGTGGTGTAGCCTGCTCACGCATGAAATGCTTCACCATACGATCTTCTAGCGAATGAAAACTAATCACCGCTAAGCGACCACCACTTTTTAAATGCGTTAAACCTGCACTTAAGCAAGCCTCTAAATCATCTAACTCTTGATTCACTTTGATACGAATCGCCTGAAAGCTGCGCGTAGCAGGATTTTTACCTGGCTCACGTTTAGGGACTGCTTTGGCAATCAACTCAGCCAGTTGCAGAGTGCTGTCTAACACTTCTACTGCTCGCGCTTTTACAATGGCACGAGCAATCTGCCTTGAGAACCGCTCTTCCCCATACAGCCATAATACTTGGGCTATGTCCTTTTCATCCGCTTGCATCAGCCACTGCTGTGCACTCAAACCGGCCTGTGGATTCATACGCATATCTAAAACGCCATCGCGCATAAAACTAAAGCCACGCTCAGCCTCATCCAGCTGCGGCGATGAAACCCCTAAATCCAGCAATAAACCATCAATCTGTGTGGCTAGACCTGTGTCGGACAAAGCTTGTGGAAAATCCCGAAACGAGCCATGCCAAGCCTGAAAACGCTCATCGCCCTGATAAGTCTCCCGCGCGTGCTCAATAGCAGCCGGATCTTTATCAATCGCTAACAAACGTCCCTCTTGGTTTAAATGCTCAAGAATTTTGGCAGAATGACCGCCCCGCCCATAGGTTCCATCCACATAGAGCCCATCTGGTTTAATATTGAGGGCAGCTACTGCTTCAACTAACAGCACCGTGGTATGCGCAAACACATCTGACATCACATGAAAACCTGATTGAGTAAATCATCCGTTTCATTATCGTCACGGGCCTCTTGTAACCAAATGTCCCGTGACTGTTGCCAATGATCAGCATCCCACAGTTCAAATTTATTGACTTGGCCGACAAGCACCACACGCTTATCTAAGCCAGCATATTCACGTAAAGGCGCTGGAAGTAACACCCGACCTTGTACATCTAACTCTAATTCAGCAGCATGACCCAACAGCAAGCGCTGCATATTACGTACCCGCCGATTCACATTCGGTAGATTCATTAAAGCTTGCTCTACCTGCAACCATTGGTCCATCGGGTACATCAACAGGCATTTATCGGCATGGTCGACTGTGATGATAACCTGACCTGCTGCACTAGCTAAGATAGCGTCACGGTATTTCGAAGGCATCGACAGCCGCCCCTTGGTATCTATTGAAATGTTTGAGATGCCACGAAACATGCTGTCACTCAGGGCTTTAGGTATCTATTTAGGAGTTTTTTATGGAAAAGGAGTTAAACCACTTTATTCCACTTTTTTCCACCATTAGCCAAATGATAGGAAGTATCCCCCACCCTGTCAATGAAATGCCTGTACAGATGCTTAAGAAGCAAACAGTTTGCTAAAAAATTACCTAGGAATTAATAAAAATAGGGGATAGAGAAAATAGAATTAATCAGCGAGGAATTAGCACACCATTTAATTAAATAATGTGCTTAATAGAAGAAAATAGCCGATCTATAAGCCGGGTTCTGTCGTGGACAATCATTCATCTAGGGTATACGTCGCCATATACCTCAAGCAACCTACCCGAATGCAACGCGGGCCGCGCCAACGCATTCCTATTTGGTCTTGCTCCAGATGGGGTTTGCCCTGCCGTACACTGTTACCAATGACGCGGTGCGCTCTTACCGCACCATTTCACCCTTACCTAACGAATTAGGCGGTATATTTTCTGTGGCACTTTCCGTCGGCTTGCGCCGCCCAGGCATTACCTGGCATCTTGCCCTATGGAGCCCGGACTTTCCTCCCCTCAAATTTGATTACTCAAATTTAAGCAGCGATTGCCCAATCGGCTGCAGGCTTTATAACAAAAAATCGCTGTCTTGTCTTTAAGAGCAACAGCAATACTCAATAACCTTGCTTGACCACCGTATGTAAGGCTGAAATAAAGCGCACATGCCCCGCATAATTTTTATCATGTAATAAGATGGTCGGGCGCATCAGCATCGCCGCCAAATGGCTATCCCAATAGGCTTTTAAGGGTGAGGGTTTAGTATTAGGAAAATTAACCGGAATACTAATCGAACGTTGATCATCTAAGCCCGCTTTGAATAAAGCTTTCTTTAATTGACGCAGCAATAAAATATCGTTAAAGCGCCCAAAAATGGCGAGATTATTCTCAGTACTAGGCATCAATAAACTAAAATAACGCCACTGCTCAGAAATATAAGCCGCCTCCGGCAAGCGCAAACCCGGCATAAAAATCATCACTGGATCATCCGCGGTCACTTTGGCTTGTACTAGCTGATCAGCATGCGCCAGGCTAACCTGACTCAAGCTCTTTTCTAACTGCTCAGGGCGATGCAAAAAGATCGTTAAATTGAGCTGCAGCGCTGTGGTATCTTCATCTTTACTGACGGCTTTGGCCAACTCAATTAAACTTAAGGTTGTTTCAGCCATCTCTAAGATTGGCTTTTCAGTGACTACATAATGCAGTACCACATATAGCTTCTTAGCTTCTGGATTCCCGACTCGAAGGCGCAGCACTTTTTGCCCATCTGTGCGGTCATTTTGCTCTAAAGGGCCTATAGCAGATAGGCGCTTACCCAACTCTTCAGCAGTCCCTTCAAAACGCGAAGGCGCATCATAAGCTGCAGGTATGGCTAATAAAGAACGCAACTCTTGCTCCAAAACAGTACGCTCAATCGGCAATTGAGCTGCATTCGGCTGTGACCAAATAAAGGAAGGCTGAGTCAAGACGCCTACCAAAATCACCGTCATAATAAGCAATGCAATTAAGAGATCAGTGACACGACTGATAATCCACTTAACCATCAGGAATCCTTATCAAAAAAACCACAAGGCTATTAATTAATGGGGTATCAGCCTCGCAACGCACCAAGCATAGACCATTTTGCTAGTTGGAGGCCATGAAAGAAATGCCACAAAAATAAGCCACTCGTAAAATCCAGCTAGCGCCTAGTTCAAACCTGATATACTAAGTGCATGGATCAAAGTCTTTCTATTACATTGGTGCTAGAGGGTGGACTACCAAGTACTTACTTAAGTGTCCAAGATAACTACAGTAGCCCTGCACAAATCTTTAATGTACCGATGGAGTTTATTGATATCGGTCTATTGATGGGTAGTGCGCAAACGACTGGCGACTACTGGATGGTGACAGCCTCACCTGATAACCCTCGTTTCCAAGTAGAATCAGCAGTTTTTGTGCGCCATCGCGACGGCAAAATTCTCTGGGATATTGTTTACGAACATTACGAGCCTTTCCTCAATATCGAACTGGAAGAAGAGGCGGAAGAATACGAAGAAAATATTATTACCTTTTCTTTTGATGCCTTCCAATATGTTTGCGCGCTCTACCAAGCTAGCCAGTTAGGCCAGCACCTTGCTCCCACTATTTTCTCTTTGCCAGATGACAAACCTGATTTAAAAACCCCCTTACGTGAATTGTCTAGCTATGCGCCACGCTTGAATATGTTGTGGCAAAAATACGGCCAAGTGAACGACATGATTAAAAATGGCCGTCCCACTAACCAACGCGATCTGTTTGCGTTCGAAGCTGAAAAGCAATGGCTGCAAGATTTGCTGGATACGCTCGACGAAGCCCAGCACGAAGAGGCTTTTGAAAACCTAGATGCCTACTTAGAATCTTTACCCGAAGATGTACAAACGCAACTAGAAGGCAATAGCCAACCGCTGAAGGAAGTACTAGATCAGCGCTGGAAAGTATTGGTTAACTCTTTAACCGAAGAAGAATCTGATGCTTTGGAAAATCGAGAAACCACTACTCGCTTTCCAAATAGCCTAAAACTACGCTTAATGCGTGAGTTTTTAGAAGGCAATCCGTCAGTACTGCTAGGCAGTGCACCGCGCACTCAAAACAATGGCACTGAAACTGAAGATGATAAAGTTATTGATCTGCAAAATTGGAAGCGCAATCGCTCCCCTGAATAAAGCTTACATCAGCAGCCATTTAATGCGCCAAAATTCGTTGTAATTGCGGCGCCAGTGTCAGCAGGAAGCCACGATTCAAGGCCATCCAAATCACTAGAGGCGCAATCATAGGCAAAATTAAAGTGCCTGTTTGATAGGCTAAGGCAATTACATCCAGCATCCACGGGCTTAAAGCTTGCTGCTGCTGAAATGCTCTGCCAACCTCAAAGGTTAATACCTTCAGCACACTAAAAAACATACTAAAAACAGCTAATGGTAGCCATAACAGACTCCCCCATAAGAGCTGCTGTCCTTTACTCGCGGCGGGTGTAGCCAAGATCAACGCAAATAGTAGCGGTAAACTATAGGTATAGATCAGTGGGTTTAAATGAAATCCCATTAAATCATCCGACACGGGCGGTGAAACAATCGCACCATCAGCATTAGTACCGAAGTTTGAAGCTAAGACTAAAGTACTGCCATCCAACTTTAACCAAAGTACAGATTGCGGAAAAACTAGCTGTAATAGCTGCTCAGTTAGCCAAGTCAGTGGCGCTAAATGCACGATAGCGGCCAAATACCAAATCGCAAAAGTAAGCGGTAGAAATAACAGTACACCCAACACGAAAGCATGAATGGGACGGTGCTTCATACAGGCTGCTCCGTCATTTCAACTTTATCATCAGCGGGCAAATAGCGAATCCAAATCAGGAAAACTACCAAAGCATCCAACATGATAAGCGCTTGCCAGATATACAAGTGCGCCCAATCAAAGAGTTCACGACTCCACTGCCCCAAGTAAAACAGGCTAATAATGCGCAATAAGTTCATGCCTTGAATGGCGAGAAAGCCCCACATCAAGCCTTTAAGTTTATACAACCAAGGGGCTGGAAAAGCGCCAATGGCGGCTAGCAACACAATCATCGCCTCCACCCCATTACAGCCCGGCTCAATCGACACCGCAAAGCCATTGATGCTATGACTAATGACTTTGCCTGAAGCAATCACATTCGTATCGAAAAATGACATAAACCAGCCGCTGATATCCGCGATCAGTGAAGTCCAAGGCAAAATGATTTGTTGCTGCACCGGCTGGAGCATTTCTAGACCAAACAAAATGGCTTGAGCAAGCATAAAAACGAGAAGAAAACGTATCATACTGATTTTTTGTTATAAATTGACTAACAGCAAGATTCAAAACGAGCGCTTAGCACTATAACAAAAAGCCAACAGTGATAAAATAAAGATTTAAAGCTAATTTATTAAATTTATGATTATGTGCAAAGCTTTAGAGCGGATGCTCATCTAACCAAGTGAGTACCAATTTGGCTGAAGCAGGACGTTGCTCAGGTAACTTAGCTAGTAAGCGATCGACTAAAGGCTGGTAGATGGCCAGTGCATCAGGCAACACCGGCAAAGGATCAAAGAGCTGTTTTTGTAGAACCTCACTAAGATCGGAGCCGAGATAAGGCTTCCGCCCTACTAGCATTTCATAAAATAGAATACCCAAGGCGTACAAATCAGATTGAACCGTGGCAGGCTCACCAATGATGCGCTCAGGGCTTACATATAAAGGAGTGCAATAAACTTGGTTCTCTTCAAGGAAACCACTACTCAGCATGACACTACTTTCAACACCATAATCTAGAAGCACAGGTACGGTGTCGTCACGCATCACAATATTTGAAGATTTTAAATCACGATGTAATAAGCCTAAGGAGTGAATAGCATCCACCGCCTCGGTAATTTGCCTAAACCAATTAACTAAGGTTGCTAAGGACAAATGCTTATGTTGGGTCAGCATGGCGCGTAGGGTTTGTCCGCGCACATACTCCATAATGACAATGACTGCATTACAAGAAATCCCGACATCAAATAAATGGACTAAACCGGGGTGCTGAATAGCTGTTAATAATTTCGCATCTTGCAAAAAAAACCGCAGCTCATTAACAGTCACGCCACTGACATCAAACTTGCAACGCTTAACGACTGCCAATTCGTGGCGGCGATTTTCTGCTAAAAAATCACCGAATTTTCACTATTATGTAGCAACTCTAGAAAATGCCATTGAGGTAGCTGCAGCGGATAACGATTGAGCGCCCGACTGACCTCTAATAAATTATCAAGGCGCGCCGCCATTTCACTTGATGACTCATGCAAAGGCAAAGCAAGATCAGCCCCCGCCCAGACAACTTCCCGACCTAAGCCCTCATCTTCAGTTAGTACAATAACGAGTGGCAGCCTAGCTCGGGTACGTTGAATATTATGGAGCCAAGTTAAATCTGACTCTCTAATTTCAGTGGCAATAACCACCAAATCATAGTTTTGCCAAATGATGCGATGAATAGAGTTGCCCGCTTCAGGGAAAAAGCGTTCGATAATAGCCTTAGGAAAGCGTTTGCGCAGAGTGAGTTCAAGATCTAAACGGACTGGAAAACTATTTTCGACCAGTAAAAACTTTAAAGTCGATTGACTGGCTATGCGATCAGTCTCAGCGGAAAGCTGGTAGTTGTCCACTCTGAAACTCCCTGTATTTTTTGTTTAACGTGGCGATCTGGCGTTTTTAGCTAAGTTTAGGTCAGAAAATTGGTTTTTTCTGAATAATTCCTACCAAAGGGAAAACTCTTTAACATTTGTCGAATTGACAGTCACTTGCATTTAACGCATACTCCTGCGCCTTTACGAAACCATAGCAGGGTATGGTCTTTTCATCCTGCATCCTTGCTTCACTGCGCAATTAGTTGCTAGCAGGAGGCTATTTAATCCAAAAGGAGATTTCATGCGTCACTATGAAATTGTCTTTCTCGTCCACCCGGATCAGAGCGAGCAAGTTCCAGCCATGATCGAGCGTTATCGCACGCTGATTAATGAAAACCAAGGTAGTATTCATCGTTTAGAAGATTGGGGCCGCCGTCAGTTGGCTTATCCAATCAACAAAATTCACAAAGCACACTATGTGATGATGAATATTGAGTGTGATGGCAAAGCATTGGCTGAGCTGGAAAGCATTTTCCGCTTCAATGATGCCATTATCCGTACTTTGACGATCCGTCGTGATGACCCTGTCACTGAAGCGTCGCCATTGAGCAAAGAAAATGAAGGTAAAACTAAGCGTCCACCACGTCGTGAAGAAGTGGAAATAGAGGACGCTGACCTTGATGAAGCCGACGACGAATAATTGTGTAGGGATGAATTAATATGTCACGTTTTTTCCGCCGTAAAAAATATTGCCGTTTCACTGCCGAAGGCATTGCTGAAGTCGATTACAAAGACCTCGACACCTTAAAAGGCTTCATTACTGAAACGGGTAAAATTGTACCTAGCCGTATCACTGGGACTAAAGCGCCTTATCAGCGTCAATTAGCCACAGCGATTAAGCGTGCGCGTTTCTTAGCGCTGATGCCTTATACCGATCAGCACAAGTAATTTTAATGGGTGTTAGGCCTAGGCTTTAGCACCTGTTAATAGCAGGAGACATTAATGGCTGCATTCATTATGTCAGGGCCGCTCCAAGCGATTGGTTTTGCCTTGGTGTTTGCATTGCTAGCCATGTTTCTGCCATTTTTAGGTTTACTGAGTAATGCGGCAATCGGTTTAGTCACCTTGCGCATGGGTTGGCAACGTGGCGCGATGATCGCGCTGGCAGTTAGTATCGGTTTAGCGACCGTAGCGCTGATTTTACAAGGCAATGTCTTAGGCAGTTTACTGTCTAGCCTATTGCAATTGATGCTGGTTGTAGGCTTAGCCGTTTATTTAGCGCGCACTGCCTCTTGGCCACACGTCATTCAAAGCATTTTTGGCCTAGCAGCTGCTGCCGTTGTGGTATTCCACTTAACGGTGGCCGATCCGGTTAGCTTTTGGGTGAGTACTCTAAAAGCGTTAGTGGACTGGGATCAGTTAAAAGCGAGTTTGGTGGGCGTGAATTTAGACGATTTACTCAACCAGGCCGCGGTGCATATGACGGGCTTATTTGCTGCTTCAATGGGTTTGGTGTTTACACTCTCGCTGATGCTAGCACGCCAATGGCAAGCCGCCTTGTATAATCCGGGTGGTTTCAAGGAAGAAATGTATGCGCTGCGTTTAAGTAAAATTGCAGCTCTAGTTGTCAGTGCCATTATTATGCTAGCCCTATTCAGCCGCTCAGCTTTGCTGATCGACTTAATTCTCGTGGGAGTTGGAATGTTTTTATTCCAAGGCATTGCACTGATTCACAGCATCCGTGCTCAGTTGAATGCCCCGCGTGCTTGGTTATTAGCGTTATATATTCCTTTAGCGCTGTTAACTGTCCAAACCGTGTTATTAGTCGCGGTATTTGGGATGGTCGATACTTTTGCTGATTTTCGTGCTTACTTAGCTCGCAGAACGAAACAGTAAAACCTAAAGCATTTATGGATTGTTCAGGCTTAAGCCTGAGTTAAATTTAAGGTGAGAACAATGGAAGTCATACTTCTAAAGAAAGTTGAAAATCTCGGTGCACTCGGAACCGTAGTTAATGTACGTCCAGGCTATGGCCGTAATTATCTGATTCCGACCGGCCGCGCCAAAATGGCTACTAAAACCAATATCGCTGAATTTGAACAACGTCGTGCTGAATTAGAAAAAGCTGCGCAAGATGCACATGCTGCTGCTGAAACACGCCGTGACCAACTTCAAGATTTAGTCTTAACGATTAAAGCGAAGACAGGTGGCGAAGGTAAATTATTCGGCTCAGTGTCTAGCATTGAAATCGCTGAAGCTATCAATGCAGCTGGCATTACAATTGAACGCCGTGAAATTCGTATGCCTGCAGGCCCACTGCGCTTATTAGGTGAATACGAAGTTGGCGTGCATTTACACACTGATGTAGACGCGACTGTAAAAGTAATTATCGAAGAAGAAGCTGCCAACTAATCAGCAACTTACTTCAATCATCAGGTAGTTTTATCGAGCTACCTGATGAATTTTCTAGGCGAGCCTCCGCTCTTTTCCCCCGACTTCCTGTAAACTGCTGACTTATGGCAGACACCTACGAATCACTAAAAATACCCCCGCATTCCATTGAAGCAGAGCAATCTGTATTGGGCGGTTTAATGCTGGATAATGAAGCTTGGATGGTCATTGGTGACAAAATATCCGAGACTGATTTCTATCGGCAAGATCATCGGTTGATCTTTCGGGCGATTGCTTATTTAGCCAGCCAACAAAAACCACTGGATGTGATTACTCTCAGCGAGTGGCTGAAAGAAAATCGCTCGTTGGAAGATGCAGGTGGCTTAGCCTATTTGGCGACGATGGCCAAAGATACCCCCAGTGCGGCGAACATTAGTGCTTATGCCGATATTGTTCGAGAGAAATCCATTCTCCGCCAGTTGATTAGCGTAGGCACTGACATTACCGATTCGGGCTATAACACCGAAGGCCGTGATAGCCGCGAACTCCTCGATCAAGCTGAGCGTAAAGTCTTCGAGATTGCTGAGCAAGGCTCACGTAATACTAAATCCTTTCGTGATCTGAAGTCCTTAATGAAAGCGACTTTAGAAAATATTGAAGTCCTCAGCAAATTGAACTCCACAATTACGGGTGTATCCACCGGTTATACGGACCTAGATGAAATGACGTCTGGCTTGCAAAAAGGCGATTTAGTCATTGTCGCGGGTCGTCCATCGATGGGCAAAACCACCTTCTCCATGAATATCGCTGAATATGCAGCAGCACATAAAAAGCTCCCGGTTGCTGTGTTTAGTATGGAGATGCCTGCTGAGCAATTGACACTACGCCTGCTCTCCTCGATGGGGCGCGTTGATCAGCACCGCTTACGCACTGGGCAACTGACGGATGAAGATTGGCCACGCATTGCCACCGCGGTGAAGATTTTCGCCGATGTGCCGATGTTTATTGATGACAGCCCTGCATTATCCCCCAATGAAGTACGCGCCCGCTCACGGCGTTTAGTGCGTGAGCATGGTCAATTGGGTCTGATCGTGCTCGACTATTTACAACTGATGCAAGGTAGTGGTCGCAACGAAAATCGTACCAATGAAGTTTCGGAAATTTCCCGCTCACTCAAAGCTTTAGCCAAAGAACTCAGCACGCCGATTATTGTTCTGTCACAGCTCAACCGCAGCCTTGAGCAGCGCCCGAATAAGCGCCCGATTATGTCCGACTTGCGTGAGTCCGGGGCGATTGAGCAGGATGCGGACGTGATTATGTTCGTGTATCGAGATGAAGTGTATAATCCCGATTCCGCTGAAAAAGGTTCGGCTGAAATCATTATCGCTAAACAGCGGAATGGCCCGATTGGAACTTGCCGCCTTACTTTCCTAGGCAAATACACTCGCTTCGAAAATTATACACCTGAAGTGTACACCCAAGGTTTTGAGTAAATAATTCACATTTGCTAAGCCGCCGAATCAGACTAAGCTAGTCAATTAATAAGCATATCAAGGATGGATGTGCTATTTTTAAATTGATTAATTTTAGATCAAAATAAAGCAAGGATGGCTTGATCGCAATGTATGAAGGCTCAAAGCATACCACTTGGTTGCTAGTTGCTTTAATAATTACTTTATTACTCAGCAGCTTAATCCTAGGTTGGCTATTAACTCACTCTCCGGTCTTTGCAAAGTCACCACTAACCAGCTCGACGCTCCTTACTCAAGCTAGCTTAACTGAAAACACTGCCGCCTTACCTATTAGTGCTGAGTCAATTAAAAGCAGCGAAAAGCCAAGCGAAGCGACTATAGATTCTGCCTATGTATTCAGTATCTTAGATAGTGCCGAACAATTAAACCAAGCTGCGATTACGCCCAAGGCTACGCTACCTTTAGCGAGTTTGGCTGCTAATCAACTGAATCCTAAACTGCCAAAAACTACCGCACCCTCAGCTTTAACGACTCAAGGTTTGAGCCTTAAAGTCACCGATCAACTCAAAACAGGTTGGATCTATGCGGGGCAATTTCAAAATGAAAAATGGAGCTTAGTTAGCCTCAATCTAGGCGCAGATCAGCTACCTGTGCTAAAGGCTAGCTACCCTTTAGTTTGGGGAACGAATGTACGTTCCGCTCCACCCAGTGCGCGCCTGAATGGCAATAATCAGAATCTTGCTAAGCCTATCGGTTATTTAGCAGCAGGCTCAAAAATTCAGGTATTAAGCGTCAAACCTTCCGGTAAAAATGGGCATATTTGGCTAGAGATTAGTTACGGAGAATAGATTGACTCCACTCACTGCCCTCAAGTAACTTGCAAGCATGCCTAGTTTCAGTATTCGCACCAAACTCTTTATCGCTATTCTTGTCGCTTGCTCGATAGCAGTCACGGCTGCTTTAAGCTTCGTGCATTTTCAGTTTAGATACACCTACTTAGAATTTGTACGCCAGCAGGAAACTGAGCACTTACAACAGCTTAAAGAAACTTTATTGGCTTATTATCTGAAAGAAGGTTCTTGGGATAAACTGAAAGCAGATCGCCGCCAATGGTTGCAATTACAACGCCCACCGCGTGAACCGGTGGATAATACCGATTTACCGCCTGCGCCCTCGTTAAATATGCTGACTCAATTTGATGTGCGCCGTCGTACCGTTTTATTGGATGCCCATCATCAACTTATTCAAGGCATTCAACCCAAAACAGCCCCTGAACTTGAATATAAATTAGAATTAAATCAGCAAATTATAGGTTATTTAGGCTTATATCAACGGACTGGTTTTAGTGAAAGCAGTGAAGATGCCAAATTCCTAGAAAAACAAAATCACACTTTATTTATTATTGCCTTAATGACCTTGATAGGCAGTATGTTGGTGGCCTTCTTATTTGCTCGCCAATTAGTCCGCCCTATTCAACGTTTGCGCCACAGCACCAGTGAATTGGCTGATGGCAACTATGCGACCCGCATTGCTGAGGTGGGCAGCGATGAATTAGGCCAACTCAGCTCCGATTTCAACCAGTTAGCCGAACGGCTGCAAAAAACGGAACAAGCACGGCGGCAATGGATTCAAGATATAGCGCACGAACTACGCACTCCGTTATCGATTCTGCGTGGAGAAATTGAAGCGATTCAAGATGGAATTAATGAGGCAGATGAAGCCACGATTCATTCACTGCATCAAGAAAGCCTGCATTTACAACGGCTGGTAGAGGATTTGTACACACTCTCGATGTCTGACAGTGGCGCTTTGAGCTATCACAAGTCTGAAATTGATCTGATTCAAACACTGCAAGATAGCCTTGATCAGTTTGAGCATAGTTTCCAAGAGCAAGGTTTAAGTCTTGAGCAACAACTACCTGCAAATACCTCAGCGTTGCTGCAAGCTGATGAGCAACGTTTACAGCAGCTCTTCCATAACATCCTAAAAAACAGCCTACGTTACACCGATGCCCCCGGTGTTTTAAAAGTTGAAATTAAACTAGCAGACAACTGGGCAGAAATTAATTTTGACGATACACCCCCAAGCGTGCCCGATGACGCTTTGCCTCGCCTATTTGAGCGATTGTTTCGCGTAGAAAGCTCACGGAATCGCTTAACTGGGGGAGCAGGTATTGGTCTAAGTATCTGCCATAATATTGTGGAGGCACATGGTGGTCATATTCAAGCAAGTCATTCGCCTGAAGGCGGCTTGCAAATCACTATAAAATTGCCGCTGAAGACCTTATCTAAAAAAACTATTCGAGGTTAAAGCCATGCTTCCGGTATTAATCGTGGAAGACGAACCAAAAATCGCTGAGCTATTAAAAAAATATCTCGAAAATGCAGGCTATAAAGTCCATTGGATTGCAGATGGCAATGAGGCCAGCACTTGGCTCCAACATAACCAAGCTGAATTAGTCTTACTCGATTTAATGCTCCCCGGCAAAGATGGTTTAGATATTTGCAAAGAACTTCGTCAGCGCGCACCACAGCCACCGATCATTATGCTCACTGCGCGCGCGGAGGAAATTGATCGTTTATTGGGCTTAGAGTTAGGTGCTGATGATTATATTTGCAAACCGTTTAGCCCCCGTGAAGTGACCGCGCGCGTGAAAGCCGTGTTAAGGCGCACTGCCCCACCCACTAAACAACAATCACAAGGCTCACTACTCGACCATGCGCGCATCCAATTAGATCGTGAGCGTTTATGCGTGCAATTTGCAGAGCAGCAAGTCGTGCTAACTTTAGTCGAATTTGAATTATTAGAAACTCTACAATCCTATCCGGGGCGGATCTTTAGTCGCCAACAATTAATGGAACGAGTCTATCCAGACAACCGGATTGTTAGCGACCGCACCATTGATAGCCACATTAAGAAGCTACGTAAAAAGATTAACGCCCTGCATTCAGAGCGCGAATTGATTCACTCAGTTTATTCCGTTGGCTACAAATTCGAGCCTTAAACGTATTTCAATCTCCTAGATCTCTCCATGATTAGCTCAAACTTAGTCCGTAATTCCTGAGTATTCTGCATCACATGGAAGCGATAAACCTTCCACAGAAAAACAGACTTAGCCTAGGTGTAAACGACTTAACTAAGTTAAAACTCACAGAATCGTATAAATAATTGTTGGAGATATATTCATGAAGAAGTCAATTTTAGCCTTAGCCTTAGTCAGTGCTTTAGGTTTGGGTACAGCTACTAGTGTGTTTGCTCAAGACCCAGTCCCTGGACAAACTACTACGGCGACCACTAATGCCGCCCCCGCCACTGCTGCTGAAACGCAAGCACAACGCGAGGCCAAAATGGCTGAGCATGTTGAAAACCGTGTAAGCCGCCTGAAGGAAAAATTGAGCCTGACAGATGAGCAAGCTGCTCAGTTAAAAACCATTTTGACCGAACAGCAGGCTAAGCGTGAAGCTTTACGCACCGAAACTGAAACACGGATTACTGGCGTGTTAACACCTGAGCAGGCGACTAAGATGAATTCGCTACGCGATGGCCGCAAAGGTTTTGGTGGGGAAGGACATGAAGGTAGAGGACGTCATGGCGGTAGGCATGATCGTGGTGGACATGGTGGCGATCACGGCGGTGACCGTGGCAACAACAAACCAGCTGAATAAATTATTTTAATGTAATATAATTAAAATACATTGTATTTACCTCTTATCAACCGGATCGAAAGATCCGGTTTTTTTATGGCTAACTATACGCTTCTAAGCAGCTAGCGAATAACCACGTAAGCTTTGCGCAAACTGAGCGAGAGCAACAATACCGGTTTTTTCAGCACTATTAATCCACTCTTGTACAGCCTCTAAACGTGCCTCTTGTGAAGCCGTAGTGCGTTCCCATAATTGCAATAAGCGCTGCTGTGATTGGTACACCGTCGCTAATACTGGGTTAGCTGCTAACAATTGCTCTAAATGAGTGGTAGCTGTTTGATCCAAGAGCTTGGATTGGCTCAATAAACGCTGAGCTAAACGTCTATTTTGCCGACAAGCTTGCTTAGTTTGGCACAGCTCTTTAGTTAAAACCGGCTTAGTCACTTGGCGCGAAAAGTTAGATAAAACTTGAATGCGATTACCTAGCACTGCTGAAACGGTTTCCGAATCGACAATCTTTTTGCTGGGATTAATCTTTAAGCGCGGCGCTATATTACGCACTTTCGCCATACCTGCTATTTCTAGTAAGCGGATATACATCCAACCCGCATCAAATTCGTACCATTTGCTAGATAAGCGGGCTGACGCAGCAAAAGCATGATGGTTATTGTGTAGTTCTTCGCCACCGATGATTAGGCCAAAGGGCGAAATATTGGTAGCCGCATCTTCGGTTTGCCAATTACGATAGCCCCACCAATGCGCTAGACCATTAATCACTCCAGCTGCCCAGAACGGTATCCACAGCATTTGTACCAACCAAATAGCCAAACCTGCTATACCAAATAGACCTACATCAATCACCAGCATTAAGCTCACCCCTAACCAAGGCAAGCGGGCATAAATCGTGCGTTCTAGCCAATCATCTGGCGTACCACGGCCATACAGACTTAAAGTTTCTTGATTGAGCGATTCTTGGCGATAGAGCCAAGCGCCACGCCAAAGCACGGTTTGAATCCCTTTGAAATGTGGGCTGTGTGGATCTTCTTCCGTTTCGCACTTGGCATGATGCTTGCGATGAATCGCGACCCACTCACGGGTAATCATGCCAGTCGTCAGCCAGAGCCAAAAGCGGAAAAAGTGGAAAGGAATAAATCCTAAATCAACAGCACGATGGGTTTGCGAACGATGTAAAAACACCGTGACGGCAATAATGGTTATATGTGTTAAACCCAAAGTAATACATACCAACTGCCAAACAGCTAGCTCAGACCATAAGCCCATGAACATCTCTCCTACCTACTTATCGATTTTGAGTCGTGTCACTCAACTATTAATGACGGCTATCAGCTATCTTCATCAGCAGGCTGATTATACTTTTTTCAACAGAAAACTCATTACTTGCCCAGCCTTAGTTTGCCGATGTACCGTTAAGTTCCAGTGACTAAAATCTAATTGGTAATCCGCTTCGTGCTCTAAATAAATCAAACCGTCTTTCTTGATAAGCTGTTGTTCTACCAAGAGGTTTAAGGCTTTTTCTGGCCAAGCATAATGAAACGGTGGGTCTAAGAAGATAAGATCAAAGGCCTCGGTTTCACGCTGTAAATAGCTAAACGCATCGGCATGAATCAATTGTGCTTGGCTAGCGCCTAAAGTGGCTGCGTTCGCCTGTAGTTGCTTGAAAGCGTGGGCATCTTGCTCAACAAAAATCACTTGCGCAGCCTCACGTGATAAAGCTTCAAAGCCTAAAGCACCACTCCCTGCAAATAAATCGAGGCAACGTGCGCCACCGACAACATTTTGCAGCCAATTGAATAAAGTTTCACGCACCCGATCAGGGGTTGGCCTTAAACCAACAACATCGGCAATAGGAAGGCGGCGACTGCGCCATTGCCCACCTATAATACGTAATTGATGGGCTTTGGCTCTGTTTGCCTGCGGACTATTACGATTTGGGCTAGCAGATGGTAGTATGCGGGGCATTTAGCAGAGTGCTCATAGATAAAAATTTTGGTGTAGGTGATTGTACGATGTTTGGATTTGGAAAGAAAAAAAAGCAGGAAGCAGAAGACATCTCTCCAGATGCCGTACTGGCCCAGCCAAAAAAACAAGGCCTGTTTGAACGCCTACGCCAAGGCTTATTCAAAACCGGCAATACCATTACCGAAGGCATGGATGTCATTGTTAAAGGTAAAAAGAAAGTCGATGATGAAGTTCTTGAGGAATTAGAAACCCGCTTGCTAATGGCCGATGTAGGCATGGAAGCGACTCAAGAGATTATGAGCGACCTCAATCAGCGTGTCGACCGCAAAGAGCTAGACGATATGGATGCCTTGATGCAGGCGCTGTATAACAAAATGCATCGTATCCTCCGCCCCGCTGCTGAACCCTTGACTGTCAACAGCGATCACAAGCCTTTTGTGATTCTGATGGTGGGCATTAATGGCGCTGGTAAAACCACAACTATTGGTAAGCTTGCAAAAAAATTCCAGCAACAGGGTAAATCAGTCATGCTCGCAGCAGGTGATACCTTTCGTGCGGCAGCGGTTGAGCAACTGACGATCTGGGGCGAACGCAACGGTATTCCAGTAGTGGCTCAAGGAAGTGGCGCTGACTCAGCCTCGGTGATTTTTGATGCGATGCAGTCGGCGAAAGCACGCGGCATTGATATTCTGCTCGCCGATACGGCTGGACGCTTACACACCCAAACCAACTTGATGGAAGAGCTGAAAAAAGTTAAGCGTGTCATGCAAAAACTGGATGAATCGGCTCCCCATGAAGTGATGCTGATTGTCGACGCCAGTATTGGTCAAAATGCCTTGATTCAAGCTCGCCAATTCAATGAAGCATTAGGGGTTACTGGGATTACGGTGACCAAACTTGATGGCACGGCCAAAGGTGGCATCCTCTTTGCAATTGCTGAGCAGCTAAAGATTCCAGTTCGCTTTATTGGTGTAGGTGAAACCATTGACGATCTGCAAGAATTCGATGCTTACGAATTTACAAGTGCCCTATTAGCTGGCGGTGATACTGATAAAAAAGATGATTGAATTTCGGCAAGTTTGTAAGCGCTACCCGACTGGGCAGTTGGCGCTGTATAACGTCAATTTAACGATTCGCGCAGGCGAAATGATCTTTATCACTGGCAACTCAGGTGCAGGTAAAAGTACGCTGCTCAAACTAATTGCTTTACTCGAAACACCGAGTAAAGGTGATTTGTTAGTGGGAGATATGCCCTTAACGCATTTGCAGCATCGGCAGATTCCGGCTTATCGCCGTAAAATTGGCTTTATTTTTCAAGATCCGCATCTACTTTACGACCGTAATGTGTTCGACAATGTGGCGATGCCCTTATTAATTTCCGGGATGACGCCGATAGAAATCACCCGTCGGGTGAATGCTGCGCTGGATAAAGTAGGTCTGGGCAAAAAGACTAAAAATTTCCCCCTCATGCTCTCTGCCGGTGAACGCCAGCGCGTAGGGATAGCCCGTGCAGTGGTCAATCGGCCTACGATTATTTTAGCCGACGAACCTACCGGTAATTTAGATCCTGAATTGGCGCAAGATATCATGTATACCTTCTCACAATTCAATGATTTAGGCGCAACCGTTTTAATCGCTAGCCATGATCATGGCTTGGTCGAACGCATGAAAAAACGCATCATTGTTTTGCAGCGAGTTGAGGCTTAAATGACACAGAAAAAGCCCCTTGCTAAACCACGGACTGGCTCTGATCACTCTCGGCGCTTGACCATTTGGTGGAATCAACAGAAACAAGCGATTGATTTCAGCTTAAAACGCTTATGGTTCAATCCGATTTCCGCTTGGATTACGCTCATTGCGATTGCTTTAGCCTTATCTTTGCCCACCAGCATGCATGTACTGGTAAAGAATTTGCAAAGCCTGACACATAATAATCAGTCAGTGCCTACTATTTCGTTATTCCTCAAGCCTAAAGTGACTGAGCAGCAGGCCAATGACCTTGCTGAATTGGTAAAAAGCCAGCCTGAAGTCTTGACCACCACAGTAGTCACCCGTGACCAAGCTTTACAAGATTTTAAGAAAATCTCTGGCCTTGCGGACACCTTGAAAACTTTAGGTGATAACCCCTTACCTAATATTGTCATCATCACCCCCAAGCTCAATGATTTGGGCGAAACTGACGCGGACTTAGACGGCTTCAGTAAGCGCTTAAAGACGTATAAAGAAGTCGAAGATGTGCAGATCGATGTGGAATGGATTCAACGCCTGCGCGCTATTCTGCAAATCGCCGAGCGCATTGTCGCGGTAGTCGGTGCTTTATTAGGAGTAACGGTGCTGCTAGTGGTGGGCAATACGATTCGCCTTGATATTGAAAATCGCAAAGATGAAATTCGCGTCACGCGCTTAATCGGTGCGACTAATAATTATATTCGCCGCCCTTTCCTATACGGCGGTTTATGGCTAGGTCTATTTGGCGGCGTACTGAGTTTATTAGTGGTGAATATTGCACTGCTATTTTTGGTCGAACCGGTGAATAAACTCTCCATGCTCTATGGCAATACCTTCAGTATAGGCGGCATTGATCTAACCACCACCTTGGAAGTGCTCGTCATTAGCTCACTGTTAGGCTTAATTGGTGCTTGGCTAGCGGTCAATCGCTACCTCTGGGAAAGCGAAGTTATTAACGACTAAAAGCTAGTCCCATCAGGAAATACTAAAGTTTTGCCTGGAGCTTGCACCTGAGGTAGGGGCGCTATCGGTTGCTGTCCAGCTGGAACCGTAGCGGCTGTTGTACCGCTAGGTGGTGCAACGGGATCATTAAGAAAGGGACTAAAGCTGGAACTACTAGGTGGAAAATTCATCGAGCTTGCAGCAGGCGCTACTTGTCCTACCATTGGATTAATAGTGTTAGGGAGCTGCGTTGGAGCAGCTAGTTGTGGATAAGTGATAGACTGTGGTTGTTGTGCTGAAGGAAACACCAAACCCTGATTCCACATAGGTGCTTGATAAAGGTAAGTAGGTGGCATCCCCATACCCGCAGGCTGTTGGTTATTGAGGGAGTTCATTAAAAACATACTAGTCACCCAGTCATTGCTATTATTCCGCCGCCCGAAAAAACTGGAATTATTCGACCAAGGCATCCAGGAATTGTTACCCCATGAATTCCCCCCAGAGCCATTATTACCCCAAGGCCACATAGAAGAATTCCAACCATTGCCATTCCACGGACTATTGCCGCCCATATTCCACGGCGAAAAGCCTGAAGACCACGGATTGCTGCCTCCTCCCATGCTCCACGGTGAAAAACCAGAGGACCACGGGCTAGCGCCCCCCATACTCCACGGACTAAAACCCGAAACGCCAGGCATACCCATCCCACTTGTCATGGGATTAAAACCCATACTGTTGTAGGGCATATCATTCCAAGCAGCTAAGGCGGAGACAGGTAAGGTAGTCGCTAGGAAAAAACCTAAGCAACTGGTATGTAAAAAGCGGAGCTTTATCATCAAATCATCCCAACAAGAAGCCAGCTAAGCATTTAGAGTCAAACGTGGCACTGCAGCCAACAGTTTTTTAGTATATTCCTGTTGGGGCGAACCGCAAACCGCCGCCGTTGCCCCCAATTCCACAATCCGCCCTTTATACATCACCACGGTTTGATCGCTAAGGTATTCAACCACGCCAATATTATGTGTAATGAACAGCAAAGTTAAATCGCGCTCAGCTCGTAGCTCTAACAGCAATTTTAAAATTTCTGCCTGCACCGAGACGTCTAACGCGCTGGTGATTTCATCGCAGACTACAAACTCAGGATTGAGCACTAAAGCACGTGCCAAGCCAATGCGCTGACGTTGCCCACCGGAAAACTCATGCGGATAACGCCACAGATGCTCACGTTTTAACTGCATACGCTCTAAAGTTTTGGCCGCGATCTCTAAACGCTCTTCTCGATTGCTACCAATCCCATGCACTTGCATAGGCTCAGTGAGGGTGGTTTCAATCAATAGGCGTGGATTCAAGGAAGACTGCGGGTCTTGAAACACCATTTGCATCTTCGCCCGCCACGGACGCATTTCCCTAGCTGACAAGCCGATTAATTCTGAACCTTGTAGTTTGATGCTGCCTGAAGTGGGCTTTTCCAGTTGCAACACTGCACGCCCCAAAGTGGTTTTCCCACAGCCTGATTCACCGACTAAAGCTACAATTTGGCCTTTAGCGATATCGAGGCTGACATCATCCACCGCTTTATTATGATCGGCGACTTGGCGGAATATGCCTTTTTTAATCGCGAACCATACATTCACATGCCTTAATTGCAATAAGGGTTCAGCAATTAATTGTTTTTCAGCCAGCGGCTTAGCTAATTCAGGATTTTTGTGGCGCGCTAAATTTTCTGGGACCGCTTCGAGTAGTTGATGGGTATAAGCATGCTGCGGTCGATTCAAAACTTGCTCGACAACCCCCACTTCTACCAACTTACCCTGCTGCATCACACCGACTTGATGCGCCATTTGTGCCACCACACCGAAGTCATGCGTAATGAACAGCATGCTCATGCCAGTGGTGGCTTGTAGATGGCGCATCAAGCGCAAAATTTCTGCCTGTACGGTTACATCTAAGGCAGTGGTTGGCTCATCAGCAATCAATAAATCAGGCTCGCAAGCCAAAGCCATCGCAATCATCACCCGCTGGCGCTGCCCGCCCGAAAGCTGATGCGGAAAATCATTCATGCGTTCACGACTATTCGGAATTTGCACTTGATCTAAAGCTTGTACAGCACGCTCGTGAGCTTCCTCAATGGTCATATCAGGATTATGTAACTGCAAAGCTTCCACAATCTGATCGCCAATCGGGAACACTGGATTCAGTGAAGTCATTGGCTCTTGGAAAATCATCGCGATTTGTGAACCACGAATACTCCGCAAATCCTCATCGTCAACTTGCAATAAATCTTCGTTATTAAACAGAATCTGCCCATTCGGATGCGAAGCAATCCCATAAGGCAAGAGGCGAATCACCGATAAAGCAGTAATCGATTTACCACTACCGGATTCACCCACTAAGCAGAAAGTTTCGCCTTTATTGATGGTGAAACTGACGCCATCCACAGCTTTAACGACTTCCGAACCATTATCCAGATAAGTACACAAATTGCTTACGACCAGCAAAGGTGCTGCCATTATTGCACCCCAGCTTCACGTGAAAGATTCGGATCAATCGCATCGCGGAACGCTTCACCGATCAGGGTATACGCGAACACGGTCAAGAAAATCGCGCCACCGGGAAACACTGCCATCCACCAGTTAAAACTCGCAGAAGTGACCGATTGATTGAGCATTTGCCCCCAGGACGGATCATCGACTAAACCTAAACCTAAGAAGCTTAAAGTTGCTTCGGCCAAAATCGCCGAAGCCACCCCAAAGCTGGCGGCGACCAACAAAGGTGCAACTCCATTCGGCAGCATGTGGCGGAATAAAATGGAAGGCAGCGGTAAACCAGAAGCTACTGCAGCCTGTACATAATCTTGGCGGCGCAATTTGAGAAACTCAGCACGAATATAACGCGCATAACCCGACCAACTGGTCACGCCAATAATCACCATCATCATATAGAGGCTACTGCCGAAAAAGGCCACGAAGGTCAGTAATAAAAATAGGGTCGGAATCGCCTCGAAAATCTCCACCAAGCGCATCCCGAGCATATCGACAATGCCCGAAAAATAACCCATCAAGCCGCCGATAATAATACCTAGCACCATCGAAATACTGGTAGCGACCAACCCAATACTTAAGGCAATGCGTGAAGCATGAATCATCCGACTGAGTACGTCTGCGCCATTTTCTTCAGTACCCATCAAATGCAAACGCTCTTGTTGAGCCGCTTCAGACGATAAAGGTGCTTCTAAGCCCGTCCCACCATAGCTGCGTAAATAATCCTGCGGCGCATACGGAATCGGCGGCATGATGCGCCAATCTACTTCAGTGTAAGTCGGTGTGCGGAAATCGTCATAAATCACCAATTTGGGCGGTTTAATAAATAGATTCGCTAACACCACCACTGCGGCAATTACGGCCACTAATACTGCTAAATTAACCCTAAAACTGAATTTCAGCGGAACGAGCCATAGCAGCAAAATCGTAAAAAAAGCCGCTAACACTGCTAAATCTTCTATCGTTAAATAGGTCAAAACCGGAAAGGAAATACTTCCCGCTTTGCTCATGACTAAGGGCATGCTATTCGCTAGAAAAGGCGCAAACACTGCACAGATAATCAAACTACCGATCCAAAATAAGGCAAATTTTACGCCTGAACCGTTTAAGGTTTTGCGTAAAATTAAAGCGCTCAGTGATTCTTGGCTAGCCATGAGGATTAGATTCTTTTAAAAAGAGCCGTTTTAAGTTCTGAACAGAAGCAGCGAATTTATCACTCCAGTTTGCCTGACTAGGTATCAAGGTAATTAACTCCTCACCAAAATTCATTGAACTGACTTTACGCTCAAACTCATTTTGATCTTTGAAGTGGCGCGTCCAAGTTACATTACGCTTAGTGATTTGCGCTGGATTGCCCGCAACAATCGAGCAGCGTGGAACATCCTTAGTAACAATCGCCCCAAAAGCGATAATAGCGCCCTTACCTATGGTCACTGGCCTGACAATACTAGAACGCCGCCCTATCCAAACGCCATCTTCAATAGTTATAGAGTAGCCTGCTTTATTAACAGGCTGTTTGGTCTCCAGACTCCAAACACCATGCATATCCGTCGCTTGAATCCAAGCCTCGCTAATCATGCAGTCTTGGCCAATGGAAATAACACCTCGACGCGCTTCTATATTCAACAGATTAGCCGTCGTATCTTTGCCAATAATAACTTGTGTATTACGCCACAGCGCTAGGTGATAATTACCGGAAACATTGTCAGCGATTTCAACCTTATTTTTGATTTCACCTAATAACACAGTTAAACCAATAGGCTTTTTAGTCATTATCCTGATTTTATTGCTCGCCTCAGTTACAACATCACCCGTTAAAATCTTCCCAATTTTTAGACCTTTATAATTTCTTTTAGCCAACGCAGGTATAGTTATGAGCGTACCTAAGGGCCGATCTTTAGGATTCACAAAGCAAGTATCGGGTAAATCAGCAAATGAGATCGTGATTTCCTGCTCATTCAAGCTAATATCACCCACCGTCGGTTGTCTTTCTCTCAACAAATTAGTCATACGTCACACGCGGATCAACTAAAGTATAAAGAAAATCAGCTATCAAATAGCCAATGAGGGTGAGAAAGCCACTCAGCCAGGTAATCGACAGGACTAATTCCCGATCACGGCTTTTCACCGCCTCAATCGCTAATTGCCCCATGCCATTAATGCTAAAAATATTCTCGACGATTAACGAACCCGCTAATAGGCTCGGCAATAAACCAGCAATAATAGTAATCAGTGGCAATAAGCTATTCCGAAACACATGCTTCCATAACACTGTCTTTTCATCTAAGCCTTTAGCGCGTGCGGTACGGGCATAATCGGCATTGAGATTTTCTAGCAACGAAGAGCGAATAATTTTGGCTAAAGCAGCAGATGCACCTAAGGATAAACAAAGCACCGGCAAGACCAAATGCCAAATCCGGTCAAATAGAAAACCGCGCACAAAACCATCATTAATGAATTGCAGGGCAAATAAAATCCCGAGGGTTGCACCAAATACCCCTAAACCGATGACTCGAAATGGTTTGTAATCCATCCAGCCAATTCCGGCGAGAATTGCTGCCCCCAAAATCGGTAACACAATCCAAGCAAATAAGGAAAAACTCGCATGGGCTTGTGCCATCCACACACCCGCGACTAGACCAAAAACCCCAGCCAGAAAAGCCCTTAAGCTGCGCTCTTGCCAACGGCTTAACCAAACCGCTAGCGCTGTGCCTACCAACATACCTAGGAATAATTTCCCGACATCCCAGAGTGATCCCCAATGCGGCATGAAGGCCATATCTTTAGCGGCTCTACTACTAATGCCTGCGGTCGGGAACCATTGCCAATGCTGAATACTGGAGAAAAAACCCAGCAGTAATACCCCTAAGAGCATGGTAGGAATCGACCAAAGCGCTAACATAATCATATTTGAGCTAACATCAAAACCTGTCCCACGCTGGGTCGCAGACTTAACGCCAATCGCAATTGCTACAATATAGATAATCGGAATGGTTAGGATATTTAACAGCAAAGTAATCGGAATTCGCTCACCAAGAATTTCCGTAACAGGGCGTCCATAGTAGAAACTCTCGCCTAAATTCATGCCTTTGGTGAATGAAAAGCTGGTGTATTTTCCGCTATCGTCTTGGGTGAAACCTATCGGTGAAATATTATTGAGCCAGCGTAGATACTGGATTGGTGCGGGTTGATCGAGGCCATAACGCTTATTGTAATAATCAGTTAAAGCTTTGCGCTGCTCGGGGCGCATATTGCTATCGACCATACTCTGCGCGCCAACCCCACCGGGCGATACCGCCATCACCGAGAACACGACAATTGTAATCCCCAACAGCGTGGGAATCATCAATAACAAGCGGCGCAGCAAATACGTCAGCATTTAGCAGCTCCGCTTATTTTTGGTACTTCTGTAAAGGCGCTGGTACATAATTTTCCATCGGCAATGAGCCATAATTGAGTCCCAGCTTAGTCATTTGTAGATTATGAATGCGCTTATCCACAAATAATAAGGACTGCGCCCGCAGCAAGAAGGTATAAGGCTGATCTTCATACATGAGCTTTTCAGCTTGCTGCCAGATCGCCATGCGCTTAGCATCATCGACCGTGCGCCGCGCTTCATCAATCAACTTATCCAGCTCAGGATTGTTATACGAGATGAAATTATCACCCTCGTCTTGAATTTGTGAGCTATGAAAAGACTGATAAAGATCGGTTTCAATTCCACTCGTCCAACCTAAAGTAATCGCTTCAAATTCGCGCTTTCTCAAGGCCTCTTGCATGACTGGAAATTCTTGCGGCGATGGGATTAGCTTGATACCTGCCCGCGCATAAATATCTTTGAGGAACAGTACAGTGCTTGCCCGCTGCTCATTAGCCTGAAAATAAATCATTTTGAATTCAAATGGGATGCCGTCTTTGTCCTCTAAAACACCATCACTATTTTTATCGGTAAAACCGGCTTCTTTCAGCAAGGCTTGGGCTTTTTCTAAATTAAACGTCCACGGCTGCAAACTAGGATCATGCTGCTTAGAATTCGGATTAAACGGACTGACTGCCTGCTCGGCATGATTTAAGTAAATATCTTTAATAATGCGCGGCATATCAGTCAAATAAGTCATCGCTTGGCGCACGCGCTTATCCGCAAAGCGGGTGGGTTTGCCATCTTTGCTCTGATTCCAAGCGATATAGCCATAACCCACCACTGGCGGCATATATTCAAAATTTTGGCTTTTGCCCTGTAGCTGTGCATCCGCTTTCAGTTTAGCGTATTCGTTGGGCTTAGCTTCATAGCTATCAATATCGCCATTCCGATAAGTGGTTAAACGTGCACTTTCATTTTGAATCACCCGCCAGACCATGCGTGTATAAGGGGGCTGCACATCACCCCAATAGCGCTCATTACGCACTAGCTCGACGCTACCTTGATCAGGTGTCCAATTTTTCGGGTCAGCCAAACGATACGGGCCACTGCCGAGTAGTAAACCTTTGGATTGGTTGAACGCTTGCGGATTTTTCAGATAAGGCTCATAAAAATGCGCGGGCATAATGGCTAAGCCGCCGGCTAAACCGAAAGATTGGAAATAAGGCTCTTTGAATTTGAAAACAACCTCATAATCGCCCTTCGCTTCTACGGAAGTAATCTGCCCATAAACGGAGCGAGCACCAGGGGCTGCAATCGCTTCATTCATAATAAAATGATAGGAGAACACCACATCTTTAGCAGTGAGCGGCACACCATCCGAGAAAGTCACATCATCACGCATCTGAAAGGTAATGGTTAAACCATCAGGGCTAATTTGCCAAGACTTAGCGATTAAGCCTTCCCACTCCATCGTATCGGGATTGCGATTAACTAAACTTTCCTGCACATAGGCTTGTACTTCAGAAGCATAAGCATCGGTTGACACCACCGGACTCAGGGTTTTTAGGCTGGTGTCTAAAGCCGATACACTCCAATCACCTTGAGCATAATCTGGCTTTTGAGTGGCGGCATAAGCGCGTTGGAAAGCTGTACCAACACCAGCGGCTTGGCCAGTTGCTGCATTCGGCGCGCTGGCTGCTTGTGCAATTTGCGCAGAACCGACACCCGTTCGTAAGCCGCGGATATCTTGGGCTTGCTGCGCTAAGGAGGTTTCCATCTGTGCCAACTTCGTCCATTGACGGTCAATTTGATACATTAGCAGCAGGAGTAAAGCGATCAGAATGATCAGGATGGAATAAAGAAGCCAGTCGCGGGTGATGAATCTTTTTTGCATGTTCTTCTGTATACTTACGCGATTAATTCAATCAAGCATAACACCAACCCAAGCTAGCATGCATCACTGCTGCTGATGACTGGGATTAAAAGTGTGTACGAAGTTTAAGGAGTCACTATGGGTTTTCTCACCGGCAAACGCGCCCTGATTACTGGCATCGCAAGCAACCGTTCCATTGCTTATGGAATTGCCCAAGCCATGCATCGTGAAGGCGCCGAATTAGCCTTAACTTATCAAAACGAGAAATTAAAACCTCGGGTCGAGAAATTCGCCGAAGAATTTGGCTCCTCCATTGTCATTCCTTGTGACGTAGGTTCAGACAGCGAAATTGAGAACACGTTCAAACAATTAGCCGAACATTGGGATGGCTTCGATATTCTCGTACATGCGATTGCGTTCGCACCGAAAGAACAGCTCGAAGGCAGTATCGTGGATAATACAACCCGCGAAGGTGCACAAATCGCGCATGACATTAGCGCTTATAGCTTCTTAGCGATGGCGAAATATGCCCGCCCGATGATGACGGGGCGCAATAGCTCAATGCTTACACTTAGTTATTTAGGTGCAATCGCTGCTATTCCAAACTACAACGTGATGGGCATGGCAAAAGCGAGCCTTGAAGCCGGTGTGCGCTTTATGGCAGCGGATTTAGGTCCTTCAGGGATCCGCGTGAATGCGATTTCAGCAGGCCCGATTCGCACCCTAGCAGCTTCAGGCATTACTGGCTTCCGTAAAATGCTCGATCATTTTGAGCAGCATGCTCCACTGCGGCGCAATGTGACGATTGAAGAAGTCGGCAATGCGGCTGCTTTCCTCTGCTCTGATTTAGCCTCCGGCATCACTGGGGAAATTACCTATGTGGATGGCGGCTGGAATATCCTCGGTATGTCAGGCATGCCGACTGAATAAACTCCAGTATTCATCTGATATGAACCTATTCGCCGGTATACTCGGTGAATAGGTGACTGGCTTGGAATAACAGGTGAACCATGAAGTTTTGCCCACAATGCGGCGCAGTTTTACGTAAAAAACAAATTGATGAATTTGAGCGCCTTGCCTGCAAGCGCTCTTGTGGCTATGTGCATTGGAATAATCCAACGCCGGTAGTTGCGGCTCTAGTGCGTTGTAATGGTAAATTTATTATTGCGCGCAATGCCAAATGGCCTGAAGGTATGTTTTCGTTAATTGCGGGTTTTCTGGAAGCCTTTGAAGCACCAGAACCGGCTATTTTGCGTGAAACCCAAGAAGAGTTAGGTTTAACTGGGCAAAGTGCTACCTTTATTGGGCATTACACCTTTCCGCAACGCAATCAAATCATTATGGCTTATTTAGTGGAAGCCACTGGTGAACTCAATCTGAATCCGCATGAACTGGTGGAAGCACTTGAATTAACCGCGGACGAATTAAAAGCGTTTCCCTTCGAAGATACCCGCTTAGCCTCTTTGGTGATCAAAGAACTTTTTTCTAAACATTTATAACTGAACTATTCATGACGACTGAAACTAATAACGATAATAAAATTCCCGCTAAATATAGTCGCCGTAATCAGCTTGAACAGATTTTGCCGCGTCTTTCGCGTGAGCAGCTGGAGCATTTTTTATTAGAGACTGCGTTGCGTGATATTGAATTGCGCGAAAGCCTATTGATTCATTTTGGCGAATACCTGAATACTAGCGACCCAGAAGAAGCCAAATACCGCGAAACCCTGCAACGGATGATTGCGCGTCATCAAAATCAAAGCGGCTTCATCAATCTTGAAAGCGCGCAAAAACTTTCCGATATGCTCGAATCCTTATTGGAATCCGCCCGCCAAGCCACTACTCCACCCAGCAAAACCATTGATCTGTGTATGGCGATGATTAGCAGCATGCCAACTTTGGGCGATCACATGGATGATTCCGAAGGGCATATTTATCGGCTAATGCGGATTACTTGCGTGGTGCTCTGGGAATGCTTCAGTGTTCTGCCTCCTGAAAATCAAGCGGTGGTTTTCAATCGCTTACTCAGTGAATATGCGAATCCCATTTATCTCGATTTAGACTTAGATAGCTTCATGCTCGCACTGCTCAAAGACTTGGCGAAACAGAATCGCGAATGGCAAAAAGCCTGCCTGCACCAGCAAGACCAGCTCTTGAAAGAAGCCAAAGATGACAAATGGCGGAAGAATTATCTATTAGAGCAGTTGAATGATTTATTGGGGACTTGGCATAAGAAGTAGGCTTCCTGCAAGCGCGTCTAATCCTGCAGCTTATCGGCACGTACTTTCTGCTGCTCGCTGGCGTAGTGCGCTGGGGTGACTTTGCCATATAGATCTTTCACCCTTGCCACACTGCCAACGACGCCCGGCTTTTCAGTAAACGACATAATCAGCAGCAATCGATCTGTATCACCAGTATTGGCTGTCACCTGATGCAATGAAAACCGGCCCAGAAAGAACTGTAGGTCGCCTTCGCGTAAATCCAGCCTTTTAATGCGACTCCGATCACCATCCAGTACTTTTTGCACCTCAGCATAGCGCTCATCCTCTGGGCTGCGTAAGTCAGGTACATACTCAAAATAGCCACCGGACTGCGCTGCTTTCAGGAGTAGGGTGATGGTGAATTCATTGGTATCAAAATGCCAGTTAAATTGCTGTCCCGGCCTACCAACATTAACAATCATGCTAGAAATCGGATCTTCATAAAGATACAACTCCTCCTTACCCAGACAAGTTGCCAGAAAGCCTTTGAGTGGCTCCCAGAAGTACAGGCGGTGGGCTGCTGTTTCCTCACCAAATAAATCAGTGGTAATAAAGCCATTAGTACGGGGCAGAAGACGGTTACACGGATGATCTGGCGGTAGGCTGGCATCACCCTCATTCAGGTACACATTACAATCTTTTTTCTGAGAGTAATAAGCTTGGGGGCTACGCTCCTCCGCCTCTTTGAGTAAAGCACGGAGACCCTCAGAGCTGAGGAAATCACGAACCACTGCACAACCATCATCAGCCAGCCCAACCTGAATTTGTCTAATAATGGCCTGAGTGTCCTGATGTTGTGGCTGATCAATAGGATATTGCGTGTAGTTGATTAATTCAGCAGGTGATAACTCGGCAGCCTCAGCCTTATTATTCATGATCCGTCTCTCCAGACAAAAAACTCCAGCATGCTTGGTAACAAGCACACCCCTCAGCGATGAAAACCGTTAATTTTCATAAAAATATATACTACACTGGCACACTTGGAAAACAAGGAATTTCACCTTGCCAAGCGTTGATAGCCGCTATCGGTCACGTGGTTAATCCGTTGAAAGGCGGCTAAACTAAGTCCATTGACTGGCGAGTTGGAGTGAACGATGGCAAGTGACTTCAAGCGGGTTTTTGCTTATACCTTAGGGCGATGAGTCGATAAGTATTTGAAAGCTTAACTACATGACCCGCAAAAGGTCTGCTATAAAATTTAAATGTACCTCTCCATATCCCTATTCACCACCCGCTGATAGATATCCAACACCGGCAGACTAAGACCAATCGACTCAAAAACCACCTCATCCCCTAAATAATAATAAGACGGCTGCCAATTTTGACTACGACGCAATACTTCGATCTCTACAAAATCCTGCTCAATCAACACGTACTCTATTAAGCTAGGAATTTGTAAGTACTCTAAGCGTTTAATTTCTTTATCTGTTTTGCGAGTGCTATGCGACATTACTTCGACTAATAAGACTGGAGTCGATAGCAGCAGCTCATTCTCAGTTTGGGTTTGGCAACTCACCATAACATCAGGATAACGATAGCGAGTGGTGCTGGTTTGTAACAGCATATCACTACTAAAAACCTCACAAGGCTGCTCAATTAAATGGTTGCCTAGTAAGCGCACCAGATTACTCGTAATGCGATTATGATTCATGCTCGCCCCCGCCATTGCATACACATCACCGTCAACATACTCATGGCGGATGCTTTGCGCCTCTTCAGAGGCTAAATAGTCTTCAATGGATACCAGTTCAACTTGGCGTGCGATCGACATAATCCTGCCCTACAACCTATTAGCTTCATGCTGTAAGCTTACAACATAAGCAATCAGCAGAAACAAAAAAACCAGCCCAAGCTGGTTGAAATCGCTGCTATTTAGAAATACCGCCTTAAATCTGAAACGGTTGTTTGGCATCAAAGCTGCGGTCTTCTGCGCCTAGACCAGTGTATTGTGGCGTTTGTTGGCTTTGAAGCAGTTGATAAAGCTGATTGTAGAAACTAGCGTAATTTCCAGAAAACTGTCCGTTTTTCCAGACTGCTTTAAGCGTTTTAGTGAATAAACCATTCTCTTTCCCATCCAAAGCCATCTGCCCTTCAGCACAGGCAGCGAGTAGACGCACAGTGGCTTTAGGGCGGGTTCGGCTTGTCACCCCTGTATTTTTTGGCGCTAGGCTGCTTAGTAGAGGTGTATTAACTACATCATCCCTAGAGTTTAGCGGCAATTCCCCCCACTCTGTTTTAGGCAGAGCATTCTTAATCTGACGATAAAATGCCTGTTGCTGCCGCCAAGTCGCCCTAACGACCTGTCTTGGCATCGCACGAGGAACACCCGCTTGACCACGTGTAATCGTGCCGCTGTAGCAGCTATCGGAAACTACTAGAATGCGTACACCTTGAGCATAGTGCAACCAAGCTAAAGTCAATTCATCATCCAAAAACTGCCCGTCATACAAGCACCAAGTCTCATCAATCCCATCACTTTCATCGCCTGATAAATCCGGCAATTTCCCGCCATGCCCCGCAAAACTTAAGAAGAACATATCGCCCGCTATTAAGCTACGACTCGCCTCTGTTAGTACTGCTAACAGATTGCTCCGAGTGGCTTGCTCATTTAAAAGTAAGCGGGCTTGGAAACCTTGTGCTTGCGCAATAGCATGCATATCTTGCGCATCGGCAACTGCTCCCATCAGTTTCCCTTGCCATTGACCGTCATAAGCCAGCGGATTGACTTCATTCAAACCAAGATGCAGAGAAATTCCTTGAGCCATGCTTTGCCTCTTTTAGGGTTTGACGACCACTTTACCCATCATGCCTGCATCTTCATGCTCAAGGATGTGGCAATGAAACACATATTCCCCCACATGCTCCGGCTTGGTGAACGGCACTTCAATATCGATATATCCCATCGGCGGAACCGGAAACGTATCATGCATACCATAATCTTTAGCCATTAAGCTGGGTGCTACTTCAGTGGTACGTGCTGGAGCAGTCGAGACTGGTGCTTGGACTAATTTAAAACTGGCTGGTACGTTATAAAACAATTCTGCATACGACTTAACGCATTGCTCGTCACTATTTTGCGCCAAACTAGCGGTGTCTATATTGGCCGGTAAATAGCCGGTTTGTGCGTCAACCAATTTAAACGCCTGCGCTTCATCCGTGGCCTGTGGCAAGCTACACGTCGCCCCACGTACCGCCAACACATGGAATTTCATTTGATGTAAATGAAAATTATGAATTTGTGCCGATAGATTATGAATCCGCCAATGTTCAGGTTGTGGATGAATGCTCGTACAGATATTAGCTTTAACTTTGCCATCTAACGCCACCTCAAACTTATGCGTTACTAGCCCTTTTAAAGCCAGCTCATCTAAATTGGGCGGATTATATTCTTGTAGTTTTTTATCTAAATTAAACTCAGCTTTAGCTAAAGCTTTATCGGCAAATTGCCGCTGATATTCCGCCCGCCAAGCTTCAATCGTGCTTAAATCAACGGGCTGCCCTTCATTCATTTCACCGGCTGCCAATAAGCCAAAATGCTCTTGGTCAAAACTGCCATCCGCCTGCCGTCCAGTTCCACCATAAAACACGGCTAAGTGACGATTAATTCCATCCGCATCGGCCATCGGAATGCTCGGTTCACAAGCATCATCAGGGGCTTTAATATCGGTACGCTCAGTCACTTTAATCGCTTGATCCGCTACTTTAAGCAGCTCTTGGTATTTAGCTAAATTGGTATTGGGCAAGCCTGCATTCACCACTAGTTTGGCTAAACGTACTGAAGGCCAATCATCTTCGCCGGTATCTATCCCTTCTTGGGTCAAACTATAGGTTTGAGTAGCGGCTTGGGCAGCAAGCTGTTTAGCTTTCGCATCCAGTTGAATTTTCTCAACAGTGTATTGGGTGGTTTTAATGCCCGTTTTATCTTGCTTAACATTCACTGTTAAGGCACAGGCCGTATCGGTGGTAAGCAGATCAGCAAAACCAATCGATACCCCGACTCGAGTGGCAGGCGTCATCGCTAAACTACAAGCCGTTTGGCGATCAGTAATGCTGGCTTCTAACGTGGTCATGCCATCTTTTTCTATGACTTTAAACGGCGGTACATAGTAAGTGACGGTGGTATTAGCAGCTTGCTGTTGCACAGCTTCTGGCTCCAATACCAAGCGGTAGGTAGCATTCGCACTATTATTCGCTAAACGTAGATAGGCTTGCTGCGGCAATTCAATCGTTGGAAATAGCTCGCCATTGACTAGAAATAGCCAAGCATAATTCAGGCCCGTATTTTTCTTATGATACTCACAACGCCCGACTGCATCCGTGTCGAAAGCCCATTCGTCATCACTGGTTTTATCATGGCAAATCGAAGCAATGGGAGGCTCAAATTTTTCAAATCGATAAGCTCCTTCACTCAGCTTGCTGGTTTGCATATCTTTGAGTTGGATATAGACAGGATGCAGTTGCTGCTCAGCTTGTGCATCGCCAACGACTAGCAGACCAGACAAACCGCCTTCCACTTGGAAACCACTGACACCATGCGGATGAGGATGGTACCAATTTAATCCAAGCTCATGATCAGCCCGAATAGGATAGCGATAACTTGTATTATCGCCATTGGTGGTACAAATGGACTTAGGATCGATACCAGCAGGCAACGTTTGCCGCTTAGAATCTAATAAAACACCAAGTACATTGTCGCCACGCGCGGCAGGACTAGCTTCTGCTTTGAAATCCCAAGCGGTCACTAAACCATGTGTATGTAAATTGGACAACCAGGGCCGCATGCTCGGCGTGCCAAGACTATTAAAACGCCCATCTTCTGGCAGCGTCAGTTGGTTAAGTAGCTTAATGCGTAATTCATCGCCCCGCCGTAATTCCAAGCGCTCTGGCAATAGACTACCGTTGTAAACTAAAGCATCATGCAGTTTAAGCGCAGGCTTGCTCCCATTAGCCACAGGTACATTTAGGGTTTGGCGGCTGGCCGTTAGGGAATAATCTAAAACAGTGGGGCCATCATCGCTATTAGAAACAAAACTACAGTTTTTAGTTTTGGTCTCAGTCAAGGTAGAACATAAAGGAGCGCTAGGTTTTTTATCACAGCTGGCTAGCAAAGCCAGTAGCAATAGTGAACTTATAGTAAAGGATAGCTTCGCATTTTCTAATCGCTGCATTATGCACCTCCTGTGCTCAGCTTAAAAATCGCTTTCTTAAACTATAGTCCATAAAAACCTAAAAAATTCTTTGGATTTACTTTGGTAAATCATCGAAAATTTTCTCTCAAAATCAAAAGACTTATCCAAAGCAATCCATTAGCAAAAACTCGCTAAGTCTAAAAACAAAAAACCAGCCGAAGCTGGTTTTCTCGTACATATCAAACTAAACGCTGACTAATTCACTTCCACTTCTGCATCTGCTAAAGATGATGGCAAGAAGCGCAATACCCTCATGCCTACATAGAATAGAACTAATGCGACAGCCACTCCACCCACACCCAGCATCCATTCCCAAACACTCGGTGTATAACTACTGATAACACCATCAAAGAAGCTGCTTTGCACTTCAGCATTTGGGAATAGCTCTAAGGGATAAGCCTGCCCACCGACAATAATCACGTAGAGCTGCACAAAGCCGCCTACCAGCACCAGTGTTGAAGCCAATAGCAACGACCAATGATTATTCTTCAGTGCACGACAGAAAATCAGTGAGAGTGGAATCAAGCCTCCTACTAATACCTGTCCAATCCAAAACAGCAGGGTATAAATTCCACCATCGAGCAGAATAAACTGCTCAACCCCATGCCGTTGAGTGATATACAGAGCGGTTAAATGCCGTGCTAATTCTAAAAACATCGCAGACGCGATGAAAATTGCCAAGAGATAGCGCAAACGATTCAGCACTAAATCGCCCAATTCGCGCTTATCTAAACGAAAAGTGAAAAATAGTAAAATAATGAATACCGCTAGCCCCAAAGCAAAGGATAGTGCAATAAATAGCGGAGCCATAATCGCGCTATTATAATAAGACCGTGAGACTAAAAACCCAAAGATAGAACCTGTGCCTAAAGTCAAAATCAAGCGCCAGCTAAAAGCAAAGAAACCTACATAAGGATAAAAGGCTTTTACTTTCCGATCTTGCATCGTCCAGATATATAAAATACACAAGGCTAAAAAACCATTGTACAGAATAATATTCCAAGCAAAAATCGACTTGAAATTATAATGAGTCATCGCTATTAATAAGCGATCGGCATGGCCTAAATCGAGGACTAAAATCGCTAAACCGCCAATCAACAAAGCGATCGCTAATAAAGCCGAAAGCCTGCCCATTTTCTGATAAAGAGTTTTGCGAAACACTGTGCCAATTGAGCTAATATTCAAAGCCCCCGACGCCGCGACAATCAGGAAAATCGCAAACACATGCGGCAAGCCCCAAACAATCTGGTTATTCATGCCGGTGACATAATGGCCGGTGTGTTCCAAATGGAAGAAGCTGATCGCTCCCAAGCCCAAGATCGCGGCACAAACGCCGAGGATCAGGTAATACGCCTTGCTGGCGCGCAGTTCACTATAGGTCGTTGATTTACTACTCATCGTTCTGCCCTCAAAGACCTAAATAGCGCACGCCAGTGTTTAAACCTAAATCCGCGCGAATTTGCGAACCACCTAACTCTTTTACCGCTTGGCTGATACGGCTCGTGGGATCGTTTAAATCACCGAAAATCACAGCCTGTGGCGCAGCTTCGACGCAAGCGGGTAATTGCCCTTTATCGACGCGATGCACACATAGATTGCAGGATTCCACTGTGCCTTTGCCTCGTGGCGAATGCGGTTTTTGATCGGTGAGCGATTCATGCACAAAGCTACGCGCCTTGTAGGGGCAAGCCATCATGCAATAGCGGCAGCCAATGCAAATATGCTTATTCACCTGCACGATGCCATCCGCACGCTTCATCGAAGCACCGGTTGGGCAAACATCCACACACGGTGGCTCTTCGCAATGCTGACACATTACCGGCAAAGTGAAACTGTGCTGAGTGAGTTTGTCGGTGACTTTGACGGTGCGCATCCATTGGGACTGCTGCTCAGAGCTGGCTTTCGGGTCATTGCCCCAGCCGTGCTCACGTTTGCAAGCCTCAACCATGCTTGCGCCGCCATCGGTCAAGCGGTTCACATCAATCAGCATGCCCCAGCGCACTTTATTCGATACCGGCTGATCGGCTGGTTTGGCAGGCACATCGCCCGCTTCGACCGTGCGCAAGATCACACCTGACGCCAAGCTGCCCGCTGCAACGCCACCCAAAGCGGCGATAAATTTGCGTCGATACGCATTGATCTGACTCATTGCGCAGCTCCTTGAGCTTGGCTAGTGCCCAGCAATAACAAATCATTCACATCCGGCTTAGCATTCGTGCTGGGAAGATGATAACTATTCGAGCTAAGTTTGTGCTGATAATTAATGTTTTCAGCGACTTGCGGACGATCCGCATGGCATTGAAAACAATCAATTTTCACCCCAACATAGGTGTGGCAACTCGCGCAGAAATGATCTTTCTTCTCATCGGTATAATGCACCGCCGAACCGTCTTCGCGCGTGGGCGCAACATGGCAGTTTATGCATTCATTCAGACTATGCTTGGTGGTACGAATACCCTCAATCACGGTCTTATCACGATGCACATTTAAATAGGCCATGTGATTTTTGCGAATGTCTGCGGTCGGCTCAACGCATTGCGCCGCTTTAGCTTTGGCGGGGGCAAGATTTGGCTCTGGCACACCCGCATCGCAGCCCACTAGCGCTGAGGTCAACAGCGCCAGCACGAGCAGTGATTTGATTTTGCTGAGCAAGGGCATGTCTTATTCACCCATACCCATTTCAATGTAACCAGTCGGGCAAACGTCCGCGCAGATATGGCAGCCAATGCAGCGTGAATAATCGGTCGCCACATAACGACCCAAAGTCGCCTGCTTCTTCGGCACACGATACACCGCATCTTGTGGGCAGAAAATCACGCAGTTATCGCACTCAAAACACATCCCACAACTCATGCAGCGCTTGGCTTCATTAATCACATCGGCTTCAGCCAAAGCATTCATCCGCTCCGCAAAATGCCCCAAGACTTGCTCAGAGCTGGGCACATCTTCCGTGCGAGTGTGACGCGCTTCGGCCTTGAAATGCCCTAAAAACAATTCCTTAGACTGCACAATCGTGCTTTTGGAACGATCTTCGTAGTTATGCACTGCATAATTCATATCCGAAGTACCGCGCATATCGTCGCTTTTCGCAGTATTAAAGCTGGTTGGCTCCAAGCCTGCCTCCTGCAATTTGCGCATCAAATCAAAATGATGCTTATCCACTTTCGGGCGCTTTTGGATTTCTTGGCGGTTCAAATATTGATGAATCGTTTCGGCGGCAATCGCGCCTTGCCCAATTGCAGTCGTTAGCAAGTGTGGGCGCACAATATCGCCTGCCGCGAAATGCCCTTCTTTGCCAGGCACTTGATACAGTGCATTGTGATTAATTAAGTGTTTGCCATTATTCCACGCTTCCACACCATCAAAACGCCCGTATTGACCAATGGCTGAAACAATCAAATCCGCTTCGATAAGTGTTTCTTTGCCGCCTTCGCACGCTTGGGGCAAATTGCCTTTCATCACGCACTCAACCACTTTTAAGCCAATCGCACGACCATCTGCGCCAAACACGATCTCTTTCGGCATAACATTGGTGAGGATAGTCACACCTTCTTTTAGCGCGTCTTGCACTTCATGCTCGGCGGCGGTCATTTGATCGAGTGAGAATAAGGTGGTCAAGGTCACGGTTGCGGGCACTTTTGCGCCGACTTCGCCGTGGACTAATTTGCCCGTCGCGGCATCTTCGGGCTTTTCGCTGTAGTTCGCCAAAGTACCAATCCGGCGCGATACCGACACCACGTCAATCGAAGTATCGCCCCCACCGACACACACAATGCGCGGTGCGGTGTATTTCATCGTGCCTAAATTGAAGGCTTGGAGGAAATCAACTGCGGTCACGCAATTCGGCGTTTCAGCGAATTTGTCGACGAATAAATCGCGTCCTGTCCAGCAACCCATCGCCCACAATACGGCGTCGTAATCTTTCTCCAGTTGCTCAACCGTAATGTCTTGACCGATAGTGGTATTGCAGCGCACTTCAATGCCGCCCAAATCCAGAATACGCTGAATTTCAGCGCCTAATTTATCGCGCGGCACACGATAGCCCGGAATGCCGTAGCGAAACATGCCGCCCAATTCAGGCAATTTTTCAAAAATCGTGGATGCATGACCTAAGCGACGCAATTGATACGCAGCGGATAAACCCGCCGGGCCACCACCAATAATCGCGACTCGTTTGCCAGATAAAGCTGGAGCTGGATCAAACTTGAAACCCTGGTCAATCGCCATGTCGCCAATGTATTGCTCGACCGCATTAATGCCGACGAAATCGTCTACATCATTACGATTGCAGCCGGTTTGGCAAGGTGCGGGGCAAACCCGTCCCATCATCGAGGGAAAAGGATTCGCCGTCGTGGAACGACGAAACGCATATTCCTGCATACTCATGCCAACGGGCGGTTTCTCAATGCCACGCACGATTTGCAGCCAGCCGCGAATATCTTCACCGGAGGGGCAAGAACCTTGGCAAGGCGGGGTTTTATGCACATAAGTCGGGCACTTGTGTGAAGTATCTGCCGTAAAAATCTGGCTGTGCATACTGTCCCACTGATGATCGCCGTCTTTATAACGCCGAAACGTGAGCGCTTGTAACTTAGGATCGTGTGCTGCTGTTGACATGTCATTCTCCTCTCAGTGAGCTGGGCAGGCCAAACTCAGAAACCATTTGGTATAAATTCGGGTTAAGTGTCGGCTTAGGCGTCGTCATTATCATCTTCATCGTCCTCATCTTCATCGGGACGTGCTTGCACCGAAACTTGACGCTGCAAGACCAGCGCCTTGCTCACTAATTGATGCACGCTGACAATCTGCTCCATTTTGAAGCCGTAATACGGAATCACTTTGGTGAACTGCGACTTACAAATCGCGCAAATCGCCGCCATGTGGGTCACGCCTTGCTTTTCGGTGACATACTTGAGCGCTTCCATGCGTGGCTGAGCACCCTTAATGCGTAATTCCATTAAATCGTCAGTGAGCAAACCGCCACCGCCGCCACAGCAATAGGTAGCGTCGTGGATGGTGTCAGCGGGCATATCCACGAAGTGATTGCACACGGCTTTAATCACATTGCGCGGATACTCAAACTGCCCGCCCGGCTTATCGCCCATACGTGAACCACGTGCCACATTGCAGGAGTCGTGGAAGGTCAACACCTTGTCATCATTCTGCGTCTTGTCGATAGTCAGCTTGCCGTCTTGAATCAAGCCCCAAGTCACTTCGAGTATATGTTGCGGAACCGGATATTTCGGATCGAGAAAATCAAAGGGCCCCGCAAGTGTATTTAAGAAACTGTAAGCTACGCGCCAAGCATGACCGCACTCACCGAACACAATGCGCTTTACTTTTAATTTGATCGCCGCTTCACGAATCCGCAGCGAAATCTTGCGCATGTTTTCGTAAGAACCGATAAACATGCCGAAATTCGCGCCTTCGGAAGCATAGGAACTGAGCGTCCAGCTAATCCCCGCTTCGTGGAACACTTTGGCATAACCCATTAAGCCATCCACATGCGGTTCCGCGAAAAAGTCCGCCGACGGTGTCACTAGCAACACATCTGCGCCCACTTCATCCAGCGGGAAGCGGACTTTAATGCCCGTATCGGCTTCGACGTCTTCTTCCAAACCTTCCAAAGTGTCAGCGAGTGCAGGCTGCGGTAAACCTAAGTTATTGCCGACTTTGAACACTTTGCCGATGATTTCATTGTTGTATTTCGAGCCACGCCCAATGTGATCGAGGATTTCGCGTGCTGCCATTGACACTTCGGCGGTATCAATCCCATACGGGCAATACACCGAACAGCGCCGACATTGCGAACACTGGTGATAATAGTTATACCAGTCGTCCACCACTTCTTCGGTCAAATCCACCGCACCGACTAATTTGGGGAAATGCTTACCCGCAAAAGTGAAATAACGCCGATACACCTTGCGCAATAAATCCTGTCGCGCGACCGGCATATTTTTCGGGTCGTGCGTGCCAATGTAGTAATGGCATTTGTCGGTACACGCACCACACTTGACGCAAATATCCAAATACAATTGCAAGGAACGATAACGATGCCGCAAATCATCCAACTTACTTAAAGCACGCTCTTTCCAATCCGGTACTAATTCAAATTTGCCTGCTTCATCGGCTTTAAAATCCGCCGGAAAATGCAGCGGCTTTTGGAAATCGGGCTTGGCGATATAAGGGCCTTTGCCTGCCATTGCATCGGGCTTGATTTTCGGGATTTCGATATAGCCTTCGCCATTGAGCTTAGGAACTTCGTAATCAGCCATTTTTCACCTCGCCCTGCTTGAGCTCATCCAAATAGACTTTCTGCTCTTTTTCCAGCTCCAAAGCCCACGGCGCGATATGACGCTTCTCACGAGGATTATCGACTTGATTACGCGTGGGGCTAAAGAACACGCCGGGTCCGTGCATGAGCTTACTAATTGGGAAAATCAGCATCAAACTAGCCACTAAGAACAAATGAAGTAGCAAAATGGGTGAGGCAGGCAGCGGATGAAAATCAAAAGTCATCAAGCCACGGAAAAAGCCTTTCACCATCGTAATATCAGTGTGTGACACAAAAGTCATCAGCATGCCGCTTAAGCCAATACCAATCAGCAGCGCGAGCATCAGGAAATCAGACGGTGCAGAAATATAGCGCACGCGATCGACTAAGATGCGCCGCCCTAATAAACCAGCCAAACCAAACACCATCGCGAAACTCGCGTATTTACCAAACGGCTGGATGAAACTTAAGAAAGCGCCAATCTCCATGAAATAGCGGGTATGGCGTAACAAGACCAGCCATAAAGCCATGTGGAAGATCCAGCCGAATAGCCAAGTGTATTTATTGGCGCGGAATAAACTCTCGAAAAATACTACTTCGCGGAACATGCGCCAAACCACACCGCCTTGGGTCACGGGTGCGGGAGTCGTTGGGATTTTTAAGGGTGCTGGAATGCTGGCGTACAAGTATATCTTGCGGCCTACTCCGACCACTAACACGAGTGTCGCCGCCCAAAACAGCAGGCCGTAGAGAATACTCACGAAGGTCACAACTGACTCCTACAGGCAAAACCTCAGCGCAACCCTAGTGTTCCTAGGGTTGGAGGTAGGCTCTAAGTCACTAGAGCCCATCATCATTAAGGGATACGGATTAGACGCAGCCGGTTGGCTTAGGTAGGCCAGCATATTTGCACGCTTGCTTGCCTGGGCCGTATGGGAACAAGCTATAGAGATACTTGGAGTTGCCTTTATCAGCACCCAAACGCTTACCGACCGCTTTGGTCAATACACGCACGGCGGGGGCGATTTGATACTCTTCATAATACTCGCGCAGGAAATTAATGATTTCCCAATGCTCGTCATTCAAAGCCACCGGCGTTTCTTCCGCTAAGGCCATCGCTGTCGCGATTTCCGGTGTCCAATCATTCAGGTTTTCTAAGTAACCTTCTTCGTCTGTTGCAATTGATTTGCCGCCAATGTCCAGAGCCATGCATGGCCTCCTGTTTTGTATAAGGTTAAAGTTTAAAGCCAGCTTTGTGTTTTTTCGTTCGCAACGGTCAAATCAACAAAACCTGCATAATCTACTACTTGAATCCCATCCAGCACTCGCTCTGCCTTCACGCCACGCGCCGCTAAATCAGGGCCTAAGGCATAAATCGAGACTGATTTATCTTTCATGGCGATTTGTAATTCTGGCGCCGTACTGGAGCCAGTTACTACCCCAATCACCGCATCCTCAATTAATAACACCGCATCACCGGCTAAGGCATGGCCTAAGCAGCTCATTAGCGCATTTCGCTCAAACGGTGATTTATTCACAATATGTAACATTGCCATCACTCACCCCTTAGAAGCTAAACGTAACGTCTTGCTCAGCCATGATTTGCGCCATTTCTGCACGCGAAACCAACTGAACCGAAGGCTTTTCAGCGTAATCATCGTCTTCATCTTCGTAGACAATGGGCATTAAATCGTCTTCAGTCAAACCGCGCTCCGCCAAGGACTCGCGCTCGACATACATCTTGGTGATGCCATAGTCGCCTAGCGCATTATACGTCGGCGAGAAGTTTTTCATGCCAGCGGCTTTCGGGTTTTGACCTTTAGCAATCTGATACACACCATCGTCTAAAAACGCGAGGCTAACCTCTTGCTCAAAGGCAGCGGCAATCAATACGACTTCCAATGATTCCAACGCATACACCGTGCCATAAGGTGATTTGCGGTTCAAATACATGAATTTCTTCGCCATGTTTTAATCCCCAAATACAAGAGTACGGTCGGATTCAATCCCGCCTTCGATCAACTGACCCAAGCCGGAAATCCGAAAACCCGCAGCAATATTATCAGCCGTTAAGCCTTGGCGCTTCGCCTCGGACGAGTCCATTAAGCCGCGACGTTGTGCCGCTGCAATACAGATCACTAAATCCAAACCGTGCTTTTCGGCTAGCTCAGACCACTCTTTTTGCAGCATCCGATCATCTTTGGGCGGAACCGCAAGACGTGTCCCATTGTTCACGCCATCGTGATAGAAGAACACCCGAAAAATCTCGTGCCCTTTTTCCAAAGCAGCCCGCGCAAATTGCAGCGCCGTGTCTGATGACTGATGCTGATAAGGGCCTTCATTGACCATAATGGTGTATTTCATCGTCTTCCTCGTTTATCCCTTTAGAAGCGGATATGGGTTGAAGAATTCAAGTTGGTGCGAGCGCCCCGCCAGTTATCAATGTGATACTTGGTAAATGGCAAGCCAGTCACTTCAAAGAAACGCGGCCAGCCAATACGCTCAACCCATTCATTCATCCGTTCCCAATCATGTGCGCCTTCTTTGTAGCACTGTAGAATTTTCTTCACGATCGCAGTGGCTTCTGGCCAACGCGGTGGATTGTTCGGAATACCCGCAGCCACTAAACGCTGGAAAGTCGGCTTGCCACGCGCATTCGAGTGCTTACCACCAATCCAAATCGCCAATTGGGTATATTGATGGTCATTGATTTGCATCGGTGGACAAGGTGGATAACACGCGCCACAGCAGATACATTTCTTCTCATCGACTTCCAAAGAAGGCTTACCATCGACCATCGCTGGGCGAATCGCTGCAACAGGGCAACGTGCAACGACGGAAGGACGTTCGCAGATATTGCCGACCAGATTATGGTTAATCTTCGGTGGCTTAACGTGCTGCACATTGATCGCGATGTCGCCTTGACCGCCGCAGTTAATCTGGCAGCAGGACGTAGTCATGTGCACGCGGTTCGGCATATTCCAGCCTTTGAACTCGTCGATCAACTCATCCATCATCGCCTTCACTACACCCGAAGCATCCGTTCCCGGAATATCACAGTGTAACCAGCCTTGAGTGTGCGACATAGTTGCCACAGAATTTCGAGTACCACCCACGGGGAAACCGCCGTCTTCTAAGGCTTTGACCAGTGGCTCGACTTTCGCGCCATCTTCCACCATGAACTCAATATTGGAGCGAATCGTGAAGCGCACATAGCCTTCACCGTATTGATCGCCAATATCCATCAATTTGCGCAAGGTGAACACGTCGAGAATACGCTGTGTTCCTGCCCGCACGGTCCAAACTTTTTCACCACTGCGTGCGACGTGTACCAACACGCCCGGACGTGGATCTTCGTGATAAAGCCATTGACCGTAGTTGCGACGCATCACAGGATGCATGTATTGAAAGCCATCTGGACATCCAGACTCAATCGGTTCGCGCATTTCGGCTGCCATTCAAATTCTCCGAATTAATCTAGTCAATTAATGCTACGCGTTATGCAGCAGCCATTTTTTCTTCACGCTTACGGTTGAACCACGCTTCTGCGGCTTCGTCCCAACCATCCATGCGCACGTAAGAAATATTACGAGGTTGCTTAATCATGTTGGGATCAGGGTCAATACCAATGCCTTCGAGGAAGTTCACCAAACCGATACGCTCAATCATCTCGCCACAGCGCTCGTGCTCCAGACCATTTTCTGCCCAGTAGTCGATTACAGTTGAGGCCAATTCTTTAATGCGCTCGTAATCTTCTTCGCTGTCCATTTTCATGAACGGAATGATCACCGTGCCCATCAAATCGCCGATTTTCAAAGTACGCTTACCACCCATCAGGATGCTTACGCCTTTGTCATCGCCAGTTTGTAGTGCTTTTGGCATAACATTTAAGCAGTGCATGCAGCGCACGCAATTGCTGTTATCGACGGTCATGGTGTCATCGTCATTTAGCTTGATTGCGCCGGTTGGGCAGCGGCTGATCACGTTGTCGAACATATATTGACGACCCGCCGCACGATCACCTTCTTTGCCGATTTCAGCGGCTTTCTTCATGATCGCGTTTTTGACTTCGGCTTGATTGACCTTCATGTCATCGCGCCACGTGCCAATAATGGCGAAGTCAGCACGCTCAATCGCATTCATGCAATCATTCGGGCAGCCAGACACTTTGAACTTAAACTTATATGGCAGTGCGGGGCGATGCACATCATCGGTGAAGTTATTTAATAAATGACGGTGAATTGCTTGCTCATTGCAGTTCGACATTTCGCAACGTGCTGCACCCACACAAGACATGCCAGTACGCACACAAGGGCCTGCACCACCTAAGTCCCAGCCATAATCATTAATTTCATCGAAGAAGCCTTGATAGTTTTTGCTATCCGAGCCGATGAACATAATATTGCCGGTTTGACCGTGGAAGGTTTGTAAGCCAGAGCCGTACTTTTCCCAACTATTTGCGAGCTGGCGCAACATATCGGTGGTGTAGTAGTTACCTGCGGGCGGTTGCACGCGCAGTGTGTGGAATTCTTTGGATTCAGGAAACATATGCCCGACTTCAGAGAAGCGCGGAATAATGCCGCCGCCATAACCAAAGACCGAGATTGTGCCACCCTTCCAATAACCCATACGTGTTTCGTAAGAATGCTCTAACTGGCCCAACACGCCATTGGTCATATTACGAATCCGTTCATTCGGGTGATTGTCGCGCAGGTTCTTAATCCCGCTAATGAAGCTAGGCCAAGGCCCTTCTTCCAAGACATCCAGCATCGGGGTTGGATAATGTTTTGTTGCCATAGCTGCCTCCTCAATCGTCGCATTTATGACTAGACTGGCTACTTAACTCATTTGACCCGGTAGCCCAGCTTAGAATCGCTTATGTGGACACTGATCCACATGCTTATACAGTGTTCATAAGTGTATGCTTATGGCTCTTGCCAAAGAATCCCACCCATGGGGAGTGACATAAACCCAGTCTATCCCCTTAGAGATATACCTAAATGCGCCGACAAGTTTCCTCTCAGCAGACGCGAAAGATAGAATATCATTATTTTATAATATTTAAACCTTCAAACGTACTAGAGCGTGCCTGAACTGAATGAATGAAGATTTTTATCAACCATGGCGAAAACAGAAATTAGCCGCTTACCCAGTGCTAGCCAGCGATTTGCGAGTAGACATACAAAATGCCGGTAAGCCTACCCCAGAAGAGATAGCAAAACTAAGCGCTTGTTTAGCTCGCTATAACTTAGTCTTGTATCGCTTCGTTAATCAGCCGAATGCTTCCAAGCAACAGGTTCACCAACTCGCGCAACGGATGGGCTTAAGCCGCTTAGCGCATAATTTATGTGCAGATGCTGACAGCCTGACTTCGATTCAAGTCACCCAACATCAAGGCCAGCACGACTACATTCCCTACACGGATAAGAAGCTCAGTTGGCATACGGATGGTTATTACAATGCGCCTCACGAGCAAATCCACGGCATGCTGTTACATTGCGTGCACCCTGCTATCCAAGGCGGAGCCAGCCTCTTCATGGATCACGAAATCGCTTACATTTTATTGCGCGATGCGAACCCTGCTTTTATTACTGCCCTGCTGCATCCTGAAGCTTTTACGATTCCCGCCAATATTCTAAACGGTGAAACTATTCGCCCCGCGCAAACAGGCCCTGTGTTTAGTTTTAATCCAGATGGCAGCTTGCACATGCGCTATTCGGCTCGACAAAAGAATGTCATTTGGCGCGATGATGCCAACACACAAGCCGCTGCGCAGTTTTTGCTGAATTTGTGGGAACACGCTTCGCCGTATCAATTGAGTTATACCCTGCAAGCGGGTGAAGGGCTGCTTTGTAATAATGTTTTGCATTGCCGGACAGGGTTTGTGGATGCGAATGAACCAGAAAAGAAGCGGCTTTTATATCGGGGAAGGTATTTAGAAAGAGTCTCCAACCAATAAAGAAGCCCTACTCAGAGGGCTTTTTTGAAACAGCTTAAACTTTGTTTTTAATGCGACAACATCCGCTCTAATTCCGCCATTCCTGCTGGCAAATCAAGCTTCGCGCCGCATTTACGCATACTTGCACCAAAGGCATGCAGGGTTCTGAATAAATTATGTGCCCGGCTTTGTTCACCCATTTGGCCAATTCTGAGGATATTCAGTCCAAACGCGCCAGAGATCTCTACTTTGTGGACGCAAGACATGTCTGCACGCACTGCATCAGCCGATACATGATCAGGCACGATAATGCCAATGACTGAATTTAAGCGATGCTGCTTTTCAACTAATAACTCTAAGCCCATTGCTTCCAAGCCAGCTTGTAAAGCTTCTGAGCAACGCAAATGACGGCGGAAGCGATTCGGCAGAGTTTCTTCACAGACTAAGCGTAGCGCTTCATGTAGGGCTAGAATCCCAGAAACAGGTGCGGTGTAGTGATAGGACTTTTGATTCCAGAATTTATCCGCTAATTGCGCATCCAAGCACCAGTGATAGGGCAGCTCTTGGCGGTTAGCGATTTTACGTGACCAAGCTTCTTCCGAGAAGGCCAGCAAAGACACACCCGGAATAGAAGATAAGCCTTTCTGCCCGCCGGTGATAATGGCATCAACCTGCCAATTATCCATTTCGAGCGGCATGGTGCTGAGGGTACAAACCGCATCGACAATGATCAGGCAGCCATACTTTTTTGCGAGCTTGGCGATTTGATCAAGATTGCGATTGTAAACCGTATTTGAGGTTTCACCCTGCACCATCGTCACTACATCGTATTTAACCCGTTGTAACTCACGCTCAACCGTTTCGACATCGGCGCCTTGGTTTTTGGGCATTTCTAAAACTGTCGGCTCAGCCCGCACCCGTCGCGCCATTTCTGCTAAACGCTGGCTGAAATAGCCATTGGTGATACACAACACGCGCGAACCCGGCATGACTAAATTGGCAATCGCCATTTCCATCGCCGCCGAACCCGGCCCACTCACTCCCATCACATGCGAGGAATGAGTTTGAAATACGTAGCGACTCATATCCTTCACTTGTTCAATCACGCGATTCATGGTGTCACCCAAGTGATTGATGACAATTGAATTCGCCGCCGCAACTTTTTGCGGAATCGGTACCGGTCCCGCCCCCATCATTAACAATGGTTCATCTGGTAAAATGTGTTCCAAAGGAACAATATGTGGAGGGGAAACAGACTCGCTCATGAAATTTGATGTCCTATTCGCTTTTAATAACTTGAAATAAAATGGGGAAATCCTTGTACGCCATGCCCAACATGATTGCAAGCCCCATGCACAGCATGCTGCCACGTTCACCCATCTTCCATGCTGAATATATACAAGCTGCAGTAAGCCTGCTGTGCTATTGGTCTGATTTTCTAAAGGTAAGATCTGATGTTCTGGCAAGAAGACGAAGACAAAACCCTACCCTTTCAAGCACCTGAAGATGTTTTAGACTTGAGCTTTGCAATTCGTTGTAAGCAGCTGCCGATTGATCATGCTTGGGATTTATCACAAGCGATTCGTAAAGCATTGCCTTGGTTTGACGAGGAGCCACTCGCGGGGGTTCACACTATTCATGTGGCTGAAAGTGGTAATGGCTGGCTGCGCCCAGAAGATAATGCAGGCTTATTGATTCCTTCACGCCGCACCCGTTTAGAACTACGTCTACCGAAACCGAGGATTGAGCAAGCTAAAGCGCTAACAGGCCAGACCTTAAGCTGGGACGACTATACGTTGAGCGTGGGTGAAGCTAAAGAAAAGCCCTTTTCCAATGCGGCCGTTTTATTTGCCCGCTATGTTTTATCCTCTGATGCCGAGTCAGAAGAACAATTTTTGCAGCGCATGGCCGTTGAAGTGCAGCAGCTAACTCAATTCAAAATCAAGAAAATGCTGTGTGGGCGCAGCCATCATCTACAAACACTGCAAGGCCGCTTGTTTACTCGGCATTTAATGTTCGCCGATTTAGACAATGACACTTCGATTCGCCTGCAACAAGTGGGTTTAGGTGAAGGGCGAAAATACGGTTGTGGCTTATTACTCCCGCATAAAAGTATCAAGACCCTCAAGCCGACTGAATAAACTGGCTTAGCTATCCCTTTAGAGCAGTAGTGAGCCGTTAAGCAGGCAGTATAATTTTTCCTAAGCGTATTGCATGCAAACTAAAAGCATTGAGAGGATTTACAATGGCATTAGAAATTAATGGTAAAACGATTGAAGTCACCGAAGCCGGTTATTTAGTTGACCTGAATGACTGGGATCAAGCAGTAGCTCAGCAATTAGCTACCGAAGAAGGTATTGAAGCACTGACCGATCAGCATTGGGATGTGTTGCATTATTTGCGTGAGGAATACATCAATAATAATGGCAATCAGCCGATGGAGCGTGCCATCCTCAAAGCGATGGCTGAGAAATGGGATAACAAAAAGCTTAGCAGTAAAGATCTATACAACCTTTTCCCACGCGCCCCGAGCAAGCAAGGTCTAAAGGTAGCAGGCTTACCAGCGACTAATCGCAAAGGCGGCTATTAAAATTTTAGCCATTCAGAGGTATAGGCTGTGCTCAGTGCACCGTTTATGCTGCTTAGAGTTAATCGCATGAGTTAAGAGATCAACACTATGAACGAGCGCAAACAAGCCCTGATTCAAGAAATGCTGGAAATGCAACAGAAATTCATGGCTTATGAAAAATCAGGCCAGTTTAACGCTGAAGAGTATTATGTCGGTGAGTGGAAAGAATACCGCGATCATTACACTGAAATAGCTGCTGAAGTGCGCGAAATTGCCTCTAAAGAAGCTAATTTCTGGAAATAAACTAGTTCTTCCTCTTGATAGTCTTCATAGCCGCTGCTTCTAGCGGCTTTTTCTATTTTGGGCGTGCCTTAGGCAGAGGAAAGGTTTTGCGCAGTGCGCGAATTAAGGATTCAATCTGCTGCTCAACACTCGCATGAATAATACCCACATCAGACTCTAGTACGCACTCATCAAGCTTCAGTTGGGTATCTGGCAATACTTCAATGTGCACAATGGTACGTTGCCATTCCTCTAACTGCTCCAAGACCACATCTTGCATTTGCGGATGAACGCGGATAGTTAGCTTTTTACTGCTACGCACTAAATCCATCCCACGGCGGACGGTACTAGCTACTAGTTCACGATCTTCGAAGGTGTGGAGGATTTGTTGTACTGCATCGATGACAACCTGCACCATTCCTAACTCAACATTACGCAAGTTGTCATGCATCTTGACCGTAAAGCCTAATAATTGGTGAACCACCTCGTCATGCGCCTGTGATCGCCCTTGTTGCATACCAGCTTGGATGGCATCGCTTAACGCAGTCGTAGCACGTAGCTCGCGCTCTTGTTCGCGTTCAGCCATCTCTTGGACTAAGGTTTCATAATTGACTAAGTGCCGATAGTCATTGGCTTTGAGGACAACCTTGCCCGGCTCTAGTTGTGAGTCTAATGGCTTAATTGAAACGAATTTGTCCATCACTATCGATCCTCATGCGCACTTCTATGGCTATTTTTTGTATTAAGGCTGCACATTCTTTGTTTTGCCCGTGTAATTGCTTACCCAGTGGTTCTGCTTTTTTCAGCAATAGATACCACTGATAAGGCAACTTCAGCATTAATCGCTTCCTTAAGGCAATCGGATACTCCTGTAAAGCCTGATTCAGACAGAGCATCCCTGCCACAATCAGACTATGTTGAGCATCGAGCTTTTCAGGTAACTTTAACTCTAAAGGTAGGTTGCCTCTGACCAAGGCCGCACGGCGATGCATAAAGCTGAATAAATCAGGGCCAAGCTGCTCTTGCAGTTGCTGAACCTCTTCACGCACCACAATTTTTTGTACTCGTTGGTAATAAAAAACTGTGCCCGCATATAAGACCAAGCGCTCTAAATCATCGCCTGACCACAGAGCTATCCGCGTGAGTGAATTAGTAAAGTTAAAAAAAACTTGGTTCTCTAAACCAAAACGCTGCAATAAATATTGCACAATCCGATCAGCGCTGCGTTGCTTACCCACTAGTTTTTTAATGATGGGGCCATCTGGCATCTGATCGAGCCAGCTAGCATGGGTATAGTGATCCGGGCGGAAATTAAATTCCCACACCAAATTCGCTATTTTGCTATTACTTGGGGCATCCACGTGCTGAGCTCATTCTTGAGTAACCGAATCTGCACATTATCAAGCAAATGAATCGTATCTAGAAAAACCTGATCGACAGTCGGAGGGTTTACTAAGGCAAACGACCTTTGGCATTCACGATCTAAGCTCTTTACAATACCCAAGCTAATTATTACTGAAACTTGGATATTGTGAATGGATGAACTTGAACTGCCTTTAAAAACACGCCTGAATTTAGAAACCGGTCGAATTACTTGGCAAGAATTAGGCCTTTTTTTTGCTAGAGGCCGAATTTTACAAGTCGCTGCTAGTGTAGATTTGATCGAAGTCGCCAGCGCTTTAGCCAATGATGAGGCAGAACAAGTAGCTGTATGGCTGAGTACACAGCAGCTACAAGTCTTACCAGATGCAACGGCTAAAGAATGGGTGGCTGATGATACCAACCTTTGGGCTGTAGTCGTTGCACCTTGGGTGATTGTGCAAAAGCGGCAGGAAGCTTAGAAAATAGCCTATTATTTTGACAATGGGTTCGTCTTTAAGTTAGCCTTCCTCTTACCCCTAGCCGAATTGGATGTTTTTATTACACGACCAAGGAAGCAACAATGAAAATAGCACACCTAAAGTTAGCTCCAATGACCTGCTTGATTAGCAGTGCTTTGTTTTTTAGCTCTAACAGCTACGCTCTGCAGCCTAGTGATACGGTTGCGCCCCAAATATCCACCACAAACTCAAGCAAAGCCCTCGTTAAGGCTAAAGAGTTTATGGTAGCAAGCGCTAATCCGCATGCTTCCCAAGCAGGTTTGGATATCCTAAAAGCAGGCGGCAGTGCCGCCGATGCAGCGATTGCGATTCAATTAATGCTCGGCTTAGTTGAACCACAATCATCCGGTTTGGGTGGTGGTGCGATTCTTTTATATTGGGATAATACCGCCAAAAAGCTCATCGCTTTAGATGGGCGTGAAACCGCACCCAAAGACATTAAACCTGAAGTATTTTTGGATAAAGAGGGCAAGCCGCTGCAGTTTATGGATGCTGTCGTTGGTGGACGTTCAGTAGGCACACCCGGCACGGTTAAATTACTGGAGCATCTACACAAAAATTACGGCAAGTTAGCTTGGGCTGATTTATTTAAAGACCCAATAGCTTTAGCTGAAAAAGGCTTTGCAGTCACTCCGCATATGGCGGAGCAAGTCGCGGCCAGTGCTGAATCTTTGGCTAAATTCCCAAGCACGAAAGCTTATTTCTTTAATGCGGAAGGCCAACCGTTATCAGCCGGTGTCACCCGCAACAATCCGGAATATGCAGCCACCCTCAAAACCATTGCTGAGCAAGGTGCTAAGGGTTTTTATGAAGGGCCAATCGCACAAGCTATTGTGGATACGGTGAAAAACTCACCTGATACAGCTGGCTCGCTTAGCTTAGAAGATCTCAGCGCTTATACCGTGAAAGAGCGTGAAGTGGTCTGTATGCCTTATCGAGCCTATGAAGCCTGTGGGATGGGTGCACCGACTTCAGGCGGCTTAGCAATGGCGCAAATCTTAGGTATGCTCAATCATTATGATCTCAGCAAGTTTGGCCCTGATAGCCCCGATAGCTGGCGCTTAATTGGTGATGCGACTCGCCTCGCTTTTGCTGACCGCAATCGCTACGTGACTGACAGTGATTTTGTCAAAGTTCCTACTCAAGGCATGCTCGATCCTGCTTATTTAAAGAAGCGCTCTGAATTATTGAATGGCAGCACCGGCCTGAAAACAGTAGAACCGGGTGATTTCACGGCTGCTACACAAAGCCGTGTGGATGACAATTCCTTAGAACTGCCTTCTACCAGTCATTTAGTCGTGGTCGATAAAGCGGGCAATATTGTCACGATGACCACCACCATTGAAAATGGCTTTGGCTCACGCTTGATGACGAATGGTTTCTTATTAAATAATGAACTGACTGACTTTTCCTTCGTCGCTGAAGAAAAAGGCCAAGCAGTAGCCAATCGGATTGAACCAAATAAACGCCCACGCTCCTCAATGGCACCAACCATTGTGCTCAAAGATAAGCAGCCTGTATTAGCGATTGGTTCACCCGGCGGCAGTAATATTATTGCTTACACCACGAACTCAATTATTGGCTATTTAGATTGGGGGATGGATGTGCAAAAAGCAGTGGCGATGCCGCATATGGTCAATCGCACAGGTGATTATTATCTAGAAAAAGGCACTGATGCAGAAAAGTATCAGAAGGTTTTTGAGGAAATGGGTTACACCGTGAAAGTAGATAATATGAACTCAGGCTTGCATGGCATTGCTATTAAAGCCGATGGTTTAGAAGGCGGTGCTGATCCACGGCGTGATGGGGTGGTGTTAGGTCAATAAACTGCCAAAGAAATTGCCGCTTCTAGGAGCGGCAATTTCTTATCAGCTAAGCGGCGATAACTTATTTATTTTCGCGTTGCGCGACTAAATTATCCACTACGCTTGGATCAGCTAGGGTTGAGGTATCACCCAAGCCGTCCAATTCATTCGCAGCAATCTTCCGCAGAATACGGCGCATGATTTTGCCAGAACGAGTTTTTGGTAAACCCGGTGCCCATTGCAGCAAGTTGATCTTAGCAATCGGGCCGATTTCTTTCCGCACCAGATTGATCAGATCATTCTTCAGTGCATCAGTGCCTTCAACACCAGACATCAGCGTGACATAAGCGTAGATACCTTGGCCGGTCATCTCATGTGGATAACCAACCACAGCCGCTTCAGCAACTTGTGGATGCAGAACCAAAGCAGACTCGATTTCAGCCGTACCTAAGCGGTGACCAGACACATTCAGTACGTCGTCCACACGGCCAGTGATCCAGTAGTAACCATCTTCATCACGACGTGCGCCGTCACCGGTGAAATAATAGCCTGGATACATAGCGAAATAGGTTTCATAGAAGCGCTTGTGATCGCCGTAGAGAGTACGCATCATGGATGGCCACGGTGCTTTGATTGCCAAGTTGCCTTCAGCAGGATTGCCTTCGACTTCAACGCCTTTGTCATCCAACAGCACAGGTTGCACACCGAAGAAGGGGTTGGTTGCAGAACCCGGTTTCAACGGTGTAGCACCTGGCATTGGAGTTAACATATGTGCACCCGTTTCAGTCTGCCACCAAGTATCCACGATTGGGCAACGGTTACGACCGACGACGCGGTTATACCATTCCCAAGCTTCTGGATTGATTGGCTCGCCGACTGAACCTAAGACACGCAATTTTTCAAGCTTAGCGCGATTAACGAATTCTTCACCTTGACCCATCAACATCCGTATGGCGGTAGGTGCAGTGTAGAAAATCGCAACATTGTGCTTATCGCAAACATCCCAGAAACGACCCGCATCAGGGTAAGTTGGAATGCCTTCAAACATTAGCGAGGTCGCGCCATTCGCTAGTGGACCATAAACGATATAAGAGTGACCTGTTACCCAACCCACGTCCGCAGTACACCAGTAAACTTCGCCCGCTTTGTAGTCGAATACTAATTTATGCGTCATGGCTGCTTGTAATAAGTAGCCGCCTGTAGTGTGCAAAGCACCTTTAGGCTTACCGGTAGAACCTGAGGTATAGAGGATAAATAAAGGATCATCTGCATCCATCTGCTCAGCAGGGCAATCAGCAGAAGCCGTCGCCAGCGCTTCATGATACCAAATATCCGTCTCGTTCCAGTCAACGGGATCGCCGCCGCGCTTTACGACGATACAAGTATGGACGGTTGGGCATTGTGCAATCGCTTTGTCTGCATTCGTTTTCAGCGGAACACGTTTGCCACCCCGCATGGATTGGTCAGAGGTAATAACTACACCACACTCAGCACCTTGAATACGATCACGCAGTGCATCAGGAGAGAAGCCGCCGAACACAATCGAGTGCACTGCACCTAAACGGGCGCAAGCTAGCATCGCGACAGCCGCTTCAGGAATCATGGGGAGATAGAGGGAAACGCGGTCGCCTTTCTTAACACCACGGCTTTTGAGCACATTCGCGAATTTGCAGACTTCTTCGTGTAATTCTTTATAAGTAATTTTACGATCTTCGTCGGGGCTATCACCTTCCCAAATAATAGCCACTTGGTCGCCACGGGTTTCTAAGTGACGATCTAAGCAGTTTTCAGAGACGTTTAATTTAGCACCTTCAAACCAACGAATATGGATGTCGCTTTCATCGAAGCTCCAATCCAGAACGTTATCCCATTTCTTGCTCCAGGTCAGGTACTTTTCAGCTTGCTCGCCCCAGAACTTGGCTGGATCCTCAACGGATTGCTGGTACATACTTGCATATTGTTCAGCATTAACCAGAGTATGCTTAGCAAACTCCGCAGGGACGGGATACGTCTTAACATCAGACATGGTTGACTCCTCACTAACGAAAAATGGCTTACAAACGACTGGGTGCTTCAGTTATTTTATGGGTATAGATCGCTCTCCGGCACGCTATATTCATACAATCCGGCTGAAAAGTCCAGAAAAACGCCGGAAATATCCAAGGATTGTCGACAATTTTATTCGAAAGTATTTTCTAGGCCGTCACGGATCAAAGGTTGCATCGCCGTCGCTAGGCTCTTGAAAAGATTAGTATTGCTGGCTTCCTCAGCATTTAATAATTCCTTCATATGCTGCCTTTGCGTGGGCGTATCAAAGCAGGCTGGACAATTTTCCATAATCACCGGCAAATTTGCAGCCTTAGCGAAATCAGCCGTTTGGCGCTCACGTACTTGCACTAGCGGGCGAATAACCCTTAAATCACCTGCATCAATGCGATAATGTGCCTTCATCGTTTTTAATTTGCCACCATGAAAGGCCGACATTAAAAAGCTTTCTGCTAAATCATCTAAATGTTGGGCTAAAGCTAAAACGTTATAACCATTTTCACGTGCGGTTTTATACATCAGCCCACGCTTCATCCGCGAACAAAACGCACAATAGGAATTATTATCCATATGCGTTTCTGCCAAAGTCATAATCGGCTCGCGCACATAGAAATACGGCACACCCAGCTTTTCCATATAAGGAATTAAGGGCGATGGATCAAATGCACCCGATTGCGGATCAATCGTGACTGCAGCGAACTCAAAGCGAATCGGTGCATGCCGCTGAAAATGCCGCAAAATATGCAGCAAAGAAAGTGAATCTTTGCCACCGGATAAACCCAATAGAATACGATCACCTTCACGGATTAATTGATAGTCGCCAATGGCCTTACCCACTGCCCGCACCAAGGATTTAGGTGGGCTAACAAAAGTATCCGCGGGCGTTTCTATGATAAGTTCAGCTGTATTATTCATGACTTGAAACATAACCGATTTTTTCAGGGGATGCTACTCAGTTGGCAAGCTAGGCTGGCGCAATTTCAAAGCCTTGAGCAGTGCCAGATATAACTCTTCATAATCGAAAGGCTTATGCAGATAAACATCGATAAAGGATTCGCCAGCTGGTGTTGTAGTCTGATTGGCTAGAATACCAATGATCGGAGTTTGTTCATGTAGCCCAATAGTGCAGTCTAAATGAGCCTCATCCAAACAGCCTAGATCTAACACGATCACATCAGCCTTATAATGTTTTAGATCCTCTTTAGCTTGCAGGCTATTTGCAGCAACCAAGACTTTGGCTCCTAGCTCGCGCAGCATGGCACAACCCACTAGTAGACTTAATTCAGAATCATCAATCAGCAACACGTTGATGGCTTGTGGTAAGCGGAGTTTTTTCCCCACTGGAGTCAGCACGCTATGGGTTTCCTGCTCGGCGGCTAGTGCAAAATTAAGCTCAATTATAAAGCGGCTACCGCTACCCAAAGCGCTATCCACTTTAATCGTTCCATCCATAATCTCCACCAGCCGCTTAGTAATCGCTAAGCCCAGCCCCACGCCTTCACGTTTTTGCATTGAGGGCTGCACCTGCACAAAAGGCTCAAATAGCTTAGTTAAATCAGCAGGATCTATCCCCACGCCTGTATCAATCACGGTGAAAATCACCTGTAATTGTTCATCTGACTTGGGTTTGGTTACTATTTTGAGGGTGATTGAACCTTCATCCGTATATTTAATCGCATTATTCAACAAATTAAATAAAACTTGGGTCAGATGTAGCCGATCACCCAGCAAACTATCCTGCAAAGAACCGGAGATTTCCAAGTTAAACTCCAACTGTTTTTCCTCAGTTTGTTGTTCAACTAAAGGCGCTACAGAATTTAATACCATTAACAAACTAAATGGCTCTACTACTGGCTGGAAATTAGCACTTCGATACTTAGCGAAATCCAAAACATTGCTAATCAACTGCATCATGTGTTGGGTAGCAATCTCCAACTTCTCAATATAAATTTTTTGTACACCGGACAACGGGGTTAATTTTAATAAAGACCCTAAGCCCACTACTGCATTCATCGGCGTACGCAATTCGTGACTCATGACTGCTAAGAACTCATCTTTAGCTTTATTGGTAAGCTGGGCTTGGGACACTTGTTCACGCAAAGCCCGTACGCGCTCGGCTTGAATAATTGAGAGAAATAGCATGAATAACAGTGCGCCCAAGCTAAATCTAACATCTTGAATCGGCACCCACACACTCGTATCCCAAATCAGTACCACTAGAATAGGTAAATAGACACCTAAGTTAATCAGATAAATTAAGGTAAAGTACAAAGCTAAACGATACCCTTTGCTAGCCACATATAAGCTGGCAAAAAAGGTAAACGGTATGAGCAAGATCCCCAATAACGGTGGGTAATTAGAAGAATTAGGCAAAAAACCTACCAACGCCATTGAAAGCAGTGCCACTACAATGATGGTTTTAAACGCCCAGTCGAGCTTGGGAGCATAATAAGCGGTATTTAGAATCTCACGGGTAAAACCAGCGCTGGCTGCAATCACCATAAAAAAAGGCGCCGTAAAAAAATGCGCACCGGTACTACTGAGGAAGATTAATGGCTCGAAGATCGGGGTATTGCGGTGAAGAGTCAGCATCATGCTAAGCATATACAAGGCTATAATCAGATAACTCGATTCGCGTAACACCAAAAACATCAGCAACTGGTAAGCAGCCAGCACCAACATGCCCGCAAACACAATGCTCACCAGTCGATAATTATAAAAAGTATGACTAACTAAAGCATTGGCTTGCATGATCTGAGCAGGCAAATTAAGTACACTGCCACCATTAGTGGCGCGAATATAAACACTAAATAATTGATTTTTTTGTAAATTAAGCTGCCAAGCATAGCGTGGATAATCTTTTAGGCGTACCGCGAATTGACTACTTAGCTCAGCATTAATGGCTTTGGCGGACAAACCAGCGGGAAAAATAAAAAGATCTAAATCCTCGCCTAAATTGGCATCAAATAACAAATACCAAACGACATCGGTTTGATTAACTAAACTAAAATGCACCCACCAAGCGGACTCGCTGCGACCAAACGCCAACATATCGGTAGTGTTAGACTGTGTGAACGCATAGTTAGGATTGCTTAGGATATCCGCAAGAGTAAGTGCCCGAGATTTATCCTCAAAATATTCAGCATGCGGGATAGCCGAGATAGAGCTAATATCTGCAGATAAAACTAAGGATTGTAAAGCCTCAGTTTTTGCTAACAAAGGTAAACTACTTAACAAAAATAAGCTCATCAACAGAGTTCTGAATAAGTTTAGCAAGATCTGTTGATTAGCCTCCCTCAGCTGTCCCCGAATAAAATAGCAGCCCATTTCAGCGGCTATTCGTTTGAGTTTAGCTTAAGTATAAAGCATAGATTTTCAGGCTGCTAATACCCGATTCAATGCGGCTGACAAGGATTGAGAATCCAGTGGTTTACATAGATAGGCATTGATTCCAATCTCGCGGCAAGCGGGTTCAATGTCCGTGACTGTACTGGAAGTCAAAGCAACAATCGGTAACTTGGGATTTCGCCCTGAATGCCGCACCCAACGACTTAATTCTAAACCACCCAACTCGGGTAAGGTCATATCGACTAACACCATGTCTACATCTTCTTCTTGTAGGCATAAAATACCATCTTGCCCATTAGGTACTACCTGCACATCAGCACCTAACTGCCGTAACAGAGCACTGGTTTCAGGATGATTTAATTCTGAATTATCGGCTATTAATAGACGCAAACCTTGGGTCAGTGGGCAAAAACTACTAGCACTAGCCTCTACCTTCAGAGCTAGTGGAAAACTCACTGCAAAGCTAATTTCGGTACCTTGGCTAAGCTTCGAATTGACCTTTAACTCTGCACCCATCGCAGCCACTAAGCGCTGACTAATGGCTAGGCCTAAGCCCACACCCTTGCGTGCACTTTTCGGTGCTAATTGGGTAAATGGCTCAAATAAATAGGCTAGATGCTCTTCGGGCAAACCAATACCCGTATCCGATACACTAAAGCGCACCAACTGCTGCTGATTTGTAGGTGCATCAACTTGAATAGCTAGCTTAATCCAGCCTTCTGGAGTGTATTTCACTGCATTACTGAGCAAATTAAGCAAAACTTGAGTCAGACAAGTTCGATCTAATAACAAATTAGTTGCTAAATCGCCTGAACTCTCGAATTTAAACGTTAAGCCCTTTTGCTCTGCTTGTTGTTGAATCAGTGGCAGGGTCGAAGTAACGACTAAGTTTAAGTGACATGACTCAGGCTTAAGTTGAAACCGGTAATTGGTTAGTTTGGCATAATCTAACATATTGCTAATTAGCTGCATCACATGCTCAGTCGCAGAATCCAGCTTTTGCACATAGAGTCGCTGTTTACTATCTAATGAGCCGAGTTTAAGTAAAGTACTCAAGCCGACTATCGCATGCATGGGCGTGCGTAACTCATGGCTCATTGTTGCCAAGAACTCTTCTTTAGCTTCGCTAGCCGCTTCGATTTGTTTCATTTGCTCGCGCAAGATACGTACCCGCTCAGCTTGTAAAACCGCCAACAACAACAGGAAAACCAAAGTACCAATACTGGTGAAAGTATCGATGGAGGCCTGCCACTGCTCGGCTTTAAACAACAACATCAGCATAGTTGGCAAGTGAAGGCTGACCGGAACCCAGTAAATCCAAAAGAAATAACGCGCAATCCGATGACCTTGTCTAGTAATATAATGACTACTAATTACTGACAGCACTAATAAAATGACTGTGAGTATAATAGGTAGAACCGGCGCTATAGGCATTAGACCAACAAGGAAAACTAAAACAATGGATATACCGGCCAAACACTCATAAAGCCTATTCAATTTGATTGAGTAATTCTTTACATCTAAAACTCGCCGCGTAAACTCAGCAAGTGCCGCAATCGTAATTAAAAAAGGTGTTAAATAAAAATAAGAGTCGGTATGACTTAGAAACTCCAATTCTGGAAAAATTGGATTAGTGCGATGAATCGTTAACATCGCTGCAAAAATAAAAATAGCCAGTAATAAATAATTTACCTCTCTTAACACTAGAAACATGAAGAGCTGATATAAGCCTAAAATAATCATCCCTGCGTAGATAAAGCTAATAAAACGATAGCTGCTTACGCTATAGCCTACAAAAGCATCTGCGCTCACTAAACTAATCGGTAGCGCTAAAATATAGTTATCATTAGTGACTCGTAAATAAACATGGAATGTTTGATTGGGTGGTAAATTCAAGCTCCAAGCAGGGCGAAGGTAGTCAGGAACAGGCTTTGCGTAGAGGGAAGTGGAACGGGTCGTGGGTAAATTATGAGTATCTTGCGGAAAAATATAGAGGTCTAAATCACCACCTAGTGCGGAATCCAGTAAAAGATACCAAGCTGCCTCTGCTTGATTTTGAATCCTGAAACGCACCCACCAAGCAGAATTTGAACGACCAAAATTTAAGAGTTTTTGGGTATTCTGCTTAAACGCTAAGTCCGTAGACTGGCTAGTCACTTGCTCAAAAGTCAGCTGGCGTGAGGGATCTTCAAAATAATCGACCACTGAAATTGCTGAAAATTTGTCTTTTTGATCAGTGAGAATTAAATTATCTGTCGATGCTGCACTTACTACTGAAATATTTAGTAGCAAATAGCCGACAAAGCCTAGCCAATAGACTCTCCACAATCTGCACATAAGCCCTCTTTAGTATTATATCAGGGCGCCCTAAGACCCTGTTTCTATAGGAACTTACAGTAAGCTAACCGAACGATCAGTACAAGTAACAACTAGGTTAAAATCTAGTAAAATACGTTGCCTCTGAATTTTAAGTGCGAATTTACACTTAAAATTCAAGGCATTTTCAAAGTTGGCCTAGGTATGCTGAGCGCCATGATAGAGGCGGATCACATGCCGAGCCTCTGCGAAAAACAACCAGCGCTCAGCAGCAATCCCGGTGAAGGTGGATAGAACCGCTAAGAAAGCTAGGAATCCGCCCCCTTTCACTCCCAAGGCAAGCAAACCAATCAGGAATAAGGGAAACAAAAAGCCAGCCACAAACACCGTAACACGCAAGGCCAATAACAACTTAGCAGGGGCAAAATAAGAGAACTCATCCGTTAGGAAAGTACCCGCTGTATGCCCCGTATCCAATAAACGTACCTTGGCGCGGGTAAAGCCGGTCGCCGTGTTAATCGTTGGCCCGATCACTGTGCGTACCCAAAAATAGTAAATCGCCTTGGCAATCATTGCTAAAATAATTAAGACCACTGATAAACTAGCTACCCCGATAATCGGTTGGCTGTTTAGAGCTAAAATCAATACAAATAAAATACTGCCAGTAGCTAAACCTAGTAAAATATAATTAGTTGGCGTTAACGCAGTATTCCATTGGCGAATAGTTTTCAAGCAGCCATAAATCATCCCTGTACTAAATAAAGTCGCTAAAGCCAAGACCACTGCCGCAAAACCAATGACAGCTACTAAACCATTATAATCAGGCTTATCCGCATTGACCCATAAACCTAATAAAAACAGCATAGAGACTGGATAAAATAGAACGGCAAAGACACCTTCACGCGCTAGCCATGAAGTTTTAAAGCGGAAAAAAGCTCGCCAAGCGTTTTTAGGGTTGGCTAAATGCAAAGTCGACGATAATAAGCCCGCTGAAATCAGCGTTAGGGATAATAGTCCACCGCCTAAAATAATGCCCTTATCCATCGCTGCAAAACCAAGCAGATAGCCCAAAGCCATTAAAATAAACAAACCATAGCCCGCGCCCGATGCCACGGTAAAAAAGATCACAGAAAATGCCGGATGCATGAGTTTTCTCCTTAGCGGGCGACGGCTTTATTGACCCACTCTTTGACCGAACTGATCAGTGATTTTTTGCTCACGTCTTCAGTCGGAATCGGGCGAGCCACGCGCGGTGGTAGGTAGCGGTTGGTCGGGTTGTAGCCTAATTCGGGCATCAGTGTATAGCCGCCGCGTTCGCGGACTAGCTTGCTGACATTCGATTCAGGATCGTCGAAGTCGCCGAAGTGGCGCGCATGTGCGGGGCAAGTGATCACGCAGGATGGCTGGCGGTCGTATTCATCTAAGCGTTCGTCGTAGATGCGATCAATGCACAGGGTACATTTTTTCATCGTGCCTGATGAACGATCCAATTCACGCGCACCATAAGGACAAGCCCATGAGCAGTAATTGCAGCCCATGCATTTGTCTTGGTCGATTAACACGACGCCATCTTCTTTGCGCTTATAGCTTGCACCCGTGGGGCAAACGTCCACGCAATCAGCCTGCTCGCAATGCATGCAGGACATCGGGAAGTTAATGGTTTTATTGTGTGGATAATCGCCGACTTCGTAACTGCGAATCCGGTTAAACCACACGCCGCTGGGGTCTTCGCCATAGGGTCGATAATCGGTGAGCGGGCCTGTTGTGCCGGAGGTATTCCACTGTTTGCAGGATACCGCACAAGCGTGGCAGCCGACACAAACATCCAAATCAATCACTAAACCTAATTTCATGATTTACCCCTCACCCGCTTTGCCATCATGCACACTGCCGCGCTGCAAGACGTCATTCATCGGACGCTGCAAATTCACCGGCGTATGTGCTTGATAACGCAAAATATCCGGCGATGGATTGGCATTCGGCAGCGGCTTAATCACGGGGAAAGTCGGCCATGTACCGGTTTCGCCTGCCGCAGCCGGATAGACTTTCACTTTCAAGTCATACCAAGCGGCTTGGCCAGTAATCGGGTCGGAATTAGTGACATGATCCAGTGCATCCTGCTTGACGGGCAGAAGCTCAGAAATCAGGTGATTCATTAAGAAACCGTCATTCGACTCATTCGCCTTTTCATCCAAGCCCCACGAGCCTTTCTGCTTACCAATCGCATTCCACGTCCACACCGTGTCGTATTGGCACGCCTCGACCAGTTTCACTTGCACGCGAATCTTACCATGATGCGATTCGACCCAGCACCAAGCTTCATCCTTGATACCCATTTCGTTACCGCGCTGGCGATTCATATACAAGAAATTCTGTGCACATATCTGCCGCAGCCACGCATTCTGCGAATCCCACGAGTGATACATAAACATCGGGCGCTGATTCACCGCATAAAACGGATATTCGTCCTCATCAATTCGGCACTGCTCTAGCGGCTTGTAATAAAACGGCAGTGGATTGAAATAAGTGCTCAAACGCTCTTTATGATGCGCTTCAGTCGGCATCGGGCCATCATATAAACCCTGCCCCGCTAATTTAAAGCGCTGCTGAGTCTCGGAGTAGAGCTCAATCACAATTTGATTAGTCGAACCCACCCACGCAGCACTTTTCGCAAACTCCAAATAATCTTTATTAGCGTGGCGGTAGTAGCGAATGTTCTTAGGCAAATGCATTTCAAAGAAAGCACCATTTTCTGCATAGCGCTCCCACTGTTTGGGATTCGGCTTGCCGCGCAGATGCACTTCATTGCCTTCCTCATCCAAACGCCAACCCGCCAAGAAACCGATCCCCGGTTCACGCTGCCAATTAATAATGAAGTCTTTGTAGTCCTTGTATTTGCGCGAGCCATCAGCATTCACAAAAGCAGGGAAACCCAAGCGCCCAGCCATTTCAATCTGCACTTCCTGCCATGACAGCACATCACGCTCGGGCTTAATCACCTGCTGGCGAATAGAATCGCAAGCGGCATGTGGCTCAGAAATCGGACGGTCGAGCATGGAAATCGTGTCCCAGCGCTCCAAGTAGGTCGTATCGGGAATAATCAAATCGGCGAAATTGACCATCTCGGAATGGTAAGCATCGGACACCACAATAAAGGGAATTTTGTACTCGCCATCATCCTCTTTGGCGCGCAGCATGTCCTGAACTTCAGCGGTATTCATGGTCGAATTCCACGCCATATTCGCCATAAACATCATCAGCGTGTCGATTTTGTACGGATCGCCCTTGACTGCATTGGTAATCACCATGTGCATCAAACCGTGATTCGACATCGGCGCATCCCAAGAATAAGCTTTGTCGATGCGCTTGGCCTTGCCGTTTTCGTCCATCACCAAATCTTCGGGGCCGGTTGGGAAACCGAGTGGTGGGCCTTTTAATGGTGTATTGGGCGCACAATCTTTCGCCGGTTTAATAGCAGGCGGAATATGCTTAGGATAAGGCGGCTTAGCTAAATGTCCGCCCGGAACATCAATTGTGCCGAGCATAATTTGTAAGAAGTGAATCGCGCGACAAGTTTGGAAGCCATTGGAATGAGCCGAAATTCCGCGCATCGCATGCATCGAAACCGGACGCCCAATAAATTTGTAATGCTTCCGCCCTGCCCAATCTGTCCAACCTTCGGGCACATCAATTTCAATGCTTTCTTTGAAAGCGACATGCGCCATTTCCAGTGCCAAACGCTCGATTTGCTCGGCAGGCACACCGCAAATTTTGGCAGCATTTTCTGGTGTGTATTGCTCATCCAGATATTCTTCGGCAATCAGCGTCATCACCGATTTCACTGGCTTGCCATTCACTTCGCCCTCATAAAATAGCGCAGGCGTAATGCTTGGACGTGTGCCATCGGTCGCGCCTTCAAGTTTCATATCCCAAACTAGGGGCTTGCCGTCTGCATCACGTAGCAATAAACCATGCCCGACTTGGTTTGGCGTATGCACCACCAAATACGCGGCATTGGTATAGCGAATCAGGAATTCCCAGTCAAATTGATCATTTTTTAAGAGTACATGCAGCATCGACAGCGCGAGAATGGCATCGGTGCCCGGCTTAATCGCCACCCACTCATCGGCGATGGCTTGATAGCCAGTGCGGGCTGGATTGATACCAATGAACTTGCCGCCATTGCGCTTGAGTTTTTCCAAGCCAATCTTAATCGGGTTGGAAGCATGATCGTCCGCCACACCCCAGAGCATGAAATATTTGGTGCGATCCCAGTCTGGATCACCAAACTCCCAGAAGGCATGCCCCATCGTGTAAAGACCGCCCGCCGCCATATTCACCGAGCAGAAACCGCCATGCGCTGCCCAATTTAGCGTACCGAATTGCGAAGCCCAAAAACCGGTGAGCGCTTGCATCTGGTCGCGACCGGTAAAATATGCCAATTTCAGAGGATCAGTAGCGCGGATTTTGCGCAAGCGTGCTTCGAGAATATCCAGCGCCTGCGCCATCGTAATCGCTTCAAACTCACCTGCACCACGCTCAGTACCTGCTTTACGCAGCAGCGGCGAATTAAGCTTGGCGGGCGAATTTTGCTTCATGATGCCCGCATTACCCTTGGCACACAGCACACCTTTATTAATCGGATGGTCGCGATTGCCTTGAATATAGCGAACCTTATTATCCTCAACCGTAACGTGAATCCCACAGCGGCAGGCACACATATAGCAAGTGGTTGCCTTGACCTCCTGCTTTCCTCGCGGCTCAAACTCTGGCAATGCGCTCATCTGTACCTCTGAATATAGTAATACAGTAATATACTTAACTAGCTATCTTCAGATATCTTGCCTAATCTAGCAACAATAATTTTTATCTATATGAATAAATTTAATTTATAAAAAACAAAACCGGCCAGAGGCCGGTTTCTAAAACTAAGCTATCAAAGAACAAGGTCAATGACCTTCGTCTTTCATCTTTTGCAAACGTACTTCTGCTAATTTCGCCGAGCTGCTATCAGGGAAGAAACGTACCGTATCTTCTAAAGTCCGGCGCGCATATTCCCATTGCTGCAATTCATAAAATGAATAACCCAGTTTCAAAGCAGCGCCTGATGATTTCGGGCTATCTTTGTACTGCTTCAGCACTTTCATGAACTCTTGCGAAGCACCCTCAAAATCCTTTTGTGCATACAAAGCTTCAGCTAACCAATATTGAGCATTGGCGGCTAATTCATGTTGCGGATAATTCGCTAAGAAACCACGGAATAGAGGTACGGACTCCGCTGGCTTGCTGACTAATAACTGATAAGCCTGATTGTAATCAGCTTTCGCTTTACGACCTTGCTCAGAGTTTGGATCCAGTGAAGCCGGAGTACTAGCTGCAGGCACGCCCGCTGCGACTGGTTTTAATTCGGTACCTTGCTGAGTAGTTTCAGGCGAGCCATAGTAGTAATAGCTATCCTTACTCTTCGGATCGACTGGAGCAGTAGTCGCTTGAGCAGGTTCAGTAACAGCAGTAGGCGTTGGCTGAGTGACTGCTTGACTAGGCAGAGCTGTCTCAGCAGGCAAGTTGGCAGTTTCAACAGGGACTGCTACAGGAGCAAGTTCATTAGTAGTTGCTTCAGCGGCAGGTTCAGCCGTCACGGTTGCAGCCCCAGCATTGAGTAAAGCAGGAGCTGCATCGGCTGGCGTTGTTGTTAAGAACTCAGTTTGTGCAGGCACATCCGTGGCTGGAGTAGTGTCAGCTGCTGCTTCAACCCCAGTTTCCTCTAGCGATGGTATATCAGTCGGATCAACAGAATTAGCCTCTGTTGCCTCTTCGACAATAATATTAACCCCAGGAATTTGTGGTTCAGCCGAGGTTGCTGTGTCAGTCGTGCTAGCTTGCTCTTCTAAATTAATGCCGTCTTCGGCACTAGCCTTGGCTGCCTCTACGTTGACTGCTGCTTCATCTTCCTCACGGGTAGGAGCGCCCTCTAGCTTGTCTTTCAAGCTTTCGTTCTCGCCGCGTAAAGCTGTCACTTCCCCTTCTAAATCATTCAGTCGCTCCAACAACTGCACCGCGACATCATCATTTAATGCCTGTGCAGGTGGTGCTACTAACATAACAGCGACCAGAAGACCCAATAGGCTCCGGTCAAGCTTGTAACACATACCCTTTATTCTCCCACATAAATTATTTCAACACGGCGATTCTCATTCCATGATTTTTCGCCATGCCCTAGTGAGGCTGGTACTTCTTCCCCATAGCCCACTATTTCAGCTTGCTGATTTTTCAGCCCTCGCGCTGTCATATAATCACGTACAGAGTAACCCCGACGCTCTGACAAGGCTACATTGTACTCGCGTGAGCCGCGTTCGTCTGCATGTCCTTCCAGTCTAACCCGCAAATTAGGATAGGCACTTAATAAAGAAGCATGCGCTTGCAAGACTGGTAAATATTCAGCACGAATACTGGCTTGGTCATAATCGAAGTAGATAATACGTTGTGCCAACACACTACTCGGATCATTTAAATCGGCAGGTGTGTAAGGGCTGTTACCTTGACCAGCACCCGCACCACCTTGTCCATACCCGCCCTGACCATAACCACCTTGGCCTTGCCCACCGTATTGGCCAGCACCTGCGCCACCTTGTCCACCATTAGGGTTCGTGCCGCCAGCACCATTGCCGTATTGGCCTTGACCACCCGCACCGCCTTGGCCTGCGCCGCCCTGTCCCATTCCGCCTTGACCAATCCCGCCATAGCCGCCACCCGGCAGCGTACCCAGATCAGGAATCGGACCTTGTGGAGGCGGTGCTGTTTGGCAACCACTTAAAATACTTACTGCTACGACGCAGCCTAATAGAAACTTATGTTGCATGGCTATTCTTCCCTCGTTCATAGCATTAATCTAAATAAGGTGACCACGCTGGATCACGCACATCATCGACTTGAGTTGCCAAGACTTGGCGCGCTTTGCCATTGGCACTAGCAACCGCTAACACGCCGCGCCCACCTGCCTCGGTAGCGTAAATCACCATTTCGCCATTCGGAGCTAAAGCCGGTGATTCATCGTAAGTACCTTCAGAAATCAATTTGGCCTCTTTGGAAGAGGCATTCATTAAAGCAATCCGATTCGCACTACCAATATCACGCACCATCGCTACCGTATTGCCGACCACACTAGGCGCAGCATTGTATTCGCCGGTAAAAGTGAACCGTGAACCTTCACCACCAGCCACTGTCGTGCGATACAATTGCGGTGAACCGCTTTCATCAGAGGTGTAAATCAACGTATTGTTGTTGGCCCAAGCAGGCTCAGTATCAATCGCTTTGGAAGTAGTGATTTGACGCAAACCACCACCATTCGCATCCATCAAATAAATGTCGGGATTACCTTCTTGGGACAAACTCATCGCCAAAAAACGCCCATCCGGTGACCAAGCGGGGGCTGCATTCATCCCCGGATGATCAGCAATAGCGCGTTTATTACCCGATACTAAATCCTGGACATAAATCACCGAACGCCCGCTTTCATAAGACACATAGGCCAAGCGGTTACCATCCGGCGACCAACTCGGCGACATCACTGGCTTATTAGAGCTGAGAATGGTGCGCGGATTAAAACCATCCGAATCCGCCACAATCAGCTGATACGTTTGCGCACGCGCAGCACCGCTGGCAGAGACATAAGCCACTTGGGTATCAAACGCACCTTTTTTACCGGTTAAACGTTCAAAGGCTAAATCGGCAGCTTTATGCCCCATCCGACGTTGATTGGGGCTTTGTGCAATTCGATAACCTGCTGCACGTTTACCGGTGGCAGCATTCAAAATCTCAAACTCCAAGGAGCCTGCTTGCTTACCGACAATCACATACTCCGCACCGCTAGCTCTTAAAAGCTCGGTTTGAAACGGCTGACCCATCGCTAAGGCTTGACCTGCTTTGGCAGGGTCAATCAGAGTAAACAAGCCGGTACGTTGCAAGTCGGACTCAATCACCGAAGCAAGATCGCCCCCTTGAAAAGGCACGATCATCACAGGAATACCATCATTCGTACCGTCAGTGATACGGATCACCAACTCAGCACGGCTCGTCAATGAAACCAATAGGCCACTGACTAATAGGAACAACACACTCAATTTGCGCTTCATGGTTATGGCTCAAAAATTAATCTTAAATTTTGATTATAAAGCTCTGGCAAATCCGGCTCTGGAAAGGGTTCAGATTTGTACAAAGCAGCGGTCAAGGATTCACAGAATTGTGGGCTGCCATTGCAATCTGTGACTCGCAATTCACGAATATTGCCTGGTGGCTTAATCGACAAAGAAATCGTCGCACGCATCCCAAAGGTATCCGAAGGCTGATTCCAGCGGGAACTCACTCGACGCTTAATTTGCGCGCCCCAAGCTAAAGCAGCATTTTCTATGGCCTGTGGGCTTGGGCCGCTATTTTGCTTAGCTTCTGCCTCTTTTCTAGCCTTTTCGGCGGCAGCTTGTTTAGCCCGTTCTTCAGCCGCTTTAACTTCTGTATCTGCTTTTTCACGCTCAGCTTGCTCGCGGGCGCGCTCACTACTTTCTCGTAAGCGACGCTCTTGGTCTTCACGTGTTTTTGACTCTGCTAATTTACGCTCTTCTTCTGCCTTACGTTTAGCAGCGTCTTCCGCTTTTTGCTTGTCAGCATCAGCTTTGGCTTTAGCCTCGGCTTCTTGCTTGAGCTTTTCTTGTTCGGCTTTCCACTTTTCTTGATAGGAGGCCCGCTTTTCGGCTAACTCCCGTTCTTCACGCTCACGCTTTTCATCGGCTAAGCGCTTTTCCTCAGCTTCTTTAATTTTGCGCTCAATCTCAGCAGCCTGTTCTTTTTCCTCATCTTCACGCTTCTTGCGAGCTTCTGCTTCCACACGCTTGATAAGTTCTTGTTGCTCAGCATCGCGCTCAGCTTGGAGGCGCTTTTGCTTTTCATCCCATTCTTGGTCAGCCTTTAAGCGCTCTTCACGTTCCTGCTCTAATCGCTTTTCAGCTTCCGCTGCTTTGCTGCGCTCACGCTCTAATTCGCGTTCTGCTTCTTCTTTACGCTCTTGCTCTTTGGCTAATTCTTTTTGGCGCTTTTTTTCTGCTAAGGCTGCCTCAGCCTCATCAGCTTTGCGCTGCTCTTCGGCAAGCTCTTTTTCAGCCGCCTCTTTACGTTCACGCTCAGCCTGTAAACTTTGCTGGTGCTCTGCTTCAGCTCTGCGTTCTTCCGCTAAAGCTTGTTCGCGCTCTTTTTCGGCTTGCAACTCTTCAGCAGCTTGGCGCTTGCGTTCGGCCTCTTGCTCTTTACGTTCGGCTGCTAAAACAGACTGCTCTGCTTGTAAGCGTTTCTTTTCTTCCGCTACACGCTTGCGCTCAGTTTCTTTCTCAATCCGCGCTAAGGCTTCAGCTTCTGCAGCAGCCTCTCGGCGAGCTTGCTCACGTGCTTTACGCTGTTCTTCTTGTTGCTGTTTAGTGGCTTGAGCGGCAGGCTCAACTGGTGTATTCGGCTGCTCAATCGGATAGGCAGCCTCTTCTGTGGGCACAGATTTAGGCTCTGCTAATGGCTTAAGGCCATTAATTTGCACTGCAACTGATTCTTCTGGCGGCTCAGGCTTCTTATTGAGTTGAAAGCCTACAATCAGCAGAATCAACACAATGATATGGATCACAATCGCCCAAAATAGAGCAACTGGATTCTTTAGCAGTTCTTTGAACATGACTTGTTTGTTTCTACAGTTCCTGCAAATTTAAAGCATTATTGTCTAGCAGGCTGCTCACTTTGGTTTCACAGGATCAGCCAACAAATTAATGGCTGTAGCACCTGCTTTTTGGGCAGCAACCATGGCAGTCATCACATATTGGTACTCAACACCTGCATCTGCTCGAATATTCACTGCACGATTGCGTTTACCTTCTAACTGCTCTTTTACATAGGTCGCGAGCTGTTTAGAATTTAATTTGTCGCCATCTTGCAACAGGTATTGTCCTCTTTGATCAACTAATATTATTAAAGGTTCCTGCTGATTATCAGATTGTAAGAGCGAAGCATCAGCATCAGGTGCATCAATCGCTACGCCCGACTGCATCATCGGGGCTGTGACCATAAAGATCACCAATAAAACCAACATAACATCGATATAAGGCACGACATTCATCTGCGCCATCGATTTACGGGTTCGTTTCATCGCCGCACCTGTTGAGTCGCTGCATGGCGCTCTAGCAGTGCAGTGAATTCATCACGGAAATTATCATAAGTAACTGCTAAACGATCCACATGATCAACAAAGCGGTTATACGCGACCACCGCAGGAATCGCCGCAAATAAACCAATCGCCGTAGCAATCAAAGCCTCAGCAATCCCGGGCGCTACGACCGCTAAAGTCGCTTGCTGCATTTTCCCCAAAGACAGAAATGAATTCATAATGCCCCAAACCGTGCCAAACAAGCCTACATAAGGGCTGGTTGAACCCACAGTGGCGAGAAAAGCAAGATTTTGCTCTAGGCCATCAATTTCTTTGGAAGCAGCCACCCGCATCGAACGCTGGACGGCTTCACTAACCGGCAAGTTATTATTCTCTAATTGAGAAAGGCGGCGATACTCATGAAAACCATCAAAGAAAATTCTTGCCAAACCACTACGTTGTGGAGCTTTGGCTAACTCATCGTATAAAGTCGGTAGAGAAATCCCGCTCCAGAAACGCTCCTCAAACTGCTCAGCCTCGCGCCGTGCTTGTTTGAGTTTGCTGGCTTTCACAATAATTAACGTCCATGAAAGCAAAGAAGCTACTACGAGTAGCCCCATGACAATTTTCACCACTAAACTTGCATTAAAAATTAAATGCAAGATCGACAGATCAGTGTTCACCGCTGAACTTACCTCGAATTTCCGCTGGAATCGCTTTAGGCCGAAAACTCTCGGCATCTACGCACACCACTCTGACTATGCCCGCGATCAAATGTTCACGCTTATTTTCCAACTTATTTTCCAACTTATTTTCGCGCCAGATATTTTGCCGAAAATGGACACTGGTGCGCCCAATTTCATGGATCGCGGCCTCTACTAATAGTAAGTCGTTGAATAAGGCAGGTTTTAGATAATCGACTTGCAGGCTGCGTACGACAAAGACAATGCCTTGTTCGTGAATCAGGACATCTTGCTCATAACCTAAGGAGCGTAACCACTCAGTACGAGCACGCTCCATAAAATTAATATAATTACTGTGATAAACCACCCTACCAGCATCGGTATCTTCATAATAGACACGCACTGGCAACAGATAGCCATTTAGATTTTCAGGTGTTTCAGTTTGCATGGCGCAAGGATAATGAAAAAGGTAGAAACCTACCAATTAATTTATACGCCGCTTATCGACCTAGCGTGTTTAAGTCTTGTGCAAAGCACTAGCGTAAAAGTTAAGCCGACTAAGCATTTAGTGTGCTTGCTCAGTATTGGTTTGAGCTGCTTGGCCATCACTGGATTGATACTCAGTCAAGAATTTATGTGGATTTACATAAAACACTTGATCCAGCCAAAAAGGCTTTTCTGGTTTCAGCTCAGAAACTTGTGGGGACAAACTACGGATTGAGTAATACAGATTGGCTGGACGCTTAACGTCATGGTTGGGCAAACCCACCGCGCCAATTTTTTCGCCTGTTTTTACCCAGCTACCGGGCTTGACATCCACCTTTTCTAAATTAGCGTAATTGTGTAAGCGCCATTTAGAGCCTAATACTAGGACAGTGTTGTCGCCTTTGGGATTACTTTCACTATACACCACCCAGCCGCTGGTACTTGCGACCACGGGCGTACCTTCGCGTGCGAAGATATTGATACCTTTTTGTGCATTTTGGCCACCCGCATGCCAATAAGCAGCTGGATTCCAGTCATATGGTTTTGCGCCTTCCACTGGCATATGGCGATCTTCGGGGATCCAATAACCCATCATAAAGATGGTGAGTGCGCCTAAGAATAATAATGGTTTTTGCATCGCTCAGCCCTCTAGTTTTTATCGCGTATGTAAGGCAACCTCCATACAAATACAGATAGGTGTTAGCTTGAAAAAGTTCAGCTGTTTTTTATTAATTTCACACAAAAGCGCTAAGAAATAAACTTCTACCGATGATTAGCGTCGAGCTTGGCAATAAGTCACATTAGTCAGTCTTGATGCCTAGGTGATCCTGAATTTTTTCAATAGGAGCACGTAAGCTTTCTGGAGTATTGTTATACCAATCATTTAAGTACTTAGCCAAGGATTTATCCTCGCTATCATCGCCTAAGTTAATGTAATTGATCGCAGCCCAAGTTTCTGGTTGCTCCGCAAAAATCGCTAACAAATGCGTGGCTATTTTCTCATTTAATATCCGGTCTTTCGCCGTTGGATCCGCTTCCAAAGTAGCCTTGTTCTTTACATACCAAGCTGCTAGATTCGGCGCTAAGCTGCGATGTTCTTCTTTTTGCATATCCGCCACGTACTTATCTAGCTCTGGAGCATAATCTTTCCAGTGAGGATAAGGCGGATTTACCTCCCACTGTTCAGCCAATTGACTCAAACTAAATAAGCTAAATGCTTCACACAAGGACTCTTCAAACCATTGCTGATGGGAGATATTGTTAGGCGCAAGATCATAATTACTGAGCAGATGACAAGTTTCATGTGAGAACTGATAGGCTAGCTGCGACCAATACAGACCATTTACATCAAGCAGTACAACATATTTCCCCGCTTCACCACGCTCATACAAGGAAATAGGGCCTTTTTCATCATTTTTAACCACAATCGGATCAAGCTGACGCTTACCTATATAAGGTGCGACCGCCGAAACTGTCGAATCCAAGACAGCTTGCACATCCTGAGCTTTGGCGCCCTGCCAAGCCGTATCAACCTCGACTTGAAACGGTGGAGCAAACGCCACGACTGAAGTTGCTGGCAATAAGCTAATGATTAAAACGACTAGCCATCTAACCTTACTAAACATCACTCAATCCCAATAGCTGGCTAAAGCAGCGAATGCTTGAGATTAATAGCAAACTATTGGAGCACTGAATAAGGCGGCGTGCTTAAGCTGCTAGAATTTGCTGAGTATCGGTTAGGCGGTTTATTGCCGAATATACAATAAATCCCAAACACCATGCCCTAGGCGCAAGCCACGTTGCTCGAACTTGGTCAGCGGGCGAAATTCAGGGCGCGGCGAAAATGCTTCGCCACTAGGATTGGCAGTACGAAAGTGTGGACTCGCTTGCATGACCTCAGCCATAGAATCAGCATACTCCTGCCAATCGGTGGCTAAATGCAAAACACCCCCCAATTTCAACCGTGTAGCCAGCAAATTCACAAACTCTGTTTGAATAATGCGGCGCTTATTATGGCGCTTTTTATGCCAAGGATCAGGAAAGTAAATTTGTACCCGATCCAACGCAGCTTCTGGAATACGCTGCTGGATAATCTCAACTGCATCAGTGTTCATAACCCGCACATTAGTCAATTGATGCTTTTGCACCAGATGCAGTAAATGCCCGACACCAGGAGTGTGTACCTCAATACCGATGAAATTACGCTCAGGGGCAGCTAGTGCCATTTGTGCAAGACTTTCACCATTACCAAAACCAATCTCTAAAGTAACTGGATGCTGATCAGTAAAAATAGCTTCCAAATCAAGTGACTGGCTAGCCTCTGGAATGCCATATTCTGGCCAAGCTGTTTCCAACGCATGCTCTTGCCCTTTGGTCAGACGACCTTGTCTTAAAACAAAGCTTTTAACTTGGCGAGGCTGCTTGGCGTCCATGATCAAATTTGTACTGGTTAATGAGGGCGCTTATTAGAGCATATCAAATGCAGGCTGTCAGGCTGAGAATCTAGGGAAAATCAGTTAGCCGATTAAAAGAGTTAAGACACTACTTAGACTAGCTGCGTGACACCAGTCCATTTATAAATAACTTTTTTCAGCTCATCTAAGGTAAAAGGCTTAGCTAAATAATCATTCATGCCTGCCTGCAAACAGACTGCACGCTCATTGACAAAGGCATGCGCAGTTAAGGCTATGATAGGTAAGCTTTGAAATTGAGCCTGCGCACGAATGAGTTGAGTAGCCTCATAACCATCCATCCCTGGCATGCTCACATCCATAAAGACGAGGTCAAACACGTTTTGTTGGAGTTGTTGAAGTGCGTCTGAACCGGACGAAGCTAAACTGGTTTGCATCCCTAAGCCATTCAACAGCTCTTGGCCAACAAAACGATTGAGCTCATCATCATCTACTAATAAAATTTTGGCTGCCATCACTAGTGCAGATCATCTTCTTTTTTGGGCGGTAAAAACCGATAGCCCTTTCCCCAGACTGTATTTAAATACTTAGGTAGATTGGGCTTATCCTCAATTTTCTTCCGCAAGCGATTCATGTGCACGTCAATGCTGCGATCTAACGGATGATGGCTATTGCCACGTAAAGCCTCAGAGATTTCATCCCGCGTTACAATTTTGCCTGCATGATCAAACAGAAAGCGCATTAACCGAGTTTCAGTGGTCGTCAACTTAATAGTTTTACCATCTCGAAAAAATAAAGCATGCTCAGGATCAAAGCAGTAAGTATACGATGAATTTGGCTTAACTTCTGGCGGACGTTTATTTCTGAGAATAGTTTTTAAGCGCAGCAATAATTCCGTCATATGAAAGGGTTTAATTAAGTAATCATCCGCGCCCAACTTCAAACCTGCAATGCGGTCATCGACTGCTTTTTGCGAAGATAAAACTAAAACAGGTAATAAATTATAGTTTTTCTTAACCCAAGCCAGCCAATGCAGGCCGCTCTCTCCTGGTAATAAAATATCCATTACGATCACATCGATAGTATTTAAGCTTAAAAATTCAGCAATATCCTCTCCCCTAGTTAGCACAGATACAATGTATCCTTGACGGGTTAAAAACTCTTGTAGGAGTTGTTGAAGAACTTCATCATCATCAACCAGCAAGATCCTGCTACTTTCTGCATCACTAGCTTTTGCCATGATTTCGAGCCATTAAAAATAAAATTTTCGACACTTAGCCGAGTATTATCACCAATTAATCTTGATTCAAGGGAGTATTTTGCAACATTTGTTACAAATTAAATAGAAGTTAATATAGTTTTAATAAGGAGATGAATATTTTTATCGAAAATATTCAGCCCGACCACTCACTATGAAATAAGGGTTTAGTAGCGATTCCTTAGCATTATAGCGTAACGCCTGCCCCTGCAAATCAGCCATCACCCCTCCAGCTTCCTCAACAATTATCTGCGCCGCAGCCGTATCCCACTCCGACGTTAAGCCCAATCGAGGGTAATAATCAGCGTTGCCTTCTGCGACTAAACAAGCTTTTAAAATACTGCCCATTGAAATAAGTTCATAATGCTCAAATTGCTGCAGAAATTCATTCAGTGAATCGCCAGCATGTGAGCGACTGCCGACAATCGTGACTAATTCAGTAGGTTCTCGGGTATGGATGCTTTGCGGTTCATCTTGCTCCACTTGAATACAAGCACCATTGCCTAAACTTGCATACCAAGTTTTTTGTAAAACAGGTGCATGCACCACCCCTAAAACGGATTCATGTTCATGAATTAAAGCAATTAAGACACTGAACTCACCATTGCGCTTAATAAACTCACGTGTGCCGTCCAAAGGATCGACTAGCCAATAAGTTTGCCACTGACTCCTTTCAGCAAAATCAACTGAAGCCGACTCTTCAGATAGGATCGGGTAATTGGGTGTTAAAATTTGTAAGGCTTCAACGATGGTTTGGTGAGAAACCAAGTCTGCCGCAGTCAGGGGCGAATTGTCTTCCTTATGGTCAACCGTGAAATCAGCCGAGTTATACACTTGCATAATTTCGCTGCCTGCTGCTTTTGCAACTTCGATAATGATTTGCGTGAGGTCTGCTAGATTCATGGCACTCTCGGTAGGATTGGGGATTGATGTTTACTTTAACATAAGCTTGAACCCGAGCGCTCAGAACTGCCTTTAGTCTGCAAGATTCGCTATCTAGTCATAAAAAAATTAACATTCAAATAAAAATCATAACAAGCCAGCGAGCATCTAAACCCATGCTTATCAATGACTACAGCACCGCGCGCCACTTAGCGGCTCGCCTCGAACTTGGGGTGAATCATGAACTATGCAAGCAACGCATTGGACAAACAGTAGAGCAGGTCTTCCAAACGTTGTGCCCACCTAGTGGCTATATCTTAGGAAGTACGCCTACTTTATCTACTTGGGATGAGATGAAAATCTACTACAGTAGCCCTGCCAGTAAAAAAATAGAACTTAATAAACAAGCTCGTTTGGAAGGTGTTGCGTTAACGAACTGGTGGCTAGAACAACTGCATAACACGACTTATCCTTTATGGGAACGCATGACTTTATTTTGGCATAACCACTTTACCTCGAGTCTAACTAAGGTATTGTGGCCGCAATGGATGTTTCAACAACACCAACTCCTGCGTCAACATGCCTTAGGCAATTTCGCCGAACTCTTGCATGCAATTACTAAAGATCCAGCCATGCTGCGTTATCTAGACGGCTCTGCCAATACAGCAAGCAGTCCGAATGAAAACTTCGCGCGCGAACTGCTGGAGCTTTTCACCTTAGGCGTAGGACATTACAGCGAGCAAGACATTATTAATGTAGCACGGGCTTTTTCCGGTTGGAATTTAGATGCCCCAGCAGGTGAGTTTATCTTCCAAACTGAGCACCATGACCATTCAACTAAGCAGTTTTTGGGAAAATCCGGCAATTTTGATGGCGCTGACATTATTAATATTTTATTAGAGGAGGAACGTACCGCTGAGCATATTGCTGAAAAGTTTTGGAAAGAATTTATTAATCACCAACAAGCCGATCCTCACATTATCAAGGATTGGGCAGCTGCTTTTAGAAACAGTGGTTATGAAATTAAAGCACTGCTACTTAAAGTTATTACCAGTTCTGTTTTCTGGGAGGTCAGTCAGCGCGGCAGTTTAATTAAAACGCCCATTGAATTTACCTTAGGCTTACTGCGCGAATTGCAAATTCCGTTTGAAGAATATGCTGCACTTAGGGTGGCTAATCAACAAATGGGGCAAAATTTATTTAATCCACCTGATGTAAAAGGCTGGCGCGGTGGTAACGAATGGATTACCAATATGCGCTTGATTCGCCGCTATGATGTCATTCCTAAACTGTTAGCCGAGCATGGGAGTGAAGTCCAAAGCACAGTCAACCAGCTTGTTACCAAAACACAAACTCCTCAAACTAATGGAATATTAGTTAAATCAGGTAGCTTTTTCAAAAATGTATTGCCGCAGCTTAGTTGTACTAACAATCCAAGCGCACTGATCACTTGGCTATTACCCCTAAGCCCCGTTGCTGCACCCAATTGCAGCCAAACGGTGGACAATATCTTAATGACTATCCTAAAAGACCCGACCTATCAACTCCGCTAAGAATAATAATTATGAATCGCCGTGACTTTTTAAAAGGCCTTAGCCTAAGCACACTCAGTCTGTTAGTAGCCCCTAAAGTATGGGCGAATGCTTTAAGTACCACCGCGGGCAATCGTCGAATTGTGGTGATGATTGAGTTAAAGGGCGGAAATGATGGATTAAATACCCTCATTCCTTATAGCCATCCTGCCTACTATGCTGCTCGACCTAGTTTAGCGATTGAACGTTCTAGTGTGCTTACTTTATCGTCCCAGCTAGGGATGCATCCGTCTTTAAAGCCGCTCATGCCTGCTTGGAATGAGGGCGAACTTGCTTGGGTACAAGGCGTAGGTGGGACTGAGGGGAATCGTTCACATTTCGAATCCATTGAAATTTGGGATACTGCTCAAGCCGATCTTAGAGCGGATAATGATGGCTGGATTGCACAAGCCTTTCCAACGCATCCACTAGCTGGTATTGCGATTGACACTAACCTAGGTCCGCTTTATGGAACCAAGGTGTCGAATTTGAGTATCTCCGATCCTAATAACTTCACTGCAAACAGCTCAGGTATTGGTACTTTGAAATCAAACTCTAGCAATCAATCTCTGCAGCATATTCTCGGCGTACAGGCGCAAATTGATATGTTAGCGAGCACCTTGGCCGAATACTTAAAAGACATACCGGCCGCTCAAGAAGCGTTTGCAACTGGGAATTTTGGGCGAGCATTGAACTCCACTTATAGACTGATTGCTTCCGGTTTAAATGTACCTGCCTATAAGATTACGCTAGGTAATTTTGATACACATACCAATCATCTATCACGCCACAAACCTTTACTCCAAACTCTAGCCCAAGGTATTGCAAGCTTACGCAACAATCTTAAACGGATCGGTATGTGGGATGAAGTGATAGTAGTCACTTACTCAGAGTTTGGGCGGCGCCTAAAAGAAAATGCCAACAAAGGCACCGATCATGGGGCGGCCTCAGTACAATTAGTGACAGGCGGGCAAGTCAAAGGTGGCTTTTATGGAGAATACCCCTCTTTAACTGAGTTAGATGATCGAGGTGATTTAATCCATAACACTGATTTCCGAGAAATTTATTCGATCATTCGCAATAACTGGTGGAATTTAGGAGAAAAACAAACCGGAAAATTGGCATTAATTTAAGTTAATAAGCTAAGACTGCTGCTCTATACTGCAACTCAATTAAGTTGGATAGAGCTAGACCGTTATGCATATTTCCCGTTTTAAACCCGCTACCTTAGCTTGTGTCAAAGGCCTAACTTTGGCTCTAAGCACCCTACTATTAACCAGCTGTGGCGATGGAGGCTCAACTGAGCCTGAGCAACCTGTTGTGCGAACTAGCGATCTACCTAATATTATTTTTGTACTAACGGATGATCATGGTTATGCCGACTTAGGCGCACAAGGAGTAGCCAGTGATATCAAAACACCTAACCTAGACCAGCTTGCAAAAACGGGCGTGCGGATGACCTCAGGCTATGTGACTGCTCCACAATGTACACCTTCACGAGCGGCCTTAATGACTGGGCGCTACCAACAAAAGTTTGGGGTGGAAGATAATAACTATACACCGTTACCACTCAGTCAAATCACACTGGCTGAAAGACTTAGCGCTGCTGGCTACAAAACTGGGCACATGGGCAAATGGCATTTAAACATTAATGCTGGTTCTAAACGTTGGTACGATGAAGTCTATGCACCTGGCTCACCCATCCCTTTCGATGAAAATAACATCCCTGCTCAAGAAAAAGTTAAATACTTTTCAGAAAGTCGTGGCTTTCAAGATAGCTTCTTTGGAACCATAGATAGCTATCGCGCTAATTTTAATCTAAAAGGTAACTCTATTCCTACTCAGACCATCAGCGATAAACGGTTTAGAGTTGATGTAGTAAGCGACGCAGCAGTTACTTTTATTGATCGCCATAAAGCAGATCCGTTTTTTTTATATGTGGCCTACTACGCGCCGCACACGCCATTAGAGGCTACCCAAGCTTATTTGGATCTGTTTCCAGGCCCAATGCCTGAACGTAGACGCTATGCTTTGGCAATGTTAGCAGCAGTTGATGCTGGAGTTGGGCGCATGGTAAAAAAACTTGAGGACTATGGCATCGATGATGACACCTTAATTGTTTTCCTTGGCGATAATGGCGCCGCACTAGATTTAACTAAACCAGATGTACTACCTGTATCAGCGCTAAATTCCTCAAATGGTCGACCTGTATGGAATGGCTCTCTGAATGACCCGTGGGTAGGAGAAAAAGGCATGTTAAGCGAAGGTGGGATTCGGGTGCCGTTTTTAATGCGTTGGAAAAATCACTTACCCGAAGGCTTAGTCTACAACGAGCCAGTGATTTCAATTGATGCCTCGACTACTGCTGCTGCGCTGGCTGGCTTAAGCACTGCTGACTTAGACGGAATCAACTTGGTACCTTATTTAAAGGACCGAACTTTAAAACCTGATCGAGCACTCTATTGGCGGTTTATGCAGCAATCTGCGGTTCGCCAAGGTAAATGGAAATATTTGCGGACGGCTGATGAAGGTGAGTATTTATTTGATCTCTCAACAGACACTCATGAAAAAATCAACCTGCTGACTCAACATCCTGCTATTGCGAACGTTATGCATACTCAATTAAGTAATTGGTCAACTACCTTGAAAACTCCAGGCTTGCCCAGCGGGGCGTTACTGGGAGCCGATAAGTATTGGTACGACTTTTATTTCCCGAGAAACTAATCGCCGTTGGTGGATAAAAAAAGACCTTTTAACTAAAGTGCAAGCTAGTTACCAAAAGCTGTACTAAGCTTACAAGCATAATAACTAGCTTATCTTCGTATATTCCTCTTCTCCCAGCCCCGCCGCAACGGGGCTGTACTTTATCTGGCGGATTCCCGCCACTTCAAATCAGACTAACTGGTGGAAAATCGCCAAAGCACTCTTTCAGCTCATCAAGCAAGATGCTTAAGATATTGTTTTATTTATAATTTTTAAATTATCAAGTTTTTCCGATAATTGGCACGAATCTTCCAATACTGCTCTGGTTTATACACTGTATGACTTGGAGCGAGAGATGAAAAAAGCACTGTTTACTTTAACAACAGCGGTTGTATTAGGTTTATCTAGTTTATATGCCTATGCAGCTGATCCGATTACCATCAAGTTTAGCCATGTTGTTGCCCCCGATACTCCCAAAGGTAAAGCTGCTGAGAAATTCAAGCAATTGGCTGAAGAGAAAACCAAAGGCGCAGTTAAAGTAGAAGTTTTCCCGAACAGCACGCTCTACAAAGACAAAGAAGAAATGGAAGCACTGCAAATGGGTGCGGTGCAAATGTTAGCACCTTCTTTGGCGAAGTTTGGCCCCTTAGGTGTGAAAGAATTCGAAGCGTTCGACCTGCCATATATTTTCCGCAACTATGATGATCTGCATAAAGTTACTCAAGGCGAAGTCGGTGCTGGCCTGTTAGCTAAATTAGAAGCCAAAGGCGTTAAAGGCTTAGCTTATTGGGACAATGGCTTCAAAGTCATGAGCGCGAATAAGCCACTGAAAACACCAGACGATTTCAAAGGCTTAAAAATGCGTATCCAATCTTCTAAAGTGTTAGAAGCGGAAATGCGTGCTTTAGGTTCTAATCCACAAGTTCTGCCGTTCTCTGAAACCTATCAAGCGCTGCAAACCGGCGTTGTTGATGGGACTGAAAATCCACCTTCGAATCTGTTCACGCAAAAAATGCATGAAGTGCAAAAGAATGCCTCAGTCACTAATCACGGCTACTTAGGCTATGCAGTCATCGCGAATAAATCGTTCTGGGACAAAATCCCTGAAGATGTGCGCAAGTCGTTGGAAGAAGCGATTAAAGAATCGACTGATTACGCGAACCAGATTGCTAAAGAAGAGAACGACAAAGCTTTAGAAGCTGTTAAAGCGAGCGGTAAAACTGAAGTTTATCAGCCGACTGAAGATGAAGTGAAAGCACTGCAAAAGGCGCTGGCTCCTGTGCATACCGAGATGGCAGAACGCATTGGTAAAGATTTGATTACCTCAATCTATACCGCCACTGGATTCGATCCAGCAAAATAAATTCTGCCATTGGTTGGCGGTCTATTCGCCCCCTGTGAGTAGACCGCTTTTTCGCTGTTTGGCCGAAGTACATGAGCGGAGGAGTGTTATGAAGTGGCTTGACCGTCTGGAAGAAATTTTTATCACCTTCCTGATTGCAGCCGCCACCTTGGTGATTTTCGTTGCCGTTGTGCATCGTTATATGTCAGGTTGGCCTTTGGGTGCTTTTCAGGATTTTTTACTCAGTATTCATCTGAGTTGGGCGCAAGAGCTCTGCATTATTCTCTTTGTATGGATGGCTAAATTTGGTGCCGCTTACGGGGTGCGTCAAGGCATTCACGTCGGGGTCGATGTCTTAGTGAACTACTTAAACCCTGAGAATCGCCGTCGCATCACAATCTTCGCTCTAGCCTCTTGTATCGTCTTCACCGGCATTGTCGCCCTCCTCGGCGCACGTATGGTCTGGGAAAACGGACTTGCTTATGTCTTTCTATCTACCTTGGGATTTGAAACTGGCGAACATTATGAAGGCCCCACCACCCCTGATTTAGAGTGGCCGACTTGGATTGTGTATCTGGCAGTCCCGCTCGGTTCATCATTGATGTGTTTCCGCTTCATTCAAGTGTTAATGACTTACTTGCGGACTGGCGAAATGCCACATCACGATCATGGTCATGTTGATGGCTTAGAAGGGGAACTTGAGCAACCAGTCGTAGGGCATAAATCATGAGCGCATTAGTTATCTTTGGCTTACTCCTACTGTTAATGCTGACTGGCATGCCCATCTCGATTGCCTTGGGTCTGACCGTGCTTACCTTCCTGTTCACCATGACTGAAGTGCCGATTGAAGCAGTCGCTTTAAAGTTGTTCACTGGTATTGAAAAATTCGAGATCATGGCGATCCCCTTCTTCATTTTGGCAGGTAATTTCCTGACACATGGCGGGGTAGCGAGGCGGATGATTAACTTTGCCTCTTCGATGGTTGGGCACTGGTACGGTGGTTTAGGCTTAGCCGGTGTGTTGGCTTGTGCTTTATTCGCGGCAGTCTCTGGTTCTAGCCCTGCAACAGTAGTGGCGATTGGCTCGATTCTTCTCCCTGCGATGCTCAAAGCAGGCTTTCCGAAAAACTTCGGTGCGGGCGTTATTACTACCTCGGGCGCTTTAGGGATTCTGATTCCGCCGTCCATCGTCATGGTTATGTATGCAGTTGCAACCAATAGCTCGGTTGGTGCTTTGTTCATGGCTGGTGTCGTTCCGGGTTTGATGCTAGCGGGTTTCTTGGGTTTCACCACTTGGTATCGTGCTAAGAAATTTGATTATCCGCGCCAGCCAAAAGCCGATATGAAAACTCGCTGGAAGGCTTTCCGCGATTCGATCTGGGGCTTATTGCTGATCGTAGTGGTAATGGGTGGTATCTACACCGGTATTTTCACGCCAACGGAAGCCGCCGCGATGAGTGCAGTCTATGCCTTCGTGGTAGCAGTCTTTGTCTATAAAGACATGGGCTTGAAAGATGTACCGCGTGTGTTACTGAACTCGGCCAGCATGTCGGCGATGTTGCTGTATATCATCACCAATGCGGTCATGTTCTCCTTCATCCTCACCAATGAGCAAATTCCGCAGTCGATGGCTGATTGGATGCTGGCTCAAGGCATGAATGCCATTATCTTCCTGTTAGCGGTGAACATTCTGCTCCTAGTTGCAGGCAATTTCATGGAGCCATCCAGCATTGTCTTGATCTTCGCACCCATTTTATTCCCAATGGCGATGAAGCTAGGCATTGATCCAATTCACTTCGGCATCATCATGGTGGTGAATATGGAAGTAGGCATGTGCCATCCGCCAGTAGGTTTGAATCTGTATGTGGCTTCAGGGATTACCAAAATGGGGATCACTGAACTGACTGTTGCAGTTTGGCCGTGGCTCTTATCCATGTTGGTTTTCTTAGTATTAGTGACTTACGTGCCAGCGATTAGCTTATGGTTCCCTAAGCTGTTAGGTGTCATGTAACTAATCTCCCGTCGGGGCATCTGTCATCCATCTTTAAGATGCCCTTTTTAAATCACACTAAACTTTCCCTAATTCCCCTCCACTCGTTAAACTAGACTTCTCACTTTGCTAGAGGAAGCTTGCTTAATGTACACCGTCACCGTCCAACCTAGTGGTCATCGTTTTAGCGTTGAAGAACAAGAAAATCTGTTGGAGGCTGGCTTAAGACAAGGCATCGCACTTCCCTATAGCTGCCGCAGTGGTTCTTGTGGCGCTTGCATGGTGACTATTAAGCACGGCTCGGTCGATTATCCACAAGGCGAACCGCTCGCGCTGTCACCTTATGATATCGAACAAGGCCGCGCTTTACTCTGCCAAGCAGTGGCACTCTCAGAGCTAGAAATCGACTGCCCACAAGTCGGTGAACTCTCTGAGATCGAAGTCAAAACTTTGCCAGTGCGGGTAGAAAAGCTGCGTAAACTCAATGACGATGTGATCGAAATGACCCTGAAACTGCCAGCCAACGAGCGCCTACGCTTTATGGCCGGTCAATACATTGATCTATTGTTACGTGATGGCAAACGCCGCAGCTTCTCAATCGCGAATGCACCAACGGGCGATATCTTTATTGAGCTACATATTCGCCACGTACCGAACGGGCATTTTACTTCGCACGTATTCAATGACATGAAAGAAAAAGCCTTGATGCGCATGCAAGGGCCTTTAGGTAGTTTTTATATTCGTGAGCTGACTCATCCGGTGATTTTAGTCGGCGGCGGTACTGGGTTTGCACCGCTCAAAAGCATGCTGGAATATTTAAAACTGAAAGGCTTTGACCAAGCGGTTTATCTGTATTGGGGGGTGCGCAGCAAAGAAGATTTGTATATGGACTATTTGCCACGGGATTGGATGAATCGCTATCCGCAGTTTAAATATATTCCGGTACTTTCTGAACCTAAAACCGAAGACAACTGGCAAGGCCGCACGGGTTGGGTACATGACGCGGTCGTTGCTGACTTCCCTGATTTAACCGCGTATCAAGTGTATATGAGTGGCCCGCCACCGATGATTATTGCCGGGCGTGAAGCCTTTTTAGCGCGTGGCTTGCGGACTGAGCATTTGTATTCGGACTCCTTCGATTACAGCCCCGATACCCTAAAAGTACTGGCTGAGAAGCAAGCATGAACTCCGCTTTTGAACTGCATCCACAATTAGCAGCTGATACTTTTCTAGTCGGCCATTTGCCTTTATGCCGCTTGCTTTTAATGAATGAAAGCCGCTATCCGTGGCTAATCTTAGTGCCAGAGCGGGCAGATATGAGTGAAATTCATCAGCTTGCTGCTGCAGATCGAGCGCAGGTGTGGGAGGAATCGGATTTAGTCAGTCGCCAACTCATGCAGCTTTTTAAAGCGGATAAATTGAATATTGCTGCTTTAGGTAATGTCGTACCACAATTACATCTGCATCACATTGCGCGCTTTAAAACTGATGCTGCTTGGCCCGCACCCGTTTGGGGGAAGTTTAAGCCTGAGCCCTATACTCAAGACGCAGCTCTGCTATTAATTCAGCAACTGCGCCAAGCTTTAAGTATCTAAAATTCTAATTACTGCGTGCGTACTTGCAACATATCATGAATGATGGGGTTTAAAATCAGCTCCATTGCTAAGCTCATTTTCCCGCCCGGAACCACAATACTATTACGCCGCGACATAAAAGAACCGTGAATCATCGCTAATAGATAAGGGAAATCGGTATCAAATTTTTTGGGATCGCGGAAACGAATCACCACAAAACTTTCATCCGGCGAAGGAATATCACGGGCAATAAACGGATTGGAGGTATCTACTGTGGGCACGCGTTGAAAGTTAATATCGGTGCGAGAAAATTGCGGCGTGATGTGATTAATATAATCGGGCATGCGTCGTAAAATAGTATCGACCGTGGCTTCCGCGCTGTAACCACGCTCGGCATGATCACGGTGAATTTTTTGAATCCACTCCAGATTGACACTCGGTACAACACCAATGCCCAAATCCACATACTGCGCTACATTATAGCCGCCATACTTTTGGCTCGGCGTATCATCCAAGACTAAGCCGTGCAAGCCTTCATAAAATAGAATATCCGTGCCCGCTTCAATGTCTTCCCAAGGTGTGAATTCACCCGAACCTGCAGCACACTCAACGCCTTGGTTAGCTAAACGCTTAACATGCTCTTTAGCCTCGTCATCATTATGCAGATAATAGCGCTTCTTACCTGCACCACTCTGTCCATACGCCTGAAATAAGGCTTCTAAAGACCGAAAATCATTCGCTTCTGGGCCGAAATGGCTAAAATAGCGCTCTTCTTTTGAGCGCTGCTTGAACTCCGCCCGCGTTACGCTATGAAAGCTATCACCTTCAACAATTGCAGCTTTGATCTTTTCACGGCGAAAGATGCCTTCAAAGGTACGCTTAACAAAAGTCGTCCCCGCTCCAGATGAGCCAGTTACAGCGATAACCGGATGCAACTTAGACATATCCACCTCTTAATCAATCAAAGTATCTATCCAGCATTCTAGCCAAAGCCTTGTGCTTAGCTGTATATGTCTTTGGGTAGGGCGAACCGATCACGTAGAGATATACTTATGCACAGCTTAAGCCTAACCGTTATACACTAGCTAAGCTGTGGATAAGTCAGTTGATAGTTTTTAATAAGTTCTGTCAGAAAATTATAATTCCTAAGAGCTTTAACTAATAAGCCGATGAAAAGTAAATGGAAATGCCCATTAGCATCAACTATTTAACTTAATTACTTATTAATAAATTTTATTTATTATTGTTGATAAGTTAACGATCAGTCGGTTTAAAATCAAGCAGAGTAATACTGGGTTCAGCCACGATTCTAGCAGCATCCCCGCAGTGAATACGCTATGATAGCCTCCCCTTTGCTAAGCAGTTTTGCGGTATTTTTGGTATGAAGCAGTCCACTACCCCACGTGTCGGTTTTGTCAGTCTCGGTTGCCCAAAAGCTTTGGTTGACTCTGAACGCATCTTGACCCAACTACGTGCAGAAGGTTATGCGATTAGCCCAAGCTATAATGATGCGGATTTAGTGGTGGTGAACACTTGCGGCTTTATTGATTCAGCGATTCAAGAATCCTTGGATGCGATTGGTGAAGCGCTAGACGAAAACGGGCGTGTAATTGTCACGGGTTGTTTAGGCGCTGATTCTGAAAAAGTCCTAAGCGCTTATCCGAATGTACTCGCGGTGAGTGGCGCGCATGCCTACGAAGCCGTGATGAAATCGGTACACGAGCATCTGCCGCCTTTGCATGATCCGTATACGGATCTGGTTCCGCCCCAAGGTATTCGCCTCACACCCCGTCATTACGCTTATCTGAAAATTTCTGAAGGCTGTAATCACCGCTGCTCGTTTTGCATTATCCCGCATTTGCGCGGCGATTTGGTATCGCGTCCGATTGGCGACGTGATGCAAGAAGCCGAAAACTTGGTGAATGCAGGCGTGAAAGAATTATTGGTGATTTCGCAAGACACCAGCGCTTATGGGATTGATACCAAATATCGCACTGGTTTTTGGAAAGGCCGCCCAATCAAAACCCATAGCCAGCAATTAGCAGAAGCTTTAGGCGAGTTGGGTGTGTGGGTACGTTTGCATTATGTCTATCCTTATCCGCACGTCGATAACCTATTGCCCTTGATGGCAGAAGGCAAAATCCTGCCCTACTTGGATATTCCCTTCCAACATGCTAGCCCCAAAATTCTCAAAGATATGCGCCGCCCCGCTCATGCCGAAAAAGTATTAGACCGCCTCAATAAGTGGCGCGAACTCTGCCCCGAGATTGCGGTGCGTAGTACCTTCATCGTCGGCTTTCCCGGAGAAACGGAAGAAGACTTTGAGACCCTGCTCGATTTCTTGGAAGAAGCGCAATTAGATCGCGTCGGCGCCTTCACTTATTCAGCGGTAGAAGGTGCGCCTGCGAATGAGTTGGCGAATCACGTCCCTGAGGAAGTCAAAGAAGAGCGCTTAGAGCGCTTCATGGAGCTGCAAGCTGAAATCAGCGCGAATAAACTCAGCAGCTTAATCGGTAAAACTATGCAGGTATTGATTGATGAAGCAGGCGATGATGTCAGCATTGGCCGTACTCATCGTGATGCGCCAGAGATTGATGGGCAGGTGATTATTGAAGGGGTGGAGTTGCCAGTGGGTGAATTCACCACAGTGATGATTACGCATGCAGACGAACATGATCTGTGGGGCGAGCGTATCAATAATGCTTAAGAACACTGTCGTTATTGCTGTACTGCTGATTATCTCCATTGCTACTTATTACTTACCGGGGTATTTAGCAGCTGCAGCAGATGACTCTACTCAAGCTATCAGCTCGATAGCTTTGGTGATTTCTACAGTGACTTTTGTGCTAGCCATTGTGGGGATGGTGCAGCGGGCTAGGGATAAGAGTAAGTAGCTTTAGCACTACTATTCACTTCATTCCTCTGCTAATCTGAAGTAATACTTTTAGGTATTACTTTAAGGATGAGTGCTATGCGTGTTACTACCAAAGGCCAAGTTACGATTCCGATTCACATTCGTGAGCGCTTGGCGATTACCTCAGAAACAGAAATTGATTTCGTTGAAGATAATGGTCGATTTTATCTGGTACGCAAAGTCTTAGAAAAAACTCAGACTAATCGCTTTGCCAAGTTTCGCGGCATTATCAATACAGGTGGCATGAGCACCGAAGATATTATGCGCCTGACAAGGAACCACGAATGAATGGGGTCATTGTCGATTCTTGTGTATTAATTGATATTTTCGGTAGTGATCCAAACTGGGTAGATTGGTCATTGGCAGCCTTAGACCAATATAGTCAACGCGGTGCTCTGTATATCAATCCGATTATTTATAGTGAAATTTCAATTTATTTTGAACGCATTGAAACTTTAAACGAAGTGATTCAAGAAACTCAATTGCAAATACTACCTTTATCCGTGGAAAGCCTATTCCTCGCCGGTAAAGCGTTTCGCAGTTACCGCAAGAATAAAGGCACTAAATCTTCTACCTTGCCCGATTTCTTTATTGGAGCACAAGCAGCCGTCACACAACTACCTATTTTGACGAGAGATTTAGCGCGCTATACGACTTACTTTCCTACTGTTGAATTGATTTTTCCGGTTCAATAAAGCTTCGCAAACTTTTCTCTGCGGAAAACGTCCTTAGATTACTAAGTCTTTGCACTAAAACTCCGCTATCATTGCGCCTGTTGATCACAAACTACCACTTATTATGACTGATATTTTTATTAGCTACAGCCATAAGGACGAGGCATGGAAAGATGCACTCAAGCAGCAATTGCAGGTTTTACAATTACATACTGAATTTACCGTTTGGGATGATCGGCAAATTCAGATGGGGGACAATTGGAAACCAGCGATTGAACAAGCAATTTCGCGAGCTAAAATAGTTATTTTATTAGTTAGTAGTGACTTTCTTGCTTCTGAATTTGTCACATGCCAAGAAATACCTAAATTTTTGCAGCGCCGTGAACAAGACGGTTTGAGGATTGTTCCTGTAATTCTACGCCCTTGCGCATGGCGTACCGTTTATTGGCTAGAAAATTTACAGGGGGCGACTAAAGATAATAAACCCTTGTCGATGTATACATTAGGCTCATTCGAACTCGAGCAGGTCTTTAGTGAAATTACAGAGAAAGTTCACTCTTTACTATTGAATGAAATAGAAAATGAACAAATATATACATTGCACTTAAATTCTGTAGAGGAAAACAGTAGCGTAAAAACCATAGATGAGCAAAACAATAAAAGTTTAGAACTTTCTAAACCTACTGATCACTTTTCATCTAAGCAACTAATAACCCACTCAAATAAAAACCATAAAGTGCTTATAATTATCACGATAATACTTATATTATCGATTTTCAGCTGGTGGTTTATTACTAAGATTCCATTATTTTCTGAGCCGGAAGTAATTCCAATTCCTCCCGGATCATTTAGTATGGGCTGTAATAAAGAAAAAACCTGTCAAGATGACGAAAGGCCAATACATAAGGTTACTATTCAAGCGTTTTCTGTCGGGAAATATGAGGTAACTTTTAAAGATTGGGCGATGTGTGTAATAAATGGTGGTTGCCAACACAAGCCTGAGAAGTGGTGGCGAGGTAAGTTTCCAATGATTGGTAGATTACCAATAGTTGGTGTAAGTTGGAATGATACACAAGAGTATGTACAGTGGCTGAAGAAGAAAACTGGTAAAAATTACCGATTATTAACTGAGGCTGAGTAGGAATATGTAGCGCGGGCAGGTACGAATACTCCATACTCAACTGGCTTGTGTATCAATACTAATCAGGCCAATTATGATGGCTCTTATAGTGTTGATGAAGAAGAGTGTCCAATAGGAGTTAATCGCGAAAAAGCTATTGACGTTGGTAGTTTGAACGCAAATCCTTGGGGACTACATGACTTGTACGGTAATGTCTGGGAATGGGTACAAGACTGCTATCACGACAGTTATCAGAGTGCCCCTCAGGATGGAAGTGCGTGGAAAACTGACTGTAAAACATCTGAGGATGGTACATTTAGATATAGAGTGCTTCGTGGTGGTTCTTGGTATGAAGCTCCTAGGAGTTTACGTTCTGCTAGCCGCCTTGATAATGCATCTGTAGAACGATTCAACAATGTCGGCTTTAGAATAGCAATAACAAAATAATCTTTAGCGTTCACATTTCTTAAAGTTTCATAAGAGTTAAACTATCACTCCAAAAACTGCCCTCGCTCCAGCCCATATTTCCGCATCTTATCCGATAGCGTCTTACGTGGAATATCCAAAACTTCCATTGCCAGTTTAATATTCCCATTATAGCGATTCAGCGTTTGCTCAATCAGTGCTTTTTCATAGCAGGCGACTTGATCAGCCAAGGATAAACCATCCGGCACGCCCTCTGCATTCATTAAGGCTGCAAAATCATAGCTATAGGCATCGCCCAACAGCACATAGCGCTCGGCAATATTACGCAGCTCCCGAATATTCCCTGGCCAATCGTGCCCTAACAATACATGCAGCGCTTTGCTATCTAAAGGTGGCACTTCCAGCTCGGAGCGAGCGGCAGCGATCAACATAAAATGCTGAAATAGCATCGGAATATCTTCACGCCTAGCCCTCAAAGGTGGAATTTCCAAGGTGACAACATTCAAGCGGTAATACAAATCACGTCGAAATTCAGCGCGCTCGGCGGCTTCTTTTAAATCGACTTTGGTGGCGGCAACGATGCGCAGATCGAGTGGCAATAATTGATTGGAACCTAAGCGCTCAATCTGCCGTTCTTGCAGCACCCGCAACAAAGGCATTTGCGTGGTCATCGGCATGCTTTCGATTTCATCTAAAAACAGTGTGCCACCATTAGCATGCTCAAACTTGCCGATTCTTAAACCCTTGGCTCCGGTGAAAGCCCCCGCTTCATGCCCAAACAATTCGCTATCGATTAAATTCGCTGGAATCGCCCCGCAATTAATCGCGACATAATTATGATTGCGCCGCTTGCTCTGCTCATGCAAAGAGCGGGCGACCAATTCCTTGCCAGTGCCGGTTTCACCCCAGACCAATACATCGGCATCCACATTCGCCAAACGAGTGATCATTTTGCGTAAGGCTACAATACTCGGCGATTGACCAATAATCCGCGGCCCTAAGCGGGTTTGTTGTGCCGCAAGTTCTGCTTTTAAAGCGCGATTTTCTAAAGTGAGGCGACGCTTTTCTAAAGCACGCTTAACGCTTTCGATCAGTTCTTGAGTGGCAAACGGTTTTTCGAGGAGATCATACGCACCATCGCGAATCGCATTTACCGCTAAAGCCACATCGGCATGCCCACTAATCAGAATCACCGGCAAATCAGCATCTAGGCGATGGGTTTGCTCCATCAGTTCCAAACCATCCATTTCCGGCATGCGAATATCAGTAATTAACAAACCATCGAAATCAGCATGTAGTTTAGGTAGCACCTCAACAGCGCTGGCAAAGGTTTCCACTGCAAAACCTGCGAGCATTAAGGACTGGCCAACTGAGTCTCGAATGACTTTTTCATCATCTACTAACAGCAGCTTAGTCATCCTCAGTCTCCATGGCAGTTTCCACAAAAGGTAACAGTAAGCTAAAAATCGCACCACCATCGGGCGAGTTTTCAGCGACTAATTCGCCTTGCATATCTTTGGCTAAGCGGTATGAAATCGATAAGCCCAAACCTAAACCTTTGCCCAAAGCCTTAGTCGTAAAAAACGGCTCAAATAAATGCGGCCTATCTTGTTCTTGAATCCCAGCCCCATTATCACGAACTTGAATCTGCACTTTATTCTCGACACGCTCGGTGCTTAACCAAACTTGGCCTGCTGCTTGCTCAGCCGTAGCATCCAGCGCATTGCTTAATAAATTGACTAGAATCTGCTCCAGCCAGACTAAATCAGCGCGTACCCACTGAATCGTGTTATCACGCTGATCATGAAAATGGATGCTGGTTTGCGCCAATTTAGGACGCACAATCAGCAAAGCCGAATCCAACGCAACCGGCAAATAGCAGTCGCTAATACTACCGCTACTTTTACGTGAAAAGATCTTTAATTGCCGCGTAATCGCCGCCATCCGCTCAGTTAAGCCAGAAATTTCCTGCAAATTAGCTTGGGCAAATTCAGGATGTCCACGCTCTAAAAATTGGCTGGCATTATCCGCATAGGCACGAATTGCACCGAGCGGATTATTCAATTCATGATTGATCGCAGCCGATAATTGCCCTAAAGCTGCCATTTTCGCTGCTTGTACCAGCTCTTCTTGAGCCAGGCGCAATTCACGTGTGCGTTCTTCGACTTTAGATTCCAAAGCCTCCATCGCTGCTTGTTTATAACGCCTGCGTTGGGATTGATTCTTCCAAAGTAATAGCAACAACAAACTAGTGAGCAATAACAAAACCGTAGCAAGCGCTACCGCTATCGCAGCTGGACGGTTAATCGCTTGCCAATCCAGCAACACATACACTTCCCAACCGGCCTCCTCCATGTTGCGTTCGGCAAGAAGATAATGCGTATTTTGCAGCCAAGCTTGTTGATAAGGCGGCGACAAGGCCGACCAGCGAAAGTCGGGTAAAGGCTCTAAAGGCTGCTCAAGATAGCGCTTCACCTCGTGAATCGCTTGGCGGCGCAGCTCAGTAAGCGGTTTGATGGTATGAAACAGCCATTGCTTTTGGCTGGCTAAAAAAATGATGCCTTCCGAATCTGTAATTAAAAAATCAATCGGCTCAGACTGCCAAAACGCCTCAATCTCCGCCACATTCACCTTGACTGTTATCACACCCAAAGAATGCTCGTCCTCATCACTCACTAGCGCCGCAAAATAATAGCCACGTTCATTTGAAGTCGTACCCACTGCATAATAGCGCCCTAAATTGCCTTGAATCGCTTGTTGAAAATAAGGCCGAAAGGCAAAGTTTTTACCAATAAAACTCTGCTCTTTAGCCCAATTACTTGCGGCAATCGTATCGCCATTCGGCAGCATTAAATAAATATCTAAGGTACCTGCAATTTTATTAATGCGTTCCAGATACCTATTGAGCTGGTCAGTGCGAATTGCATCCGGTTTTTGCTTTAAAAAATCCTGAATAACCGGTTCTTGAGCGAGTAAAACCGGTAAATAACTGTGCCGCGCTAAGGCTGAATCTAAAGCGCCCGTGAGCCGCGTTAAATAGTTCTGCGAACTTTCCTGCAGACGCGTTTGTGCTGAATAGCTAACTGAATAATAAACAATGAGGAGAATCAAAGCGGCAATAGCTAAGAAAAAACCTAAGACAGTTTTCTTAGAAAACTGTCGCTTTTTAGTGAAAAACTCGAAAGCCGACACAAACTGCCTAAGAGGTTAAATTGCGTAATTCACGCCGCAAAATTTTACCCACATTACTTTTAGGTAGCTCTTTGACGAAGACAATCGATTTCGGGCGTTTATAACCAGTCAATTGCTCTTTACACCAAGCCATTAACTCGGCTTCAGTTAGGCTTTGATCCTTTTTCACCACAAAGGCTTTAACCGCTTCACCAGCCGCGCCATCTGGCACGCCAATCACACCCGCTTCTAAGACTTTAGGATTAGAAACGAGTACGTCTTCAACTTCATTCGGATACACATTAAAACCAGAAACCAAAACCATATCTTTTAAGCGGTCGACCAGTTTGATATAGCCATTTTCATTCACAAAGCCCATATCGCCCGTGCGCAACCAGCCATCGGCATCAATGGTTTTGGCGGTTTCTTCAGGACGATTCCAATAGCCTTTCATGACTTGGGGGCCACGAATCCATAACTCACCGGTTTCATTGATCTCTAAAACCTTGCCATCCAAGTCACGAATCTGTACTTCAGTCGAGGGAATAGGTAAGCCAATCATACCGTTATAGGCTTTCAAATCGATGGGGTTAATACAAGCAGCCGGTGAGGTTTCTGTTAAACCATAAGCCTCTAATAGCACACAACCAGTCACCGCTTGCCATTTATCCGCCACTGCTTTTTGCACGGCCATGCCGCCGCCTAAAGTAATTTTCAAACCCGAAAAATCGACCTCATTAAACCCGGGTGCATTCAACAGTGCATTAAACAGAGTATTAACGCCCGTAATAAAAGAAAACCTCTCTTGTTTAAGCTCTTTAACGAAAGCAGGAAAATCCCGTGGGTTGGTAATTAAAATAGTTTTTGCGCCTAATTTGCAGGCAAATAAGGCATTCGCAGTTAAAGCAAACACATGGTAAAGCGGTAAAGCAGTGATAAATACTTCTTCACCAGCACGTAAATCACGCGCTGTCCACGCATCCGCTTGCAAGAGATTGGCAATCATATTGCGATGCGTGAGCATAGCCCCTTTCGCTACCCCAGTCGTGCCGCCGGTATATTGCAAAAAGGCCACATCTTCGTGCTCAATTTTCTCATCAATAAACGGATGATTCCGCCCTTTGCGTAAGGCATCGTTAAAACTGATGGCTGTGGGCAATGAAAAAGCAGGCACCATTTTTTTAACATGCTTAACCACAAAATTAACTAAATGGCCTTTCAAACCCAACATATCGCCAATACGAGTAGTAATAATCGTTTTAACTTGTGTATCGGCTAATACATCCTGCAAGGTATGTGCGAAATTTTCTAAAATAACGATAGCGGCTGCGCCTGAATCTTGCAGTTGATGCTTTAATTCACGGTCGGTATAGAGAGGATTGGTATTGACTACAATGAGGCCAGCCCGAAATGCCGCAAATAGCACAATCGGGTATTGGATTAAATTAGGCATCATAATCGCAATCCGATCACCCTTTTTTAAGCCAACTTCGTGGCGCAAATAGGCAGCAAAATAGCCGGTTAAGCGCTCAACCTCAGCATAAGTAATGCTCTTGCCTAAATTCACATAAGCGGGTAAATCCGCAAAGCGCTTAGTGCTCTGCAAAAACACATCCTGCAAAGAATTATAAACATGCGTGTCTATTTCTAGTGGTACACCGTCTGGATAGTGTTGCTGCCATACTTTTTCCATGCCCCTCTCCTCCCCTAATATATTTGAAATTATGTATCATTCAGGCTATTTCATTGTAAATTTTATGCTCTCAAAGGACAATTTGCAGCGCAATAAAAAGGGATGAATCTAACGGATTGATTGATGAGCAAGCAGCACGACTGGCTAGAGCCATGTTATGATAAATAGCCCCAATTTACTTAATGCGAGGGAGCATTAAATGCGCAAACCTTACCTATTACTAGCTGCGAGTCTGGTTGTAAGTAGCTTAGCCTTCAGTGGTTGCATGCAAAATCCGAGTACCGAAAGCCCCACTCCAACCGCTAGTGTCAAACCCAACTCTGAAGCAGATAAGGCCAAACAGGCCATGAGCCAAGCAGGCCCGACCTTAACGCCTGCGGGTGTCAAATCGATTAAACCTGAAACTAACCTCAAGGCAGGCAAAAAGCTTAGCCCCGAAGAGGTTGAAGATTTAATTCGTAAATTGAGTGTGTGTCGCCCGTCTTAAGCGGACTAAAACCCAAAAAAATTAGCTTATCCCGTTTAGCCTACATTTGATCGCCTGCAGGCAGCTCAGGTCTAGATCTTTAAATAATTATATTCTAATATAATGAAATTAAAACATACGACGAGATACAATGATGACGGTAGATAGAATGGTATTTGCTATGGCTGGAGTAATCGTGCTACTCAGCATCTTATTGGCTGTTTATCACAACCTAAACTGGTTATGGCTAACCGCTTTTGTGGGCGTGAACTTGTTACAATCCGCCTTCACTGGCTTCTGCCCAGCCGCCATTATCTTCAAAAAGCTGAGGATACCGGCGGGCTGCGCTTTTAAGTAAATAAGCTCAAGCTCCCAGCCAAACCACTGGGAGCTTAACTTTAATTGCTAAAGCAGCCATTCCTCTGGAATAGAACCTGTGAATGGTTGCACCGTGATTTCGCGGAATTCCTCACGCGGACGAGCCACTTTACACACCACTTCAGCCGCATCTTTGCCTTTGCTATAACGCGCTGAGAGCTGTGCGGCTAGTTGAATATCATCCTCGGTAATATGATCACCATCCAGCAGAGTCAGTGGCCCTGAACAGCTGGAGGTTTTAATCCACATGAATTCATTCTTGTAGCCTTCCAAGAAATTAGTCTCACCTTCTTCCCGCGACAGAATCATTTTAAAGTGCGGACGTGGACGCAAATGACGACCGATCTTCAGCAGCATAATATCGTCCAGCTCATAATTTCGGCTGGGGCGATGTGCCCAGAGATCACGTAATTTGTCAGAATAATTTGCATCCGTTAGGAAGCAGCAGCCACCCGCTGGCTGAGCATATTCACTGATTCCCCAACGATTGGCTAAAGCAATTTGGGGTTTGCGACTGCGGCCAGTGAAATTAAATAATTGCTCACGCTTCACCCAACCTTCACGTTCCGCCCGACTTGCTGGCAGATTTTGCGCGGATAAAGGTCGTAGTAATAAATCATCTGCTCCTGATTCGGCGGCTATAATCGGCATAGTGAAGGCGCGTTGTGACATGGGACGTTGGCCGATGACTTCACCCGTAATAATGAAGTCAAACTCATGCTTAACTAGCCATTCTTTGGCCTTCTTCACCATGAAAATTTTACAATCCAAACAAGGATTTAGATTAGCCCCATAGCCGTGTTTAGGGTTGAGCACGACATCTTTGTATTCTTCAACAATATCAATAATGTGTAGCTTGATACCGAGTTGCTCAGCCACCCACAGAGAATTATTGCGTTTGGGTTTATCGCGTTCTTGTTTACGAATTGCGTGGGTATGACCTTCCACACAAAAACCTGTGAAGAAGTTAATCCCTTCTACATGCACACCCTGTTCGAGCACTGCTTTGGTGGCTAGCATCGAATCTAGCCCACCCGAAATCAGTGAAACAGCGCGCGGTTGCCTGTCCATCAGTTACATACTCCGCTTCAATTTAACGGCGCTGAGTATAACCTTTTTCAAAGAAAGACAGTGGTTTGAAATCAACGACGCAGCGCAATGAAGGAATCCATTCTTGCAAATGCGAGGTGGTAAATAAGCGCCCTTGATGCATTTGGTCATGCACACCATCATGAAACAGCACGACGCCTCCTTGCTTGCGAGTGCAAACTTGCTCAAGCACATTCGCTAAAATCTTATCTCCCTGTTGGTTCTTTTCGTCCCAATCAAAGGCAGAAAATTGCCAAGCAATATGCTGAAAACCATTTGCTTTTAAAGCTTGCAGTACTTGTGGCTTTTGCTCGCGATTAAACCAGCCATCGCCATAAGGCAAACGAAATAGCGGTGGATTAGTAGTTAAGTAGGGATTTAATACTTGTCGAGCTAAGCGAAAATGTTCATTCATCAAGCCTTGCTCAACTTCTGAATAGCGCAAATGCTCATAAGAATGCGAGCCAATCACATGCCCTGTTTGTTTCGCTTGCTGAAGAATTTGCTTGCGCTGCTCACATTCGCGCACGGGTTGCACACAGGCTTTAGCAGCATCATTAGGGTGCTCTGATTGACATTGTTTTTCTATAGCAGGGCAATCGACTTTATTCGCGATCACGAAAAAGGTAGCGGGGATTTTTTCTTGCTTTAAAACATTGAGAACATCAGTGGTTTGCAGGGCTGGACCATCATCAAAACTCAAATGCAGTGGATATTTAGTGGAAGCATCACACTGAAAGCGCTCCCGAACAGCAGCACAATCAACCGCCTGAGCAGCGCCTGTCCAAGCCAATACCCCGAAAGCTAGTACTTGAGCTAAGTTAAATTTCATCAAAAATAGAATCCGCGAAAACTTTAAAGAAGCTTATTTTAGCACTTCTAGTTTCACTTTAGCGGTGCCGCGATTGATCATGCCAATTTCTTTGGCAGCAGCGCGGGAGAGATCGATAATCCGTCCGTAAGCGTGGAAGGCACCTCGGTCATTAACAGTGACGATAACTGAACGCTTATTGCGTAAATTAGTCACCTTAAGCTTAGTACCGAAAGGTAAGCGGCCATGAGCAGCCGTCAAATCATTATTGTCGTAGCGTTGACCACTGGCTGTAAACCGACCGTGGAATTTTTTGGCATAAAATGAAGCCATCCCCACAAAACCGGCACTAAGAGCAGGTTTGCTAGCTTTAACTGAGTGTTTGCTGGCAGCCTCACTGGCCGTACACGTTATAATTAAAAGCGCACCTAATACTGCTACGAGACCTTTCTTCATATTGCTTATCCCTCATGTAAGTAATTGCTTTTGGGCGAAAGTACCATAAAGTTTTGCAAAACTGACTGTTGTATTTTTGCTGTGGTAGGAATGCAACGGCGATTAATCGATTTTTTAGTTAACAAATTCAGGGAATATTTATTTAAAGCTACGCATATTGCGCAGCCTTAATTAATCGCGAGCTTGTTTTTTCTATGGACAGCTTCTACCCTAAGACTCTTGATTTAAGCATGATGGAAACGATCGGGGAATTTACATGCTAACTTTACGCCTCAGTGTAATTGCTGTTTGCTCAGCGCTTTTAAGTGCATGCGGCACTGCACCTGCACCACGTGCACATATTCCAGCAGCTGAAGCCTTAACTTCAGCGCCACAATCACAGCGTTACATTGCCCAACAACAGCAACAAGCAATGAATGCTCAACGCCATACTCAACAACAGCGCTGGCAAGAACAACAACGAGCACAAGAAGCACAACGCCAAGAAAGCGCTTTGCAAATGTTGGCTCAAACGCGACGCGAACGCGACCAACAAGCTCAACAGCAAGCGGATAATGCGCGCCAACAACAAGTCGCGATGCAAGAGCGCTCACAAGAAATTCGTGCGCGGCAACGCCAGCGGATGGAGCGTATCCAGCAGCAGTTCAGTACACCACCTGTCATTAGCAGCTATGAGCAGCAGCAAAATCGCCCAGTGGCACAATTTGCAGCTGGCAGGATGTATACCGGCCCCGGACGCTTTAATCGCTTACCCGATCAAGTAGCAGGCACTTTGCGCGCCAGTGGGGTTTCAGAAGCTGGCATGGGGACTTATGTGCGCTTAGCCAGTGGGGGTCAACCTGCACTACTCACCGCGAATGCCGACAACCCACAAAGCCCCGCGTCAACCATGAAGCTAGTCACCACGTATGCCGCTTTAGGTATTCTTGGCCCCGACTATCGTTGGCCGACAGAAATTCATACCAATGGTAATGTCACGGGTGGCACGCTCTATGGCGATGTGATTATTCGTGGCTATGGCAATCCGCAATTCGCTGAAAATGATTTCCGGCAAATGCTGCAAGCACTGCGTGCGCGTGGCATTAATAGCATTAAAGGTAATCTAGTCGCTGATACCGGCTTCTTTAATGTGCCCTATCAAGATCCGGGTGCTTTTGATGGTAATGCGGGGGCTGCTTATAACGCACAACCCGAAGCGATCCTGTATCAAGAACGTGGCAGCTGCTACGAATTCAAAGATCTCAAAGGTAAGATTCAAAAAGTCTGCCCGATCCTGCCGTCTAGCTCGCAAGCACGCCAAGCCCTCAATGTGAACTTGTTTGGTAGCTTCTGGAAAATGTGGGTCGGTGAAATGGGCGGGCAAATGCAGGGCACTTTCGTGCGCGGTGGCACTCCTCAAAGCGCTCAGCTCGTGTATACCCATCGTTCACGTCCCTTGCGCGAAATTATCATGGAAGTGAATAAAGACAGTAATAACGTCATGGCACGCCAAATACTGTTATCCATCGGCGCTAAGCAATTAGGTGCACCCGGCACACCGCAGAAAGGCGCACAAGCCATTGGACAGTGGCTGGAATCACGAGGTTTACCCTTCCCTGAATTACGTCTTGAAAATGGCTCGGGCTTAAGCCGGATTGAGCAAATCACACCGCGCCATATGGGCGAAATGTTAGTGGATGCTTACAACAGCCCTTATCGTAATGACCTGATGACCTCAATGGCAGTATTAGGAGTGGATGGCACACTCAAAAATCGGATGAAAAACTCTAGTTTGGCTGGGCGTGGCCGTTTCAAAACCGGAACACTCCGTGATGTGCGGGCGCTCGCAGGCTATTTACAAGCCTCGGATGGGCAAACCTATGTCATCTCAATTTTGCACAATGATCCACGGGCGCGCGCTTCGGTGCGGGCTGCACATGATGATTTAGTCGAGTGGGTGTACGCAGGCCCACGTAGCTTCGGTTACTAAGTACTTTCTGGAAAGAGTCAGAGTCCCTGACTCTTTCTAAACTCGCTTACATTCTTTCTAGCGCACCGATTCCCAGCAAACCTAAGCCAGTTTTTAGCGTATCAGCGCTCAATTTAGCCAGTTGTAAACGGCTAGCACGGACTTCCGCAGGCACTTCAGCTTTAAGAATTGGGCACTCTTCATAGAAAGACATAGCATCACCTGCTACCTCATAAAGATAGCTACATAAGTGGTGTGGTTCTCCTTCGCGCCCAACGCTTTCAATAACTTCATTAAACTGCAGCAGCTTCATACCTAAACTACGCTCAATCGGATGTGAAAGATCAATAGGGATTTGATCTATATCTGCCCCTGATTTTCGAATAACACTCCGAATCCGCGCATACGCATACTGCAGATAGGTTGCTGTATTACCATTTAAACTCAGTATTAAATCCCAGCTAAAGACATAATCCGACGTACGATTTTTGGATAAATCAGAGTATTTAACCCCACCGATTCCGACCACATGCGCAATCTCGCGACGCTCTATTTCGCTCAGTTCTGGATTTCTCTGGCTGACGAATCGATAAGCACGTTCTTTGGCTTCCTCCAGTAAATCGGATAGTTTAACCGTGCCGCCGGTACGCGTTTTGAACGGTTTGCCATCTTCACCGAGCATCGTACCAAAGGCCATATGTTCTAGTGACATGGTAGCTGGAGCAAAGCCTGCTTTCCGCGCTAAGGTATAGACTTGTTGGAAATGCAACGATTGGCGCACATCGACAAAATACAACACCCGATCCGCGTTCAAGACCTTGTTCCGATAACGAATCGCGGCTAAATCAGTGGTTGCATACAGATAACCGCCACCCGTTTTTTGAATAATCAGTGGCGTAATCGAGCCTTCTTTATTCTTAAACTCATCCATGAAAGCGCACTGCGCACCGTCGCTTTCAGTCAGCAAGTGCTGAGTCTGCAAATCGCTAACCACATTGGCTAAATCATCGTTATAAGCGCTCTCTGCCATCACATCTTTGCGGGTGAGCGATACACCAAGCTCTTGATAAGCGGCTTCGCAATGCGTCAGTGAAATATCAATAAACTGCTGCCAGAGCGCTAAGCATTCAGGATCGCCCGATTGCAGCTTGACTACATATTCACGCGAACGCTCCGCGAAGGCTGGATCAGCATCAAAGCGCTGTTTGGATTCGCGGTAGAAGGTTTCCAAATCGGCCAATTGCATCGACAGCTCGCCGCCTTGGGCTTTTAAATCCGCCATGTGTGCGAGCAGCATACCGAATTGAGTGCCCCAATCACCGACATGATTCTGGCGAATCACCTGATGACCTTGGAACTCCAGCACGCGCACCACTGCATCACCAATAATAGTGGAGCGTAGATGGCCGACATGCATTTCCTTGGCGAGATTCGGGCTAGAATAATCCACCACTACCGTTTGCGGCGTGACTGGATCAAGCTGAGTATTGCTCGGCAAAGCCGCCGCGAGCCATTCGGTTTTTAAGTGGATATTTAAAAAGCCTGGGCCTGCAATTTCGATTTTCTCTGCAAGATCGCTTAAATCTGCCTGTTCCAAGACTTTCGCCGCTAACTCGCGCGGATTCATTTTCAATTGCTTGGCGGCTGCCATCACACCATTGGCTTGATAATCGCCAAACTCCGGTCGGGTGGACAGCTTGATAATGGCAGAACTAGACTCAGGCGCACCCGCTGCATGCAAAGCAGCAGTGAGACGTTGATCAAGCAGCTGACGGATATTCATAATGCGTCTTTCAATCAGAAGAAAAGGGCGTTTATTGTAGCTTGAATGGAGCGTGGAGGCGATAACTCTCCCCGCCCTCGCCTAATCCGCTTATAATCCGACCTTTCTTTTATGTCAGTGACCTACTCATGACCCAAACTGCCAATAATCTCGCTCAAGATTCGTGGGCGATTGCCGATTTATTACGCGGTGATTTTAAGCAAAGCCAATATGGGCGGATTATTTTGCCGTTTTGTTTATTGCGGCGTTTGGAGTGTGTGCTGGCGAGTACCAAACCAGCGGTCTTGGCTAAGGCAGCAAACTTGCAAAGCTCTCCGTTGCCGGATGAAGCCAAGGAAAAATTCTTATTACAAGCCACACAAGGTCTAGCGTTTTTTAACACCTCAAAAATGGATTTATCCACGCTGGGCGAGTCGGATATTAAAGCTAATTTAGAATCCTATCTGCTGAGCTTTTCTAAGGATGCGCGGGAGATTTTTGAGTATTTCAAATTTGCCGAATTCATTAGCGAGTTAAACACGGCGAACCTGCTGTATAAAGTGGTGCAGAAGGTGCGCACGATGGATTTACGTCCTGAGGTGATTTCCAATCATGATATGGGCTTGGTGTTTGAGGAGTTGATTCGACGCTTTGCGGAAAGCTCGAATGAAACAGCGGGCGAGCATTTTACTCCAAGCGATATTGTGCGCCTCACCACCTCATTGGTGCTGATGGAAGATGATGAAGCCCTGATCAGGGCAGGGGTGATTCGGACGATTTATGATCCGACGGCGGGCACAGGTGGCTTTTTATCAGCGGCAGAAGAGTATGTACGCGAACTCAATCCGCAAGCCAAAATGGTGGCGTTTGGGCAAGAACTGAACCCCGAAAGCTATGCGATTTGCAAAGGCGATATGCTGATTAAAGGGCAGGAAGTCGCGAATATTAAACTTGGCAATACGCTGTCGAATGATCACTTAGCGCTGCAAAAATTTGACTACATGCTATCGAATCCGCCGTTTGGCGTGGATTGGAAAAAGATCGAAGGCGCGATTAAAGACGAACACAGCCTCAAAGGTTTTGCGGGGCGCTTTGGCGCAGGTTTGCCACGTGTGTCGGATGGATCACTGCTATTTTTAATGCATCTATTGAGCAAAATGCGCGATGCTGCGGACGGTGGTTCGCGGATTGGGATTATCTTGAATGGCTAGCCGCTGTTTACGGGTGGTGCAGGTTCGGGTGAATCAGAAATTCGCCGCCATATTCTGGAGGCGGATTTGCTGGAAGCGATTATCGCCCTGCCGACCGATATGTTTTACAACACTGGGATTGCAACGTATGTGTGGATTTTGTCGAATAAAAAACACACTGAACGCAAAGGTTTAGTACAGCTCATTAATGGCGTGAACCTGTGCGGCAAAATGCGTAAATCCTTGGGCAGCAAGCGCAATGTGATGGATGAGCAGGATATTCGCACCATTACGCGCTGCTTTGGGGAGTTTGCGGTGGTGGATGCACGCGAACTGGATAAACCTGCCGAAGTCAAAAGCAATCGCGGCAGACAAGCCAGCAGCCCCAAAACCGAAAGCGCTAAAACCTTCGCCAGTAAGATTTTCCCGACCCATGCGTTTGGGTATCGGCGCATTAGCATTGAGCGCCCGTTGCGTTTGTCGTATCAGTTTAGTGACGAACGCTTGAATACGCTGCGCTTTGAAGCGGGTGCATTAAATGGCGCGATGCAGTGGGTGTATCAAGAGTATGGCGCGGCGTATTGGTCGGATGCGAGCGAGGATGCGGATTATGGCTATTTGGACGAGTATGAAACGGAAATTCGGGCGCAGGTGAAAGCGGCGTTTACTGAGTTAAAAGAAAAGCAAATTAAAGACTTATTAGCGCGGTCTACTTGGCTGGCGCAAAAGCAGTTATTACTCGCCGCCCGCCAATTACAAGCGGCGATTGGCACAGCACAGTGTGATGATTTCAACGGCTTTGAGGAGGTATTGAAAGCAGCCTGCAAGCAAGCGCAAGTCAGTTTGGACAGCAAGCAGAAAAAGCAATTGACCGATGCGGTGAGCTGGAAAAATCCCGAAGCCGCCAAGGTGATTAAGAAGACGCACAAAAGCAAGGCTAATCCTTTATACGGCTGGTTTGCGGTGGACGGCGAAGTGCTGGAGTATCAAGCGGATGGCGATTTACGCGACCATGAAAATGTGCCGCTTGACCCATCGCGCTCGGTGAAGGAGAGCGTGGAAGCGTATTTTGTGCGTGAGGTGCAACCGCATGTGACGGATGCGTGGATTGATGCGAGCAAGCGCGATGAGAAGGATGGTGAGCTGGGGATTGTGGGCTATGAGATTCCGTTTAATCGGCATTTTTACGTGTATCAAGCGCCACGGGATTTAGCGGAGATTGATGCGGATTTGGAGGCGGTGAGTGCGGAGATTATGGCGTTGTTGCGGGAGGTACATTCGTAATGGCGAGAAAGTATCAGGCTTATCCTGAGTACAAGGATTCGGGGGTTGAGTGGTTGGGGGTGATTCCGGCGCATTGGAAATTAACCCGAGTCAAATTTGAGTCTTATGTAAAAGCTCGTGTTGGTTGGCATGGACTTAAGTCGGATGAGTTTACTGACGAAGGCCCGTACTTAGTGACAGGCTCAGATTTTAATGGTCCCGTTATTCAATGGGAAAACTGTTATCACTGTGCTGAACTTAGATATGAGCAAGACTCTTATATAAAATTAAAAAATGGTGACTTGCTTATTACAAAGGATGGAACCATTGGGAAAGTTGCTTTAGTTGAAAATCTAAATACCAAAGCAACTTTAAACAGTGGGGTATTTGTTGTTCGACCTTTGACAGATAACTCTAGCAGCCGCTATTATTTTTGGCTTTTGCAATCAAGTGCTTTTACAGGCTTTGTAGACTTTAATAAAATTGGAAGTACTATTGTTCATCTCTATCAAGATACATTTGTCAACTTCAATTATGCTAATCCACTTTTTAAAGAGCAAGAAAAAATCGCCAATTTCCTCGATCACGAAACCGCAAAAATCGACGCTTTAATTAAAAAGCAACAACAACTCATTGCGCTCTTAAAAGAAAAGCGCCAAGCCGTGATTAGTCATGCGGTGACTAAAGGCTTGAATCCGAATGTGAAAATGAAGGATTCGGGGGTGGAGTGGTTGGGGGATGTGCCGGAGCATTGGGAAGTAATCCAGTTACGCCGCATTATTTCAAACATAGAACAAGGAAAAAGCCCTGAATGTGAGAGTAACCCAGCTGATTTAGATCAATGGGGAGTTTTAAAAACAAGCTGTGTTAATTATGGTTTTTTAGACCTGAAGAAAATAAAACACTGCCGCCTACAATAGTACCCTTTAAGCAATTTGAGGTTAAAAAAGGTGATATTTTAATGTCACGAGCTAGCGGCTCAGTAGACTTGATTGGCTCTGTCGCCTTTGTGCATGACACTCGAGAAAAAATATTATTATCTGATAAAATATTTCGTATTTACTTGAATCGATCTATTGATCCAGAATTTTTTTCTGATTTGATGAAATCACACCTTATGCGTACTCAAATTATTAAAGCTATAAGTGGTGCGGAAGGAATGGCAAACAATATAGCTAAAACATCTATTTTAGAGTTTTTATTTCCCCTCCCGCCTAAAAACGAGCAAATTGAAATTAGAACAAGATTAGATAAACAGTCAGGCTACTTTGATAATCTAATTGGAAAAAGCGAATCTGCTGTAAAACTCCTCCAAGAACGCCGAACCGCCCTCATCTCCGCCGCCGTCACGGGCAAAATCGACCTGCGCGACTGGCAAGCAGCTTAAAGCCGCCCCCATCCCCATCCCCAGCCCTTCCCCCGCAAGGAGGGAAGGGAGTAAGAGAACCGCAATAGGTCTGCTATTTTCTTAAAAAACCAAGCTATTCCACTACTCATTGCCGCGTTCAAAGCCAATACTAGCTCCCTTCACCCCTTGCGGGGGAAGGGTTGGGGATGGGGGAGTTCGGGAAGCACCAACGGCGCGGCTGAAAGGTTGGGGATGGGGGAATTCGGGAAGCACCAACAGCGTGGGGGAAAGGTCGGGAAGGGGGGGAGTTCGGGAAGCACCAACAGCGTGGGGGAATGGTCGGGAAGGGGGGAATACGGGTCAAAATCCAATTTAAATATTGATGTCAGCAAAGGTTCGACGAAACCAAGCGTGTTGTTCGTCGTCGAAGTTTGCCTGCTCGCATAAGTTAGGCGATGTTAGCCAGATGGGAAATCAATACGCCTCAGCACATCGCGACCTCGCCCGCGCACTGCGTAAAAGCATGACTTTGCCCGAACAACAACTTTGGGCACTCTTAAGAAAACGCCAACTAGAAGGCTACCGCTTCCGCCGCCAAGCCCCAATCGGGCGTTACATTGCTGATTTTGTCTGCTGGGAAGCTCGACTCGTGATTGAATTAGATGGTCAACATCATCAAGACCAACAAGCCTACGATCAGGAACGCGATCACTGGATGCAACAACAAAACATACAGGTACTGCGCTTCCAAAATCACGAAATCCTCAACACCCCCACAACCGTTATCCAACAAATTCGCCACACCCTGCAAACAAAAACCTACCCTCTCTAACTCCCTTAACCCCTTGCGGGGGAAGGGCCGGGGATGGGGGAGCTATTTCAAACTACCTTCAATGACACCGCAACCACTCCGCCAATACCACCTCATCCACCCGATTTTGCGCGACCGCAATCAACACATCCGCCGCCGCCATCACATCAAATGTCGGCTCAACGCCATTCAACACCAAACAAATATTCATCGCCGTAAAAGCCGTGCGTTTATTGCCATCATTAAACACATGCCCCACCGCCAATGCCACTGCATAAGTGGCTGCCAACTCATACACATCCCCAATCAGACCATAAGCTAAGCGGTTTTCCACCCGCGCCAAACAGCCCGCTAAGGATTTATCACCCGCCAAACCTTGTAGTTCACCTTCATAGAGCACCTGTTCGTGCAGATACTCGACATCCTCTGGCGTCAGTAATACGAACTCCATCTACTTATCTCGCAGATAATCTAGGGCAGGTTTTAAACGCTCTTTTTGTGCCGCAAACGCCTGCTTAGTCGCCGCCAAGCCCGCAGGTTTAGCTTGTACTAACTCCACAGCAGAGACAGGCACAAAATACCCCACTACCTGATTACGATTTAAAATGGCAACAGGCATATCACCTGCCTGCGCAAACACCTTGGCAGGCTCCCGCAATTCGGTCATGGAAATCGACTTACGCGCTAATAATGTTTGCACAATGCACACTCAACTGTGAGATTAATGACATCTTACTTATACTACTCTAGTATTTAGAATAGAATAAAGAGCTTGTAAACAAGCTAAATGTGACTCTGAAACAATGGCAAACCCACATGGCTGAAAAAGACATCGTTAGTAAAGAAGTGCTGCAACATCTAGCGGCGGATATTGCTAATATCCTGCTAGAACTGGACGTGGAGCACGACTCGGTAGAATTATTGCAAACCGAACAACAACGGGTGGAATCACGGCGTGCTGATATGGTGGCTCGGATGCGCAAACGTCAAACAGGCGAAAAGCTCATTCTGCATGTCGAAATTCAAAACGCTAATGACAACACTATGCCTGTGCGCATGTTGCGGTATTTGAGTGATATTTTACTGCAATACCCGGATGAGGCGGTGTATCAATACGTGGTGTATATTGGTAAACGCACACTAAGCATGCCCAATCAACTGGTATTACCCGCCTTTAGCTATCAATATTACCTGCTCGATATGCACAACATAGATTGCAGTTTATTATTAGCGCAGGACACGCCTGAAGCGTTGGTGATCGCCATTTTGTGCGATTTTAAAGAACGCCCGACCCAAGATGTGGTCAATTATATTGTGACGCGCTTGCATGAACTCACAGGTGACGACGAACAACGGTTTCGCAATTATTATCAAATGCTAGAAACCCTAGCCGAAAATCGTGACCTGCAATCTAATTTAGCCGAGGCCAAAGATATGCTAACTCAAGTCGATGTGACCCGTTTTTCTACCTATCGCTGGGGTTTGGAAGCAGGAATTAAACAGATGCAGTCTTTACTGGATGAGAAAGACGCTACACTCCAACGTTTACAGCAACAAGGTGTACGTCAGTTGTTGATGATGAACACCCTGACGCATCAACAAATCGCGGATTTATTTCAGTTAACATTGGAAGAGGTTGATGCTATTGCTAAACAGCCCCAGCAAGATATTCAACATTAATAAAATGGACTTACATTCAGCAGCAATTAGGCGTGACAAGCCTGCTTAAATCCGCCAAACTTTTGGTCAACCTTAAAACTATTCAAAGTAGTTATTTATGTCTGACCCCGCTGCTGAACGCCAATTTCAAGCTGATATTATTCAAGCCTTAGTAAATAACGGTTGGTTACTCGGTCAACCAACAGGCTATAACCGCGAATTAGCGCTGTATCCTGAAGATTTAATCGGTTTTGTCAAAGACACTCAAAACACTCAATGGCAGCGTTTCAGTGCTATTCACCCGCAACATACCGAGCAAAAGTTTCTTGAATTAGTCGCGCAACAACTCAATAAAATCGACCCGAATGCGAATGATCAAGTGGCTCGTACCTTTGGCACTTTGGGTGTGCTGCGCCACGAGTTACGCGACCGCAATGCCCGCTTTACCCTCTGCCAATTCAAGCCCGACCATGAATTAAATCCCGATACCTTGGCGCGTTATCAACACAACCGTTTACGTGTCGTGCCGGAGTTAGTGTACAGCCCGTGGGCAAATGCCACACAATTAGTCGCAACTGGTAGCAAAGCTAAAGCATGGCGGATTGATTTGGTGTTATTCGTGAATGGGATTCCAGTGGCAACTTTGGAATTAAAATCCGAATTTAAACAAGCGGTGCAAAATGCGATTAAGCAGTATAAAACTACCCGCTTAGCGATTGATCCTAGCACTAAAAAACCCGAACCTTTGCTCAGCTTTAAACGCGGCGCTTTGGTGCATTTCGCGGTGAGTCAATATGAAGTGTATATGACCACTCGTTTAGCAGGCGCGGATACTTTTTTCTTGCCCTTTAATCAAGGCACTAAAGACGGCGGCTCCGGTAATGAAGTACCCGCCAATATTCACGAATACGCCACCGCTTATTTATGGAATGAAGTATTACAGCCGGATAATTTACTACGAATTTTAGGGCGCTTTGTACATTTGCAGATTGAAGAAAAACAAGATTGGCAAGGACGCAAAACTAAAAAAGAAAGCCTGATTTTCCCGCGTTATCATCAATGGGATGTGATGAATAAACTGATTCAAGCCGCAAAAACTGAAGGTGCGGGGCAAAAGTATTTAATTCAGCACAGTGCAGGTTCGGGTAAGTCCAATTCGATTGCGTGGGTGGCGCATCAATTATCCGCTTTGCATACAGCACAGGGATATAAGCAGTTTCACTCCGTGATTGTAGTCACTGACCGCACCGTATTGGATGCACAATTACAGGATACGATTTATCAATTTGAACATACCGATGGTGTGGTTGGGCGGATTAATAATAAAGAAGGTGATGGCTCGAAATCGGAAAAATTAGCGGAAGCGTTGGAGCGCTCACAGCCGATTATTATTGTCACCATTCAAACCTTCCCGTATGTTTTAAAAGCCATCGAAAATAGTGTGAGTTTAAAAGAGCGCTGCTATGCGATTATTGCGGATGAAGCGCATTCCTCGCAAACCGGAGCCACTGCCCGCCAATTAAAAGAAGTGCTGCAACTCGAAGCCAGCGAAGACGAGCGCGAATTAACCAGTGAGGAGATTCTCACCGCGACCGTGGCGAGTCGGCGGGCTTCCACTAATTTGAGCTATTTTGCCTTTACTGCCACGCCTAAAGATAAAACCTTGCAATTATTTGGGCATGTACCGAATCCCACTTTAGTACCGTCCGCCAGCAATAAACCTGAGCCTTATCATATTTACTCGATGCGCCAAGCGATTGAGGAAGGCTTTATTCTGGATGTTTTGAAAAACTACACCAATTATAAAGTCGCTTATCAACTCGCTTTAAAACTGCAACAAGCCGATCAAGAGGTAGATAGTAAACGCGGGCGCGTAAAGCTGAATCAGTGGGTACGTTTGCATGATCACAATATTGCGCAAAAGGTGCAGATTATTGTGGGGCATTTCCGCGAACACGTGATGGGCTTATTAGATGGACAAGCTAAAGCAATGGTGGTGACCAGCTCACGCAAAGAAGCGGTGCGCTACAAACTTCAATTTGATCAGTACATTCAAGACAAGGGTTATAACAAATTACAAGCAATGGTTGCGTTTTCGGGTGAAGTGGAATTCACCGATAAAGACCCGAATTGTGCTAATTTACTGGGCATCAAATTCACCGAAACCAGTATGAATCCGCAGCTCAAAGGCCGCGATATGCGCAGAGCCTTTGATTCGGATGATTATCAAGTGATGATTGTAGCCAATAAATTTCAGACCGGATTTGACCAACCCAAACTCTGCGCCATGTATGTGGATAAAAAGCTAGGTGGCGTGGAGTGTGTGCAAACCTTATCGCGCTTAAACCGCACTTATCCCAGCAAAGCCGAAACGGGTGCTTTTGTACTGGACTTTTTTAATGAACCCGACGAAATTCTGGCAGCCTTCCAACCTTATTACCAAACTGCAGAACTTGCTGATGTATCTGATCCGAATTTGATTTTTCAGTTATTTGATAAATTGCGGGCAGCAGGCATTTTTACTTGGGTCGAAGTCGAGCAATTTTGCACAGCATTTTATGAAAAAATAAAAGTAGCCAAGCGATTGCTAATATTTGTAAGCCTGCGGTCGTGCGTTGGCAACAGCGCTATCAATCGGCTATCGAGGCGCACAAACTAGCCAAGCAGATTTTTGAACGTACTAAAAAAACGGGTGATGCAGTGCTCATCGCCAATGCAGAAAATAGTTTAAAAGACTGCCAAAAAGAAAAAGACGCACTGGAGATTTTTAAAAAGGATTTAGGTTCATTTACACGCTTTTATGAATTTATGTCGCAGATTGTGGATTACGATGATACCGATCTGGAAAAACTCAGCCTGTATGCACGCCATTTGCGCCCGATGCTGCGGGAAACTGTGTTGGAGGAAGATGAAATTGATTTAGATAATGTGATATTAAGCCATTATCGGGTCGCCAAAATCCGCCAGCAAGATTTGCAGCTCCAAGACGAACAAGGTGCTTATACTTTGCAACCCACGGATGCCTTAGGCAGCGGCAAAGCACGCGATCAGAAAGAAGAATGGCTGTCACAACTGATTCAGCGCTTAAATGAGCTATTTAATGCCGAGGGTTTGAGCGATCAGGACATGGTGAATTATGCATACACTATTCGCGATAAACTCGGCGAAAATCAAACTGTCCTGCTGCAAATCGCCAATAACACACCCGAACAAGCCATGCTCGGTGACTTTGCTAAAGCCTTGGAAACCGCCATTATGGATAGCTCAGCAGTGCACGAAAATCAGATGCTGCAATTGCTGAGCGATCCGCAGAAACTGAGTCAATTTGGACGGCTGATTTTTGAGTTAATGCCTAAGCGCTAGATCATTTAAGCAGTTTGTTAGCCTCGCAACTCCGCCAAGCCATGCTGCCAAATCGCCTGCATCCGCCCACCAATCAGTGCAAATTCTTCATGCTCTTTTTGATAAGCCATCAATTCTGGCAGAGCAGTCTCCAAGCCATGAATGACCCAATCCAGTAATTGGCTAGTTCGGCGCTCAGTCAAGCTACAAAAACGCCGTGCGAAGGTGACTAGCTCTGCACGCGCGGGGAATTGTTTGCTGCTACCCAACAATAAAGCGAGGCTGTCATTCGGAATATACGGCGTTGTTGACACAATATCGTAAGCGGGGGCTAGGCTCACTTCGGCTTCAGGATTGGCATAAATCACCCCGAAATTTTTCAAATGCGCATCGCCATTGCGCACGGCACAAGTCAGCGCTAAAGATAAGAAAAATTGTTCTAAAGCATCATGCACCCGATGGGGCGATACAAACTGCCTAATTCGCAGCGCTATATCTTGATAACTGCCAACATATTTATCATCGGTGGCTAAACCATTCAGGACGCAAAAATCCTCAAAGCCTAAATAACCGCCTTTCCCATCCAGATCAAAGCGCTTCACGATCAATAAGCGCCCTTGCGCCGCTAATTCAAATTCGGGCACTTCTAAACCGGAATATTGGGCAGCTTTCAAACAAAAATATTCATTCGCGGCTAATTGTGGAAAGCGCTCAGGATTCCAAGCTTTGACAATATGCGTCGAGTCTTTATAGCTAATTTGCTCGACTTCTTGCAGTGCCGTAGCGACCGTGGCTTCATCGCGCACCAATACTTTAGGTTGCACTCCCGATACCCCCGAATAGCGCCCAAAGCGTTGCAGCAAGTCCACAAATAAATCTTCGCTGCCGCTATAGGTTTGCAGTTCTTGCACACTTTGCAGTGGTACTTCTGATGGTTGTTCTCCAGCGTCGGCTATCCGTACTCGTCCAATTTGCGAATGCCCGACAATCGCGAGCAGACTTAAATCATCAAAATTCTGCACTGTTTTTTGAAAACTATTGCGCAGCATTTCGCGCAATTCACCTTCGGGTAAATTCATTTGAAAAATCGGATGCACGCCCTGCTGGAACTGATATTGATCGGGCAAGACTGGCATGGTCAGGGAAATAGCTTGGGACTCATCAGCGGCGGCTAAATAGTTAAATAAGTAGGTGCGTGTCTGTAATTCACTGCGCCCTAATACACCGACCCGCGCTTTACCGGCGAAAATATCCAGCTGTTGTTCGTTCATTTTGATCCTTTATCACGTTTTCGCTGATCCGCTTCTGAGACTAAAGTATGTAAAGTGGGGCGTTTGGTTTGGCGGGTCTGAACTTGCAATTCCAAACCTAATAATGAGCACAAAGCCATAACTTTACGGATGCCAATTTCATTCACTGTGCCATTTTCTATAGCCGATACCGTAGCGCGACTCATGCCGAGTTGATCGCCTAACTCAGCTTGAGTCCAGTGTTTTTGTTTGCGGGCTTGTTTAAGCGCTTTGCCAAGATCTTCCAGATTCATGCATCGTATATAGTGCATTTCCAGAAAAAAAACAATTAATGCATTCTATGTAATGCATTAAACCAGAAGGCTTACTATCTCCGATGGGTAAATTTCATCTTTTTGTCATCTGAAGTCTTTACATTAGTAAATTATAATATTATGATTATCTCAAATTAAAGATAAACAAACAGATATTCTGTTAGGAGATTTGATCATGAAATTACAAGCAATCACTTTCGCTACTTTAATCGCTTTATCAGGCGTTGCTTCTGCTGAGTTCTTCAACAACAACGGCATGGGCAATGGCAACGGTTCTGCTGCTGGCAATGGTACTGCCTACACTAACGGCGCTGGCAATGGCTGGGGCACTGGTAAAGGTGCTGTTGACGGTTGGGGCACTGGCAAAGGCAATGCTGATGGCGAAGTTGAATTCCAAATCACTTTCAAAGGCAAAGGCAAGTCAGATATGAATGCTGACATGGCTGGCAAAGGTAACGGCGACAGCAACGGCTACTTGACTGGTAACGGCAATGGCTGGGGCAATACATACGGCAATGGCAACGGCTTCAGCAACACAGCGTCCAATGGCGGTGCTGCTCCTTATGGCCAATACGCGGCTCAGTACCCACAATATCAATATCCAATGATGCCAATGCCACAAGTTGCGGCTCCAGTAGCACCTGTTGCTCAGCCACAAGTCGTTGCTCCAGCAGCTGCGGCTCCAGCACCGGCTACCGTTCAATAAGCGAATACTCTCTCCTCCTACTCCTCATTCGCTTTCCCTAGCAAGTGTGTCGGCTTCGGCTGGCACTCTTGCTTTTTAAAGCTGCAATATAGGCTTCAACGCCGCATTTAAAGCGCTATAGCCCTCTGCATTCAAATGTAATAAATCACGACTGTATGGCGCTTGAATCAAATCAGTTTCACCCTGCAAGACACTAAACGCATCCAATACCTGTACACCTTCACCCGCTAAGCTTGGAATAAAGCTATTCACCTCACGAATCGCAGGCGCAACCTCATCTGACCACACTAAACGCCGCTCTAAGGGAACTTTGCCAAGCGGAAAAATAGTTGTTATTAAAACCCTGCTTCCATCAGCACGCGCTTGTTGCACAATCCATTGCAAATTGCGTTTTAGCTGCTCAACTATCGCTGCACGTTTTTCAGGAAACAGCGGAATATTTTTTAAATCATTCACGCCTAATTGCAGAATCAGCAAATCCGGTTTTAAGGCTTGTACATGCGCGGTATAGCGCAAACGAATCTGCTCTGAAGTTTGATCACCAATTCCGCGATTAATAAATTCCAAGCCCTGTAAGTCAGGGGCTGGCCAACTTAAAGCACGTGAATCTCCAAAGAAGACCATACGCTGCAGCTCAGGCTGTTTTGTAGGCGCATCAGGATAAACGCTAAGCTGCAAAGGATCTAAACGTACCGCGTTTTCTGCCTTATACAAATGCTTAACCAACCAGACTCCAGCGACATTAGCCGCTAGCGAAGCTATGAATAAAACCATCAATAAGTATTTCATCACTCGGCCACTCACAGAAAATTACTAGAGTGTAGTGATCTTTTGCTAAAATCAGCGCGCCTATTTCACCTGCGGAGCTACCCCATGACGAACCCGACTCGCTTAGACATCGCGATGCCTGATGATTGGCATGTGCACTTACGGCATGGCGAAATGCTGGAAAAAGTGTTGCCTTATACCGCAGCACATTTCGGGCGAGCGATTGTGATGCCTAATCTGCAACCGCCGGTGGCACGCACTGCTGACGCTTTGGCTTATCGACAAAATATTTTGGCAACACTGCCTGCCCATAGTAACTTCCAGCCCTTAATGACTCTGTATATGACTGAAACCACCGAAGCTGCTGATGTCAAAGCAGGTTTTGAATCCGGGGCAGTCACCGCAGTCAAACTTTATCCCGCCGGAGCGACCACTAACTCCGCCGCAGGCGTGAAGGATTTAGAGAAAATTTATCCGGTGTTGGAAGTGATGCAAGAAATCGGCATGCCGTTTCTGGTGCATGGCGAAGTGGTTGATCCGAACGTGGATATTTTTGATCGCGAAGCAGTCTTCATTGAAACCAAATTGATTCCACTGCGCGCCCGCTTCCCAAGTCTCAAAATTGTCTTCGAGCATCTGACCACTAAAGATGGCGTGGATTATGTTTTGTCTTGCGATTCACATACGGCGGCAACGCTGACACCGCATCATTTGGTCATCAATCGTAATGCCATGTTAGTCGGCGGCATCAAACCGCATTACTACTGCTTGCCAGTGGCTAAACGTGAGTCGCATCGCCTCGCTTTGCGCGCTGCTGCAACCAGCGGTGACGCCCGCTTCTTTCTGGGTACAGACTCTGCGCCACACCCGATTCACGCGAAAGAAACCGCTTGTGGCTGTGCGGGGATTTTCAATGTGGCGAATGCCTTAGCTATCACCGCGCAAGCCTTTGAACAGGATCAGGCTTTGGATAAATTTGAAAGCTTTGTGTCCTTAAATGGCCCAGCTTTTTATGGCTTACCAGTCAATACTGAGCGCTTAGTCTTAGAGCGTCACGCAGAACCGCAAGCACTACCTGCTAATTTGAAATTGAGCACAGCGGAGGTACAAGCGTTTGATCCGATGATGGACGTGTATTGGTCAGTGGCTGAGAGAGCAAGATAAGAGAAAGCCCCTATCAGCGGGGCTTTCTCTTGTGGGTAAGGCTTGAATTAACGCATCAAAAAGTATACATTTTTGATATATACTTTTTGATAGGAGTGCGTGATGCAAACAGCAAAAATATTTCAGAATGGGCGTTCGCAAGCCATACGTTTACCCAAAGCCTTTCGGTTGTCAGGTACTGAGGTCAAAATTTCCCGTGATGGTAATCGCATTATCCTTGAACCGCTGGAGCAATCTTGGGAGGATTGGTTGCTCGCCATTGAACAGTTTTCAGACGATTTCATGGTGGAAGGGCGTGAACAGCCCGCCATGCAAGAGCGGGAGTGGTGATGAAGTACCTGCTGGATACCAACATCTGTATTTACCTCATTAAGGAAAAACCACCAGAAGTGTTGCTGCGCTTTACGGCATTGAAACCCGCACAAGTGTTCATTTCAGCCATTACAGTGTTTGAATTGTATTATGGCGTTGAAAATAGCCATGCTCACAAACGCAACTTGGCAGCCTTGGAAAAATTCCTCCGTCCGATGACTATCCTCGACTTTACCCCTGATGATGCGAAACAAGCTGCAAGGATTCGTGCCGATCTCAAGCAAAAAGGTACACCAATTGGGGCTTATGATCTGCAAATTGCTGCGACAGCATTAGCCAATGGCTTGATGCTAGTGACTAATAACACGGATGAGTTTAAGCGGGTTGTTGGGTTGAAGATGGAGAATTGGGTTTAGTAGGGGCGGGCTGGCAAATTTGCAGTTGTTTTCTAACACCAAAATTGGCCAACATGGGCGACCCAGCGCGTCCGCATTACCAACTGACGCAATCCGTCCGCGCTTGGTTTAGTGATTTTTATGCGGCAAATTCGCCATAACTAATGCGGCTCAGCAAAACGCTGTATAATCTTGGCAACACCGTCAATGTCTGGAATTTCCCAATACTTTCTACCTTTTGAATTCTCGCCCTTCTCGACGCCAAAATGGCTGTATAGAAACTGCAGCAACAGTGTCTCGGCGTCGCCAGTCGAGAGGACATTGTAACCACTGACTCTCGGCTCAATCCAAAGACTGCCCAGTTTGATGCCGCTGTGCATAATCCGGTGTTTCTCGCCGATGTTTACCTGCAAACTGAGCAAGGGTAATTGGTCAACAATTGCTTTAATGTCGCTATTCATACAAGTGTGCTCCCTGCCACCGAACTATCATTAAGCGACCTAATGTCGCCCTTAAAAGCGACATTGTCAAATTTGATCTCATTTAAACTGCTATACCCGCCCGCTCCAACATCGCGTGCAATAAAACATTACAGCCCGCTGTAATATGTTCAGGCTTAGCGTCTTCAATCTCATTATGGCTAATCCCATCTTTGCAAGGGATGAAGATCATGCCGCTCGGTGCTAAGCGCGCCATATACACCGCATCATGCCCCGCGCCTGAAACCGCTGGCATATTCGAGTAACCGAGCTTTGCTGCGGCTTTAGCAACCGCATTCACGCAATCAGGATGGAAAGGCTGTGCAGGATAGCTAGAAACCATTTCAATCTTGATCTCTAAACCTCGCCGCTTGGCGACCTCAGCCGCAAAGGCTTTGACCTCATCCGCCATTTGATCGACTAGTTCATCGGTGTGATTACGCAGATCAATGCTGAATTTGACCGTGCCCGGAATTACATTGCGGCTATTCGGATAGACTTGCACCATGCCCACTGTACCGCGTCCATGCGGGGCATGACGTAGTGCACAAGCGACAATTTCCTGCATGATTTCTGCCGCGCCTTGCATGGCATCTTTACGCAAATGCATAGGGGTTGGGCCTGCATGTGCCTCCATACCGACTACCGTGCAATCAAACCAACGAATCCCCAGCACGGCTTGTACCACACCGATGGTTTTGTCGTTGTCCTCTAACACAGGGCCTTGCTCAATATGCGTTTCAAAGTAAGTTCCAATCGGATGATCACCCGGCTCTTGCTCGCCGATATAGCCGATCCGCTCCAACTCACCCTGTACCGTTTTGCCTTCAGTGTCTTTGGCCGCATAGGCATGTTCGAGGGTGAAGGCTTTAGCGAACACTCCTGAACCCATCATGACCGGCACAAAGCGCGAGCCTTCTTCATTCGTCCAGAAAGCGACTTCAATCGGTGCTTCGGTTTCGATTTGATAGTCGTTTAAAGTACGCACGACTTCTAAACCCGCTAATACCCCATAGTTACCATCAAACTTGCCACCCGTAGGTTGCGTATCAATATGGCTGCCAGTCACTATCGGCGGCAAGGCATTATTTCGGCCTGCGCGACGCATAAAACCATTCCCAATCTTATCAATGGTGATCGTCATGCCAGATTCTTGCGCCCATTTGAGCACCAGATCGCGGCCTTGTTTATCCAAATCGGTCAGCGTCAAACGGCAGACGCCGCCTTTCGGAGTCGCGCCAATTTGCGCCAGCTCCATTAAGGAAGCCCATAAGCGCTCACCATTAATGCGTAAATCGTCGATAGCCAACTCTGCTTGCTGTTTCATCACATCCTCCTCAACGCAGTTAGCGCTGCACAGCGGTTGGTTTCAAAGTTTCAGTGCGTTTTTGCGCCGCCGTAAAATTCACCCCAAACGCTGGACGCTTAATATAACGACCCGCCCCACGCTCAGCGCGCAAATCGCCATTCGCCCAAACCAGTTTGCCTTGGCTTAAAGTATGACTGGGAATGCCCTGCACGGTGCGGCCTTCAAAGATATTAAAGTCGCCTTGGCTATGATGAGTTTTGGCCGAAATCGTACGCGTACCTTGTGGATCCCAGAGCACTAGATCAGCATCCGCACCCGCTTGAATACAACCTTTTTGCGGATAAATATTGAAGAGTTTCGCAGCATTCGCACTGGTAATGGCGACAAACTCACTGGGTGTCAAACGTCCGGTATTCACGCCTGCATCCCAAAGCACAGTCATACGTTCTTCCACCCCACCCGTACCATTCGGAATTTTGGCGAAATTATCCAAACCGGCGGCTTTTTGTGCTGCGCAGAAAGTACAGTGATCAGTGGCAGTGGTATGTAATTGCCCCGACTGCAAACTGCGCCAGAGCGCTTCTTGATGAATTTTCGGACGGAATGGCGGACTCATCACATGCGCCGCCGCAAACGCAAAATCAGGGCTGCGATAGACACTATCATCAATCAATAAATGCCCCGCCAGCACTTCGCCATATACGCGCTGACCGCGCGCCCGTGCGCGTGAAATTGCCTCAGCTGATTCCATACAAGACACATGCACAATATAAATCGGCACACCCAACACATCCGCAATCGCAATCGCCCGATTCGCCGCTTCACCCTCTACCATCGGCGGACGCGCGAGCGGATGCCCTTCTGGGCCAGTAATGCCCATCTTGGCAACTTCTTGCTGCAAAAGATAAACCAACTCACCATTTTCAGCATGCACCGTGGGCATAGCACCTAACTCTAAAGCACGCTTAAAGCTATTTACGAGGGTCTCGTCATCACACATGATGGCGTTTTTATAAGCCATGAAGTGTTTGAAGCTGTTTACGCCTTCTTCGCGTACTAGCGTACCCATATCTTCGCGCACTTGATCATTCCACCACGTAATCGCGACATGGAAGCTATAATCGCTAGCAGCTTTTTCTGCCCAACCGCGCCACGTTTGATAGGCTTCCATGACTGGCTGCTGTGGGCTAGGAATCACGAAATCAATAATAGTAGTCGTGCCACCCGCCATCGCCGCCGCCGTTCCGGTATAGAAATCATCGACCGTGACTGTGCCCATAAACGGCAATTGCATATGCGTATGCGGATCTATCCCACCCGGGATGACATATTGCCCGCTCGCATCCAGAATTTGCGTTCCTGCTGGCGCTAAATCGGCAGCCTGCTCGCCGACTGCGACGATTTTGCCATTAGCACACAGGACATCGGCCTTGCGCTCTAAATCGGCATTGACCACTGTGCCGCCACGAATTAAGACTGCTTCACTCATGCAGTGACTCCTCTCAGCTTCTGCTGCCTAGACATGCTGATGTAATAAACTACACCCGCCACGAACAAACTGAAGAACCAGCCGAAACTAAACAGATCTATCAGGAAACTCGGCACGCTTTCTTTCGGTACGATACCTGCCACCGCCAAATAACCCGGCAAGCAAGGCAACACGCCAATCGCAAACGCCAACAGCGCTTTTAAGTTCCAGCCACTGCTATAAGTATAACTGCCATTGGTGTCGTAAAGCGCATCAACATTGAGCTGGCCTTTGCGGATTAAATAATAATCCACCAATAAAATACCGGCGATAGCGCCTAATAAAGTGCCATAGCCGCCTAACCAAACGAACAAATAATCACCGGAAGTCGCTAATAATTTCCAAGGCATAAACAGCAAACCAATCACTGCTGCAATCAGCCCACCGGTGCGAAAGCTAATATATTTCGGGGCGACTTGGCTGAAGTCATAAGAAGGTGAAACTAAATTGGCAGCGACATTGGTGGTTAAATTCGCCAGTAAAATCACTAATAAACCAATCCCTGCGGCGAAGCTACCAATTTGGGCGAGTAAAGCATCAGGGAATAATTGCGCTTTGCCGTACAGAATTTGTGACACCGAGAAGCCAATAATGCCCACTAACGAGAACAAGGCCATCGGAATTGGCAAGCCGATAAACTGACCAACTTGCTGATCCTTTTGGGATTTAGCGAAGCGGGTAAAGTCAGGAATATTCAACGCTAAAGTTGCCCAGAAACCGACCAAGCCAGTTAACGCCGCCCAAGTTTTGGGGCCACCTTCCACCACTTTGGCGGGTAAACTGAAAATTTCGCTGGGCGAGACTTTAATAAACGCCCAAACCACTAAGGCTACCGAAGCCGCAATCATTAAAGGTGCTGCAAACACTTCTAATTTACGGATCGACTCTAAGCCATTCCAAATAAAATAAATGTGCATTAGCCAGAAAATAAAGAAAGTGACTAACTGCGAGTTACTAATAAATTGCCCTTCCGCAGGCCCCGCGAGATTCATCCCGAGCACATTCAGAAAACTATGCAGCGCTAAGCCGCCAAAATAGCAGTTAATCGAGAACCAACCACAAGCCACTAAACCGCGTAACACAGCCGGTAAGCTTGCCCCTCTGACTCCAAACGAAGCACGCGCAATCACTGGAAAAGGAATGCCATGTTGCGCGCCAATCCGCCCCATTAAAATCATCGGTACTAGCACGATACAGTTGGCCAAAAACACCAGCAAAACTGCTTTTTGCCAAGTGAAGCCTTGGTCGAGCATCGAGCTAGCCATAGTATAAGTGGGTACACAAACCACCATCCCTATCCACAGGGCGGCATAATCCTGCCAGCGCCAGTGTCGCTCAGCGAGAGCCGTCGGCAGTAGGTCTTTATTGCTTAACGAATCGCTCATGTTTAATACCATCCTGTGATTTAAAGGGTTAAGGAACTCAACTTGGCTTAAGGCTCTCTCCTCCAAAATTTCATCGACTTGCGCTCAATCAACATGTTAAGAACAACCTGCGCCCGGATTATTCGGATGCGTTGTCCAATTCGCATAAGTCCCACTCACGCTATGCCCTGTGCGTTGATCGACTTCGCCTGCGGCTAAGGCGCGCATCGTGATGCACTCTGGTACAGGGCACACTGAGACGCATAAATTGCAGCCGACACATTCGGCTTCATTGATTTCAAAATGACGCTCGCCATTTTTGGTGGCAAAAATCGCTTGATGGGAGGTGTCTTCACAGACGATATGGCAGCGCCCGCACTTAATGCATAAATCCTGATTAATCACTGCTTTCTCAACATAATTGAGATTCAACTGATTCCAATTTTTGACCGTAGGGACGGCTTTGCCAATCAACTGATCAATCGACTGATAGCCATGACTATCCATGAATTGACTTAAGCCATCGCATAAATCTTCAATAATCTTAAAACCATACACCATTGCAGCCGTGCAGACTTGCACTGTGCCCGCACCTAGGGTGATAAACTCCGCCGCATCCCGCCAAGTGGTAATCCCACCAATCCCAGAGATCGGTAAACCGGCAGTTTCAGGGTCGCGAGCAATTTCAGCCACCATATTCAAGGCGATGGGCTTGACCGCATAACCACAATAGCCACCATGCGAACCTGCACCATCGGTATGCGGATAAATCGCCATCTTTTCCAAATCAATGCTCATAATCGAATTGATGGTATTGATCAGCGAGACAGCATCTGCGCCCCCGGCTTTCGCTGCACGCGCAGGCATACGAATATCGGTAATATTCGGGGTGAGTTTGACAATAATCGGCAGGCGGCTGTATTGCTTGCACCAAGCGGTGACCATTTGAATATATTCAGGCACTTGTCCGACTGCTGAACCCATACCGCGCTCGCTCATGCCATGCGGACAACCGAAATTCAGCTCAATCCCATCACAGCCGGTATCTTCCACTCGTGGTAGAATATTTTTCCAAGCCTCTTCAGTACAAGGCACCATAATCGAAGCAATAATCGCACGATCAGGAAAGCGCTTTTTCACCCGCGCCATCTCTTCTAAATTAGCTTGCAGTGGACGATCCGAAATCAGCTCAATATTATTAAAACCAATCACGCGCCGATCTTGGCCTAATAGGGCTGCATAACGTGGGCCATGTACATTCACGACCGGCGGATCTTCACCCACCGTTTTCCAAACCACGCCACCCCAGCCTGCCTCCAAAGCACGCATTACATTCACTTCTTTATCCGTTGGCGGTGCGGACGCTAACCAAAAGGGATTCGGGCTTTTAATACCTAAGAAATTACTGCTTAAATCAGCCATGATTTGCTCCTCTCTTAGGCTGTTTGGCTTAATACGCGATCAATATCGATTGCAGCCAACTTGCCATGCTGCACCCCTTCTACCGTCAGATCTTTCCCACCATAACGGCAATCGCCTCCCGCCCAAACTTTAGCGAGGCGGGTTTTGCCATTCGCATCGGTGAGAATTTTGCCGCCTTGCATCTCTAAGCCTTCAACCCCATGACTGCTATCGAAGGTCTGCCCAATTGCTCGCAACACCATATCCGCCTCTAGATGAAAGCTTTCTGACAATTGCGTGAGTCGACCCTCGGCTAATTGGGTATATGCAAAACGTATTCCAGTCAGTTGCCCATCCTCACCTGTATGTAATTCGAGGGGCGCTGCCCAATGACGAATTTTCACGCCATTACTTTTCGCCCACTCCTGCTCATACTCTGAAGCGCTCATCCCTTCTTGACCGCGCCGATAGACGACGGTGACTTCTTCCGCACCTAATTTACGGCTTTGCACCGCGGCATCAATCGCGGTCATTCCGCCACCAATGACGACTACTTTGCGCCCAATGGGTAATTGACTTAAATCTTCAGCTTGGCGCAAATCAGCAATAAACTCCACCGCATTGCGTAAACCTAAAGTTTCAGGCTCGGTAATACCTAAAGCATTCACACCCGCTAAGCCCAAGCCTAAAAACACTGCATCAAAATCAGCTACTAAATCGGTAAAGAAAATATCACTGCCTAAACGAGTATTGTTTTTAACGGTGATGCCACCAATCGACAGCAGCCAGTCAATCTCTTGCTGGGCAAAATTATTCGGGGTTTTGTAGGCCGCTAAGCCGTATTCATTTAAGCCACCTAACTTAGGCTTGGCTTCAAACAGCGTGACTTGATGACCTAAGCAAGCTAAACGATGTGCGCAAGATAAGCCTGCTGGCCCAGAACCTACTACTGCTATCTTTTTGCCGGTATCCGCAGCCCGTTTAAATAAAGGAGGTTCAGGTTTAGAAAAAAAAGTATCGGTCGCGAAGCGTTGTAATAAACCAATTTCCACCGGTTTATCTTCATTCGTATTACGCACACAAGCTTGCTCGCATAACACCTCAGTGGGACAAGCCCGCGCGCACATGCCGCCTAAGATATTTTCTTCGAGAATTTTGGCCGCAGCACCGCGTGGATTATCCTGCGCAATACGCGCTATAAAACTGGGAATATCAATCCCAGTAGGGCAAGCCGTTTGGCAAGGTGCAGCAAAGCAATAATAACAGCGCTCGGCTTCAATTTTGGCTTGGGTGGAATTTAGCGGGGGGTGGGCATCGGCGAAGTTTTGTTGGTAGGCAGCCAACTCCAGTCGTTCACTACAAATACCATTTCGTAAGGCAGCAGGCATAGACTTGATTCCCCTTCACTTGTTTGTAATAGCTGTCAGATAACTGCTAAGGAGCTATTACAGCAATTATCTATCCTGTGGTTCTTCAGCTGGCAGACGCAAAGGCCATCGATATCTCTAAAAATTAGTATAGTTTTGAAATAATTCAGCACTAATTGAATACTTAAAACCAAACTGTCAATTTCGATGCAGGCCGCGTTGGATGTTTCGATTGTGGAACAGAGCTTTACTATAATAAATCTCAAAAAACTTGAAATCAGTTTTAAATTTACTTAACTACGATGCAGCAAAATCGTGCCAAAAATGCCCCAGAAAAATGCGCCTTGACTAATTGACTACCCTAAAAAGATGTGAATCAGCCACTTAGCGATTTAAGCCCGCCTCTTTTTAAAGCAGCTTTCAAGCTAAGCTCAAATCACTCAACTTAAAGCCTCGATCCTTCTGCTAGCCTGCTGATAAAATACAACAAAATTTAGTTGAATAAACACTAAACTAAGCGCATGAAATTTTAAATTTATTAAAAATGAAGCTTGTCGCAAGATAGCGCCATCTAAACACTTTGGAGAGATCAGCATGAGCCAAACAACCCATTCAGATGCCTACTGGTTACCCTTTACTAGTAATCGTGCTTTCAAAAAAGATCCACGGATTATCGTAGCAGCCGAAGATCGTTATTATATTGATGATCGTGGACGCCGAATTTTTGATGGTTTGTCTGGGCTTTGGACTTGCGGTTTAGGGCATGGTCAAGCGGGCATTAGTGCCGCGATTGCTAAGCAAGCTCAAGAATTAGATTACTCACCCGCTTTCAATTTCGCCCACCCCAAAGCCTTTGCCTTAGCCGAGCGTGTGACTGAATTTATGCCAGCTGGCTTGAATCATGTTTTCTTTACCTGTAGCGGTTCAGATGCAGTCGATAGCGCTTTAAAAATCGCGCGGGCTTATTGGCGCAAACAAGGTCAAGCCTCGAAAACGCGTTTAATTGGGCGGGTGAAGGGTTATCACGGTGTCAATTTTGGCGGCATTAGCGTGGGTGGCATTGTGGGCAATCGCGCACTGTATGGACAAACGCTGGAAGCCGATCACCTACCCCATACCATGACAGCAGCGAATGCTTTCTCTAAAGGTCTGCCCACTCAAGGCGCGGAGCTAGCTAATGAATTATTGAATATGATCGCTTTGCACGATGCTTCGAATATTGCCGCAGTGATTGTCGAGCCGTTAGCAGGTTCGGCGGGTGTGATTCCACCACCTGTAGGTTATTTGCAGCGCTTACGTGAAATTTGCACCCAACATAATATCCTCTTGATTTTTGACGAAGTGATTACTGCCTTTGGCCGCATGGGTGCGAAAACAGGCGCAGAAGCCTTTGGCGTGACACCGGATATGCTGACCTTTGCCAAGCAAGTCACTAATGGTGCACAACCGATGGGCGGCGTAGTGGTGAATGATGCAATTTTTGATTGCTTCATGGAAAAAAGTGGCGCTGAACACATGATTGAGCTGCCACATGGCTATACTTACTCAGGCCACCCAATTGCCTGCGCAGCCGGTTTAGCGGCTTTAGATATCCTGCAAAATGAGCAGATGATTGATAAAGTCAAAGCCGCCGCACCAATTTTTGAAGAAGCTTGGCATGGTTTAAAAGGCTTACCTTATGTGACCGACATTCGTAACTACGGCTTAGCAGGTGGTTTAACTCTGCAAGCTCGTGACGGTGACGCAGTGATTAGACCCTTTGAAGTGATGAAAAAGTGCTGGGAAAGAGGTTTCTATGTACGCAGCGGTGGGGATACTGTGCAACTCGGTTTACCGTTTACCATCACGCCGCAAGAAATTGATGCACTTGTTAATGCCATCGGCGAATCTATTCAGGAATTAAATTAAATGAGCCAAGCTAATAAAATCGTCGGACATTTAATCAACGGCTCTGTAGTTGAGTCGAGTGAGCGCACCCAAGCGGTGTACAACCCCTCGACCGGCGAAGTGAGCAAACAGGTCGCGCTAGCCTCAAAAGCCACGGTCGAAGAAGCCATCGCCGCTGCTCAAGCCGCCTTTCCCGCCTGGCGTGATACC
>JBATRF010000015.1:0-230890 GCA_049292455.1 Thiolinea sp.
AAAAATGGCACGGTCACGCAGAACGGTGGCAATGTTATCTTCACTCCTACTAAAGACTTTGTCGGTACAGCCTCGTTTGACTACACCGTTAAAGACAGTAAAGGCGCTACTGCGAAGGCTACCTTTAACATCACTGTGGCCGAGGTCGACGAGCCATTGATTCTTAAGGGCAATAACCAGCCTATAGCTAATGGTGTGACGACTAGTAGCGTAAACTGCACTGATTTGGGTTCGGCGAAAGTGGTAGGCGAAACTAAAACCTGTGAGTACACGCTCACCAATAGCAATAGCATTCCAGTTGACGTAACGATTGAGCAGGCTGAAGTGCCTAACTCAACAGCGTCACTCTGGGAATCAGCTATCCAAGCACTCAATCAACTTAATCCTATTAAAGCAGCTTGGGCGGTCGGTTTTGCAGACTTCAGCATGTCAACCCGCTCACTGACCGTACCTGCTAATGGCTCAGCCAAATTCCTAGTGGTTTTTGACCCTTCAGCGACAGGTTTACGTGAATCCTTAATCAATCTGAAAGTCGATGGCAAGGTTGCTCACAGCTTCCGTATTATAGGTAATGGCGTAGCTGACCCTTCACCGCCTTTGGTAGCTAAACCGATTGATCCTGTCACGGTTAATGAAAACGCCCCCGCGACTAGCTTGGAACTAAAAGCAGTCTTCACCGATCCTGACAATAAAGCACTGACTTTAAGTATTGTCAGCAATACCAATAGCGCTTTAGTCACACCGAGTTTGAATGGAACCCTCCTCAGCTTAGCTTATGCGCCGAATCAAACTGGCTCAGCAACCATTACAATTCGTGCCACTGCCGCAGATGGAGAGATTGTAGAGACTTCATTCACTGTTACTGTCAATCCAAACTCGACCACAGCGATCCCAATCTTTAACCCCTTCGGTTTATTGGCTCTATTGGCTGGCTTATTCTGGTTGGGGCGGCGGTTTAAGACTAACTAGGTCAGGGCATGGCTAAAAGCCTAGCTATCTTGGAAAGTTAGGCTTTTTATATCAACGGTAAACAATAATTAATCTTTGCGCCTACTCTTTGCGTCGCGCTCCAAACCAAAGTAAACCAAGCATAGCGGCCAATAAGCCAAATGGCCCGAGTGCTGGAATTGGGGTTGCATTTGCATTGACGGTGACCGTAAAGGTGGTCTCGGCTATCTCACCATCTGCGGTGGCTCGAACTGTAATGCTAGCTGTACCGCTTTGATTCGGAGTATAGGCCAAAGTCAGCTGAGTGCCGCTTAAAGAAGGTGTAACCAAAGCGCTATTGGTATTAGCAACCATACTTAAGCTAATCGGTTTATTCTCAGGATCAGTGAAGGTAGCGCTTAAATCTAATAGCGTATTTGGTGAATTCTGGTTGACCACTACAGGCATTATCGGATTAGCCACCACAGGCGGTGAATCACTTTCTACACCGAAACCTTCAATGCGGAAGCTATGTACAATCTTTGAATTAATACTTAAATTGACTAGCGCCTCTTTCTTACCCACTGTCGAGGGGTCAAAAATAATATCGAAGCTACTACTTCCATTCTCGGGTACCGTTACACTCGTCTGGTTAAGAGTAAAATTATTAGCTCCGATAGCCCATGCAAGCTTAATAGGATTTAATGCACTTAAGAGTCGCTCAAATGGAGAAATAGCCTTTGTTGTAGAGCTACCCACCTCTGCAAGCGCAAGATCGACCTTAATAGGCGCATTGCCTGAGTTATTTATTTTATAAGTATTCTTCTTAACACCACCATTGACGGGTTGTGAGTCAAAGTTAGTGTAGTCTGCCCCAATCGGTGAACTGTCTCCATTAGCAATCGGTTGTCCATTACCTGTTAGATCTAGGCCACCCACAACCACATTAAAAAAGGTCTCCACTGCTTTACCATTCGCTTTGGCACGAATGACGAGTGTAGTCGCACCTCGCTGCTTGCCATAAGCTAAGCTTAAGTTATGACCTATTAGCGTGGGTGTCACTACAGACTCATTGCTATTACCAATAAGCTCTAACTGAATTGGATCGCCATCGGGGTCACTAAAAATCGAGCTTAAATCGATGACAGTACTAGCAGCGTCTTTTTCCACCACTATATCTTCTATTTGCTTAGTAACTACCGGAAGGTCGTCGATAGGATGGACCGTGATTGGCAAAGATGTATCTACAGTTTTTCCATTAGCGGTAGCACGAACAGTAATTGCAGCATTCCCACTTTGATTGGGGCTATAGGCCAAACTTAGATTGTTACCATTTAAAGTTGTTTTAACTAAGCCGCTATTGGTATTCGCTAATACCTCTAACTGAATAGCATCTCCCTCTAGATCACTGAAGGTAGAACTCAAGTCTAATACTGTATGAGAGGCATCTTCGTCGACTGCTATTGCAGTAAGAGGATTTTTTACGATAGGTGCATCGTCGACTGGTTTTACAGTAATAGTAAAGACATTTTCTCCAGCCTTGTCTTTAGCTACCCCTATGAATTTGAGCGTAGCCAACCCATTTTGATTAGGTTTATAGGCTATGGTCAGCTTTTTATCGACTATCTTCGAATCTACTAAATTAGCATTACCATTACTTAGCATTCTGACATCAATGGGATCACCCTCTGGGTCAATAAATGCTGTACTTAAATCGAGTACAGTATTTGCGGCATCTTCTTCAACCGTAAAATCTTTAATCGGTTTATCCAGAATAGGCTCATCATCAACTGCGTTGACCGTAACCGTGAAAGAGCTATCCACAGTTTTGCCATTAGCTATAGCGCGAATCGTGATTGTTGCAGAACCATTTTGATTCGGCAAATAAACTAAAGTAAGCGTTTTATCATTGGTATTTAAGGTGGGTTGAATTAAGGCGGGGTTGGTATTGCCTACTAGACTCAAACTGATGGTATCACCTTCAATGTCTTTAAAGACTGAGCTTAAGTTAAGTAATGTACTTGCCGCATCTTCATTGACTTGAATTGGATTGAGCAGTTCATTGACTAGCGGCGCATCATCAACCGGATTGACTGTTATCTCTACAGGTAGTGTGACAAGTTTTTGCTTAGATTGTGCAAAGACCTGAACTATGGCAGAGCCGCTTTGATTGGGCGTATAGGCTAAAGTCAGAGTGCCACTACTCAAAGTTGGGCTGACTAAACTGCTATTAGTATTGTTGCCTAAACTTAAAGTGATCGCGTCACCATCAGCATCAGTGAAAAAACCACTTAAATTTAATACCGTACTTGCCGCATCCTCTTGAACCTCGATCACCTGCTTAGTGGGATTAGCCACTGGAGGGGCATCAAAAGTCCCGATCCCTCGTACATAAAACTGCTCAACTTTACCTGATGCAGCTACTTTCACTACACCTAGGTGAGTACCTACACTTCTAGGATCAAATTCAACCGAAAAATCTGCGGTACTCTTGGCAGGAACAACGATAGTTTGCTGAGATACTTTAAAGTGATTATTAAGTTCGCCTTGTTCATTAGTAACTGATAAATCCGCAGTGATAGGGCTATCAGTCGCATTGGATAATTTATAGTTATGCGCGCTCACTCCAACTTCAATATCTAACGAACCAAAATCATCACTTTCGGACGAATTATCAAGTGGAATTAAGCTACTTATTGGAGTATCTGCGCTCAAGATACATAAGTGACTACTAAAGCCTCCAAATACATTAGGCTCAGCTAAATTGAGGTCTTCGCATTGGGTAACTGTAGCTGTACACGAACTGGCTGTAGAGTGTGTGATCGTAGCGCTATTACAAATGAAGAGGTCACTACCTGCTGCTTTCCCATCCTCAGACGGAACACCCGACTGGTAAATACTAACGTCGCCCTTGCCTGCTAACACACTGTTAGTATCAAAACTGACATTATGAAGCTTGAGCTGCCCACGCATAACAAAAATAGCCCCGCCGAAACCAGCACCGCCTCCACCGCCACTTCCAACCACTGACTTGCCACCACCATAGCCGCCATTACCCGGGGTGCCATAGGTATTATGCCCACCACCACCTCCAAACCCCCCACTTCCGCCACCAGCACCTGAAGGGCTATAGTCGCTCCCACCACTAGCACCGCCGCCACCAAAGCCACCATTACCACCACCCTCTGAGGCAGTTCCACCGCCGCCGCCAAACCCTCCATTTTGTCCAACATACGGTACAAATGTAGTGGAGTAAGAATCAAATTCACCAGAACCTCCACCACCAAATGCGCCTATCCCTCCTGAGTAATTGCCATTACCGCCATAGCCAGCAGTAACCATATCTGTAGCATTAAAAATTGAATGCGCAAATAGTCCACCGCCACCGAAACTACCCAATGAACTATTACCAAACATTCCGCCACCACCGGCACCAGCCGAAGTGGTTCCTGAACTGCCACCGATTGCCTGGTTATTTACAAAATTAACCGTATCTAAGGAAACCTTGCCCTGATAAACAAATAAAGCCCCTCCCAAACCAGCACCGCCGCCACCTTCATCCGAAGCGCCTCCTTTGGCTTTACCTTCCTTCAAAGTCAGATTCTTAATTATGACTGTGCCGGATTTGATGAACAGCGGACGATAAGTGTTATTGCCGCTAATACTGCGTGGGTTGCCATCGTTTTGGAGCGTGAGGTCGCTATCAATTAAAGACTTCATTACGCCTTGAATCGACACATCTGTTTTCAAAGTGATGGTATCTGCTCCGGCCGTAGCATTGGCTTGGCGGATCGCCCAACTTAAAGTACCCGTATTAGCAGAATCAGTGCCATCCCCCGCATCATTTGCGACAGTTACATCAAAATTTGCGGCTTGCACTGCCCCACTTAAGCCTAGGCCAGTGCTCACTGCTAAGGCAAGCAAATGTCTATTTAAAATAAGCTGCCCTGCAGATTTGGGGTTTGCTAAAATTTTCATAAAAATCCTATTATTTATAGCGCTTTAGCTGGATAGAAAGTTTGATAAAACCAAGGGAAATTTCGCTCCAGTTCTGCTTGTATCCGTGGAGATATTAGGTGTACTGCAGGCGCTTGAAGGTGATTTTGGGTTTTGTGTAGATATTTAAAACGGTAATAGCTGTCGCTTTCGTGAGGTGTTACCGGTAAGCTGGCTAAATTTAACTGAACTGCATCTAACTGCAACCAATGAAAAACGCCCTGCATCACTAAGCTTGGCTCTTGCATTAAATGCTCAAAGACAACGTAATACACGTTCTTCTGTAAGCTTTCAGGAATATCCTGCATCGCCTCAATAGAGCGTAAAGGAGCACCCACGACGCCATTATCTTTCACCCAAGCATCAGCTCGCCCGTAACGTGAATGGGTTGCCAGATGATCAGGAAAATCTAGTAACAGCGTTTTTTGGTGTTGAGCCTCTATCGAACCAATAATTTGCCCAAGCTCCCGCACACAGACCAGCATTCGAGATTGAGGATTCAAGAGTTGAGCTAAATCCAATTGATTGAGCCACCCTCGATTTTTATCCACGACTACCGACTTATCTGACTCTGCAAACCAACCATTAGCAAATCCACGAAAAGCATTGACTAACCGTTGATAAGCTAAATCAAAATTCACATCCATCTGAGATAATAAAAATTCATTATCACTCAGGTTATGCCTTAACTGATTTAAGGTTTGCAGTAAAGGAGATGAATGCCCAAGGCTATAAATGTCAGGATGAAGCCCAAGCAATTGGCACATTAAGGTTGAACCTGAACGTGGCAAGCCCGTTACACACACTAATTGCTTGTGCATATTTACTGAGGATTGATTATTTTTAAGCAAAAAAACCGCCCATAAAATACAGAGTTGCGTTAAGCAGTAGCGAGTCTAAGTCAAGAACAACTCCTAACTTAGATCCACTCAAACACCAAAAAACTTACACTTGACACAATGAACACTAAAGAATTTTTTGGATCAAAAAACTAAAAATAAAGATACTAGGCTGCTATCTAGCATATAAACAAGGCTTAATCCAAGCTTTAAGAGTGGCTTGACTACAAAATAACCTTGCGGCTACTAGTTTCAAATTTTCAACTATAATTAAGCCGATTAATGCAACGTAGTTTTATTAAAAAGGCATTTTGGAAAATTTAGAACTGATTGAGCTCAGTTGCATGCGTTTAATAAAATTAATCTATTAATGGCAAGAGAGCTGCTTCAGCTTATGCTAGACTGGAGATGGCAGTTGTCGCTACGACTGACGAAGGAGGAAACAGCTAGGCGTTGATTTTTTAACCTGCATTATTAAATATTGAGTTTCGAACCTAACCAAGTTTTTAGAAATCTTGTAAGTACCCTAAATGAATAAAATAAGATTTATAGTTCTGCTCTTAGTTCTTTTCGCGCTTGAGTGGCTACCGCTAGTTAGGGAGCATTTAATCACACCGTTCACTGAGCACTTGGCGGCGGTCAGTGCAGGGATTTTGAAACTATTCGACGCGGACGTAACTTCCAATGGCATCGTGATCCAAAGCCTCTCAAATGGCACTTCAGTCGCCATTCTGGCCGGTTGCAATGGGATTGAAGCGATGATTTGCCTAACAGCCGCCATTCTTGCCTACCCAGCGACTTGGCAGCAACGTTTATGGGGATTACTACTGGGCTACCTTGCTATTCAAAGCTTAAATATTATTAGAATAATCAGTCTCTTTTACCTGCTGCAATGGAATAAGCAATGGTTTGAATGGGCACATCTTTATATCTGGCAAGGCTTGATTTTCCTTGATGTCTTGATTGTCTTTATTGTCTGGATTCGTTGGGTCGTTAAGCAGAATAAACAAGAGCCTCAGCAGCCTGCTTTAGATCATGGCTAATACTTTTTTTAACAAACTTTTTCTAGCCTCAAATGTAAGCCCACAATTACTTTTAATACGAACTCTATTTTGGTTACCTGCTTTACTTGGCCTCTGGTATTTGCTTGCACCGTGGCTCAATCGCACTGCCTTAGAGTTGGGTGAAATTTTAATACCTTTGGCCTTACCTAACTTAGTTGAGGACACCAGTAGCCAGCACTCAATGCTAATTGTTAATACTTTATTAGGTGCCAACCACAGCTCAGAAATACCTGCAGGCTTATGGCGATTTTCAAGCGAATTCTTCACAGGGTCAACCTCCTATCCCCTGCTTTTAACGATTAATGTTAATAGTTTAGTTTATAGTTATGGCTTGCCAGTATTAGCAGCCCTCACTTTAGCCGCTCCATCCAAGGTATCGGCTAAACTTTACACTCTTGGTTTAGGCTATTTGTTAGTCACCTGTATCATCGTATGGGGGCTTTATTTTAATACTGCGATTTTATTAGCGATTAGACTTGATGCTAGTTTTACAGGACAAGCTAAAACTCTCTGGCCACTTCTCAACGAAACTTATATACAAGCCTTCATCTCTTTGGGCTACAGGTTTGGTCTTCTGATTTTCCCAGTGGTCTTGCCCATTATGCTGTGGGCGCAGCTCAACCCAAAAATTCTTCACCAGCTGATTCATGGTTTTACAGACTCGCCCAAGCCGCCAACTCAGTAAACCAAACTAAATCATCACAACCCCTCAGTAGGCTATGCGCTATCCTATGAACGCGCTAACATAGCGGCCTTTCAAAACTGATGGTGTGTTTGCCCCATGACTGCCTTGGAATGGCGTGTTGCCTTTTCACTTTCTGCTGTGTATGCCGTGCGGATGCTGGGTTTATTTATGATTTTGCCAGTCTTTGCCCTCTATGCACAGAGCTTGCCTGAGTCCAGCGCATTACTCGCAGGCATTGCAATTGGTATTTATGGTTTAACTCAAGCCATTTTCCAAATTCCACTAGGTATTGCCTCTGACCGTATTGGCCGCAAACCAGTGATTATTGGTGGATTATTAATATTTGCTTTAGGTAGCATGATCGCCGCACTCTCACATTCGATTGAGATGATTATTGTCGGGCGTACTTTACAAGGTATGGGGGCGGTAGCAGCAGCGACAATGGCTTTAGCGGCAGATTTAACGCGGGAAGAAAACCGCTCGCGCGTGATGGCTTTTATCGGCATGACGATAGGCCTGTCCTTCATAGCCGCGATTATCTTAGGGCCAATTCTCTATACGAAAGCAGGTATGTCTGGCATCTTCTGGTTCACCTTTGGCTTAGCAATTTGCGGGATTTTATTGGTGCTATTTGCCGTGCCCACTCCGCTGCATATTCGTGCCCATCGGGATGCGGGGATTATCAGTGACTATCTACTCAAAGCGCTCAAAAACACTTCGCTCCTACGCATGAATGTAGGCGTGTTTGCTCTGCATTTAATTATGACGGCTAATTTTCTAGTGATTCCTAGCCTATTTACTCAAGAGCTGGACTTGCCTACTTTAGATCATTGGAAAATCTATTTACCGGTATTTTTGGTAGCCTTTCTTGGCTCGATTCCGTTGATTATCGTCGCTGAAAAACGCCATAAAATTAAACCGATGCTATTAGTGGCGATTGCTTTATTGGTCATTGCTGAAGTCTTATTAGCGCTAGGTTATGCCGAAAAAAATTCGTTGCTAATTGCCTTTGCCTTATTCTTTTTGGGCTTCAATTTTTTAGAAGCGATTCAGCCTTCCTTGGTCGCCAAATACTCAGCCGTTGAGACTAAAGGCACAGCGATGGGCATTTACAATAGCACGCAGTTTTTAGGGATTTTTGTGGGTGGTGTAGCGGGTGGCTTGGTCAATCAGCATTGGCAGGCCGCTGGTGTGTTTTGGTTTAGTGCTTTGGTAGCTGCACTCTGGTTAATGAGTACACTTAAGCTCCCTGCTCCGACCTTTTATACCAGTCGGGTCGTGCGCTTTGCAGGTTCTGTTACTGACTGGGAAGCGATGTATCAAGCGCTACAAAAAGTGCCTGGGATTTACGAAGTTGCGATTGTCGCCGAGGAGCAGGTCGCCTATCTGAAAGTCGATAAAAAACAACTAGACGAACAGGGGCTTCGTGCAATTTTGGGGGCAGCCGCGTAAAATTAGCAGTCATACCTCAAGAAAGGAAACACTATGGCACGCGGAGTTAATAAGGTGATTTTGGTCGGCACACTAGGGCGCGATCCAGAAACCAAATATATGCCTAGCGGCGGCGCAATTACCAATGTGAGCATCGCTACCAGTGAACAATGGAAAGATAAAACTACCAATGAGCGCCAAGAACGGACTGAATGGCATCGAGTGGTTTTTTACAGTAAATTAGCCGAAATTGCCGGTCAGTATTTACGCAAAGGCCAGCAAGTTTATGTCGAAGGTCGCCTACAAACGCGTAAATGGCAAGGCCAAGATGGCCAAGATCGCTACACTACCGAAATCATTGCCGATGTTATGCAAATGCTCGGCGGGCGGGCGGAAGGCGGCAGCACCGGTGAGTTTAATGCTCCACCACCGTCAGCGAATAGTGGCTCAGGCCATAGCAATGCTACGCGCCCTGCTTCACCTCCAGCGAATACCAATTCAGCCCCAGCAGGTCGGAATAATGACTTTGAAGATTTTGATGACGATATTCCCTTCTAAGCCACAAACTTAGAGCGAATCTTTTTCTAAGCCCAGTTTAATACTGGGCTTTTTTTATAAAAGACCCGTTTTTTGCATCAGCCTCACCTAAACTCCTAACAAATACCTTAGTAAATAAATTGGCTATTTCTGCTGTTAGAAATTTAGTGCAAGCTCATGCCTTCCCACCAAGCGATTCATCTTTAGGAGATCAAGATGGCTGATACCTCTGCTGCCCGTTCAATACTCGCTGCCGGCACTCAAGCACCCGACTTCATTTTAGCGAGCGGCCTAGACAGCAAACTGACGCTTAGCTCGCTGCGTGGAAATCCGGTGATTCTGGCTTTCTACCCTGCCGATTGGAGCAGTGTGTGTGGCGATCAATTGGTGCTGTATAACCAAGTATTGCCGATGTTTAAAGAAGCTAATGCCACACTCTTAGGCATTTCAGTCGATAGTGTTTTTTGTCACCAAGCGTTTAAAGAAGCACGCAATTTAAATTTTGATTTATTGGCTGATTTTGAGCCTAAAGGATCAGTCGCTAAAAAATATGGCGCTTATGCTAGCCAATTAGGGATGTGTGAACGGGCTTTATTTGTCATTGATAAAAATGGCGTGATTGCTTGGAGCTATTTATCACCGATGGGCCAAAACCCTGGTGCGGATGGCATTTTAGATGCGTTAGAAAAGCTCCCTGCTTAAGGAAATTATTCATGTCTCAACTTAAAGATCCTGTTCATGAAGGCGACAATTACCAAGGTTCGCTTGATGCACCTTTAGTCTTGGTAGAATACGGTGATTATCAATGCCCTTATTGCGGTGAGGCCTATGGTGTTATCAAGCAAGTGCAGAAGCATTTTGGCGATAAGCTGTGTTTTGTGTTTCGCGATTTTCCACTCACCCAAATTCACGAACAAGCCTTGGCTGCTGCCTTAGTGGCTGATTTTGCGGCTAAATACGATAAATTCTGGCCAGTCCATGACGCCTTATACGAGCACCAGAAGCGCTTAGGCAACGACTTGTATCAAAGCCTTGCACATACCTATGAACTGCCTATGCAAGAATTAATCGCCGAAATTCAAGACAAAACCGCTGAAGAAAAAATTACCCATGATTTTAAAAGTGGCGTGCGGAGTGGCGTGAACGGTACGCCGAGCTTTTTTATTAATGGCGAACATTATAAAGGCCCTGCTGAAGCCCATGCCTTGATTGCTACTTTAGAAGCTGTATTAGCCCGAGCTTAAAATTAAGGAGGCAGTGATCTAGCGATTGATCACTGCCTTTTAAGTTCTAGCGCAAAAACTTTGTTAATACTTCTCTAAACTCTGGCGTATTCGCCTGCCCTAGCCATTCAAAAGCAACCATTTCACGGCTGACAATTTCTGCGCCGTTTTGTCGCATCCGTTCTAAAGCCAAAGCTTTATCTTGTGGTTTACGCGAGCCGACCGCCTCTGCTACTACAAAGACTTGCAAGTCTCGTGCTAGCAAATCCAATACAGTCTGCTGTACACAAACATGCGCTTCTGTCCCAACTACAATCCACTGCTGCTTATCTGCTTCAGGATGTGCCAGCAAAGCACCTTCGGTCACTGCTGAGAAATGAATCTTTTCGATAATATTAGCAGCGGAAAAGCGCGCTCTTAAACTTGCCTCGGTGAAACCTAAGCCTTGTGGATATTGCTCCGTCGCAAGAACGGGCAGTTTTAAAGTTTGCGCAACATCCACCAGCCAAGCCGTATTGGCTAACACAGGTTCACCTTCATGAATCGCCGGTAATAAACGCGTTTGAATATCAACAACTAATAGCACTGAATGCTGGGCTTGAATCCGCATGGGCTTACCTCCTCTCGTTATTAATAGGGTAGCGAGCCGAGCTGAATTTGCCTAGCACAGAATGAGTTTGTGCTTAGCGCCTACAAGCCAAGCTTGAGTTAATAGATATTCTAGGCTTATCTGGGTACACTCTCGGCCTAATAACTTAAAGCATCGAGTTTTACTGGCTCAGCCATAGCAGTAGAGGATGATATGGATTTCCAACAATATATCCGCAAAATCAGCGAACATCAGCAGCTTAGTCATACCGAAATGACTGAAGCCATGCGTATTATTATGACCGGCCAAGCGACACCTGCCCAAGTAGGTGCTTTTCTGCTCGGCTTGAGAATGCGCGGTGAAACTGTTGAGGAGATTACAGCGGCTGCCAGCGTGATGCGTGAATTAGCCACCGCTGTGCAAGTAGAACGTGAATACTTAGTAGATACTTGCGGCACAGGTGGCGACTCCTCAGGTACGTTTAATATTTCTACCGCGAGTGCATTTGTAGCTTCCGCTGCCGGTGCTCGGGTTGCTAAACACGGTAATCGCTCAGTGTCTAGCAAATCGGGTAGCGCTGATGTTTTAGAAGCAGCAGGCATCAATTTAGAATTAACCCCCGAACAAGTAGCGCGTTGCATTAATGAAGTCGGTGTCGGCTTCCTGTTCGCACAAAAACATCATAATGCAATGAAGCATGCGATTGGCCCGCGCCGTGAATTAGGCGTGCGCACGGTATTTAATTTACTGGGCCCACTCACCAATCCCGCCGCAGCCCCAAATCAAGTCTTGGGTGTATTTGCCAAAGAATGGGTGCGTCCCGTCGCTGAAGTTTTGCAAAAGCTCGGTAGCCGCCATGTCATTGTGGTGCATTCAGCCGATGGCTTGGATGAAATTAGTATTGCAGCACCTACTTATATGGCTGAACTGAAAGACGGCTTGGTACGCGAATACACGCTTAATCCCGAAGATCTCGGCTTGCGTACTGCTTCATTAGATGCATTAAAAGTCGCAACTGCTACGGATAGCTTAACCATGATTTTTAAAGCCTTAAGCAATCAACCGAGTGCAGCCAGTGATATTGTGGCTTTAAATGCCGGTGCTGCGATTTATGTAGCAGGCTTAGCAGATAGCCATTTAGCAGGCGTGAAACAAGCTCAAGCAGTCATGGCTGATGGCAGTGCCTTAGCGCGCTTACAGCAGTTAGCTCAGTTTAGCCAACAATTTCAGCCTGCTTAACAGAGGAAGCACAGTATGAGTCAAGCCGATATTTTGCAAAAAATCCTCCAGACTAAGCAGCAGGAAATTCAAGAACGCTCTGCTACCTTTAGTCTTGCGCAACTGAAAGAGCAGGCGGCAAGTGCTGATCCAGTGCGTGGCTTTTTGCGCTCGATGCAGAATAAGATTCACACGGGTCAAGCAGCGGTTATTGCGGAAATCAAAAAGGCTTCACCCAGCAAAGGGGTGATTCGTGCTGATTTTGATCCACCTGCGATTGCTCAAAGTTATGCCCAAGCCGGAGCTGCTTGTTTGTCGGTGTTGACTGATGCACAGTATTTTCAAGGCCATGAAGATTATCTAAAAGCCGCCCGTGCTGCCTGTACGCTGCCAGTGATTCGGAAGGATTTTATCATTGATCCTTACCAAATTTACGAAGCACGTACGATTAGCGCTGATTGCATCCTGCTAATCGTTTCTGCTTTAACTGATCAGCAGTTGCATGCTTTATATGCAGTCGCGACTGAGTTAGGCATGGATGTCTTAATTGAAGTGCATGATCGTGACGAATTAATGCGTACTCTGCCCTTAAATGCGCCTTTGATTGGGATTAATAATCGTAATCTGCGTACCTTTGCGACTTCTTTGAATACTACTTTAGATTTATTAGCTGATGTGCCGAGCAACACTTTATTGGTCACAGAAAGCGGTATTCATACTCAAGCCGATGTAAAATTAATGCGCGATCACCAAGTGAATGCCTTTTTGGTGGGTGAAGCTTTTATGCGCGCGCCTGATCCGGGTGCTGAATTGGCTAAATTATTTTCTGACTCGGTTTAACACTAACCGCTTTACTACACAATAACTCAAGGCTGCTAGCATGTTAACGCACCCACAATTTGACCCTGTCGCTCTTAGTATTGGCCCCCTCAAAGTTCATTGGTATGGGCTGATGTACGTCATTGGTTTTTTAGGTTTTTTACTGATCGGTAAATACCGCGCCCGTAAACCCGGAAGCTTGTTCAAGCCGGATCAAGTCGATGACATGATGTTCTGGGGGGCGATTGGCGTGGTGCTCGGCGGGCGCGTCGGCTATATGCTGTTTTATAATTTTAAGTCCTTCCTCAGCGATCCCTTATCCTTTTTCCAAGTCTGGGATGGCGGCATGAGTTTTCATGGCGGCTTAATTGGCGTGACGATTGTCATGTTTGCCTTAGCGCGCAAATGGAGAGTGAGCGTCTTGAGCCTTGCTGATTTTGTTGCGCCTCTGATTCCGATTGGTTTAGGCGCTGGGCGAATTGGCAACTTCATTAATGGCGAATTATGGGGTCGCCCGACTGACATACCGTGGGGGATGGTCTTTCCACAAGTCGATTCCCTACCACGTCATCCTTCGCAACTCTATCAGGCGTTCTTTGAAGGCTTAGTGTTATTTGTAGTCTTGTGGTGGTTCACCCGTAAACCACGTCCGACCGGCGCAGTGGCGGGCTTATTCCTAACTCTATATGGCTCGTTCCGCTTCTTCACTGAATTCTTCCGTGAGCCTGACATTCAATTGAAGTACGTTGCTTTTGATTGGCTCACCCAAGGCCAGCTGTTAAGTATTCCAATGATTTTGGCAGGCTTAGGCTTAATGTGGTGGGCTTATAAGCATGCAGGTCAACAACTGATTGCTAAAAGTTAGCTTTAGTAACCGCTAGGGAAATAAATCGTCGCTTGTTCATGATCTGTATTTGGCTCATATTTGCTGCATAGCACAAATTATTAAAGACCACAGTCAAATCAGAGAGTTAAGCAGATCATGAACATCAGTAAAGTATTTGAAAAAATTGCTACTAGCTTTGAGACCATCGGCTATGCACGCGCGGCTTCGCAGTTATTGAACATGAGTGATACACAGCTATTGTCTTTAGGCTTATCGCGTCAAAAAATTCAGCAAGGCCGTGCCGGTTTACCGTGGACAATTGATAGCCTAGTGATCAAAGCGCCAGAGCAAGCACCGACTAGCTCCGCTAATCAAGCAGATTTTCACGCACAAACAGCGGCTTAATTAGCCATCGACAGGCTCGCTAGGTGTGTTCAGAATCAGCTGATAAAAAGCTAGATCCAACCACTGCCCAAACTTAAAACCAGCCTGTTTAATTGTACCTGCATGCACAAAGCCTAATTGAGTGTGCAGGGCAATACTCGCTGCATTCTGCGCATCAATCCCGCCAATCATTAAGTGGTAATTCTGCGCTTCTGCCTCTTGGATTAGAGCTTGCAATAAGCGCTTACCTAGCCCTTGTCCTCGCGCGTCAGGGTGCACATAAATTGAATGTTCCACGCTGTACTTATACGCAGGCTGTGGGCGAAAACTGCCGTAGCTGGCAAACGCTAATAATCTCCCCTCTTTCTCCAAACCTAAAACCGGAAAACCTCCCGCTTGTTTCGCTGCAAACCACTGCTGCATAAAACTCAGCGTTCTTGTCTGATAATCATATAAAGCGGTTGAATTTACGATAGCATGGTTGAATATTTCCAAAATAGCTTCAGCATGCTGATCATAACGGCAGTTAATTAATTCGGGCATAGGCACTAATCCGATAAAAGGCCGGTGAATGTTCACATATTAAACAAAACTGTAATGCAGTCGGCTTAGAATGTACTAAACTATTGGCATGAATTGACAGAGGATGGCCTTCAGCCAGAACGTGAGGGTGGAGGAGGCTTCTACCAGAATAGACGTTGGAGGGTCATTCTCTGTCAGTTCCTCCCCCTGAGTATCGTTAAGCAGTTTTAGCTGGGTTGAAGCAAGCCATTAAATCAGCCAATAAGCGCGATACTTCCCCAGTCATTAAAGTAAATTCAATATCTTTACTTTCAGCATACGACTGTGGATCTTGCTCATTTAACTGTTCATCAAATACATCTAAGAACTTCAAGCGCTTAAGCTGTAAGTTATCGGTTAGCACAAAACTAATCCGCTCATCCCAAGTCAGCATTAATTTAGAGACCAGTTTGCCGGTCGCCAAATTCGATTTCACTTCATCAGTCAATAGCTCATGCTTTTTGAAGACTGCCACACTTTGATCATCGCCTTGGCTACGCAACTCACACTCTTCGCCCAGCTCAAATTTGGGCGGAAGCACACCTTCAGTCAACCAATGTGTCATTAAGAAGGTTGGACTATTACTGGTTTCTGGGGCAGCAATCGGCAAGGTATCAATGCATTTACGTAGTAAGGCAGTTAAGCGCTCGGCTTGGCTTGCAGATGAAGTATTAACCACCAGCCACTGCTCGTGAGGGTCAATCCATGCATCCAATTGACGAGTACGGGTAAAGGCCTGGGGGAGCAATTCAAACTCGATTTGCTCACGCATATCTTTCTTTTCACGGCTGCTGAGCTTGCGACTTTCGCGCTCTTGGATTTCGCTTACTCGCTCATCCAGCTCTTCTTTAACCACTGAAGAGGGCAGCATGCGTTCCTGATGTGCCATCGTAATCCAGATATAGCCATTAGCCGCATGCACCAAGGATTCGGAGGGACGACCTAAAGGAGCAACCCAACCACTGCTTTCACGTTGGTCTTTGAGACAGCCAATAAAAGGGCGAGCCGCTAATTGCTCGTGCAAGGCTTCTGCCGTTAAGGGAAAAGCTTGCTGAAGTTTGTAGAGATAGAGATTTTTGAACCACATGTCCTTTTGCACTCACGCCGCTATCAAGGCGGCGATTATGCAGGAAAGTGCGGGTTCAAACAAACCCTACTGAACCGAACTGTGACCAAGGATTACTGACACCGAACCAACGCGTCGCGAGCGTTCCGTAAACAGCGCGGAAATCAGTGGTCATATGCAGATTACCATCGCCATCTAAATCATTCAGGCGCGGATTCTCTCCGTAGACACGACCACCTGCGACCCGCCCGCCCATGACTAACTGGACAGAAGCCGTGCCATGATCAGTACCGCCACCTCGGTTCTCTTGGACACGGCGCCCAAACTCAGAGTAAGTGATGACTAGCACATCATCCCAACGTCCATGTTGCTTCATGGTATCGCCGAAAGAATTTAAGGCAGCCGCTAACTCAAACAACAGATTGTTGTGTACGTTTATTTGGTTAGCATGCGTGTCATAACCGCTATGCTCGACCTTATACACCGCTGTATCGACATCATTCAGAATCATCTGTGCAACAGATTCTAATTTTCGACCTAGTACACTGGTAGAAAACCCGCCTAAGCGTGGCGGATTCGCCATTTTCTCTTTCAATTGCCGACCTGCATCATGTAATTGATGCTGCACATTCACGACATGCTTTAAAGCAGCGCTGCCACGATTGATCGGCTGAATATCGGGAACTAAATCGACTTGGCTCAGGAAAACTTGTGGGCTTTGCATCGCAATCGTATGGCAGTCTTTACCCGCCATTGGCCCTAAGCCTTCGCCTAAGATAATGCCATGTAAACCCTGCTTATATTGTGGGAGCACCTGCGCCAACCAACCAATTTCCGAATGCTCGAAAGCACTGGTGGCTGTTTCCCAAATATCGCTAGAACGGAAATGAGAAAGCACACCATGTGGATAGCCCACCCCTTGAATCCAAGCTAGCTCGCCCTGCTCCCACCAACGACTTAAACTGGTCATGTACGGATTAACCGACATGCCATTATCGAGTGGAAACTCTTTGAGTTTATGCTCAGGAATACGGGCTGCTGAACGGTGCTTTTTATACAGTGAATAATCACGTTGCGGGATTAAGGTATTTAAACCATCATTACCCCCTGCCAACTTAATTAAAACGACTGCCTTCTGACGTCTAGAACTGGCAACCTGTTTAGCGCTGGCCTCAGTTTTATTTTTTGTTTTACTGTCTACTGCCCAAGCCAGCTCAGGCAACAGTCCGGCTGCAGGCAAGGCGCCTGCTAACTTCAAAAAACCACGTCTATTCATAAAACCCCTCAAAACCTCATTTTACAATAGTGCCCACTTATTATTTTTTTATCAGGCACTAATAACATTTCCCTATCAAACTCAAGCTACTTGGAACGCAGGATCAAGCATCAATGCATTCGCTAAGCGTCGATTTCCTGGAATATCAGGCAACTTATTTACGGGCGGCACTGCCAACATCCAAGTTAGCATTTCCTGCTGATCTTTGGGTGGCAAACGTAAACCTGTTTCTACCCGACGATTTAAATTGCCTCTTGATACTTTCGATAAATAAGAAGCTCGTACTAGTAAAGTCTGGGTGCTAATCCAGTTTTCACCACCTAGCCAACCACGCACATTAGGTGGGTCAAATAGCTGCTGCCCCATTAAGCGGCACAAATTGACCATTTCGCCTGTACTTTCGCGGGGGTAGTTCGCCATCCTGACGGTGCCAATGAGCAATTCGACCGGCGATTTAACCAAAGTACCCCGATTGCCCACCTCCCAGAATTGCGGGCTGTTGAGCATGACACGCAGCAAGGTTTTGATATCGTAATTAGCACGGCGGAATTGAGCAGCCCAAGATTGAACAGTTGTTTGATCAGGGCGGCTACCACTGACAAAATGCCTCCAAACCCGTTCGACTAAGCGCTCAGAGGTTCTTGGATGCTCTATCAGCAGATCAATGACTTCATCGCCCGTGAAAGCCCGCGTACGCCCCAAAATCGTTACTGGACTACCATCATGTTGGCTGGCATCAAAGGCAAAATCGCCACTAGCAGGATGAACTCCCCAACCCGTAAATACCTTTGCGACTGCCTTTACATCCGCTTGTCCGTATTCACTCGTACCAACAGTGAATAACTCCAATAATTCGCGGGCAAAGTTTTCGTTCGGGCGTCCCTTTACATTCTCATAACCGTCTAAATAAACCAGCATAGCTGGATCGCGGGCGACAGCCTTGAGTAAATTACGGAAATTGCCTAAAGCATTTTGACGAAGCATCAAATTTTGCTTGTGCAGTAAATTCGGTTGTAAAGTCTTTTGAATCGAGGAAGGAAAATAATTGTGCCAAAACAAAGTCATTCGCTCAACAAAAGGCGATGACGTTAAAAGCATCTGCTCAACCCACCAACCTTGTAAGCGTTTCCCCTCGTTTTGTGCAATAGACCAAGCGTCTTTACGACCCTCAGCGCTGTTATCACGCATCGGCTCTAACTTGTGCCACGGTGTAAAGGCAGGAGCGGGTCTAACTGGTGCAGGTGCCTGATTAAGGACGATTTCAACCGCCTTTTCTCTGGACAACCCCTCCAATTGTTTAACACTATCCCATTCCACACCTAGCCCTGTGCGGGACACAAGATGACGAGCCTCACTGAATGTGAGTATGTTCATAGGCAACCATCATCAGCAACAGTAGAAATTTAAGCCCACTAAGAATAACACTATTCTTTTGTACGAAAATGTCTAAATATCAAACATTTTGTGCAAAATACAGTCGAAAAACTTATTGAAGCCCCGTTTTTTAGAAAATTGTATAAAAATCAAGCTCTTCTTATTCATCTATACGGCTTTAAGTCTAACTAAAGCCGTATAGTCCTGTTAGTTTTAGCGACTAACGGATTAAGATCGAATTAATTTCCACCACCTACGTTATTTTTAACTGCACTCGCTAGTTGGTGTACTGCCATCGCATAATAGTTACTATGATTATAGCGGGTGATAACGTAAAAGTTGTTGTAACCGATCCAAGGTTCTTTATAGCCGCCCTTCACCGTTGATAAAGCGACTAAGTGCGTTCTTGAGGTATTACTCCAGCGTCCACTTTTTGGCATTACCCCAATTTGTGCTAATTGCCCCGGAGAATATTTGACCTTGAAGCCATCCGGCACATTCGCATAATCATTTGACGACACATCAGCCATTACAGCGACTTCCTGACCTGAGCGCCAACCATGTTGTGCGAAATAATTAGCAATACTGCCAATGGCGTCCACTGGATTCCATAAATCACGCACCCCATCGCCATCGAAATCGACTGCATAGCTACGGAAGCTACTTGGCATGAATTGGCCATAGCCCATTGCACCGGCATAAGAACCTTTTGGCGCTAAAGGATCCATGCGCTCAGAGCGCGTCATCAGCATGTAATCGGCTAATTCGTCAAAGAAGAATTGGCTACGGCGCTGATTGGTTAAAGCAGAAGTCGTGAGCGCATCAATCACTCGATGTTTACCTAAAATTCGTCCCCAACGTGTTTCTACACCCATAATGCCAACGATATAGGCTGGATCAACCCCATATTGCTGTTGGGCACGTTGCAAATGTGCGCCGTATTGCCCCCAGAATTGCGAGCCTTTCTGAATATTGGCGGCAGTCACGAATTTAGAGCGATAATTATACCAACCACCGGGGCTGCTCGCAGAAGCTGGGCTTGCCCATAAGCGCGCCACATCATCGCGATTGCGTACTTGGGAAAACACACCCAATAAATAATTGCGATTAAAACCACGGCGCGCCATTTGATCAATAAAAGACAACAACCGCGGATCACCTGCGAAATCGCCAGTCAAAGCTGTAGCATAATAATTGCCTACGCCTTTACCACCATAGGTAACAGAAATTGGGTTGGAACCTTGTTGCTGTTGAGCATAAGCAGGCTGGCGGCTTTTGCGCGGCTGAGCTTGAGGGCGCTGCTGCTTTTGTGCTTGTTGGCGATCCCATTCTTGCTGGCGCATGGCACGTAACTGCGCTAAGCGTTGTTGCGCCGGAGAGACTTTTCTCACTTGCCCGGCTTGAGCTGCTGAATTAGAAGCAGGCGCACGTACTATGGTTGGCTGCTGTGTTGGCTTAGGAGTAACTTTAGGTTCAGTACTCGCCACTTCTTCTGTTTTTTGCGGAGTGGCACTACAACCACCTAGCACACCCAGGCAACTGGTAATCATTACACCACCTAGCCATAACCGACCTGCTTTCATCCATTGCTCCTTCTGTTAATTCATTAATTGCTGGATAGGCACTCTTCTGTGGAGTACTTAATGAGCTTAGTTAGTAAAATTCATAAAATTAGGCACCTCTTCAGCAATCGGAGGTACTTGATTCGCCACTGCATCACCGACCGTAATCGGATCGGGCGAACTGAAAGAAGGGAAACGCCAACCGCCGGGCATATAGCCCAAGTCATGCGGCGAATTAATCATTTTGTCCCAAATCTCAGAAGTCTGATCTGTATAAAAATCTGGCCAAATATAGCGAGTATCACCCCAAGACTTAGTTTCTTTTTTAACTTCAGGTGCCGGCTTGGGGCCAGGCATAGCAGGCTGATTAGGGTTATACGGGCTGGTATAAGCATAAGTTTGAGCTGGAGCTGCACTAGGCGGCATTCCAGTATTCGGCAGATAGCCCATTCCTAAATTGGGATAAGCCCCATACGGATAGGCTAGCCCTGGCGCTTGCAGCGGATAGTAAGCTTGCGGAGTACTATAAGGGTAACTTGGGTAAGCGTAAGGTGCTATTGGGTAGTAACTTGGATTAGGCATTGTTGGTGTTGGATACACCATGCCGGGAATTGGTGGGAACATATAGTTGCCTTGGGCTAATGCCAAAGACGTACTGCTTAGTAAGACTAAGCCAGCCAAGCGTTCATACATGATGGAATACCTCAATAGTGTCCTGCTGACAGGATAGCAGAGGTAGGAACAACATAAGCGACTTCCTTATCACTACAACAGCCCAAAATTAACCCACTGAGGACAGCTCCAGACCAAACCACTAACAAGAATGGGAGCCTTCTATAGCGTCAACAATAGGCTAATTCGCCTGAATAGGAAATGACTAAATGCCCGAACTCGGCTATTTCAGCAAATTTCCATCACAACACTATCAGCAAAGCCAGCACCATCCTCATGAAGAGATAGTTTCGATACTCAGCAGCCAAGCGCTTGATACGAATAAAGCAGCCCAATATCCCTAAGCTTGAATAAATAGCATTTTAGGGGTAGAAACTTTTACCACAATAGGGATATGCATCTTTGGGATAAACCAGCGTACTTTACCAGCTAACTATTAAGTCGATACTCAAGCTGCTTTTTACAACTAAAACTTCATCAGCAGCACTTTGATCGTCTTATACCGAAGATCACATGGATTATTTTTTTAGGAGAGCACCATGGCACTAGATCAATCCGCGCGTTATTCAGATTTGAGTCTGAAAGAAGACGAGTTAATGAAAGCGGGTAAGCACCTGTTGGTGGCTTACAAAATGAAGCCGAAAGCCGGGCATGGCTATTTGGAGGCGGCGGCGCATTTTGCGGCGGAATCCTCGACCGGCACTAATGTTGAAGTGTGCACCACCGACGATTTCACCAAGGGTGTGGATGCTTTGGTGTATTACATCGACGAAGCTACCGAAGATATGCGGATTGCTTATCCTTTGGACTTATTCGACCGCAATATTACCGACGGCCGCATGATGGTGGTGTCGCTTTTGACCTTGATCATCGGCAATAATCAAGGCATGGGCGATATTGAACACGCCAAAATTCACGATTTTTATGTGCCCGAGCGTGCGCTGCAATTGTTCGATGGCCCGTCCAAAGACATCTCGGATATGTGGCGTATTTTAGGTCGCCCACTCAAAGATGGTGGCTATATTGCAGGCACGATTATTAAGCCAAAACTCGGTCTACGTCCTGAGCCGTTTGCCCATGCAGCCTATCAATTCTGGCTGGGTGGCGACTTCATTAAGAATGACGAGCCACAAGGCAACCAAGTCTTTGCACCGCTGAAAAAGGTCATGCCTTTAGTCGCCGATGCAATGAAGCGCGCGCAGGATGAAACCGGGCAGGCGAAATTATTCTCGGCGAATATTACCGCAGACGATCATTATGAAATGTGCGCACGCGCCGATTATATCCTCGAAACTTTCGGCCCTGATGCGGATAAAGTTGCTTTCTTGGTGGATGGTTTCGTCGGCGGCCCCGGCATGATTACCACAGCACGTCGCCAATATCCGAACCAGTACTTGCACTATCATCGCGCAGGCCACGGCATGATTACTTCGCCTTCCGCCAAGCGTGGTTACACCGCCTTCGTGTTAGCCAAATTATCCCGCCTGCAAGGTGCGTCCGGCATCCATGTTGGCACGATGGGTTATGGCAAAATGGAAGGTGAAAACGAGGATAAAAACATCGCGTATATGATTGAGCGCGACGAATGCCAAGGCCCTGTTTACTTCCAAAAATGGTATGGGATGAAACCGACCACGCCGATTATTTCTGGTGGAATGAATGCGCTGCGCTTGCCCGGTTTCTTCCAAAACTTGGGACATGGTAATGTGATCAATACTTCTGGCGGCGGCTCTTACGGTCATATTGATAGCCCGGCAGCGGGTGCGATTTCCTTGCGCCAAGCTTATGATTGCTGGAAATCGGGCGCTGATCCGATTGAATATGCCAAGAGCCATAAGGAATTTGCGCGTGCCTTTGAATCCTTCCCGGGCGATGCGGATAAATTGTATCCACATTGGCGCGAGAAATTGGGCGTGCATAAGTAATATTTCCCTCATCCCTAACCCTTCTCCCTCAGGGAGAAGGGAATATCCTTTAGGATCATGACCATGTCAGACACCACGCAACATCGCATCCCAGCCGAACCGTTTTACCAAGCCACTCACAACGAAGTTGAGCTTTACAAGGCTGCCTACCACGCCCGTTTACCCGTCATGCTCAAAGGCCCGACGGGTTGTGGTAAGTCACGTTTTGTCGAATATATGGCGTGGAAGTTGGATAGACCGCTGATCACTGTGGCGTGTAATGAAGACATGACCGCTTCGGATTTGGTCGGGCGTTATTTATTGGATGCGAACGGCACGCGCTGGTTGGATGGCCCTTTGACCACTGCTGCACGCATGGGTGCAATTTGCTATTTGGATGAGATTGTCGAGGCGCGGCAGGATACTACGGTGGTGATTCATCCATTGACTGACCACCGCCGCACTTTGCCTTTGGATAAAAAAGGCGAATTGGTGCAAGCCCACTCCGATTTTCAATTAGTGATTTCCTACAATCCCGGCTATCAAAGCCTGATGAAAGATTTAAAACAATCCACTAAACAACGCTTTGTCGCCTTCGATTTTGATTACCCCAGCGCTGAATTAGAAAGCGAAATTGTGGCGAAAGAAAGTGGTGTGGATACTGAAACCGCCGCGAAACTGGTCAAAATCGCCCACACCGCACGCAATCTTAAAGGTCATGGCTTGGATGAAGGTATTTCTACTCGCTTGTTGGTCTACGCAGGCAATTTGATTAAAGGCGGAATTGCGCCGCGTGATGCGTGTCAGATGGCGCTGGTGAGTCCGATTACCGATGATGCGGATATTCGGAGTACTTTGGGGCATGCGGTGGAGATGATGTTTGTATGAAAGAACCCATCCCAGCCTCCCCTTGTCAAGGGAGGAGTGAAGAGGCGGAGTGCTCTAGCCTTCCCCTTGACAAGGGGGAATTGAAGGGGGTTTCTTATTACCGCAGCCAATTAAACTGCAATTTCAAGCAACTCGATGAAGCCTTCACAGGTTGTATGCAGCACGCGCTAAGTGTCTTAAGCGCACAAGGCGTACAAGATTATTTAGACGGTGCATCCTTAGTATGCAAAATCGGGCGTGGTTTCGATCCGGTGTTAACTTATCTCGAAGAAATGCCGGATATGGCGGCGCAATTGGGTGAGGGTGTTTTAAAACAAGTCAGTGATGCAGTGTGGCATATCTCGCGTAGCCCAAATGGTAAAGCGATTCCGATTTTTTTGCAGACTTTACCAGAAGTGGCGCGGCGTTTGGGTAGTGCGGAATTGCTTGGCAATTATATCGCCATTCTGTTTGATTTAATGGAGCGCACCACGGGGTCGATTCACGGTTTCCATACCACGATTCCTAGCCCCGCTTTGCCCAAATTGTTGGAGCAAATGCCCTACCTGATTAATCAACTGGCTTTGGGCGGTTTGAAAAATTGGATGGAGTACGGGATTCGCAATTACGGCAAGCATCCGCCGCGCCAAGAGGAGTATTTCAGCCTGCAATCCGCCGATAGCAAGGCGATGTTGCAGCATGAGCGCAAAGGCACACTGTTTACCCATCACGAGCGCAAATTAAATCTTTACCTGCAAGCTTGCTGGGAAAATACCGCGCCGCTTGTGCCGTATTCGATTGATTTTCGTGAGTTGCGTGAGCAGCAGCCTTATTTTGATGAGTATGGTATGCGCATACCGGATGTGTTTGATGATGCGCAGGGTGTCACAGGTTTGGATCGCTACCGCGCGGTCTTGGCGCACATGGCGGCGCATCAGCGTTGGTCGGGTAAGGTGATTGCGGATAATTTCAGCCCGCAGCAGCGTATGGCGATTGAGCGTTTGGAAGATAGCCGCGTGGAATATTTGGCGATGCAGGAATATGCCGGATTGCGGCGCATTTTTACGGCTTTACACCCCAAGCCTGACGAGCAAGCCTGCAATCCGCAAACCGAATCCTGTTTGCGTCATCGTTTGGCGATGTTGTCTTATGCGATTTTAAATCCTAAACATGGCTATCAAAACGCAGCTATCAATGAGTTTGCCGCCCAATTTCATGCCTTAATGCCGACAGCAACTACGCAAGATATGGTCACATTAGCGCTGGAATTTGTCGCCAAAACCCGCCTGCAATCCGACCAATTGCCGAATGTGTATTTCACCGATACCGCGATTGCTTACCGTGATGATAATCGGCAGTTGTGGCAGTTTATTGAAGAAAGTGACGACGAGGATTTCTTCGAGGAAACCCAGCGCGATGAGGCGGCGCAAGAGGATTACGCTCTGCCACCGCGCCATTATCCTGAGTGGGATTATGCCAGCCAAACCTATCGTCCCGATTGGGCGAGTGTGTATGAAAGTTTGCACCCAATGGGCAATCCGGCACAGATTGATGCGCTATTAGCCAAGCACGCGGCACTCGCGAAAAAACTCAAGCAAATCGTCGACTTACTCAAGCCGCAAAATTATACGCGCGTGCGTTATCAGGAAGACGGCAGCGAGCTGGATTTGGATGTGACGATTCGCTCCTTGATTGATTTCAAAAGCGGCGCGAATCCTGACCCGCGCATCAATATGAGCCACAAACACGACGGGCGGAATATTGCGGTGATGTTGCTGCTGGATTTGTCCGCCTCGATCAGCGAAACCCCACAAGGCTGCACCCAAAGCATTTTGGAGCTGAGCCAAGAAGCGGTGTCCTTATTAGCGTGGGCGATTGAGGCCTTAGGCGACCCGTTTGCGATTGCTGGATTTGCCTCCAACACGCGCCACGAAGTGCGTTATCAACACATTAAAGGCTTCGGCGAGCATTGGGATGATGCGGTGAAAGGGCGTTTGGCGGCGCTGCAAGCAGGCTATTCCACCCGCATGGGTGCGGCTTTGCGGCACGCTGGGCATTATTTAGCACATCAAAACGCGTATAAGAAATTACTGTTAATCCTCACCGACGGCGAACCCTCGGATATTGACGTCGACGACCCGCAATGGCTCACCCAAGACACCCGCCAAGCGGTAAAAGAGCTAGATAATCAGGGGATTTATAGCTATTGCATTAGCCTTGATCCGCAGGCGGATGAGTATGTGCGGGATATATTTGGCAAGAGGTATACGGTGATTGATAAGGTGCAGCGGCTACCGGAACGATTGCCGCAGGTGTTTATGGCGTTGACGGGGTAATATTAAGTTTTATTTATTCTTAGCACCCTACTAAAAGCCTTGCTTATACCAAACGGAAATATAAGATAATTATCCTCAACCAAATCAGCAACAATATCTGTCAGGGAGTCTGATTTTTTATTTGCAGAATGGATAATCTCTTTAAGCTTGTCAGCTTGTGGACTGGCATCAATTTCCTCGTTCAAAGCTTGCAGCTTGTTAGATACCTCAATTAGTTTGTCTAAATTGACCTTTAAAGGTTGATTTTGATTAACCTCATTAATAATAGATTCTTCTAAGTAAGAATACTGCTCTTTTAAAAACAAGGCCAGGCTAGCCTTTTTTACTAAAAGCTCCATTTCTTTCTTTTGCTGTTCTAAACTGACTAATTGATCTTTGGTTTTTAGGCGATCATATTCTAAAATTTTTAACTGCTCTGTAGTATCTGCAATAGATCTTAGTGTATTTAGCTCTATAGTTTTTATATCATCTTGGCTTATAGCAGGCTTGGCTAGAGCTATTAAACCTACAACAGAAGCAAGACTTCCGACTACTCCGGCGTAAAGCAAGTAATTCTCTTTAGTAATCCAACCCATAAATGTTGCAGCAAATCCTATAATAAAATATAGAAAGCAACAACCTACCAATACTCCAGCAAATTTTCTCATAGTTATATACACACAAATCAAAATAATGCGCAATATTGTAGCATAAACAACCAGTTAATTATGTTGCTGATTTTCAAAGCAAACCTAGTCAGCTCTATGCTAAATAAAACACAAGTAAGGATTGAAGTATTTTACAGTTGGTTTATTACCGTCAATTTTTTTTACTTAGTTACATGAAACTTCGCTAACGACTCTGGCAATAAACGCTCAACACCCTCTTGCTTGCTCAACTTACGATCAAAAGTCCATAAAACCAAGTTGGCTTGCTGGCTTTCTACTGCAACGATCAAATCTGCAAATCCGGCATTGCTTTGGCGAAAACGTGCTAAAGCTAATTCAAAGTGTTCTGTATGTTGTAACTCATAAACAGGATTTTTCAACAACACCTCTAACGCCTCGATAATCTTTTGCTTGTCAAGGCCATAGGCTTGTTCCAACACCCAAACAAACTCCACTTGGACTATTTGGGGAACGAAAACACGACCTGCGGCATTGATCAAGGCGCGTGCTTGTTCGGTCTGATCAGGTGACTCTTCATCATCGGTCAGTGCTCGAACTAGAAGATTGGTATCAATAGCGATCAAAGCTCAGCCCCTTTTTGCCGAATCGCCTCATCCATTTGCTCCAAACTCACCTTCTTTTTAACTTTAATGCTGCCAAACGAACTTTCCGGTGTATGTTGAGGCTGATTACTTATTCGCATCGGATAGCGTGATTTAATAAACGCGATAAAATCAATGACCTGTTGCTGAGCATCAACAGGTAAAGATTCAAAATCTTTTAATACTGCATTTGGGATCATACATTTTACCTCATTAAACTTAAGCGGCATTTGCCACACTCGGCTCTTCCAAAAACACCAACACAATATCCTGCTCTGCCACACCCTGTGCCACTAAATCAGCGCTAATTCCATGCTCAATCCCATCATATTCAATCAATATCTTGCCATCTTGCAGCGCAATATAAATCAAATTTCCGCGCACACGCCGACCGCGATCCCAACCCACTTGCATCAAGGCATAATGACCCTGCACATCGTCAAACACCGTATCCAAACGGATACTGCCATGTGAAGGGCGGAATTTGGCGTATAAGGAAATGACAGTTTTCACCGCTTGCTGGTAGTCTTTTTTATCCATTTCTGCACCTCTTTAGCCTGCACATCAATCACAATCAAATCCATTGGTAATTCATTAATCACCAACTCACCGATAGGCTCGCTAAATATCTCATCATACGCTATATGTGAAATCGCTAGATAAACCCGCCGCTTGGGGTCAACCTGTTTCAGCAGTAACTGATATAAAACATATTGACCGATTGCCTGCTCTAAATCGTTGACTGCCGATTTACCACGAAATTCCTTAATCTCCACTGCGATCAGCTTATCTTTACGCTGCGCACCAATGAATTGACCTTTCGACAAGGCGCTAGCCGCCAAATCAACAAACAAAAAGCGCTCACCATAAGAAATCACATAGGGGTCGTCAGTAATATCCCAACCTTCTTTTATCAGCGCTTCCTTAACAATTTGATGACTATCATCTTTTTTGGGCATAGCTTTTAAACTTTTATAAGCAGAGAAAACGATTATAACAAAGCCTGACACTTAGAGCGTTTGCCAACTCCCCATCCCCACAAACAAGCGCATCAGGTTATCCGGCATTGGCTCAAAAAACTCAAAATGCTGATAAAACGCCACAGCCTGCTCGTCGATCGCATCTAAAATTAATCCATAGGCTGGCAAACCTTGTTGCATTAATTGCACCGCATGCCGCAGGGCACTAATCAAGATTTTCGCGCCCAAGCCTCTGCCTTGATGCTGTTTGGCAATCGCTAAGCGTGCCAGCATCACTACCGGAATCGGATAGATTGGTAGCGATGGTTTAGTCGGAATGCTAGCACGACTCACGGTAGCACTTGCCAAGGTGTAATACGCTGCAATAGGCAGCTTTTCCGCATCACTTTCTTCCAGCAAAACCCAAGTGCTACTCAAGCCCAACTCGGCATGTTTGGTAGCAAAGCGACTTATAAACTGATTCATAGCAGGCTTACCACAATCAAAATTTTTCACGTCGTGGCAAGCCTTATCAAGACACTCAAGCGTTTGAATAAACGCCATTTAAAAACCCTCATTATCCAAACGTTGAGCCGCTTTTAGAATGCGTGGGCTAGGTGCTTTGGTTTGCTGGCACAAGAGCGCAAAACGATCAAATTGGGCATTACTTAATACCATCTCGGTTTCGCCTTTTAATACTTTGGGCGCATCTTGCTGAATCAAGCGCACTAGGTATTCGGTGACTGTGCAACCCAAGGTGCTTGCGGCACGCTCAGCCAGTTGCTTAACCTGCTCATTCACACGCATATCAATACGTTGTAGGGATAAACTCATAGTGTAGTGCTCATTAGGCGTTATTAGGATTAGAGTATAATGTACGGAAATAATTCGTACAAATTAAGATATTTATTGTAGTAGCTTGGTTTATGGGCTTGCTACTACCACAATTAAAACCCTCTTTTTAAAATAACTAACTACACTTTAAGCTCCCCATCCATTTCCCCACCACCAAGGAGCAACTCATGAAACGTACCGCGACCGCCCACTGGACAGGCGATGTTCAAACCGGACAAGGCAATTTAACGACGATGAGTGGCACTTTAAGTGATACGCCCTACTCGTTTAAAGCTCGTTTTCAAAATGATGATGGTAAGGGAGGTACTAATCCCGAGGAGCTAATTGCCGCAGCGCATGCGGGCTGTTTTACCATGGCGCTGAGTGCTGCTTTGACTAAAGCGGGTTTTACGGCAGATTCGCTGCATACCACCGCAGAAGTGGATATGCGTCCCAGTGAAAATGGTTTCAGCATTGAGGCGATTGCGCTGAATCTACAAGCGACTATACCGACTATCAGCGCCGAGCAATTTCAGGAGTTAGCACAAGATGCCAAGGCAAATTGCCCTGTATCCAAAGCGCTGGCGGCTGTGCCGATTAGTATGACGGCGGAACTGGTGTAAGTTTTATCCAGCCTAACTAGCTAGGAATTCAAGCTAAGCCCCATTAAAATAGCTTCTCTCTAGTCTTACCAGTTAACTGATATGAATACCGATGAAGCCCCTACTCCGCCAGAACCCAATGATTGCTGTGGTAATGGTTGTGAGCTTTGTGTCTGGGATTTGTATTATGAGGAATTGCGCCAGTGGCAGGCACAGCAGAAAGTAGTTAAGGATACGGATAATTCAGTAAAAACTAGCTAGGCTAGTTTGAATGCCGCGATCTTAGAAAGCGGCATTGATAAATTGATCATAAAACGAGTTCTCCTCCTAGCCGATTTATGCGCCTTGCACAACGATCATGCCGCGAATAGCAGTTTGCGCTGGATCATAGCTGAAATACTTTTTTGGAAATTCAGCGAAGCGTGATTGCACCTCAGCGGCTGAACATTTTTCATAATCAATCCCTTGGCAATGTTGTGCGATATACTGATCCGCACTGGCTTCATTAGCGAACTCAACAGCACGCCTCCACAAACTGCCCAATAATACAAAATTTTTCATTATTAACCTCACATATCGATTTAGCATAAAGTTCTTATAATTGCTGCGTCGCAACAATTGATTATTAGGTTCATTTAATGCTGAAAAGTTGCTGCAATGCAACAAAATAATACGCAGATATTCTTGCCCTCCCCATTATATCTATTCATTTACGAGGTTATTCACCGCCAATTTGCAACTGCGCTTACAATGCCTGCTTTTAAAGCCACCAGCCCAAACGCCTTATGGATAAACCCTCCAGCTCGAATCCTGCTGCTTCTATGCGTATAAATGGCAAGTTCAAAAATCAGCAGCCACAAAAAGCCAAATCCCTATTCGCTTTTTTGAAAATGACGCGCGAGCACCCATTTGCTAAATGGCCTATGTGGGTGGAGAGCGAATATGGTGCGAAGCCGCCAGAGCGCGTGGACGATGGCAGTGCACACATCACGGTGATTAATCATTCCAGTGTGCTGATCCAAACCGCAGGCTATAACATTTTGACCGATCCGGTTTATTCCGAGCGCGTGAGTCCTTTTACTTTTGCAGGGCCAAAACGGGTGCGGAATCCGGGCTTGCGCTTTGAAGATTTGCCGCCGATTGATGTGATCGTAGTTAGCCATGATCACTACGACCACTTGGATGTAGTCACGGTGCAAAGGCTGATTGAGCGCGATAATCCGCTGATTTATGTTGGTTTGGGCGTGGCGAAGCACATTAAAAATCGCGAACGTGTGACGGAACTAGATTGGTGGGAATCGAGCAGCATCAAGGATAATTTCAGCGTTAGTTTTGTGCCCACCCAGCATTTTTCGGGTCGCTGGTTATTTGATGGCGATAGCACTTTATGGGGTGGATTCGTGCTAGATGTCGGCGAGCGCAAGATTTATTTCGGCGGCGACACGGGCTATGCCGATCACTTTAAGCAAACTTATGAGCAGTTTGGCGCGATGGATATTGCGTTAATTCCGATTGGCGCTTATGCCCCACGCAGTTTTATGGGGCCAGTGCACATGGATCCAAAACAAGCCGTGCAAGCGCACATTGATTTGCATGCGAAACGCTCGATTGGCGTGCATTACGCGACCTTCCAAATGACTTCTGAACCGATGGAAGAACCAGAGCAGTTGTTGGTGGTGGAGCGTGCGAAAGCTGGCTTGGCGGAGGATGCATTTGTAGCTTTGCCGTTTGGACAAGCTTTGGTGATTAAGGATTAAACTCTAAAGGGAGCGAGCAAATCCCACTCCCTGAAAAGCAGTTTAAGAAGCTTTACTTAACTCTTGATAACAACTTGGGCAAACGCGCCGCTCTTTCACTACTTCAACACCTTTCCCACCATTATCATCGTAATACTCAAGACGATGCTTAACATGGCGTCGATTAGCTTTTTGGCGTTTGGGATAAGTGCTGATTCGGGTTTGAACGGGGAAAAAATAAGTCGGGGTGTTAGCAGCAATCTGCTGTTGGCAATGCTCGCATAAATACATTCACTACGGTCGGGTATGAGTAGCTTCTAGGGGACCGATGTCTAGAAGAGTGATTGAAAAGAGCGCCTAGGCTATAACGTTTTCGGAGGCTTGGCTAGTGGGTTTCGGATAAGCGTTGCTGAACTCCCTGCCATCTATCCCTTCTGTCTAATGAGCCATAGCGCGCTAGATTTGCTTTAATGGCGGCAAGCTCATTATCACCAAGGCCAAGCATGCGCCCCTTATTGTTAAGTTCGGTTTTAGATCAAGAATTTCTCGCCACGCTACACGGCAGCCACACGCCTGTGATGCTTTGGGGGCCGCCTGGTGTGGGTAAGTCGCAGATCGTGGCACAAGTCGGGCAGCGCCATAATGTACCAGTGATTGATATTCGTTTGTCGCAGATGGAGCCGAGTGATTTGCGCGGGATTCCGTTTCGTGAAGGTAATTTGGTGGAATGGGCGATTCCGGCAATGTTACCCAATGCACAACGCCACAGCGCACAAGGCATTTTATTTCTGGATGAAATCACTTCCGCTGTGCCGAGTGTGTCTGCCGCCGCCTATCAATTAATTCTAGATCGGCGTTTGGGTGATTACAGCGTGCCGGAGGGCTGGGCGATTTTTGCGGCGGGCAATCGGCAGGGTGATCGTGGCGTGACTTACACTATGCCTGCGCCACTGGCGAATCGTTTCTCGCATTTTGAGGTCGATCTGAATCTAGATGATTGGGTGGTTTGGGCTTATCAGCATAAAATAGATGACCGTATTATTGGCTTTTTGCGTTTTCGCCCTGAACTCTTATTCAAATTCGATCCCGCGCATAATCCAGTCGCTTTTCCGACGCCGCGCTCATGGGAATTTGCGCATCGCGCTTTACAAAAATTTGCTAATTCGCCGCAACTATTATTAAACACCCTGCAAGCCTGCGTCGGCTCAGCGGCTGGGATTGAATTAAAAGCCTTTGTCGATCATTTGCATCAAATGCCAGATTTAGATGCGATTTTGCGCGGCGAAACGGTGAAAACACCTAAAGAGGTCGATTTGCAATATGCAGTTGCCTCAGCTTTAGTCGGGCGGGCGATTCGCGCCAAAGGCAGCCCTGATGCGCTGCAAGTGTATGGGCACATTCTGAATTACGCCAAAGCCTTGACCTTGCGCGAAATGGGTGTGATGTTGGTGTTGGATATGTTGCGTGCGGTGGGCGAGCCGATTTTTGCCGTGCCCGAATTTGCACCGTGGGCGGAAAGCATTGGCGATGTGATGCTGTATGGCTGAATTAACACCACAGGAAATCGAAGCTAAGCTAGTGACTGCACGCACGCGCTTAATTTTAGATCGCCCCTTCTTGGGTGCTTTGGTGCTGCGTTTACCTTTGCAAGTCGCCAATCCGGCGTGGTGCGCGACCACCGGAACCGATGCACGCAAGCTGTATTACAACCCCGCTTATATCGCTGAATTACGTGCCGATGAATTGCAGTTTGTCTTGGCGCATGAGGCGTTGCATTGCGCTTTGGGACATTTTGCGCGCCGCCAACATCGGGTAAAACATCGCTGGGATTTGGCTTGTGATTATGCCTTGAATCCTATTTTGTTGGATGAAGGTTTAACTGCGCCACCCAGCATGATTATGCTCAAGGAATATCGCGGCATGACGGCGGAGGAGATTTACCCCTGCATTGCCGACAATGACCATTCCGAAACCCTCGACCAGCATTTATACTACAAGGACGATAATCCCAGCGAAGGTGGGCAAGATCAGCAAACTAATCCGCTCGATCAACGCCAACCCAAGCATCAGCCGAATAAGCCGCAAAACGCTGAGCAAAGCCAGCCTAGTGAAGCGCCAAACTCCTCCAGTTCCGAGCCAACAAAACCTGAATTTGATCCTGCTGCGAATGGTGGCAAACCACCGCCACCTTTGAGCCAGCAAGAGGCGGAAGAACTCGCGCTGCAATGGCAACAACGCTTAGCGGGCGCGGCACAACAAGCCGAGCAAGCAGGCAAATTAAGTGGCGTGATGCAGCGCTTAGTACAAGAGCTGCTGCGTCCGCGCCTGCCGTGGCGTAACCTGCTCGCGCATTATCTGACCGGCTTGGCACGCGATGATTACAGCTATGCTCGCCCGTCCACCCGACGCGGTAATCCGGCGATTTTCCCGAGCCTGAAAAGCCAGCAAATTAATGCCGTGGTAGCGCTTGATGTCAGTGGCTCTATTAGCGACGCAGAACTCCAAGCCTGTCTCTCCGAAATCAACGCGATTAAAGGCCAAGTGCGTGCGCGAATTACCTTGGTCGCCTGCGATGCGGAAATTGTGGAAGGCTTCCCGCTGCAATTTGAACCTTGGGAAGAAGTCACCTTGCCTGAAACTTTAGCTGGTGGCGGAACCACTGACTTTCGCCCAGTGTTTGACTGGGTGAATCAACAAGATCAGCAGCCGGACATATTGATTTACTTCACCGACGCAGCGGGGATTTTTCCGAAAATCGCACCGAATTATTCGGTATTGTGGCTGGTGAAGGGAAAGCTGGATGTGCCTTGGGGGATTAGAGTGCAGTTGAATTAGCGCTTATTTTTTGTGGAAAAACCGATCAATTATTGTTAGCCTAGTAGATTAATTCAGCTATTTTAAGAAAGTTTTGAGTTTAGCTTAAAAATATAAGTAATTATAAAAAATGAAAATAACTACTAAAAAAACAAATCGCCAAAATGATAAGCTTCATAATTTAAGCCAGCATTTGATAGAGGTCGTATATTATCTTCTGATTGGCATCACACCCTTAATTGTCTATCTAAAAATTATACCTGTCGATCAGAAATACTTAAAATACTGGTTTTCGCCTACTGTATTTGACTTCTTTTCTTACTATAAGTCAGTTTTTATAATTGGCCTTTTCTTTTTACTTCTAGTGCTTGGTTTTTATTCTTTAATAAAAAATTTCGAATTAAAAAAATCCCTATCAACTTTGCGAAGTGATAAATTGATTGTTTTTACAATTCTCTATTTTTTATTTATTGTAATAAGCACAGTTTTTTCCAATTATCGTGATATTGCGCTTTTAGGATTCTATGAGCGCAGAGAAGGCATGTTAGTCTTGATCGCTTACTTAGCCTTCTTCATAACTCTCTATTACAAACAGCCTAACCCTATTTTTCTTAAGAGAGTTATGCTTGTTATCATTCTCTCTGCATTAATCATTTGCTTTATAGGTATTTTTCAGTTTTTTCGGCTTAACTTTTTTAATTCCGAATTAGGAAAATATCTCATACTTCCAGAGCAGTACAGCTCATTAGCTAGCCAGCTTAAATTTCCAAAAATCAAGGCTTTTTCAACACTTTACAATTCTAATAACTTAGCGCACTTCACTGCCATGCTTTTGCCCATCTTCTTGATAATAGCGATCTTTAAAAAAAATACTAAATACTTTATTATTTTAATGAGTGTTGCGCTGATTTTATATATTACTCTAGTCGCTTCTCGCGGAAAAGGAGGTTGGTTTTCTTTTGCTTTTATTCTAACAACTCTCTCAGCCATACTCGTATATTATAAAAACTGGTTCTTATTAAACAGATTGCTCTTCATTATCTTATGCTTTATGGCAATGTTTTTAGCTATGAACTTTTCCTCTAATGGTCTAATAAAGTCCAAACCCAACGCGGCATCTCCTTTCTCTCCACCTGAAAACAGTAAATTCATCGAGGAAAATGATTCCTTTTATAAAAAATATGGACATCTACTCACTTATCGCGTAGGTACTTGGATCAACAGTTTAGAAATGAGTGGCGAGAGTATTTTGCTTGGTAGTGGACCTGATACATTTGCTATTACCTATAAAGATCACTTGCCAGAATCACGCAGAACAAAAATTTTAGTTGACAAACCACATAATATTTATATTCAAAATTTAATTAATATAGGGGGTTTAGGCTTGCTTAGCTTCTTGGTGATGATGATCACAGTCTTTTATCGATCTTTTAAGTATATAGTAGCCAAAGGTATCAATAATGATGAGAGTATCTTTGTGCTAGCTCTTACCTTGGGAGCCTTGGGCTATCTATTAGCTGGCATGTTTTATGATAGCACAGTGCATGTCTCGCCTACTTTTTGGGTTATTTTGGGGCTTTGCGCCTCGCTAACTCGGTCGTTGGCAAAAAATTAGCTAACCATTACCTGGCTATATAGTTATTCTGAAGTGCACTAAATATGTTAGTTAATTTACTGTCTGATGTGAATGTAATTTTCAGTATTAGCTGAATTGCTATCACTACTTTTGTTTTTTGCCAGAGTTACAACCTGATTTATCGAGTGAACCGATTCTTTTAGATTAGATGCTTTGATCTTGTGCTCAAGTAGTTGTTGGCTGCTTATTGTCACTTTCTGGTTGTGATTAGCATTGTCAATAACAATGCCATCCGCCTTATAAAAAACTTTAAACCAATTATTCGACTCATAAAAATCGATGCTGGTTTTGGAGCCATTAGCTGTTTGCAAAGTAAAGCCGAAGTCTTCCAAAGCTACATCTTCATGCCGCCAACTATCCACGACTTTAACACCTTCGATGCTCTCCAACATATCTTTGATGATATTAAATTTGAAGTTGTAAAAGACATTTATTTGCATAATAAAAGGGCTTGCTAGTATTAGTAGCAAAGCGCTAAATAACAGAGTAGGCGCAGCATTTTTTAACTTCATCATGGTAGCCAAATTTTATAATGTGTAAGTCAAGTGTAAAGTAATTAGCAAGTTTCGCAATCTGGAGGTTATACATGAACCAAGCGTCAAACCCCATCACTGGCGGCTGTGTCTGTGGCGCAGTGCGCTATCAAGTCAATGGCCCATTGCGTCCCGTGATCGCTTGCCACTGCGAACAATGCCGTCGCTATAGTGGGCACTTTGTAGCAGCCACTGCCACGCGCAAAAAATATTTCCAACTGCTAAAAGGCGATGGTTTGAAGTGGTATAGCTATCAATCCGGTTTACGCCAAGGTTTTTGCCAGGCATGCGGTTCGAGTTTGTTTTGGGAGGATGAACAGACTGAACGTTTTTCTATAGCGGCAGGTTCTTTAGATCAGCCACAAGGCTTGAAAATTGCCGCGCATATTTATGCAGCAGAAGCAGGAGATTATTACCAATTGGATGAGAATGCGAGTATTTCGGCAGGCGGTGAGCATTCGGTAAAATTGCCAGATTGAGCTTAGTTTAAAAGTTGTTGTGCGGCGCTCTGAATTGGTTTAGTGAGTGGTTCCAAATGCTTACGCATCACCGATCCGACCGCATCACTGCCGCCAAACACGGTATTCAAACTGTCCTCACCTAAGTGCGCGAGCATCAGCAGATTTTGCAGATAGACATGGTGTTCGTTCGGTAAAGCATCAAGCACAGTTTGTAGCTCAGCGTGCGTGTTAATGCCTTGGCAATAATCCTTGGCGCGTTGCAGCGCGATAGTAATTTCCACCCCACGCACTTCCGCAAACGGCAAATTAAAGCGTTTTTGTATGGCTCGAAATAAGGAAATTACCACGTCTTGATCGGTCGGTTTTTCCAGCGCTAATAACAAAGTTTGTAGCCATTTTTGCCCGTCTGCACTCAAAGTATGATGCAGCGCATTGGCAAAGGGATTATTCGCGCCGAGTGCGTTTTGCAAAGCGGCATCAATAGTTTCAGCTTGCGGATGGGCGGCATTCGGCAATGGAATATGCTTAGCTTCGGTGTGTAAGAAGCCGACATAAAACGGATTTTTGCGCTTGGCACGATTCCACAATTGCTCACGTTCAGCGGGAGAAATCAGCTCGCCTTGTAAGCATAAACGCACGGTGTCGACCACATCCAGCGCTACTTCTTCAAACGGCAAAAATTCCAATAAATAAGCTGCCAGCTCCTTGCCGAGCGTGCCCTGCGCTACCGCCGACTTCTCCAATAAACGCCGCGCCGTATCCGCTGAAGGATAAGCCCACCAAGCGCGACTGGCGATCTCGTGGCTCAAGTCGGGGCTATGCACCACTGCCACTACCGCTTCCGGTTCGCCCAGCAGTAGCATATGTTCGAGGTTATTGTGCGCGTGCCCAGTGCGCGTCCAACGCTGCAAAAATACTGGATAGCCACCCGGCGAACCTGTGACTTTCAAGGAGAGCCATTCGCGAATCCAGCGCAGATATTGCTCATCACGTACCGTCGGATTGAGCTTAATTTTCGCCTCACCCTTGGCGGTCAAAGCATGCAAGGTCATCGTACCTTCATTGATGCGAATCGCTTGCACCGCTTGAGCAAACAGGACATTGAGGCGCAGATTGTCTTCGTGGGCGAGTTGCATAAGCTTCGATTTCGAAATCACAATGTTGCAAGATACCTGAAACCGCTGGGTGACATATATCTCCAGCGGAGTAAGTTTCACTGTTCTCGACCCTTTAAAAGTCGTTTTTGAGCGAGAAATAATGATGGCAACTCAACTAGATCATCTGACAATTACCACTCCTTCTTTAGAGCTGGGTAAGCAGTTTATTCAAGAAAAATTAGGTGTAATACCACAAATAGGTGGTGAGCATGTATTAATGGGAACGCATAATTTATTGCTGAAATTAGCTGATGATTTATTTTTAGAAGTAATTGCGCCGAATCCATATTCACCCCAACCGCAACGAACTCGGTGGTTTGGATTAGACAGCTTAGCCTCTTCAGCTCAAGCTCAATTACGCACATGGGTGGTTCGCACTACTGACATTCGCCATACTTTAGAACAAGCGACTGAGGATTTGGGGCAAGTCATATCAGTAAGTCGTCAACGATTGCAGTGGTTAATGTCCATACTGGAGGATGGGGAATTGCTATTAGGCGGTGTTTTACCCGCTTTAATTGAATGGCAAGTTGAGCAACATCCAGCTCAAAACCTTACTGATTTAGGTGTGTCATTATCAAAGTTGGAGCTGTACCATCCTGACCCACAACGTGTAACACGTCTATTGAATAGCCTCCAATTAAACGCAAAAGTGAGTGTGGTTGAAGGCTCTGAACCCAAGTTGCTGGCTTATCTGCAAACCGCTAATGGCGAAATTATTTTATAGATCGTATCGTGCGGATTTGTCTTCTTGAGCGTGCAAAATGATTAGCTGTTCCTGTAATAAACTTATTTGTTAGTATCTAAAAGCTAAACATTCACCATTCCGAGGATATTTCGATGAGTTATGGGACAGTTAATTTCAAGCAGAAATTGAGTTTATTATTGAGTTTATTTAAGTTGTACCCAAGGGCGTCGAGCATAAACCTTGTGCTGCGCAAGAGGTAAAAATAGTATTGATTGAGCCGCGTGGTGTGGTGAATACGCGTGATGCGGGTGAGAGCGACTTGACTAAGAAAAATTACGAGTGGATCTAAGTATGACTATCCGTTCAGCAACAGTAAATGACTTTAGTGTTTTAGCAGATATTATAGGTAGCGCTAATAAAGATGTAGCACAACAGTTTAATATCACTTTTGAAAATAATCCAAAACATCCTTCGTTTTATACAAGCGAATTGGTAGAAAGGGATTTTCTGCGCGGAGAATACTATTTTATTTATGAGTCGGATTCTAGACCAGTTGCTTGCGTAGCTTATGAAAAGCCAAGTGCTGAATTGGCTTATTTAAATCGTTTATCCGTGTCGCCCGAACATAGAAAAAGAGGCGTTGGTGAGGCATTAGTGCAATATATTTTTCAGCTAGCGAAACACGAAAAGATCAAAACTATCAGTATCGGAATTATTGGCGAGCATGTCGAATTGCATCGCTGGTATCAAAAATTAGGTTTTAAAGATACCGAACATAAGCAATTCGCACACTTGCCATTTTCCGTACAGTTGATGACTTACCAACTTGATGTTTAGTTAGGCCGCTTTCGGCTTAAACGTCAGCGCCACACCATTAATGCAATGGCGCATGCCGGTCGGTTGTGGGCCATCATCAAAAATATGCCCCAAATGACCACCGCAATCCGCGCAATGCACTTCGGTGCGTTTCATGAAAAAGCCATTATCTTCTTTCGTGCCCACCCCACCATCGACCGCTTGATAGAAGCTTGGCCAACCTGTGCCGCTTTCAAATTTGGTAGCATTGTCATACAGCGCATTATCGCAGCCTGCACAGTGGAAGATTCCGGCACGTTTCTCTTTTAAAAGCGGGCTGGTATTCGGTGCTTCGGTATCTTCTTCGCGTAACACAGCATATTGTGCTGGACTTAGTTGAGCGCGCCATTCCTCAGGCGTTTTATGCACAGGGAAAGCGGGCACTCGATAGGCTTTCGTGCTGGTGAAAGGTGTGCTTGCTAGTAGCACTAAACCTAAGCCTTGGCGGAAAAACTGACGGCGTGATGCATTAGCAGTGGAAGGTGTTTTTAACATGGTGCAAATCCTAAACAAGCTGATTGAATTAAATTAGACAAACAAACATAACTAAGATTGCAGCAATGATGCCTTACATTTTTGCACCTGTTGCAAGCTAAAGCGATATATGCTTATACGCGCTCTGCTGCAGGACGGATGCATTCTCGTGCAATTACTTCCTAGAACCCTTTACGCTCCGCTAATTACGGTATTTCATCGTTAACACCTAAGCCTATTAAATAGCCAGCAAATTGGGTTGCATGACAATATCACTCTCCACAATCGCGCAGTCAGCGCGTTTTCTGATGGTTTACTTCTGAGCAATGCAGTGGTGATAACTCACCACATCTGTTTTAATACCTGAGTGCTTCAGTCAATGATCAAAAGCTAAGGAGAGAGCTTATGAGTTTAATGACTAAAACCAGCCTGGCGGCGGTGATCAGTGTGGTGTTAGCGAGTCCAAGTCTGGTGAGTGCAGCCGATATGCTGCAAGAGCTGGGCAAGGGTGAGGGAAAGCTCAATATTGTGGCGTGGCCGGGTTATATTGAGCGTGGTGAAACTGATAAAAAATTCGACTGGGTGACTAAATTCGAGGAGAAAACGGGCTGCAAAGTCAGCGTTAAAACCGCGAATACCTCAGATGAAATGGTCGCTTTAATGAATGAAGGCGGCTTTGATCTGGTCACCGCTTCGGGCGATGCTTCTTTACGCTTAATCTCAGGCGAGCGCGTCCAGCCGATCAATACCAAATTAATTCCCAGTTGGTCGACCCTTGATAAGCGCTTACAAGATGCGCCTTGGCATACGGTCAATGGCACGCATTACGGTACGCCGTATATGTGGGGGCCGAATGTGTTGATGTATAACACCGAGGTTTTCAAAGAAGCACCGAAAAGTTGGAAAGTCGTATTCGAGCCAATGGATCTACCGGATGGCAAGCCGAATAAAGGCCGCGTGCAAGCTTACGATGGCCCGATTCATATTGCCGATGCAGCCAACTATCTGATGACGCACAAGCCCGATCTTGGCATTAAAAGCCCTTACGAATTGAATGAAGATCAATACAAAGCCGCCCTCGATTTGCTGCGTCAGCAACGCACTTTGGTGTCGCGCTATTGGCATGATGCGATGATCCAGATTGATGATTTCAAGAATGAAGGTGTAGTGGCTTCGGGTTCTTGGCCTTTCCAAGTCAATCTGCTGCAAGGTGAAACCAAGCCGATAGCCTCAACGATTCCTGAAGAAGGCGTCACGGGTTGGGCGGACACCACCATGCTACATGCGAAAGCCGAAAATCCGAATTGTGCGTATATGTGGATGGAACATAGTCTGTCATCGAATCTGCAAAGCGATTTAGGTGTATGGTTTGGCGCGAATCCAAGCGTGCCTGCAGCTTGTACCGATAAGCGCGGCATGTTGGACGAAGCGACCTGTAAGAAAAATGGCATGGAAGACTTTGAAAAGATTAAATTCTGGGTCACTCCGGCTGCAAAATGTGCTTCGCAAACTGCCTGTGTACCTTATTACCGTTGGGTTTCTGATTACATTGCAGTGATTGGCGGACGCTAATCCTGCACTGAAGCGAGCCTAAACTTTCTAGGCTCGCTCATTTTCTCATGACTAATCAGGAAGGCTATGACTACGCCCAATGCTGTGTTATTCAAGCAAGTTTCACGCTATTTCGACAAAGTGAAAGCCGTCGATGGTGTCGATTTAGCCATTCAAGAAGGCGAATTCTTTGCCATGCTCGGGCCTTCAGGGTCGGGCAAAACCACCTGTTTACGTTTAATTGCGGGTTTCGAGCAGCCTAGCACTGGGCAGATTGAGATTTTTGGCGAGCCAGTCGCAGGTGTGCCGCCTTATCGCCGCCAAGTGAATACCGTATTCCAAGATTATGCTTTATTCCCGCACCTGAATATTCTCGATAATGTGGCTTATGGCTTGATGATTCGCGGCATGGATAAAAAATCGCGCTATCAAGCGGCTGAAGAGGCTTTGGATTTAGTACAACTCAAAGGTTTTTCTGCACGCAAACCTGCGCAATTATCCGGCGGACAGCGCCAGCGTGTGGCCTTAGCGCGCGCCTTGGTGAATAAGCCAAAAGTTTTATTATTGGATGAACCCCTTGGCGCTTTGGATTTAAAGCTCCGTGAGCAAATGCAAGAGGAGTTAAAAGCGCTACAAAAACAGCTTGGGATTACTTTCGTATTTGTGACCCACGATCAAGGCGAAGCGCTGTCGATGGCGGATCGGATCGCGGTGTTTAATCAAGGCAAAATTATCCAAGTGGACACGCCACAAGCGCTGTATCGCCGCCCCAACTCCCCCTTTGTAGCGAACTTTGTCGGCTCTTCCAATGTCTTACCACCAGCTTTTGTACAGAGTTTAGGTTTACCCGCGCAATGGGCGAGTTTGCGCCCCGAAGATATTCAATTGGTTGAATCGGGCGGGCATAGCGCGACTTTGCTAAGCCGCAGTTATATGGGTGGCATGAATCGTGTGCAATTGGCACTCCAAGATCAAATGCTGCACGCTTTAGTGCCGCATCATATTCGATTGCCGCCGGACAATAGCGCTGTGCATCTCGCTTGGCAGTCCAGTGATTTGCATCTGATGGAGTTTGCATGAGTAGTAGTGTGGCTCCCATCCCCAATAATTCCCGTCTGGCGCGTTTGTCGGATTATATTTGGGGCCATCCCAAGCAAGTTTTGATTGCCATGCTCATCCTGCCAGTCTTATGGTTAGGCGTTGTTTATTTGGGAGCACTAGCGACTTTATTGATTCAAAGCTTTTTCTCAATCGACGAGTTTTCGGGGCTAATTAAGCACGATTGGACACTGAAAACTTATAAAGAATTATTCACTCCCGCCAACCTCGACATTATTCTGCGCACCGTATTGATGTCAGCCTTGGTGACCATCGCCTCTGCAATTATTGCCTTCCCCATTGCTTATTATGCAGCGCGTTATGCCAAAGGCGTGTGGAAAGCTTGGTTTTATATTGGGATTATGCTGCCACTCTGGTCGAGTTATTTAGTCAAAATCTATGCATGGAAATTGATTTTGGCTAAAGAAGGGATTTTGAATTGGCTCTTGGTGACTTTGCATTTAGATGGCTTATTGAATGTCTATTTAGCGCTGCCCGTATTAGGCGGTAGCTCTTTATCAGTGAGTTATACCGGCACGTTTTTGGTGTTCGTGTATGTCTGGCTGCCGTTTATGATTTTGCCTTTGCAAGCCGCGTTGGAGCGCGTTCCCACTTCTTTATTAGAAGCCTCTGCTGATTTGGGCGCGAGCACGTGGCAGACCTTCCGCCATGTTTTATTGCCGTTGGCTTTGCCGGGTTTAATTGCCGGTTCGATCTTCACTTTTTCGCTGACTTTGGGCGATTACATTATTCCGCAAATCATTGGTTCGTCACGTTTATTCATTGGCCAAGCGGTGTATATGCAGCAAGGCACGGCGGGAAATATTCCACTGGCAGCGGCGTTTTCGGTCATACCTATCGTGATTATGGGGATTTATTTGTGGCTGGCGAAACGTGCGGGGGCTTTCAATGCACTCTAAAGTGCCTTGGGCTTTAAAACTGACAGCCGGTTTAGGTTTAGCCTTTTTACATCTGCCGCTGTTATTAATCTTTGTTTACGCCTTCACCACCGAAGAGAAAAGCTATCAATGGCCGCCGCCGGGTTTTACCTTGAAGTGGTTTGGCGTGGCGTGGGAGCGTAGCGATGTCTGGGAGGCATTAACTTTATCTTTAAAAGTCGCCGCACTTTCCACTTTAATAGCGCTGGTATTGGGGACGCTTTGTGCCGCTGCGGTGTCACGCACGCGTTTTTTTGGCCGCGAAACGATTTCCTTATTAGTGATTTTGCCCATCGCTTTGCCCGGCATTGTGACCGGCATTGCTTTGCGCTCAGCCTTCAATTTGGCCGAAATTCCTTTCTCGTTTTGGACGATTATTTTGGGGCATGCCACTTTTTGTATTGTGGTGGTTTATAACAATGCGGTAGCGCGTTTTCGGCGTATTTCTGGTTCGCTGATTGAAGCCTCGATGGATTTGGGCGCGAATAGTTTTCAGACTTTTCGTTATGTCGTCTTGCCGAATATTGCCACCGCTTTATTGGCGGGTGGCATGCTGGCCTTTGCGCTCTCGTTTGATGAGGTCATTGTCACCACTTTCACCGCAGGGCAACAAAGCACCCTACCGATTTGGATGCTAGAAGAATTAGTACGCCCTCGCCAACGCCCCGTCACCAATGTGGTGGCGGTGTTGGTAGTGGTGTTGACTTTGCTGCCAATTATAGGGGCATATTACTTAACTCGTGACGGCGAGCACAGCGCTGGCCAAGGTAAATAAAGGAGCACAAATGGATACTCAAATGTTAATTGGCGGGAGCTTTGAAGCGGGTACCGAAGCGGAAGAAACCATTTTCAATCCTCGCAACGGCGCTAAGATTCTCGGTATTCCTGAAGCTTCAGCGGAACAGATTAATCGCGCAGTTGCAGCGGCGGATAAGGCTTATGACGCTTGGTCACGCACTACACCTGCGCAACGTTCTGCTTATTTATTGAAAATTGCCGATCGCTTAGAAGCTGAAGCGGACGATTTCGCCGCCCTCGAAGCGCTGAATTGCGGCAAACCGATTAATGCAGTGCGCAATGATGAATTGCCTGCGATTATTGACTGCTATCGCTTCTTTGCGGGTGCGGTACGGTGTATGACGGGTAGTGCGGCAAGCGAATATTTGGCGGGGCATACGTCGATGATTCGGCGCGACCCAATTGGTTTGGTGGCCTCGATTGCCCCGTGGAATTATCCCTTAATGATGATGGCGTGGAAGCTTGCGCCCGCCTTAGCAGGTGGCAATACCGTGGTGTTTAAACCCTCCGAACAAACCCCCTTAACCGCGCTTAAATTTGCCAAGTTACTCGCCGATATATTGCCAGAAGGCGTGGTGAATATCGTGCTTGGGCGTGGTGCTACAGTGGGTAATGCGCTGATCAATCACTCGAAAATCAATATGATTTCCATCACGGGCGACATTGGCACCGGCAAAAAAGTGATACAAGCCGCCGCCAACTCAGTCAAGCGTACCCACTTAGAATTAGGCGGCAAAGCACCAGTGATTGTGTTCGATGATGCCGATTTGGAAGCAGTGGTGAACGGCTTGCGTACCTTCGGTTTTTATAATGCAGGCCAGGATTGCACCGCCGCTTGCCGCGTGTATGCAGGGCCAAAAATCTATGAGCGCTTAGCGGCGGATTTATCCTCTGCGGTGGGTAACATTCGTTATAACCAAGCGGATGATGCGGAAAATGAAATAGGCCCCTTGATTTCTACGCGCCAACGTAATCGCGTCGCCAGCTTTGTAGAGCGCGCTTCCGAACTTAAACATATTGAAGTCACTACCGGCGGCAAAATGGCGGGCGAGAATGGTTTCTACTATGAGCCAACCGTTGTTGTGGGCGCTCTGCAAACCGATGAAATTGTTCAGCGTGAAGTTTTTGGCCCCGTCATTTCCCTGACACGTTTTACGGATACGGATGAAGCAGTCAACTGGGCAAATGACACCGATTATGGCTTGGCGTCGTCAGTGTGGACGAAAGATGTGAGCAAAGCGATGAGCACCGCCGCGCGTTTACGTTATGGCTGTACTTGGATTAATACCCATTTCATGCTAGTGAGCGAAATGCCACATGGCGGCTTGAAGCAATCAGGCTATGGCAAAGACCTGTCGATGTACGCTCTGGAGGATTACACCACAGTAAGGCATGTAATGATTGCGCATTGAGTTTAAGAGGGCTTAGTTAAGTTGCTACTTGGCTAAGCCCTAGATTTGCCTTAGCTGCTCGCGATCAGCCTGGGTTTAGACTGCCTTAAAACCAGCCTATCATGCAAAATTAGCGAATAGACTCTGCAAAATTATTCGCTATTACACCAGCAAACTCATTGCTAGGATCAACTTAGATAACAATTAGAAGCGTCAGGAGCTGCGCATAATTCCTGAGAAGCCGTGAGCCATCCTTGCCAAATTTACCTTCGCTAAGCACTGTGCCACACTCTTAAGAATAATAAAGTTCGGAGAAGGCATCGTGTTAGATACAGAACTTGAGACAGGCAGCAATTTGCATGACAGCATGCAGACATGGCGACGTGATTTGCATAAGCACCCTGAAATTGCTTACGAAGAACATCGTACCAGCCAAAAAGTAGCGGAGCTACTCAGGAATTTGGGGATGGAAGTTCATACTGGTTTTGGCAAAACTGGTGTGGTCGGTTTACTCAAAGGTAAGCAAGCAGCGGATCGGCATATTGCTTTGCGTGCGGATATGGATGCGCTCAAACTCACTGAGTTAAATACCTTTGCGCATGTATCCCGCCATCAGGGGCAAATGCATGGCTGTGGGCATGATGGACATACAGCGATGTTGCTGGGTGCTGCGGCTGCTTTAGCGAAAAATCCAGAGTTCGCAGGTACCGTTTATTTTATCTTCCAGCCTGCCGAAGAAGGCGAACGTGGCGCTTTACGTATGTTGGAAGATGGCTTATTTAAGCAGTTTCCGATTCAAGACATTTACGGCATGCATAATTGGCCGGGGCTACCTGCGGGTGAATTTGCGGTGCATGCAGGGCCAGTGATGGCAGCCATTAATGGTTTTGACATTACGATCACTGGTACTGGCGGGCACGGTGGCATGCCGGATAAAGTGAATGACCCGATTATTATTGCCGCGCAACTGATTAATGCCGTGCAGACCGTGATTTCGCGGAATCTGTCGCCCGTGCATAGTGGGGTGATTAGCATTACGCAGATTCAAGGTGGCAGTGGCGCTTATAATGTCATTCCTGAAACGGTGACTTTGCGCGGCGCTATTCGTACCTTTTACAAAGCGGATTTAGAGCTGATCTATGCGCGCTTGCGGACTTTGGTGGAGCATACCGGTGCTGCCTTTAATGCCAAGGCTTCGATTGAGTTTCTTGAAGGTGCGAGTGCCACGGTCAATTATCCGGCGCAAGCAGAAAAATGCTATACAGTGGTTGAGAATTTGGTAGGCGCCGATAAAGCGCATTGGAACCCCGAGCCGAGCATGGGCGCGGAAGATTTTGCGTACTTTTTATTAGAGCGCCCCGGTGCGTATATTTGGATTGGTAATGGTGATTTAAACAAGAGCCATGCTTTGCACAGCCCCTATTATGATTTCAATGATGCCATCTTGCCTTTAGGGGCGGCTTATTGGGTTAAATTGGTGCAAAGTTTAAGCCCTTTGGCTTAAAAGCCGCGAGAACTTAACCGTTTTCAAGGTATTAGAGTTAATGAAGACCGCCAGTGAGAATGATACACTCGCTGGCTCACTGTAGGGAGACCTGCAATTTTTTGAATGACGGAGTTTGTAATGCTCAAAGTAGGTTTTGTCGGTTGGCGTGGCATGGTTGGTTCCGTGCTGATGGAGCGCATGCAGGCCGAAAAAGATTTCCACGGTTTTGAACCAGTATTTTTCACCACTTCCCAAGCAGGCCAAGCAGGCCCAGATGTTGGCATGGGCGCGAAGCCCTTGCTGAATGCGTCTGATATTAATGCTTTAAGCCAAATGGACATTATTGTCACCTGCCAAGGTGGCGATTATACGACCGAAGTGTATGAAAAATTACGTGCCAACTGGAATGGCTACTGGATTGATGCTGCTTCTACTTTGCGCATGAAAGACGACGCGATTATTGTGCTCGACCCCGTGAATCGTCACGTGATTGATGCAGGCTTAAAAACCGGCGTTAAAAACTATGTCGGCGGCAACTGCACTGTTTCCCTAATGTTGATGGCTTTAGGTGGCTTATTTGAAAAAGGCTTGGTGGAATGGATGTCGACCATGACTTATCAAGCCGCCAGTGGTGCAGGCGCGAAGAATATGCGCGAATTGCTCACTCAAATGGGCGAGTTAAATGGCGAAGTGCAAGATTTATTAGCCGATCCGCATTCTGCGATTTTAGATATTGATCGTAAAGTCACTGCGAAATTAAATGATGGCAGTTTATCGACTGAAAACTTTGGCGCACCCTTAGCCGGTAGTTTAATCCCGTGGATTGATAAAGCGTGGGAAAACGGCCAAACCAAAGAAGAATGGAAAGGGATTGCTGAAACCAACAAAATTCTTGGGCTTAGTGGTGCAAAAGTTATTCCCGTGGATGGTCAATGTGTGCGGATTGGTGCAATGCGCTGCCATTCTCAAGGCGTGACGATTAAATTAAAACAGGATTTACCCCTAGCTGAAATCGAAGCCATCATTGCGAATCACAATGAATGGGTCAAACTAATCCCTAATGATAAAGCCTCAACTTTGGCAGGCTTAACGCCTGTCCAAGCTTCGGGGACTTTAACTATTCCAGTCGGGCGCGTGCGTAAAATGAATATCGGCCCAGAATATATCACTGCATTTACGGTAGGTGATCAATTACTCTGGGGGGCGGCTGAGCCAGTACGCCGGATGTTGAAGATTGCAATGGATCATTTGAAAACGACTCAGCATTAATTTAAAAATCCTGAAGCAAATAGTTTTCTATTTGCTTCTTGCACCCTGCTCTTTCTATAAAACACTCACTACACTTCGATCTGACTCAGCTATAATTTTGGATTTTGCTGATTGGATAATCTATGTCTAAAAAACTAATAAGCACTGCCTTTATTACTCTAAGCTGCTATACAAGCCTAGCCTCTGCCGAACAAGTCTTTTTCCCTTATTCCCCGCCTAATAATCTTTATGCTTATTGGAAAGCGCAGGAATCTTATAAGGATCCACGGCAGCTATTTATTACTATGGAAGCAATGGATGCTTATTTTAAAGAATTGAATAGCCTACTAAAAAGCAGAAATCCTGAACAAGCAGCACAAATAATTTTTAAGTCTCAACCCGGTTTTTTATTAGAGCCTACGGTGTTTGAGGGCTTCTATCCAAAACTGCCTAATGAAAACAGCAGCGATCAATATACCGTTAGCAAAATCTGCCCAATGAAGCGTTTGGAGGGTAATAATGATCCACTTGCCTATGTAGACCTGCTCAAACTCGACGCGATTGCCAATAAAAAGCAAGTTGCTCCTCGCGGAACCTTAATTCGCTATAAGCTAGAAACGCGCTATCTAACTGTGCCTGATAGTACCCGTCTCTATCAAAAGCAAGCTGCTGAATTTGCTAGACGTTGGAATAAAGCAATGTTGCCTTTATGCATGCAACGCGCGGGAATTTTAGATTTAAGCACTAATAGCCCTGTGCAAGCTACTCATCAAGTGATTGGTGATACTTTATTCATTCTCAATGAGCAGCCCTTGCGTAATCCTAAAAAAGATGAACTTAGCCCTAAAGAAGAACAGGCTTATCAAGCACGCCTTAAACAAGCCTTACAGAGGAAAAATCCTGAAGCTGAAGCGCAACAAGCTATTGCTAAAAAGCAACTCTATCTATTGGGTTGGGTACAAAACATTTATTTTGATGTGCGCTCGCCTAATGTGCGTCGTCCCACACTCATTGATCTGACAGATTACTACGGTATTCATCTTCCTTATCAAGAAAAAGCATTACTAAAAAAAGCCTGCCCCACTAAAGTGTTAGAAGGTAATTCAAGGCAAGGGCAATCTAGTTTTATTAAACTCTATACGGATTATGCCACTCGCTGGAATCAACAGATGCTAGGCGCTTGTCGTGCTAAACTGAAAAAATAACAAGCTCAATAAAATTTTTAGGAATCGACCATGCAGCCTTTAATCATCTCCGCCAATCCAAACAATGAATACTACTTTCACGAAGGCTGCCATATCCTTGAGTTAAGCAATAGCCCAGCGGATAGCGAAATTTCCATTGCGCGGGCGCGGGTCGAAGCGGGGCAAACCACCCAATGGCATTGGCTGCTACACACAACCGAACGCTATGTCATTTTAGAGGGGAGTGGTGTGGTTGAAATCGGTGCTTTAGAGCCGCAAGCCGTACAAGTGGGTGATGTCGTACTGATTCCTCAGCACTGCCGACAACGCATTCGTAACACGGGTGATGGTGATTTGATTTTTTTGGCTATTTGCTCGCCACGTTTTCGCTCTGAAAACTACTGTTCGGATTAACTTAGCTCGGCTCGGCTAATGCTCTGGATAGTTTTTGATTTCTTTAGCAAATCCCTTATTTAAGGGATGCATAAACCGCTCATAAGCGTCTATACTTAAAGCCATAATAACTCCAAAAAACCCAAACCCACTCTATCAATGCGAGGTAGATATGTATGAGTAAGCATTCTCTGTTTTGCTTGTTGTTGGCTAATGCCCTAGTGGTTGGCGCTGCCCAAGCTAATTGCGAAGTTTTCGAACACATCAATTATGACGGCGGTCGATTTTCTGTCTTACCCGGCCAAAGTATGCCCAGTGTTGGCCCTGCATGGAATGATCGAATTTCCTCAGTAAAAGTCACCAATAGCTGTCGGCTGATAGCCTTCCAGCACGACAATTACGATGGTGATCGACGCGTTTTTACCGCTAATACTAGCAGTGTCGGCAATCTTTGGAATGACCAAATCTCATCCTTGCAATGCCAATGCCCTACGCCCCCACAACCCGCTTGCTTAATGTATGAACATATTAATTTTACAGGTGCAGTCCTACCGGTACGTGGCAAATTGAATTCGGTGGGCACAGCCTGGAATGATCGCGTCTCCTCGGTGCGAGTGCCCAATAATTGTCAACTCACTGTTTATGAACATATTGATTATGATGGAGATAGCCGCTCCTTTGGCGCTGGTGCAACGGCCTCAGTAGGTAATTTGTGGAACGACCAAATTTCATCGGCTGTTTGTAGCTGCAGATAAATACGAAAATAACTAAGCTACCTTAAGCATCAAAGCGAGGGTTTTGATGCTTATTTACATTCGCTACCCCTCTGCCTATCTTAAGCTTATCCTGCTTTAATAAGGTTTTAGCTTAGGCCTATCACTATGAAAAAAGTCATCCTCATCACCGGCGGCAGTCGCGGCATTGGTGCTGCTACTGTGAGGCTTGCTGTGCAACAAGGTTATGCGGTCTGCTTTTCTTATCATAGCCAGCAACAAACTGCTGAAACCTTAGTGCAAGATCTACAAGCACTAAACAAAGATACTGAAGTCATCGCGGTGCAAGCTGATCTCAGCCAAGAAACTGCTATTTGCCAACTCTTTGCAGCTTGTGATCAAGCCTTCGGACGCTTAGATGCGCTGGTGAATAATGCAGGTATTTTGGAGCAACAAATGCGCGTCCAAGCTATGGATGCCGCCCGCTTACAGCGCATTTTAAGTACCAATGTTATTGGTAGTTTTATTTGTGCACGCGAAGCTATCAAACGTCTCTCTACTGAATTAGGCGGGCAAGGTGGCGCGATTGTGAATGTCTCGTCGGTCGCAGCGCGCTTGGGTGCTCCTTTTGAGTATGTCGATTACGCAGCCTCCAAAGGTGCTATTGATAGTTTCACTATAGGTTTGGCTAAAGAAGTCGCGAATGTTGGTATTCGTGTGAATGCAGTACGCCCTGGAATTATTCATACTGAAATTCATGCCAGTGGCGGTGAGCCCAATCGGATCGAGCGGGTAAAAACATCCATTCCGATGCAACGCGGTGGTTATCCCGAGGAAGTAGCCAGCGCAATTCTCTGGCTAGTTTCCGAGCAAGCCTCTTATACCAGTGGCGCTATTCTTGACGTAGCCGGTGGGCGCTAATTAAGCGAAATTCAAATCCACCATTAACTGATCCGATAACTCTTCCAGTTTAGTTTGTACCTGTTCAGCATTAATGCCTTCTGGCAGGCTCAAGGTTAAAGCCGCGAAAAATAACGTGCCTCCAGACATCGGTGCTGGGCGTTGCTCGCTGAATAGCTCTTCGATATTCACTTTTAAGCTCGCTAATTGCGTCGTAATATCGCGAATAATCCCCGGGCGATCTAAGCCTAATACCTCAACTTTGAGTGTTTCATTGGCTACTGGCGTTTCGGTGGTTTCTGCAATCAACACCTTCAGACCACTATCTTGCAAAACATCCAAAGCTGCTTTTAAATTAGCGACACGCTCACGCGGTAAAGCCACTTGCAACAGGCCAGCAAATTGCCCGCCCAAATGCACCATACGGCTTTCAGTCCAATTACCTTGTTGCTGATTGAGTACTTCGGATAGAGATTTGACTAAGCCCGGATGATCCGGCCCTAGCACGGTCAAAATTAATGTGGTGTGCATCATTATTCCTCTCACAATAGCGATCTATTTTTATTTGAAGATAGGCAAACTAGCCGCAAACTGCTAGTTTCAACTGACTATCTTAAAACTTTAGAGAGGCAATTGCACCAAATGAGTGCCATCTGCAGAAATTGGTATGGATGCATCGAGCTGATAATAATCGCCCGCTTCAACTGCGAAAATCTGGGCTGCGATTTTTAAACCTTGAGGTTCATCTAGGGAACCTGCAGCAATCGAAATACGTTCACTTTGCTCATCTTCAAAGAACAAGCTAGCACCACATTCTTGGCAGAAACCTTGGCGTAAGCCCGATTGATAGCTATACCATTTCAAGCCTGCGGCGTTGAGGAGTTTGAAATAAGTTTTTCGGGTTGCTGTGGCTGCGACAAAATGCCCACTAAAACGGCGACACTGTTCACAATGGCAAGCAATCACAGGGCGTAGTGCTCCATTCACTTGATAGCGCACCGCGCCACAAATACAGCCACCCGTAATCGGACTTGAGTTCTCTGCCATGCTCTACGCTCCTACAGGTTGAGCTAAGCAGTCCGCCGTCAAAGTCGCTGAAATCAAGCCTGCATCCCCAATTAAACCGGGTACATCAAGGCGCTCAATGTGCACTTCAGTGGCTAATACCTTGCCAGCCATTTGCTCGGCTTTAGCCTCTGCGGTTTGGCGTACTAAAAGATCAGCCTCTGCTAAAGCTGTTGAAGCATCCATAAAAACTAAGGGTTCACCGCTATGCTGGTGCAGGCTAAAACCACCCTGCTCGCGCAAACCAATCGTGACGACTGCTTGCACTCGAATCAAACCTATCGCAGCGCCTATTGCATTAGCCACTTCGCTACCTTGGGGAATCAAGGTTTTTACACCTAAGCGCTGACCAACTTCCCCATAAAAAACGGGCGCTGGCCCACCAACAGCCACCAAGGGAATCGTCGGCATTAAACTCACGCGCAGATGGTTTAGCTCAGCTTTACCAGAGGCTATTAAGCTCACTAAAGGATCATTCGCCGCGAAGCTACAGCCCGCTAAAGACTCTAAGAGAACATGCACACTCTTAGCGACCATTACTTCAAAGATTTCTTGGGCAAAGGCTTGGCATTCGGCTTCACGATTCGCTTCATTATAAGAAATCTTGCCATACGAACGCCCTATCATCAGGCAAGTCAGCTCTGCGACTTCTTTTGACCACTGCGACTGCCGACCTAAAACATGCGCTGCATCACTCGGTGTAAAGCCCGCTAATTGCACCAAACCACGCTCAACAAAACGCAGCACCCGCCGCCGATCACTTACCGAGCTAATCACTTGCGTCCAAGGTAGAGGCTCTTCGCCAATCGCAGCCAATAAGCTTTTTTCAGCAGCGGTTAAATCGACGGGATCATTCGCAGGGTCAAAACCTTCGGGGCGCAGCAAAAATAAAGTTGCGATGCCTAAACCCATGCCCTGCGCTAGAGAACTTTGCAACGCTTTTTGCACACTCGGCCAACGCGCACCAATCAGAGAAACCGGCACGACTCGATTCGCCTGCAGCGACACTTTGCCTAAAGCATCCACCGACACTTCGCTATCGCCACCTAAGCCAATGGTCTGCATATCAATCGCTTTGACCATGGTGCGATGCGTGCCGACCATCGCTCCCTTTTCGTTTAAAGCAGGCCAACCATTGCGCACGATGGCGACATCGGTCGTTGTGCCGCCAATATCGGAGATAATGAAGTCTTTTAAACCGGAAATAAAATTCGCGCCAATCACACTTGCCGCAGGTCCCGAAAGGATTGTTTCAATCGGTTTCTCCATGACTGCTTGCGCACTGCCGAGCGATCCATCACCCTTAACCACCATTAAAGGCGCTTGAATACCTTGGGCTTGCAGCGCGCTTTGCACCGCATTAATCAGTGCAACGATCATCGCAATAATGCGCGCATTAAACGCTGCAGTCAGTGCGCGGCGTGGGCCATTCAAGGATTCGGATAGATCACAAGAAGAGGTCACTGGACAGCCAGTTTGCTGCTGAATTAAAGCTTGGGCGCGGCGCTCATGGCTAGAATTGCGCACTGAATAAACACCCGCCACGGCATAAGCATCAACTGTACCGGCCAGTGTCTCCAATTCAGTTAATAGCGCTGCTTCATCTAAAGCGGCTAACTCGCTGCCATCATATTTATGTCCACCTGCAACCCGCACGACCTTAGCGGCAGGCAAAGCCGTTTTCAGCTCAGTGCGCTCGAGCATCGTGTCATCGAAACCGAGCAGAATCACCGCGATCGCTGAGCCTTTGCCTTCTACTAAAGCATTTGTTGCTAAAGTCGTGGACAAAGACACCAAGCCAATCTGCTGTGGATCAAGCTGTTCTCGACTAGCATCCAGCACTTTCTGCAAAGACTCAAGCACGCCAATCGATAAATCGCCACGAGTCGTAAGAGCTTTCGCTGAAGCTAAAACTTTGCGTTGATTGGTATCAATCACGACCGCATCGGTATAAGTACCGCCGGTATCAATGCCAATATTAAAAGCGCTCATTTGCGTCGCCGCCGCCGTTGATTGGCATCATCCGCCGCTAGCTCTTTTTCAGCTGGCTTGGTCACTACCGAGAATAAATGCGGGAAGGGATCTGACTTATGCGGGAAAGCCATCGCACCCACAAAATAATCTTGGAATTTAGGCTCGACTGCGGTTTCAATCTTAGTAATCAACCTCACCACACTTTCAATCACACCACGCGCATCTTGATTCAATAAAGCAATCCGCGCTCCCGTGCCTGCTGCATTCCCAGCAGAAGACACTTTATCTAAAGGACAATCGGGAATCAGCCCTAAGACCATTGCATGCTTAACATCAATATGGCTACCGAAAGCACCGGCTAAACGAATGCGCTCAACCTGCTGAACCTGCATTTTATCCATCAATAAACGCACGCCTGCATACAAAGCCGCTTTAGCTAATTGGATCTGGCGCACATCGTTTTGCGTGACAGAAATAATCCGCCCTGCTCCATCGTTATAGAGCACATACGACCAAGTGCGCGCATTAGGAATAATTAACTCGGGATGCTGCTCAGCCAAGCTACCATCAATCACGCCGTCAGTGCTGATCACGCCCGCCAAATACATTTCTGCGATGACTTCAATAATGCCCGAGCCACAAATCCCATTCACGCCAATCTCTGCCGTTTCTTCAGTAAAACCTGCTTGATCTGACCAGAGCTCAGAGCCAATCACACGAAAACGGGCTTGCTTGGTAATCGGATCAATCCGTACCCGCTCAATTGCACCCGGAGCAGCACGCTGACCACTACTGATTTGCGCACCTTCAAAAGCGGGGCCGGTGGGGCTGGAACAAGCAAATAACTGATCGCGATTGCCCAGTACAATCTCTGCATTCGTGCCCACATCGACCAGTAAAGTGACTTCTTCCTGTAATTGCGGCTCTTCGGCGAGTACCACACCGGCTGCATCGGCACCGACATGCCCTGCGATACAAGGCAGCACATAAACCATACCGGCTGGGTGAATCTGTAGGCCCATTTCTACGGCCTTAATATTCACCGCTTCATCAGTAGCCAGCGCAAACGGAGCACCACCCAATTCAATCGGATTAATCCCAAGGAAAATATGGTGCATGATCGGATTACCAACCAGCACTATTTCGAGAATCTCTGAGCGACTAATCCCTTGATTTTGGCAAAGATCACTGAGGATGGTATTTAAGCCTTCGCGAATCGCTTGAGTTAGAGCCTCTGCTGCCTCAGGGTGCATCATGATATAAGAAACGCGGCTCATCAGGTCTTCACCGAAGCGAATCTGTGGATTCATCAAGCTGCTCGAACCCAATACTGCGCCGGTACTCAAATCACATAAATGCGCAGCTACTGTGGTTGAACCTACATCAATCGCGACCCCATATACCGTTTCACGCAAACCCGGCCAAACCGCCAGAATGCGCTGATTTTTATACACTGCCGCAGTCACCGCCCATTGACCTTGGCGCAAAGCGGCTTGTAAATCAGCCAATAAACTAAAGTCGTAACTTAAACCTGCCAGCTGCCACTCGAACTCCAAGGCCTCAATTAAGCGCTGCATATCGCCTTTCGGGTCATGCATATCGGCTTCAGTGACTTCGACATAATGCAAACTCACGCTAGGATTGAGCACAATATCGCGCTGTTCGGCGGCTTTGCGCACAATTTGCTTATGCACTTGGCTATCGGGCGGCACATCAATCACCACATCACCTTGCAGATAAGTATGGCAACTTAATCTACGCCCAGCTGCCATTGGTTTGCGCTCTTGGTTGTAGCGCATTTCAGTAGCGGTGAAATCATTTAAGTGCTCAAGGCTAGAGCTGATCCCATGCTTGGGAAAACTGCCCTCGGCACACACAATTTGACAGCGCCCACATAAACCACGCCCGCCGCAAATGGAGTCAATATCGACACCAAGCTTTTGAGCAGCCTGTAATAACGGCGTACCTAAGGGAAACTCCCCACGGCGACCCGAAGGGAGGAAAACGACTTTAGCAGTACTCATAGAGTTCCTTTAAGCGCGACGTCTACGGCGATTCTCACGAGCACCACCTTCACCTTCAGCGGCTGGCTCGCGGTATTTACGAATCCAATTTGTACAGTTTGGATCATGACCCATCATGACATCGCCACCCAGCACTGCCTGCATGACTTCAGCATGCAGCGGGCTAGTGATCGCGGAAGTCATGCCAGCACCCATCGCCATCGTTAAGAAAGCGCTATTAATACCGTTCCGATTCGGTAAGCCAAAACTTACATTGGACGCACCGCAAGTCGTATTAACCTTCAACTCTTCACGCAGACGGCGCACTAAAGCCATGACTTGGCGACCGGAATCATTAATCGCCCCAATCGGCATCACTAGCGGATCGACCACCACACGGTCACGGGAAATACCATGATCAGCCGCACGCTCAACAATCTTTTTCGCGACGTTGTAACGCACATTGATGTCTTGGGAAATCCCCGTTTCATCATTAGAAATCGCCACCACTGAAGCGCCATACTTAGCTACCAGCGGTAAAACTCGCTCTAAACTTTCGTCTTCACCCGTGACTGAATTCACCAAAGCACGCCCTTGATACACCGCTAAACCGGCTTCGAGGGCTGCAATAATCGAGGAGTCAATGCACAGCGGAACATTAGTAATTGACTGCACGAGCTGAATCACCTCTGCCAGAATCCGTGGCTCATCCGCTAAAGGAATACCTGCATTCACATCGAGCATTTGCGCGCCCGCCTCGACTTGAGCGAGCGCATCCGACTGCACGCGGCTGTAATCACCATTTTTCATTTCTTCAGCAAGAATTTTGCGGCCAGTCGGGTTGATGCGTTCGCCAATGATGACAAAAGGCTCATCAAAGCCAATACGCACTTCCTTAGTCGGCGAGCTAATAATGGTCACGGTCATACGGATGCTTCCTGTGGGGTAGTCGGTTGAGGTTCTTGTGTTGCAGCAAATTCGTTGGATTCATACATACCCGGATGCCAAGGGGTACGCCCTTCGAGTGCACCCGAACGCTCGACAATTTCCGCGACATTGTGCTCTTGGCGATAAGCCATAATATGCACTCCATGTACGCCTTCAATTTCGCGCGCTTCATTGATCATATCAATACAAATATTGATGCCTTCCTGCTTTTGATTCTGCGCACCTTTTAAGCGATTAATAATGCTATCGGGAATATGTACCCCCGCCACATTACTACGAATCCATTCCGCCGTTTTCGCGGAAGCTAAAGGGCCAACGCCGAGGAGAATAAAGACTTGCTCATGCAAACCTAAATCGCGCACTTTCTGCATATAGGTTTTGAACATGCCAATATCAAAGCAATATTGGGTTTGCACAAACTGCGCGCCCGCCGCAATTTTCTTCGCTAGCCGCAAAGGGCGGTAATCAAAAGGTGGCGCGAACGGATTAGCGGCTCCCCCTAAAAAGACACGCGGTGGAAAGGTGAGCTTACGCCCACTCAGAAACCGGCTTTCATCACGCATGGTACGAATCGTATTCAGTGCAGTCATGCTGTCTAAATCAAAGACAGGCTTAGCTTCGGGATGATCGCCAGATTGCACACCATCACCACTCAGGCAAAGGATATTGCAGACGCCCATCGCCGCCGCACCGAGCACATCGCCTTGAATCGCAATCCGGTTACGGTCACGGCAGGAAATCTGCATCACCATCGCATAGCCTTTACGCGTTAGCAGCGAACACATCCCCACGCTCGACATATGGCAATGCGCACCCGAACCATCGGTTGCATTCATGGCATCCACATAGCCATCAAATAACTTGGCGCGTGTATAAACCTCTTCAGGATCAGCCGAATCAGGCGGAGCAATTTCAGTGGTGACCGCAAAATGCCCAGCGCGTAATACTCGCTCTAAACGCCCAGGCGAAACGTGATTCGGCAAAATCGCTAAATTCTCTCCGGGCGTAGGTTCATCTGCATAGGAAAAAGGCGGTAATTGGCTTCTTCTTAGAATTTCACTCATGAACGCAGCTCCCGCACTTTCTGCTCAGCAGCTCGTAGCCAAGCCGACTTCCCTTTCAAGCGCCAATCCAGCATTGGTTGGATAATCTGAATCGCTCGCTCTTCCGGTTTGAGATTTTGCGTACCTTCCCAAGCGACCACCCAGACGCAATCCATTTCCGGTTTGACTTCGCATTTACCATTAGCACGCACGCCGCCACAAGGGCCATTGCGAATAGTTTTTGGGCAATTCATCGGGCATGACATGCCGGTTGAACCTAGGGTACATTGGCCACAGGATTGCGAATCAAACAGGAAATTTTTGGCGGGTTTTTCGATGAACATTAACGGCTTTTCAATTTTTTCAAGGCCGATTTTTTCTAAGCGCGGATAGAGTTTGACCAGTACGTTTTCAATATGATGATAAAAAGCTTTCAGCGTATTTGAATGCCGAGCTGACCAACGACGCATCGCATACATAGCAATCTCCTCAAGCAGTCACTAGGCCGCCATTGCGTATCACTTGTTCTAAAACTTCTGCAGGGAATTGATCTTCTAACAAAGCCACCTCTGCATGAGCCGCTGCATCTAAATCAGCACCGACTTCTACTTCGCTAGTCACTCGATGCCATTCAGCTACATAGTCATCCGTCGTCGCTTTGCCTGCGCGAATCGCTGCTTTATCAATTGCTTCTTGGAATCGTTCGCTGAGGAGTGCCTTGCCTTTGATGCGGCCTTTTTTCAAAATGACCTGTGAGGGAATATCACGCCAGTAGACGACAACACGTTCTGCCATTGCTTTCACCTTTGCGCAATGCGCGCTAATTCTGTGGCTAACTCACCATAGCCGGTTGGCACCAGCTTGAATTCTAATTGTAAATACTCAGCCGCTGCTTGCGCTTTAGCGAGCAGATCAGGATTTGAGGTTTGTGCCAGATACACTAAGCGGGTGTAGTGATTGAAGTACATCGGCAGCAGCTCGGGGTACTTATCGAGCTGCATACCTTTAATCACTAAGCGCTCAAAATGTCTGGCAAGAAAGTCGGTTAAATAAAAACTACCTAACTCAGCCTCAGCTAAGTCAGCAAAAGACTGTTGGCCTGCGAAGGTCGCATAGCAGTGCGCACCGGGTAAGCGCTCAACGCCTTCTTCTGCGAGTACGCGATCCAACAAGCCACCGGTTCCACAATCCGCATAGGCAACAAAAATTTGCGAGTATTTGGGTCGGTAGCGTTGAATATCCGCCCTGACGCGTTCAGGAATCCGCTCAGGGCGATTATGTAAATCGGCTTCAAGGCATTTTATTTTAAGATGCTCCCAAGCATTTAACAGCTTAAGCTGTTGAATCTCTCGGGCTAGCGCACCACAAGCCAATACTAAAACCGGCTCTGCTTGAACTGACATCTTGATGCTAACTTAGGCTGCTTGCCGCTGCTGAACCATCGACACACCAGTACTTGATGCAGAGGCCGCATCACGGCAATAAGCATCCGCACCGACAGCTTTGCCAAACTCTTCATTAAGTGGCGCGCCGCCTACCAATACGATGTAATCGTCACGGATACCTTTTTCAACCAGCGCATCAATTACTACTTTCATATAAGGCATGGTGGTGGTTAACAGAGCTGACATCCCCAGAATATCGGGTTTGTGCTCTTCTAAAGCGGATAAGTAGTCATCAACGGAATTATTAATCCCAAGATCAATCACTTCAAAACCTGCGCCTTCCATCATCATAGTGACGAGGTTTTTGCCAATATCATGAATATCGCCTTTTACCGTACCAATCACCATCTTACCGATCGGTTTCGCGCCCGTTTCTGCCAAGAGTGGACGCAGAATCGTCATCCCGCCTTTCATGGCATTCGCCGCTAACAGCACTTCGGGTACGAACAGAATACCATCCCGGAAATCGACACCCACAATGCGCATCCCCTCAACCAAAGCCTCAGCCAGAACTTTATCTGCACCCCAGCCACGCTCTAAGAGAATGTTTACGCCCTCGGCGATTTCATCTTTTAGGCCGTCATACAGATCATCATGCATCTGCGCGACTAACTCTTCATCATCTAACTCAGAGAGGACCAGCTCATCACCATCATCGTATTCTTCTGCCATAACCTGTGCTCCTTAATAGTTTTTATCGGGGGATTCTGCTTTACGCTTCGCCATAAACTCAAGCAAAGCTTCATCAATAGCTTCATCCATCGGTGGCAATTCATACTCATTTAGCACACGCTTAAATAGAGTATTTGCCCGCTGTGCCATATCTTGGCTGCCCTCTTCTGACCACTGCTCGAAACTATTGTTATCTGCGAGTGTAGACCGATAGAAGGCGGTTTCAAAATTCAACTGCGTATGCGCTGAGCCTAAGAAGTGCTTACCCGGGCCAACTTCGCGGAAAGCATCCATCGCTTGGCCGTTTTCGCTCATATCCACACCGCCGAGCAGCACCGACATCATATTCGCTTGGTCGACATCCATCATGAACTTTTCATAGCCCATGACTAAGCCGCCTTCCAACCAACCCGCCGTATGTAGCATGAAATTCACACCCGCTAAAGCAGCAGTTTGTAGAGTATTCGCGGCTTCATACGCGGCTTGGGCATCAGGTACTTTAGAAGCACATAAGCCGCCCCCACTACGGAACGGCACGCCTAAGCGTCGTGCTAGGGCTGCTACGGTGTACATAACTAAGCTAGGTTCAGCACCACCAAAGGTCGGCGCGCCCGATTGCATGGAAACTGCGCTAGAGAAAGTACCAAATACCACCGGAGCACCGGGGCGGACTAACTGCGCGAAGGCCATCCCTGCTAAAGCTTCTGCCAGAATTTGCGTCGCCGTACCCGCTACGGTCACTGGTGACATTGCACCTGAAAGAATAAACGGCGAAATCACTGTCGCTTGCATATTACGCGCATAGACTTTGAGCGCACCTAACATGGTGTCGTCATAAGTCATTGGCGAATTGGCATTGATTAAGCTGGTAGTGACGCAGTTATTGGTGGCGAATTCTTCACCGAACACAATTTTCGCCATATCGACGGTATCTTGGGCGCGGGTGTAATGCGTTACCGAACCCATGAAAGGCTTGTCACTGTATTTGAGATGACTATAAATCATATCAAAGTGGCGCTTATTCACCGGTAAATCCACCGGTTCACAGACCGTACCGCCGGAATGATGCAAGCCTGGACTCATATAGGCCAGTTTTACGAAATTGCGGAAATCTTCGATAGAGGCGTAGCGACGACCTTTATCTAAGTCGCGCACGAAAGGGGAACCATAAGCAGGCACTAGAACCGTGCGTTTACCACCAATAATAGTGCTACGTTCGGGATTACGCGCGTGTTGGGTAAATTCTTTGGGAGCCGTGGCTTGAATCAGCGAACGACACATACCGCGTGGAAAACGCACTCGTTCGCCATCAATATCGGCGCCCGCAGCTGTTAAGAGGCTGATCGCTTCAGGATCGTCACGGAAATCAATACCGATCTCTTCGAGGATGGTATCTGCGTTATGCTCGATGAGCGCCAGACTTTCTTCACCTAGCACTTCAAAATAGGGAATACGCCGCTCAATAAAGGCTGCTTGTTTAGTCTGAGATAGTTGACGCGCTGCACGCTTACTATCACGACCGCCACCGCCTCGGCGTGCTGGTCTTTCGCTCATGTTCAGTACCACCTGACATCCTGCCGTTAATGTCTGGCATATTAAATACCGTTGACTGAACAGTCAATCAATAAAAGCAATCACTTTTAGTAACTGCTTTTAGAACCTGAGCACAGCTATAGAAACCTAGAGGATACTGGTTTTATTTAAACGCTTGGCATTCGAAACAGCACGTTTATGTACGGGTTTAATACCACTGGTCAGAATTTGCGTGGCTGCTTGCTCTAATTGCTCAACCGGTGATTTGGAAGAAGCTTTGGCAGCCCAAGGAAACCACATGGAAAACAGTAAGCGCTGGTTAATTTGCAGGGTTTGCATCATCATGGCATTCCATGATTCATAGAAAGCTTCTACTTTCTCAGCACCCATTTGATAAAACTCACGTTGATCACGTGCAGAGGGGTTAGCTCCCGCAAAAGCCATCCGGGTTAAACGGTGCGCAATTACTTGCGGCGCTGCATAAGCGACTTCTGACGCTAAAGTTGGTAAAGATTTTGACGAACTTGCCACAGTATTCTCCTAGAAACACTCTAAATTGTTGCAGTGCAGCAAATATAGCATGCTCCATCTTTTTAATACACTTTAATACGCACGAATTGGAATAAAACGCTCTGGTTTAGTGCTTGGCTTAATTTTCGGCGCCCAAGCATGCCCGTAAATAACCTCATAAGTTGCAGGATAAAGCCCATCCTCCAATTTATAAGCCTCATAAGCTTGATAAAAAGCGTGTAAACGCTGCTTACTAGTCAGTCCACGATTACGCCCCAAAGTCGCGTTATTCGCACCAATCGCTTTTAAATCCTGCAATAAGCCTTTGACGGCTGGATAAGTCACCGTAATCACCTCACGATCCATCACTGGATCACGAAAGCCCGCAGCGAGTAAAGCATCACCCACATCATGCATATCAACAAAACGACTAGCATGGGTATAGCCATCCACCTGCCCCCAACTATGACGCAGCTCATATAAAGTATCAGGGCCGAAGGTTGTAAACGTGAATAAACCTTCAGGGCGCAAAACCCGCGCACATTCTTGAAATACTGCCACTAGATCATTACACCACTGTAACATCAGGTTAGAAATTAATAGCTCGGCGCACTCATCTTGAAAAGGCAGCTGCTGCACATCCGCACAAACGCCAGCGATGCCTGTTCGTTGCTTAGTAGTTTCGACCATCGCTAAAGCTAAATCCACCGCAATCACGGCTGCTTGTGGATAGCGGTTTAATAAAGCTTGGCTAATCTTGCCGGTTCCACAACCTAGATCTAACACCAGCTGCGGATTCAGACGCACATAATCCAAGCGCTCGACTAAGCGCTCCCCAATTTCGCGTTGAAGCAAAGCGGCATCATCATAAGTCTTAGCGGCTCGATCAAAACCAGAGCGGGTTTTAAACGGATCGAGGAAATGAGCAATTTCAGTAGGTACTGCTTTAGAGGGCATGAAGGAAATCTTCCACTAGTGGCATAAATTCATCGGGATGAGTCACAAAAGGCACATGCGCTGCTTTATGCATCACTTGTACCTTGTCATAGTTTAAGACTTGCAAACCCTCTGCCAAACCACTAGGAATCAATTTATCTAACCGGCCTAATACCCACAAACAAGGCTGCTTTAACTGCGGTTGGCGGCAATCAGCCGTGCGTAAAATGTCTAAACCATCCTGTAAAGCGGCTAGGCTCGCGGGATATTGCAGAATCTGCTCACGCAGAGCATGCAAAGCGGCAGGATCAGTACGCGCACCCATAAATTGCAAAGCAAAGAAGCGGCGCACCGTAGCCGCATAATCTTGCTCCAAATTATCAGCAAAACCTTGTAGAACCTCAGTACTTAAGGCGTAAGGCCAATCCTCAGCAATGACAAAGCGTGGGGTACTAGCAATCAAGACTAAACCAGCGATTTGATTCGCTAAACGCTTAGCCAGCGCCTGAGCGATAATGCCGCCTAGCGACCAGCTCATTAGCACTGATCCCTGTGGAATATAGGGGATTAGCTGTTCGACGACTTGCTCTAAACTGCCTAATTTAAGCGCACTACTACGCCCATGCCCGGGTAAATCAATCCAAGTGACTTCGGCTTGTTGGCTTAAACGCTCACGAATCGGCTGCCAAACCATGTGGTTCATGCCCCAACCGTGCAGCGCTACAAGGGGTCTACCCTGCCCTTCAGTCATGGTAAAAAGCTGCGACAATTCTGTTCCTTTCACGTTATCATGTTGGCGCATTCTAACAAGCAATCAGAGATCACGCCGCTATGTCCTATGCCCTGCTGATTTTAGCTTATTTATTAGGCTCAGTTTCGACCGCGATCATCACCTGTAAATTAATGGGCTTACCTGATCCACGCACGACTGGCTCGAATAATCCGGGAGCCACCAATGTATTAAGAGTCGGTGGCAAGAAAGCCGCCGCTATTACTCTCGCTGGTGACATGCTCAAGGGCTTAATTCCAGTGCTCATAGGCCATGCGATGGGCTTGAGTTACGGTTGGTTATTCGCTATAGGTTTTGCCGCATTTTTAGGCCATTTGTATCCTATTTATTACAAATTTCAGGGCGGTAAAGGGGTAGCGACTGCTTTAGGTGTCTATTTCGGGCTTAATTTTTGGGCGGGTTTATGCGTCGCAGCACTTTGGTTATTTATCGCTAAAGTCCTGAAAATTTCCTCGTTAGCCGCTTTAATCGCAACCCTGTTAGCACCCTTAATTTTCTATTTCTTTACGCATAGCGCTAGTTTGGCTTGGGGTATGGTATTGATGACTGCCTTAATTTGGTGGCGACATCAGTCGAATATTAAAAACCTATTAGCGGGTAAAGAAGGCAAGATTAAAATTAATAATCAAGATAATAATAACTCATAGTAATTTTTCACAATATGGCTAACTTTCATACACACATTACTTGGGCAGCCGCAGGTGCTGGCCTGATGTCTATTTTATGCCTACAAGTGGGCTTGGTAGGCCAACAAGACGCCTTGATGCTGGCTTTGGTCGGGACGATTGGGGGAATTCTGCCCGATGTCGACCTGCAACATGCCTATCCTAGCCGCATTATGTTTACGATGCTCGGGATATTTGTGGCATTTTTAATGGTGTTTTCTGTTAAAAATGATATGTCGATCAGCGAGTTATGGCTGGTGGGGATCGGTGCTTTTTTAGGTGTGCGCTTCGTCTTTTGGCAAATTTTTCATAAATACACTACGCATCGCGGCTCGATCCATTCATTACTCGCCGCTTTGTTTGCAACCTTCGCAGTAGCAGCCGTGAGTTATCATATTTTAGGTAAAAATGATTTCACCTCTTGGCTAATTGGCCTGTTTTTATTTGCTGGATTTATTCTGCATTTACTGCTTGATGAAATTTATAGCGTCGATTTCATGAACTATAGAATCAAGCGTTCCTTTGGCACTGCTTTAAAATTATTCGATACCAGCAAACCCGCTAAGTCTTTATTTATCTTCGCAATGACTTTACTAGTTTGGTTTATTACCCCCAGCGAGCAACGCTTCTGGGATACACTGACTAGCCCACAAACTTATCAAATTATTTCAGGGCGCTTGCTCCCATAAAACGCTCATAAATTCCACTTATCGATTTTTTACCCGCTTCTGGCAATATTTAGTTACAATTCTTTATCCTTGTTAGGATTCGACCACAAAACCAACATATAAAAATTAAATAACGATTCGTGTTAAAGGGGTTCACTCATGTTTCCAAAGATTCACCTGTTTAAAAAGCGCGACTACGCTTACTTATTAGTAGCAGCTTCAGTGATTGCAGGCAGTATTGCGATTGCAAATACCCAAACATCTAAAGCGCCACTGCAAAACACCATGACTGCTTATGTCGTTAGCATGGACCAAGCAGGTAAAGAAGTTCTTGAGCCAGCCACTGAAGTAGAACCTGGTCAAACTGTCGAATATCAACTGACTTATGAAAATACCGGCTCTAATCCGCTGAAAGATCTGATTGTGACAGGTCCTGTACCACGGGTGACGGCTTACATCGGTAAAAGTGCATTTACTGAAGCTCGTGCTAATTTACAAGTAAGTATCGATGGTGCCAAAACCTTCGAAAACGAACCTGTAAAACGCATGGTTAAAGATGCCAATGGTAAGAAAGTTGAGAAAATCATCCCGCCAAGTGCTTACACCCACTTACGCTGGACGATGAAAGAGCCGCTAAATGCGGGTGAAGTACAAAACTTTGCCTATCGCTCTGTTGTAAAGTAACAATAAAAACAAACCCTTAAGCTCCATCAATTAATAAAAACAAGAGAGAGTCACTTATGACCTTCAATAAAAGAAAACTAAGTCAAGTCTGTGCAACGGCGCTATTGGCTGGTGGTCTCGTTATTAGTATTGCTCCTGCTGTCGCGGCTACCGCAGCGGGTACCCTGATTAAGAACTTAGCAACTGTTACCTATGAAGACTCCGCTGGTAATAAATACTCAGCTCAATCGAACGAAGCTGTGATTACTGTTAAGCAAGTGTTTAAAGCTGAAGTTAGTAGTGATACCACTAAAACCGCTACTGCTGGTCAAATGGTCTATATCCAGCACACTATCACCAACAATGGTAATGGCACTGATACTTATACCGTTTCTGCTGCTAACGATACTAGCATCACTGATGATATTAACTCTGGCACGGTTAAAGTTTATCGTGATCTGAATGGTAACGGTTTAGTTGATGCGGGCGAGCCGGAAGTCACTACAGTCACGCTAGACGCTGGTGACAGCGCTGAGTTGGTTATCGCGGTTGCAGTCCCAAGCAGTGCTACTAGCGGCCAAGAATTAGGCGTTATCTTAGAGGTTAAAGATAGTGCTGGCCTGCCAGTCACTGACGCGACTAATGCTACTGGCGGTACTGACAGCACCCAAGGCACTAACCAAGACTTGATCACCGTTTCTGGTGATGCTGTTCTGAACTATACCAAGTCAGCGGTGTTGAATGCTGCAGCCAATCAAATCACCTATACCTTAACTATTACCAATACGGGTAATCGTGCAGCTACTGATGTCAACATTTATGACGCTATTCCAACGGATAAGAATGGCGTAGCAATGACCTTAATTAGCACTAGCGCTTCCGGTTTATTAGTTGCCAATGGTGATACTTTACCTGCTGCTGTTACCCTTGATGAAGCTGCTGGTATGGACTTAAATAAAGATGGCGACGACACTGATACCGGCTTAGCAGGCATTAGCGCACTCGATGCGTCCATCGCACCTAACCAAACCGTTAGCGTGAATATGGTTGTACAATATGACCCTACCACCTTCAATAATAATGCAATTGCTGGCTCTGCAGGCGACATTGTTAAGAATACTGCTTGGTTAACAGCAGACTTAGATGGTAATCCAGTAACACCTGAAAATCCGATTCCTTCTAACCCAACACAAACTGAATTACCGCAAAACTACGCTGTCGATGCGAATGACACCGATGAGAATACAGGCGATACCATTAACGATGGTAAAGACGATGATGGTAACAACGATACCCAATATGTTACTCAAGCACCCGTCGGTTCGGCGGTAGAATTCTTTGTCAATGTGACTAACAATGGTTCAGGCACTGATACGTTTGAATTGTTGATTGCTAAAGGCGACTTCCCTGCTGGTACCACCTTTACCATTTGGAATGAAGCTGGCACTGTTCAAATCACTGACACTAATGGTGCAGGCGGTGTGGATACAGGCCCATTGGCTGCAGGTGCTGGTAAGAAATTTATGGTTAAAGCACAGCTACCTTCAACCGTTAGTGGTAATAATGCAGGCGCTGGCTTCACTGCAACCTTAGCTGCGACTTCAGCTAATGATCCTTCAACCACTCCAGCCACTAATAGTACTAGCCTGAAACTGGGCAATATTACTGGCTCTGGCGTTGACTTAACGGATAGTGCCGATGGCGCAACACCAGGCGTGAATAAAGATGCTTTGGGAACTTCGCCTTATACCATCAACAATGATAGTGTTGTTGCTAATGCGGGTGCACGTGCTACCTTCAACGCAACTGTTGGCGGTCAAGTAGAAATCCCCTTCTATATTGATAATGATTCAGGCTCTGCGGATGCATTTACTCTGTCTGCAGGTGGTAGTAATGGTACTACTTTAGGTGCTTTACCGACCGGTTGGACCGTCGCTTTCTATGCAACAGATGCAACAGGCAAGCGTACTGGTAGCCCGATTACGACTACCACATCCTTGCCAGCAGGTACTACTGACAAGAAATACATTGCAGTTGTTACTGTGTCAGCTGATCCAGCAAATGCACTCGCTAACTTTGGCGCAGTTGACACCAATGGCGATCTAGATGGCGATCAACTGATCACTATTAGCGTTCTGTCTTCAGCCACTAATGCTACCGATATCATGATGGATGCGATTGACGTTGCACCTTTACGCCAAGTGGCCTTAACACCTCCGGGTGCTGACCAAATCCAAGCGGGTGGTTCTGTAGACTACACCCACACTTTGGATAACACCGGCAACACTCAAGAGACTTTTGAAATCGCCGCCACTAACCCAGGTACAACTCCAGGCTGGAATAACACGGTGATGGTTGATACCAATGGTGATGGTGTTCCAGACAAAGTCACTAGCCAGTTAACAACGACTGACAAGATCTATGGTACTACTAACAGCGGCACTCCAGTTCAAGTGACTTGGACAGATACTGATGCTGATGGTAATCCTGAGGTTACTTTACCACCTGGTGTTTCTATGCCAATCACGCCAGTGGTATTTGCACCTAGTAATGCTGCTCCGGGTGAAGTGAATACTTTAACAGTCACTGCAACTAACACGGACACTGATGCAACTCCAGGCCCTAATGCTACTGTAGAAGACGTTTCTACTGTGATTTTAGGCCAAGTTCGCTTAGTTAAAACAGTTGCTTATGACGCTGCTTGCGATGGTATTGCGGATAGCAGCTTCGTAGCTGACTTAAAACAGCATGTTCCATCTATCGAAGTAGCTCCGGGCGAATGTGCAATTTGGCAGATCGTTGCGACCAACCAAGGTGATGCAAATGCACTGAAAGTAGTCGTTCGTGATACGGTTCCTACCTACACGACTTATGAAGCCAATACGCTGAAGTACGCTTTAGGTAATAGTGCTTTTTTACCTCGTACTGATGTTGCGGGTGATGATGGCGCAGAACAAGTCAGTGGTACTGTGTCCTTCTTCATCGGCGCAGGTGCTACTCCTATTGCGGGTGGTACTTTATTACCAGCTGAATCTGCAACGGTACAGTTCAGTACTAAAGTTGACTAATCCAGCTCGCTAGATCAGTCACCAAACTAACTCTCTCTACCTTTGGTAGAGGGAGTTTTATAAATAAACTGGCGCTGTGGTAATTTACACAAACACTACCTTGCAAGCACACAACTAGAAAAATAACAAAGAGAGGCATGCATGTTACGCATTCTCAGCGCGTTGATGCTCTTCATGCTTATAAATGTATTATCTTACAGCTACGCAGCAACGGCTCCGGGCGTCAAGATTACTAACCAAGCAGAAGCATCGTACTTTTACAAAACTAAGAACGGTACACTGATTAAAGCAAGCTCGATTTCTAATGTGGCTACTTTAGTTGTTGCACCCCTATTGGCCGTTGAGCAAAATCAAGATCAGACTCAACCCGCTACGGTAGGCAAACCGGTTTATTTTCCGCATAAAATTACCAATACAGGTAACCAAGCCGACTATTACCTACTCACGGTGCAAAACCTGACTGGTGATAATGGTGACTTGGAAAACTTAAAGATTTACTTGGATGAAAATGGCAATGGCCAAGTTGATGCGGGTGAGCGTGAGCTCAGCAAAACTGACCTATTAAAGCCGGGCGAAAGCATTCAAGTCGTTGTCGTCGGTACTGTGCCTAGCACTAGCCAGCCGGGCGACCAATTTACTATTAAATTAACGACCACCTCGACGAATGACCCTAACGTTAAAGATAGCGATATTGATACGGTCAATATTAAAAAGGGCGCAGTCATTCAGCTGAATCAAACCGGCGATGTAGACTGCCAAGTGACCCAAGCCGTTGGTGATCGTAGTTACCACGAAATTAGCTTTAAAAATACCGGTGCGCAAGCCCCTGAAGAACGCGCGATCCGGGTGAGTGGCATTGCTTATAACGGTGTTTTAATCGAAGAAACAATAGCTGCTGATTACTTTACCCTACTAAAAGAGCCTGCTTTCTTTGTACAACCAACCCAAGGTATTCCTGTGATAGCGAATGCTTTAGGCCAATGGAGTTTGTATAGCGCTTGGGATGGCAGCAGTCCTGTTAGCAAGGTCGGAGTTTTAATTCCAGCTAACTATTTACAAGTCAATCAAAGTGGCAAATTTGGCTATACCTTAAGCGTTAGCAAGCTCCCTGTTAACCAAACAGTGATTAATCAACAAGCAACAGTTGATTTGAATGGAGATGGTACTACTGATTTCCAAGGTAACACTGTTTGTAATACCTTAATTGGTGAGCCAATTATTAAAGATCGCGATGGCCAAGATATTGAAGGCACAGTATTCGATTCGGTTGAATTATACGGAGTCAGCAATGCCAAGGTTGAGCTAGTCACTGTCGAAGATAATGTTGTTGCAAAAACAGTCGTTTCGGATGCCGAAGGTGATTTTAAATTCACTGGCTTAGAAGTTGGCGAATACTATATTAAGACGATTCCACCTGCGCCGCATACCTTCCCGTCTACGCATCCACCTGCGGAATATACCACTAGCGAATATGACCAAGTGCGTGAAGCGTCCTATGGTTTAGACGGTCATCAAGCCGCTGCTAAAACCGTTGCTGCGCGCGCAAATGCCGGTTTGATTTCGGTGGTTGAATCAACGACTAGCTATACTATTGATATTCCAGTCGACCGCCCAAGCACACCCAGCACAGAGATTGCTATTCAAAAACAAGCCTCTGCTACTACGGTTTCAATTGGCGAATTAGTGTCTTACACAGTGAAGATTCGCAATACTTCTAGTGAAGATTTATACAATACGATTATTCGCGACTTGCTGCCGATTGGCTTCAAATACATTAATGGTACGGCCAAAGTTGGTAGTGAATTTATTAGCGACCCTTTACTCAGCAATAACGGTAAAACTAATCAATTAGAGTTTCGGATTGGTAATTTCCCTGCGGGCGCTGAAATCAGCTTAACTTATGTGACTCAAGCAACTGCCACAGCTACCAATAGCACTGGCATTAATACAGCACAGGCCATCAGCTATACCAGCAGCAATACCAGCGTGCAATCGCCAGTGGCGAGTGCGCAAGTACAATTACAGAAAACGGGCGTCTTAGCAGATCGGGCGATTCTATTTGGGCGTTTAGCTTTAGAAAAGGGCTGCCCGATTGGTACACCTGAAGAACAAGCTAATGGTTATCCCTTAGCCGGTGTGCGTTTGTATATGGAAGACGGTACTTATGTGATTACCGACATCAATGGTCAATACAGCTTGTATGGTTTGCAACCTGGCGTGCATGTTTTGAAAATTGACCAACACACTGTACCAGCTGGCCTGCAATTCCAAGTCTTAGAAGTAGCGCAAGCAGGCGATCCTGATAGCCGCTTTGTAGATTTGATTCCGGGTGATTTTTATCGTGCTGACTTCGTAGCAGCTTGCCCACAAGTAGAAACACGCACTGTAGAAGAATGCGCAGAGCCAGTGAAAAAGCAAGTGCAAGAATGTACTCAAAAGCCTGTCGTCAGTACCACCACTGAAATGGCGACACGGACTGTTAAGAATCCAGTACAAGCGATTCACTTTGACTCTGGCAAAGCGGTCATTCCACCCGAATACTTACAGAAGCTGCAAAAGGTTGTGCAAATGACCAAGGACAAGCAAAACGTCCGCTTCCAGTTTGTAGGTCATACAGACAATGAGCGCTTGAAGCCTTCTACCAAACAACAGTTTGGTACTAACCAAGGTTTGTCTGAAGCGCGGGCTAAAGAAGTAGCGGACTATGTACAACAAAACCTAGGTCAAGCCATCAAGATTAGCGTTGCCGGTCGTGGGGAAACTCAACCGATTGCCAGCAATGAGAATGAACAAGGCATGGCACAGAATCGCCGTGTTGAACTGATCATGACTTATGAAGAGCCTGTTGAAAAACAAGTTCAGCATCAGCAAATGCAGCAAGAATGTAGCACTCGCGAAGTTTCTGAAGAGCGGGCTGCAGGTTGTACAACGCGCACGGTCACTGTGGACAATCCAGCGATTAATGCGCTGCTGGCAAAAAACAAAACGACTGCACAAGGCTGGAATAATGAGGTACAAAGCCTTGATCCAGCTAATACCGAAAACCTCCAGAACTTAGCACGCTTTGCGGATAAGAATGGTGATATTTCGAATGGTTTGATGGAAGCGCATCGTCAACAAGTGAAGAATCAGCAAGAAAACTTCGCGACTGAACATGCTGCTGAAATTGAACAACAAACTGCCGAACCTGCGATTCCTAATCCTAAAGAAGTCGTAAAAACTTTAACGACTGAACAAGGCAAAGCCGGTACTTGGTTATGGCCCTTGAGCGATACCAGTTTAGATGGACGCTTTATGGTCGTAGTGCGCTCTGAAGTTGATCCTACTTTGTTAGTGAATGGCAAGCCGGTTTCTAGCAGCCAATTAGGCGAGCAGATTGTTAATAAAAGTGCCAAAGCGCAAGTCTTAGCTTGGTACGGTGTTGACCTGCAAGAAGGTATGAATGAAATCAAAGTGGTCGCGAAAGACACCTTTGGTAATGAGCGTACTTTGGCTGAAAAAACCGTTAAACGCCCTTCTGCTGGCGTGGCGATTAAACTGAAAGTGGATGGTACTTTGACCGCCGATAGTGGGCGCTCAACCGTGCCGGTACAAATCGACATTTTGGACGTGAATAACTACCCAGCTAAAGGGACTTACTTCCTCACTATCGAAGCGAGTGACGGTACTTGGGCTGAGCCTGATATTCAGGACAAAGTCCCCGGTCACCAAATCAAGGTCACTAGCGGTACACGTACCGTACATTTACGCAGCTCAGCCACCAGCGGTGAAATCAAATTGCGCGTATCCACAGGTACACTGCAAAGTGAAACCGATGTAGCACAAATCGCGGAAATGCGTCCGTTGATTGCAGTCGGCTTACTCGATCTGCGTGCTCACACTGGCTATGCCAAAGGCTATAAGAGCCTAGGCTTTGCGCAGCTGGATGAAAACAATGATGGCACTGAATTTGAAGGACGTTCTGCCCTGTTCGTGAAAGGTAAAGTGCGCGGCGACATGCATCTGACGATGGCTTATGACAGTGCTAAGGACAAAGAAGCTGAGCTGCTCCGCGATATTAATCCTGATGAATATTATCGCGTGTATGGTGACTCATCCTTACGTGGCTTCGAAGCGCAAAGCCGTAGCAAGTTGTATGTGAAAGTCGAGAAAGATCGTAATAGCGCCATGTGGGGTGACTATATCACTGACAATGACGCGAACAGTGCGGATATTGCGCGCGTATCGCGGACTTTAACCGGCTTCAATGGTGTGTATGACAATGGTGATACCCGCGTACAGCTCTTCGCAGCGCAACAAGATAATTTGCGCGGCTTTGAAGAGATTCCGGGCAATGGCACAGCAATGCATTATCAATTGCAAGGCCACCCGATTGTACGTAACTCGGATGTGGTTGAGCTGATCACCCGTGATCGTGGCAACATTGGTTTGATCACTAAAACCGAAAAGCTTGCCCGCTTTATCGACTACTCACTGGATGATGTCACTGGCTATATCAGTTTCCATAAAGTGATTCCGACCTTGGATGCTGACTTAAATCCTGTATCGATCCGCATCACTTATGACCGTGTTGAACAAGGTGACGATTATTTGGTCGCTGGTGTGCGCTTAATGCATCGCTTTACCGATGAATTTAGTGCAGGCGCAAGCTATACCAAAGATGATCATAGTACCGAAGGTTATGATGTAGTCGGTGCCTTTGCTCAATACAAAACAGCCGATACTGAGATTCAAGCGGGCGTTTCTAAAATGGAGCATGCGGATGGTAGCGAAGGTGGTACTGCAGTGCGCTTACAAGCTAGCAAAAAATGGAATGAAGATTCCCGCACTCAAGTCACTGCAGTACAAGCGGATGCAGGTTATACCAATGCAACCGGCGGTGTTACTGCAGATCGGCGTGAATTGAAACTGACGCATGAACAAAAGCTGGGTGCAAATTTGGAAGGTAAAGCCGAGTTAACCCATAGCGAATCGCTCAGTACCGAAGACCAGCGCCAAACTGCTGAACTTAGTGCTACTACCAAGATTGACGATTGGAAATTGAAAGGCGGGGTACGCAATATTCGCCAATCGGATGCGAGCGGTGAAGAGAGTATCAATACTGCGATTGTTGGGGTGGAACGCAACATTAAAATCTTTGAACGCAATGCGAGCGTGAAAGGTGAATATGAGCGTGAAATCGGTGGTGACTCTGAGCGACAACGGGCGAGCGTCGGTGCTGAAGTGGAAGTCAATGACAAAACCAAAGCCTATATCCGCTACGAACAAGCTGATCGCTTATCTACAGGTACCTTAGCGGGTGCGGTCGATACCAGCAATAGCTTAGTCGCTGGGGTTAAAACTCAAGTGCTTCCGTCTACTGAGTTGTACTCTGAATATCGGATCGAAGGCGATATCAGTGGCGAAGATGTGGTAGCAGTAAACGGTGCTAAAGCGACCTTGGATCTTGAAAAGAACCTAGTGGTGACTCCGGGTATTGAATTCATGAACTATGGCGAAGACTCTGAAAAGAGCGACAGCATCGCAGCCTCTGTGGGTTTAAGTGATACGCGTGATCCTGATGCGAAGAAGTTATTGCGCTTAGAAACTCGCCAGAGTGATGATGAGAAATACTATGGTGTCAGTGGTACTTATGTGCAGAAGCTGAATGAATCTACCACGGTCATGGCGCAAGATGATTTACGCCTACAACAGTACGAAGATGGCCGTGAAGATGCAATGCAAAATACTTTAACCTTAGCAGCAGCACATCGCCCCACAGGTGATGGTGACTACAACGCGCTCTATGCTTATAAGTGGGATAAGAATGATGCGAATAATACGAATACGCATATTCTGTCTACCCAACAGCATTACCGCTTCAGTGACCAAGTTGATCTGTCAGGCCGAGTGGGTGCTAAACATCAAACTCTGAAAAGTGATAATGGTGACAGCGACTCAACTGCTGCCTTAGCGGATGGTCGTGTTCTGTGGGATCTCAATGAACGGATTAGCGTTGATGTCCACGGTGGTGTCTTGACAGGTAGCAATGAAAGTACCGCCTATTCGTTGGGTACTGGTATTGCTTTCAATGTGATTGACAATGTACGCCTCGGTGCGGGTTATAACTTCTTAGGCTTTAGCGATAGCGATCTTGACTCTGAAGGCTTCAATGCTCAGGGCGGCTATGTGGGCTTACAAATGAAGGCGGATGAAGCACTCTTCGGTTGGCTCGCAGGCGATAAACCCGATTGTGCGCCTCAATATATGGCAGGCCGTGATCAATTAAGCGAACAAGCCAAGCGCGCTGAAGATGATTGCAACAAAAACAATAATGACAAGAAGGCTGCGAATCATGAGCAACAACCGACTGAATAACATGAACCGTTTTATTCTGCTTCTGCTAATGGCGGTTGTGCTCATTCCTTTGCAGACTTGGGCACTGACTGCTGCGAATACCATGATTCGCAACCAAGCCAGTGCTACCTTCAAGGACGAAGCGGGCACTGCTTACAGCGTGACCTCCAATATGGTGGAAACGCTGGTGCAACAAGTCGCTGGTTTAGAATTGGTGCAAACTCAGTCTAAATTAGCTAGTGCTGGAGCGAGTGTCGATTTCCCGCATATCGTAACCAATACCGGGAATGGCGATGACAGCTTCACCCTAGCTTCTGCAGAAATGACCGGAGATGCTTTTGATTTCACCACCGTGAAGTTTTACGCCGATGCTAATCAAGACGGTCAGGCGGATGATTTAAGCAGCCCGATCACCCAGACGCCGCTGTTAAAAGCGGGTGAAAGCTTCTCGTTTGTGGCGATTGCTGAAGTACCTGCGAGCTTAAGTGATGCGAGTACCGGTCAATACACCTTGACTGCAGCCAGTGCGTTTACCCCAGCGACCAATACCACTAATGTGGATACCGCTGAAGTGAATACCAGTGCTGTCTTGGATGTGACTAAATCGATGAGTGCGACTCAGGGTTTAGCTGGGAGTGGTAACTATACGGTGACTTTGCGCTATCACAATAGCAGTGAGCTGGATGCGAGCAATGTGACTTTAATCGATGCCTTGCCGACTGGCATGACCTATGTCGCGAATAGCGCACGTTGGAGCGAAAGTGGCAATACGATACTTAGTGATGCGAATCCGAGTGATGCGCAAGGTAGTGTGCAAACAATTACTTACTGTGCTTATGACGCTAGTTGTACTGGTTTACCAGAAGCGACTCAAGATGCCGATACTGCTAGCACCAATCAGGTGACTGCTATCATTAACCAGGTCGCTGCTGGGGTTACCGGTGAGTTGCGCTTTGAAGTGAAAATCGCTGCTAATGTACCCGCTTCGATTTTAACCAATACCGCTGAATACATTTACAACGACGGCAGTGCAACCACGCCAAGCTTTAACACGAATCCAGTTAAATTTGAGGTGATACAAAACCTAGGTGTTGTCACCAATGGTAGCGTGAGCAATGGCGCTGATGGCACTAGTGAGCCGATTGTTATTCCTAGTGTCAACCAAGGTGGCACTGCCAGTTTCAGCGATTATGTGTGGAATACCGGCAATGGCGTTGATAGCTTTGATTTAAGCTTGATCAATAGTAGCTTCCCAGCAGGGACTGTTTTGCATCTGTTCCAAGCGGATGGCTATACGCCGCTACTCGATACCAATGGCAATGGTATTCCCGATACTGGCAACCTTGATCCTAGTACTAATGCATTGATTGTGATTAAGGCGACCTTGCCACCGAGTCTGACTGGAACTACACCGTATTCAGTGACCTTACAAGCGACCTCCTTCAAAGATAGTAGCCAGTCGAATCCTGCCATCAATACGCTCAATGCGATTGGCTCTAACTCAGTCGACCTAACCAATGACTTACCCTTAGCACCACCTGTGGTAGTAAATAATCGGAGTGTGACTTACCCAACGACGACTCAACAACCGAATACGACGGGTATACCGGGTGAAGGTGTTGGGCCAGAGGCTGCACCAGTTACACTTAATAACGTGATGCCTGGTGAGAAGTCACAGTTCATTTTATATGTGAATAATACGAGTGCTATCGCTGATAACTTTAATCTGCAAACGAGCACTGACAGTAGCTTTGCAAGCATTGCTATTCCGGCAGGCTGGCAAGTACGCTTCTTAGATGAGCAAGGCAAAGCGATCAATAATACTGGCCCAATTGCAGCAGGCGCTAATAAGCGGGTCTTTGCTGAAGTAGCAGTTCCCGCCAATGCGACTAGCAGTATTGTGGATCTTTACTTCCGCGCACTTTCGCCTGTCACAGGTGCAGGTGACATTAAGCATGATGCCGTCGCTGTAGGTGCGGTCACTGATTTAGTTTTGTATCCTGATAATACCGGGCAAGTATTACCGGGTGGCTCGATTGTGTATTCACACTGGTTAGCCAACCAAGGTAATGTCGCTAAGGCCAATATAAGTCTAAGCATCACTGATGCCAATGATGGTTGGAGTTCCTTGCTTTATACAGATACAGATGGCAATGGCGTATTGAGTGGCGGTGATCAACGCTTATCGACAGTGCCCAATCTAGCGGCGGGTGACACTATTTTAATCTTCGCCAAGGTTTTAGCTGCCGCTGACATTCAATTGGGTATTGCCAATGTGTCAACCGTAACCGCTACTTGGGATGCAGGTGCTGCCAGTACTCATGCTATTGATGTGACCACAACGAATAGCTCTGATGTCACTATTCGCAAGCAACAAGCCTTGGATACTAACTGCGATGGTACTGAAGAAACTGCTTTTACTTATGCACTCTTTACTGCTGAGCCGGGGCAATGTGTAATTTATCAATTAACCGCGACCAATACTGGCGCAGAGCTGGTGAAGAATGTGCGTATTCAAGATGCAACTCCTACTTACACCTCCTTTAATACAACAGGTGGTTTACCACAAATGAGTCAAGGTAGCCTCGCACAAGCGATTGCTCAGGGCAGTACCGGTCAAGTCATTGGGGTAGTGGGTAATCTTGATGCAGGCGCTAGTGCCACGCTTACTTTTGCAATTAAAATTCAATGACTTAGTTTGAAGCTCCTGTACTTAAATTTAGTGCAGGAGTTGTTGGCTGTGAATTTGTAACTAAATGTGTATTTTTTTGAAGGCTTGGCTTAAAAAGCAAGCAGTGTTCTGCCACAATAAGTAAAATTAATTACAATGAGCGCTGTGGGTAATCAGAGCGAATTCACAGGCGCTTAGCAACATCAGGCAAATAATAAAAATTAGCTGGGTAGATAAGCCATGACGGTATTCCGCGCAAGTTCACTTCATATGATATTTAAACAAGCACTACTTGATTACTTATGGAGTATTTATGCCTACTGTCGTCGTTCAGGTATGTTGGTATTGCTCATGAGTTTGTGGCTCTTAAGTTCTACTGCAAATGCTGCGCAAGTAAATCTACTCAATTCAAGCTCTGTTAGCGCGATGGGTGCTGGCGCAACAGGAACCCCAAACTTGAGCAATTTCAATATTCCGGCTGGTAAAAACCGAGTATTGTTTATTTTTACAGCATTTGAGCGCGATCACTGCGATCAATTAAGTGACACCTGCTTATTACCCCCCTCAGAAAGTCCAGTCACGGGCTTAAGCGATAACTATTCCAGAGTCAGTGCAACTAATCAGCAGATTACAGCCCGTGTTATTGGTAGTGGCGCTACTATTAATAAACAAAATGCATTGGTAGTTGGAGGTAGTCCCAGTGGGGATACGCGCTTTAGTTGGTTAGAAAGCTCTTTAAAAGATCAGTTTGGCGTTGCTATACCAAACTCTGCTTTATTCACTGCTGACAGTTATCACATTGCCCTATTTGAAAGTGAGATTAACAGCTTACTAGGTGGTGCTAGTACAGGCACTGTGTCCATTTCACTGCCGGATATGCCTAACCCTAAAAGTACCGGTGATGATGCCCTCATCATGGCCTTTGTTCTAGAGAATGCTGATCAAACTGCCACAGGACTTGTGCGTTCCGCACTGCCTCAATTAGTATCCCCAGGCACAGGGATAGCAGGCAACTATACATTGAATGCTGCCAGCTTTGATGCGGGTCAAGCCCCCAATGATGCTAATGATGGTTTGTTAGTAATAGGTGTTTCTAGCTTAGGTCAACCTGCGAATCCGGGCGGCTTTTTACCTATGGCAGGCTATACACAAATCCTGTCCCTGACTACCAGCAATGCAAACGGTCGATATGACAATAGTGAACCCACATGGACAACCACTGAACCCGACGGTTTCAGCGCTTCAGCACAATTTCGCAATGGGATTGTATCCAGCTATACGTTGCAATCGGCAGCCGCTAGCTCTGTCATCGCATGGGGCGGCTGGGCACCTGCTTTTACGATCTCCTCTGATAACGCTGACACCTCAGATGCCCCAAGCACTTATGGCTCCTCCACTCACACATTAAGTGGTATTCGTTTAGGCGCTAGTGTGGATGCAGATTCAATCATTCTAGCCAATGCGACTGCAACAGGTGATGATACTAATGGCACGGATGATGAAAATGGCGTCACAATACCTGCAACATTAACCGCTAGTGTAGCCGCAACCATTCCAGTCAGTATTCAAACTGCTGCGGGTTATTTAAATGCGTGGATTGACTGGAATCAGGATGGTGATTTCTTAGACGCCGGTGAGCAAGTCGCAACCGAGCGTTCTGTCGCGATCGGTACTACCAATCTAAGCGTTACACCTCCAGCTACTGCAAGCACGGGTACAACCTTTGCACGCTTCCGTGTATGTACAAATACCTCCCTCTGTCATACACCAACAAGTGTAGCGACTTCTGGTGAAGTTGAAGACTATCAAGCTAATGTTATTGGTGTGAGCAATAAAGATTACGGTGATGCACCTGCTACTTATGGTACGCCTACACATACGATTGTGGCAGGTATCTCTTTAGGCACTCCTCCCGATACTGAAGTGGCCCAGCCCACACCACAAGATGGTACAGGTGATGATGTCACTGGTACTGATGATGAGGGTGATGTTACCTTCCTTAATACCGCTTTTTCTGGCGGCACGATTACAGCCAGTGTGACTGGTGCGGGTGGTTATTTGCAAGGCTGGATAGATTGGAACCGGGATGGTGACTTTCTAGATGCCAATGAACAAGTTGCTGCTAACCTACAAGATGGCGGTGCTTTAGATATTAGTAACGCTTCCGGTGAAATTAGCTTTCGCGTGACAGCGCCCGCCGGTTATTCCTCAGGGACTAGTTATGCGCGTTTCCGTTGGTCGACTACCAATAACTTAACACCTACTGGTAATACCAGTGATGGTGAAGTTGAAGATTACCCAGTTACTTTAGTTGCGCAAAGTGCTTATACCTGTCCAAGTTCAGGCGGCACGGGTGGTTATGCGACTAGCGGAGCGGGCTTGTATAAAAATGATATCTTCTGGTTTGATTGGTCATGCGGTGCTAGAACCCAGTTTAATCCCGGCGATACTGTCACTAAGACATGGACACTTCCCAATGGTGCTGTAGTCACTGGGGTGATTACAAGTATTACCGACGCTATGTCGCCGTATAACTCAGGCAGTTGGTCAGGTGATTTACTGGATAATCTATACAGTGGTGTTAACCCAGTTGGTTTGAAAAATACACTGGAAAATCAAACCTCCTCACCTGATCCTACGTTTAATATCAACTTCACCACTACACTCAATGGCACTACCATCTCTCCCGGTTTTGTGATGGCTGAGGCCGAAGATCTCGACAATGCCAATGAGTCGTTTAAAGCTACCACTGATGGGGATAAATGGCAGCCTATCGAAGGTTCTGGCACTATTTCTGCGCAATTTTCCGCCGATGGTAAAACCATTACCACCAGTGATACATCAGGAAGCATGGGCAGCTTATTAATTGCCGCTAGCTCTAACGCACAAAACCTGAGTGTGGTATTAGGTTCAGGTGGTACTAGTGCGGCAGCTTTTGGCACGATTATTCCCTTCGATTATAGCGATGCGCCCACCAGTTATGGCCTGCCCTCTCACTATGTACAACGTATCTTTACCGGTGGTTCACAGCCTAATACCTTGACTGCACTAAGCGGTTTAACAATGGCAACAGCTACTTTAAATACCACCCAAATTCTCGGCACTATAATTGACTCGGAAAGCACTCAAACCACACCTTTAAATGGTACTGGTGATAATGCCACTGGCACGAATGATGAGGATGGCACGACGCTACCGGGTTTAAGCCAAGGCCAAACAACGAGCATTAGCATTAAAGTAGTCGGTACAGGCTATTTACAAGCATGGTTTGATTGGAATAGCGATGGCGATTTCGCTGATGCAGGCGAACAAGTGGCGACCAATTTACAAGACAATGGCGCAGGTGATACGAACACTGTTGCGGGTACAGTTGCGTTTAATGTCAGTGTACCTTCGAATGCTGCGACAACAGCTACTTATGCGCGCTTGCGTTGGTCAACAACTTCGGGCTTAAGCTCCACGGCACTTGCTGCTAATGGAGAGGTTGAAGACTATGCTTTAACCATTACGGCCGCGCTTAACGACTACAGTGATGCGCCTGCGACTTACGGTACGCCCAATCATACGATTGTGGCTGGTGTCCGTTTAGGCACAGCCCCTGATGCTGAATCAGCCGCTTCAACTCCCCTCAATGGTACAGGCGATGACGTTACGGGTACTGATGATGAGGGGGGCGTTAGCATTCCGACGCTAACTAAAGGTCAAAACGCAACCATCACAGCAACAGTTACAGGGGCTGGCGGCTACCTACAAGGCTGGATTGACTGGAATGGTAATGGCACGTTTGAGGTTAATGAACAAGTCGCGCCTAATTTGCAAGACAATGGCACGGGCGACTTAAGCACTCTCACTGGCACGATTAGCTTCGCCGTCAGTGTACCGACGTATGCCACAGGCTCAGCCACTTATGCACGCTTTCGTTGGTCAACAACCAGCAATTTAGACTCTACATCGGCTGCTAGTGATGGAGAGGTGGAAGATTATGCTTTGACCATTAGCGCTGCTAGTGCAGCGACTGATAGTGCTTGCACGGTTAGTACACAAGGAGCTGCTAATGGTTCAACTTTTGCTTGGCCAGGCACTGCTAGCACGGTGACTGTCAATACCACCAACAATTGGAGTGCTACGGCTACCAATCTACTGTTCCGTGATTTAGCTAATTTTAATCGCCCTCTGAAAGGAGCCAATCGTTGGGATAAGGCGGGTGATGTCACATTAACGCTAAACTTTTCTCCTGCTGTACCTGCTAGAGAGCTTGTCCTTTATATCAACGACATCGGCTACAGTGTTAATGAGGCCTCTAATCCTACGGTGACTTTTAGTATCAGTGGGGGTGCTAAAGTCAGCGATTTCGTGATGCAACCACTCGCTAGCGGCGCAACTACGCTGGCTTATATTGCAGCTTCAGGCACTATTTTAAAACAAAACCCTATCGGAACTAGCCGAGAACATGGTGTTTTAGTGGGGCAAGGCAGCAATCTTGTTTCACAACTATCGCTCACCACCAGCGGAATCATCATTACTGATTTTGTCGCTTATGTATTAGGTGCTAATTTAGACTGTGACTTTGGGGATGCACCTGATACCGCAGGCGCTGGCCCTGCCGCAGGTGATTATGCAACCTTAGGCGCTTCCAACGGCCCACAGCATCAAATGACAACGACACCCAACGTTTACTTAGGTGCGGGAGTGAGCACTGAACAAGACGCATTAGTCAATGCTACCGCAACAGGTGATGCGGATAATGGTGTTACCTTACCTACCTTAAGCCACGGGCAAACTGCCACTATTAGTGCAACAGTGACGGGCACTGGCGGCTCCCTACAAGGCTGGATTGATTGGAACGGCGATGGTGATTTCGTAGATCCTAGCGAGCAAGTCGCGACCAATTTACAAGACAATGGCACAGGTGATACCAATCCTATAGCAGGCACGATTGCCTTTAATACCACCGTACCGGCTACTGCAGTCACCACACAAACTTTTGCTCGCTTCCGCTGGTCAACCACTTCAGGGTTAAACTCGACTGCACTCGCTATGAATGGCGAGATAGAGGATTATGCGCTGACTGTTAGCGCTAATATCGGTTTATCTGGGGTAGTCTTTGAAGATGTTAATTATGGGGGTGGCGCAGGTCGTAGCCAAGCGACTTCCTCAGGTGTTGGAGTGAGTGGCGCGAAGGTTGAACTTTACAACAGTGCAGGTGCGCTAGTCACTACGGCTACCACCGCAGCTGATGGTAGCTATAACTTTAACGCGGCTGCAGCTGGTACTTATTATGTGCGGGTCGTGAGTGATACGGTGAACTCCACACGTACAGGTAGCACAGGTGCCGAATTAGCAGTTCAAACTTATCGTACTGATGCCACGACTGCTGTGACCAATGAGATTGGTGGGCGTACACCTAGCCTTGCGGATAGCACAGTGAATAGCGGTACCGATACGCTGAATACCAGCACCTTTAAACTAGCCAGTGGTGCGCATGTGCAATCACTACAAGCAGTTACACTTAGCAGTGGTGGCGCTAGCGGTATCAATTTTGGCTTTAACTTTGACACCATTGTTAATACCAATGACAGTGGTCAAGGTTCTCTGCGCCAATTCATTCTCAATAGCAATTTGCTGCAAAATACCGGCTTAGCCCAAAGCGGTTTAACCGCAGGCTATGAAACTTCAATCTTCCAGATTCCAGGTACTGCACCTTTCACTATTGCTCCTACTAGCGCTTTAGCTGCGATCACAGACAGCTATACGGCGGTGGACGCAAGCACACAAGCTGGTACTAGTTGTGCTGCCAGTGCTCGTACTCTGGCCGTGCAATTAGACGGCACTGGTGCGGGCGCGAATATGCAAGGCTTGACTGTCAGTGCAGATCACACGCTGATTCGTGGTTTGTCTATTGGTAACTACACCGAATCCGGCATTTATGCGACGGCAACGGGCACTAACTTAACCGTACAATGTAATAACCTCGGTTTAAGAGCTGATGGCTCTACCTTGATGAAAAACACTTTCTACGGCTTGTATGACAATGGTGGTGCTAATCTTACAGTGGGCGGCACGTCAACGGCTGATCGCAATATCATTTCTGGCAATGGCAAAGATGGGGTACGTCTGTATGCTGTCAACACTGCCTTAATTCAGAATAACTATATTGGCACAACCGCTGCTGGTACAGCTGCTTTATCGAACAACCAAGAGGTTGCTGATTACGCAGGCATCATGCTGACTGGTGCAGCCTTAGCGACTGGCTCTAAGACCATTACCATCACCGATAACGTGATTTCAGGTAATGACAAAGGGGTTGCTAATACCACGAATACCAGTAAAGGCATTAAAGCACTCAATGCTAGTTTGTTAACCATTACCAATAACCGCATTGGTACGACACCCGATGGTATGACCGCTCTGCTCAATACCGGCTATGGCATTTTCACGCAGTCCGCCACCGATATTGTGATTGGCGGCACTACGGCTGCAGAGCGCAATATTATCTCTGGCAACCAACAAGACGGCATCAACACGCGCTTTGGCACGAATCGTCTCAACATCTATGGCAACTATATTGGTTTTGGCAGTGATGGCGTGAAAGCAATTGGCAATGCCAATAATGGTATTTTCTTAGCTGATACTAGCAATGCCTTGATTGGGAATGGTGCAGCCTCGGGGCGTAATATCATTGGTAACAATAGCTACAGCGGTATTCGAAACTCCACCAGCACGGGCACCAAGATTGCTGATAACTATTTGGGGACTGACGTATCAGGTACGCTAGATAAAGGTAATACCCTTCACGGCGCTTACGTCCAAAACTCGAATGATGTGGTCGTCGGTGGTAGTGCTGCGACTGATGCCAACCTGATTGTGTATAACAAAGTAATTGGGGTATTCACCGAGCGCGTACTCCCTGCAACTGCTACTACTAATACCTTAGTTGAAAATAACTACATCGGTATTTTGAAAGATGGCGAAACCGCAGCGGGTAATACGCAAGCTGGGGTTGAAACTAAAAACAATACGGGCGTGACTGTACGCAATAACACCATTTCAGCTAACAAGACGCGGGGTGTGCATGTAGTCAGCAGCCCAACTACCACAATTGTGAATAATCGAATTGGTACCAATGCCAGCGGTACGAGCGATAAAGGCAATCTCCAGTATGGTATTGACATTAATGTTGCAGCGGCGGGTCTAACTATCAATGGCAACTTAGTCTCTGGTAATGATATGGCTGGTATCCGTCTGATCAATGGTGATGCGACGGGTTCAGCGATTTATGACAATAAAGTCGGTACCAATCTCAGCGGTACGGCTGCACTCGCTAATACCTTGGATGGGGTTATTGTTGATAGCACCCCTAATGCCACTATCGGCAGTACATCTGGCAGTCCTAACACTATTTCAGGTAACTCGCGTAATGGCATTTTGATTAGTGGTACTGCCGCGCAAACAGTGCAAGTCGTGGGCAACTTAATTGGCTTGAATAGTGCTGGCACGAGTGGGATTGCCAATACAGGTCAAGGCGTCTTAGTACAAGCAGGTGCCAGCAATATCAGTATTGGCGACGGTACCAGCGCAGGTGCTAACAAGATTGCCTACAATGGCGATAATGGTATTGGGCTCAGCGGAACCAGTACCACGAATGTAAGGATCAGCCGTAATAGTTTGTATGCGAATGCTGTACTTGGTATTGATCTTGGCTTAGACAAAGTGAGCTTAGATGATGCGAATGACTCAGACACAGGCGCCAATAGCACATTAAACTTCCCCATTTTTAATAAGGCCCAAATCTCAGGTACTAACTTGATAGTGAGTGGTTGTGCACCCGCAGGCTCAAAAATCGAATTATTTGAAGCTGACGTGTCACCAAGCTCAACTTCTGGCCAAGCAGCTGGTGCTAACAAAACGACTCTGACTCAAGACTATGGCGAAGGTGAGTCTTACTTGGCAACTTATACTGAGGGTACCGGTGAAGACGCGGTAACCTTCAGTTGTGCCACACTTACCGCTGCAGATGGCAACAGTGCTGCCGGTATGTCTGAGTTCCAATGGACAATGGCCTTGCCTAGTAGCTTAGTGAGTACCGACAAAATCACGGCAACAGCAACTGTTAGTGGCATAGGTACTTCTGAATTCTCGGCGATTGCGGCACTTTCAAACCAAACTTATGATTATAGTGATGCACCTGCTACTTATGGTTCAGCCGGTCACGGGATTACTACAGGGACTTACTTAGGTTCTGCCTTACCAGATGCCGAAAGCGCAGCACAGCCGAATGCCACCGCCACAGGCGATGATGTCGCTGGTAGTGATGACGAAGAAGGAATCACCCTCCCTGCTACGATCATTTCTCTTGCTAGCTCTGGATCTGGTTCTTCTGGATCTGGTTCTACCTCTGGTTCTGGTATCGGCCTTGGCTCTAGTATCACGGTGAGTGCCGCTGTTGCAGGCACGAATGGAAAGCTGCAGGCGTGGATTGACTGGAATAAAGATGGCGATTTTGACGATGCGGGCGAGCAAGTTGCGACTGACCTGATAGATGGTGATAGTTTGGATACGAATCCAGCCGCTAATGCGATCAGCTTTGTGGTCAATGTCCCCACAGGCTTAACGGGTGGTGATACTTTCGCTCGCTTCCGTTGGTCGACAGTAGCCGGTTTAACACCGAGCGGAATAGCACTGGATGGTGAGGTCGAAGATTATAAACTGACTATTTCCAGTGGCAACAACCTCAGCGGACGTGTCTTTGAGGATATGAATTACGGCGGTGGCGCTGGCCGCAGCTTAAGCACCTCATCTGGTGCTGGCGTGAATGGTGTAACGGTAGAACTGTATAACAGCACGGGAACACTGGTTGGCACTACAACCACCGCGAATGATGGTACAAACGATGGCGCGTATAGCTTCCCAAGTACAGCCGCAGGCGACTATTTTGTGCGGGTTGTGAGTGACACAGTAAACTCTACACGCGCTGGCTCTACGGGTGCTGAGTTAGCCATACAAACCTTCCGTACTGATGGCACAACTCCTGTGATCAATGAAGTTGGCGGTCGCACACCTTCTCTAGTGGATGGTTTGGCGAATACCGGCACAGAGACTTTAGATAGCACGACCCTCAAGCTGTCTGGCGGTGGGCATGTGCAGTCTTTACAGCCTGTCACGGTTGCCGCTACGGATGTGACTGGTGTCGACTTTGGCTATAACTTTGACACGATTGTGAATACCAATGAATTTGGTCAAGGCTCGTTACGCCAATTCATTCTCAATGCAAACCTATTGGGTAATACAGGCTTAGATCAAGAGGATATTGGAGGAGTCACTAAAGATGCAGGCTGGGAACACAGCATTTTCCATATTCCCACCACAGATGCTGGCTATCTCACTGATAATCTAACGGGTAGTAATGGCACTGCCTTTATTATCCGTCAAACCACTGCCCTACCTGAGGTGACAGGTGCTCAAACCGCAATTGATGGGCGCACTCAAACTGCTTATACGGGCGATACTAACCCTGCGGTTGCCCTTATCAGTCGCGGCCCTGAAGTTATTATTGACTACCAAGGCCTCGTCGGTGACAGGGTCATTGGTGTCAATGGCGCTCAATTTAAACTATTGTCGCTCGGTACAGTTCGTGCCGATGACCCAAGCACTGGTAGCTATATAGGGGCAGGTGCATTGATTGTAGGTGCCAACCTCAATGGCAGTTTAATTGATGGATTGACAGCCGTAGGCAATGGCGACGCGGGCATCATGACTAATGATGCTGCGGTCACCGGACTGACTATCCAAAACTCGACCTTACGTAATAACGGTGTAGATAATTTCTTTGCCGATGGCCTTGGGATAGCAGGCGGTTCTAATATCCTCGTTGAAAACAATGAAATGATCAACAACGCCGCCTTTGGTATTGATTTTATTCCTTCTTTCGCGATTAGTAACATTACGATTCGTAACAACATCGTCACAGGCAATGGAGCAACCGGTTCAGCCTTACAACAAGGCGGTATTGGAGTACGTCATGGAAATGGTGCACTGATTGAGAACAATACCATTTACAAAAACACTCACGATGGCATTGTGGTATTGAGTGGAAAAATCAATGTGGTGATTCGCCAAAACTCGCTTTATGACAATGGTCAGCTGGGCATTGATCTCTCTGCAAATACGACTTCTTCTGGCGATGAAATCACCCTAAATGATGCAAACGATGCGGATACGGGGGGGAATAATCGATTAAATTTCCCACTATTTAAACAAGCGTCCTTAAATGGTGGCAATCTAACTATCTCTGGTTGTGCACCAGCAGGTTCAACAATTGAGTTATTTGAAGCGGATGTTTCGCCTACCTCTACATCAGGTGTAGCCACAGGCGCTAATACCTTCACCAAGACTCAAGACTACGGTGAGGGTGAACGTTATCTTGCTAGCTTTATCGAAGGCACAGGTGAAGATGTTGTTACTACCTCTATTGACTGTGCGACCTTAACCGATACAGATGCTAATAGCGCCGTGGGTATGAGTCCCTTCCAATGGACTTTTGCCTTGCCTTCTGGGGTTGTGTTGAGTGATAAACTCACAGCAACTACTACCGTAACTGGAACAGGCACGTCCGAGTTCTCAGCGGTTGCGATAGTGTCAAATCAAGCTTATGACTATGGTGATGCGCCTACCACTTACGGTGATGCTTGGCATACGATTGTCACTGGCACGCATTTAGGTGCTGTTGCTCCTGATGTTGAAACCGGCACAGGTACGCCACAAGATGGCACGGGTGATAATACAACCGGCACCAACGATGAAGAGTCTGCGCTGTTCTATACACCGTTTTCCGGCGGTACGATAATGATTAAGAGCGCACCGGAAACCGCTGGTTCGAATCCGGGGGCTGGCTACTTACAAGCATGGATCGACTGGAATCGTGATGGTGACTTTAATGATGCTGGCGAGCAAATTGCCACCGACCTGATACAAAATGGCCCCTTAGATACGGAGAAAGAGCCTACCGGTACTCATGCAGCCATCGCCTTTATGGTGACACCGCCCGCTTCTTATAGCGCAGGTGCTAGTTACTTACGGGTACGTTGGTCCTCTCAAGCAGGTTTAGGTCCTACAGGTGGCGCACCGGATGGTGAGGTGGAAGATTATCCGATTACGCTAGCTTCACCAGTTGTACATAATTGCCCAGCCAGTAACGGGAATGGTGGTTATGCTATTGCAGGTACAGGTCTATATAAGGACGAGTTGTTCTGGTTAGACTGGAGTTGTGGTACTACAACTGAATTCAACGTCGGCGATACGGTTAATAAGAGTTGGACACTGGCTAACGGCACGGTAGTCACTGCACAAATCACCGAGATTACCGATAGAATCACACCCGTCAGTATTAATGTGGTGGGCACGACAGGCACACCTGCTGCAAGTTTAAAAGACGAATACGCCATTGCGGGTGGAGCGGCTGATCGAGTGGGTTTAGCTAATTACCTTTATATACCCGGCCTAAGCACTGATCCTCAATTTAAGACTACCTTTAGCGTCACGATCAACGGTGTACCAGTTCCACCACATATTGCTACGGCTGAATCGGAGCGTATTGATGGACCGAGAGAAGCATTCACAGCGACTACCTCAGGTTTACCTTGGGAAATCTTAGAAGGTCGTGGCTCGATTAATGCTACTTTCTCTAGTGATGGCAAAACAGTAGTCGCCAGTGACACGACCACGACAGCACCGAGCGTACTGGTTTTCTCAAGTGAAGAGACTACAGATACCACCCTCACAATACGCGGCGCGGGTAGAAGCTCAGCTGCGCTGGCGGTGGTCTTACCTTTCGACTACAGCGATGCTCCAGCAACTTTTGGCTCGCCTAGTCACTATCTAGCCCGTGATTTTAGTGGCTCGTCTAGGCCTACGAGTACCACCGCCTTAGCTGGCCTAACGATGGCGACTGCAGGCTATGATCTAACGACTTATTTAGGCTCCAATATTTTGGACACTGAGCTTAATAGTCAACCCACACCTACAGCAGACGGCGACGATGCCAATGGTGTGGATGATGAAAATAGTTCGACCCTGCCAAGTTTCAGCCAAGGTCAAACCGCAACAATTAGCACGACTGTGACGGGAGTAGGTGGTTATCTCCAAGCGTGGTTTGACTGGAATGGCGATGGTGATTTTACGGATGCGGGTGAACAAGTCGCCACCGATGTGCAAGACAATAGCACGAGCGATACGAATCCAGTTGCGGGTACGCTTGCGTTTAATGTGACAGTGCCTAACAATGCTGTCACTACGCCTACTTTTGCACGTTTACGCTGGTCGACTATCGCCGGTTTGACATCCACTGCACTCGCCGCTAACGGTGAGGTCGAAGACTATGCGTTGACGATCATCGCCCAATTTGAGCCAGAACTACCCAATGCAGTTTGTACTATGAACGCCTATGGTTGGGCAGATACCCATACGCCACTAGGAACAGGTGGCGGAGAACTCAACCCACCTTATAGCTTAGTGACCGGTAGCTATGACTGGAATTCAGCAGGCAACCCAATCTGGCTAGGCTCCAGTACACCTACAAACACTAGCTTAGGGGTAGCTGTTAATACTACTTTGGCAGAGTTAGATATGACTGATAGCTCAACAGGCCAGAATGAAGCATGGATGACTATCACACGTTTAGAAGGCAATTCAGGCAGTGCTGGAACAGCGATCATTCAGGATGGCGGTGCCTTAGAACATAAAGTATTTTTGATTACTGATACCGCCGGTAACGTGTTAACACGTTATCCAAGTGCTGCTAGTACTTCGACCAATACAACGGTTACACCACCAGGTGAGCGCAACCTCAGTGGCTTAGTACTGAACTTTACTTATCCTAGTGATGGTGTGGCCTATGTACACGTTTATACAGCAGATTATTCGACTTATCGCAATGTACCTTATGTAGCCAGTTGCTTGAAAGACTATGGTGATGCACCAGCCAGCTACGGCTCGCCAGCGCATACGATTCTTGAAGACATTCAATTAGGTACAATAGCACCGGATATAGATGCTGCTCCGCAAGCGAATGCCGCAGCCGATGGCGATGATACAGCAGGTACTGACGACGAAGATGGCGTCACGTTACCGGCAGAGTTTAATCCAAGCCAGCTAGTAGCAGTGTCAGTGAATGTGGTAGGCGTAGGTGCTCAGCTGCAAGCATGGATAGACTGGAATGGCGATGGTGACTTTGCGGACAAAGGCGAGCAGATTGCTAAAAATGTTGCCGATAATGCTGGGGTCGATATGGATGCGACTGCAGGTGTGCTGACCTTCAATGTCACACCACCTGCGACGGCTAAAGTCGGCAACACCTACGCGCGCTTCCGCTGGTCAACTCAAAGCAATCTGAACGCAACGGTCGCTGCGAATGATGGTGAGGTGGAAGACTATGCTATCACTATCGCCGCGAATGGAACTCCACTGTCTATTGCTGGGCGGGTGTTTAATGATGTCAATGTCGATGGCGTGGATAACACTGAAACAGGCATTAAAGATGTCACGATTGTGCTCTTGGATACCACGACGAATACTTGCCAATCAACACGTACCAATGCGCAGGGCGGCTATGAGTTCGCTGATTTGGTAGCAGGTGATTATCAGGTGTATGAAGCCTTCGGTGCGAAAGTGCCAACACCAACAACCTGCCCACCAACGGCTAAGGATCCGAATGGTTACGTATCGAGCACCTCCAATAATTTAGCGATTACACTCAGTACGACTGCGGTGAATGATGCTGACTTTGGTGATGTACGCACGCCGAGCTTCAGCTTGGATAACAGTAAAGCCATCCTGCCTAATAGCACAGTGACTTATCCGCATGTGTTCCAAGCCTATGCGGATGGTAATGTGCTATTTAATATCGATAATCAACAAGCTGACCCAGCCGATTTGACGTGGGGAGCAACCCTGTTTTTAGATGCCAACTGTGACGCGAAATTAGGCCAAGGCGATACACCGATAACCGCACCTTTAGCAGTAAATGCAGGGGATAAACTCTGTATTCTGACTAAAGTAGCGGCACCTGCCAATGCTCCAACTGGAGCTTTGCATGTACTCACCGTGAGCAGTGACTTCCAGTATGGGGATGCGAGCTTAATTCCAGCGAGTAACATCCAAACGCATACGGATCGGACGCAAACCTCCGCAGGGAGTAATCCTGAAGAACCGACCAAACCGAGCACGGGTGAGGGTAAACTGTCCTTAGAGAAATCGGTGTGGAATGTGACCCGGAATATCGATGGCAGTGTAGCACTACCGGGTGAGACTTTACGTTACACCATTCACTATGAAAACATCGGGAATGGCTTATTGGATGAGTTAGTGATTCAAGACTCGGTACCTGAGTTTACCCAACTAGTACCCGCTTCAATGGCTGCTTGTGGCACGATCCTACCTGAGTTATCAGCCTGTACACCGCAAGTGAATGGTACAGGTTTGCAGTGGATTTTCACAGGCAAGCTCAAGGCTGGTTCGCAAGGTGAGGGCAGCTATGAGGTGATTGTTGAATAAATAGGCAAAACATTCAGTGTTTGTTTAAGATCTATTAATTAAGCTTAACAACTCATTGTTACCATGCTTACTTATCCGTAAGCAGGGTCTATTTAATTAACCAGCTAAATATAATAACAAACTATAAGGCGTAATACTTATGACTGTTATCCTGTCTAAACAGATACAGGCTTGTCTCTCTTCATTTAGCATCAAGAAACTACTTTTTAAGTTAATCCTGTTGGTGCTGAGCCTAAGTAGTACTTATGCTTATGCCCTGCCAGATCTTAGCCTTGGTTTATTTGGTCCTGGTATTCAAGATGGCACAGCCCCTTTCAATGAAGATGGTAGCTGCAGTAGTGCGACTGCGAAAGCCGCTGCGGGAGGTGACTGTGGAGAGGCGAATAATCAAGTACGTACTCAAGACAGTGTTATCTTTAACTGGTCAATTACCGCCAATAACTACACACCTGGGCAAACCAATCCTAAAAACGTTGTTTTAGAACAAATCCTCCATCCTAGTGTTAATGCTCAGCTTTCATTTGCACGCATCCCTGCTCGCTGCTTACCTGCAGGTGGTGGTGGCTCTACTCCAGCCTCTGCGATTACTACCGAAGCCAATGGCGACATTAAGCTAACCTGTAATTTGGGTGAGCTAGCCGATGGCGGGCAAATATCCTTCTCAACCTTTGCAAAAATCTCCGGTAAATCGTGGAATGGCTCGAATTTCACTAGCAGCCAGCGCCTTTATTCGAATGACGATGCAGGCAATCCGAATGCGATTACCGACGTCCTGCCCACCGTAGGGCCGATTGAAATTTCAGCGCGCCCCATGATGGACTTAAGCAGTAGCGGCTTCCGTGGTTATTATCTGTATGGTGATCGTGATGTCGGCCAAGGCCTAGAAAAAGGCTATTACACTTGGATCAATATGCGGCTGGCCTCCCCGCAAAAATCCGGCACGGAAGCGATTAAGCAGCCTTTTACGTATAGTTTTAATGTCTCTGCCACTAAAGCAACCGTTAATGGTGCCGACTACACCAACTCTGGTTTCGAATATCACATGGTCGATTGTTTCTACAATACGATTGGCTGGGGAGATAACCTTTGGGGGCGGGAGAGTTATGGTGCAAATGATCTTAGTAGTTATCCTTTAGAACGCAAAGTTGTTGATTCGGGGAATTGTAGTTTTACGCGGAGCAATCCAACTAATCCTGCTTCGCCCTATAACCTCTCCATTACGAATACGGATTTATCCGGCTCACGCTATCCGACACAAACCATTGGCGGTACTGACCTCTCGGCTGGCCCTTATTATTATATGGACATGCTCGCACGCTTTTTCATTCCGATGCGGGTTATTGATAATGCAGATGGCGTGATGGATGGGACTGGTAGCATCTATATCAAAAATATCTTAGGTGATTTTAATCCCGAAGGTGTTTCTGGCTCTAGCAACTACAATGGGCTTGGCGAACCGGGTTTTAATGGCAATCCGATGCCTGATGGTACGGTCAGTAATAATATTGCACAGCCTTACAATTATTATCTGACCACTCAAGGCTCATGGGCACATTACGCCTTCCCACAAGATAATGATGCAGGTACGGGTTATTCTTACTTTGCTCCTAATGACTCCCATTCAGGTCAAGGACTATTACCCCCCGGCAAGGCTTTCGCTAGCGTTTTGCATTATGGCAATAATGGCTCCAACGATCTCTCGCACCCTCAAGCCTGTACCACGTTTGATAACAGTACGTTGAAATTAGTCGATCGTAGTGCTTTTGGGGCAACTGCAGGCACTTATGCCTATGTGGGAACGTATGCGGGTAGCGGGTTTAATGCTGACAATTACATCGTTGAATACGCTCATGTCAACTTCACAGGTGATGATCCGATTGATAAGAATGCAGATGGTACTGCTGATTATAATAATCAGACGGGACGCTATGAAGGTGTCTGGAATGCCCAAGGCTTAGCCCGTTGTGATAACAGTGCAGCCACTTGGTATACCAATCCAAATCAGGTTGGCGCGGGTATTGATGATGTCAATATGGTCAGAGTACGCCTCAAAGATAGTGTACAAGATAGCGTCAAGCTATCCAGCGCCCAATATATTCGTTTTGTAACTCCCTTAGCCGCACGTAATAATTTTTATCAAGGCCCGCATGCGGGTGAACTCATTCCGATGGGTACGGTCATGGCTATTTTAGGCAGTGTACGCGCCGATGAATATTGGAGCGGCAAATGGACGCCAGACAATACACGCCCCTATCAACCTTCACCCGAAAGCGGGCATGTGGATGGCGACCGGGTCACTTTAGCACGCACCAGCACGCGTTTAGATTCAGAAACGCTCGTACCTTTAGCTACACCAGGCAATACCGCCAGTACCTTGGCGGGCAATCAGGTGGTGTGGAAGGTGAACACAGCGATTCAAAGCTTATTAAGCAGCCCACCTCAAGAAAACAACGTCAAAATTATCGCTGAGCTGCCTGCAGAGGTCAGTTATAACCAGAGCTGCACTACGACTTACACCGATGCTAGCGGAGCTGTGATTGGCACGCCCGCTGACTTAGTAGAATTCAATACCGATCGCAACGGCCTTGCTAAACCGGGCTATACCCGCCTAACTTGGAATTTAGGCACGGTCACTGCAGATGTAGCCATCCCACCGCGAATTATTTGTACGGATAGCGATCCCTTAGCCAAAAACAATACCAGTGTGATTGCCTATTTTGAAATCAAAGGTGACACGCTGATTTCTGCTTTATCACAACGCAGCGATACGCACACCATCACTTTAGAACAAATCGGTAGCATCCAACTTTCCAAAAAGGTGGATATCAGTTTAGACAATCAAAACGATACCCAAATTTATACCCTGAGTTGGGCGAACTTTGCTGAGTCTTTTAGTATTGCCGCACCGACCGTGATCGATGTTCTACCCTACAATGGTGATGCTAGCGCGACTAACTCTGAACGTAGCCCTGCTTCCAACTTTGTGGGTACACTGAGCTTAACCCAAGCACCTACCATTACCTGGATGGATGGCTCAGTACCTGGTGGCACTGAAGCCAGTATGGGCACTTGGTATTACACCAACGATGCACCTAGTTCAATTAACTCCAACCCAGATCAAAATACCTCCAATTGGTGTTTGGAGGCTAATTTTGGCAGTGCAGGTTGCCCCAGCAGCTTTGCCAACGTAAGCGCTTTAAAATTCATTGCCAACTATGCCTTAGAGAAAGATGGCCATCCACGTCAGGGCATGAAAGCCAGCATGACTCTACAGGCGAATAGCAATAATCCGGGGAACCGTTACACCAACCGTTTTGCGTTTGATACGCCTTCATTGCCTGCTAGCCAATTCCTGCGCTCTAACAGCGAAACGGTCTATATTGCTAATTATTCTTTGGGCGATTACGTTTTTAGTGATAACAATCATAATCAAAAATTTGATGCAGGCATTGATAAACCAGCCCCTGCCGGTGTGATCGTTAACTTGCATCAAGCAGATGGTAGCTTAGTCGCCAGTACCACTACGGGCTTACAAAAACCAGGACGGTATTTATTCAATCTACTGGCTTCTGGCGACTACTATGTAGAAATTCCAGCCAGTGAATTTCAAACAGGCGGCAAATTAGCAGGCTGGGATATGGATCTCACGACTGCGCCAGCCACCAATGATGTGAATGAAATCAACAATCAAGATGGCTATAAAACGAATACGCCCTCTGTGGTTGGAGTGCGTTCTAATCTCATGAACTTATCTGCTACCCCGCCTTTACCTGGACAAGTACCGAAAGGGAATGAGCCGATTGGGGACAATAGCGCAGGCATTACGGATAGTACGGGCGATGACTTTTCTAACTACACCGTCGATATTGGCTTAAGCCCGATTTATGACTATGGCGATGCACCTGCCAGTTTCGGCGTCGCTGGGCATATTCAACACGGTGTAGCCGCCCCTAAACTAGGGGTAGTGGCTCCTGATACAGAAACGACTAGTGCACATTCTGCTGATGCCAGCGCTGATGGCAATGATGAAACGACCCTAGCTGACTTCCCTGCTTGGGAAGTAGGCCGAAAATGTACCGGCTTATTAGCAAATGGCCAATCTGGCAGTGTGCAAATGACTGCTAACAGCTATTGCTTGACCGTCAAAGCTTCTAACCCGAGCGATAAAGCCGCGCAATTATTGGCTTGGATTGATTTTAATAATAATCAGGTATTTGACGAGAGTAGTGAGCGCTCTGTAGTGGTGTTAAATAACAATCCAGCCGATGATGCAACGCAAGGCAATCTACCCGCGAATAGCTCGAATCAAACTGTCGTACTGCAATGGACCGGTATCACACCGCCAACTAGTTCCAGTATTTTTGTGCGCTTACGGGTCACCACTGACCCAGACTTTAAAACCACCACACTCGCAAGAAGCACCGAAATCGCTGCCGATGGTGAAGTGGAGGATTATCAATTTGATTTGAGTCTTGGCTATCCTGTTAGCGGGCGAGTTTATCAAGATAAAAATGTTAATGGCGTGAGCGATGCGAGTGAGCCGGGCTTAGCAAATATTCCAGTGGTTTTACTCAATACTGGCACGAATATCTGTGAGAGTGTGCAGACCGATGCGGCAGGCAACTATAAATTCAATAATGTGCCTGCTGGTACTTATCGTTTATACGAAGCCGCTAATGCAGCTACCTCGCCAGTTTGCGATATTAATACCGCGCGCGATCCTAATGGCTATCTTTCATCAACCGAAAATGTCCTAGACAGCTTCGTAGTCAGTGCAATGATCACTGATAAGAATTTTGGCGATGTCAAGCTACCCAGTTTCACACTCGATAACCAGCAAACCACTAATCCGGGTACAAGCGTGGTGCATCAGCATATCTTCCAAACTCAAGCAGCCGGTTATGTGAATTTCAGTGTCAAACAAGAGATAGCTACACCGACGAATTTGTCTTGGGGGGTTGCGCTTTATCAAGACTCAAATTGCGACGGGCAACTCGATGGAGGTGCTCAAGCCTTGAACAGCAGTTTAGCGGTCAGTGCAGGCGAGAAGATTTGCTTATTAACTAAAGTTTTAGCACCTGCAAATGCTAGCGGTGGTGCAAGCCATAGTGCTGAAATCCAAAGCCATTTTATCTTCGGCGATGGTAGCTTGATTACGGCAGCTAACTTGCAAGTGCATACTGATATTACCGATATCTTGGATAAGTCGATAGATACTAATGACGGCAAAGGCAAATTGGCTTTAACTAAATCAGTCTGGAATGTAACACGCAATATCAAAGGCGATGTAGCTCTACCTGGAGAAAAGCTGCGCTACACGATTCGCTATGAGAATACCGGGAATGGTGCTTTGAACGAACTGGTTGTCCATGATGCAGTGCCTGAATTCACAGGTATGGTAGCTGGATCACAACTCTGCTTGACGACGCCTAGCGAACTCAGTGCTTGTACACCAACGCTCAGCAATACTAGCTTAAGTTGGATCTTTACCGGCAAATTGCAAGCTGGCTCTAGTGGCGAAGTTGTTTATGACGTCATAGTTGAATAAGTAGATCAATCGGTAAATAGAAGAAGCTGGTTAAACCAGCTTCTTCGCTTATCAAATTACTTTTTACTAGACGGCTTCAAGCTCAATTTACGACGAGGCTTGTCATTACCTGAGCCTGCTGCATTCGACTTACCTTTAGCGCTTGAACTGCGTGCTTTCGGCTTATCATCGCGTGACCTACTGGTGCCAGGTCTAGCCTTATCGCGTGCATATTCTGGCTTTGGCGCACTGTCATTACGCCGCCCAGCGCCACCACTACTGGTATTACTCGTGCTACGGCCACCTTCGCTACGCTCACGGCGTACTGGAGGGCGCTCGTCAGAACGCTCTCTGCTGCCTTCTTCGCGCGCATAAGTCGCTTCGCGCTTGGGACGCTCGGTATATTCAGCTCTTTCGGTGGTTTCGCCATAGTTTGAACTGCGTTCACGTGCGGGCGGACGCTCTGAGCGCTCACGCTCACCACCACGTCCACGACTGCTACTACCGCGCTCCGGATTGTCACCATAAGGGCGGCGTTCTGGATAATCAGAACGTCTTGGAGCACCACCCGTATCTATCGAGATATTCAGTGGGCGACCGCAAACACGCACGCCTTTTAAATGCTCGAAGGAATCTTTCGGCATGCCTTCTGGCAAATCGAGTAAAGTGAAATGATCACGAATCCCAATATTGCCGATAAAATTACTATCTAAACCAATTTCATTCGCAATCGCGCCGACGATATTTTTAGGCTGCACACCATGCTCGCGCCCGACTTCAATCCGATAACGACGCATCGGCATATCGCTAGTCGCAGCAAAGCGCTCACGCCGCTCACCACCATCACGCCCTCCACGCTCTCGGCCACCGCCGTCTCTATCTCTCCCGCCCTCTCTACCACCACGGTCGCGATCAGAACGCTCAGGGCCTCTACGCTCGCTCTCAGCTGGGATATCTTCGATCTCAGGCTGTAGTGGCTGATCTCTTTGTACTAAAAAGGCTAAAGCAGCCGCTACATCTTCCATATCTAGCGCTTGCTCATTCTGGAAAGACTCCATAAGTTCGCGGAAGAAGTCTAATTCTTGAGATTCAATCGTTTCGCTAATTTGACGCTTAAATTGATCAATCCGCCGATCGACAATCTCATTGCGGGTTGGCAACTGCATCGGTTCGATACGTTGGCGGGTTGCTTGCTCAATCGCGTACAACATACGCTTTTCACGTGGTGCTACGAACAGAATCGCTTCGCCCGTGCGCCCTGCCCGTCCAGTACGTCCAATCCGATGTACATAAGATTCGGTATCATTCGGGATGTCGTAATTGACCACATGACTAATCCGTGGCACATCTAAACCGCGTGCCGCGACGTCAGTAGCTACTACAATGTCCAACTTGCCATCTTTTAAGCGCTCAATAGTGCGTTCGCGCTGTTGTTGGTTTAAGTCGCCATTTAAAGCCGCCGCTTCATAGCCACGTGCTTCTAATTTTTCGGCTAATTCTTCAGTAACGATTTTGGTACGCACGAAGATAATCATCGCGTCAAAATCAGTGACTTCGAGAATACGAGTCAAAGCGTCTAATTTATGCAGACCACGTACTTGCCAATAGCGTTGTGTGATTGCTTCAACGGTGCTGGTTTTAGCAGCAATTTTAACTTCGACCGGATCATGCAGATGGCGCATAGCAATCCGACGAATGGGCGCTGGCATGGTCGCTGAGAATAAAGCCACTTGGCGCTCGGGTGGGGTATGGCTGAGAATTTCATCCACATCATCAATAAAACCCATGCGCAACATTTCGTCAGCTTCATCCAGCACCACAGCTTTCAAACGGCTTAAATCTAAAGTTCCTCGCCCTAAATGATCGAGTACCCGTCCCGGAGTCCCCACTACCACTTGCACACCACGCTCTAATTGGCGTAACTGCTGCCCCATGCTTTGACCGCCATAAATGGGCAGTACATGAAATCCGGGTAGATGGCGTGCATAGGTTTGCATCGCTTCTGCGACCTGAATAGCCAGCTCACGAGTCGGCGCTAACACTAATAATTGCGGATAATGCTCACTGCTATCAATACGGCTTAATAAAGGCAGAGCAAAGGCAGCCGTTTTCCCTGTACCGGTTTGGGCTTGACCTAATAAGTCATGGCCTTCGAGTAATAAAGGGATACTTTCGGCTTGAATAGGTGAAGGTGTCTCATAGCCAACTTCAATAATTGCTTTCAGAATAGGCGCGGATAAGGCCATTTCATCAAAACGGAGTGAAACGGGAGGGGTTACATCATTTGTCATGGAGCTGCCTGTATGGAGTGCCAGTGGGTGCGCGATTTAGACGGACTGGGTAAAGCTAAAAAAGGTTGGTTACCTTACGCTGTTTAAGATTAGCATGCAAGGCTTGCGCTGACTAGTTGTTAAGGATTAGTTAATATTTGCACAGATGCGGGCTATTTATAATAGGATTTAGTTTAGAAACCAGTTGACCTCCCCCCTCGTCTACCCTAGTGTAGACATTCCTTGACAGCAAATTCCCGATGACCGTATGACATATTGTATTGGCATTTCTTTAAATGAAGGTTTGGTTTTGACCTCTGATTCGCGTACCAACGCGGGCATTGATCATGTCAGCACTTACAGTAAAATGAATATCTGCAAAACCAACCCAGACCGCTTCGTTGTTATTATGACAGCAGGTAACCTTGCCACTACTCAAAGCGTGGTTGAACAAGTTCAACGTGATATTCGTGACGATAGCAAAACCAATCTGAATACCTTGAACTACATGGGAGACATCGCTGACTATGTGGGTGACTTATTAGTCAACCGGATTCGTCGCTACACTGAGAGCTCAGGCTTTGTGCCGGATGCTTCTTTAATTTTAGCCGGTCAAATCCAAGGCGGGCGGGTACGTGCTTTCTTGATTTACCCTCAAGGCAATCACATTACCACCTCTGAAGAAACACCTTATCTGCAAATCGGTGAAAGCAAATACGGCAAACCGGTGTTGGATCGCTTTATTGATCTGAAGACAACAATGGATGATGCAGCAGTTTGCTCGTTGATTTCGATGGACTCTACAATGAAAAGTAATGCGAGCGTAGGGCCGCCGATTGAAGTCTTAATGTATCGGAAAGATGCCTTAGTGGTCGAGCGTCATTATCGCTTTGGCCCCGATCACCCTTACTTACTGCAGATTCGGCAGCAGTGGGCGAGCCAACTCTATAATGCGTTCCGTGCGATGCCACCCTTGCCGAATAACTAAGAGCACTTAATAAAAAAGCCGGTTAATCACCGGCTTTTTTATTTTATGGCTGTTAACTACGCCGCAAATCTAGGGTATGTGGATACTCTGGATTCATCTTCGCGGGCTTCATCTGTACGGGAGCGCCAGGCTGACTGCCCTCTGGCAAGAAGGTACGAGTCGCCGAGGAACTAAACATCTTCGGCTCTGGAATCGGTTGGCGATCCTGCATAATATCCATATCTGCACGGAAACGTGAAATCCGCCGTCCCTCAGCCTCAAATGCATTCACAGGGAAGGTTTCATAGCTACGCCCACCTGGATGCACTACATGATAAGCACAGCCGCCTATCGAGCGATTATTCCAAGTGTCAACGATATCAAACACCAAAGGTGAATGAACGCCAATGGTAGGATGCAAAGCGGACGGTGGCTGCCAAGCCCGATAGCGAATCCCGGTCACATATTGACCGTGCACATCGGTTTTGCGCAAAGGAATTTCCACCCCATTACACACCACGATATAACGCGAATCGGTTAAACCGGTCACCTTAATCTGTAAACGCTCCATGGAGGAGTCTACAAAGCGTGCAGTTCCGGTATTGCTCAGCTCCTCGCCCAAAATATGCCAAGGCTCTAAAGCAGCACGCAATTCCATCTCAATGCCACGATATTGCACACGCCCATAGACTGGGAAGCGGAACTCTTGGAAAGGCTCTAGCCATTTCGCATCGAAGTTATAGCCTGCTAGCTGCAACTCTTCGCAGACCTCCTTCATGTCTTGTTCGACATAAAACGGCAGCATAAATCGGTCATGCAGTTCAGTGCCCCAGCGCACTAACTTTTGCTTATACGGCTCTTTCCAGAAGCGTGACACTAGCGCCCGCACTAGCAACATTTGCATAATCGACATACGCGCATGCGGTGGCATTTCAAACGCACGCAGCTCTAATAAGCCTTGCCGCCCACTGAAAGAATCGGGCGAATACAGCTTATCAATACAGAACTCAGAACGATGCGTATTGCCGGTAATATCCACCAAGAGATTACGCAGCAAACGATCGACTAACCAAGGCTGATTACTTTCGCCATCTGGCATTTGTTGGAAGGCAATTTCCAGCTCATACAAGCTTTCATTCCTTGCCTCATCCACCCGTGGCGCTTGGCTAGTCGGGCCAATAAACATCCCCGAGAATAAATAAGATAAGCCCGGATGATGCTGCCAATAGGTCAATAAGCTGCGTAATAAATCAGGCCGCCGCAAGAACGGGCTATCAATCGGCGTAGCCGCGCCCATCGTGACGTGATTGCCCCCACCTGTGCCGGTATGACGCCCATCTAGCATAAACTTTTCAGTGCCTAAACGGGATTCACGCGCTAGCTCATATAACACTTCAGTATTGGCAACCAAAGACGCCCAATCGGTCGCTGGATGAATATTTACCTCAATCACCCCCGGATCAGGGGTAATCTTGAAGGACTTCAAGCGCGGATCAGACGGCGGCTCATAGCCCTCTAGCATAATCGGCATTTTGAGCTTAGCGGCGGTTTGCTCTAAATGAGCCAACAGATCTAAGTAATGCTCCAGATAATTTAGCGGTGGTAAGAACACATGCAAGCGCCCCTGCCGCACCTCTATGCAGATCGCAGTGCGCGGAATATCATACCAACTCGCATACAGCGGCTCTTTTTCCTTTAATGGCTCAGTAGCACTCGGGGTTTTGGTAGCCTCCTTATGAAAATCAGGCAAAGGCGCTCGGTCTTCAAATGGACAAGGTTGATTTTCCACATCGCGCTCGGTTTCCGATGTCCAAACCAACGAATCCAGCGGTAAGCGGAAGCCCATCGGTGAATTGCCGGGGATGAGATACATCTCCTCGCGACGGAAATACCACGGCGTGCCCGTCCAACGCTGCTGCTCATAACTCCAACTTAAGGGTAAAGCATAGCCAGTTGCTGTATCTAAACCACGCTGCAAGCTTAAAACCAAATCATTGCGATGCTTGCTATCACGCAGATTAAGTGTAAGCCAATCCACGTTCGGCGGCTGATTCGATTCTTTCCATAAGTAATACAAACGGTCCTCGTAACCCGCACGTACATAAGTACTCGAAATGCCTAGATTATGACTTAAAGCCTCAGTAAAGCGCTTAGCATCTTGCTCGGTTAAACCATAATCTTTGCCGTCTTCAGCCAACCACTGTTGATCTTGCCATACTGGTTTACCATCAGGTCGCCAGAAGCATCCTAAAGCCCAACGTGGGAACGGCTCACCCGGATACCATTTGCCTTGACCGTATTGTAGCGCACTAGCAGGGGCGAATTGTGCTTGCATTTTCTTCAGCAACATACCCGCTAAAGCACGCTTATGCTCACCTAAAGCAGCGGTATTCCACTGCGCCGAATCCATATCGTCAACGGATACAAACGTCGGCTCGCCGCCCATCGTCATGCGCACATCATTGGCTTGTAAATCGCTTTCGACTTGCTCACCCAAAGCTAAAATCTGCGCCCATTGCTCGTCGGTATAAGGTTTAGTGACCCGTGGGTCTTCATGGATCCGCCGGACACTATTCTCATAAGCAAAGCTGACTTGGCAAACGCCGGTAGCGCCCTCAACAGGCGCCGCCGAAGCCGGATCAGGCGTGCAAGCTAAAGGAATATGACCTTCGCTCGCGAATAAGCCTGAAGTGGGGTCAAGACCAATCCAGCCTGCTCCGGGAATATAGACTTCAGTCCAAGCATGTAAATCAGTGAAATCCGCTTCAGGGCCACTCGGGCCATCTAGGGATTTTTGGTCAGCCGTTAGTTGCACTAAATAACCGGAAACAAAGCGAGCTGCTAACCCTAAATGCCGGAAGATTTGTACCAATAACCAGGCTGTATCTCGGCAAGAGCCGCGCCGAATCGTCAAAGTCTCTTCACAGCTTTGGACACCCGGCTCCATGCGGATGTTATAGCCAATATCTTTTTGCAGGCGCTGATTGAGATTAACCAAAAAGTCATTAATCGTGAGCTTGTCGCGGCTAACCGAGGCCACCCAACCATTAAGTAGCTCGCCAGATTCAGTCACTTCTAAATAAGGCTGAAGCTCTTTCTTTAAACTGTCTTTGTATTCAAAGGGATATTCGCTGGCATATTCTTCCACAAAGAAGTCAAAAGGATTAATCGACACCATATCGGCGATTAAATTGACTTCAATACTCAGCTCTTTAATGCGCTCTGGAAAGACTAAGCGCGCTAAATAATTGCCGAATACATCCTGCTGCCAGTTAATAAAATAATTAGTTGCGCCAATCGTCAAAGAATAAGCGTGAATGGGTGTGCGTGAATGCGCTGCGGGGCGCAGACGAATCACATGCGGAAAGACATTAACAAACCGGTCAAAGGTGTAGACCGTTTTATGATGAAGTGCAACTTGGATGCTCATGAAAGTCCTCGATTAGCTCTGCGATTGGGATTGCGACTGATCCGTTTCTGGATAAAACCATGTATGGGCGATTTCGCTATGTAAAACGGTGAGATCAGCTTGCAGGCGATCCATAAACCAATGAATTTGATACACTGGAATGACACTAATATCTTGTTTAGCGAATTGCTCAGCAACCCTTGAACTAATAGCAGCGACCTTGGTAGGTTCTGGTAAGCGCGTTAAGTAGAAATTAACTCCGGTTAGAGAATAAAGTAAGGAGCGCGGGAACTGTAAGTCTTGGCATAAGAACTCTAAAACATCACGCCCAACAACGCGTGAGTTTTTGTGACGTAAATACATTTGCTGCCCACCTAAAGCAGAGAGCAAGCTTGACCACAGGATACTTTCATAACGACGCAAAGCATGGCTACGATCTTCAGCTAGCAATAAAGAAGTCATCTCTAAAGTACGGCTGGTCATATCTGCGCGTTCGACATGCTTGCCAATCTGAATAAAATCAAAGGCATGATCACGACTGAGATGGTTTTCTAAAACGCCACGAATCCGCTGGCAAGCTGCCATTACATCGCGCAAGACCATTTGCCGACTGTGGCGGCTGCTCAATGAAGGCAAGGCTGCTTGCAGCTGCATATACGTCTGATTGACCTGCTCCCAAATCTCTTCTGGCAGCAAATCTAGCGTAGTGCGTACATTTTCACGCACATTGGCAAACGAGCCTAATAGCGAAGACGGATTATCGCGATCAGCAATCAGAAAACGCATGACGTTTTCCTCACTAACTTCGTCATAACCTTCGTTATATTGCTTTTCTGCATTAAAAATCACGACTGGCGTAAACCAGTTGAACTCTAACGTTTCTGGCAAATCCATCAGCAACATCGTGTGAGCACTGATGAGACGTGCCGTATTATCAGCCCGTTCTAAATAGCGTGCCATCCAATAAACCCGCTCGGCAACCCGTGAGAGCATCATTGCACACCCCCTACCCAAGCTTGATCATCGACAATCCAAGTGTCTTTACTCCCGCCGCCTTGCGAAGAATTCACCACTAAGGAACCCTCCACCATCGCTACCCGCGTTAAACCACCCGGCGTCACATAGATGTCTTTGCCACTGAGAATAAACGGGCGTAAATCTAAATGCCGAGGGGCAACTTTATCGCTGCACCAAGTCGGATTCACTGACAAACTTAAAGTCGGTTGTGCAATATAATTATTCGGATTTTCTTGGATCAGAATGCGGAATTCTTCCACTTTGTCTGGCGTAGAATGTGGCCCGACTAACATGCCATAACCACCGGACTCATTCGCAGGCTTCACGACTAATTCAGGTAAGTGTTCTAAAACATAAGCACGCTCTTCGGGTTTACGACAGACCCAAGTTGGCACATTGGGCAACAGTGGCTCTTCATTCAGGAAATAACGAATCATATCCGGCACATAGGCATAGATGACTTTATCATCCGCGACCCCACAACCTGGTGCATTCGCAATCGCGACTTTGCCTTCCCGCCAAGAACGCATGATCCCCGGAACACCGAGCATCGAATCTTCACGAAAGACTTCAGGATCAATGAAATCATCATCAATCCGCCGGTAAATCACATCAACCCGCTCAAGGCCTTGAATGGTTTGCATATAAACATAATTATCTTTGCCGACCGTCAGATCAGCGCCTTCTAATAACACTAAACCCGCTTGTTGGGCTAAGGAGGCATGTTCAAAATAAGCGGAGTTATAAATACCTGGAGTTAGGAGTGCAATGGTAGGCTGCTCTAAATCAGGGCGCAGCGAAGCTAACATATTATAAAGCTGTTCTGGATAAGGGCTGACTGGGCTAATCGGGAGCAGATTAAAAATTTCAGGCAGCACTCGTTTGGTGATGCGCCGATTTTCTAGCATGTAAGCAACACCAGAAGGTACGCGTAAATTATCTTCGAGCACATACATCACGCCATCATTATGCCGCACTAAATCTGAGCCGCAGATATTCGCCCAAACTCCATGAGGAGGCGTCATGCCCACGCAAGCTTCCCGATAACCTTTGGATTGCATCACAACATCTTCAGGAATCACACCATCACGAATCGCACGCCGCTCATTATAGATGTCTTGGATGAACATATTTAGTGCACGAATCCGCTGCTTCAGCCCCTTTTCAGTGCGACTCCATTCACTCCCTGAGATAGCACGCGGGATAATGTCAAACGGCCAAGCACGGTCGATATTACCTGCATCACTATAAATCGTGAAGGTAATACCCATCTCCCGAATCACTCGTTCAGACTCATCGACACGATGGCAAAAATCAGCACGGCTTAAGTTCTGTAAGTATTCGACTAGTTTACGGCTATGTGGCCTACTCTCCTGACAAGCAACCATCAGCTCGTCATGAAACGGCTGCGGGTTGTAGCGGCTCCACTCCTGATTCATACACAGCTTCCTTTTTTAATGTTATTAGGTAACAAGCAATTTATGTGCCTAGAAATTATGGCAGCAGCCCTATCAGCTAGTCTTATCGCCAATAGCAGCAGCCCCATTAGCACTGTGGTAAAAACTAGAGTTTATCAGCATATTGAGCTAATTGCTGTGGAAGTCCGCACTTAAAAGACATACTCTTAACTAACTCCCTGAGCGCTGGTTTTAAACCAAAAACCCACTACAGTACTGACAAGCTAAAGCAATAAGCGCATGTTTATGCGTAAATTAATAGTAAAACGGGAGTTAATTAAAATTACCCTGTCAAGCATGCACTGAGCTATTATATAGTTCGCATTCTAGACCAATAATCAGGAGGAGAAGTCACATGACTCAAAAAGTAGCTTATGTTACGGGTGGTATGGGTGGTATTGGTACGTCTATTTGCCAAACCTTGTCTAAAGCTGGCTTTACAGTGGTTGCAGGTTGCGGCCCTAATTCACCGCGTAAAGATCGCTGGCTAGCAGAACAAAAGGAACTGGGTTTTGAGTTCCACGCTTCCGAAGGTAATGTCTCGGATTGGGACAGCACCAAAGCTGCTTTCGACAAAGTTAAATCCGACCTCGGTACTATTGGCGTTCTCGTCAACAATGCGGGCATCACCAAAGATGGCATGTTCCGCAAAATGACCCTCGAAAATTGGAAAGCGGTCATTGATACCAACCTAAACTCTTTGTTTTTTGTCACCAAACAAGTCGTCGACGACATGGCGGATCAAGGTTGGGGACGGATTATCAATATTTCCTCAGTCAATGGTCAAAAAGGTCAAGCCGGTCAAACTAACTACTCAACAGCTAAAGCCGGTATGCATGGCTTCACTATGGCGTTGGCGCAAGAACTGGCCAACAAAGGCGTAACCGTCAATACCGTTTCTCCGGGCTATATTGCAACCGATATGGTGCGTGCGATTCGTGAGGATGTCTTAGAAAAGATTGTTGCCACGATTCCAGTTAAGCGTTTAGGTACGCCAGAAGAAATCGCTTCTATTGTTAGCTGGTTAGCTTCAGATAATGCTGGCTTTACCACTGGCGCGAACTTCGCTTGTAACGGCGGCAACCATATGAGTTAAGTGTAAGACTTAAGCTTACTATTAAAGGCCGCTGCATTTAAGTAGCGGCTTTTTTCTTTCTGCCAATGCGATTGCTCAATCGGGTGCCATCCAAATTGGTAAGACCAATTTAAGATTTGCTAATTAGCCACTAACTGCATTAGAGTAAATATTCTTCGTTTAACAAGGCATTAAGTGCCACTACTAAATTCATAAAAACTGAAATTGGTCAGACCACTTTAAGATTTGCCAATTAGGTAACGAGTACAGTAGGATGCGATTAGATCGTTGCAATAACGAGACAAAGCACCATTTTTACCGATTCTAGACAGTAAGGCTTGGAGTGGAGGAGACCCTATGCAAGGATTGTTGTCGCTATCGTCTGTCATTGACAAACTCAGTTATTGGGTGGGTCGTACTGTAATGTGGTTAGTTTTGCTGATGGTTTTGATCAGTGCAGGCAATGCCATCATCCGAAAACTATTTAATGTCAGCTCTAATGCCTATTTAGAGGCTCAATGGTATTTATTTGCTGCCGTTTTTCTCTTGGGTGCTTCTTACACCATGCTACAGCAAGGGCATGTGAAGATTGATGTCATCATTTCTCGTTTTTCCAGACCGACTCAAGTCAAGATTGAGATATTTGGCATTATCTTTTTTTTGTTTCCTTTGGTTTATTTTGTCATCACTGAAATTTTTCCGATTTTAACTCAAGCCTATAACAGCCGTGAAATGTCAGAAAATGCTGGTGGACTGATCCGCTGGCCGGTCTATGCACTCGTACCTATCGGTTTTTTCCTATTAGGCTTACAGGGTATTTCTGAGTTGATCAAGCGTATTGGCTTCCTCAAGGGTGTATGCCCAGACCCCGGGGAGACAAAAGACACAAACCTTGAAGCCGACTTAGCTGAACATATCCAACAACAGCAACTGGCTCAAGCACAAAAATAGTCCTGCGCTCGATGTATGCCCCTCAGTAATTCCCACAGTTGAGGATAACGATGATAGAATTTTTAGTTGCCAACTTCGCCCCTATTATGTTCTGTGGGCTGATTGTATTTCTACTGATGGGCTATTCCTTAGCCTTTTCCTTGGGAGCTTGTGGGCTATTTTTTGGCTGGCTAGCGGTCTGGGCAGGTGTTCCCGGGATGGAATCTCTGCTGAATGCGCTCCCCTTGCGTATCATCGGTATTCTTAAAAATGATACTTTACTAGCTATTCCGTTCTTTACGTTTATGGGACTGATCTTGGAACGATCGGGTATGGCGGAAGACTTGTTGGAAACGATTGGCCAAGTGTTTGGAGCCGTCAGAGGTGGCTTGGTATTTGCGGTCATTTTCGTAGGTTCTTTGCTCGCGGCTACCACAGGTGTAGTGGCTGCCTCGGTCATTTCCATGGGTTTGATTTCATTACCTATCATGTTGCGCTATGGGTATGACCGTGGCCTTGCTAGTGGAGCGATTGTGGCATCGGGAACCTTAGCTCAAATTGTGCCCCCCTCCTTAGTTTTGATCGTCATTGCTGATCAAGTAGGCCGAAGTGTAGGTGATCTTTATCGCGGTGCGCTCTTCCCAGCGTTAATGTTGATTGGCTTATATATTATTTGGATTGTGATTGTTACTTTAATCAAACCCAAAGCGGCTCCCGCCTTGCCAGTTGAAGCCCGGATTTTCCGCGATGAGAAGGGGCATTCGGGTTATACCTCACTCTGGATATTGATTGCCGTATCTACTTTAGCTGCGATTCTCTATGCCAAAACTCAGCTCAGTGGACAGTCTTTGGATAATGTGGTGGTCCTATCCATGGCAATTGGCATTGGCATAGCCTTTGGGCTAGCACTCCTGAATCGGGCTTTGGGCTTCTTAACTCAGGGTAGAATCAGCTTATTATCAAAAATGGCTCAACAAGTGACCTTTGTGTTAATCCCGCCGTTGGCGCTGATTTTCTTAGTCTTGGGTACTATTTTCTTGGGCTGGGCGACGCCCACTGAGGGCGGTGCTATGGGTGCTGTAGGCGCTTTGGTACTAGCGCTGGCACGCCGCCGGCTGGGCTTAGAGCAACTCAAACAAGCGATGGAATCCACTATGAAGCTATCCAGTTTTGTGCTGTTTATCTTGATTGGTGCAACCGTCTTTAGCTTGAGCTTCCAAGGAGTCGATGGCCCTGAATGGATTCATGGCATGTTTAGCATGATCCCTGGTGGCGTTATTGGCTTCCTGATTTTTGTTAACATTTTAGTGTTCATCTTAGGCTTTTTCTTAGACTTCTTTGAAATCTCGTTTATTGTTATTCCTTTGTTGATGCCAGTCGCAGCAGCCTTGAATATTGATCTAGTATGGCTAGGCGTCATGCTAGCCATGAACTTACAGGCTTCATTCTTAACGCCGCCCGTCGGTTTCTCGTTATTCTACTATCGCAGTGTTGCACCGGTGAAGGCCTATCTCGACCGTGTTACCCGCAAAGAGATTGCTCCCGTGGCTACCACAGAAATTTATCGAGGCGTGATTCCCTTTATTGTCATTCAAGTCATTATGATCGGAATGATCATTGCGTTCCCGCAGTTAGTAACTGGTAACTTAGACAAGAAAGTAGATGTTGATTTGAACACGATTGAGATTAATGTACCCTCTGGCTATGGTACAGGTTCATACTCAAATGAACCGCCTAAAACGGAAGAAGACCCTATGATGAAGTCGCTTAAAGAAAATAACTAAACCCTTGATTTTGGGTAGTTAATTCATTTGTTTTAAATTGATTGAGTGGTGAGGAGAAAATAATGGAAAGACGTCAGTTTATTCAACATGCCGGGCTAGCAGGCATTTTAGCTGCAGGCATCGCTCCTGCGGTACGCGCAGAAAGTCCTGCCATTCGTTGGCGTTTAGCATCTAGTTTCCCGAAAGCGCTGGATACTATCTATGGCGCTGCAGAAACATTCTCAGCCAAAGTAAAAGAAATGTCGGGTGGGAAATTTGAAATTTCTGTTCATCCAGGCGGTGAGCTCATGCCTCCATTCGGGGTAGTAGATGGTGTTCAGCAAGGAACTGTAGAGTGTGCTCATACCGCGCCCTATTATTTCTTTGGTAAAGATGAAACCTTTGCGATGGATTGCGCCATCCCCTTTGGTATGAACTCACGCCAAATGAATGCTTGGTATTATGATGGGAACGGTTTGAGCTTATTCCGTGAGTTTTACAAAACCTACAACATCGTTAATTTCCCGATGGGGAATACGGGCGCACAAATGGGCGGCTGGTATCGTAAAGACGTCAAAACACTGGAGGATATCAAAGGCCTGAAAATGCGGATTGGTGGTTTTGGCGGCAAGGTGCTAGAGCGGATTGGCGGTGTGCCTCAAAATATTCCGGGTGGTGAAATTTATCAAGCACTTGAAAAAGGTACCATTGATGCGACTGAATGGGTTGGCCCGTATGACGATCAGAAGCTGGGCTTTCAAAAAGTCGCCAAAAACTATATGTACCCCGCTTGGTGGGAAGGTGGCCCGCAATTAGTGCTGTATGTCAACAACAAGGCCTTTGACGGCTTATCTGCTGAGAATAAAGCCATCATTCAAGCAGCATCCACTTATGCTCATGTGGAGATGCAAGCAAAATATGACTCACGCAACCCTAAAGCGATCAAAGAACTGATTGCCGAAGGCGTGAAGCTGCAACAAATGCCGAAAGATATTATGGATGCGGCATTCAAGGCTTCTGAAGAATTGTATGCTGAATTATCAGAGAAAAATGCCAACTGGAAGAAAATTTACGCTGACTTTTCAACGGTTCGTCGGGATATGAACCAATGGTTCAGGGTGACTGAGTTTGGCTTCGATAGTTATATGCAATCACAGAAGCTATAACCGCCTCGATGCCATCAACTGGCAAACAACTGCTACCCTATTCGGGGTAGCAGTCCGCTAAACCATAGATTTACTCAAGGACAGTCACTTTCTTCATTACGACAGGTTCAACAGGAACATCGCCAGCCCCATTTTGCTCAGCCGTTTTTACAGCGGCAATCGCATCGACTACTTCCATCCCTTCAGTGACTTTGCCAAATACCGCATAGCCCCAGCCTTGTGGAGTTTCACTTTTGAAGTTTAAGAAGTCATTATCGACCACATTAATGAAAAACTGTGAGCTAGCAGAGTCTGGATCAGGGGTGCGTGCCATTGCCAGCGTACCACGCATATTTTTTAAGCCATTATTGGCTTCGTTTTTGATCGAGTCTTTTTTAGCCTTCTCAGTCAAATCAGCCGTCATACCGCCGCCTTGAATCATGAATCCAGCAATTACTCGATGAAAAATTGTATCTTTGTAAAAATCATCTTTCACATAGCCCAGAAAATTCTCAACCGTTTTGGGTGCTTTTTCAGCATCCAGTTCAACCGTGATATTACCTTTGCTGGTTTCAATCAGAACTTTAGGATTCGCCGCTTGTGCGAGTGTCGATAATCCTAAGCCTATTGCGAATGCCAAACCCAATAAGGTTCTTTTCATAGCCGATGCCCTCTTGTTAGCTTATTTTTAAAAGACGCGCATCATAACTTATCTTTATAAAGCGCACCATTACCAGCAAGCGAGCCAAGCATTTGAATTTAATGCACTAGCTGGCCCTTAAAACCTAAAATTCCCGCACCACGCTCTGGCGAAACCTCAGACACACCTTTAATTCTCCGACTTTCAGTGATTAAGTTTTGAATCAATGGCATTAAAATGATTTCAATTGCCGTCTTCATTTGCGCACCGGGGACGACCATTTGATCACGTCGAGTCATGAAAGCGCTTGGAATGACCTTGAGCAGCCGTGGCATATCAAACTGCTTCGCAAATTTTTGGAAGTGAATCACTATATAGCATTCTTCTAGCGTAGGCACATCATCAAATTGGAAAGGATTGGAAGTATCCACCACTGGCATAATCTGAAAATTAAGATGCGTGCGTGCAAATTGAGGCGTAATGTAATTCACATAATCGGTCATGCGATCCAGCACAACTTGTCTAACTTCTTCATGTGATAAGCCTTGCTTCAAATCACGATCAATGCGGCGCATCATTTCTAAATTAATGCTAGGTATCACCCCAATCAACAGGTCTGGATAGCTCGAAATATCAATATCTTCATACACCACCGCACCGTGCAAACCCCTATACAACAAGAGATCATTATCAGGATCCATCTGCTGCCAGGGGCTAAAAGTGCCTGGCTCTAAACCAATTTCCTGAGCAAATTGATCAGAGTGTAAGTAGTAGCGAAACAGCCCTGTGCCCGTTGCTGCATATTGGAAAAACAAGGATTCCAACTTATCGAAATGATTTCCTTCGGGGCCAAAATGGCTAAGATTGCGCCCCTCCTCGCGAGCTTTTAGCACTTCGGCACGCATGGCTTTCCGATCATAGCGATGGAAACCGCTGCCCGAAATATAAGCTGCTTTAATCCGTTCGCGGTAGAAAATATGCTGTAAAGCTTGAGTAATCGTGGTAGTGCTATGATCGGAAGCACCTGTAATCGCTACAATGGGGAATTCTGCTGACATAAGCGCCTCTTCGCAAAGCAATGTCTGTACACTAATAATATCAGCACAGATCGTCTATATCCCAAAAGCAGCTTAGAATTCTGCATTTATTTCCCTTGGGAATAGATCAAAGAAGGATGATGAGTTGTTCGCTTAGAGGCTAGCCCTGCGCCAACCTCTAGCCTTACAAAAACTGTGAATTAATCCAACAACTTCACCGGCGACACAATAATCCCATCTTCATCCGAATATACAAATTCGCCTTGGGTAAAGGTCACATCATGAAAACGCACTGGCTCACCCTTCACCCCAAAGCCACGCTTGACACTTTTTAGCGGAATCGTGCCCAACGCTTTCACACCAATATCCATCTGCCCAATATCCACCGAATCGCGAATCAAGCCGTAAACAATCACACCATTCCAGCCATTTTTTGCCGCTTTCTCTGCCAGCATATCGCCAAGCAGTGCACAGCGCGTAGAACCGCCGCCATCGACGACTAAGACTTTGCCCGTGCCATCCATTGCCACGAATTCACGCACTAAGGAGTTGTCTTCGTGAATTTTAATGGTAACAATTTCGCCGCCGAATTTATTGCGTCCGCCGTAATTGTGGAAACCGGGTTGCACGACTTGCAGGGGTTTATCTTCGTGGGCGTCGAGTAGGTCGGCTGTTTTGAACTCTATCATGAGAATCTCCTAGAAAAGGATAACCCCCATCCCCAGCCCTTCCCCCACAAGGGGAGAAGGGAGCAATAAAAGTAATATCTCTTATCCCCTCCCCCCTTGCGGGGGAGGGTTAAGGTGGGGGAGCAAACAATACTTATTAGTGGAATTGCTCTTCTTCAGTAGAACCGCTTAACGCTTTCACGCTAGAAGAACCACCTTGGATAACGGTTGTAACATCATCGAAGTAACCTGCGCCCACTTCTTGCTGATGCGATACGAAGGTATAACCTTTGTCGCGAGCTGCAAATTCTGGCTCTTGAACCATATTCACATAATGCTTCATGCCTTCGCCGCGTGCGTAGTTATGCGCAAATTGGAAGGTGTTGAACCAGTTAATATGGATACCTGCCAAAGTGATGAACTGATACTTGTAACCTAAAGCTGATAATTCATCTTGGAATTTCGCGATAGTCGCGTCATCCAGATTCTTCTTCCAGTTGAAAGAAGGTGAGCAGTTGTAAGACAGTAATTTGCCGGGGCAAGCTGCTTGAACCGCTTGAGCGAATTCACGCGCAAAGCCTAAATCCGGTGTACCCGTTTCACACCATACCAAGTCAGCATACGGTGCATAAGCGATACCACGGCTGATGGCTTGCTCTAAACCGTTTTTCACGCGGTAGAAACCTTCTTGAGTACGCTCACCCGTTAAGAACGTTTTATCATTTGCATCGTGATCAGAAGTCAGCAAGTTCGCTGCTTCAGCATCAGTACGCGCTAAAACAATGGTTGGAACCCCCATCACATCAGCCGCAAAACGTGCCGCAATTAACTTCTCAACCGCTTCGCCCGTTGGAACTAATACTTTACCGCCCATGTGACCGCATTTTTTTACCGCAGCCAATTGGTCTTCAAAGTGTACACCCGCCGCACCTGCTGCGATCATATTCTTCATCAGTTCAAACGCGTTTAATACGCCACCGAAGCCTGCTTCCGCGTCCGCTACGATCGGTAAGAAATAATCAACGAATTCTGAGTCGCCCGGATTAATACCGCGTGACCATTGGATTTCGTCAGCACGTTTGAAGGTATTATTGATACGACGCACCATAGTCGGTACTGAATCGTAAGCGTATAAGGATTGGTCAGGATACATGGTCTCAGAGGTGTTACCATCTGCCGCAACCTGCCAGCCTGATAAGTAAACTGCCTCTAAACCTGCTTTGGCTTGTTGCATGGCTTGACCAGCAGTGATCGCACCGAAAGCATTCACATAACCTTTTTTCGCTTCGCCATTCACTTTTTTCCACAACTTCTCAGCACCTTGTTGCGCTAAGGTATATTCAGGCTGCATTGAGCCACGTAAGCGTACAACGTCAGCCGCGCTGTAACCACGCTTTACATTTTTCCAGCGTGGATTGGTTGCCCAATCTTTTTCTAAAGCGGCGATCTGCTCTTGACGAGATAAAGTCATGGTAAAAGTCCTCGGAGTCAATCAATCAAAACTTATTGTGCTATAGCCCTGCTTAACACTGTGTCCCGATAGTACGTGAATAAAAACTATGTCGACAATCAATAATCTTTAATGCTCATTATTGTATTTATTAATAATAACTTAAGATTACTAAAATCACATTTACCTTATATAAATAATTGATAATTAATGTTTTTATTTTTTGCTAACTATCGAAATAATGCAGTGCAGCAATTCAGCTAAATAAAAAAATGTAGAACACTTTAGATTAGGCTAATACAGCTAGTTGAAACTGTTTGCTGACTGATTGATAGTTTTCCAAGCTTTTATCGAGGCAAAAAAAAGGCCGAATCTCAAATTACGGCCTTTTAACTAGTTGATCTAAAAAGAATTTATTGCGATATCTATATTAAGCAGGGTCTAAACCAAGTGTGTTTAAAGTATTCTCGCGCACCTTAGCCAGCAGTTCTGCATCGGTAATCAAGGATTGTCCATAGGATGGAATCAAGCTTTTCATCCGCTCTTGCCATTCTGGAGTCGCTACTTTGTCTTTAAAGCATTTCTCGACCACTTGCACCATAGCGGGTACAGCAATAGAAGCGCCAGGCGATGCACCTAATAAAGCCGCCAAACTACCATCTGCTGAGGCTACCACTTCAGTACCAAACTCTAATTTGCCACCCAGTTTAGGGTCACTTTTAATGATCTGTACACGTTGACCCGCAATCAATAACTTCCAGTCTTCGTCTTGCGCGTTTGGATAATATTGGCGCAAAGCCTCTAAGCGCGACTTCTCAGTCTGTAGCACTTCCGAAACCAAATAACGAATCAAATCAAAGCTAGTCAGGCCTACTTTAATCATCGGCCAGATATTTTTGGGGCGAACCGATAAGATCACGTCAAAAATAGAACCTTGCTTTAAGAATTTAGTGGAGAAACCGGCAAAAGGTCCAAACAACAAAGCATTCTCACCATCAATCACGCGCGTATCTAAATGCGGTACTGACATCGGTGGTGCACCAATCGAGGCTTTACCATAGACTTTAGCTAAATGTTGATTGACCACAGCTGGATTCTTACAGGCTAACCATTGACCACTGACTGGGAAGCCACCATAACCATTGCCTTCAGGTATTTTGGACATTTGCAATAAAGGTAAGGCTCCGCCGCCTGCGCCTAGGAAAACAAAATCACTAGTGTAGACACTCTCACCCTCTGGGCTTTTTAAACTGACCTGCCATTTACCATCATCCAAACGATCAATGCCATTGACTTTATGCTTGAGGAGTAGCTCAAAATCGCCTTTGGCTTTTAAGGCTTGTACTAAATAACGGCATAAAGCACCGAAATTCACATCTGACCCATAGCGCACACGTGTACCAGCCACAGCTTGCTCAGGATCACGTCCAGCCATGACTAGTGGCATCCACTCACTTAATACAGCCTTATCTTCGCTATACTCCATGTCTTTAAATAAGTGATGGCTCTTCAAAGCAGCGAAACGGTTACGCAGATAGACAACATTATCCTCGCCCCACACAAAACTAATATGGGGAGTTGGATTGATAAAATTACTAGGCTCAGGCAATACGCCTTCTTTAACTAAAGAAGACCAAAACTGTAAGGTGTTTTCAAACGAAGCATTGATGGCAAAGGCTTTATCCGCATTGACGGTGCCATCAGCATTTTGTTGGGTATAATTTAATTCGCAATAAGCCGCATGACCCGTACCGGCATTGTTCCAGCCGCTGGTACTTTCCTGAGCAACATCATCCAGTTGCTCGACCATACAAATTCGGAGAGAGGGATCAAGCTGTTTAAGCAAGACTCCAAGGGTGGCACTCATTATCCCGGCTCCGACAAGTAATACATCTACGTGATTAGTGGTCATGACGCTCCTTACACCTGAGTCTTACGAAAGGGTAGATAATAAAATGGCTGGTCAGCAATTTCTACCAGTTATGTGATTATTTTTAGCAGCATTGTCGACAATCGCGCTGCAACAATGATTCAACAGCTGATATTTTGCTGCGAGGCAGCATATACAGAATTATCCTTTTAAATTCAATTATTTTTATGAATTTGGCTGGATAAGCTCCAAAACCGGGCTAGTCATAAAATTGCGATATTGTCGACATTTTGGGCTAAGGGCTTATTGGCTCTTTAATTTATGCTGCTTGTAAATTAGGGGTAATATGCATATCAACGTGAATATCCGCATAGGGACAGGTTAGTGAACCCCTATCGTCACGCTCAATCAAACCTAACTCGACTAACACCTGTGCATCTGCATGAACGCGCTTCACATCCCGTTGTAGATACCGCGCCAGTTCACGAACACCCACTGTACCCGTCACTTGTAATGCATTGATAATCGCCCAGCGGCGTTCACTCAGTCGGGAAAGAAAGATTCCGGGTGACTCAAAATTTAGAAACTCACCTTGGTATCCGCCACGCTGTGCAGTTTTTCCAGCTGCACGCAGTGCCGCTTTCCAATCAGGTTGCAGTGTGATGGTTAATGTACGTTTTTCCATTGGTCCACCTCTAGCAAAAAATCTTCGATTAATGTTTCTGTATCTTTAAAAACATAGGGATACTCAACATCAGCCCAATGTTTGTGGTCGACCTTGCCGCGTTCATTGTCAAAGCCAACAACCCGTTTGCCATCAACAATATACACAAGGCGATATTTGTAATGGTGTGTTGTCGGCGGAACAGGCGTGGGAACATACCAGACCACCATCTTAATAATGTCACCATTGGGTGCAATGTCTTTGAATTGTGTAATCAACTCTGCCTTCATGTTGGCTATTGTGCCAACATTGATACTTGGAAAGCAAGTGACTTACATGGTACTTCCTGTACATCAATACGGCGCACCCATTTCATTTTTCGAAATTTTAATCTGGCACGACGTTAGTACAGGATGAAAGCATTTTTATTCGGTTTTTACATAGGGTGATACTAAAAAGCCAACGAGAACGAGGGTGTAGGAAAACCTAAGTGTTCTCTGTGAAATATCAAAAGTGGCGTGATGTACGTGAATGTTTGAGGAATTTGCAATGTTGAATTCCAAAATTTTTACGTAAGATTGCACTTTTGTTTAAATATCATCCAAATCTCAGAGATTGAAAAAATGGGTCATGCATTAGAAGAGTTGAAGAAGGTTCGGTTGATGAACTCACCGATGACCTTATCATGAATCTCGATGGACTTAGAAAAGCAAATCGTCTTCCGCGCCAAGCGCTTGATCCGCGTTCGGAAGTTCAGGTTTTGTCGCTCAATCGACTGGGTGTAGCGTTTGGTAATCAGATGTTTATCCTCAGGGAGGTAGCGTTGATACGCCTCCCAATCGTCGGTACAGTACAAGGCCATGCGCCACGGTTCGATCAGGTTTACTAAGCGCTTCAAGGTGTCGTCGGTACGAGCCCCTAAGGTATAAGCGAGCACCGTTTTCAGATGAGGCAGCCACGCATACCAAAGCCAACGTTGCTGTTTCTTGTTCCCGACATACGACCACTGCACATCCAGTTCACACACCAACTGCACTTCATAGCGATCCACCAGTGTCTGAATCTGCAAAGGATTGACGGCGGCGGGTGTTAGTTTTTTTTAAGTGAGCGACCACCGTGGTGGTACTCACTCCCAGCACCCGGCTAGTATCCCGAACCCCGCTGCCATTGAGTGCCATGTCGATGATTCGCTCCGAGATCCCTTGCTTATTCCCTTCATAGCGATAGTCCAGTTGGAAGCAACGCAGGCAATCGCGGCAACGGTAACGCGCTTCGCCGCTTCGCGCATGACCGTGTTTGTAAATGAGTTCGCTAGCACAGTAGCGACAGTGGACAGAAACCGTAGCCATCGTCATCCCTCGGCGCATAAAGCACTCAGTGTAAAACGCTAAGCTATACGCTTCAACTCCTCTAATTCACGACCGAAAAATGGTTTAGAGGTTTTCCTACAACCTCAACGTCTCGTGTGACGGGCGCGGCGGGGAGTAGACTGGACGAAGGCGCGGGATGTCACCGCGTCCGTCGTCGTGCAACTTGTTGGCAAATCTATTGTAGCTGAAATAAGCCAGCTATATTCACTAATTGGAGACTATCAGTTAACCAAGGTTATTGTTTTTTCCACTGCGCACTCCACCACCCCATCTGGATTTTTCCTGCCATTGGGCTGGTATTTTCCCAATGGATATACTGATCGGTTTTCCACCTATTCCTTATTCTAACATAACCCATGTCTGTGCTTTCAAGCATCCACTGTGCACTCCACCAGCCTGACTGAATGGTGCTGCTCTGTAAGCTTCCTGTTTCAATATTTAAGCACTTGGATAGGGCAGCGGCTTCACAAATGTTTACGGCATTTGTCGCAAAGATACTGATAATCAACCACTTACTATTACCGTTGATTGTTAACACTTGCCCAGTTTTCCATTTGTTTCCAAATTGGACTGCGGAGGTTTTGGCAGTGTCTTTGATTATCACAACCTTGCTGCTATTTTTGCTCACCCCGTTGTAGCTATAGCTTGCCGTTACCGTCATACTTTGGTCGCTGGTTACTGCTTTAGTGGTTAAAGTTCCAGTACTGCTAATGCTGGCATCGTTGGAATTCTCTGCCCATATTACTCGACTAGTAACATTTTCATTTGTTCCGTCTGTATAATAGGCTGAGGCATTACAGTTACCGCTACTACCTTCAGTAATAGAGGTTGGGCAACTGCTGCCTAAATAACTTAAATTCTTTTTTACAATTGGTTTTGTTAAAGAATCATCAGATATGCCATTCAAGCTTTTGATTTTTGTATCGAATATTATTTCGATAGGGTCAATATAAGAACGCAAGGTATCGGAGGAATTTAATTTGTAAAATAAATAGCCATCTTCTTCTGAAAGCATAGCTCCATTCTTATACTTTCTAGTATAAAATTCATTTTCATTATAACTAATGGAGTGATCTATGAAATAGTTGGGAAATTGTTTTTCAAAATAATTAAATACGCTATCTGTAATTGGTTTATTTGTGAAGAAACTACTATTGTTTAGAATGACTTTATTGCTCTCTAATAAAAATGTTTCTGGGTAAGTTTGATATCCTAAGTACATAAGGGTTTTTGCTGGACACTGATCAGTCATTATTGGATCACACTCAGATGGATGTGGGAGCAGCCAAGAATGACCTAATTCATGCCCTAAGCCACCAACCCATCTTCCTGGTGTAAATTGAGGAACATTCTTATCTCTCTCGCAGTTATATATTTGCTTTTCACCTGATAGACCTCGAAGATCATTTGCTCCAAGTACAGCAAATCCCTGTGTTCCACCTATTCCTTCTCCATCACAGGCAACATCGGCATCAACGAATAAAAGCCATCTATTTAATGGGTCATTCCATGTGGCATTGAAATTTTTTTTAGCCTCATCAATAGCAGTACTCCACATAGTATTTGAGAATACTAAGGAAGAATGTTGAGATTTAAATACCTCCACTATGGGGGAATTAGAAAAAAATGTTTTCCCATTACCCATTTCTTTCAAGTAAAAGTCTTGAAGATGCATTACTGCTCTTTTTATACCATCCTCATATATTGGGTTGTAAACTTTATCACTTGGTACTATATAGACAGTCCTTACTCTTGGATAAGAACTGCTCGATATTTCTGCTGATGCAAAGGATGTAAAAACAGACAAAATAAAAGTACTGACTATAAGCAGAAACTGAAGTAGCAAGCGATTCGTACTAGTATTAGCACTTTTCATGGTTTTATCTCCATTCGTGTAGATCATATTTTCATTCAAGCTCAATTTTTAACTAGACTCATGGCAATTGAAATTTCGATCTTGCTATTTTTATAAATTCCTTATTTACCAATTATTTATTGATTTTAGGGAAGCCGAACTTTCAATTACCGATGGTATATTCGGTAATATTCCATTAGATTTGCTCACGCCTAATACCCGCGCCGTGTCCCGAATCCCCGATCCATTCAGTGCCATTTTGACGATCTTCTCCGGTACACCCACTTTATTCGCCTCATTGCGATAGATCAGTTGAAAGCAGCAGTGGCATTCCCGACACCGATAACGCGGTTCACCACTGCGGGATCTGCCGTTTTTATATAAATGACCGCTTCCACACTGACGACATGTCACCACCATACTCACCATCACAGCACCTCGTTTCGTCACTTCATCCGTGGACTGACGCTCAGTATCGCTTCTTCATACCTTCTAATCTAATCGGACATGACCGTATATTCCAACCAATAGTTTATCAGGCAGCATCCCAGAATATGAGAATAGGCTGCCTGTGCTCAATCGGTGAACACATGCCAGCTATCCGGTTTGTCGAGAATTCCGCATAGTCTGAAAAAACGAAGCTGTCTCTGCTCTCTGGCAAGATTCTGTATAATTTGGGACTAGAATAGAGAATACATCCACACTTTAAATGACACTAATGATTAATAAATATACAGCAACTAGCTCAAACCTCACAAGTGATCATTCTCTGGCATTATGCCCACAGCAGTTGGCATAAAAAACCTTCATGTCCCAAACCAGCAAGCCTGCTAATACGGCATTAGGATTTTTTGCTGATTTGTTAATGCACTAGCCTCCTGTTGTTTGCCATAATCAGCGTCCATCCTCTGTTACCGAAGTTTTAAGCTAATGTTGAAACTCAAACACCTATTACCCTCACTCTGCCTATTAAGTGTTAGTGCGCCTGCGCTAGCCATCACTCAATATATTGGCATTAACACCAACGAAGCAGTGCACTTTGATGCCAGCTTGCCCTTTGTGGATGTCTTCCGCACCGCGGAGCCGTTTCGTGAAAACAAAGAATTCACTAAAGGCAATATCAGTTATGACGCCAATGGCTGGGTTACTAATTTAAACGGTGGCAAGGCCGGTACTTGGTTTTTGCGGTGGATCCCTGCGGCTGCCTTGCCACAAGGCAATTACACGGTCAGCTACGAAGGCTCAGGTAAGCTGAGTTATCAAGAAAGTGCCATCCCCGTTTCACAATCACCCGGGCGTGATGTCATTAGCTTAAAACCCAATGCAGATGGCGAAATCTCCGCAGGTTTAGTGATTGAACAATCCGACCCGAAAAATCCGATTCGAAATATCCGTGTCACTATGCCTGGTGGGATTTGTGAAAATAATCCGTATCAGCGCGTAAATAGCGGTGGGCAATGCAGTGGCGGCAACTATATTGCTTTCGCTGATGCAGGCAGCAAGGTGCTATTTAATCCCGACTATTTAAACTTCATGAAGCAATTCCGCACGCTGCGCTTTATGAATATGTCCGGTATTACCCGCAATGAATTGCAATCTTGGTCACGTCGCCCGCATCTAGACGAAGCCACTTGGGGTGGGCGCGAGGGCGAGCGCGGCGTGCCTTTAGAAGTCATGGTACAGCTTGCTAATACCTTGAATACCAATGCTTGGTTCAATCTACCGCATCGTGCTGATGACGATTTTGTGCGCCAACACGCTCAATATGTGCGTGACAATTTACGCCCCAATCTTAAAGCTTATGTTGAATACACCAATGAAGCTTGGAATAGCGTGTTTTCACAAGCTCAATATGTGATCAAAATGGGGCAACAAGCCCGTTTAGATTCGGTGCCTCTGAATGCTGGCCTCAAATATTATGGTCAACGCAGTAAAGAAATTTTTACGATTTGGGAACAAGTCTTCGGCAATCGCCAGCGCTTAGTACGGGTCTTAAGCGGCTGGGCGGGTAATCCAGCGACCACGCCAGTCATTTTAAAAGCGGCTGAGGTGTACAAATCAACTGATTTATTTGCGATCGCGCCCTACTTCTACGCGGATCAAAATTCATTGATGCGGGCGAGTAGCGTGGATGATATTTTCTCATTAGTGAATGGCAATCAAACCTACTCGATTAAGCAAACGCTACGCCTGATTGACCAACATATGATGCTGATGGAGCCTTATGGTGTCGGCCTAGGCGCTTATGAAGGTGGGCAGCATTTAGTGCATTACGGAACTAAATCGAAGAAAGATCATCCTAATCCCATCCTAATTGAGGCGAATCGTGATCCACGCATGGAAGCTGCTTATATCGAATTGCTCGATGGCTTCCGTAAGGCAGGCGGAAAAATCTTTATGGCTTTCTCGTCGCCACGGGCGAATGCGTTTTATGGTTGCTGGGGTATTAAGGAATACATCACTCAACCTAGCTCGCAGACACCAAAATTTCGGGCTTTAACCCGTTTTTAAGCATAGGTTAGGCTAGCTGACATAAAAATACCCAGATTCTGATACGGATTATAAGTAATGCCTAACTACTCTTCGCCTGAATCACAGCCCATTCAAACTTGGGACTATTCGCTGAACAATGAGAGTGTCTCGGCACTGCAACGGCAGTTGCCGCAGACTGATATGCTCTCAGCACCCTTCTTGATTGCTAATGTGGGCGCACCCTTTGTGATTGGTTTGGCAGTCGGCTTTTTCGCCAAAAAAGTCTTAAAAATAGCTTTATTCTTAGCCGGTGGAGCTATCGTGCTGTTATTTGTGAGCGAATATTATGGCGTCGCTAAAGTGTCAGATGCACAACTACAATCTGCAGCCGATGCCGCAACGGGTATGGCGAAACAATCAAGTGGTTTCTTAATGGATCGCTTATCGCAAATCACCAGTAAAGGTGTGAGTGCAGTTGCTGGCTTCGCGGTCGGTTTGAAATTCGGCTAGTTAAAAGCTTACGAGCGCCGCCTTAGCCAACCTGTTAAGCTGAGGCGTTCTTGTTCGGTAGGCAAGACTTCATGCTCGAAATCCTCGCTTAAAAACAGCACTAACTTACCCGCTTCAGGCGCAATATCAATAAACTTATCATTGACATAAAATCTTAGTTCCCCGCCATCTTGGGGTTGCCAAGCTTGATTCAAATACAGAATCACGGTCACTAACCGCGCTGAGCCACCACGAAAATTATCAATATGTTTGTGATAAAAACCACCTTGTGGATACAGCGCAAAATGCATTTCCGCCTCAACCAATCCCAGAAACAACTCTTGATTTAAGCTTAAACGCAAGTCTGCTAGCCAAGTTAAAAAAACGTTGGCTGCCCCCAGTTCATGATCATCTAGCCACAGAATCGCATCACGACGAATTTGGTCGTGGATCGCTTTATTACTGCCCTGCCCTACACTAGCTTGAGTAAAACCACCTGCCGCATATTTTTCTAAAGCTTGGGCGCGCAGCTTGGTAATTTCGTCTACAGTTAAAAACTCAGGAATAACAATCCAGCCTTGGGTGGCTAGAGCCTCAATAATCTCCGCTTTGTTCTTAAGCACAAACTTCCTCTACAGCCTCTTTTTTATTTATCTCTTCACTATTTTCTTTCACTTCTAAGCGAATTCGACGCATCGCAGGCAATAAACTTAAAAATATCCTCAACAAATGTGGATCAAGGTGCCGACCAGCCATTTCCTGCATTAGACTCAGCGCATCTTCTTCTGGCATGGCTTTTTTGTATACCCGCTCATGTACTAAAGCATCATAAATATCCACTATGGTAGTGATGCGTGCACTGACCGGAATTTTTTCACCGACTAAACCACTCGGATAACCTGTACCATCCCAACGCTCATGGTGATTCAAGGCAATGTCTGCGGCCATATTCAACACGGTAATCTTAGTACCACGCAGCATACTCGCACCAATTTCAGTATGCTTTTTCATGACGTGGAACTCTTCATCATTGAGCACACCACTTTTACACAAAATTCGATCTGGGATGCCGATTTTACCAATATCATGCATGGGGGCAGCGACACGAATCGTATCAATTTCCTCAAGGCTCCAGCCTAAAGCTTTCGCCATCACGGCTGCATATAAACCAATTCGACGCACATGCTCCCCTGTTTCCTCGTCGCGCAAACTAGTAAGGCTAACCAATTTAATGGCTATTTCTTCTTCACGTTTACGAATCTCTAAAGTACGGCGTTGCACTTCAGACTCGAGCATTTCTTGAGTTAACAAGCTATTGCGCACTTGTTGGAGACGAGAAAGATCTTGAGTATATTTCTCCCCCAATTGTTGTAAGAGCAAAACTTCTTGCCCATCTAGCCACATAACACTCGCCTCAAGCGGTAACTCATGTTGTAGCTCGTCAATTTCAATCCATATTCCTGAAGATAAAGGCTCAGATTGCTTTGCCTGCCAATGCTGCTCCGCATCCTCCATAAAACAACTCAAATAAGGAAAAGCTTCAGCTAGATTGTAACTTCCCGCATTAGATTGCCTAGCTAGGAAAAATATCAACCAATCAGGCATTGCTGAACAGGGTTTAAAGTGATCGTGTTGCTCACGAATAAAAGCCGTCAAATTGATATTGCGATAAATGCTAGAAAGAAAATTTTCCATATCTTAAGCCTCTGGTTTTTCTGGGACTAATTGCCTTGCCAGCACCATAAACATTTCCTCCACGCCTTGATCTAATTTTGCACTAGTTTCAATTAAGGGATAACCCAGTTGTGCCAAGGTACGAATATGTTCACGGTTAATAACCCATTGTTCTTTTAGGTCACACTTATTCAAGGCAAATACTGCAGCAACTTCTCCCAATTCTGTTTTTATGCGTTCATGGAGGGCTAAGGCTACGTTAAAAGAATTCTGCCGAGTTCCGTCAATCACCACAATATAACCAGACAAACCACGCAAATGAGCTGAGCGGATATTAGTAAAATCGTCTTCACCAGCAATGTCCCAAACCATCAGGTTTAATTCTGTTTTACCCACAGTGATTTGCTTTTTATCTATTTTAACGCCAACCGTTGTCAAATATTTTTCGCTGAAAAGCTTATTGACATAACGCTGAATTAAACTAGTTTTTCCAACCGAAAATGCCCCTAACAAACATATTTTTTTCTGTAACACAATGACACCTATTCGTTATGGCTCTTATGTTTCAAAATAAATCCACTTGATAATGGATACTACGCTCGTCTCGACGCCCAATATCAGGCATAGGGACAGCGATGACCACGGCTGGCGCGCCTTTTTCAAGCAAATAATCATGCATGGCTACAGCACGTTCCTTAGCTAAACGCTCATTGATGACTTCGTTACCAGTCTCATCAGCAGCTCCACTGATCGATACTTGCGGCATTTTTCCGACCAAACGTGCGGTCTTCAATAAATCTAAAATTAAGGGTATAACTTGCTGAGCATGCGCTTCTGCATGGCTAATAAGGCTACTGCCGGAGTCAAATTTAAAATGCAGAGCTTCTATTTGTGTGGACAGATTATGTAAATGTTCAGCTAATTTTTTAGCTGCTGAATCTGCTACTTGGAGTTCAGTTTGATCTAAAGACTCAATTCCAGCAATTAATGGCCACGATTGCTCTAACTTCTTCTGCCAAAGCAGATCTGCTTTACCAGTTACTTTTAAAGTTTTAGCGTCTAAAAATAAATTTACTTCTGTAGGAGCCTGCAAAATTTGCTTAGCCCGAGCTAATACAAAGTCAGGCTCCAGCGATAAATAAGGTTTCGTGGCAATTTTTAAAGATGAATCAAACGATTGCATTGACTGAATCAGCGTTACAGGTTCACGCGCCTGTGGATCTTTGAGTAATTCATAGTGATACCCCTCTTTAGTTTTATCAAAACCAACCACTACCAAGCCAGGTTCAGCACGCAGTACGGCTAAAGCTTGTTGAGCTAAGACTTGCTGCTGGTAATATTGATAAGACCACCCCCCCCCTGCCCCCATAAAAATAAGCAAGGCAGCAATCGCTAACCAAGGAAACTTCTTTTTATAGCGCAGTTGTGTTTTTAAGCAGCCCTCCAATAAAGGCAAACTATTTTTAAATGGCTGGGTATCACCTTGGAAGACTTTTAAGAAAAAAAAACTTTGCCGGTGAATTTGCTCATTCACCTCCGCCAAAGTGGTATTTAATTCAGCAGGTGGGCTGCCACGTACCACTGCCGCCACGATAGCATAAGGCCCTTGATTAAAAAAAACAGTGAGTTCATCAAGATGTAGATTTTTTAAGCTAGTCTCACTGGTGACATGGAATGAATCACGCACAAAATCTTGAATTGCGGTCATCATACTAGAAATTAACTCAGGATCTTTGGTAATCGCTTGCGGCGAAACCGCATGCTGCAGCAATAAACCCGATTCACGATGAATTAAAAACACTTGTTCAACTTGATAAACTAGAGTTTTTAATAAAACCACCTCTGAATAACTCCGCCCAGTACGCCAAGCATCAAAACGCCATATTAAAGAACGTACCGATAAACTTTGCTCTAATAAATAATTGAAGGCTTCTAGGGCTTGCTGTAGAACCTCTTGAATCGAGCGACGAATCGCTGGCCCCATGACTGGATACAGGGCATTTGCTAACCGACTCGGGTTACTTTCTACCGAACGACTGACCGCAGTTTCAATCGTAGATGACAAAGCTTCAGATAAAGAATTATCTTGTTGAGCGCGTAGGGTTAAAGCTTCAGAAATGACTTCAGCGACATGCAGGCTATAGCGCTCACGATCCAAGAGTTGCTGGCGCAGATCACTTAAAGTTTGATAATCCGCACCTAAGAGTAAGACACGTAACTGCTCTAAAGCATCTAAAGGCTCAGAGGCTTGCTTAGAAACATCCATGGGCGGTATTTGATGGATAGCTGTTTCGCTACCCAGCTGCTCGGTGGAAAACATAAACTTTCACTTGCGCTTAATTAAAGAGCTTCAATTTTTTCTACATCAAACAATTGCTTAGCCATCCCGTTCAGAATACCAGCCACTGCCTTACGGTCAGCTTTCTCGTGGCGCAATTGTTCAGCGGTATCATTGAGTTGCACGATTAAGTCTTTGCGCCAAGCATCCATCTGCTGATCTAACTTAGCGACTTCATGAGTCATCCGCTCATTTAATTCGGCATGCATACTGCTACCGCGTTTCGCTAGCTCATCCAGCATACGCTTATGCTGCTCTAAGCGCTGGCGTACATGCTGTACATCATCCTGACGAGTTTTAGCTTCCTCACTGAGTAAATCATTAATCAGGCTCAGTTCATGCTGCAAATTATCTAATTTTTTTTGCTTATCTTCGGCCAAAGTATTGATCGAAACACGCACAAAGCGTTCTAAGCTAGCGTGCTTCCGATCAAGATCACGGATTTGCTCACCGAACAAAATAGTGCGAATCATGTCCAAATTTTTATCCGGTACAGCATCTCGACGCATTGTGCTAAATAATAAATCAGTAGAATTAACAGCGTCAGTTGTGTTTTCTGGAGCTAAAGTATCTGGGGTTTGCATATTTATTGTGCTCATTGTAGTAAATGACCAGAAAATCAAACGGGTGCAATGGTTTTACTGGTGCAGTTGATTAGGTTTGTTGTTATTTATATTCATCACACCTAGTGAAATCGTAACAGCTTGCTTTTTAATTACACAATACTTTCAGATAGATGGAATAGATTAAAGCTTTTTAACAATTACCTTTACCCACAGGCATAGGCAAACAAGCATGCTATAGTCTGCGCGCTGCAAATTAAGGATAGCCATAATGCTTCAAAAGGATCCTCTCGCTTGGTTCAATCAGCCGCTGTATAGTCAACCACTCAAAGCGGTGTTGGTAGGCTTAATTGCTTTGCTCTGCATCTTGCCTATCAAGCAACTCCAAGACTTAATAGCTAAGCAGTTTCAGCAAGAACAGCTTACTGCTGATCAATTTAAGCAAACTTGGGGCAAGCGCCAGCAGCTGATTGGGCCATTATTAGTGATTCCCTATACTGACCATCTCACTAGTGTGGACACGCTTACTGAGGGTGGTGGTGAATCGAAAGTACTCAGTAAGGATGTTTACAACGATTACACCGCTGTTATTTTGCCTACTTTACTTGAGGTACGTGCTGACCTCAGCGAGCCGTTTTTAGATAAAAATGCTCTAAAAACATCTGCGTATAAAGCCAATCTCAGCCTAAGTGGGCGTTTCGATTATGCTTATTTGCTAGGAGAGAGTGACGCAAAGCGCACGATCCATTGGAATCAAGCTTATTTAGCCTTAAGCATCAGCGATACCCGTGCTCTGCTTAAACCAACCGCTATGCAATGGAATAACGAAAAACTATTTTTACAACCGGGTAGCCAACTGGCGCAGCTCCCTCAAACAGGTGTGCATCTGCCCTTAGAAAAGCTAGATGCTAAAGACAGCGTGCATGAATTCAAAATTGACTTGGTGCTCCATGGTAGTGAACAGTTTTTAGTAGCACCTGTTGGCGCAACCACAACAGCGCGCATTTCCTCCAGCTGGGAGCAGGCGAGCTTTCAACATAGTTTGCCGCCAATCAAGGAAGAGCATAATAAATTGGGCTTCAGTGCTAACTGGGACATTGCCAATCTCGCGCGCAGCTATCCACAAAACTGGCGATTAGAAGATAAAGTCAATTATGACTTAAGCAGTGTCAATCTAGGGGTCGATTTAAGCGAATCGCCAACAACGACTAGTCAACTACAAAACTTATTGGATTATGCCCTCTGGGCAGTGTTGATTAGCTTAGGTATTTTATTTTGCTTTGAATTGATTAACCGGCAGCCTGTGAATTTGCTTCAATACCTACTGCTGTCGGGTTGGCAGCTGATATTTTTTGCCTTGCTGCTCAGTCTGAGCCAACAATTCCCACTTAAAATAGCTTATTGGTTCACAGTAATTAGTTGCTTATTAGTAATTTTAATTCACAGTAGTTTGATTTTTAAGTCAATTTTCCAAGGACTGTTGATCACAGCACTGCATAGCGGCTTGTATTATCTTTTATATTTAGCGCTAACCGCTGATAGTCAATTAGGCTTAGCAGCAGGTATTTATGCGGCTGCTTTGAGTGTTTTAGGTTTAATTTCAGCTTGGCAGCTAGTGCCAGAGAGAAGCCTCCGCCCTGACAACTTGTCAGAGCAGGAGGAAAACACACACATTTGAGAGAGAGAAACTTATTAAACGCCTTTCGGTTGAGCAAAAGCCCCGGCTGGATGATCGTTTGGATCCATCGCGCCCGTCATAATCGCTACACCTTCAGACATGGTATGCGTATCCGGCTTAATCACTGCATGCCGCTTGCCTAAGCGGTGGACGTGAATCCGATCCGATACTTCCCACACATGCGGCATATTATGGCTGATTAATACCACGGGCATCCCGCGATCACGCACGTCTTTGATCAGATCCAAGACACGGCGTGACTCTTTTACACCTAAGGCAGCCGTCGGTTCGTCCATAATGACCACCTTACTACCGAAAGCTGCTGCCCGTGCTACTGCGACTGCTTGACGCTGACCACCCGAGAGAGTTTCCACTGGCTGATTAATCGTTTGAATCGTTAACAGACCTAACTCAGACAATTTATCCCGAGCAATGCGCTGCATTTCCTTGTGATCGAGCATGTGGAACCATTTGCCTAAGAATCCAGCCTTTTTCAGTTCCCTGCCTAAAAACAAGTTATCCGCAATATTCAGTGAAGGTGAAACTGCTAAGTTTTGGTAGACCGTTTCGATCCCAGCACTGCGCCCATCCATAGGGTTTTTGAAATTAGTCAGCTTCCCATCCAGATACACTTCACCGATATCGGGTGGAGCGGCGCCGGTTAAGGCTTTAATCAGTGAGGATTTGCCAGCACCGTTATCACCGATCACCGCTAACACTTCACCGGGATACAGATCGAAATCGGAATGATCCAACGCAGTGACCCGACCGTAACGCTTGACTAAATTCCGCCCCATTAAGATGGGTTGAAGTTGGTTTGCTTCAGCCATGTTTATACCCTCCGAATCCACTGGTCAGTGGCTACTGCTAAGATAATTAACAGACCGATGGCAAACTGTTGCCAGAGCACATCCACACCTGCAAGCGCTAAGCCATTCTGGAAGATGCCGACGACCAGAGCACCAATTAAGGTTCCAAAGATCGCACCGCGCCCACCAAACAAGCTAGTACCACCAATTACTACCGCCGTAATACTGTCGAGATTCGCCGTCTGACCTGCTTGCGGACTCACTGAGCCAACCCGACCGATTAAGGTCCAAGCGGCTAGCGCACAAATCACCCCTGCCACGATATACACCGAGAGCAAGACTTTATTGGTATCGATACCCGCTAACTGTGCTGCTTGTGGGTCATCACCCGTTGCATACACATGCCGTCCCCACGGGGTGTGATTCAGCGCATACCACATGCCGATAAACAAGAGGATTAAAGTAATCGTCCCCAGCGTAAAGCGCGCTCCCCAAATTTCAAAGGAAATCCCCATGAATTGTAAGAGCGAAGCTTGTTCAGCAATATCTTGCGAACGAATCGTTTCACTTTGTGAATACCATAAGTTGATCGCAAAAAAGATACTCCAAGTGCCCAAAGTGGTAATGAAGGGCGGTAAGCGTAAGCGCGTAATCAAGAAGCCATTAATCGCTCCACATAAGGCACCGACAATAAAGCCGAGCATAATCGCAATCCCAGACGGCAAACCCATCTCGATAGCAGTCCGCCCCATCACCACCGAACACAGCACCATCACCGCACCGACCGACAGATCAATACCTGCTGTCAGCACCACCAAAGTTTGGGCAACCCCGATAATCCCGATAATGGTGACTTGTTGTAACACCAGCGATAAGTTGAAAGGAGCGAGAAACTTCTCGCCCACAATCAAATAGAAGGCCAGAATTGCCAACAGCAAAACGAATATCGGTGCTGCTGTTGGATAATTATGTAGGAAACGCTGTAAGCGCTCCCCCAAACTTAGCTTTTCAACCTCAAACGAGGCTACTGTGCCACCAGCTTTGGCAGCAACCGCTTCAAAATCATCTGTTGCCATCCCTGACCCTCCTCAGATCATTAACAAAGGCTCGCTAATTGGCAGCTTAGCCCCAGCACTTTTTCAAGCCTTCTTCCGAAGTAATTGAAGTTGCGCCTGCAGCAGGTTTGTCAGTAATGAGTTCAACACCAGTATTCACGAAATCTAAACCATCTGTATTTTTAGGCTTAGTACCTGATTTAGCAAATTCAGCCACTGCCTCAACACCTTTAGACGCCATCAATAAGGGGAATTGCATTGAAGTTGCACCAATCACGCCGTCCTTAACGTTTTTCACGCCTGGGCAGCCGCCATCAACTGAAACGATCAATACATCTTTTTCTTTGCCGACTGCTTTCAGTGCTTCATAAGCACCAGCTGCAGCAGGTTCGTTAATGGTGTAAACGACATTGACGCCGGAATCTTTCTGCATCAGGTTTTCCATGGCCTTACGACCACCTTCTTCAGAACCTTGAGTCACATCATTGCCAACGATACGCTTGTCGTCTTCGTCGCCCATTTTCTTGGCATCTTTCAGATCAATACCGAAACCTTTCAGGAAGCCTTGATCACGTGCCACGTCAACCGAGATTTGATTCGCATTCAAATCCAACAGCGCAATTTTTGCGTCTTTCGCTTTATCCCCTAAAGTGGCAGCTGCCCATTGACCAATCAGCTCGCCTGCTTTGAAGTTATCGGTGGCAAAGGTTGCATCAGCCGCATTCGCTGGATCTAAAGGCGTGTCTAAAGCAATGACTAACAGCCCTGCTTTACGTGCTTTCTCAATAGCAGGAACAATCGCTTTAGAGTCATTCGGGGTAATTAGAATACCCTTCGCACCGGCAGCGATTAAGTTTTCAATCGCTTGTACTTGAGAGTCATTGTCACCATCGACTTTGCCTGCAAAGCTTTGCAGTGTCATGCCGAGTTCTTTAGCTTTAGCTTCAGCACCCTCTTTCATTTTCACGAAGAAAGGATTGGTATTGGTTTTGGTAACTAAACCAACAATACCTTCAGCTTGGCTAACGGCTGGCACTAACAGGCTGAAAGATAAAGCGATGGCAATAGAAGTTTTCTTAAACATGATAAATCTCCTCCAAATGTATCAAAAACCAGAATGGTTCATTAGTAGCGGTGCTTTTGCTTCTGCTTGCTACTCACACTGCTTGATAAAAAGCTTAATCCGCTCTGTTGAGTCTGTCAATAAATAATTCAATTTGATTTATTAATAGATGCAGACTACTCTTAGTACCACCAACGGCGTTGGACAGCTTATAATCAGCGCTTTTTCAAAAAGCCAAAGCTACTGTGAGAGGAGAAATTTGTGAAACTGAAACAAACCAGCGGAGGCAGTAATTTATCGGGCATTGCGCAATACAATGAACGCTTGATTCTGCAATTGATCCGCCGCTCTGGCAGCCTGACTAAAGCAGAAATTTCCCGCCTCACTCAACTCAGTGCACAAACAGCCTCAGTCATTATTAATCGCCTGTTGGAAGATGAATTACTCTACAAACAAGAGCGCCGTTATGAGATTGGTAAGGTTGGCCAGCCCGCGATTCCGATCGCTTTGAACCCTGATGGGGCTTATTCGATTGGAGTCAAGATTGGTCGGCGCGGCTTAGACTTGGTATTAATTAACTTCACTGGCGTTATTTTGCAGCGGATTAGCCATATCTACGATTACCCTGATCCAGACTTTATCTTCCCTGCGATTGATGCGGGCATTAAGGAGTTGATCAATACACTGACACCGATTCAACATCAACGCCTATTGGGAATTGGCATTGCAGCGCCTTATGGCTTAGGGGGCTGGCAGCAAGAGGCTGATATTCCTAGTGCGATTACAAAACACTGGAATACCTTAGATATCAAAGAGGCGGTGCAAGCCAACCAGCCTTATCCCGTTTGGCTCGTCAATGACGCAACCGCTGCTTGTATAGCTTCGCTAGAGTTTGGTAACCCCGAACGCTTCAATAATTATCTGCATATTTTTGTAGGTACTTTTATTGGTGGCGGTATCATTATGAATCGCACTCTCTATCTGGGGAGCTTTAATAATGCAGGCGCGATTGGCTCTATGCCTTTACCGAGTAGTTATGCACAAGGTGAAGCCAACGGCCCAACCGTGCAACTCATCAATTGTGCGTCACGCTATTTATTAAACAATCGCTTTGAAGAACACGACCTTGATCCTAATTTAGAAGTAGAACTGCTAGCGAATGATGAAGCAGCGAATAGCTCGCTCAGCCGTGATATTTTTCAAGCTTGGGTACAACAAGCTGCCGCCGCGATTGCTTATGCAGTAGTTGCTTCTGTCAGCCTCATTGATTTTGAAGGCATCATTATCGATGGTTTATTGCCAGTGCGCCTCACTCAACAGCTCACCGATGCCGTCCAAGCTGAAATGGAAAAGTTAGATATTGAAGGCCTAATTCTACCTAAACTGTCTGCTGGGACTATTGGCAATGATGCGCGAGCTTTAGGTGGCGCTTTCCTACCGTTTTATACGAATTTCGCACCTGATCGCAGCATTTTAATTAGCAGCGAGGATAATATCTTCCAAGCCTTTTAGCCTGCTAAGGCTTAGACTTTTTGTTATGCTCAGCTTTTTTTAATTATCCTAAACTTCTAAATGACTGAAATTTGGCTCATTCGCCACGGGCAAAGCACTGCTAATGCAGGTGCGGTTACTGATAATCCAAGCTCCATTCCACTCACTGAACTAGGCTGGCAGCAAGCCCGTCAAGTCGCTGAGCAAATCCAGTACTGTCCAGATTTAATTGTAAGTTCTCCGTTTATAAGAACCACGCAAACAGCTGCTCCCACTCGCTGCCGTTTTTATAATGCCAAGCACGAGATCTGGCCGATTCAGGAATTTACTTATTTAGACCCAGCCTCGTGTATCGGTACTACGGTCAAGCAACGTAAAGGTCGAGTCAGTGCTTATTGGCAGCAGAATGATCCAGATTATATTGATGGTAAAGGTGCAGAGTCTTTTAGCATGATGCTCATACGAGTGCGCACTATGCTGGAGCGTTTAGCAGATGAATCTGGCTTAGTTGTTGTATTTGGGCATGGGCAAATTATGCGTGCTACTCAGCTACTGCAAGCGCAACCACAAGCGACTGATGATGAACTGATGCGCCAATTTCATGACGCGCCCCCAATTCCAAATGCTTTTATTATGCGTTTCCAGCTTGGCTAGCTCAGTGAGCCAGCTGAATATTAGAAAGTGCAGCTGGCTTCGCCGGTAGGCTAATCGCTTGGCGCTTAGTCGCTTGATAGCGTGCATGTAACCAAGCTGGCAAGGTTAAACTCGCTAAAAATAAGCCTAACCACAACCATTTTTGATTGTCAGTCAAAGCCCAATCGCCCCAACGGAAGGGTATATAGCAATATAGCACTACTAAATGGAAGGCAAAAACCTGCAAAGAATGCTGACCTAAAAAGCCTAGCCACTGGCCGCAGGCCCGTAAAGGCTTAAAAATACTATAGCGCTGATGCAAGTTAATCAGTCCAGCGATCACGTAAACAAAGGCCAAGAAATTCAGCAAACGCAGCCAGCCCATATTATCGCGCGCGATGTGAGGATACTCGACCAGCCATTGCCCACCGATAAAGCTAGCAGGTTTTACATAGCCATGCCGCAGCAGGAACAATAAAATAATTAAGCTTAAAGCACTAAAAAACAGTGGCTTATTTATAGATCCAGCTTCACCTTGCCGACTAAAGCGCACAAACCCTGCCACCATGCCCAGTACAAAAATCAACTGCCAAGCCAGATAATCAAAAGCACCCATGCGCACTAACACTGCACTCGGTAATTGCTGTAAAAATAACTGCCAGCCGCCTTGGTGCGCAAAACCCCACAGCAACGTGCTACCTAATAAAACCAAGGCAATGCCGACTGCTTTGAAATACAACATCAGACGTAAGGCCAGTGGTGCAGCTAACATCAGCAGGACATACATCGGCAGAATATCGAGCATTGGTGGCTGATACATGAGCGCCATGCCCGAAAATAAGGCACGTAAAGGTTCAACCTGCATCTCGGTCGCAAAACTTTTCCAGTAGGCGTGTGTGAGCACAGTTAATACAGTAAATACAAAAACAGCTAGCAACACCACCAAGTGATAGAAATAAATGACACCTGCCCGCTGCCAAACTTTTTGTTCTAAGACCCAAGCGCCTTTCGCTTGATGGCGGCTATAGACTAAGGCGACGAGCATACCAGATAAAAATACAAACCCTTCAGCAGCGCTGACATAACCGGCGAACTCATACAAGCTCTGGAAAATAGGCTCGCCAAAATGATCAGCTGCCATGATTAACAGCATCATCCCGCGCAAAATGTCTAAAGAAAAATCACGTTTCATAGCAAATGGAGCGTTCTTATCACAATAGGATTTTAAGGGTTAAAACCTCATAGTAAGGCACTATACCCTCAAATGATGCAGTGCACAAAACTATCTGTTGTATCGCTTTTACAAGTCATTTACAATCCACGCCGCTTGACCTTAGCTCGTCAATTAATCGGTATTCACCACCTCAAACTTCCAATAAAGATGAAAACTTTTTCGAATTCGTGGTATGTCGTTCAAGCTCTGCTTGGGCTTAGTTTGTTTTTACCCTTCCAGGTAGCTGCCGAGGAAGGTTGTTACTCTTTTGTCCAAACATTAGCAGCGCAAAAAGCGCAAACCGCTTATGTACAAACACCGATGATGCAAGTGGATACGGGTCGGATCACCTATGACCACTACCAGCGCATCCGGTTCCGTGGCGAACAAACCTACTGGCGTAAAGAAAACTTACCCTTCCAGTTAGAATTTATGCACCCTGGCATGCACTTTATTCGCCCAGTCCAGCTGTATAGTTGGGAAAAGGGTCAAGCCTTGCCGATTAATTTTTCCAGCAAGTATTTTGACTACAGCGAAGTTAAATCCCTGAATATTGAGCAAGATGAACCGCGTATGGGTTTTACTGGCTTTCGTATCCTCTCCAAACTTGGCCGTAGTGGAGCCAATAGCGCGATGAATGAAACGCTGGTGTTTCAAGGTGCTAGTTACTTTCGTGGCTTAAGCCAAGATCAAACTTATGGCTTATCGGCGCGTGGCTTAGCGATCAATACTTCTATGGAAGGTAAAGAAGAATTCCCTGACTACACTCAATTTTGGATTGAAAAACCGACCAAAAATGCTGATGAATTGGTGTTTTGTGCCCTACTGGATAGCGCGTCTTTAACCGGTGCTAGCCGCTTTGTGTTGAAACCGGGCAAATCTACAGATATGGAAATTACCACTAAGACCTATCCACGCGCAGGCAGTACAGCAACAGAAATTGGGGTAGCGCCTTTGACCAGTATGTTTTTTCATGGCGAAAATTCAAGGCAACACTATGGTGATTATCGCCCGGAAGTGCATGATTCCGACGGCTTACTCATTCAGCAAGATAAGCAATGGCAGTGGCAACCTTTAGCTGAAGTGCCCTACTTTAATTTACAAACCACCCCAGTCGCTAAGCTCTCCGGTTTTGGTTTGATTCAGCGAGATCGGGAGTTTGAGCACTATCAAGACTTGGAAGCCACTTATCACCAGCGCCCCAGCGTCTGGATAGAGCCGTTAAATGATTGGGGGCAAGGTGCAATTCGCCTGCTCCGCCTGCATACCGAGTCGGATATTGTCGATAATGTAGTGGCTTATTGGACAGCACCGCAGGCGTCTCTGCCCCAAGAATTAAAGTATCGACTATCGTGGCGCTCTGAAGACCCTGCTCACCATCAATTAGGCAAAGTAGTTGCCACTCGCGCGACTAATCGTGCCGTGGATGGCTTGCCGGGGCATCAAGGGCGGATTCGCTTTATTGTCGATTTTAATCAACTGCCTAAATTCAAAGGCTCACTGAAAGCGATTGTTGGCGTAGAAGGTTCCGCTGATACCCAACCTGTAGTCATTCAAGCCAACCCGCACATCAAGGGCTGGCGGGTAATTGCGCAGATTTATCCAAAAACTTGTGAAAAACCGATTTTTTTTAGCCTTCAACTGACAGATGGACGCAACCCTCTGACAGAAATGTGGTCATATCCAATTCCTAGCGATTTGTGCACTGCACAGTCACTCGAAAACTGAAATACTGGCATGAAAATTGCCGAATTAATCATTGTAGTCCCGGTAACAACAGAACAAAAGAAGAAGGAAAACCAATGAGTCTCTCGAACAAACTAGCGGTTCCTCAAGCCTTAGCGGCCAAAGACCCTTGGGCTGCAGCTCGGCAGCGGGTGCGTACTTATTTAAACTTGCAGCGCATTCCTGAGCTGACTTGTGAGCAAATCCTGCAACAAGCTGTTCAGCAAGTTCCGGCCAGACCACCCAAAGCGGAAGCAGAACAAATTCAGCTCTTGCTCCAAGCTGCGCAAAAGATCACGCAGGCAGTCATGGGTTGTAGCTATGCAGAGCAAAGCGCCCAGCCGTCTAATAGCCGAGCTGCTAATTGGACGGCACGAAAAACCGGCCCACGGGTTGAACGTAGCAGTATTAAAGTAGCACCGCTGCAAGCCATTTCTTTACGTTTGACGCCCCCACGCCAAACAGCGGGTCGGGCGTAGTCGCGCCTGAATGGACATAAGCCAGCCAAGACCTTGGCGTAGCGCTGCTCGATGGCGGCGCAGCTTGTTTTTTACTGCTATTGCTAGCATCACTGGTTTGGCCAGCTATTGGTTGGGAGCTAATCTTCCAACCGAACTGCCCTTGCTTTGGCAAGCTTTAGTGATAGCCCCCTTTAGCATTTTATTTTTCTGGCTAACGCTGGGTTTTATGACCGCAGTGACTGGCTTGTTGGTCATGGTAGGCGATGACCCCTATCGAATTATTCCGCCACCAGGCACGCCTGTACCTAAGTTAACGACCCAGCAAACCACCGCTATTTTGCTACCGATTTATAATGAAGAAATCGCTTATGTCTATGCGGGTTTAAAAAGCATTTACCAATCGCTGGAACAAACTGGGCAATTACAGCATTTTGAATTTTATATTCTGTCAGACTCAGATGATGCGAGTAATTGGTTACGTGAGGAGGCTGCTTGGTCAGCGCTGTGCCGTGATTTAGCGTCGACCGAGCGTATTCATTATCGACGCCGCAAACACCGTACTAAGAAGAAAAGCGGCAATGTCATGGACTTCTGTCGGCGCTGGGGCAAACGCCATCCTTATATGATCGTACTTGATGCGGATAGCCTAATGACAGGCGAAGCCTTAGTACGCATGGTAGATGCAATGGAACGCAATCCTAAGGCCGGTTTAATTCAAACGCCCTTATATAATATTGGCCTCGATACTGTGTATGCACGCGGCCAGCAATTTGTGAACCGCTTGTATGGCCCAGTGTTTTTCGCTGGTCTGCATTATTGGTGGCTCGGCGATAGCCAATATTGGGGGCACAATGTCATTCTGCGTACCCGCGCTTTCATGGAGAATTGCCACTTACCTAAACTCAGTGATCGCGGGGTGTTAAGTGGTGAAATTCTTAGCCATGATTTTGTTGAAGCAGCGCTACTAAATCGGGCAGGCTGGGAAACTTGGCTCGCCCATGATTTGGAAGGCAGTTTTGAACGCCCACCACCCACGTTAACCGACGCACTGAAACGTGATCGGCGTTGGTGCCAAGGCAATCTGCAGCATTGGTTAGTCATCTGGTCGTATGGCATTTCACATCTACACCGCTTCCTGCTGTTGGGCGGGATTATGTCGTATGTAGGCTCACTCATTTGGCTGGTGTGGCTGTTAATTCTAACGGCTATTGCTTTAATTTACCCAGATCTCACCCTCATTCCGCTAACCGAAGACAATAGCGCACTGCTAGCTTTAACGATTACCCTGCTATTTTTCTATAAGACTTTTGGCCTAGTACAAGCCTTGCGTCAGCGCACGATTAAATGGTTCGGCGGTGGTTTGGCTCTAGCGCGTTCGGTCGTGTTGGAAACGGTGCTGTCGATGCTGACAGCACCTGTGCGGATGATGTATTACAGCAAATTTGTGGTGCAAATTTTACGCGGCAAGCGTGCCACTTGGGGTACACAACAACGCACGGGTGGCGGCTTAAGTTGGCAAGATGCAGCTCGTGAATACACATGGATTACAGGGATCGGCCTAGTGTGGGGCAGTATTTTACTAATGACTAATCCAATGGCCTTTTTGTGGATGTCGCCCGTTTTAGCAGGTTTAGCGCTGTCGATTCCGCTGGCAGTGTTTACAAGCATGCAAACGAGTTTGGAAAGCTCTTTATTTCGCACGCCTGACGAATCTGCACCTGATCCGATTCTCTTATCCTTTGAGCAAAACTATATCGAGATGCAGCAGCATCCTAGCCTATCGACCCGCGATTTATTTATTCGGGTGATTGTTGACCCCTTAGCGCTGCGCCAACACATGACCTATATTCCCAATCGCTCGAATGTCCCAGAATCAACGCGCCAGCATCGTAAAGCATGGATGGAATTGCTGTTAAAACGCGGCCCGACTGCGATTAGCAATCAAGAGCGCTTAATTATTCTGGAAGATGCAGGCATGCTCTGCCAACTACATGCACAGGTTTGGCAGTTGCCCGAAGAGAAATTTAACCGGATGTGGATGGCTAAGTTGTAAGCAGGCTGATCTTAGCTTGGCGAGCATCAAGTTCGATCAATAAGCCTGGGTCTAGCTCGGCAAATTGTGCAGGGCTGACCACTACATAGGGAATATTATATTCTCTTGCCACAATCGCTGAATGCGCTAAACGACTGCCTTGCAACACGACAATGCCAGTGAGCTTGGGAATCAGCTGCACCCAACGATTATCAAAATAAGCACTCACCCAAATACAAGCAGTCGGTAAGTTAATTGGTTGTTGGGTAGTCGTTATTGGCACATTGAATACCGTCCCACGGACGCAAACATTAGCTGCTAACGACTGGAATTCCGCTGAACTATTCGTCAGCGCATAATCGTAGATAGCTAAACGCGCCGCCGCATGTTGACGCTCCAGCGCCTTACTATCATCCTGTCGGCAATACTCGTCCCAGTTGCAAAAGACTAAATATTTCTTAGCAGCCAACGCTTGTTTGAGCTTATTCAATTCCTGCAAAAAAGCATTACGCAGTTTTAAATTAAGATGTGCAGCCTCCGCTATCACTAAACTCTCGGCTGGATTTAACCAAGATAGTTCATAGGCATGAATGGGGGGCGCATCTTCCCTGCCCTCACCCGCTTGTAAGATATTTTGCAGCAACCAAGCACTAAATAAGCGAGCAAGTTGAGTAGAACTAAAGGCTTGTGTAGCGTCAAAACTAGCTAAAGCCGCCTCTGCTTTGGCTTTAAACTCGTTAGCACGAAAGCCCCGCCAAAAGCCGCCCAATAAAGTGGCTGCATAAAATTGCTGCTCCAAGCTTGGTTCGACCAAGACAGTGCCATCCACTTGATAATCTAGGAAATTAACCTGCTCTGCTCTGCAACCTAAACGCTGTAAATCAGGAATAGACTGTTGATATAAACGCTCCAACAAACTAAATGATAAGGGTGAAAGCTTCCCTAAGCTGGCTGACAACGCGGTAAATTGCGCATTCGACTTAGCCCGCACACAATCCTCAGGCAGGGCTAATAAAGAGTTGATGGCATGAGTTTGTGCACGCACTTGCAAAACAACTAAGCGATCCTCTCCCGGTGAATACGCCCATTCACAATCAACTGGAAAGGAGAAAGCAGCACGCAACTGATGTACCAAATGACGTAATAAAGGCTCAAGAAATGCGCTATTAGGTGCTAAAGGTAAAGGACTAGGAATAGAACTTGGCAAGGCGATTAAGGCTGCTTGCGCTTGCCCTGCTACGACTTGCTGTACGCCCAGCTTAGAATATTCAAGATAAGCATATTCTGAGAAGAAGCTCCACGGATAAAACAGCACCCCGCCCCAATCGTGTTGGATATATTCTTGCAGCATTAAAATGGGTAATTGATCAAGCTGCAAACTCGCCAGCAGAGCTTGATTTTCAGCCCACGCTGTTTGGATAGTCGCAGGCAGTTGCTCGGCACTTACTGCCGCCGAACTCCAAAAATGCCCTGCTAAAGAATGCCCGCTGCCGTCTTCAGTTTTATTCGCGCTACGTACAATGAACTGAGTGTGGATTGAAAAACTTGCTAAAAACGCATCAATCGACACGGTCGGATCAGTTAAGAGCAAAGTACTGGGCGTGCGCAAACCGGCTTGTGCCGCTTCAACTAAACGCTGGTATTTGGCTGGAGGCTCAGTTGATAAGTCCACGGAGATGTTGCCCTGTTTCATCATATAAACCAGCGACTTTGCCACCTTGTTGCTCAATCAGCCAAATGAGATTTAGACCCTGAAAACAGCCGCCGTATTCCTTGCAGACAATCAGTACAGGCTGGGTTTTAGCCGCACTGAGTACTGGCTGTAAATCTGTAGTGGACGCGGTTTCATAAGGCAGTTGTACCAGATTTGGAATTTTCATCGCAGTTGTGCCCGCTGGATCAACCTGTACTTTATACGCAGCCATCGCTAAAGCCTCTTGTTTACTAGGCTGCTTGGGCGCTTTCACTTTGAAATCCGCTTGACCGTTCACCGGCAAACCTTGCTTATTCCACGCCGCCAAACCACCCTGTAAGAAGGCAACTTGCTCAAACCCTGCATGCTTGAGAAATTGCGCTCCCATATAACCACGCAAACCAGAATGGCACAGCACGACAATCATGCGGTTTTTAGGTAAATCCTTAGGTAACAGATCATGAACTAAATCACCATAACGAAATACTGCATCATGGCGAATACTGAATTTACTTAGCTCCATGCTTTCGCGAATATCTAATAAATACAAGTCGTTGCCACGGGTCTTTAGTAGCGCTTGCAAAGCTTTTGGCGAAAAGGATTGGATATCTTGATAATTGACGGCGGGGAGTTGTTTAGCAGCACGCGTGAGGCTAGCCTCTTTTTCCATTTCATGCACAGTTTTCAATTTCCAATCACGCACCCAAGTATCTTTTTCACGTTGAATGACTTGCTCAATGGAAATCAGCTCGCCTTTGATCGGCTCAGGCGCAGTCGCGGCAAATAAAGGGCTAAAAGCTAACCAGCTTAAGACTAATAAACCGAGCAAAATTGGAATGAAAACGATCTTACGTTTTAAGATTGGTGCATGTTGAGTGAGAAACTGCCTTGCCGCCACCCAAGCACCGGCTAAAAATACCGAAGCAATGCCGATCATCTGCAAAATCGACTGCCACAATGAGGCCACCACATCCGGTGGAGGAATGGCAAAGGCAGGTGAAGCAAACAACAATAGCGGGAGCAAGAGCAGGACTTTACGCGGCATGATTTATCCTTATTAAGTTAGAGCAGCTATAAAGTCATTGACCGCTCTGAGCGCTTAGCGTTCCCTAAAAAGGTAAGACTCAGAGCAGTCAATGGGAGCGCGCATTAAAACTAATCTCGCCATAAAGGAAAACGAGGAAGGCGATTAAAAAGGCTAAAATCATGATTAGGCCACAATTCTGCCTTTTCACGAGCTGCCAAATCCTTCAGTTTACGAATACTCGCTAAAGCCAAAGCCTCATTGTCTTCCCAACAATAGCCCGGAGCGACCTCATCGTGTAAGTTTTCCTCAAGGTCAGCAGCATCACCACAAAGAATAACAGGACTGCCTTTGGGCAACTCAATCAATAGTGACATATGCCCTGCTGTATGGCCGGGGGTATTGATTGCTTGGACTCCGGTTACCACTTCATATTCATTGTAAACTAAATGCCATTGTTCGGCTTGTGCTACTTCATCCGCAAATATGCCATCATCTAAACGTGTTTCTGCTGCTTTAATTTCAGCTTGATGCACATGCACTTCGCAACCGGGCAGATCACATAAACCACCTGCATGATCAAAATGTAGATGTCCTAAGAAAACCAGATCAATATCTAAATGACTCAAACCTAATCGCTGTAAGTAGTGTGGAATACGTTGTTCTTCAGCCATTTGAGGTGGCTCAAATAACGGACGCATAGGATCAAAAAACTGCGCATTCAATTGTTGATTTGCAATTTTTTGGTAGTCACAGCCTACATCGTACAAAATCCGCCCGTTTGCAGTTTCAATTAGGTAAGCCAAAATCGGAGCATCTATAAATACACCCTGCCCACGATTACGGGTCGAGACTATTTTTTCATAACGATGAGTGCCAGTTAATAAAGGCCAGAGTTTGAGTGCGCTCGGCATAGTTTGAGTCCTTAGGTTGCGAGGTCGTCCTCGCTAGTAGAAGCATGCTTGGGTCGTCCCAATCATGAGGCATTCGCCTAAAGGTAGTGCTTTATCTTCACTAAATGAGTCAGTTTCTGCAAGCAAGTATTTAGCTAACTGGGCCTAACAAAGTTAACAACTCCGATTTACGGCTAATTTGCAGCTTTTGATAGGCGCGCTTGCGATAAGTAACGACACTTGACTCAGCCACTGATAACAGGCGTGCCATACTTTTAGTGGTATGGCCTTGCAAAATAAACTCGCAAACCTGCGCCTCACGCTCTGACAAAGCAGCAGTACGCAAACGTGCCGGATTCGTCTGCTTAAGTTCGAGTTTAAAATGACGTAATAGCAAAGCGCTAATGATGGCTGCATTGTGCTCTAACTGCTGTAATTCCTGCGGCGAAAAACTGGCTTCCTGACCTGCATGATACAAATTAATGTAAAACAGCTCTTGGCTAGACTCATCACGTACTGCAATAGCGAATTTGCCACTCAACTCAGGCCGACTGAAAAAGCGCCGCCGATACACGGGCGGTAACGATTGGCCTAGTAATAACTCACAAGCTGGACGGCGTGGATTAGCGAGCAACTCTTCCGCCAACTTAGTGAGCAAAGCATCCTGTTGATAATTGCCATCAATATATTGCGAGGCCAACTGCCAACCTAAATCAGGGCGGGCTAGATTGTAAGCCAAACGACAATTCGCACTTTGCTGATCGGCTGAAAAGACAAACACCATATACTGCCCAATGGCTGCTAAGCTTCCCACCCATTGAAAAAACCGCGCATAAAAACGCTCTGAGCCGAGTGCTTCAATACAAGCGGCTAGCGCTAGTGAAGTTTGCAAGGAAGTAGGCGGTTCGGATGGCATAAAGGGCTGGATTGACAGAGTCGGCTACCTCATTTAGGGGTTATCATTTAAGCAATTCCCCCTCATTCAGGGTATAGTGCAAGTGCGGATTTAGGACTAAATTTAACTCATACAACAAGACAGCTTCAGCAACTAAAACCAACATCCTAGTAAATGACGCTGTTAGTTAGCACCGAAATTTAAACCTCCTCCTCTCCTCCAACGTGAAATCAGGCTCTAAATTCAGAGCCTGATTTAATTTTTACTATAATACCTTCAGCATAATTTGTCCCAGTTTTAGAGGGACAAGTAAATCTTCAGCAAGCTCTAAGCTAGCACTCAATGATTAAGCTTTGGAGGAGCCAGCCGCATGCATATACCAGACACTACGCCGCGCCACTCGGTGTACTACAACTACCAAATTTACCCCTTTCAGACGCCACCCGAATTACACGGTGAAACTAAACGCTATCCTGTCGTCATCGTTGGCGCAGGGCCGATTGGCTTAGTCACCGCTTTAGAATTAGCACGTTATGGCACGCCAGTCATCGTCATTAGTGCCGAAGTGCAAGTCTCACACGGTAGTCGGGCGATTGTGTTCACGCGCCGCTCGATGGAGATTTTGCAGCAAGTCGGCATTAGCGAACGTATGCTGGAAAAGGCGTATCCGTGGCGCTCGGGCAATTCGATGTATCGCGGGCAGCGCGTGTTTCGCCTCGAAGCGCCTTATGATGAAGATGACCGCTTCCAGCCTTTGAATAACCTCCAGCAGCAATATGTTGAGCAATACCTAGTCGAACAAGCAGCGCAAAATCCACTCATTGAATTGCGTTGGGGCAGTAAAGTGGTAGGCGTGCAGAGCTTCGCTGATCATGCTGAGCTGCAAATTGATACCCCCGAAGGCGAATATAGTTTGAACTGCGACTGGCTGATTGCAGCAGATGGCGCAAAGTCAACGATTCGCCAAGAGCTAGGTTTACGCATGGAAGGTGCGTCTTATCGTGGGCGCTTTGTGATTGCGGATATTAAGATTGATATTCCGTGGCCGACTGAGCGCTTGGCCTATTTTGATCCTGATTGGAATCGCGGCAATACTATCCTTATGCACCGCCAGCCGGAAGGCATTTGGCGCTTGGACTATCAATTGCCGCCGAATGAAACACCCGAACAAGCGCTCGCACTGGAATCTTTAAATGCACGGATTCAAGCGCAACTCGATATGGTCGGCATCGCAGCACCTTGGGAATTGGATTGGTGTTCGGTGTATTCGGCGCGTGCGATGACTCTGCCGGATTATATTCACCAACACATTATTTTCACCGGCGATGCCGCGCATATGCTGCCGATTTTTGGGGTACGTGGCGCGAATACCGGCTTCCAAGATGCGCAGAATTTGGCTTGGAAATTAGCGCTGTTACTCAAAGGTGTTGGCACTCCCGAATTGCTCGCCACTTATACCAGTGAACGCGTGACCGCAGCGCAGGAAATCATTGCCGAAGCCAGCAAAAGCACCCGCTTTATGGCGCCACCCGATCGTGGTTTCCGCTTGTTGCGCGATGCGGTTTTATCGCTATCACTGTCGCAGGAATTCGTGCGCCCGCTCTTCCATTGGCGTACTTCACGCCCCCATGATTATCACGAAAGCATGCTAAATGCGCTCAATGATGATAATGACAAATTTACTGCTGGTCCCGCGCACGGCATGCCACTGCAAAATATTCGTTTAGGTGAAAATGACTATTTATTTGATCATTTGGGCGCGGCTTTCCATTTGCTGTATTTCACCGATCAAACTGTGCCGGAAAGTATTTCGCAGCAAGTGGCTGACTTAGAAAAGCAAGGCGTACCTATTAAACTATTAAGCATTGGTAGCGGGCAAAATTTGGCTGATAACACAGGACATTTTGCTAAGCGCTACGATGCACAATCTGGCACAACTTATTTAGTACGGCCCGATCAGCATGTTTGTGCGCGTTGGAAAAATTTCACTGCGGAGCACGTTAACGCAGCGATTTATCAAGCTTTAGGGCAAGGGGTAAAGGTATGAGCCAATTAGCTGTGGCGGAATTAGAAGTGGTTTATGATGCTTTGGCGGAGGCGATCAATCAGGTGGGAACAGACAAAGAAAGCTTGTTTTTAACTAAGTTGGTTTTGCTGCTGGCTAATCAAGTGGGCGAGCAAGCGCAAGTTGAGGAAGCCATTGCGATTGCTTTATGTGATCTTTAATTAACTAGCATTGAGTTCAGCGCTTGGATCATAGTTGGCTCAAGCGCTGAGCCTTTACACTCACCTAGCACTATTTCCAAACTATTCTATACACTAGCGAGTGCCGTCAACTTTATTGTCTTGGGGAGACATCTATATGCCGTTTCAGATTCGCGCTGTCAATTCACTCAACTCACAACAGATCGCTGAATTAAGCCAAGTGTTGATCGCTTGTGTCGAGGCTGGTGCTTCGGTGGGCTTTATGCTGCCTTTGACTGTGGCTAAAGCGCAAGCTTATTGGCAAACCGTTGCTAGTAGTTTGCAGCAAGGTGAGCGCTTAGTCTTTTTAGCGGAGTCTGATAGCGGTGAAATAGTCGGTTCGGTACAAATTGTTTTGGCGCAACCAGAAAATCAGCCGCATCGAGGTGATTTATGCAAAATGCTAGTAGCCCCGAAAGCGCGCCGCCAAGGTTTAGCGGCAGAGCTGTTAGCGGCTGCAGAAGTGGGGGTACAGGCACAAGGTAAAACTCTTTTGGTATTAGATACCGCGAATCCTGAAGCAGAGCGCGTCTATGAACGGGGCGATTGGCAACGTTGTGGCCTTATTCCAGACTATGCGCTGTGGCCTGCGGGTGGTTTGTGTGCAACCATGTTTTTTTATAAAAAACTTTAAGCGATGAATAGCGAACGTGAGCTATTTCTAGCCCTGCTATTCACTGCAGAACTGCTCACTAGCATTCGGGTGCTCTTATATCCGCAACGCCAACCCGCTACTCGAGTTGCTTGGTTAGTGTTAATTCACATGCTGCCGCTGCTGGGTATGCTGATTTATTTGCTGTTTGGCGAGATTTATATCGGACGACGGCGCGCTAAACAATATCGGCGCTCCCAAAGCCAGCTACCTGCCAAAGCTAATTGGAATATGAGCTTAGCTTTACCCGGCAATTACCTACCACTATTTAAACTCGGCTATTCGATTAGCGGCTTTCTACCCGTGGCAGGCAATCGCGCCTTGCTACCTGCGGATAGTAATGCGGTGATTGATCAATTAGTTGCGGATATTGCTGCCGCACAACAGCATGTGCATATTGTGTTTTATATTTGGCTACCCGATCACAATGGCGGCAAGATTGTTAGTGCTTTACAAGCAGCGGCAGCTAGAGGTGTTAGCTGCCGAGTATTGGTCGATAGCATTGGTTCGCGTACTCTGATTCAGTCTGAACATTGGCAGAGCATGCAAGCAGCAGGTATCAAGCTGGCACAAGCCTTACCCATCGGTAAATTCCCACCTTTTACCGGGCGAATTGATTTACGTAATCACCGCAAAATCGTGGTGATTGACCATTGGCTTACCTATTGCGGCAGCCAAAACTGCGCTGATCCTGAGTTTTTACCTAAAGCAGCCTTTGCGCCTTGGGTGGATATGATGCTGCGCTTTGAAGGGCCGATTGCTCAACAAAATCAATACTTGTTTGCGAGCGATTGGATGATGCATGTGAAAGAAGACTTAAGTGCGCTATTCAAACAAGCTGAGCCGCTACCCTACGATTCAACTATCTGGGCACAGGTGATTGGTACTGGGCCTAGTGCCCGCCCTTCGGCGATTTCCGAGCTATTCACCTTGCTCACTCATAACGCCCGCCGCGAATTATTTCTCACCACCCCTTATTATGTGCCGGATGAAAGCATGCATAACGCTTTATGCACAGCAGCGTCTCGTGGGGTTGAAGTCACGATTATCTTTCCAGCCCGCAATGATTCTTGGGTAGTGAGTGCAGCTAGCCGTAGTTATTACAGCAGCCTCTTAAATGCCGGGGTGAACATCTATGAATACACGGGTGGTTTACTCCACGCTAAGACCTTAACTCTCGATGGGCAAATCAGCTTGATCGGCTCAGCCAATTTAGATCGGCGCAGCTTTGATCTGAATTACGAAAATAATATGCTGATTTATAGCGAAGCTGTCACTGCCAGCATTAGACAGCGTCAAGCGGAATATTTAGCAGGCTCGACACAGATTTCGCAAAAACAAGTCAAGTCTTGGTCGATGCCGAGGCGTTTATGGAATAACAGCATCGCCATTTTAGGGCCGATTCTTTAAAGCCTAGCCTTGCCAAACTAAACCCAGTCAATTTATAGGCTTAGTGGCTACTTTTGTTCACATATATCAGGGCAAGCTTACTTATATGCATTACTATTAACCTATAACCCCTTAGACTGTAACCTTTGGCACTCTCAAGGAGGCTGCTATGTTCGCGTACAAAAATATCCTTGTTCCCGTCGACTTTTCACCAGTTAGCCAACGCAGCATTAATCGTGCTCAAGAGATTGCAGCGCAGTATCAAGCGCAATTAACGCTGTTACACATTGTTGAAGATATCCCGTTGGGCGTGGCGGCTTTTGGTGATGTAGGCGCAGTTTATATGTCGCCAGATACTCAAGACGTGGTTAAAGAAGCGGCGCAAAAACAATTGACGGAACTTGCTCAGGAAATGCAGTTGGGCACAGAGATCAAGCTAAAAGTGATTGATGGTTATGCGAATACCAGCATTAATGATTATGCTGAAGACCATCATATTGACCTCATTGTCATTGGACATAGCGCTAAATCCGGCTTTCTAGGCATGCTCATGGGTTCAACGGCAGAAACCGTGGCAAAGCATGCTAAATGTGATGTCTTAGTCATGCGCATTCCTAAGGAAGAAGCTCAAACAACAGCTAACCGCTAGTAACCCGCTTGCCTTAGCTCTAAGCAGGTGTTAGAACGCAGTGTGATTAACTACTGCGTTCGAGGAGAGACACGCTGATGACCCAAACTACAAAAATTTACCTACCCGAATCAGAGATGCCGACGCATTGGTATAATGTCGCGGCGGATTTGCCCACTCCACCTGCGCCTTATTGCGCACCCGATGGCACACCCGTTCCGCCAGAAGCGATGCTGGCGATTTTCCCCGAAGAAATCTTAAAGCAAGAAATGAGCGCAGAGCGTTGGATTCCGATTCCTGAACCCGTGCGCGAAGCTTTAACCATGTGGCGACCTTCGCCTTTGTATCGTGCGCATCGCTTGGAAAAAATGCTCGGCACTCCGGCGAAGATTTATTATAAAAACGAAGCAGTTAGTCCGGCGGGTTCGCATAAACCCAATAGCGCTGTGCCGCAAGCCTATTACAACCGCGAAGCGGGTATTCGCCGTCTGACCACGGAAACGGGTGCAGGTCAATGGGGCAGCTCTTTAGCCTTAGCGGGGCAAATGTTCGGCATTGATGTGCGCATTTACATGGTGAAAATCAGCTATGAGCAGAAACCTTATCGCCGTTCAATGATGACCACTTGGGGCGCGGAAGTTTTCCCAAGCCCGACCGATATGACCGAATCAGGCCGTGCGGCTTTAGCGGCTGATCCGAACTCGAATGGCTCGCTAGGCATGGCGATTTCGGAAGCAGTGGAAGAAGCGGCCAATCGCCCTGATACCAATTACGCGCTCGGTTCGGTGTTGAACCATGTGTTATTGCATCAAACTATCATTGGCTTGGAAGCGAAGAAACAACTCGCGTTGGTCGGTGATTATCCCGACATGATTTTCGCACCTTGCGGTGGCGGCTCGAATTTCGGCGGGATTGCCTTCCCTTTTTACGCGGATAATGCAGCGGGTAAACAAGTGCGTTTGGTTGCAGTTGAACCAACTTCTTGCCCGAGTTTAACCAAAGGTGTTTACACCTACGATTTCGGTGATACGGCAGGCTTAACGCCGATGATGAAGATGTATACCTTGGGGCATAATTTCATGCCGCCGGGGATTCATGCTGGTGGTTTGCGTTATCACGGTGCCTCCGCGCTGGTGAGCCAGATGTATAACGAAAAACTGATTGAAGCGACTTCAGTTGGGCAATTGGAAACCTTCGCAGCGGGTGTGCTGTTTGCGAAAAGTGAAGGTATCGTGCCAGCCCCCGAATCTTGCCATGCGATTGCGGCAGTGATTCGTGAAGCGAAAGAATGCGCCAAAACAGGTGAGCCAAAAACCTTGCTGTTTAATTTATCCGGTCATGGCCATTTTGATATGACTTCTTATGACCGTTACTTGAAGGGTGAATTGACCGATTTCGATTATCCAGAAGAAGCGATTAAAGCGTCTTTGGCAGATTTGCCGGGTTTTGCGCAGGTAAAATAAGTTCTAAATAAGAAGCCCTAGCAACTAGGGCTTCAAACTCTAACCAACTCTAATCTTTATTAGCAGCCTGTACCAAAATCTCTACTGGGTTAGCGTTTAGATGTTTCATATAGAAATGGCCTTCACTGGAAAACATTAAGCCTTTGCCTTTAAAACTAGGCAATTGGCTTTGAAATTTCACCTCAGTTTTCGCTGGCAACTCATAGCGCTGGATTAAACGCACATGCTTAACCCTATTCAAATCTTCAGTTTCAACTTCTAAAGGCAAATCGAACCAAGTCGGTTTTAAGCTGGCTTGATCAGTTTTAATTTGAATCTGGGTTTGCAACCACTGCTTAATTACCTCCTGCTGCTCTACAAACTCTTGGCGGGTTAAATGACCATCTTGATTCTGGTCAAACTGCATAAAATCAGCTGCATTTAAACCAATATCCACGCCTAGCTGCTGATCTTTAACGCGCAGTTGAATCAAATCATTATGCCCTGCATGGGCATAAGCCTGGGCACTGAATAAAGCACTTAAACTGATTAAGCCTAAGCGGAGGCAGTACTTAGACTGCCTGAGTTCCTTGAATAGCTTAGGCATTTAATTAGGGCCGCCCTGCTCCTAAGAAATCGCTATCTACTACCTTGCCGTAGACGCAACTTGGAATGAAAGGATAGCTATCGGTCAGAAAATAATGATAGCTGCCATTAGGATATTCTGGCGTGACCCCAAAGCGGCCATTGCATTCATCCAAATCGCCTGAGCCTTTGGCATATTCCCAATCTTGAATGAAAGTACCATCATAAGTGCCACCGGGGCCACTCGGGCGAGTGCCAGATTTTAAACGATAACTGCCTTTGATACGTTTAATAGCGCTGCTTGCATTAGTGGCAGTCGTATAACCCCAACGCCCATAAATCGGGAACCCATCAGCAGCATAGCCCATTAACACCATCTTTTTACCAGCATCACCGATCTTATTGATTAAGCTTTCTGGCAAGCCGTGATAGTGATAATTGCCATTCGGCTGCACATGTCCATTATTGCAATCTGAACCTAGCCATGACCATTGATAAGCACCTTTAGCTATACCTGCAGTCACTGCTTCATAACGCCAATCACAGGAAGCTGAATTGTTGTAACACTCGGCGGTATTCCGATCAAAGGTCACACCATCGGTCGTGAAGCCGAACATTTTTACAGCGGTACTGGTGGTTTGCTTCGTGGGTGTGGTGGGAATATCCAGCATATAAAGCTGCTGTGAAGCCACATTCGGATTGCCCGCATTCGGAAAAGTGCCAATCGCATGTTTCGGAATAGCGCTAATCGTATAACGCTTTGTGCTGCCCAAGTTGACTACATTCACTGTGGAAACCAAACCAGATTTAGATAAATCCTGATTGCATGACCAGCCAGTTTTTTTGGAAAAATCGCCTAATAAAGTCGGGTCGCTAGTAGTATTAAACGGTGACCAAACTTCGACTTTGATCTGATCCGTTTTCGTGCCTGAACTATCGGTAGCGGTGACTTTGAAACTTAAAGTGGTGCTAGCAGTGACGCTGGGCGAGGTAAACGATACTGTGCTGGTTTTCGCATTTTTCAGGGTTACTTTGGTTCCGGCGGTCTGTACCCATTGATAGGTAGCGGATTGATTATTGACTTTAGCACTTAAACTAACTTTGGTTTTCTGCGGAACAACTTGATCATAACCCGCATTGACTGTGAGTGTGGTACTGGTGGCTTTGGTAGTAGCTTCATCAGCTGACAGGCTGCCATAACTTGCTAGTAGGCATAGGCTGCCCACTAAAAGAACGTTTAATTTCATGATTATTTGACTCCTCTTTCTGCTTGAAATTTGATCTTAACAAGCAATGTAGGAGGCATTATGGAGAAAGCATGCGAAAGCTTAGGGGATTCATCGAAAAAGGGAACTTTATTTAAAATTCCCTTTAGAAACTGCGAGCAACTTATTTTTTAAGTGGAAGGCGTATACATAAGAATAGCACTCGGCCATTTATAACTAACATAAATTACGCCTGTCAGCACATAAGCCAGCGCTGTCCATTTTAATACCTGTAAAGCAGCCGCTGGCTCTATGGAATAGTGAGCATAAATCAGTGCAGCTATGAGTAATAAACTGCTGCTAAATAAGAAACCTGCTACCACATCAGTCGGCCAATGCGCTCCTAAATAAATCCGCGACAAAGCCACCATGCAGATCATTGCGAATAACACCAGCACAATCAGCACGCGCGCCCATGTTTTTTGTACGCCACGCAACGTAAACCAAATTAGCCACAGGCCAAGCAGCGTACTAAAGATCGTATGTCCACTTGGAAAAGAAAAGACGCTCACACCTTTGCTATATAAATCACTTTCGGGGCGAATAGCATGAGTTAAAGGTTTGATACTGGAAACAAAAATTCCGGCGGCTGCGACCGTGGTTAAGACCGCTACCACCAACGGCCATTGGCGTTGATACAACAGCACTGCACACAGAGTCGCCATAGCAACCGTCACCACCAGTCCATTGCCCAGCAAGGTAGCAATTAACATTGGTATCTCGGTAGTCGAATTACGCAAAGCTCGAATCGCCTCACTTAAGCTAAGATCAAAGCCGGTATAGCCCGTAGTGGACATGCGTGCTATCAGTAAAAACACACCGATTAAAGCCAGCGCTAAGCAAGCCATTAATAAATACTTAGGAAATCGAGCACTCACTGTTTCATCCATTAAAATTGTTGGTGTATTAAAGCTAGCACATAAAATACTTAAGTGTGTGCTAATAGGTAGTGAAGAATTAGTTAGGGGGCTTAGAGAGACTTGAAATGCTTTAGTTAGGTAGTCATGATGACCATTATGACTAACTCACAGAGCTATCTATGACTGCTACTCGCATCTCCATTGCTGAAGCCAAAAGCCAGCATTCGCGCAAGCGCTTTATTTTAACTCGCCGAGACAAACCTGTAGCAGCGATTATGAGTTTAGAAGACTTGCAGTGGCTGGAACAACGCGAAGAGCGCCAAGGGCTAGCTGCTATTGCAGGTCAATGGCAAGGTTTTGATGAAGTAGTCAAACATGTTGAAGATTTAAGTGCTTTAAGAAATCAAGGTGGGATGGGACGCGATGCATCTCTTTGATACCGATATTTTGACCAATATTCTAAAGCCTCACCCTTCTACCAACTTATTGACTCGCTTACAAAATATAGCTCAAGAGTAACAATTCGTTTCAACTATTACGATTTATGAAATTATCTATGGCGCAATGAAAAGCCAACGGCCTGACTATCATCTACATATGCTAGAAAATGTCTTATTGCCTGCGGTGAACATTGTTGGTTTTGCTGCTAAAGCTGCTTATGCCTGTGGCCGATTGCAAGCAGAAATGGAGAAATTGGGTACTCCCTTAGCACTCGCTGATTTGGAAATTGCTGGCATGGCTATTGCTAACGACTTTATTCTAGTAACACATAACTTAAGACATTTCGGGCGAATTAAGCAGTTAACGTGTGAGAGTTGGATTTAACAAGATTTTCATTGAGAAATCCTGCCATGCGGGGTCTTCCAAACTATCGCTTAATCAATCTAACGGACATTTTTCAGCATCTAAACTAACTTGTTCATAACCATAATCCTTTCTAAATTCCTCTACCGTATAGGCGCCGCCACGATACGATCCTGTTTTATTAAACCATCCACGTGTGCAGATCACACTAGAACAATTTGGGCAGGGTTTACCTTGGCGCGTCATTCTAATGGCGCGACTTTTGGGGCTAGCTAAATTATTTACCAGAACCTCTACTAAATCTGCTTTGTCTGCAATTAATACATTCGGTTTAGTACCTGTTTGTTGTTGTACAACCCAAAAAGCGCTTTCATCTTTAGGCAAGGGCGCACAGTTTTTTCCACGAGCCACTAGCCACTCCTGAGTAGTTGCCTGATTGTCCAGCTCAATGCGTAAGCTATGTAATGATGAACAAACTGGTAATTTAGCGATGGAATGCGCTTTTTGATAACTATTTACTGCCTCGCTAAGCTGCTTCGGTGCAGGGATAAAGCTTAGCGGAATACGTGGAGGTGAGGGCTGATTATTAACAACATAGGCTGTTAAAACATCTATTGAAGCTTTGACTTCAGAGGTGCTCACTAGCTTGAAAATTTGATCATTACTGCTACTAGCAGCTAATGCCGGCCTGGCTCCATTTAAGCCGCACCCAATCATGGTGATGGTGACGCATAATAGAAATAGAAACCGGGTATACACTTTCACAAATGTGTGCACCTTCTACACTCATTAAAGCCGCAACAAAGCAGCCCGCACCTCTGCCAATTCACGTCGAGTCTGCATCAACAAAGCATCCCAAACATCATCACTTTCGCGCTCGATAGCTTGTTCTTCTAGATCGGTATCATGCGCGCCTTGCAGGTCAGCTACTAGCTTTTGCTCACGCTTGACCAACTCTGTCTCACGCGCTTCTAATTCTGCACGCGTAGCAGCTTGGCTAGATTTAGTATTCACAGGTTCAACTCCTAATTCAATCAATGATCGGTAGAGCATAGTACATTGCCCCTCTCAGCGCGTCAGAATTAGGCTCATTTATTAGGCCAGTTTTGCATAAAAAAAGCCCCGCATTGCAGGGCTTTCTCCTAATCACGTTTTATCGTGAGTGCTTAAGCAGCTTTATCAGCAGCTTTCACATACTCAGACATTTTATCAAAGTTCAGGTAACGGTAGATGTCGCCAGCCATGCTGTCGATAGTCTTCGCGTATTCCATGTACTCTGCAACCGTCGGTAATTTGCCTAAAATCGCCGCGACTGAAGCTAACTCAGCCGAAGCTAAGTAAACATTCGAGCCAGTGCCTAAACGATTCGGGAAATTACGGGTTGAAGTTGAAACGGCAGTGCTACCCGGAGCGATCCGCGCTTGGTTACCCATGCACAGTGAGCAGCCCGGCATCTCAGTCCGTGCACCTGCACGACCATAGATGTTGTAGAAGCCTTCTTCCATCAACTGATGCTCATCCATTTTCGTTGGTGGAGCAATCCACAAGCGAGTTGGAATGCCATCCACTTTGTTCAGCAGCTTGCCCGCAGCACGGAAGTGACCAATATTAGTCATGCAAGAACCGATGAAGACTTCTTGAATCGCATCGCCTTGAACAGTAGACAGCAAACGTGCATCGTCTGGATCATTCGGAGCGCAAAGAATCGGCTCTTTAATTTCAGACATGTCGATTTCGATGACTTCAGCGTATTCAGCATCGGCATCTGGGCGCATCAGGCTTGGATTCGCTAACCACTCTTCCATACCTTTAATACGACGATTGATCGTACGCACATCGCCATAGCCTTCAGAGAGCATCCACTTCAGCATCACAATATTCGAGCGTAAGTATTCAGCCACTGACTCTTCAGACATGGTGATCGTACAACCTGCAGCAGAACGCTCAGCCGAGGCATCTGACAATTCAAACGCTTGCTCAACCGTTAAGTCGTCCAAGCCTTCGATTTCTACGATACGGCCATTGAATACGTTCTTCTTACCTTTCTTTTCAACGGTCAACAAACCGGCTTGAATCGCATAGTAAGGAATCGCATGCACTAAGTCGCGTAAGGTAATGCCAGGTTGGCGCGTGCCTTTGAAGCGCACTAAGACCGACTCGGGCATATCCAAAGGCATAACCCCAGTTGCAGCAGCAAACGCTACTAAACCAGAGCCTGCTGGGAAGGAAATACCGATGGGGAAACGGGTATGTGAATCGCCGCCAGTGCCCACCGTATCGGGCAACAACATACGGTTCAACCAAGAGTGGATAACGCCATCGCCCGGACGCAGTGAAACACCGCCGCGCGTCATGATGAAATCTGGCAGAGTATGATGCGTTACTACGTCAACTGGCTTGGGATAAGCAGCAGTGTGGCAGAATGACTGCATCACTAAATCAGCCGAGAAGCCTAAGCAAGCCAAGTCTTTCAACTCGTCACGCGTCATCGGGCCTGTGGTATCTTGTGAACCCACAGTCGTCATCTTCGGTTCGCAATACGCACCTGGACGCACACCCTCAAGCCCACAAGCTTTACCAACCATTTTCTGCGCTAAGGTATAACCTTTGCCTGTATCAGCCGGTTGCTCTGGAGTTTTAAATAGCGTTGATTGGCCTAAACCTAAAGACTCACGCGCTTTATTAGTTAAACCACGACCTACAATTAAGTTGATCCGGCCACCAGCACGCACTTCGTCCATCAACACTGGAGTTTTCAGGCTAAAAGTAGAAATCACCTCATCCGTGCCATGACGCTTAACCACACCTTCGTAAGGATAAACATCAATTACATCGCCCATTTCCATTTTGGAAACGTCCATCTCGATTGGCAGCGCGCCCGCATCTTCCATCGTATTGAAAAAGATAGGGGCGATCTTGCTACCGAAGCAATAGCCGCCGGTGCGCTTATTTGGAATCCCCGGCATATCATCGCCGAAGAACCACAGCACCGAGTTAGTGGCTGATTTACGTGAAGAACCTGTGCCTACCACGTCACCGACATAAGCAACCGGGAAGCCTTTTGCTTTAACCGCTTCGATTTGCTTCAAGGGGCCAACTGAACCGTTATTGACCGGCTCAATCCCATCACGTGCCATTTTCAGCATCGCATTCGCATGCAAAGGAATATCAGGACGTGACCAAGCATCGGGAGCTGGAGATAAGTCGTCAGTGTTGGTTTCACCCGGTACTTTAAAGACCGTGACGGTGATTTTCTGAGCTAATTCAGGACGTGAAGTAAACCACTCGCCTGCTGCCCAAGAATCCATCACTTTCTGCGCAGATGCATTGCCAGCCTTAGCTTTATCAGCCACATCATGGAAAGCATCAAACATCAATAAAGTATGTGATAAAGCGTTAGCAGCTGCATCAGCCGTTTCTGAGTGATCTAAAGCAGCAATCAACGGCTGTACGTTGTAACCGCCGAGCATCATACCCAAGAGTTCAACTGCACGAACTTGACTGACTAGCTTAGATTGAACCTTGCCAGTCACCACATCGGCTAAGAAAGCAGCTTTCACATAAGCAGCTTCATCAACACCCGCAGGTATACGGTTCTCTAACAGGTTAACCAAAAAGGCTTCTTCGCCTGCCGGAGGGTTCTTTAACAGCTCAACTAAAGCTGCAGTCTGTGCAGCGTCCAAAGCTTTAGGTGGAACACCTTCAGCAGAACGCTCTTGCACATGGTTACGATAAGCTTCCAACATGAGACATTATCTCCTCAAACACAATTCTTTGAATTACCGTTTATCTACAGGCACGTAATCGCGACGTGGCGAACCGACATACAATTGGCGTGGACGACCAATCCGTGACTCTTCATCACCCATCATTTCATTCCACTGAGAAATCCAGCCCACCGTCCGCGCTAAAGCGAACATCACGGTGAACATCGTGACTGGAATACCCATGCTCAGGAAGATAACACCTGAGTAGAAATCGACATTTGGATATAAGCCACGCTCTTTGAAGAACTCATCACTTAAAGCAATCTGCTCTAACTCACGCGCAATATCGAACAGCTTTTGGTTAGGATTGCCGGGTGGCAATTTATCCAGAATCTCATTGGCTAATTGACGAATAATCTTGGCACGTGGGTCGTAGTTTTTGTAAACCCGATGCCCAAAGCCCATCAAACGGAAACGATCATTCTTATCTTTAGCACGATCAACCCAATGCGATAACGGCTGGCCTGATTTTTCAATCTCACGCAGCATATTAATCACAGCTTCGTTCGCACCGCCGTGTGCAGGCCCCCATAGAGAAGCAATACCGGCTGCAGTGGCTGCATAAGGATTGGCTTCCGAGCTACCCGCTAAGCGCACGGTTGAAGTGGATGCATTTTGCTCATGATCAGCATGCAGAATTAAGATGACATCTAAAGCCTTAGCCATCAGGGCATCAACTTCATAATCTTCGGTAGGAACTGCAAACATCATTCGCAAGAAGTTGTCGGCATAACCCAATCTATTCAAGGGGTACATAAACGGCAGCCCCTTAGAGTAGCGGAAACTCCAAGCAGCAATCGTAGGCATCTTGGCAATCAAGCGATGCGCACAGCGTTCACGTTGCACCGGATCATGAATATTCAGATCCTCGTGATAGAAGGCAGAAAGTGCACCGACTACCCCTACCATCGTTGCCATCGGATGTGCATCACGGCGGAAACCACGGAAGAAGAATTGCATCTGATCATGCAGCATCGAGTGGCGAGTAATGATAAATTCAAACTCTTCTCGCTCTGCTTGAGTCGGCAACTCACCTTTCAGCAGTAAATAGCAGACTTCTAAGAAGGTGCTATGTTCAGCCAATTGCTCGATCGGGTAGCCACGATACAGCAGCTCACCCTTATCGCCATCAAGATAAGTAATCGCACTAGAACAACTTGCAGTCGCCAGATAACCTGGATCATAAGTGAACAGGTTCAGCTCTTTGGTCAGCCGGCGAATATCTATGGTTTTGGTGCCCATAGTCGGACTCAATACATCCAGCTCGACTTGCTTGCCCGTCAAGTTGTCAGTCAGTGTAACGGTATGTTTGGTCATCATGGTACTCCAAGTATCTGGTGGGTCGGGACTATTTGCTCAGAGCAGCAGCAATACCTTTACCCAGCTCAGCTGGAGACTTAACGGTAATGACGCCGGCAGCTTCGAGGGCTGCAAACTTCTCATTTGCAGTGCCCTTGCCGCCTGCAATAATCGCGCCAGCATGACCCATGCGTTTACCTTTTGGTGCAGTCACACCTGCGATATACGCAGCCACCGGTTTAGTCACATAGTCTTTAATAAAGGCTGCAGCTTCTTCTTCCGCAGAACCACCGATTTCGCCACACATCAGAATGGCTTCAGTTTGTGGATCGGCTTGGAACAATTTCAGTGCATCAATAAAGCTAGTGCCCGGAATTGGGTCGCCACCAATACCAATACAAGTACTCTGACCCCATTCATTGGTTTGTTTGACCGCTTCATAAGTCAAAGTACCTGAACGAGACACGATACCAATCTTACCTGGCTTGTGAATGTGACCTGGCATGATGCCGATTTTGCATTCACCTGGAGTAATCACACCTGGGCAGTTAGGGCCGACTAAACGCACACCTAAACTATCCACGATCATTTTCGCTTCCAGCATATCCAGCGCTGGAATGCCTTCAGTGATACAAACGATCAGTTTTACGCCAGATTCTGCCGCTTCAATGATCGAGTCTTTGCAGAATGGAGCTGGAACATAGATAACGGTTGCATCGGCTTGAGTCGCATCCACTGCATCACGCATGGTGTTGAATACGGGCAAGCCTAAATGCGTTGTGCCACCTTTACCTGGAGAGGTACCACCGACCATTTTAGTGCCGTAAGCAATCGCTTGCTCAGAGTGGAAAGTACCCTGCTTACCGGTGAAGCCTTGGCATAAAACTTTAGTATCTTTATTAATCAGAACGCTCATGCAGCACCTCCAACAGCAGCAACGATTTTACGAGCAGCATCGCCAAGATCATTGGCAGCAATAACCGACAAACCACTGTTATTCAGCAGTTCTGCACCTTTCTCAGCATTGTTACCTTCTAAGCGCACAACCACTGGGACAGTTACATTCACTTGTTGTACCGCTTGAATGATACCTTCTGCGATCAGATCGCAACGTACGATGCCACCGAAGATATTTACTAGAATGCCTTTCACCGCGCTATCAGACAGGATAATTTTGAAAGCCGCCGCCACACGCTCTGCCGTAGCACCACCGCCCACATCCAAGAAGTTAGCAGGTTGACCGCCAGACAATTTAATGATGTCCATCGTAGCCATTGCCAGACCAGCGCCATTCACTAAGCAGCCGATATTGCCTTCAAGTGCAACGTAGTTCAGATCCCATTCGGATGCTTCGATTTCACGCGCATCTTCCTGAGATTTGTCACGCATAGCGACTAATTCGGGTTGGCGATACAGAGCATTGCTATCGATGTTAACTTTGCCGTCTAAGCACAGCAGATTGCCTTCTTTGGTCACGACTAAAGGATTGACTTCAACTAAAGCAAAATCTTTTTCTTTGAACATTTTGCCTAAGCCGACTAACAGCTTAGTGAATTGATTGATTTGATCGCCTTTTAAGCCTAAACCAAAAGCTAATTCGCGGGCTTGGTAAGGCATCACACCACAAATCGGATCAATCGGAGTTTTCAGGATTTTTTCAGGAGTTTCGTGAGCCACTTTCTCAATCTCCATGCCACCTTCAGTCGATGCCATGATCACGACACGACGGCTAGCACGGTCAAGGACTGCACCTAAATACAGTTCGCGGTCAATGTTGCAGGTTTCTTCAACCAAAATGGTATTGATCGGTTGACCGTGAGCATCCGTTTGGAAAGTAACCAAATTGGTGCCGAGTAAAGAGCCTGCAAATTTGCCTGCATCAGCTGGATTATCAAATAACTTAACGCCACCTGCTTTACCACGGCCACCCGCATGAACCTGCGCTTTGACGACGACTTTCGGAGTGCTTAGGGATTTAGCAGCCTCTTCAGCTTCAGCAGCAGTAGTAGCTATCTTGCTGTTTGGCACTGGCAGGCCGTATTGGCGGAACACTGCCTTGGCTTGATACTCGTGTAAATTCATCCTGATTTCCTTTAGTTGCTAACCCACTTTTAGTAGCGGGTCTTGTTCGCACAAACGCCACGACTCCGGCAAGCAAGTCGTGGCGTATCGTGTTATTAGTATAAGCAATTAACGCTTGCGGTTAACTGCGTGCAATGCGCGTCCATCGACAGACAACATAGCTTCATGCACGGACTCAGACAGCGTCGGATGACCAAAGACCATCCGTGCTACATCTTCTGCTGAGCTTTCACATTCCATTGCAATCACAGCTTGACCAATCAGCTCAGAAACCATTGGTCCTACCATATGCACACCGAGGAGGCGATCAGTTTTAGCATCGGCTAACACTTTGACTAAGCCATTGTCTTGGCTCATTGCTTTAGCACGACCATTCGCCGCAAACGAGAAACTACCCGTGCGATACTCCACACCCGCTGCTTTCAAGTCAGCCTCAGTTTTACCAACCCAAGCAATTTCCGGGTGGGTATAAATAATCCACGGGATATTGTTGTAATCCAGATGAGGCTTTTGACCCACAATCTGCTCAGCGACAATCACGCCTTCTTCTGATGCCTTATGCGCTAACATCGGCCCTTGAATGCAGTCGCCAATCGCATACACATTTGGCAGATTGGTTTTCAAATGACCATCCACTGCCACACGTCCACGTTCATCCATTTTTAAGCCAATCGCTTGATCAGCAATGTCTCGCGTATTCGCTTTACGGCCAACTGCCACAATGAGGCGGTCGACTTCAATTTTCTGTTCGCCGTTTTTGTCGTTGTAAGTCACGGTTAAACCGTTCTCACCGACTTCCACAGCAGCCACTTTAGAACTTAAACGAATATCTAAATTCTGCTTTTTGAACTGCAGAGCCGCTGCTTTAGCAACATCACGGTCTGCTACAGCTAAGAAGTCATCTAGCGCTTCTAAAACGACAACTTCAGAACCTAAGCGGCGCCAGACGCTGCCCATTTCTAAGCCGATAACACCCGCACCGATCACGCCTAAGCGTTTTGGAATCGTTTCCCAATCCAAAGCACCGGTAGAATCAACAATGCGCTCATCCAGCCATTTAGCAATCGGCAATTCAATTGAGGTTGAGCCAGTCGCAATAATGATATTTTTACCAGCATGCGTCGTGACTGCACCATCCAGCCCAGTAACCTGAACTTGATTGCCCGCGAGCAACTTACCGCGACCTTGCAACCAAGTAATCCCATTGGCTTGGAATAACTGCGCAATACCACCCGTCAACTGCTGAACGATCTTATCTTTGCGTGCCACCATTTGTGCAACGTCAATTTTCAGACTTTCCACCGTAATGCCATGATCCGCATTGTAGTGCTCTATTTCTTCATAACGCTCGGAGCTTTCTAAGAGCGCTTTGGAAGGAATACAACCTACATTTAAACAAGTGCCACCTAAAGCTGGCTTGCCTTGTTTATTAATCCACTCTTCGACGCAAGCGGTTTTTAAACCTAACTGCGCACAACGGATAGCCGCGACATAACCGCCGGGACCACCACCAATGACGACAACGTCAAAATCACTCATGCCTTAGCCTCACACGTCCAGAACGATACGAACTGGATTTTCGACCAATTCTTTAATAGTTTTGAGGAAAGTAACCGCGCCTTGACCGTCAACAATCCGATGGTCATAGGACAGAGCCACATACATCATCGGGCGAATCACGATTTCATCATTAACAACGACAGGGCGTTTTTGAGTCGCATGCATCCCCAAGATCGCGCTTTGAGGAGGGTTAAGAATTGGAGTTGACATTAACGACCCAAAAACGCCCCCGTTGGTAATCGTGAAGGTACCACCTGATAAATCGGCCATATCGAGCTTGCCTGCTTTCGCTTTCTTCGCGAAATTAACAATGCTAGCTTCGATATCAGCCAGACCTAAATGCTCTGCGCTACGTAACACTGGCACGACTAAGCCACGCTCAGAAGAAACCGCAATACCTACGTCACAGTAGTTGTGATACACAACATCATTGCCATCAATGAAGGCATTGATTTCAGGGAAACGTTGTAAAGCAATCGTGGCTGCTTTAACGAAAATTGACATAAAGCCTAAACGAGAACCGTGTTTTTTCTCGAAGGCATCTTTATATTCATTACGAATATCCATAATCGGCTGCATATCAATTTCATTGAAAGTGGTCAGCATGGCCGTGGATTGTTTCGCTTCTAATAAGCGCTCAGCAATACGCGCACGCAGGCGAGTCATAGGTACGCGATTTTCACCGCGCTCGCCCACTGGCATAGCAGGTGCTTTAGGTACAACTGGCGCTGGAGTGCTCGCAGCTGGTACTGCCGAAGCAGCAGGTTTAGCAGCCGGTACATCTTCTTTCAGAATGCGACCATCTTTGCCTGAACCATTGATATCAGAGCGATTCACACCAGCTTCGTCCATCGCTTTACGAGCAGCAGGGCCAGCTTTTGCATCGGTAGCAACAGCAGCGGATGCAGCTTGAGGTACAGCCTCAACAGCGGCAGGTGCGGATGGAGTAGCGGCAGCGCCCGCTTCGATCTTGCCTAAGAGCTGACCACTAGTAACGGTAGAGCCTTCGGGTTGGCTAATTTCAGCCAGGACGCCTGCTACAGCAGCAGGAACCTCTAGCACGACCTTATCAGTTTCGACTTCAACCAGAATTTCGTCTAGTTTAACCGCATCACCCACTTTTTTGTGCCAGGTAACAACGGTCGCATCAGCAACAGACTCAGGCAATACCGGGGTTAAAATTTCACTACTCATCCTGTCCTCATCCTCTATCGGTTTGTATGGCGGTTATGTGGTTTTGATAAACCATCTGGTAATGATAGTGACTGTTTTTAGAGCATTCTGTCCATGAATTAGCCAATAGGTTCACGGTGATATAGTGTCATAGAGAAATCCATGATTAGACTCGATGACTGACTCCTAAAACCAGCCCTCACAAGAAGATTGTCGACATTATACGCCCGAACGTATCACTGTCAAATCAAACAGGCTTTTATTGTCGACAAAACAACAGGATTTGCTAAAAAGCAGCAAGATTGGAAAATGCTTAGAATGGAAAGACGATTAAGCTGGCGACAAGCCAACTACTCTCTACATTGGATAGTAGAGAGTACATTTGCTGGTGAGGCATGTGGCTTAAAACTTCACAAGTTTAATTGTTGAAGTTACTGACCAAAAATACCTTTCAACATAAAAAAGAAAAGTATGGATAGTATAGCGCCTGCTGGCAAAGTGACAACCCACGACATAAAAATATTACCCACAATCCGCATGTCAATGGCGGCAATCCCGCGTGCAAAGCCAACTCCTAAGATGGCACCGACTAAAGTATGTGTGGTGGAAATCGGCAAACCCGTATAAGAGGCTAAGACAACCGTTGAAGCTGTGGCAAATTCTGCAGAGAACCCGCGGCTAGGCGTAAGCTCTGTAATTTTCTTACCCACGGTAGCAATCACTTGATAACCTAAAGTAGCTAAGCCTAAAACAATGCCAATGGCTCCCACTAATAAAACCCAGCCGGGCACCGCAGACTTAGCGGCTAGCTGACCGTTTTCCTGTACCATACTAATAATCGCTGACATCGGCCCTACGGCGTTGGCTACATCGTTGGAGCCGTGCGCAAAGGCCATCGCTGATGCAGTAAAAATCATTAAAATCCCAAAAATCTTCTCCACATTAGTGAATTGAAATGCTTGGCCTGCTTTCTCATCAAATTTTAGGCGACGGATCAAAACAGCTCCCGCCAATGCGAGTACAATGCCGACCCCGATAGCAATAGGAATTTCCATACCAGCGTGAATATTTAAACCAACATGCGCCAAACCTTTTTTTACCGTCACTAAGGATAAAATAAAGCCTACTGCGAATAGATAATAAGGCCCGTAACGCTTGGCATTGTTTAAAGGTTCCTTGGTATCCAACACAAGTTTATGAATACTGGTAAACACTAAGAAAGCTAAAACACCTGCAATAAATGGAGAGAATACCCAGCTAGTGGCTATCGTGCCGACAGCGCTCCAACTGACAGCATCCGTGCCGACACCCACCGCAGCAAAACCGACAATAGCACCGACAATACTATGGGTCGTTGACACCGGCCAACCTTGGAAAGACGCAATCGTCAACCAAATTCCAGCCGATAATAAAGAGGCTAGCATTCCCCAGACTAAATACTCTGGATGATCTTTAAAGGCATCCACTGACACAATGCCGCTGCGAATCGTACTGGTGACTTCGCCACCTGCTAAATAAGCACCTGCAAACTCAAAGATCGCTGCAATAATTAAGGCTTGCTTGATCGTTATCGCCTTCGATCCCACTGAAGTAGCCATTGCATTCGCCACATCATTGGCACCGATGCCCCAAGCCATGAAAATCCCAAACGCGCCCGCTAAGAAGATATAGACTGTATTTACATCACTAAACCATGCCATCACTTGATCTCCTTAGCGTGCCAGCATTAATTGCAGTCGAGTTCCGACCCGTTGCGCGTCATCTGCAACCCGCCCCATCCACTCAATCAAGCGATAAGTGAACATAACATCGGTGGCACGCAAGCTATCTTCCAAATCGAATAAGATATTGCGCAGGTCTACTTGCTTGCGATCCGTGATTTGCTCAATACGCCCCAACTCTTTAATCATGCCCTCAACGTGCTCAACTTCGAGGCCACGAAAACCAGTTTCGACTAAGGACTCCAACTCATTGATCACCAGTAAAGCTTGTTCAACCGCTTTGACAGTTTGCCCTGTATAAGCCAAAAACAAGTCACGCATCGTTTCGGGGAGCTGCATTTTGCGCCCGACGACCAAACCCGCAATGTCTTTAGCTTGATTAATAACCGCATCCTGCATCATCAATACATCCAGTAAGTCACGCCGATCCACTGGCATAAACAAACCTTTCGGCAAGTGGTGGCGCAAAGCATGCTTCATATCATCCGCATCGTGCTCAGCTTGGACAATAGCTTGTTGTTCAGCTTTGACTTGCTCAAGATCACCGGCATTCATGGCTTCCACTAAAGGAATCAAATGCTGTACACCTAAGCAAACTTTCTGCATGTGCTCTTGTAAGGGACGGATTGGCGAATGGCCGAAGAGGCCTGCCATATAATTAGATATAGCCATAAAGATCACCCTAGGGTTCGTAGGATTAATGACGGGCGATTATGACGACTGTGAAATTTTTATGAAAGATTTATTACAATTTGATTACCAGCCGCCAGCGAGTTTAGCTAGCGGCTAGTCTTGAGATTAAACCGACGCGATACGTTCAATCGCTTTTTCGAGATTAGACATGCTAGTAGCGAACGACATCCGAATATAGCCTGGAGCGCCAAAGGCCGAACCTGGCACCATCGCTACTCCCACTTTATCCAGCAAATAGCTCGATAGTGCAGTGTCATTAGCTAAGCCTAAGCGCTGAATCATACCTTCAACATTCGGGAAGCTATAGAACGTACCTGCTGCGGCTAAACAATCCACACCTTCGATTTTATTCAAGCTAGAACAGACAAATTCATGGCGCTTTTCAAAGGCATCCACCATCGTGCGAATGAACGATTGATCGCCGGTTAAAGCTGCCTTAGCCGCATATTGGGAAATCGAACTTGGATTAGAAGTACATTGCGATTGCACATCGGCCATCGCTTTCACTAAAGTAGCAGGCCCGGCTGCATAACCGATCCGCCAACCGGTCATGGCATAAGCTTTAGATACACCATTCAAAACAATAGTACGGTCGTATAAATCCGGGCAAGCACTCAGAATATTCACAAACTGCTGATCACCAAATAAGGTGTGCTCATACATATCATCTGTGGCAACCAAGACTTGAGGATGCTTACGTAACACCTCACCCAAAGCTTGTAGCTCTGCCGTGGTGTAAGCCATGCCCGTTGGATTGGACGGGCTATTGATCACTAAAATTTTAGTTTTCGGTGTGATTGCAGCTTCTAATTTAGCTGGGCTTAGCTTCAGATGTTCTTCCTGAGTCGTAGGCACAATTACTGGCGTACCATCTGCGAGCAGCACCATATCAGGATAAGAAACCCAGTAAGGAGCTGGAATAATGACCTCATCCCCTGCCCCAATAAAGGCTTGGCAGAGATTGTAAAAACTTTGCTTACCACCTGAAGACACAATCACCTGATTCGGTTTGTAGTCTAAGGCGTTTTCAGTTTTGAACTTATTAATAATCGCTTGCTTAAGCTCAGGCGTACCGTCGACTGCGGTATAGCGCGTCTTGCCGGTATGAATCGCTTCAATCCCTGCTTCTTGAATATGCTTAGGGGTATCGAAATCGGGTTCACCGACACTGAGGCTAATAATATCGCGACCTTGTGCTTTTAATTGGGCAGCTAAGGCACTCATAGCGAGAGTGGGTGAGGGTTTAATGCGCCCGATGCGCTCTGCAAGCTGAATGTTCACTTTTTATAAATCAACCATTTACATTATTTTCAAACAACAAGGCAAGCCAGCGACTGCTTACCATCCTTTTGTATGCTACGCGGTAGCTTATGTTAGCTGCTTGCCAGTTAGAAAAACAGCAAGCTACAACACTTTCTCTGCTACTTAGCTCCCAGAATGCACCTTTTTAGTTCTTAAGTTTAGCTAGCCCTTTCGAAAAAAACTGGAGCTATTCATCACTTAATTCCTACTGCCAGTTTGGTTCGAACTCTTCGCGGTAGCTTGTCAGCAAATCATCCGCTTAATGACCTGCATCAAGATAGTTGCGATTTAAAAGACTTAGGATAGTTTCATTCGAAACCATCTTTACTTGAGGATCAAGCAATGAACAAAGCCTTAGTTGCAGGTTTAGCCTTAGTCGCCATCAGCACTCAAACCTTAGCTTATGAGCAAGGCGATAAGGTGGTGCGGATCGGCGCTGCGATGGTGCACCCTGCAGGTGATGGCGCTTTAAACGGTGCTTTAGACGTAGGTAACAACACTCAGTTGGGTCTTGATGGCAGCTACATGCTGAATAATCAATTAGGGATTGGCGTGTTAGCAGCAACTCCGTTTAAGCATGATATTACCTTAAACGGCAAAAACATCGGTTCAACTAAGCATTTACCGCCCACCGTTACCTTGCAATATCACTTTAATACCAATACCCAGTTCCATCCTTATGTGGGTGCAGGCGTGAACTACACCCAATTTTTTACTGAGCGCTCTAGCCTAGGTAAATTGGAATTATCCCATTCCTTTGGCACAGCCATTGAAGCAGGCTTTGATTATGCGCTAGATAAAAATTGGGGTGCGAATCTGGGTATTTGGTATGCCGACATTGACACCAAAGCGAAACTCAACGGTGCGAAACTAGACACTGTAAAAATTGATCCTGTTGTTTATATGATCGGTGCTTCTTATAAGTTTTGATAGCTCCTAGCTGTTTTCCATTCCGCAGTACATTGCCTGTCTGTCATGGGAATGGTTCGACTAGCCAGCCTTCCGTGTTCGCTGGCTAGTCGATTTTTTAAATCCCCAGCGCTCATAAAACGAACAATAACCGTACAAAATCGCCGTTTATCCGTTTAAAACCGTAAATTCATGCTAAAATCTCTGCATTATTTGGAGGTTTGCATGAGTGCTGCTAATCAATTTAGTCTAAATACCGATTACCAACCCGCAGGTGATCAGCCCCAAGCGATTGCTTCCTTATTGGATGGTTTGAATCAAGGTTTAGTCAATCAAACTCTGTTGGGTGTGACTGGCTCTGGCAAGACCTTTACGATGGCGAATATCATTCAAGCAACGCAGCGCCCAGCGATTATCCTTGCGCACAATAAAACGCTGGCAGCACAACTGTATGGCGAGTTTAAGGAATTCTTTCCGCAAAATGCGGTGGAATATTTTGTGTCCTATTACGACTACTATCAGCCAGAAGCTTATGTCCCTTCCAAAGATATTTATATTGAGAAGGACGCTTCAATCAACGATCACGTTGAGCAAATGCGCTTATCTGCCACTCGCAATTTGTTTGAACGCAAAGACGTTGTGATCGTTGCTACAGTCTCAGCCATTTATGGTTTGGGCGACCCTGAATCGTATTTAAAAATGTTACTGATTCTGGTGCGCGGCGATAAAATTGATCAACGTACTCTGCTGCGGCGCATGGCTGAACTCCAATACACGCGCAATGATATCGACTTGCAGCGTGGTACTTTTCGAGTGCGCGGCGATGTGATTGATATTCACCCTGCAGACTCGGATAAAGAAGCGATTCGCATTGAGCTATTTGATAATGAAATCGAAAATCTCAGCTACTTTGATCCGCTTACGGGTGAAGTCTTGCGGCGAGTTCCACGCTTAACGATTTATCCAAAAACTCACTATGTGACTCCACGCGAAGTACTAGTCGGAGCGGTTGATAAGATTAAAGATGAGCTGCATGAGCGTCTGATCGTTTTGCGTAATGAAAACCGCCTTGTAGAAGCGCAACGCCTTGAACAGCGCACCATGTATGACATGGAAATGATCATGGAAACGGGCTACTGCTCAGGGATCGAAAACTACTCGCGCTATTTATCTAAACGCGCACCCGGTGAAGCGCCCCCTTGTTTATTTGATTATTTACCCAAAAACGCTTTGGTGTTCGTGGACGAATCGCATGTGACGATTCCACAATTTGGCGGCATGTATAAAGGTGATCGTTCGCGCAAAACCACCCTAGTTGAATATGGCTTCCGCTTGCCTTCAGCGCTAGATAATCGCCCGCTCAAATTTGAAGAATTCGAGCGCTTAATTCCGCAAGCGATTCATGTGTCTGCCACCCCTGGCGCGTATGAACTGGAGCATTCGGATAATGTAGCCGAGCAGCTTGTGCGTCCAACCGGTTTGATAGACCCGATTGTGGAAGTGCGTCCGGTGCTTTCGCAAGTGGACGATGTGATGTCTGAAATCACGATGCGTGCAAAGAAAGACGAGCGTGTGTTAGTCACCACCTTAACCAAACGGATGGCGGAAGATTTAACCGATTATCTAATGGAGCATGATATTCGCGTGCGCTATTTGCATTCGGATATTGATACGGTCGAGCGCGTAGAAATCATTCGCGATCTGCGTAAAGGTGAGTTTGATGTCTTAGTTGGGATTAACTTATTACGAGAAGGTTTGGACATTCCTGAGGTTTCCTTAGTAGCTATTTTAGATGCAGACAAAGAAGGCTTTTTGCGCTCAGAGCGTTCGCTGATTCAGACCATGGGGCGGGCAGCGCGCAATTCTGAAGGTAAGGCAATTCTGTATGGCGATAGAATTACTGACTCAATGCGTAAAGCCATTGACGAAACCAGCCGTCGTCGCCAAAAGCAGATTGAATTTAATGCTGAGCACGGTATCACCCCGCAAACCATTCGTAAGCGTATTGCTGATGTCATGGAAGGCGCATATGGCAATGCCAAGCGTAATGATAAAAAAGGCAAAGGCAATAAAATCGCTGAAGAAGGTGCTGATTATCGTGCGATGAGTCCCGCTCAAGCGGTGAAAACCTTGAAACAACTAGAGGAAAAGATGTTTGCCCTCGCCAAAAACCTAGAGTTTGAAAAAGCAGCAGCCGTGCGCGATGAAATTTCAAAAGTACGCGCGCATGTGTTTGGGCTGGATTGACTAAGCCTGCTACCTTAATAAATCTGGCGCTCTCGTCGCGCTATTTTTTGCCTATCCCATCAGCAAGGCAAAAATTATCTTGGCTAAGCGCTAAGACGGTCTAAAATACCTTATCCCCTTTGCCAGAAGCCCACTTATGCTGACTTTCTTCATTAATCTAGTTTTAATCTTAGCTATCAGCAGCTTAGCCTCGTTTCTCGGTGTGCGTGTTTGGATTAATCGCAAGCTGCGCCCTAACCGTGAAGACTTGCCCGAACTCACTATTAGCAAAGAGTCGCAGCTTTATAAAAACTTTTATGACCTCTTAGATCAAGCCCCAAGCAGCGAATCTTCCCTGTTTTATCCGATCAGCCCCTTGCAAGATGCCTTGCTAGAGCGCATTAAACTTGCGGATCAAGCGGTGGGCACTATCGAAGCTCAATATTACATGCTGCATGATGATGAATCAGGTGATATGTTTTTATCTGCTTTAGCCAATGCAGCTCAACGCGGTGTTCAGGTTCGCTTATTGGTGGATGACATTGAAATCATCCAACGTGAAGATGTACTGATTCGTTTAGCAGATGAATATCCAAGCTTTCAAATTCGGGTGTTTAATCCAGGCTGGTGGCGTTTTTATCGTAAACCCGAATTTTTGGTGCGCTTCCCACGTCTTTCACGGCGCATGCATAACAAGTCTTACACGATTGATGGCATTTTTAGCATTATCGGCGGACGTAACATTGGTAATGAATACTTCGACCTCAAGCACGAATTGACCTTTGCGGACTTCGATATTCTGTTTGCTGGGCCAATGGTACAAGGGGTGCGCAAAGAATTTGATACTTATTGGTATAGCGGTCTATGTAGCGATATTCACAGTTTAGGCAGAGCGGCAGATGATGAAAAATATGCAGAATGGCGTCAGAAATTGAGCACGACTTACGAGCGCTATTTGCCCATTTTAATGAAAGATCGCGATCAAGTTTTACCGGCTTTAAAACAAGGTAAGATTGAGCCTTATTATGCCGAAGTGCGTGTCATCTACGACGCGCCTGATAAAATTCTTACCAGTGTATTCAAGCCTGATAGCCGGATGATGCAAGAGATTGAGGGCTTGATTCTGTCAGCACAACAAGAGTTATTAATCTGTGCTGCTTACTTCATTCCTAGCAAACATGGCATACAAGTGCTGAAAAGTCTGCGCGATCGAGGCGTGAAAATCACGGTGCTGACTAACTCGTTTGAATCGAATGATGTGATGCCAGTACATGCTAGTTACAGCTCTTATCGCAAGCCTTTGTTGGCGATGGGTGTGCGATTGTATGAGTTAAAATCACATGATCGGCACGCTGATAATAAGCACTCTTTGCTAGGCTCTGAATGCACTAGTTTACATGCCAAAGCGATTTTTATTGATCGGCGTAAAAACTTCATTGGCTCGTTCAATATGGATCCACGTTCAGCGATTCATAACACTGAAATGGGGGCTATCTTTGAGCATGCTGGCTATGCAGAAATGGTCACTCAAGAAATTTACGACTTTGTAGATAGCCAAGCCTATAAAATCCAACTGGGTAAAACTGGCAAACTGGAATGGCATGAGCCGCTGGCCGATGGAACTTATCGCATCCATACCAAAGAGCCCAAAATGACCGAGAATCAGCGGCGCTTTTTACCACTGATTGCTTGGCTACCTGTGGAATGGTTATTGTAGAACTGCACTAAGGAAGCAGCTCGCTCTAAGCCAGCTGCTTCTCGACTAGCTTTAATGGGGTTTGTGATTAAGCTTATCCATGATGGCGTAGAGCACACCTGAAACCACAAAAGTGAGATGTATCCCCACCATCCACTTTAAATCACGTTCGCTCAAGTCTTTCACATCCATAAAGCCTTTCAGCAGCTCAATCCCCGAGATGGCTACAATCGAGCCAATCAACTTGATTTTGAGGTCAGTAAAACCAATCTGTCCCATCCAATCGGGACGGTCCGCATGCCCATGCAAATCCTCCATTTTAGAGACGAAATTCTCATAGCCGCTAAAGATGATGATGATCAGCAAATTCATGATCAAGGAAATATCAACAATAGACAAAACGCCTACTATAATTTCCGAGCCATCTGCCACCAGAATAGTAGAAGCTAGCTCCCAAAGCTGCTTGAGCGCTTTAAACACCAACAAGACCATGCTAACCACTAAGGCCAAATAAATAGGTGCTGTCAACCAACGACTCAAAAATAGAAAATGTTCAAAAGCACTTTCCAGCTTTTTCACTTTTTAGGCTCTCTCTATGAATTTAAGGCCACTGAGTATAGCGAACTGAGGCTTAAAAGTTTAAATTCCCCTAGGCAATTTCCTGACCACCTCTAGCTAAACAGGGTATGATGGCTCACAAAAAACTACACTCACAGGACAAGGCATGCCACAACAGCTACCACCACTAAACGCTTTGCGAGCTTTTGAAGCCGTTGCTCGCCATGAAAGTTTTACCAAAGCTGCTGAAGAGCTGTTTGTCACTCGGGCTGCAATTAGTCATCAGATTAAGCACTTAGAAGAATTCTTAGGCATTGAGCTAGTGGAACGCCACAATCGCTCGATTACGCTCACTAAAGCGGGTGAAGCCGCCTTACCTAAACTACGCGAAGGCTTTAATACGCTAGCTGATGCTGTGCATATCATGCGCTCGCAAAAGACTAATGAAAGTTTAAGTGTCTGGGTAGCACCTTCCTTTGCATCTAAATGGCTAGTACCACGCTTACATACCTTCTCCCAACAGCATCCTGACATTGATATGCGGATTAGTGGGGAGGCCAAACTGGTCGACGCGACCGAGCAACATGGCGCTTTAGATGAGTTATTCCGTGCGCATGAAATCGATGTGATGATTCGCTTTGGTCAAGGCCACTATCCGGGCTGCTTAGTGGAGAAATTATTCTCTGTCGAAGCGGTTCCCTTATGCAAACCCTCGCTACTCACTGATAGTGAGCATCCTTTACGCGAGTTAAGTGATTTACGCTTTCAGACCCTTTTACATGACGATACGCCTTATGTCGGTCGTCCTAGTTGGGAGCGTTGGTTGCAACTGGCCAAAGTGGAAGGCGTCGACTTTAAACGCGGACTGCATTTCAATCATGTGTCCTTAGCAATGGAAGCTGCCTTGGACGGTCAAGGTGTACTTTTGAGTATGGATGCTTTAGCGCGTCACGATATTGAAGCAGGCCGTTTATGCATTCCGTTTCCACTCAGTATGCCCTTAGAGCATGCGTATCATGTGATTCGCCCTAAATCCTCCACCACCAATCAACGTGCAGCCTCAGCTTTTATTGCTTGGGTTTTAGCCGAAGCTGAAGAACAAGAAGAAAGTAAACTAGCCTAAAACCACTGCATGCTTGATTTCGATATACACAACCTGTCCTAGTTCAAGCTTTAATAGGCTAGCTGCTTTGCGGGTTAATTGCGCTCCTAGTCGCTCGCTACCTACTTGCAAACTACAGATGATATAACCCAAGTTATTCTCCACTGAGTCCAGCACAGTAGCAGCTAGCTTAGTGGAGCAATCAGTAGCGCTGGGAGGCTGCAAACTCAAACTGATATCACGTGCATCAATCCGCAAACGCACCCAGCTACCCATAGCTAAGGGTTGATGGGGAAGGCTCAGCTTGCCTCCCGAGAGGCTGAGTGTTAACTCTTGGAACTCAGGATCATAAGCGCAGACCTCAGCCATTAGCATATTGGCAAGATGCTGATTGTGTATTAATGGCAAATCTAAACGCGTTAACACGGCTTGCAAGTCACCACTAGCGATGACTCTACCTTGCGCCATCCAGACAACATAATCCGCTAATTGCATTAGCTCGGTTGAGGAGTGCGTCACATATAAAATTGGTAACGCTAACTCCTGTTGTAAGCGGGGCAGATAAAGCAGAATTTCTTGCTTATGTGCTTGATCTAAAGCGGCTAGCGGCTCATCCATTAACAGCAATTGCGGATCTACCGCTAAAGCACGTGCAATCGCTACCCGCTGCTTTTCGCCACCGGATAAGCGCTCCGGCTTACGCTTAAGTAATGAGCCAATATCTAGTAAATCAATAACATAATCTAAATCTATCCAAGAACCAGCTTTGCGCAGTCGCTTGCGTCCGTAGTCAATATTTTGCTGAACCGTCAAATGCGGAAACAAACAAGCTTCTTGAAAAACATAACCCACTGAACGCTGATAAGCCGCTAGAAAGTAGTTTTGCGCGCAATCCTGCCAAAGCTCGGCTTTGACTTTGCAATAGCCTGTTGATGGCTGTTCTAAGCCTGCCATACAACGTAATAATAAAGTTTTACCTGAGCCAGAGGCGCCAGAAATGACCGTAATTCCACGCGCGGGCAGCTGCAGTTGAGCGTCTAATTGAAACGTATCGAGCTGTAATTGGAAACTTGCCTCAATGGTAGCCACCAGCTATTTGCCTCGATTCAAATAGTACAAGCCCAGCAGGACGCTAAAAGCGAATAACACCATCAAGGCCGCTAGACTATGAGCCGCTTGATAATTCATCGCCTCAACATGATTATATAGCTGCACCGAAACGACTCTGGTTTCACCTGAAATATTGCCACCAATCATTAGCACGACCCCAAACTCGCCCACCGTATGTGCAAAACCTAAAACAATCGCCGTCAAAAAGCCGTGTTTGGATAAAGGCAAAGCTACGCTAAAAAACACATCTAAAGGCCGTGCACGTAAGGTAGTAGCCGCTTCTAATAAGCGTTTATCTAAACTACTAAAAGCGGCTTGAATAGGCTGCACCACAAAGGGCAAGGAATATAAGACTGAAGCCACTAATAGCCCTGTAAAGCTAAACGGCAAAGTCGCGAGACCTAAGGCTTGCATCAACTGCCCCGCCCAACCTTTCGGCCCCAACAGCACTAACAAATAAAAGCCCAACACAGTCGGCGGCAGCACCAAAGGTAGAGCCACTAGCGCATTCAGTGGGGCTTTCCACCAGCGCTGCGTATGTGCCAAATGCCAAGCTAAAGGCGTCGCAAGTAATAACAAAATAAATGTCGTTAAACCTGCTAGCTTCAGGGTGAGGCCAATTGCAATCCAGTCTTCAGTGCTTAGCATTAATTTGTTTTTGGTAAACCATAACCCGCATCGGTAATCAGCTTTTGCGCCTCAGGCGTTTGCAGAAACTTCAAGAAAGCTTGAGCGGCGCTGTTATCCTTGCCTTTATTTAACAACACAGCATCCTGTTGGATAGCTTGATATAAATCCTCCGGCACTTGCCACACCGAGCCTTCTTTTAACTGCCCCGCTTGCTGGACTTGCGACCAAGCTACAAAGCCTAATTCGGCATTGCCGGTGGCAACAAAATCATAAGTCTGGCTAATATTTTCGCCTTGGACTTGTTTAGCCGCTAAGGTTTTAGTCAAACCTAAATGCTCCAAAACTTCTAAAGCAGCTGCACCATAAGGTGCGGTACTTGGATTAGCAATTGCAAGGTGTTTAAACTCATTCTTTTTTAGAACTTCGCCTTGAGCATCTACATAATCCTTAGTACTGCTCCACAAAACTAATTTACCCAACGCATAAGTAAACTGACTATCCGCCACTGCTAATTGTGCATCCACCAACTTTTTCGGTGTTTTGCTATCAGCAGAAAGAAATACTTCAAAGGGTGCTCCATTTTCAATTTGTGCATAGAGCTTGCCAGTGGCGCCTGCAGAAATTTTTAAAGCATGCCCGCTGCTGGCTTTAAAAGCACTTGCCAGCATTTCTAACGGTTTAGAGAAATTGGAGGCGACTGCTACTTGCACTTCATCAGCATGGAGAAAAGAACCAGATAAACCATTGAGCAAAATTAAACTGAGTAATAGCCTTTTCATAAGCGGAAACTCCTAGTACACACAATACTCATTAGCCGCTTTAAAGTGATCGGCTTTCTAAGCGTTTAGCAGGCTCAAGCTTTAACGCAGCACGCACTTGCTGCTCGCTATAAGCCGCTAACTCTTTACGCGGCAGTACATGGCTATCAATCGGTGGCAGAAAATACAATTCAATCAAGAGTTTAGGTTCGCCAATGATCGCCCAAAGATTCTGCATCAAAGTTTGTGGCTCCAAATACGGGACTAAGGGATGCGTTTGCCCTTGGGTATTCAGATAGTGAATAGCGACTGGTTGAATCTGCGCATTGGCAGTCACTGCAGCTGCAAATAAGCGGGCATGAAAAGGTAAGAGATTGATATTGTCAGTAATCGTACCTTCAGGGAACATCAGTACGCGCTCGTGATGTTGCAAACGTGCGGCAATCTGTTCACTCGCACCTTTCGCACCATTCAGCTTGCCACGCTCGATAAATACAGTACCAGCACGCTTAGCTAACCAACCAATGACTGGCCAGTCTTTAACTTCGCTTTTGGATAAGAAAGTGATATCGGTTTGGCCACCCAACAAAGGGATATCTAACCAAGAAACATGATTGGATGCGAGTAAGCTACCAGCGACCGCAGGTTCACCATAGACGGTGACTTTACCCCCTACGACTCGCACAATGCGCTTCAGCCACCAACGCTTAACACGTTGGTAGCTAGGATCGTCAAATTGCCGACGAGTCACCACTAAGCCAGCGGTGGCGATGATACCCATTAAGACATGTAAGGCTAAATTTAAAAATCGAAATAATCGTCTGAGTAATATCACCGTAATCTCATCGTATTAAACCCTTAAGAAGCGACATCTACTCCTAATTTAGGGCGGTTAGTGTGGCGCACATCTTTACCTTCCACCAAGTAAATCACATATTCGCAGATGTTTTTGCTGTGATCGCCAATGCGCTCTAAAGACCGTGCACACCATAAGACATTCAAGCTATCTCGAATCGTGCGCGGATCTTCCATCATATGCGTCAACAGCTGGCGCGATAATACATCAAACTCAGCATCTATTTGCAAATCGCTTTCGGCAATCTGCTGGGCTGTTTCTGCATCCATGCGTGCCATCGCGTCTAAAGTACGCCGCAACATTTCGCGGACATGATCACCCAAATGGCGTAACGCTGTATGCAGTGAAGTCGCTAAGCCTTCGGTTGAAATCGCATGACGGGCAATTTTTTCGGCCTCATCACCAATCCGCTCTAGATCAGTCACTGACTTGATGATGCTAATCACTAAGCGCAAATCGCCTGCTGCCGGTTGGCGACGCGCAATAATTTGTGTGCATGCTTCATCAATTTCAACTTCGAGGCGATTGACTCGATAGTCTGAATAGGCGACTTCCTCGCCCAATTGACTATTATTTTCCATCAGAGCACGCAAGGCTTTGCCTAACTGCTCTTCAACCAAGCCACCCATTTGTAAAGACTGGTTGCGCACATTTTCCAACTCTTGATTGTACTGATGCGAAGTATGCTGCCCGATGTCCATCGGAAAACTCCTTATAGTTTATTAATTTGGACTAACCAAAGCGCCCTGTAATGTAGTTTTCTGTCAAACGATGCTGAGGATTCGTAAAGACAGTGTTCGTTTTATTCACTTCCACCAAATAGCCTAAATGGAAATACGCAGTACGTTGCGAAATCCGCGCGGCTTGTTGCATGGAGTGAGTAACGATACAGATCGTAAAACTCTGACGAAGTTCATCAATCAGCTCTTCAATCGTTGCGGTCGCAATCGGGTCAAGCGCTGAAGTCGGTTCGTCCATCAGAATCACTTCGGGGCTAACGGCTATAGCGCGCGCAATACATAAGCGCTGCTGCTGACCACCGGATAAGCCCGTACCTGGTGAATGCAAACGATCTTTGACTTCATTAAACAGACCCGCTTTTTTCAAGCTCTCTTCAACGATGTCATCCAGCTCGCTGCGATTCGTGGTCAAACCATGAATACGTGGGCCGTAAGCGACATTGTCATAGATTGATTTCGGGAAAGGATTCGGCTTTTGGAAAACCATCCCTACCCGTGCGCGCAACAACACAGGATCTTGTTCTTTGGCGTAAATATCTTCGCCATCTAACAAGAGCTGACCGGTGACTTTACAGCCATCAATCGTGTCATTCATGCGATTCAAGCAACGCAAGAAAGTTGACTTGCCACAACCTGAGGGGCCGATCATGGCAATCACTTCATTCTTGCCAATGTCTAAATCCACCCCAAAAATCGCCTGCTTCGCTTGGTTATAAAATACATCTACATCACGGGTGTAGAATTTAGGATCATCTAAGAACGGCACACCTACAGGTTGAGTCGCCAGTTTAAGTTCTTCAACGATAGTCTGAATATCAAGTGGTTGATCTTTAGAGTTCGCTGCTGAGGCATCCTTTGGAGTCGGAAGTGTCATAGTATTGTTTGTCAAAGCTACAGTGTTCATAGGCTTACCAGCGTCTCTCAAATCTTTTACGTAACAGAACTGCCAGCAAGTTCATCATCACTAGGAAGAATAACAGGACAAGAATGGCAGCGGAGGTTTTTTCAGTAAAGGCACGTTCTGGGCTATCTGACCACAGATAAATTTGTACCGGTAAAATCGCAGCAGGATCAGTGATACCGTGGGGCACATCGACAATGAAAGCCACCATCCCGATCATCAGGAGTGGAGCGGTTTCACCTAAGGCATGGGCCATCCCGATAATCGTGCCGGTCAAAATACCTGGCATGGCTAAAGGTAAGGTATGATGGAACACGGTTTGTACCCGTGAAGCACCCATGCCATAAGCGGCTTGACGAATCGACGGAGGCACTGACTTCAGAGCAGCACGGCTAGCGATAATAATCGTTGGGAGTGTAATCAAAGTGAGCACCAAACCACCCACTAGCGGGGTCGAGCGTGGCACTCCAAAGAATTGGATAAAGACTGCCAAGCCCAGCAAGCCAAATACAATCGAGGGGACGGCTGCAAGGTTATTAATGTTTACCTCGATGAAATCCACCAAAGAATTATTCTTCGGCGCAAACTCTTCCAAATAGATGGCAGCAGCCACTCCAATCGGGAAGGCTAAAGTCATCGTCACCAGCATGGTATAGAAGGAACCCATTAAGGCACTTAAAATACCTGCTTGCTCTGGCTCACGCGAGTCACCTGAGGTGAAGAAAGGCACATTGAAACGGCGTTCAATTTCGTCTTTAGCTTCTAAATCATTGATCCAAGATAATTGGAAATCTTTAATCCGCCGATCTGCTTCAGGTTGATTGCGATCAATATTGCCTTTCATGTAAGTATCAATATCGTCATCTGCCATCACCCACAGTGTTTGCTGACTACCGATTAACTTTGGATTTTCCATCACTTGCTTCTGCAAATCATAAGCTGCACTCGAACTCACCAGCTTTTTCAACGCAATCTTTTGCTTGCGATCCGTGACACCTGGAAAGCGTGCATTTAAAGCACTCATCACTACGGTATCGTAGCTAGCAGCACGCAATTGCTCAGGCGTTGCATTCGCATCCACTCCTAAAGCTTCAGCGCTCAGGCTCACCTCTAATTTCATGTAAGTTTGGGTAAAAGCAGGCAAGCCTTGCATGAAAATAGTGCTTAAGAGAATGGCCAGGAAGGACAAACTCAGTACAATCGAGGCCAAACCGTAGAAGCGAAAACGCTTTTCACGCGCATAACGCTTAGCCAGACTGGCACGAACTAATTCAGTTTTATTACTCATGTTCCAGCTCCGGTTTAATCGTACTGCTCGCGGTATTTGCGCACGATCCGCAAAGCCACGATATTCAAAATCAAGGTGAGTACGAATAAGGTTAAACCTAAGGCAAAGGCCGCTAAAGTTTTCGGGCTATCGAACTCTTGGTCACCGGTCAACAGCGTAACGATTTGTACCGTCACTGTGGTGACTGCCTCCAAAGGATTCGCCGTGAGATTGGCCGATAAGCCCGCAGCCATTACCACGATCATGGTTTCACCAATCGCCCGCGAAGCCGCTAACAAGAAAGCACCAACAATACCCGGTAACGCAGCAGGCAGAATGACTTGTTTAATGGTTTCAGAGCGCGTTGCACCCATGCCATAAGAGCCATCACGCATTGCTTGTGGGACAGCATTAATCACGTCATCGGACAGTGAAGACATGAAAGGAATGATCATCACGCCCATGACTAAACCCGCAGCTAAGGCGCTTTCAGAAGCCACTGTTAAACCAATCGATTCACCCACATTACGAATGAACGGAGCGACCGTCAAAGCAGCGAAGAAGCCATAAACAACGGTTGGAATCCCAGCTAATACTTCTAAGCCCGGCTTGACCCAAGCACGTACCCGCTTGCTGGCGTATTCAGACAAATAAATCGCTGACATCAAACCGACAGGCACTGCAATCGCTAAGGCAATGACTGAAATTAGCAGCGTACCTGCGAATAGAGGAATCGCGCCGAAGCTACCTGAGCCACCTACTTGGTCGCTACGAATCGCAGTCTGTGGACTCCAATGCGTACCAAATAAGAATTCAGTCACCGGCACTGCTTGGAAGAAGCGCAGCGATTCAAATAAGACCGATAGCACGATCCCTAAAGTTGTCACAATCGCAATCGAAGCACAGAGAATCATTAAGCCAACAATGACTTTCTCGACTTGATTACGCGCCCGGAATTTGGGTGAAATTTTACGTAGAGCCCAGAAGATACCGAAGCCTGCTAAAGCAAATACCAACACGGTTTTCATCAGATTGCTATTGGCTTGCAAATCCATATAACGGCGTGCTGCTTCCTGTTGCGCAGGCTCAGCAGTAGCATCAACGCTGCCCGCTTTCGCCATACTTTCCACACGATTCATGAATAAATTGACCGTGGTTGCATCGGAGCTTTGAATTTCAGCAGGCAAGCTAGAAACAACGTTCTGGCTAATGAAGGTAGGGCTAAAGAATGACCATAACATTAAGGCAACTAAGGAAGGTAATAAACACCAGACCACCACCAAATGACCATAATAGCCCGGCAGAGAATGCAGTTTATTAACCCCACGATTACCATCTGATACGGCCAAAGCTCGCTTACGCCCAAAGAAGTAGCTGAACGCAGCTAACACCAGCAGTAAAAGCAAGATGATTGACGTATTCATACGTGTGAGTACCACGACAAGAAAGAGGTTTTGCAGCAAACAGCAAGATCGCTTAGGAAAACGAGCGCTGCTGCACGCGGATCATACTGAGACTTGATGACAACTTTATGACAAAGTTACTCAAGCAGCCTCGCAAAAAAATGGGAGATAGCTTGCTATCTCCCAGGTACTAACTTTTAAGTAAACTTATTGTTAACTCTTAAGTGCTAGTTAGAGAGACTCAAGAACTTTCATACCCTTAGCAGCACCTGCATTACTTTGACGCTCAGCTTCAGGCATTGGAATCATGCCTTTTTCTGCTAAGTAACCGGTATCACCCCAAGCAGCATCACTAGTCAGTTCAGTCACGAACTCTTCAATCCCTTTGACAGTGCCCACATGCTCTTTCTTTACATACACATAAAGAGGACGTGACACTGAGTATTTGCCTGCAGCGATATTGTCAAACGTGATATCCACACCTTCAATCGGTGAACCCTTCACTTTGTCAGTGTTTTGATCTAAGAAACTGAAACCGAAAATACCAACCGCTTTCGGATTAGCTTGCAGCTTTTGCACGATCAAATTGTCGTTTTCGCCTGCTTCGATGTATTTGCCATCTTCACGCATGCTATTGCAGACAGCTTTGAATTTGTCGCTATCTTCTTTTTCCATCTTTTTAATCGCTGGGAAGCTTTTGCAACCTTCATGCATCACTAATTCAACGAAAGCATCACGCGTACCTGAAGTCGGTGGTGGGCCTAAAACTTCAATCGGCGCATCCGGTAACTCAGCATTGATTTCTTTCCAAGTTTTATAAGGATTAGGAATCAACTTCAAATTACCGGTGACTGCATCCATATTGCCACCAGTGGCTTCAGGCACTTCTTTCGCCAGCGCTAAGAACAAGTCACGACGAGTGAACTTGTAAGTATCAGCAGCTTTAGCATTGGCAATTGCAATACCGTCGTAGCCAATTTTGATTTCAATTGGGCTAACGCCGTTCTTTTTGCAATCGGCTAATTCGCTTTCTTTGATGCGACGTGAAGCGCCAGTCATATCAGCAGTTTCAACAGCAGCACCTTCGCAGAACAGCTTCATACCGCCGCCTGTGCCAGTTGATTCCACCTTAGGTGCTGGATTGCCGGTTTTCTTGGCATAGTTTTCAGCAACTGTGGTTGTGAAAGGATAAACCGTTGAAGAACCAACGATTGAGATATTGTCACGAGCTTGAGCAGCACTAGTAGCAACCAGCAAGCCCGCTGCGATAGCCATAGACAGTTTTTTCATTTCAGCGTTCTCCGTTCATTAAGCCTTTAGATGCTGCGCAGTGTAGGGCTTAAATATGACAGTGCTATGACAAACTGTCATTTTCAGAATTTATTTATTTGCCAATAAATTAGGCTATAAAATCTTTCAAGAACAATGACATAGAATATTCATTTAAGCGTCATTAGCTTGCAGCAATCCACATTCACACTCGCTTTTATGTTGTTATTCTTACTCGAGTGAATCTTTAGACTATGTCATGTGCTCCTAACTATCTCCTTTCTCAACTGAGCACGCACTTGGCAGTGGTCACTGAAACTTGGCCGCCCGAAATTAATGGAGTCGCTCACACGATTAGCCAGCTAGTCAAGCAGTTACAAGCACGCAAAGACTACAAAATCACTTTGATTCGCCCTCGGCAAAACCCAACTGAAACCGCCCTTCACACAGAAAACTTTCAAGAATTATTAGTGAGTGGTTTTCGTCTACCGTTTTATCAGCAAGTGCGCTTAGGCTATCCACATTACTTAGGCTTAAAGCGTGCCTGGCAAAAGACTCGGCCTGATTTAGTCCAAATTGTCACTGAAGGTCCTTTAGGCTATGCCGCACTCAAAGCAGCACGTAGTTTAGACATCCCCGTGATCAGTGACTTTCATACTCACTTCGATCAATACAGTCATTATTATCGCCTAGCCAAACTCAATTCACTGGCAGAACGCTATTTGCGATCTTTGCATAATCAAACTTTGCTCACTTTAGTACCTACACAAGAGCTGCGGCGCCAGCTAGCTGCAAAAGGCTACCAACGCTTAGCAGTGATCGAACGAGGCATTGATAAAACGTTATTTAACCCACAACGCCGAAGCCATGCGTTACGAGCGCACTTAGGGATTCGTCCCGAACAATTGCTAGTAACCCTCGTATCACGCTTGGCTCAGGAAAAGAATCTAGACTTAGCTTTTGTAGCATTTCGAGCGATTCAAAGCGCTATTCCTGATGCCCGTTTCTTAGTGGTCGGTGACGGCCCAGACCGCGCACGTCTGCAAACATTATATCCAGACTGCTTATTTGTCGGGATGCAAACTAAAGAGGCTTTAGCCGCTCATTATGCCAGTGGTGATCTGTTTATCTATCCAAGCACCAGCGAAACGTTTGGCAATGTCGTGATTGAGGCTATGGCGAGTGGCCTGCCGGTTGTAGCTTTTGATTATGCAGCAGCGCATCAACACATTCGCCATCAAGAAAACGGTTGCTGCGTAACCCTGCATGACAGCACAGCGTTTATTCAAACAACGGTCAAGCTAGCGCTTGATCCTGTATTACGTCAGCGCCTAGGCCAACAAGCTCATCTCAGCACCCAAAACTTAAGTTGGCAGCAGGTCGCCAACAGCCTACACCAAACTATTCAAACCCTACTTCAGGAGCTCAAACATGAAACTGCTTCATCAATTGAATGCGCGTGAGATTCCGTTGTGTGTCCTTCTTAACCGTATCAACCGCTTGCGCCCGATTAGCCGTTTTTTTGCAGGCATTAGCCGCTTAGGTAATGGCATCTTCTGGTACGCACTGATGCTCATGCTGCCACTCATTTACGGCTGGCCTGCTATTTATGTATCGCTACACATGGCGGTGGTCGGTTTAGTCGGCTTAATCATTTACAAGGCTTTAAAAGGCTCGACTTTACGTGTGCGCCCCTACCATTACAGCAATGCTATTTTTCAAAATGTAGCTGCGCTGGATCAGTTCAGCTTTCCTTCTGGGCATACCTTACATGCCGTTGGCTTTAGCTTAGTGCTCCTGCATTACTATCCAGAATGGGCTTATTTAGTCATTCCCTTTGCCATATTGACTGCACTCTCACGCATTGTATTAGGCTTGCACTATCCCAGCGATGTACTGATGGGAGCTTTGATTGGGACTTGTCTTGCGTTCAGCAGTTTTTTAGCACTGGCTTAAGATTAATAACTGACAGAGGAGAGCCTGATGGAACGACTACGCCCAGTGACTTTAGAAGGCAAGCTGATTCGCTTAGAACCTTTAACCAAATGGCATGCCCCAGATTTATTAAAAGCCGCCCGCGATGAATCCATTTGGAAATATATGTTCTATGGCAATTTAGCTGAACCGCAGCACATGAATACTTTCATTAGCAAAGCCATTAGCCTGCGTGATGCGGGGACGGATTTGCCTTTTGCGGTGATTCATAAAGACACTGATCAAGCGATTGGCTGTACGCGCTTTCGGGATATTTGTCTCAAACATTTCAAACTAGAAATTGGTGGTACATGGTATGCCAGCGACTACCAACGTAGTGGTGTGAATTTAGAAAGCAAATACCTGTTAATGCGCCATGCGTTTGAAACCTTTGGCATTTTGCGCGTGCAATTCAAAACAGATATTCGCAACCTGCGCTCGCGCCAATCCTTAGAAAAAATGGGTGCTGTCCCTGAAGGCATTTTAAGACGTAGCGCGATTATGCCGGACGGAGTGATCCGCGATACCCTGATTTATAGTATTCTGGATACCGAATGGGACAGCGTAAAACAAGGTTTAGAGCGCCGCATGGAGCGCTATAGCTACGGCTATCACCCAGATTATATGAATAACTTATCGAGCTGGATGACGCCAAGCTCAGCCAGCAATTAGCCGTCCATGCTTGATAGACAGTTGATTTCAGCCTATTTCAAGAGCGGCGAATACTCGGGGTTGTAATTACCTACAGGATAAGGCTTGCTGTCATCAATCCCAGTACGGGTATTGCCTGCGCGATAGGTGAAACTAGCCGGATCATCCAATTCCACTGCACGCTCGGTAATCAATTCCCCCAGTTGATAAGGCGTGCCATCCACTTTAGTGATTGCTTCAGTTGGCTCACGAAAATGCCGATAAGCCCAAGGTGTTGCGGCAAATACATCCTTCCCTAAATGATAGCGCTGTGTGACTACCACTTGCCGATAACGCGCAGCAGCGGCCAGCGCCTCTTGTTGTGGCGGATAGAGGAAAACACCTTGGATATTGCCATTAGTTTGCAAGTGTTTGCCCTTAGCGGTCAACTCACGCATTAAGCGTTGACGCAAGGCTTGTGCTTGTTGGAAAGCGTTTGCATTTAACTGATCCAACGGCGGCCAATCCGCACTATAACCCTGCGCTTGGCGAATTTCTTGCGCCAACCAAGTTTCAATCGAGGCGGGCATATCGCCGTATAAACTCGCGCCCACCACTGTTTCTAAGAAATAGCGCAACTCGCCAATCCCTAAACTTCGATTAAGCGGATCAGCTTGGTGCGCTTGACCGGGAAGAGCAGTTGGCAAAGCAGCTTTATCCGCTTGGTAGGCGAGATAATTCATTTCCTGCCAACCCAAATCACCCAAAAATTTGCGTGCCAGCGCCCACGTGCTATCAATCGTATTTCCTGTACCAGAAGTAAAAGTAGGAAATTCAGTGCGGGTAATGCCGCTATGACAAGCAATGCATTGGGTCATCTCTTCGCGAGTTTGTGGACGTAAAGCGCCGTTTTTATCCTCGATAAACCCTGCCAGTAGCCACCCTGCACCATTATCCACCCAACCTTGTTGGTCATTGCCATAAACACCCGTCCCTTCGGCCTTTTCAGCAGGGCGGAAATGGCTCGGCTCCCAAGTGCGCGCTTTATACATATAACGGATTTCTTTCACACGTCGACTACGCGTACCAGGGAAAGGGCTAATGCTTACATCCGAACCATCGGCTTCTACATCCACATAATGCAAAGGATGGGCGAACTCAGTTCCTAAGGGATAAAGCCCACGTTGCACGGCTATCGCTTGAGCTTTACCGAAATAATGTTTAGGGCTACTTGGTGCGAGTCGATCTTGAATCGCTTGTTCAAGCAAATCCAAATTCGCTTTATAAATAGCTAGATCAAAATTGCCAGCGGCATCCTGCATAAATTGCACCGGTAAGCGCAGGTAAACGCCAGACACTGAACCGGTGAGCGGCGTAAAAATTCCATAAGGCATGAAATTTAAAGCACGCCAACCCGTCAGCCAGCCTTGTTCGTCTTGAAAATAGCCATGATTTTCCTCAATGCTACGCACAAAACCATCGGCTTTGGCCGGTAAGTCTTGAGGATCAAGTGCAGGGAATAACCGAAAATCTGATTGCACACCCGCATCCCAAGCGCGCAAATCACCACCACGCTGTTGAAAAGCAGCTTGCCAATTGTCACTGCGAATATAGCTTTGCATATCCCAATTGGCAGGATCCATCCCTAAACTGGCGACCACTTGCTTGAGCACTTCTGGTTTTAAAGTGTTCTCCCAGTGATTAATGCTGGCTAGCGGCGCATAACTGTCATAGGGCGCATAAGCATATTCCAGCTGGAAATTACCGATGCGTGGCTCTGCGCCTGCTTGTGGATTGTTATTACCTAGCTGCGCTTTATACGCTGCATTCGTATGACAATATTGACAAGTATTCTGCGCACCGCGCGAGGTTTCGGTATAGCACTGTGCCGGAATTTGCGGATACGGATTACTAAAGCGCAAGGGGCTAATCACTGAGCCTTGTAAGCCAATACCCGTACCCAATTGAGTTGGGCTAATCGACTCGGTCTGATCGTGACAAGCACTCAGCACCAGAGTGCTGCTTGCTAACAGGTAAACAACTAATTTCATGGGATAATTTCCATAAAAAAGGCCAGTAACTTGCATCACTGGCCTTAATAGAGAAGAACACTCGAACTTTATTATGCAATGAAAATCAAACCGCTTATTTAATCGCAGGCAGACCGCTGATATAGCCCACATTGGCATCGAATTTGTCGATCTTGGCTAAAGCAGCATCCACGACTGCATTCGTGCCGGTATCCCAATCGCCATGATGCTGGCTATTGCTCATGATATAAGCATGACCATTTAAGTCTTCCAACACTTGCAAACCGGTATTTTCGCCACCCGCAACTGCACTCAAAATCCGCGTTAATTTTTTGGTATCGACGTTATAAGCCCAGACGAAATTATTTACGTGCATGCCAGAGTCTTCACCGATGAATAAAGTACGCATCTTTTCAGCGAAGAAAATATTGTCAGTATTCGCGATTTTGTCTGGATTAGCGGTATTACCTAAAGCATCGGCTGTGCTAATCGGTTCGCCCAATAAAGCAGACTCAACATACATGTTACTAGCGACGTAGGCTGAGTTGATCGCATTACCTGCGCTATCCTTTTGGCCGGATTTCAGATCGGCTGAATAGGTTGCACCGGCTGAATTTTTCGCTAACTTAATGTCATTCGCCGGCTCACCCGCAGTATCCGTCATGCTGTCACGAATCGCCGACATCGCTACATATAAGCGCTTGTCTTTGTCATTGACGGCAATGCCTTCCATTTTGGTGAACTCAGTGGTTGCACCTTTAAGGGCGGCATAACGACGAGTTTCTAAGAAAGCAGCAGCCTTTTCTTGACCTGCACGCACGATTAAACATTCATCCGCTGTCGAGCCAGAACGTACTCGCTTATAGCCGGTTGGGCAAACTTCGCCAGTGGGTGCGGCAGCATCAAAAATCGCGCTGAAACTCGCTGCATCCGCTAAAGCTTTAATTTCAGCATCCGTGCCATGCCCTAAATTTACCCACGTTAAATTGGCTTTGCCACCAGCATCAGCGCTGGTTTGTGTCCACTTGGCTGCATAGATCGTACCTGCTGATAAATCGCCTGACTTATCCGCTACGAACATCGCCATTAAACCGTGTGTGCCATCATCACCGAAATAAGCGGTTTTGCCATCGGGCATGACTTTAGACATTTCCCAAGTACCACGCCCCATTGCATAGTGCTTAACCACTTTATTCGTGCCGTCCGCATTCACAATAACCTCTGGAATAATGCCATGATGATACGGATTCGCGGTTTGCTCAGACTTATAATAAATTTCGTTTAAAGCTTTTAAACCTGCGGTAGTCGTTGTGTAATTGCTAGCTAACGGATTGTATTGCAGGTCATAATCTTCCTCTGAGCCTAAGTGTGTATTCCACGGTGTTTGTGAGCCAAAGCAGGGAATCCATAAGCCATTTACACTAGCAAAATCAAGCGGGCGTTGTGATTTAATGCTTAGCTTGCCATCCGCGGCTTGCGTCAAACTAGTCAATAACATGCTCATTGGCATCCGCGTATACCAACCCTCTTTGCTATAGGCAGTGCTGCCATCAGATAACAACCAGTCGTATTCTAAGTGGTTGACTAAGAATAAATTTCCACCCACGTTTAATAAACTATTCGCGTCTGGTGTTTCAGCGATGACCGGCTGCCCCATCGGGTCTTTAATCGCTTCCATTTTGTAGTTATATAATTGGCCTGCCGCCTGGGCATTGCCACCCACCTTATCTTTGACACCGAATAATTTGTTATACGTGAGTGGATATTGCGCCGTCGTTCCATCGGTATAAGTTATAGTAGCGACTGAGCTACTGTGCGTTTTCGCCATCGCATCAGCAGTGGTTGGAGCTGGCGTACTACTGAATTCCACCGACTTGAAGGTTTTAGTTGAGCCACTACTACCATTGTCATCACAGGCCGATAAAGCGGCGGCGACTGCTAAGCTTAGCATTGAAAATTTCAGCGATTGCATCACAGATTCCCTATTCCATTTTATATCGTTAGATGCAGTCACTCTAAGCAGGAAGCTTTGCAGTTTTATGAATTCAAGATGTCGATTTGGTGAATTTGCCCATAGCGCTTAATTTACAAACAACCTTATTATTTAGCTAATTAGTGCACTCAGAAACTAATCGACTGATTTTTGGTCTATGCTGTAACTGATTTTACTGTGTATTTTTCTTAATACCGCACCACAACATTCTAGGGGATATTTATGTCGGCTTTAAAAATTATCGGTGTGAGCGCTTTATTAGCGACCAGTTTAGCGCTGCAAAGCAGCTATGCAGGCAGCCAACCGCAACCCGTCGCCCAGCAAGTGGATATGAGTGTCACGATGAAACCGTTTCCACAACCACATGCAACTGATACCCGTTTGGTGATTCGCTTACCGAAACGCCAGGATGAAAAATCCTTATTTGTCAGAGTCACTCCTGGTAGATTTGAGACAGTAGACTGTAATGCACGTTCTTATACTGGACAGCTCGAAACTAAAACAGCGCAAGGCTGGGGCTATAATTTTTATGTATTAAGAACCAAGGGCAATGCAATCTCGACCATGATGGCCTGCCCACCTAGCAGCAGCTCGCGGGTGGTGTTTGTACCGGTAGCCGCTGCCCAACAAACCTTAGCGTATAACAGCAGAATGCCCTTAGTTTACTATGTGCCTAAGGAATTCAGTATTCAGTATGAAGTGTTTGTGCCTCAGCAACGCGGAACGGCTAGACCCGAATAACACAATGGCGCATAAAAAGCTTTATCTCCCCCAAAAACTCTGTGCTACTTGCCAACGACCCTTCAGCTGGCGTAAAAAGTGGGAGGCTTGTTGGGTTGAGGTGAAGTACTGCTCGGAACGGTGCCGCCGCACATCGGTCAAACAAGCACCCAACGCTTAAGATCAGTTGCTTTAGCGATTAACGCAAGTTATAAGGCTAGTTATGACGACCACACCCCAAACACCCGAGCCTGAAAATAGGAATGTCCAAGATACCGCTAGCGTACCAGCTGGCCGTATCGCCCGCCTCGCTCGCCTTGGCTCTTTAGCGACGGGTGTTGCAGGTGGCATGCTTGCCGAAGGTGCGCGCCAACTAGCCAATGGTCATCGCCCGTCGATGGGCGAATTGCTGATGACACCAGCCAATGCCAAACGGGTTGCAGAAGAACTCGCACGTTTGCGCGGTGCTGCGATGAAAGTCGGCCAGCTATTGTCGATGGATGCGGGTGATTTACTGCCTGCAGAACTGTCTGAAATTCTTGGCCGCCTGCGAGCCGACGCTAAACCAATGCCGATGCTACAACTGGCTAAAGTCCTAGATGAAAACTGGGGCAAATACTGGAAAAACAAATTCCAGCAATTTAGTTTCCAACCTTTAGCAGCAGCTTCGATTGGGCAAGTGCATGAAGCACATACTAAAGATGGTCGGCATATCGCACTTAAAATTCAATATCCCGGCATACGCGCCAGCATTGGCAGCGATGTGGATAATGTCGCCACGCTATTGCGGATTTCCAGCTTAATTCCCAAAGGTATCGACTACCAACCCTTGCTCGAAGAAGCCAAACGCCAGCTACATCAAGAAGCTGATTACATGCGTGAAGCTGAGTACATGCGCCAATATCAAGCCCTGATCGCTGATAGCCCGCACTATACTCTGCCGGTTGTTTATGAAGATTTAACCACTGAAAATATTCTAGCGATGCAATTTGTAGGTGGTGTGCCCATTGAAACCATTTCGTATGCCTCGCAAGCTGAGCGTGATCAAGTGATGACTTGGTTACTGGATTTGCTGTTCCGCGAAATCTTTGAATTCCGTCTCATTCAAACTGACCCTAATTTTGCTAACTATCGCTATGATCAACAGCGCCAGCAATTGATCCTGCTCGACTTTGGAGCGACACGTGAATACCCCGAAAAGATTGCTGAAGGCTATCGGCAACTGATGCAAGGGGCGATGGAATATGACCGCGCCAAAATGGATGCAGCGGCTGCGCAAATTGGCTTTTTCCAAGAATACATTCGCCCCGAACAACGTGAAGCAGTCTTAGATCTCTTCAACCAAGCTTGCGAGCCGCTACGTTGGCAAGGTGCTTATGACTTTGGCTCGTCTAGCTTAGCTGGCCGGATTCGTGATGCTGGTTTAGAGTTAAGCATGGAAAAAGACTATTGGCATACCCCACCGGCGGATGCTTTGTTTTTACACCGCAAACTCGGCGGCTTGTATTTGTTAGCCGCGAAACTGCGCGCCAAAGTAGATGTACGTAGCTTATTTTTGCCCTATCTCAATTAGATATCTAAATAATTCGCCATGTGAGGCAGCTCAGGTGGCGGATTTAACAACTGATCCTGCTTGCGATAAAGCGCTAGAAAAGCATAGCGTCCGGGTAAATGTTGTATTTTCAGTTTTGCCCCAGAAGCACTAGCGAGCTGCTCTAAACTTGCTAAGACTTTAGGCTCTGGTTGCACCTTAAACCACCCTAGCCAAGTCAACAAAGAGGCTCTAAACCAAGCAGGCATCTCAGCTTGATCAGAGAAGTCCACAATATGCAAACAGCCTTCAGGCTTTAATAAACTAAGTGCATGCTTGAGCACAGCAGGCCAAGCTGGAATCATCGAGAGCACATAAGAAAAGATAATATGATCCAGTGGCTCTTCTAAACCCAGCTCCTTCCAACTAACTTGCTCCGCTAAACCTTGGTGGAGTTGGATCGATTGGCGGTATTGAGTGCCTTGCAAATTTCTCTCGGCAATATCCAACATCATCGCAGACGCATCAACACCATATAAGCGCGCGGCTGGATAACGATAGGCCAACTTCACTAAATTACGCGCTGTCCCACAACCCATTTCCAAGACTGTCTCATCGGCGCGAATCGGCAAATCCTTTAATAAAGTATCGCGCCCAAACAGATAATACTTTCTTGAAAAATCATAAACATAGCGCTGATAACGGTATTGCCGATCCATGCGAATAGCAGCATCTAAACCTGTCATTTTCAAGCAGCCAAACGATACAAATGGAAGCCACCATAAATCGCTGAACGATCTTGTTTGAACAAAGCAATGGATTCCTCCACCTCATACACAAAACGCCCTAATAAGTCTGCTGGCAAGGCAGCTTCTAACGGTGAATTTGCGGCGGCGGTGCGGAAGATGATGCGTGTTCCTGGCTTAGCCACTCGGGCTATTTCCGTCCATAATTCGGTCAGGACACTGTCATTCATCCAGTCTTGTGCATCTAAAAATACAAAGCGATCATAACTGTGACTCGGTTGAGTTTTCAGATAGTCAATGATCGAGCCAAACTGTGTTTCGACTTTATGCAGTTGTTCTTTGATAAGCTGATAATTTTCAGCCTTTAAATAATCAGGAATTGCTTGGCGCTTAGCATGATCATAACTGTGCCCAAACGCTTGCCAAGCAAAGTAATTATCTTCAATCGGAAAATCACAAGCCAAACGCTTCACACGCTCGCGGTATTGCTTAAGCAAATTACCTTCGGCTTTCATGGATTCGTATTGCTGAGGTGGAATGCCTAAGCTAAACACCGACATCGGCAATTTACCCAAGAACTTGACTAAGCCATTATCAAAAAATGGCGCAAGATGGCGATTGAAAATAAGCTTCTGCTCATAGCGGCTTTTAGCTTTCAACATGAGCTGTGGTTTGCAATTCATCCGCCGCCCCAACCAATGTAAGCCACGCATGAAATAGCCAAAACGTGTCTGCTTGTACAAACCTTTAGCAAACATCTCAAGGCGCTGGCTTCCCAGCAGACTTTTCCCTGACCAAAACTGATCTAAATCAGCAGGAATGCGCGGCTGAATATAGGCATGATAACGATCTAAATTACTCAGCTTATCTGCATAACCAAAGAAATTATAAAAGGTGGCATGATCAGGCAAATAATTGAGCGCTGCTAATTTGAGGCGAGTTAAAGATAAATGATAGGAGTTTAAATCAATCGCGGTAATATGCGCTGGTTTAGCCACTAAGTAATTGAGCACATTACAACCACCCGAAGCAATGGTCAGTAAACGGCTATCCTCATTTAATTGCAGCGCTTGTAGATCAACCCGTGGATCTTCCCAAATTTGGTTGTAAATAAAACTATCAAACCAAGTACTAAATAAACGCTGCTGCACACCTAGCACCGAGATCGGCGCATGTTGGTGGACTGCTTCACGCAGAACCGCTGAATTTCCCATTTAAAGCCTCTCCATTTTATCAATAGATCAGTAGTTTGGAGGCGGCCTATAACATCAACATGACAGGCTCATGATGATTTAATGAAACAATAGAGCTGCTGATTCTGGAACACATATCAGGCTTTCTTCGCTACACTACGCGCTCCTAAGGAGATGCCTAGATGCTCACAGTACTCAAAGAATATGGACGTTTATGGTGGCGGCAACGTTGGTGGCTGTTGATAGTGCTGATTGCAATTACGGCGGCAGTCAGTATTGAGCTGCTAGTTCCATTGATTTTCAAGAACATGGCGAATGCTTTCGCGCAACCCGTGAGCGAGGCGACTGCGCAAATTTTAATGCAAAACCTCATGTATCTTGCCTTGGCCTTTCTGCTCGAATGGCTGATTTGGCGCTGCTTAGAATTTGGCATCATTCCCTTGGAAGCAGGCGGGATGCGCTATTTAGATTCATTTTGCTTTGATGTTCTGCTCAAACAGCCCTATCGCTTTTTTGAAAATAACTTTGCTGGCAGTCTCGTTAAACAAGCTTCGCGCTTTACCCGTTCGTTTGAGAGCCTCACCGATTGGTTGGTGTTTCAGCTATATAGCAAAGTCTTAGCGACGGGCATTGCTCTGGTTTTATTCTTCCAACAAGATCCTTTATTAGCGGGTTATTTTGTCATTTTTATTATTTTATTTGTATCTTGGAATTTAGGTTTTTCTTTATGGAAACTGAAATATGACGAGCGCGTTGCCGAATGGGATTCGAAGTTAGGCGGTTTATATTCGGATGATATTAGCAATATTGGCGTACTAAAAAGTTTTGCTTTAGAAAACAAAGAAAAAGCTAATGTTCGTGATTCAGCCAGCATTCTCTACAAAAAACGACGCTTTGCTTGGATTTTGATGTTTATTTCCTTTGCCGTGCAAGCCATCCTCACTTCAAGTATCGAATTTGTTCTGGTCTACAACATGATTCAAGACTGGAAACAAGGCCAGTTTGAAGTCGGTCAATATGTGCTTTTTCAAACCATTTTATTAGTTCTACTACGCCATTTATGGGAATTCGGGCAAAGCTTCCGCTCCTTATTTAGCTCTATCGCGGATGCACGCGAAATGGCAAATATTATCCAGAATAAAGATTTAGAACAGGACTCTGCTCAAGCGCAAGCCCATAGTATTCAACAAGGTCAGATTGAATTTAAACATGTCTACTTCGACTATCGCCAAACCAAAGCAGATAGCGATGAGATCACGGGCGGTTTATTTGAAGACTTCAATTTGAATATTCAAGCCGGTGAAAAGATTGCTTTAGTCGGACATTCTGGCTCAGGCAAAACCTCGATTACTAAACTGCTGTTCCGCTTTGTCGAACCACAACAAGGCGAAATGGTTATTGATGGCATCCCCACAAAAAACTTCACTCTAGCCTCTTTGCGTAGCCAAATAGCCCTAGTACCACAGCAACTTGAATTATTTCATCGCAGTATTAAAGACAATATTTTACTCGGCAAAGACATTAGTCAGGACGAACTTGAACGGGTAGCGCGTCAGGCTCAGGCTCTAGATTTCATTGAGAAGCTGCCTGAAAAGTTCAATACCCTAGTTGGTGAACGTGGGGTCAAACTGTCTGGCGGCGAAAAGCAGCGGATCGCGATTGCCCGTGCCCTTTTGCAACAAGCGCCGATTGTGGTTTTGGATGAGGCGACGAGTGCACTTGATTCACTCACTGAGCAGCAAATTCAAACAGCGATTTTTGAATTGATTGAGAATAAAACCGCAATAGTGATAGCGCATCGCCTCTCAACCATTTTGCGCATGGATCGAATTGTCGTATTAGCCAATGGCAGTATTTTGGAGCAAGGTACGCATACTGAACTGCTCGCTAAGCAAGGGCATTATTACCGGATGTGGCAGCATCAAAGTGGCGAGTTTTTGAATTTGGATTGAGTAAGCGAATGCACCTGAACGCTATGCTGCGCACACACCTGTGCCAGCTTAGCACTCGGCATTTTATCAATAAATAAACTCGTCAATTGCGACACATGCCCAACGCGAACCGGAGCCGAACGCTCCAGTTTGCTTTTATCGGTCACCAAAAAGCGCTCGCGTGCATTCTCTAAAATCGCTTGAGTAACGCGCACTTCACGATAATCAAAATCGAGCAAAGCACCCTCTTCATCCAAAGCTGAAGCGCCAATTACGGCATAATCAAGCTTAAATTGCTTAACGAAGTCGACTGTGGCCTCACCAATTACTCCACGGTCGGTATGGCGCAATACTCCGCCGGCAATGATGATTTCAAAGCTCGGATTTTGAATCAGGATATTGGCAACATTTAGATTATTGGTAATGATCATCAAGTTCTGATGAGCCAATAAAGCTTGCGCAACCGCTTCAGTCGTCGTGCCTAGATTGATAAACAGCGAACTATTATTCGGAATCTGCGCGGCACACAATTGTCCAATTTGGCGCTTTTCTTCTGATGCCATATTGCGACGCTGCTCGTAGCCGACATTCGATACACCGGAAGGTAATAAAGCACCACCATGTACTCGTGCAAGCATGCCTGCTTCGCACAATTCATTTAAGTCTTTGCGGATAGTTTGTGGTGTCACTTCAAAAGCAGCCACCAGCTCATCTACTAACACATGTTCTGCGCTACGCGCTAAGGCCATAATTTGTTGTTGTCTTAATGAAAGCTGCATTGTTCTCTCCTTCAGTGAGCGCGAATGCATAAAATATAGCGAATTAACGAAAACAAATCTTGCAAAAACGAAAATATCCAAAGATACTTTAAAAAGAACTCATCGCACTATAAAACAACCACAGGATAGTATCGATGCGAAATTCATCATCCACTGAAGTTTACGATATGGTCGTCATTGGCGGCGGTATCAATGGCTGTGGTATTGCACGCGACGCGGTAGGACGCGGTTTGAAAGTCCTGCTGGCCGAGCAAGGTGATTTAGCCCAAGGCACTTCCTCCGCAAGCACCAAGTTAATTCACGGCGGCCTGCGCTATCTCGAATATTACGAATTTCGTTTAGTTCGTGAAGCGCTGTCCGAGCGTGAAGTTCTCTTAAAAAACGCACCCCATATCATTTGGCCCCTGCGTTTTATACTGCCGAATAATAAAGCGGTACGTCCTGCTTGGTTGGTGCGTATGGGTCTGTTTCTTTACGATCATATTGGTGGCCGCAAACTCTTGCCTGCCACTGAAACCCTAAAACTACATAATCATCCTGACGTCGGTGCACCACTCAAGGACAACTTCGAGGTGGCTTTTGAGTATTCGGATTGCTGGGTCGATGATGCGCGCTTGGTAGTATTAAATGCTCTTGATGCGGCTAAACGCGGTGCTGCTATTCGCGTGCAAACCCGCTGCACAGCGGCTCAGCGCCAAAATGGTGTTTGGCAAATCCAGCTCGAAAATACTCAAACGAAACAAAACGAAACTATTCAAGCGCGTATCTTAGTCAATGCGACTGGCCCTTGGATTGATCATTTGCTGCATGAAACGCAAGGCTTGCCCAGCGATAAGCATAATGTACGCTTAGTGCGCGGCAGCCATATTATCGTGCCGAAATTGTATGAACATGATCGGGCTTATTTCTTCCAAAACACCGATGGGCGCATTATGTTCTCGATTCCGTATGAGCAAGATTTTACCTTGCTCGGCACGACGGATGCGGATCATCAAGGTGACTTGCAGCAGGTGCAGATCACCGAGCAAGAAACCCAATATTTATGCGATTCGGCGAGTTTGTATTTTAAGCAGCCGATCAAGCGTGAATCTGTGGTTTGGACTTATGCGGGTGTGCGTCCTTTATATGATGATGGCGCACCGAAGGCTCAAGCGGCGACACGTGAATATGTATTACGGGTCGATGATCAAGATGGTCAAGCGCCTTTATTGAATGTGTTCGGCGGCAAGATCACCACTTACCGGCGTTTGGCGGAAGATGCTTTGGATAAGCTCAAAGCGTGGATGCCGAATGCGAGCGGTGAATGGACGAAACAAGCCTCTTTGCCCGGTGGCGAGTTCGCGCTAGAAGATCGCCCTAAATTAATCGAGCAATTGCAAAAAGACTATCCGTTTGTGGATAAAGCTTGGGCAACTAGCTTAATCAGTCGGTATGGCAAACGTGCTTGGGATTTGCTCGGAGATGCGCAAAGTTTAGGCGATCTCGGTCAGGCGTTTGGTGCTACTTTAACGGAACGTGAAGCGCATTTTTTGCGGGTTAACGAATGGGCTTTGGATGCGGAATCGATCCTTTGGCGGCGGAGTAAGTTAGGCTTACACATGACGCCCGAGCAGCGCGACGCATTCACAGCGTGGTTGCAATAACCACAATACCATGCAGGAGGAGGGAGAAAATTTATGAGTTTGACACTCGAACAAGTGTCCAAAGTGGAAAGTGGTAAGACTTACATCTATCCCACTGATTTTACTTTAGAAGCAGGCAGTCTCAATGTATTGCTGGGCCCTACCTTGTCCGGCAAAACTTCCTTAATGCGTTTAATGGCAGGACTCGACGTGTCTACTAGCGGACGGGTGTTATGGAAAGGCCAAGATGTCACGGGCAAGCCGGTGCAAGAGCGCAATATTGCAATGGTCTACCAGCAATTCATTAATTATCCGGCGATGTCGGTCTACGACAATATTGCTTCCCCTTTGAAAATTCGTGGCCTAAAAAAAGCCGAGATTGATAAGCGCGTGCAAGAAGCTGCCGACCTCCTCAAACTCACTCCCATGCTGCAACGCAAACCTTTAGAACTGTCTGGCGGTCAACAACAACGCTGTGCCTTGGCACGCGCTTTGGTCAAGGATGCGGATTTAGTTTTGCTGGATGAGCCACTCGCTAATCTAGACTATAAACTGCGCGAAGAGTTACGCGAAGAATTGCCGCGTATTTTTACCGCTTCCGGTGCAGTGTTTGTCTATGCAACGACTGAACCGACGGAAGCCTTATTACTCGGTGGCAATACCGCAACCCTTTGGGAAGGACGCATTACTCAATTTGCACCAACGTTAGAGGTGTATCGCCACCCGAATACCATGACCACCGCACGTGTCTTCTCCGACCCCCCAATGAATTTCTTGCAACTCACTAAGCAAGGTAGCCAATTAAAATTTGATACGGGTGAAACAGCTTCCGCAACGGGTGTCTTAGCGGCCTTACCGGATGCGGCTTATAGCTTGGGTTTCCGCCCCAATCATTTAACACTAGAACGCCCGAGTGCCGATGCCTTGAGTTTCCAAGTGACGGTGGCAGTGGTCGAAATCAGCGGCTCAGAAAGCTTTGTGCATGTGAAGCATGGCGATCAGCGTTGGGTGGCGTTGGTCGGTGGAATTCATGAGCCAGCGCCCAATACCGTGTTTACGGTGTATGTCGATCCCAAGCATCTGTATGTGTTTGCGGCGGACGGTTCATTGGTCAGCACATCCGCGCTCGCAAAGGCGGCCTAAGGAGTTACTATGGCAGAAATTTACCTGAAAAAACTGGCACATAGCTACCTCCCGAATCCGCAAAAACCGGAAGATTATGCGCTAAAAGAAATCGATCAAGTCTGGGAAGATGGCAAAGCCTATGCACTACTCGGCTCGTCCGGCTGCGGCAAATCGACCCTGTTAAATATCATTTCCGGCCTACTCACACCGAGCCAAGGTCAAGTGTTATTTGATGGCAAAGATGTCACCCACTTGCCCACCGAACAGCGTCAAATCGCACAAGTATTCCAGTTTCCGGTGGTCTACGACACCATGACGGTCTACGACAACCTCGCATTCCCCTTGCGCAATCGCAAACAAGACGAAGCGACCATCAAAACCCGCGTCACTGAAATCGCGGGCATGTTGGAATTAAGCGCGGACTTAAAGAAAAAAGCGAGGGGTTTAACCGCTGATGCTAAGCAAAAAATCTCCTTAGGACGTGGTTTGGTGCGCCAAGATGTGGCAGCGATTTTATTCGATGAGCCACTCACGGTGATCGACCCGCATTTAAAATGGCTACTGCGTATGCAACTGAAAGAGCTGCATCAGCGGCTCAATCGCACCATGATTTATGTCACCCACGACCAAACCGAAGCGCTGACTTTTGCCGATCAAGTCGTGGTGATGTATGACGGCTATGTGGTGCAAATCGGCACACCTCAGGAATTATTTGAGCGCCCTGAACATACCTTTGTCGGTTATTTTATTGGTAGTCCGGGTATGAATTTATTACCTGTGAAGCTCGATGGTTCTACCGCGCATATTGATGGTACGAGTATTCCGTTAACTACAGGCTATCAGCCAAAATCTGGCGCTAAACTTGAATTGGGCATTCGCCCTGAATTTACTCAATTAAGCCCGACTGCATCGTCGAATAGTTTATCCGTAACGATTAAGCGCATTGAAGATATTGGGCGGCATAAAATTGCCCGTGCGGAGTATCAAGGTAAAGAAATTAATGTGGTAGTTCCCGAAGATCAAGCGGTATCCAAAGATTATAAATACTTAACACTTGATCCGAATAATATCCATGTTTACGCCGATGGCTGGCGCTTAAAGCAGGAGGCCGCAGCATGAATAAGACTTGGAATAATAAAGCGTGGTGGATGGTTTTGCCCGTCGTCTTGCTGGTAGCTTTTAGTGCGGTGATTCCGTTAATGACCGTGGTAAATTACTCGGTGCAAGATACCTTCGGGAATAATCAATTCTTTTGGGCGGGTTTACAATGGTTTGAAGAAATTGTGAATTCCGAGCGTTTTCACGATGCACTGGGACGGCAATTTTTATTTAGTGCAATTATTTTAGCGATTGAAATTCCACTGGGTATTTTCGTAGCGATGAATATGCCGAATAAAGGCTGGGCAGCTTCTTTATGCCTAGTCTTAATGTCCCTGCCCTTATTAATTCCTTGGAATGTGGTCGGTACGATTTGGCAAATTTTCGGGCGAGTTGATATTGGTTTATTAGGCGCAACCGCTGAAAAACTAGGAATCGATTATAATTATACTCGCGATATTGGTGATGCATGGTTTACCGTGGTGATTATGGATGTTTGGCATTGGACTTCATTGGTAGCTTTATTATGCTATGCCGGATTGCAATCCATTCCACAGGCTTATTATCAAGCGGCACGCATTGATGGTGCAAGTAAATGGGCAATTTTCCGTTATATCCAATTACCGAAAATGCGTGGAGTATTATTAATCGCGGTGCTATTGCGCTTTATGGATAGCTTTATGATTTATACCGAGCCATTTGTAGTCACAGGTGGCGGCCCGGGTAATGCAACGACTTTCTTATCCATAGACTTAGTAAAAATGGCGATTGGGCAGTTTGATTTAGGCCCCGCCGCAGCGTTCTCGCTAGTTTACTTCTTAATCATTCTGTTATTGAGCTGGGTATTCTATACCGTGATGACTAACCTTGATAAGCAGGAGCGCTAAGCATGAATGCCACGATTGCAACGCCGAATACCGCTCCAAAGCGTTCATTCATTACTCGCCAAGGTGTGGTAATGACGCTTTATTTGCTGTTTTTACTGCTGCCGATTTATTGGTTGCTCAATATGAGTTTAAAAACCAATGAAGAAATACTCTCGACTTTTAGTTTATGGCCGCGTGATTTCACCTTAGACAATTATAAAACCATTTTTACCGACCCCAGTTGGTATTCGGGTTATATTAATTCGATTATTTATGTGGTGATGAATACAGTGATTTCAATCACTGTGGCTCTGCCTGCGGCTTATGCCTTCTCGCGCTATCGTTTTTTGGGAGACACCCACTTATTCTTTTGGCTCTTAACCAATCGGATGGCGCCACCAGCGGTATTTGCCCTGCCCTTTTTCCAACTCTATAGCTCAGTCGGTTTATTCGATACGCATTTGGGCGTGGCTTTAGCGCATTGTTTATTTAATGTGCCACTCGCGGTTTGGATTTTAGAAGGATTTATGTCCGGCGTACCAAAAGAAATTGACGAAACGGCTTATATTGATGGTTATAGTTTTGGGCGTTTCTTTACCCGTATCTTTATGCCTTTAATTGCATCCGGTATTGGGGTTACGGCGTTCTTCTGCTTTATGTTTTCGTGGGTAGAATTATTACTGGCGCGGACTTTAACTTCGGTGGCGGCTAAACCCATTGCTGCTACCATGACACGCACGGTGTCCGCGTCGGGGATGGATTGGGGCGTATTAGCGGCTGCTGGGATATTAACGATTATTCCGGGCGCTTTAGTGATTTGGTTCGTGCGTAATTACATTGCCAAGGGTTTTGCCTTGGGTCGCGTTTAAAGGAGGTCAAGATGGATTTTAGTTGGATGGCTTGGACTTGGCAAACTGCTTTGTTTTTTAGCCTGATTATCTTGACCTTGGTTGGGATGGGTATTTGGAGTGTGAAATCGCCGCAAGCACCACGCTTAGGGATTTTACAAATTGAAACCACCCCTGGGGATCGGCTGTTTATTTCCCTACTAGGTAGTGCCTTTATTTGCTTGGGCTGGTTAGCTGCATTTGGCCCGCCTTTGTGGGGAGCCGTGTTAGTGTGTTTAGTTTATGCCTTTGCGGTCTTTCGCTGGGTATAAGTTTTTTAATTCAGGAGGAGAGTTTATGAAACTCAAACGTCTAACGTTTGCCATTACTACCGCTATGTTATTTAGTTATGGTCAATTGAGCTTGGCTGATAGCGCTGCTGCACAGAAGTGGATTGATAGTGAATTCCAACCATCTGCTTTATCCAAAGAAGATCAAGTCAAAGAAATGGAGTGGTTTATTAAAGCCGCTGAGCCATTTAAAGGCACTGAAATTAATGTCGTGTCTGAAACTATTGCCACCCATGAATATGAAGCAAAAACCCTAGCTAAAGCCTTTACTGAAATCACCGGGATTAAAGTTACTCACGATTTAATTGGTGAAGGCGATGTGGTTGAAAAGCTGCAAACTCAAATGCAATCCGCCAAAAATATTTATGATGCTTTCGTCAATGACTCAGATTTAATTGGTACCCATTGGCGCTATCAACAAGCACGCAATTTGACAGACTGGATGGAAGGCGAAGGTAAAGACGTCACCAATCCGGGCTTGGATTTAAAAGATTTTATCGGTTTAAGTTTCACCACTGGCCCTGACAAAAAACTCTATCAATTACCCGATCAGCAATTCGCCAATCTGTATTGGTTCCGCCAAGACTGGTTTAGTGATGAGAAAAATAAAGCTGATTTCAAAGCGAAATACGGCTACGACTTAGGCGTGCCTGTTAACTGGTCGGCGTATGAGGATATTGCTGAGTTCTTTACCGGACGCGAAATTGATGGCAAAAAAGTCTATGGTCACATGGACTACGGTAAAAAAGACCCGTCCTTAGGCTGGCGCTTCACGGATGCGTGGATGTCGATGGCGGGCATGGGCGACAAGGGCGAGCCGAATGGTTTACCCGTGGACGAATGGGGTATTCGGGTCAATGAAAAATCCCAGCCTGTGGGCTCCTGTATGGCACGCGGTGGTGCGACTAATGACCCATCAGCGGTCTATGCGATCACTAAATATGTCGATTGGTTGAAGAAATACGCACCTCCAGCGGCGGCGGGCATGGTGTTCTCGGAAGCAGGCCCTGTTCCGGCGCAAGGTGAAATCGCTCAGCAAATGTTCTGGTATACCGCCTTTACCGCCGATATGGTCAAAGAAGGTATGCCCGTGGTGAATGCGGATGGCACCCCGAAATGGCGTATGGCTCCTTCCCCGCACGGCGCGTATTGGGAAGAAGGCATGAAAATCGGTTATCAAGACGCAGGTTCTTGGACACTGATGAAATCAACGCCGACTGACCGCGCCAAAGCAGCATGGCTCTATGCGCAATTCGTCACCTCCAAAACCGTGGACGTGAAGAAATCGCATGTGGGTTTAACCTTCATTCGTGAATCCACCATCAATGATAAGAGCTTTACTGAGCGTGCGCCGAAATTGGGCGGCTTGGTCGAATTCTATCGTTCACCCGCGCGCGTACAATGGTCGCCCACCGGAACTAATATTCCAGACTATCCAAAATTGGCGCAATTATGGTGGCAAAATATCGGTGATGCCTCTTCTGGCGAAAAGACCCCACAACAGGCTTTGGATGCACTGTGTGACGCCCAAGAAAAAGTGTTGGGGCGTTTAGAAACTGCCGGTGTACAAGGTGAATTAGGTCCGAAAATGAACGAGCCTAAAGATCCAAAAGAATGGCTCGATGCTCCTGGCGCACCTAAGCCTAAGTTAGAAAACGAGAAGCCAAAACCAGAAACGATCAACTATGATGAGTTGGTAAAATCTTGGAGCAAATAAGCTAAGCTTCTAAAAAACCCCTCCCGACCTCCCCTTGTCAGGGGAGGAGTAAATTTGCTCTTACTCCCTCCCTTGATAAGGGGAGGGTTGGGGTGGGGTTTCTTGGCTTTCATTAACCAGAGGAAATCGCAATGGCCTATTTAATCGCAATTGATCAAGGCACCACGTCCACACGGAGTATGGTGTTTAATGAAAAACTGCAAGTCATTGCGATAGCCCAACAAGAATTTCCGCAACATTTCCCGCATTCCGGTTGGGTGGAGCATGATCCTGAAGATTTATTGCAAACCACTCTGACCACCCTCAAAGACGTACTCGCCAAAGCCAAACTTGAAGCCTCCGACATTACTGCGATTGGCATTACCAACCAGCGCGAAACCGTGGTGGTTTGGGATAAAGACACAGGCAAAGCGATTTATAATGCGATTGTTTGGCAAGATCGGCGCACAGCAGATTATTGCCAAGAATTAAAAAACAATGGCAGCGAACAACTCATCCAACAAAAAACCGGCTTACGGGCTGACCCGTATTTCAGTGGTACGGAAGTGCGTTGGATTTTGAATCATGTCGATGGAGCACGCGCCAAAGCTGAAGCCGGACAATTGCGTATGGGCACGGTCGATACGTGGCTGATTTGGCATTTAACGGGCGGCAAAGTGCACGCCACTGATGCGACTAATGCAGGCCGCACCATGCTGTTTAATATTCATACCGGAGAATGGGATCAGGAGCTATTGAAGCTGCTGGATATCCCCGAAAGTTTATTACCGGAAGTGAAAGATTGTGCCGCTGATTTTGGCATGACTGACCCTAGTATTTTGGGTGCTTCGATCCCCATTTCAGGTGTTGCAGGTGATCAACATGCCGCTGTTGTAGGACAAGCTTGCTTCCAAGCGGGCATGATGAAATCGACTTATGGTACGGGTTGTTTTGCGCTTCTTAATACTGGAACCCATGCGGTTAATTCTCATAATAATCTACTCACTACCATCGCTTATCAACTCAATGGCAAGCGCACTTATGCTTTGGAAGGCTCGATTTTTATTGCTGGAGCAGCGGTGCAATGGTTACGTGATGGCCTAAAAATCATTCAAAAGGCCAGCGATACCCAAGCTCTAGCCGAAGCGGCTGACCCTAGCCAAACTATCTATTTAGTCCCTGCCTTTGTCGGCTTAGGTGCTCCCTACTGGGACCCTGATGCACGCGGCGCTTTATACGGTTTGACCCGCAATACCGGGCCTGCCGAAATCTCCAAAGCGACACTCGAAAGTATTGGCTACCAAACCTGCGATTTATTAGAGGCGATGCGTGCCGATAGCGCAGGCTTAAAGGAAGCCAAAACCGTGTTGCGTGTGGATGGCGGCATGACCTCCTCCGAATGGGCAATGCAGTTCTTGGCGGACATTTTGAATAGCCAAGTCGATCGTCCGAAAGTCTTGGAATCCACCGCCACGGGTGCGGCTTATTTGGCAGGTTTGCAGCAAGGCGTCTGCCCTAGCCCTGAGCAATTTGCCAAAGAATGGGCTTTGGACAAGAGTTTCAAGCCTGATATGGATAAGAAAACACGCGAGCAGAAATACGCGGGTTGGTTGGATGCGGTGCGAAGGACACGTTCGCAGTTTTAAGCAAATAACCCTTTAACAAATTCAGCGTTGATGTATTCCGCTTGATATAAGTTTCCTTGCACAACTTTGCTAGGCTGCTCTGGCTCCCCCAACTGATCCACCACCAACAACGCCCCACTAAAATCCTGCATTCTAGTGTATTCATTCACTGTCACTAGCGTCGGCACACCCGCTGCCAGTGCCGATTTCAAGCCATTCTCCGAATCCTCAAACGCTAAGCATTCCTCAGGTTTAAGCTGCAATTGCGCCAAGGTATACTCATAAATATCCGGTGCTGGTTTTTTCCTCGGCACAATATCGCCTGCTGCTATGCAATCAAACCAACTTAAGGAATCTTCTCCCAAAGTCGCTTGCAATAAATAAGTCACATTTTCGGGTGTAGTGGTAGTGACAATCGCTAAGCGTAAACGTGCATGACGCGCCTCTTGGATTAAACGCTTGACGCCAGAACGCAAGGGAATGCGCCCTGCTTGTAGCAATTCTAAATAAAAATGCGTTTTGCGTTTATGAAGCTTGGCAATGAAAGCCTTTAAATCATCCGGTTTAGTGAAATTAGGTTGATAACGCTCGATGAAAAACTGAATACGCTCTTTGCCACCAGTGACTTGGAGTAAATCGCCATACAGCGCCACATCCCAATTCCAATCCAAGCCTGCTTCAGCGAAAGCTTGATTGAAGCCGACACGATGACCATCAGCCTCCGTATCGGCGAGTGTGCCATCGACATCGAATAATAAGGCTTTGATTTGTGCCATTGTTAGCTCCTAAAAGTAGTCAGGATAAGCTAGTTTAGGCTGCGACTTTATTCTCTAAAGGGGATAGTTTTACAAAGAAGAAGCCGGGCATCGCGCCCGGCAATCATCGACTATTCCAGATTCATAGGCCGTTATTGAGATTAATGGTTTCGGCTATTATTTTGCTTTCGTTCAAGTTGTGACATTTCCGAGGTCAGGCTCAGTCTAGAGCCAATCAATGACAATCAAGTGACAACTCGGCGAATAATTTAAGATCGAACGCTGGCTTGCTTACGGTTAACCTTGACCTGTGTCATTGGGTCTGTTTTGCCAGCTTGCATAAGAAAATTTATAGCTGAAATAATGTATTACGCTTATTGGCCGCCTGCTCGCTAGTAGTCACAGAAAGATCACAGAAGCTTCACATTATCTGGGTATTTGTAATCAATGTGAAATATTTGTCATGCTAGCATGCGCCCGTGTCAATAAGGGTAGAAGGTGATGAAAAAACAAATTCTCTGTGTCGAAGATGAAGCTGCTATTCGACAAATGATCCGTTTTAGCCTAGAGCGAGAAGGCTATGCGGTGATGGAAGCCGAAAACGCTTATGTAGCGCGTGAACTGGTCGCCAATCAAACCCCTGACCTCATGTTGATTGATTGGATGTTGCCCGATATTTCTGGCCCAGAACTAATTCGCCGCTTCCGTAAAGATGAGGTGACACGGGATATTCCAATTGTAATGCTCACCGCGCGGGCTGAAGAAGAGGATATGATTCATGGCCTGGATGTAGGTGCTGATGATTACCTTTCTAAGCCGGTTTCTTTGAAAACTCTCACCGCGCGCATTAAAGCTTTATTACGACGCTCGGAAGGCTTTACTGCACGCAAGATTCTCAATGTCGGCCCGATTAATCTGGATTTAGACGCTCATCAGCTAACTATCAATAGTCAGCCTATTCACCTTGGCATTACTGAGTATAAGCTGTTGGAATTCTTTATGAAGCATCCGGGCAGAGTGTATTCCCGTGCACAACTCTTGGATTTTATCTGGGGGCAGAATACTTATATTGAGGAACGTACGGTGGATGTCCATATTTTACGCTTACGTAAAGCCTTAAAACTGCAAGAAGCTGATAATTGTATCCACACAGTACGCGGTGCAGGCTATCGCTTTGCAGAGGAAGCCTTTAATGACCTATGACTATTGGCAGGTGGAAATTCGCCGTCTAATAGCTGTTGTCATTCTGGGCCTGATCGTAGGCTATGCCACTGGCTATTGGTTGCTGAGTTTTCTATTTGTCAGTATGGCTTATATTGCTTGGATCTTATTTAAACTTCGGCAATTACAAGTTTGGTTGGTACAAGGCCAGCCGCCTGAGTCGATGCCCGATAGTGATGGTGCTTGGGAACAAATCACTTATCTCGTGCATCGCAGTAAGCAAAAAAGCCGATCTCGTAAAAAGAAGCAGCGCGAAACTTTAGATCGCTTAAATAATGTCATGGCTGCTTTGCCTGATGCCACGATTTTGATTAATCAAGATTTTATTATTCAATGGTCGAATCCCGCTGCAGCGCGTCTCTTGGGTATTCAAACCGAAGTCGATTGGGGAAATCGTTTAGATAATCTGATTCGCTCACCCGAACTGAATGCTTTATTACGCTCGGGCGAAACCGATGAGGAAATTCGCCTCAATTCGCCATTGGATGACAATATCATTCTGCAAGCGCATTTAGTGCCAGTACAAAAAAACCTCTACCTGTTTAATGTGCGCGATATTAGCCAAGGCGTGCATTTGCAGCAGACCCGGAAAGCTTTTTTTGCCAATGCCTCCCACGAATTACGCACGCCCTTAACCGTGTTAGCCGGTTATTTAGAGCTATTCGAAGATGAGCCTGGCTTACCTGAACATTTACTGCCTGCCGTGCAACAAGCACGCGCCCAAGCCGACCGAATGCAGCGTATTATCAGTGACATGCTCTCTTTATCTAAGCTGGAAAATGATGAGCAGCGGCGGATGATTGAAACCGAAATTAATGTTCCTGAATTATTAGATGATGTGTTTGTGTCTCTAGGCGACACGCTAGCCGCTGACTCACATACCTTAAGCTTAAATGTCGATCCGAAATTGCATTTGCTAGGACACGAACCCGATTTACTCAGTGTCATTACCAATCTGGTTGATAATGCCATCCGCCATACACCGCCTGATACGCATATTCAAATTGACTGGCAGCAGCGTGCTAATGGCCAAGTTTGTTTAACCGTTGAGGATAATGGCCCAGGGATTCCAGCCCAGCATATCGGGCATCTAACGGAGCGCTTTTATCGTGTGGATAAAGGACGGGCGCGAGATAAAGGCGGCACAGGCTTGGGCTTGGCGATTGTTAAGCATGTGATGATTAATCACGGTGGTAGTTTAGAAATTAGCAGTAAACCAGGATGTACGCGCTTTACCGCTTGTTTTCCAAGTACTGGCGCTATTCGAAAATAGCAGGCCTTTTTTACAAAGTGCCCTGTTATAATATGGCTTATGAATAAAACCCTAAAATTCTGGATAGCGCTGCCGCGTGCTCTGTTTCAAGAGATTATGCAAGGCGAAATTACCATGCGTTCGATGGGCTTGGTGTATACCACGCTCTTATCTATTACCCCGCTGTTAGCCTTAAGCTTTTCGGTTTTGAAAGGCTTCGGGGTGCATAATCAATTAGAGCCACTTCTATTGCAGTTTATGACTCCACTTGGCACTAAAGCGGAAGAAGTCACTAAGCAAGTGCTAGGGTTTGTAGATAATATTCAAGTGGGTGCTTTAGGTGTGGTGGGTTTGGTGACCTTGCTCTATACCGTGTTGATGATGATGCAGCAAATTGAAAATGCGTTTAATCATCTCTGGCAGCTACCGCCTAATCGCTCAATCCATCGGCAGTTTAGTAAATATATCAGCGTTATTATGGTAGCGCCGATTCTGCTGTTTACCATGTTTGGCTTGATGAGTTCGTTAAGCCATACCGCCTTAGCAGAACGCATTGCTAGCCATTCGAGCTGGGATTTTCTGCTGCAACTCGTGCCGGTCATGCTGGTGATTGCGGTTTTCACCTTTGTTTATATTTTCATTCCGAATACGCGCGTTAAATTTTTGCCTGCCTTAGGTGCTGCCGTCATTGCTGGCTTGGCTTGGCAAGCAGGCGGCTGGTTGTTTGCGTCCTTTGTTGTCAGTTCAGGTCAGCAAACGGCTGTTTACTCGGTGTTTGCAGGCCTATTTCTGTTTATGCTTTGGATGTATATCGGCTGGATTATTGTGCTGTTAGGTGCACGCCTAGCTTATTATTTCCAATATCCAGAAGCAGTATTTCAAGTCGGTCAACCTGAAAATTTAAGCCTAGAAAGCCGTGAATTACTCTCCGCAGCCGTCCTCAGGGAAATCGGCTTAGGCTTTACTCAAGGCCAAGCTCCGATGACTTTAGAAGAATTAAGAGCACGGATTCCGATTTCGCGCTTATTGATTAATAAAACCCTAGAAGACCTCATTCATTACGGCATTGTCAGCCAAGAAAAAAGTAAACAGCCCCGTTATTTATTGCGGGTTTCACCGGATTTATTGACCGTAAATTATATTCGCCATTGTCTGTGGCAAGGTGATGCTCAACAGCAAAAGCAGGCCCAACAGATTCGGCAGGCCACTGGCTTAGGGGATCAGGGTTTAGAGCGTTTACATCAAAATGCGGACCTAACGATTAAAGAGTTACTGGATCGTGGTGCGGCTAACAAACGAGCTAATACCCAAGCCACGACTGAACCATCCACAGCAGCTAGTGAACCCTTAGATCACACACCTTTGAACAACACTGAAGCAGTCAGCTTAGTCGAAGCACCTGCTCCCGAGTCTGAGCTTAAACCTGCAACCTAGCAGTTCAAACTTGATAAACCCGCAAAACCAAGACGCTGGTGATTGATTTCGCCAGCGTTTCATGCTTCATTGCTGCTTCAAGCTTTTAATAAAAACTCACCCATCACACACAGTTCGCAGCGACTAAAGGAAGCCAACTATGACAGCTAGATACACCCTTGATGATCTAAAACAAGCCTATGCCGCTGGCAAAGTAGACACTGTTCTTGTCTGCCAAGTCGATATGCAAGGGCGCTTAATGGGAAAGCGCTTTCATGCTGATTTCTTCCTAAATAGCGCGGTTGAAGAGACACATTCTTGTAACTATTTGCTCGCCACTGATATGGATATGCACACGGTGGAGGGCTATGCAGCGACCAGTTGGCGCGCAGGCTATGGCGATTATGTGATGAAGCCTGACTTGAGCACCTTGCGCCCCTTACCGTGGCTGGAAGGTACAGCTTTAGTGCTTTGCGATGTACTCGAGCATCATACTCATGAGCCTGTACCACATTCGCCGCGTGCGATCTTAAAAAAGCAAATTGCCCGCCTCGAAGCGCTCGGCATGAAGCCCATGATGGCGACTGAATTAGAGTTTTTCCTGTTCAATCAGACCTACTCAGATGTGCACGAATCCGGCTATCACAATTTGAAATTAGCCAGTGCTTATAACGAGGATTATCACATCCTGCAAACCACCAAAGAAGAAGACGTGATTCGCGCGATTCGTAATGGCTTATTTAGTGCGGGGATTCCGGTGGAGTGTTCTAAAGGTGAAGCCTCAGCAGGGCAAGAAGAGGTGAATGTAAAATATGCCGAGGCACTGACCACGGCGGACTATCATTCCATCGTCAAGAATGCCTGCAAAGAAATCGCTTGGAGCAAGGGCAAGGCGGTGACTTTCATGGCGAAATGGGATTACAGCGCGGCGGGTAGTTCCTCACATATTCATCAATCGCTCTGGAGTTTGGATGGTAAAACGCCCCTCTTCTTTGATGAAAATGCTCAATACGGCATGTCTGAGTTAATGCGCCATTATTTGGCGGGCTTACTCGCGCATGCAGATGAAGTCACCTATTTCCTTGCGCCGTGGATCAATTCCTACAAGCGCTTCCAAGTGGGTACGTTTGCACCGACCAAAGCTATTTGGAGTCGGGATAATCGTACCGCAGGCTATCGCTTATGTGGCGAAAGTAGCAAAGCAGTGCGGGTTGAATGTCGTGTCGGTGGGGCTGATCTCAACCCTTACTTAGCCTTAGCTGCGCAAATTGCGGCTGGCTTGGATGGCATCGAATGTAAGCTGGAATTAGAAGCTGAATTCACCGGCGATGCTTATGGCGCTGCGAATATTCGTGAAATCCCCACGACCCTGCGCGCTGCTTTAGACAAGTTGGATAATTCTGCGATGCTGCGCGCGGCGATGGGTGATGCGGTGATTGACCACTACTTGCATACCGGACGTTGGGAGCAATTTGAATATGATCGGCGCGTCACTAATTGGGAACTAGCGCGCGGCTTTGAGAGGGCTTAAGGATGCAAACCATTCAATGTATTTCACCGATTGATGGCAGTGTTTATGCAGAACGCCCTGTGGCTAGCGCTGAACAGATTCAAACTTGCTTGGCCGCTAGCCGAACCGCACAACCAGCGTGGAAGCGCTTAAGCATTCAAGAGCGCGCTAAGTATTGTAACGCAGCAGTTGATGCAATGCTCACCATGAAAGAGCGTATCGTTGAAGAACTCGCTTGGCAAATGGGCCGCCCTATAAGTGTCGGTGCTGGGGAAATGCGCGGCTTTGAAGAACGGGCGCGCTACATGATACAGATTGCTGAAGCCGCTTTGGCGGACTTCGTACCTAGCCCAAAAACTGGCTTTGAGCGACGCATCGTCCGTGAGGCTTTGGGTATAGTCTTGACGATTGCACCGTGGAATTATCCTTTTCTGACCACAGTCAACTCAGTGATTCCAGCACTTATGGCGGGTAATACCGTGGTACTCAAACATGCAGCGAATACCTTGCTGGTGGCGGAGCGTTTTCAGGATGCTTTTGATGCAGTGGGTTTACCCCAAGGTGTGTTTCAACATTTAGTGCTCGATCATGCGCAAACTGCCGAGATTATCCAAAGCGGCTTAGCCGATACGGTGTGTTTCACTGGCTCAGTGGCAGGTGGCAAAGCAATGGAAGCTGCCGCCAGCGGACGCTTTATTCCAGTCGGTTTAGAGTTAGGCGGCAAAGACCCTGCTTATGTACGCGCGGATGCGAATCTCGCGCATGCGATTGAGAATTTAGCGGATGGAGCTTTCTTTAATTCCGGGCAGTCTTGCTGTGGGATTGAACGTATTTATGCGCACGAAACTGTGTATAACGAAGTCGTAGCAGGGATTGCGAAATTAGGAAGTTTATACAAGTTAGGCAGTCCGCTTGATGCCAACACCAATCTTGGCCCGATGATTAAACCCGCTTCCGCTGATTTTGTGCGCGAGCAGATTAATCAGGCTATCGCTGCTGGTGCTGTGGCGCATGTGGATACTTCTGAATTTGAACTGGATCAGCCCGGTTCAGCTTATCTAGCGCCACAAGTCCTATCCAATGTCGATCATTCGATGTCAGTGATGGTCGAGGAAAGCTTTGGGCCAGTGGTGGGAATTATGAAAGTGCAGGACGATGCCGAAGCGATTCGCCTGATGAATGATTCGCCCTATGGCTTAACCGCAGCGATTTGGACTGAAGATGCCGAAGCGGCTGAGCACATTGCGGCTGAATTGCAAACTGGCACGGTATTTATGAATCGCTGCGATTATCTTGACCCTGCCTTAGCTTGGACAGGGGTGAAAGATACCGGGCGCGGTTGCACCTTATCAGCGCTGGGTTATGAGGCTTTGACCCGCCCGAAAAGTTTACATTTCCGCTTAAATATACAGTAACAAGCATGACTTAAGGATAAGAAGATGAGTTTGAGTAGTTATGATTACATCATTGTGGGTGCAGGTTCAGCGGGCTGTGTCGTTGCGAATCGCTTGAGTGCTAACCCGCAAGTTTCAGTCTGCTTGATTGAAGCGGGTGGTAGTGACAACAGCCTGTGGGTGAAAATTCCAGCGGGGATTTTTGGCCTGTATGGCAATAAGAAATATGACTATACCTTCAAAGGTGTACCCCAAAAGCATTTGAATAATCGAGTGATTACCGTCAATCGTGGTAAGGGTTTGGGTGGCTCCAGCACGATTAATAGCATGGTGTATATTCGCGGCAATCAAAACGATTATGACGGTTGGGCTGCTTTAGGTTGTGCAGGTTGGGCCTATCAAGATGTCTTGCCCGTTTTCAAGGATTTAGAGCGCAATCTAGTCGGGCAAAGTGCCGAATATCACGGCTTTAAAGGTGAGCTGAATGTCACCAATCCGCAGGATATTAATCAGTTAGCGCGGACTTTTGTGAAAGCAGGTGCAGCCGCAAATTTGCCTGAGAATACTGACTTTAATGCAGAATCGCAGCTGGGTTTGGGTATTTATAATGTTAAACAAAATCGCGGGGTGCGGGTCAGCAGTTATACCGCTTTTGTTGAACCGATTTTGCAACGCCCGAATTTAACCGTGCTAACGCATACTGAAGTTTTTAAGCTGCAAATTGAACAAGATCGCGTGACGGGGGTCGAGATTGAGCGCGGTGGCGTGCGCAGTGTCTTGCAATGTAAGCGTGAAGTGATTTTGAGTGCGGGTACGATTGCTTCCCCGCGTATTCTATTGGCCTCGGGGATTGGTCATCAAGCTGAGCTAAAAGCTTTGGGGCTTGAATGCAAGCAGCATGTCCCCGGTGTGGGTGAAAACCTGCAAGATCATGTCGATAGCATGGTGACGGTACGCTCGCCCAAGCCAGTCTCGATTGGCATTTCTTGGGCAACCCTGATTCCGCATATTATCCCAGCCCCTTTCCAATATTGGCTAAAACGTAAAGGTTGGTGGACGACCAATTATGTAGAAGCCGGTGGTTTTGCCAAAACCAAATATGCAGAAAGCGCTCCTGCTGGTAGCGCTGAAGCTGATCCTGATGTGCAATTCCATTTCACGCCGATTTTCCGTAGTTATCGCGGGCGGCGTTTAGAAATGGGACATGGCTATTCTCTATTTACTTGTGTCTTGCGCCCGCAAAGTACCGGTACGGTGAAATTAGCTAATGATGGCACCTTGAAAAACGTGCTGATCGACCATAACTTCTTCTCAGCGGAACACGATCAGAAGCTATTAGTGGAGGCGGTGAAAAAAGCGCGTGAAGTGCTGGCTTCACCAGAGTTTGATAGCGTGCGGGGTGAAGAAATGGCACCGACGCCGAGTATACAAACTGATGAGCAAATTCTGGCTTATCTACGTGAAACGGCCAGCACCGTTTATCACCCTATCGGCACCTGCAAGATGGGCGTGGATGAACTTGCAGTGGTGAATCCGCACGACTTAAAAGTCAAAGGGATGCAGAATTTGCGGGTGATAGATGCGTCGATTATGCCGAAATTGATTAGTGGCAATACTTCAGCGCCGAGCATGATGATTGGCGAAAAAGGTGCGCGGATGATTTTGGCGGAGGCAGTCTGATGCAGGCGACGGCTTTAATCATTATTGATATGCAGCAGTGTATGAGCAAGGCTGCTATCAGTGAGCGCAATAATCCACAGGCCGAAACCAAGATCCAAAGCTTGCTGGCTGCTTGGCGGCAAGCACATTGGCCGGTTATTCATGTGCGGCATATTTCACGCGAGCTGAAGTCGGGCTTTTATCCCGGTCAAGCGGGAGCGGGATTTCAGACTGAGTTTCTCCCGTTGGAACATGAGCCTATTGTTGAAAAAAATCGACCGGATGCTTTTTGCAATACCGGCTTAGAACGCTGGTTGCATCTGCGTGATTTACGGAAGCTGGTGGTTGTCGGGGTGAGCACCAATAACTCCATAGAAGCTACTGTTCGTTCGGCGGGGAACCTAGGATTTACGACTTGGGTAGCGGCGGATGCCTGCTTTACTTTCCCTAAAGCCGACTATAATGGAGTAAGGCGTAGTGCTGAAGAGGTACACGCCATGTCACTCGCTAACTTGGCAGGCGAGTATGCTGAAATTACTGATACCGCACAGTTATTACAGCTCGTCCCAAAGCAGTAAACACTTACTGGATACTTATTCCGCCTATTTGCAGCAGGCTTGGCGAACTGCCAAGCTGATTGCGCTTTGATGCTTTAACAGGAGAGTTAGCATGTTGGATTGGAAACAAGTTCTGCGTCTGAGTGAAAAGGGTAATTTGCCGCCGGATCGCGTGGTGAAGAAAACCGATCAGGAATGGAAAGCACAGCTCAGCCCTGAGCAATACCTAGTGACTCGTCAGCACGGCACAGAGCGCCCGTTTAGTTCAGAGATGTGTAGCCTATTTGAGCCGGGTTTATATGCCTGCGTCTGCTGCGGGACTCTGTTGTTTGATGCTAGTCAGAAATTTGAATCAGGTACAGGCTGGCCGTCTTTTACTCAACCGCTGCAAGAGAATGCAATTGCTTATCACGCGGATCGTTCGTATGGGATGGTGCGGGTGGAAACTTTGTGCAATACCTGTGAAGCGCATCTAGGACATGTATTCCCGGATGGCCCTGCGCCGAGTGGCTTGCGCTATTGTATGAATGCGGTGGCTTTGGAAAAAGTGAAGGGTGACTCCAATGAGTAAACAGTTAGAAACAGCAACTTTCGGTGGTGGCTGCTTTTGGTGTACTGAAGCAGTTTTCCAGCAATTGCGCGGGGTAGAAAGTGTCGTTAGTGGTTACAGCGGCGGGCAAATGCTCAATCCTGATTATCGGAGCGTGTGTAATGGTACGACCGGGCATGCTGAGGTGATTCAAATCGAATTTGACCCCACCCAGATTAGTTATGCCGATTTGCTGCGCATTCATTTAGCAACCCATGATCCAACCACTTTGAATCGTCAAGGTGCAGATCGCGGTACGCAATATCGCAGCGTCATTTTCACACATAGCCCTGAACAACAAGCAACGGCTCAAGCGGTCGTGCAAGAAATGCAGGCAAATTTTGATGAATCGATTGTCACTCAAGTAGTACCGGCGGAAACGTTTTATGCTGCGGAGGATTATCATCAAAACTATTACCGCTCGAATCCGGGCGCAGGTTATTGCCAAGCGGTGATTAATCCGAAGTTGAGTAAAGCGCGGGCTTTATTTAAGCAATACCTTGCTTGACGCTGAACTCAAGCCTGTTTAGACTCTGCTGACAAACTGCTCGATTTAGCTCATGTTTTGAGTTATTTTTATGCAATGCTTAAATTTTTCTCATGCAAACTTTTTATACAGCACATTTCCTGCTAAGGGCCTCTGTAAGTGCTTGATTAAGAAGGCTGGCTGGACACGAGCGGTTTGAACGTAGCCCTGTTTTAGAAGGGATTAAGACCTTGAAAATCTGCAAAAGAAACATTGTTTAAAGTTTGAACGTAGCCCTGTTTTAGAAGGGATTAAGACGCAAAGAAAAACTCCTCCTGCGTCATATCTAGTGGTTTGAACGTAGCCCTGTTTTAGAAGGGATTAAGACAAAGTATGCACTAGAATACTGGCAGTCAGCACGGTTTGAACGTAGCCCTGTTTTAGAAGGGATTAAGACACCGCCAAGCAGTGACGAAACCGTTTGTAGTGGTTTGAACGTAGCCCTGTTTTAGAAGGGATTAAGACAATGCATCTAAAAACGCTTTCAGACAATCTTTATGTTTGAACGTAGCCCTGTTTTAGAAGGGATTAAGACTCGTGCATTTCGTCAATCCACGCAGAATAGGTTGGTTTGAACGTAGCCCTGTTTTAGAAGGGATTAAGACTGTTCTAACTACGTTATGGTTGTAGTCAAGCAGTTGTTTGAACGTAGCCCTGTTTTAGAAGGGATTAAGACACTTGAATTGAAAGTGCATTGAGTTATCTACGGTGTTTGAACGTAGCCCTGTTTTAGAAGGGATTAAGACCGGCTATAGCCTGCTTTGTCTGCCTCTAAAAGTTTGAACGTAGCCCTGTTTTAGAAGGGATTAAGACTGATTGGCAGCTTACCGTTAGGGCTTGATAAATCGTTTGAACGTAGCCCTGTTTTAGAAGGGATTAAGACATTGTGTTTTTTGTAATAGCGATTATTACGCAAGTTTGAACGTAGCCCTGTTTTAGAAGGGATTAAGACATTAGTCACGAGACCTTTAATGCTCTCTCTAAGTTTGAACGTAGCCCTGTTTTAGAAGGGATTAAGACGAACTTGGACATAGTAATACCCTCCATCGGGTACGTTTGAACGTAGCCCTGTTTTAGAAGGGATTAAGACCAAGGCTTTTGGCATCTAGTGCAGGATTACCGCCCAAGTTTGAACGTAGCCCTGTTTTAGAAGGGATTCACATACCCCCCATCCCTAGCCCTTCCCCCCTCAAGGGGTGAAGGGTTAAGACAGTCACTTTTACATATTATTTGACAAATTATTGTGCTCCCTTCCCTCATGGCGGGGGAAGGGTTGGGGATGGGGGAGCGCGGCAAAACTTGTGTGGCGCTTAAGTGTCTGAACCTAGCACTGTTTTAGAAAGGCAACTATTCAAGTTCAGGGCGGTTAAGTGCCCGCAATATCATAGCTTCTGTATCTGAATTAGCCTTAATGTATTGAATTTGTATATCACTGCGGCGGTTTTTAAAGACCCTAAAAATCTCATCGGCAAACGCTTGCCCTATAGCCTCTACCCCGTCAAAGTCAAAAATCACCACTTTAAAACGATCTACCCGTGCTAAAACGCGCTTAGCTTGTGAGCGGGAAATTAAGGATTCATTGCCATATAGCGCTAAGCGCACAGGTACAACTGTTTTTACAAAACCAAAATCTTCACCGGATGCATAGGTATTGAACACTTCTTTGATCGTATGCTGAGCGTTATGGTTTAGTGCTAGCTCAACGAAAGTACCTGTAGTGCTAGCTTCTTTCTCAAGTATCCAATCTTCTAGTTCATGGAACTCATGCGAAAAGAAAACTTTGCCCGATGAAATAATGAAGCTATCAAAAAGCCGAGAAGTAAAAAAAATCCCTTCACCGGAATGATTAGCGGGGTCAGTGGTAAGTTTCCCTTTGGAAAGCTCCAAAATAGCATGACGCTCATCGTCCAGATCCAACAAGCGGCAAATTTTTCTAAAAATTCCCTCGCCATTGTCCCTGAACTGTAACTCAGCATAGGTTGCATAAATATCAAGGCTCACTATAACCTGGGTGCCATTAGAGTGATCAATCGCATTATTGAGCATTTCAGTGAAGCCATACTCCCAAATGGTCATGATAGACTTAGGCAAATCGAGCTTAAGCAGTCGCGGCGCTATTTCTTTACCCCATACTCGGTGCTCCTCAAGATTGGCCAATGAGTAAATTGCTGTAAAACGCTCAATTGCTTTGAGTTGATATTTTTTATTGCGTGTAGCACCGCTTACCTCAATCAAACCTTGCTGGGCTAGTAGTTTTAAATGGCGGTTAACTGCTTGGCGCGAAATACAAAACTGCTGAGCGCTGACATTGGCTATGTCCTGTGGATGTGCTTTGACCTTATTGAGAATAAATTGACGAATCTCGTCACCTTTTGCACGCTTTCCAGTCTGACTTTCAGTCATTGCCATCTCACTTTGTCAACATTTTCTAAGATCATTGTCAACTTTTACTATTAACATTGTCAACATTCCAAAAACAAAAAAGCCCCGATTCAATCAAGAATCAGGGCTTTTTTAATTGGTGCCGACGGCGAGACTCGAACTCGCACGACCTAGGGTCACTACCACCTCAAGGTAGCGTGTCTACCAATTCCACCACGACGGCAATTGGGTTGAAACCTTAAGGTTTCTTTGTCTCAGTTGTAGTAGCTGCACCACTCGCAGGCGCTGCTTCAACAGGCTTAGCTGCTTCAGTAGCAGGCGCTGCTGGAACTTCGGCTTGGACAGCCGGAGTTGCTGCTGGTGCTGTTCCAGTTGCTGGAACTTCAGCTGCTGGAGCGCTTTGACCCGGAACTACAGGAACTTCACTGTTGGTCGGTGTCGCTGGCACAGCAGGTGCTACCTTGGGTGCAACAGTACTCGTTGGCACGCTGTCCATAATACTACCACCCGTAGTGGTGGTACGATTAGCAACAAGCCAAGCTAAAGCAATACAGTTGACGAAAAAGATTGTCGCTAGAATAGCAGTAGACCGGCTTAAAAAGTTGCCAGAACCGCGCGATCCAAACACTGTACCCGATGCGCCACTACCAAAGGCTGCCCCCGCATCCGCACCTTTCCCGTGCTGCATTAAAATCAGCGCAATCATCGCGACAGAAACAACAATTTGTACAATAAGTAAAATATTATAAAGCATCTTTAACTTCTAAATAAACCATCAGTCTCGCTGATTGTGCCCGGCTTGACAGATTGTCAAAAACTCTTGAGCATCCAACGAAGCGCCGCCAATTAAGCCACCATCGATGTCTTGCATGGCAAATAGCTCAGCAGCATTCGAACCTTTGACGCTGCCGCCATATAAAATCTGTACTTTCGCTGCAACTGCTGCATCCAATGCAGCGAGACGCTCGCGAATAAAAGCATGTACTGCTTGTGCTTGTTCAGGAGACGCCGTTTTGCCTGTACCAATCGCCCAGACTGGTTCATACGCAATCACTGCATCATTCAAAGCTTGCACGCCCTCCGACTCAAGCACTACATCTAACTGCCTTGCTACTACTGCTTCGGTCGTGCCTGCTTCACGTTCAGCTAAGGATTCGCCCAAACATAAAATCGGAATTAAGCCTTGTTTACGTGCTGCTGCAAACTTACGCGCGGTATCTACATCCTGCTCGCCAAAAATAGCACGGCGTTCAGAATGGCCTACAATCACGTATTGACAGCCCGTTTCCAGCAACATCGGCGCAGAAACTTCACCAGTATAAGCACCACTATCTTGCTCACTCACATCCTGTGCGCCCAAACTCACTGCACTTTTCGTGAGTAGTTCAGCAGTAAAAGGTAGGTAAACATAAGGTGCACAGACGGCAATAGAAACATTTGTTAAATTTTCAGCACCAGCAACAATACCTGTGACTAGCGTTTGAATACTGGCTTTCGAGCCATTTAACTTCCAGTTACCAGCGACTAAAATGCGTCTCATAACCTTCCCTTTTATCTCAGCAAGCGCGGACGATACCGATACTCCGCTTAGAAATCAATCCTTAAAATCGATGGCGCACCCTAGAGGATTCGAACCTCTGACCTTTGCCTCCGGAGGGCAACGCTCTATCCAGCTGAGCTAAGGGTGCGTAATTAGAGCTGCAAATCATACCGAACCGAGCCGGTTACGTCTATTAGACTATAGGCTTTTATTTGACATCTAGGCAGAATTATTGGCAAAAGCGATAGCCGACGCCTGTTTCGGTCAACAAATGCTGCGGCTGCGAAGGATCAGTTTCCAGCTTTTGACGTAGGCGGCCAATATAAATACGCAAATAGTGTCCATCTTCGGAATGCCCTGCCCCCCAAACTTCCCGCAATAATTGGCGTTGAGTCAGTACTTTGCCGGGTTGCGCCAGCAGGATAGTAAGCAGGTGATATTCGCGTGGCGTCAGATGGACTTGCTCGCCCTTACGAAAGGTGAGGCGATTCACTTGATCAACCATCACATTACCAAAAGTCACAATGGCAGAGTTATCACTAGGCCGTTGTTCGCGCCGACGTTTAAGCGCACGTAATCGAGCTAACAATTCAGCCACACCAAAAGGTTTGGCAAGATAATCATCGGCGCCTGCATCTAGCAGGCTGACTTTATCGGTTTCCAAATTGCGGGCAGACAATACCATAATCGGCACATCCGACCAGCCACGCAGGCTACGGATAAATTGGCGGCCATCCGCATCGGGCAGACCTAAATCAAGAATAACCAGCTCTGGCTTATATTCGCTGGCTAAAGCCAAACCTGCAGCCACGGTTGGTGCTTCTAATACTTTACAGCCTTCACTTTCTAAAGCCGCACGCAGAAACTGTCGAATGCGATACTCGTCTTCGACCACCAAAACTGATGTATTTTCCATCAAAAATGACATCTCCCTTGGTTTACCTCGGTGCTCACTTCATTGGCAAAGCTGCTTTCTCCGTCTTATGCAGTCAGAGTAAACCTTAACAGTACTATAGTCGTTAAATAGGGCTGACGTACTTAAGATTAGCGAGCCATCGTAAAGGCTCAGAGCAGCGGGCTAGGAGATTAACATAGATTGAATTATCTACAAGCAGAAAAACTTTGACCCCAGATCAAGCTGCTCAGGAAATACTGAAAAACAGAGCGATAGAGGTCTGTTAAACCAGTGCAATCATAACCTCAGAAGGTAACTGGAAATTCACTGTACGACACCTTACCAAATTGAGCGACTGCAAGTCGAATCTTGGTGGGTTTAACATTCAATACAGTGGCAGGAAACTCTCCATACCAGACTGTTTCGCCTCTCAGCGGCTCAATCACAATATGCTCTTCTTTATCACCGCTCACGAGTGCCATCTCCATACCACGAATTCGGTCATTAGGGGTTAATTCAATACGCACTAAATCACTTTGGCTAGCAGGCACATACTTCAAAACTACCTTCAAATTTTCATTACCAACTTGGCAATTAGCAGCCAATTCGCAGCGACCTACTAATTCCATAGGCAGCATTTTTAACTCAGTATTAGGCTCGGGATTTTTTCTGGTCGCCCAAAGATCAGCTAAACCATAACCACCGATTATAAAGACAGGCGCTATGATAATAGCGATACGCAAGTGAACACTTAAACCAAAAAACCATTTCAACATGAAAACCTTACCTTCTTCTAAGAGCTCATAAAGAAAAGGCTCCCAAAGGAGCCTTTTCAAGCTAGTTCAACTAACTATTTTAGTGAGCGATAGCTGTGCCCGCACCACGAGGAATACGTACACTTTCCACTAATTCCTGAATATGTGCAGGAGGTGGAGCAGTCATACGTGAAACCAAAATAGCGACGGCAAAGTTAACCAATGCACCCACCGTACCAAAGGCTTCTGGAGAAATACCTAAGAACCAATTAGCAGGAACATTCGCTGCCATCTCAGTACCTTTAACAAAGAACCAACCCTTAAACCAGAAAATGTAAACTAGTGTAGAGCCGAGGCCTGCTAACATACCTAACACAGCACCGTAATTATTAACCCGCTTGGAGAAAATACCCATCATCAAGACCGGGAAAATGGAGGATGCGGCCAGTCCAAACGCCAAAGCGACCACCTCTGCGGCGAAGCCTGGTGGATTCATCCCCATATAGCCTGCCAACAAGATAGCCACCGTAATAGCCACCCGTGAAGACATCAACTCAGTCTTTTCAGAGATATTAGGGGTGAAGATACCTTTCATTAAGTCATGCGAGATTGCTGAAGCAATCGCCAACAATAAACCAGCGGCAGTTGATAAGGCTGCTGCGATACCACCGGCAGCTACTAAGGCAATAACCCAGTTAGGTAGTTTGGCAATTTCAGGGTTAGCTAATACGATAATATCGTTATCAACTTTAGTCAGTTCATTACCCTTCCAACCAAAACCTGCAAATTTAGAAGCAGCTGCATCCGTATTAGCTTTATCTAATGCGGCTTTCGCTTTATCTAAACTTTCCTGAGCTTTAGTTTTGTCAGCGGCATCAGCTAAAGCTTTTTCTGCTGTTGCAAAATCGGCTTGGGCTTTGCTTAAAGCGCCATCGCTGTAGTACTGAAGACGACCATCGCCATTTTTGTCTTGGAAGGCAATTAACTTAGTTGCTTCCCAGTTTTTCATCCACTGCGGACGCTCTTCAATCACTAAGTTGCCATCTGCTGCACCGACAGGCCCCGTTTGCACTGTATTCATCAAATTCAAGCGTGCCATTGCACCGATTGCTGGCGCAGTCGTGTAGAGAATAGCGATGAAAACTAAGGCCCAGCCAGCCGATGAACGTGCATCAGCTACTTTTGGCACAGTGAAGAAACGGATAATAACGTGAGGCAAACCCGCAGTACCAATCATCAGGGTCATGGTCAACAGGAAGATATTGATGGTTGAGTCATGTTGGTCGGTATAAGACTTAAAGCCAAGCTCAGTAATGACCTGATCTAACTTATCTAACAGGTACATATTACTGCCATCAGTGACTTGCGAACCTAAGCCTAATTGCGGAATAGGATTGCCTGTCAGTTGTAAAGAAATAAAGATAGCAGGAATCGTATAAGCAAGGATCAATACAACATATTGAGCGATCTGAGTATAAGTAATCCCCTTCATACCGCCGAAGGCAGAATAGAAGAATACAATAATCATACCGACAACTAAGCCCATTTCCATAGAAACACCTAGGAAACGCGAGAAGGTAACACCAACACCCTTCATCTGGCCGATTACATAAGTCAACGAAATCACGACCAAGCAGATAACCGCAACGATCCGTGCTGTTTTCGAATAGTAGCGATCGCCTACGAACTCAGGCACGGTAAACTTACCAAACTTGCGTAAGTAAGGTGCAAGTAGCATAGCCATTAATACGTAGCCACCTGTCCAACCCATAAGGTAAACAGACGCGTCGTAACCTTTAAAGGCAATAATACCTGCCATCGAGATAAAGGATGCAGCAGACATCCAGTCAGCAGCTGTAGCCATACCGTTGGCGATCGGATGAACGCCACCACCTGCTACATAGAAGTCACTTGTAGAGCCTGCTTGGGCTTTGTAAGCGATATAAAAATACAAGGCGAAACTTAGGCCAACGACAGCATAAGTCCAGATTTGAAGCTCAGTCATTTAGTTCTCCCCTTACTGCTCATGCACATCAAACTTACGATCGATTTGTCCCATGCGCCATGCATAGAAGAAAATCAGAACGACGAAGACATAGATAGAGCCTTGTTGGGCAAACCAAAAGCCGAGTTTATAACCCCCTATTTTGAAAGCATTTAAGGGTTCGACTAATAGGATGCCAAACCCGAATGACACTACAAACCAGATCACTAAGCATATCGTCAACAAACGTACGTTTGCTGACCAATATGCAGCCATATCATCTTTCATTTATAGTACTCCTCCATATTAAAAAAGACTAAACAACTAACCTTATGCCTATCTATTTGTTTAAATAGACATTTTTTACAACCCTACGGCTTCTGCTATCTTTTAATAGCAGACTTACGATCAATGTTAAAACTGCTGTGGCTAGTGCTAACACATGCTTAATTTTTAAAGCATGCTAGTTTTTTGTTTTTTTCAAACTGTTTAGTTTTCAGAATTTTTTATGGGTGAAGAGTTACGAGGTATGAGGATAAAGGAAATTTGACTACAGAAGCAAGTAAATCCCTTATCTAAACCGCACAACCCTATGTTAAAGCTGTCTTTTTTCTTTGCTAACAACAACTAACAGTCTTTTGTCCAGACAACAGAAAACGCCTTTGAAAGGCGCTTCCTGTATTTAACGCTCGCTTACAAGGAATTAGTGAGCTTGCGCTGCCTCAGCACCGATACCGGTGTTTTGACGAACATAAAGCTCATCCCACATTTCATCTGCACGACGATCACGAGTGACCAGCGACAACAGAATGGTGACCAAGAAACCTAATGGAATAGAAATCAAACCTGGGTTTCTTAATTGGAACCATGGTTTTTCTAAGCCCATCATGCTCTTAGTTTGACCTTCGAACTTCTTCAGATCAGCTTCCGCTTTAGAAATTGTAGTTTTCAGACCTGCAATTTCCTTCTCTTTAGCTGCCTTAGCCGTGTCATCAGTGATTGCCGCTAATTCGCCTTCAGCCTTAGCTAACTTCTCACGTGCACCCGGTTTAGCTGGAGCTTCCGCTGCTGCTTTAACCGCTTTCTTGCAGTCTGCACCTGCGAACAGTTCGCACATGAAACCACCTTGAGCTGGAGCTGCTTCGACGGCTGCTGCTGCTGGTGTACCATCTAACACTTTATTAGCATCAGCAATTTTTGCTAATGGGTAAGTCATGTTTGGAGATAGTAATACCAACAGGATTGCAGTGCCTGCACCCACCAACATACCAGCGACGATACCCCAAGTATTAGTTTTTCTCCAATACAGGGTTAAGAATACTGCTGGCAAGTTAGAAGAAGCTGCAACCGCGAATGCTAAGGCAACTAAGTGAGCAACGTTCTGGCCTTTCGCGGCGATACCAACATAGATCGCTAAAGCACCAACGATACCAGTCGCTACGCGAGCAGCCGTGATTTGCTCTTTAGAAGAAGCACCTTCACCACGGAATACACCGACATATAAGTCATGTGACATCGCAGAAGCAGAAGCTAAAACTAAACCTGCAACCACTGCAACAATCGTAGCAAACGCAACTGCAGCAACGAATGCAAGGAACAAGTTGCCTAACATAGAGTCAGCACCACCACCAACATACTGTGCTAACAGTGGAGCAGCCATGTTACCGCCTGGGTCAAAGCTAGAGATCTTAGCAGCTGTAACATTCATTGCAGCGCCTAAACCTAAGAACAGAGTCAAAACGTAGAAGCCACCGATGATAGCCATCGCCCAAATAACTGATGTACGCGCATCTTGTGCAGTGGGAACTGTGAAGAAACGCATCAGAATGTGTGGCATACCGGCAGTACCCAATACTAACGCTAAACCTAAAGAAATTTGGTCAATTGGGTTTTTCAGATATAAACCTGGCTCTAAGAAACGTTGACCCAATTGCTCTGGAGTCATGTTATTAGCCGCATCACCAACCAGTTTAGCAACTTGCTTTTGGATGTCTGGATTATCAACCGCAGCTTGTAAGAAGCCTGGGAATGAGAAGCCATATTGACCCCATGTGAACAGTACTAACAAGATAGAGGCTGTTACTAACAGGATCGCTTTAATGATCTGAACCCAAGTGGTTGCTTTCATACCGCCGAAAACAACATAAGTCAGCATCAAGATACCTACCACAATAACGGATATTTCGTACTCGATACCGATTAAAGTTTTAACCAGTACACCACCACCGACCATTTGTGCAGTGAGGTAGAAAGTAGAAACCGTTACTGTAGAGATCGCAGCAACAACCTTGGCAGCTTTTGGATTATTACGGAAAGCTAAAATGTCACCGAGGGTGTACTTACCAATATTACGGCATGGCTCAGCAATAATAAGCAATACAGTAATATAAGCAACCAACCAACCCACGGAGTACATGAATCCATCATAACCGTAAAGAGAGATCAAACCAGCGATACCCAAGAAAGAAGCCGCTGATAAGTAGTCACCTGCAATCGCCCAACCATTCTGGATACCAGAAACAGAACGGCCTGCAGCGTAGAAGTCAGTTGCTGAGTGAGTTTGTTTAGCAGCACGATAAGTAACGTACATAGTCAAGGAGATAATGGCACCAAACACTACAAACGTTAGCCATTTGTACTGTGGCGCAACCGCTCCCGCTTCAGCAGCGAGTGCTGCTTGGCTTGTAAGCGTGAACAACAGGGCTGACAACCCCATCCAAAGAGATTTTCTCATGTATCCTCCTTATACGCCTAAATCGCGGACGATTTCAGCTGACATTGCGTCAAAATCACGATTGGCACGGCGGGTATAAATGAACGCAATTGTCCAAGCTACTACGAACTCAGAAAGTGCGAACAGGATGCCCACATTCATTGGACCCCATACCTTAATTTTGAACAGCTCAGGAAAATAAGCCGCGCCAATAGGTAATAAGAAGTAATAAATAAGCGAAAAAATCATCAAGCCCCACAGGAAACTAGTTTTCCTTTTATACAAAGCTTGAAAGCGTGGGTCTTGATCGATCGCAGCCCAGTTGACTGTTGTTGTCATGTATGATGACTCCTCCATTTATGACAAAAACATGCATTGCACCAATGCATCGGAATGCCCACCAATAGCAAACATAAAGTACTAGGGGCAGCCCGATGATGGCAGCTGAGATGTAAAAAAGGTGTAAACAAACACGCCCTATTCTGCTTAGCAGCAAAAAATAGTCTGTAAACGGTGGCTGAACAACTACAAGGCCTTGACTGCGATTCTAAGTCTTAAACTGACCTAGCCGAATCTGAAGAAAAGTATAAATATGTATGTTGGAAGAGGTCTGATCACTTTGCCGAATAAAGTTAAAATCTCGACTAGTTTTTATGTATACTCCGGCCTCGACGGAGAAACTAAATATTTCAGCTTACCGGAAAGCAGGCTCATGGAAAATAAACCATGATAAAGGTCAAGTTTTGAAAATCGGTACTTGGAGAGTATTAGCTCCTTCCAATATAATCTCCCCCGTTTAACAGCTTTTTCACTTTTTCAGTCTTATGTGGCGAACCTAAAGGGGTTCGATCTAAGGGAGAACAACGTGGCATCAATTCCAAAAGATCCTTACGCTAAACCAGTCCTGATCGGTAGTTTAGTAATTCTAGGCACTACAGTTGCAGTGCTTGTATCGAATTTATTCACTACTATTGATCGCAACGCGACGGTTGGTGCCCAAGATACAAGTATGTTTGAGGCTGCAGCGACTGCTAACCTAAAGCCGATTGGTACTGTAGCCACCGTTGATAAGTCTATTGCTCCCGTAGCACGTACTGGCGAACAAGTGTTTAATGCAGTTTGTACCTCTTGCCATACTGCAGGTGTGTTAAATGCACCTAAAATTGATGACAAAGCAGCTTGGGAACCGCGCATAACTAAAGGCTTGCAAGGTCTGATGGCTTCCGCAACGAATGGCCTCAATCAAATGCCTGCCAAAGGTGGCGATCCCAGCTTAACGGATCAAGAATTAACCGATGCTGTTCTTTATATGACGGGTAAAGCCGGTTTTGACCTAGCTAAAGATGCTGGCACGGCGGCAGCAGCTCCAGCGGCGGCAGCAGCTCCAGCGGCGGCAGCAGCTCCAGCGGCGG